>CAWDLC010000050.1:0-13502 GCA_963803045.1 Binataceae bacterium (SeqCode) | reverse complement strand
TCGTCCCCGGAATCATGCCGATCATCGTCGCCCAGAAGTAATCGTAAAACGTGATCGGGGACGCGCCCGCCAGCAGATTCAGCGCATTGTACGGAATCACCGGGACCATCCGCAGGTAAAGGATTATCTGGAAACCGTGCTTCGCGATTCTGCGCAGCATCGACTCGAATCGCTCGCCGACGATCCGCTCAACGAACGACTGGCCGAGAAATCTTCCTGCCGCAAACGCAATTAGCGCGCCTGCATCTCCGCCGATGAGCGAGTACACGGATCCCCATTTGGTGCCAAACGCCAGTCCGCCCGCGATAGTCATCACCGCGCCGGGCACCAGGAACGACGGCCCCACCGCGTACAGCAGCATATAAACGACCGGCCCCCACGCGCCCCACTGAATCACCTGGGCTTTGACCAATGCGGGATCGGTGAACCATTCGGAGTGCGTAATCAGAAGCCAGATTGAGCCGCCAAGCAGGATCGCGATTACCGCGATCTTCACAACGGTCATCAGCCTCGAGCCGTTTGCGCTCGGCTTGCCTGCTGGAGTCCCGATTGGATTGACGGCGGCCATGAGCCCTCAATGATATTGGGCGGCAGCGGATTGAGACAAGGCTTCGCGCGCACGCGTTGTAGGCGCGTCACGATGCTACTAAAGTCGCCGCAGTGTTCGAGTCCTCAAATCGCCAGGGAAAAAACCATTTCCATGAACGAACTCTCGGATAAAACCGCAATCATCACCGGCGGCGGCTACGGAATCGGCAAACAGATCGCGCTGAAGTACGGGGCGGCCGGCGCGAAAATTGTAATCGCGGCGCGTTCGATTGAACCGATGAAGCAGACCTGCGCCGAACTTGAGCGCATCGGCGCCCGCGCGATTTACGTGAGCACCGACGTCTCCAAGGAAGCCGACTGCGCAAAGATGGCCGGCGAGACGGTGAAAGCATTCGGCCGCATCGACATTCTCGTCAACAACGCTGGTATCTCGGGACCGACCAAGCGGATCACCGATATGTCGCTCGCCGAATGGCAGGAGACGCTCGATATCGACTTGACCGGAACGTGGCTCGCAACTCGCGCCGTGCTGCCGGTCATGGACACGCAGCGCTCCGGCAACATCATCAACATCTCGTCCGGCGCGGGACGGCGCGGTTTTCCGATGCGCTCGCCGTACGCGGCGGCGAAGTGGGCAATGATCGGACTGACGCAGACGGTGGCTGGCGAATGGGGTCAGCGTGGCATCCGCTGCAACTGCATTTGCCCCGGCGCGATCGAGGGCGAACGAATCGAACGCGTGATGCGCGCGCGGGCCGAGGCCCTCAAGCGACCGTACGAGCAAATACGCGGTCAGTTCGTATCGCAGGCCGCGATGAACAGAATGGCGACGGAGGAGGAAGTCGCGCGCGTCGCGCTATTTCTCGCGCTCGATTTGTCGGCGGGAGTCACCGGTCAGACGATGAACGTCGATTGCGGCAGCATCATGAACTAAGCGCTGCCGCCGGCAGCTAGCGCGCGATGTCATTGTCGCGCACGCTGCTCTCGAAGCCGCCGCTCTCAAGCCGCTTCATCAACTCGCGCGCGAGCACTGGCGAGCGATGCCGTCCGCCGGTGCATCCGAGACCGACCGTCAGGTAACTCTTCCCTTCGCGCTGATACAGCGGAATCAGAAAATCAAAAAGACGGCCGATCTCGTCGATAAAGCGCTGCGACTCCGGCTGCGCCATCACGTACTCGCGCACGCGCGGGTCCAACCCGGTAAGCGGCCGCAGCTCGGGGACAAAAAACGGATTCGGAATAAACCGCACGTCGAGCACGACGTCCATCCCGACCGGCAATCCATACTTGTAACCGAAAGAAACTATCGATATCGACATCCGGGATCCCGCACCCGCGCCCAGCACGGCCGCCGTGACCACCTCGCGCAGTTCGTGGACCGTGAGCGTGGTCGTATCGATCACCCGATTGGCCCGCTCGCGCATCTCGGCCAGCGCGAGACGTTCGCGGCGAATGCTCTCGGCGACAGTCGCTCCGCTTGCAGCCATCGGATGCGGCCGGCGGCTCTCAGAGTAGCGGCGCGCGAGCACGTCGTCGGACGCGTCAAGAAAAATTACTTCGGGATGGATTCCGGTGGCGTCGAGTTCCGCGAATATCCGCGGCCATTGCGGGAAGAACAGCCGTTCGCGCGGGTCCACCCCGAGCGCGACGCCTTGTAGAGCGGGATCGCGTCCCGCGGCGAGCATTGCGACACTGGGCGCCAGCGCAACCGGGAGATTGTCGACGCAGTAGAACCCGAGGTCCTCGAGCACGCGCATCGCAGATGCGCGTCCCGATCCCGAGACACCGGTAACTATTATCAGGCGAGGTGGCTGAGGCGAGTCTCATCGGGCTCTGGGTTTGTGCCGCACCATGAGGCGGACGCGATTGGCCGTCTCAGTACTTGTTGTCTTCTTCCTTGATCAGGGAATACAGCTCGGCGCTGTCCTTGGCCGCGAGAAGGCGGCTTCGAAAAGACCCGTCCTTAAGCAATCGCGACACGCGCGCGAGGCCTTTCAGATGCAGGCTGGCGGAATCCTCCGGCGCGACCAGCACGAAGAATAGTTGCGACGGGCCGCCGTCGAGCGAATCGAAATCGACTCCCTCCGCATGGCGGCCGAACGCTCCGATTATCTTCGTCACGCTGCGCAACTTTCCGTGCGGGATTGCGATCCCGTCGCCGATCGCCGTCGAGCCCAGCCGCTCGCGCTCCCCGAGCACCGCGCTCAGGTCACCGAGCTTGATCTCCTTGTACTTGGCGGCCAGCGCGTTCGCCAGTTCATTCAAGATGTCGGGCTTGGTAGTGCCCTTCAAGTCGGCAATGACCATGTCAGGGCTGAGGATATCGGTAATTTTCATCTAGTCGTCCGGGTCCAGTGAAAAAGTGAAAAATCAAAATTGAAATATGCGGGTCCGTTGGAATGGCTTTGGCGGCTGGCGGCTTTGAATTCGTTTTCCGGCCGCTCCTGATTGCAAATGCGACTCGCCGTAGCGCATTGGCCAAGCGCGAGACCGCCGCGAATCAAGTTTCCTCGCTGGCACTAAGGACCTCGCCGGCCGAGGGCGATCTGACTTTCTTCGCCTTGAATTTTTCCAGACTCTTCTTCAGTTGGCGTCCGACCTTGTCTGTGAGCAGGTCGATCACCGAGTAAAGATCCTTGGTTTCTTCCTGCGCGCTGACCGACAGGCGCCCTGATTTGACAGTAACTTCGCCGCGCTGCCGGTATTTGTCAACCGTGAGAATCAGGTGAGCCTGGCAGGTCCGCTTGAGCAACTTGCCCACGTGCGCGAATTTTCGTTCCGCGTACAGCCGGAGCGCATCGCTCGGCTCGACGTGACGAAACGTTACCGTCACTTGAGTGGCCGGGGCGCCTGCGATCCGCGCCGCGCGCCGCACCTTTCGGGTTGTCGCCCGGCCGCGCTTTCCCTGCCTGTCGATTTTACTCATCTGTGCTTTTTTCGTTTTTCGTTGCCCGCGCCCGCAGCCGTCATCCGATCTGTTTGCGATTTGCCGACGGAGGGATTCCCATCGCCTGTCGATACTTGGCCACCGTGCGCCGCGCGATATTAATCTGCCGGGCCCGCAGCATCTCCGCGATCGCCTGATCCGACAGCGGATTTTGCGGGGTCTCCGCCGTCACCATCCCGCGGATCTGTTCCTTGACAGTCTCGGCGCTCACGTCTTCGCCGCTGGCGCCCTTCACCCCCGAGGTGAAGAAAAACTTCAGCTCGTAGATTCCCTGCGGAGTATGCGCGTACTTGTTGGCGGTCGCGCGGCTGATCGTGGATTCGTGCATCCCGATATCTTCGGCGACATCCTTGAGCACCAGCGGTTTCAGCAGGCTGATGCCGTGGTCGAAGAACGCGCGCTGGAATTTCACGATCGAGGTTGCGACCTTGAAGATCGTCTGCTGGCGCTGGTAGATCGATTTGACCAGCCAGCGGGCTGAGCGCAGCCGTTCCTGCAGATACTCCTGCGTCTCGGGCGCGACGTCCACGTCATTGAGCACGCGTTGGTAGTAACTTGCCAGGCGCAGGCGCGGCACCGCTTCGCGATTCAGCGTGACAGCGTAATCCTCGCCAACCTTTTGGATATAAACGTCGGGCACCACGTAAGTTGGCTCGTCGCCGCCGTAGTCGCGTCCGGGTTTGGGCTCGAGCAGCGAGATTATTTTGGCCGACTGCCCGACTGTTTCGACCGGTACGGCGAGAACCTTGGCGATTTCGGCGTAGCGATGCTTTTCGAGCAAATCCAGGTGATTGCTGATGATTCGCGCCGCCAGTGACTCTTCCATCCCAAGGTTCTGCAGCTGCGCGAGCAGACATTCACGAAGATCGCGCGCGGCGACGCCGGGCGGATCGAAGCGCTGCACGCGTGCGAGCACGCGCTCGACTTCGGCGGGCGCAACTTCGAGCTGCGCCGCCAGCTCATCGACGGGAGTTTCCAGATATCCGTCTTCGTTGAGATTGTAGATGATGGTCGCGCCGATCTGCTGGTCGGATTCGGTCAGGTTCGAAAGCCTCAGCTGCCACATCATGTGGTCTTCGAGCGAACTGCGGCGCAGGGGCGTGTTTTCGAGCGCGCTTCGATGGTCGTCGTCGGAATCAGGGGGCGTGCTTTCCTGCCAGTTGTTCGAGTAGGTCTCGAGATATTCGCGCCAGTCGAGCTTTTCGAGATTGTTCAGTTCCTTGAGTTCGAGCGCGGCGTCACGCGCTTCGGTCTCGACGCTGGGTGCGGGTTTTTCCTCGCGCGAACCGGTTTCCCAGTTGTCATCGGAATTTGCGCTGGCGGCGCCGTCGGCCTCGGGCGGCAGCGGTTCGCCGTCGGCCGGGGCGGCGGCTTCGGAATCGGACATCTCGGATTCGGAAGCGGCTTCGGCGGGACTCTGATCGAGCGGCTCCAGCATCGGATTCTGCTCGAGTTCCGACTGCACGATCGCTTCGAGTTCGGGGAGCGAAAGCTGCAGAATTTTGATCGCCTGCTGGAGCTGCGGCGTCATCACCAGTTGCTGGCGAAGCCGCAGGTCCTGTCCGAGTTTTACTTCCAGCGCCATGAGTAGAGTTGCTTACTGCTCAGCAGTCGGAGCGGCCGGGACCGCGCCCGCACTCTGGGACGCCTCCGTATGAGGGAAAAGTACAGCATGAGCGCAATCGACCACGCTCTGGCTGGTATTGAGAAATACCGTGATCTTACAGCCGGTAATCTGATCGTTGCCCTCATGCGCGACCGGACTGCCGGTCAAGACTACGGTGCGCTTGGTCTGGTCCATGACGCCGTGCTTGCCGGTGGCCCATCGCGTGCCCTGACTGAGCCGAACGTTCCCGTCCGCGACCATGTCCTTCATCTGTTTGAAGTCTTTGTCGAAATAGTTTACGCGCAGCTGGTCGCTTGTAAGTTGCGCGTCCGCCTGGGTAGCGTGCACATTTCCGATCCACAGGACCGAATGATTCTGGTAATCGAGCGACATCGACTGGGACCTTATATCGATCGGGGCCTTGTTGTTGCCGAATTCCATCCCCCCAAACGGACCGCCTTGTTGCGGCGGGTTTGACGCGAGCTTGGTCTCGCCGCCGGCCGCCGCCTTGGGCGGCTTGTGCGCCGCTACAGCCTCTGTCGGCGCGGTGGCACTCGCTGGGGGAGTCGCGGCTGCGGGAGCGCTCGCCGGAGAAGCCGGCGCTTCGGGCGCGACGCTGTCCGCCGGCACCGGCGCGAGCGTCATCGGCGGCGCGATCGCGCCAGCCGGAGCGGTCGCGGCGGTCGTCACTGGCGTTGATTCCGGAGCAACCGCTTCCGGAGCGGGTGCGATTGCGACGGCGGGTGCCGAAGGTGGCGCTTCCGCCGGAGCCGTCGCCACCAACGGTGCCGAAGGTGGCGCTTCCGCAGGAGCCGTCGCCACCAACGGTGCCGAAGGCGGTGCTTCCGCAGGAGCCGTCGCCACCAACGGTGCCGAAGGCGGTGCTTCCGCAGGAGCCGTCGCCACCAACGGTGCCGAAGGCGGTGCTTCCGCCGGAGCCGTCGCCACCGCCGGTTGAGCCTGCGAGCCGCCGGTGTCCGATGCAGGTGCAGATGGCGGCGTGCCCGGCACTCCGCCGGTCACACTGATCGAATCGACGCTTGAATCGTCGCTGTTGGCGGGTTGGGGAACGGACGCGGCTGGCGGCGCCGAATTCGCAGTGCCGTTGCGGATCGAATCACCGATCGTCCCCGAACCTATCCCAGGCACCGAAGCCGGCGACGACGTCGGTGCGTTGACGCCATCCTGAGCCCATGCCGGCGACGCGAGCGCGATGGCGACTGTCGCAGTCGCGATGATACGCGACGCCCGACTAACTTTGCTTGGGTTTCTCACTATCTTTCTTCGGCGTGACTACAGTCTCTACCTGCGTATTAAGCTGGAAGACGCGCGTTTTGGGATGACCGCTCAGCCCCACCCCAGTCACTTTCAATCCCTCGCCCACGACCGTCACGAGACCAGGCGCTTCGACCTTGTCATCATCAGGCATGAAGGTTGCAGAATCGGTGCTGAGAACATAATCGCCGAAGTGGATGATCGTGCCTCCGGTCAAATACGCGCGCGTCACATGATTCCCGTTCAAGGTCAAATCCGCATGCGGTGCGTTGATGACCACCGGCTTGCCGTCTGACGAGACCATCGTGACGACAGCGTCGGTCATCTTCAGCGTGGTCTTGTCAGCCGAGTAGTCTGCCTCGCCCGCGGTCAGCACCCACTGCCGCTCGCCGGCTTTCATCTGCGTCCAGTGAAAATTATGCGCACGAAGGAGGGTTCCGGGGACCAGCCCGGCCGCTGTCTCCAACACTTGAGTGGCGGAGCGATGGCGCACGATCCAAATGGTCGCAACCAGCAGGATAATCAGCGCGACCGCGCCGAAACCGGCCAGCGCTTTAGCGATTTGCCTGGGACTCAATTTCAATCTTTCCGATCTTTCAGGTTATCAAGTGCTTTTTTTCAAGTAAACCGAGCGGCGCTTCGGCACCATACTTGCAAAAGGCCACAAACTTGCACTCACTATTTTGTAACGACCGCGTAACCTCACACAAACCCGGCTAGCGCAAATCAGTCGGCCTCGTGAGACAGGTGATGGATTCGCTTGAGCGTATCGAGTAACGCCGGCAGGTCGTCAAGCCGATATGAATTGGGACCATCGCTGAGCGCGCGGTCGGGGTCCTCATGCACTTCCATGAAAATTCCGTCGATTCCAGCCGCAGCCGCCGAGCGCGCCAGCGGCGCTATGAACTCGCGCTGGCCGCCCGAGCGCTCGCCGCCAGCGCCCGCGCCAGGAAGCTGCACCGAGTGGGTCGCATCGAAGACGACGGGATAGCCGAAGCCGCGCATTATCACGAGCGATCGCATGTCAGAGACGAGATTGTTGTAGCCAAACGAAAATCCGCGCTCGGTCAGAATAATTCGCCGCGTACCGGCGCTCTCGGCCTTCGCGACCACCGCCTTCATGTCCCACGGGGCGAGGAACTGACCCTTCTTGATGTTGAACGGCGCATCCGGTCTTCGCGGCCGCGTCGATACAGATCCGTCTGGCGGGAGAGCAGCGCGGGAATCTGAATCACGTCGACGACCTCGGCCGCGGCCGCGGCTTGCGACGGTTCGTGGATGTCGGTCAGCACGGCACGCCCGCCTCGCGTTTTACGCGCGCCAGAATCCCAAGCCCGCGTGTCAAGCCGGGGCCGCGAAACGAGCTGTGACTGGTGCGATTGGCCTTGTCGAATGAAGACTTGAATACCAACGGCAGCCTGGCGCGACGAGCGATATCAGCCAGCCGCGTCGCGTGGCGGATGCATGATTCGTAGCTCTCGATCACGCATGGACCCGCGATGAGCACCAGTTCCGGTCCGCCGAAAACGGCGTCGCCGGCTTTTACCCGGGCCACGCTCACGAAACCGATCTCAGCTCCCGCACCTTCGGGCGCTTCACTCCAAGCTCCGAGCGGCGCTGGACGGCCGCGCGAATCAAGCCGCGGAACAGCGGATGGCAATCGAGCGGACGCGACTTCAACTCGGGATGGAACTGGCAGCCGAGGAACCACGGATGCCCCTGCAACTCCATTATCTCGACCAGGCTGTTGTCGGGTGAAGTGCCGGTCGCCTTGAGGCCGACTTTTTCGAGCCTCTCGCGATAGGCGTTGTTGACTTCGTAGCGATGGCGATGGCGCTCGCGAGATGCGCGCCGGCGGTAGAGCGACAGCCGCCAGCGAGCCCGACTTGAGGACGCACGGATACGCGCCCAGGCGCATCGTGCGCGCCCTTGTTCGAGACGTCCCTCTGCGCCTCCATGATGTCGATGACGGGGTCGGGCGAGTCTGGCGTCGTTCTCGCAGCGAGTTGGCGCGCTTGAGGCCGAGCAGGTCGCGCGCAGACCTCGATCACCATCATCTGCAGGCCGAGACAGATGCCGAGAATCGGCACGCCGTTTTCGCGCGCGTAGCGGACCGCGCGAATCTTGCCCTCGATTCCGCGCTCGCCGAAGCCGCCGGGAACGATTATCGCGTGGGCCTGGGCGAGCCGCGCCGCGACGTTTTGCTTTTCGAGCTCTTCGGCGTCGACGTAGTCGATCTTGACCCGGGCCTCGTTGGCGATCGCGCCGTGCGCGATCGCTTCGTGCAGGCTCTTGTACGAATCGACTGCAGGTTGACGTACTTGCCGACCACCGCGACGTTGACGGTGACCTTGGGATTTTGCGCGGCCTTGACGATTCGCCGCCACTTGGAGAGGTTCGGCGCGCCGGTCCAGATGTTGAGCTTCTCGACACACGCGCTGGTCGAGACCCTCCTCGTGAAAACGCAGCGGCACTTCGTAGATCGTCGGCAACGTCGCGGCGCCGAGATCACGCAGTTCTCCTCGACGTTGCAGAAGTGGGCGATCTTGGCCTTGAGCTTCTTTTCGAGCGGGCGGTCGCATGCGGCACAGCAGGATGTCGGGCTGAATCCCGAGCCCGGTCAGCTCCTTGACGCTGTGCTGCGTGGGCTTGGTCTTGAGCTCGCCGGCGGTGGGAATAAACGGCACCAGCGTCAGATGGACGTACAGGACGTTTTCGCGGCCGAGTCCCAGCGGAACTCGCGGATCGCTTCCAGGAACGGCAGGCTTTCGATATCGCCGACCGTACCGCCGATCTCGACGATGATCAGGTCGGCGCCCTCGGCGGCGCTCGCAGGATGCGCCGTTTGATCTCGTCGGTGATATGCGGAATCACCTGGACGGTCGCGCCCAGGTAGTCGCCGCGGCGCTCATTCTGGATCACCGTGTCGTAGATCTGGCCGGTGGTGCAGTTGTTGCGCCGGCTCATCGGGGTCCGCACGAAGCGCTCGTAATGGCCGAGATCGAGATCGGTCTCGGCGCCGTCGTCGGTGACGAACACCTCGCCGTGCTGGAACGGGACTCATCGTGCCGGGATCGACGTTGATATAGGGGTCCATCTTCAGCAGCGTGACCTTGAGCCCGCGCGCTTCGAGCAGCGCGCCGAGCGACGCCGCCGCCAGTCCCTTGCCCAGCGACGAAACCACGCCGCCGGTTACGAAAATAAATTTTGTTTTTGCCCGCTCCACGTTGAATCCCTCCCCATCCTCAACCAGTCGATTGCCGCCGCGCGCCGCGCGGGCGCGCGCAAGGTCGTCGGCGGTATCTACTTCCAGCGAAGGCGCCACCGACTCAACCACTCCGATCGCGTAGCCATGCTCCAGCGCACGCAACTGCTCGAGCTTTTCCACTCTCTCCAGCGCACCCATCGGAAGGGCGGCGAATTTCATGAGGAACTCGCGCCGGTAAGCATAAACACCGATATGGCGGAGCGCCTCTTTGGGCATACCGCCGTCACGCGCGTGCGGAATCGGGCTTCGCGAAAAGTATAGCGCGTTCCCGTCCGCGCCGCACACGACCTTCACCTTGTTCGGATTCGTCCATTCGAGCAGGTCTTCGATCGGCGTCGCCAGCGTCGCCATTTGAATCGACGCGTCCGAGCGCATCGCCGCCGCAAGCGCATCGAGATCGGCCGGCGCAATAAACGGTTGGTCGCCCTGCACGCTGAGATAAACATCGGCGTTGAGCTTCGCGTGCGACCTCGGCGATCCGATCGGTGCCGCTCTGATGCGCCGGCGAGGTCATGATCGCTTCGCCGCCCGCCGCGCGCACCGGCGCGCGCGATCCGTTCATCGTCGGTCGCAACGATCACGCGCGCAACAGACTTTGCCTTCGACGCCTGCCGCCACACCCGCACCACCATCGGCACCCCCGCGATCTCCGCCAGCGCCTTTGCGGGCAGGCGGGAAGATCCGTACCGCGCCGGTACAACGGCGATCACTGAGAGGTCGGCCAGAAACTTTCTCCGCTGTCTGAGGTTGTCGATCCGAGGGGCACGTACATTGGTAACCAACCGCCGCGGCCTTTGTCAATTTCGCGCGAGCCGATTGCCAACAGTTCGCGGATAATGCCGGGCTTCCCGGCATCACAAATAAACAGGCGACCCGGTAAGGGCCGCCCATCAAAGACGTCGCGACGCGTGCGAGCTACTTGCCGCGAATACGGGTCCGCCGCATCTTGCGCAGCCGTGACTTCGCCTGATGCGGATCGCTCTTCTTCTTTCGCGCGAGTTTGCGATTGCGCCGATTTCGCTGCTTCGAGGCTACCTTCATTGGTTCTCCTGGTTCGGATTATACGACGGCGGCGGGGATGCGTTGTACGCCTCTCCCGGTCCTGTCTGTGGGGCGGCAAACGTGATCGGACTTATCGCCGTCACTTCTGTCATCACCTGCCCCTGGTTCTGCACGACCACTCGTCCGAGCGTTTCTCCCGTCGCGACCGGCCCGTCGATTGCCGGCGCTACATCGTACACGAGCTTGACCGCCGAGGCGTCCGTCTTCGGCACCACAACCTTGAGATCGCTCGCCGCGACCGGTTGAATCAGCGGACCCGAACTAACCTGCACTTGGACCGGAAGCGGCTGGCCGGACTTGAGCAGCGACACCGCGATGAATTGGTCGAAGCCCCACTCCATCAATTTAGCCGCCTGCGCAAAGCGCTGCTGATTCGACGGAGCGCCAAGAATCACCGCGATCAGCCGCATGTTGCCGCGCTTGGCCGTGCTGGTGACGTTGAACCCTGCCTGAAACGTGAATCCGGTCTTGAGCCCGTCGCATCCTTCGAAATGGCCGATCAGATGGTTGGTATTGTGCAGCATGCAGACGCCGTTGTCGAAATCCATCGTCTCCTGACCCGACCACGTCAGCAGATTGGTCTCGCGGATGATCGCGCGACCCACCATGGCAAGGTCGTAGGCGTTGGTGCGATCGGCGTCATGGGTCGGACGCGGCGGCAGTCCATCGACGGTCTGATACTCCGTCTGCGTCATTCCGAGTTCGCGCGCCCGCTCGTTCATCATGCGGACCATCGCCTCGACCGACCCGGCGACTTTCTCGGCGACTGCGACCGCGGCGTCATTTGCCGATTTGACCAGCGCCGCTTTCATCAACTCGCGCAGCGGATAAACGTCGCCCTCCTTGAGGCCAACGCGCGAGCCGCCGGTATGAGCGGAGCGTTCAGAAATTCTCACCAACTCATCAGGCTTGAAACGACCGGCATTGATCTGCTCCTGCGCGATCAGCAGGAGCATCATCTTGGCCATCGAGGCCGGCGGCCACTCCATGTCGGCGTTGTACGCCATCAGCACGCGGCCGCTGTCCGCATCTTCGAGCAGCGCACCCTTGTAGAGCGGGGCTCCCGTCGCGCTTGCCGCCCGCTTCGAGTGGACCGCCTTATGCCGGCGCGATTGCGCTGTCGCGCCCGCGGGAGACGCCGCGAACACGACGGCTGCGCTCAACATCACTGCCGAGCCGAACAACGCTGCCGATTTTAAATTAGCGATTGCCCGCTTCCACCTGCCCAATTCCACCACCGGTTTGTCCTCTGCCGTAATCCGATTCGCCGCACTTAAGGATTATGTATGAAACCGCTTGAGTCGCGCGCGCCCTTCGAGCCGCGGCTTTCGGCGTGTTGCAGAATCGCGAGGTTGGTCCGCGCCGGCGCGTAATCGGGAATCTCACCAACCAGTTCGTTCCATTCCTGGCTCGCTCTGACGTACTTGCCTTCCTCAGCGTAGATTGCGCCGAGCGTGTTGCGCGCGTCCGGTTGACCCGGATCTATTTGTAGCGACAGTAGCGCTTCCTGCTCGGCTTGTGCGAGCGCTCCGCGCCGCTCGTATGCGAGTGCGAGGTTGAAATGCGTCTCGGGCCGTTCCGGTCCGAGCAGCGCCGCCAGCCGCAGCACTTCAGTCGCGTCGCGAGTCTGGCCGCTTTCCAGGTAGAGCAGGCCAAGGTTCAGGAACAACTGCCAGTCATCGAGGCCAAGACCGATCGCCTTCTGATACTCTGCGAGTTCCTGGCGATGCTGTCCAACGACGCCGTACGCGAAACCCAGGTGGTAATGTGCGAGCGCGTTGGTGGGATCGTCGCTGATAACGACGCGATGACGGCGGATTGCCTCAGGGTAATCTTCCATGCCCAGAAAGTAGTCCGCCAGCGGATCGCAAACTTGCTCGTCGTAAGAACTGCTTTTGGCGCTAGCCCGCGCGCTGATCGGCGACTGGAGTACCAGCGCGATCAGAGCAAAAAGACAAATGCTCGAACGGCGACAGCTCAACGACTTATTAGCCTCTCGCGGCCCCGCGTACCCGCAGGAAGAGATGTCATGGTAGCAGGAATTTCCGACTAAAAAAACGCGCAGCGTGACCTGGACGCTATGAGCCAACGGAAAAAAGGAAAAAAAGCGTCGTTGCCAGCCGCGGACCGGATAAATCCGCGTTCGCGCGGGCCAGCCGGAACGGGCGGGCAAAGTCTGCTCAGCCCGCGATCTTGGGGGAGGGGTCGATGGCCCCCTTAAGCGATTCGAATCAGGGCGGCCGCGTCTCGCGGCCGCCCTATCGAACTATCCATCGAGCTGTTACGGGTTGGCAGGAGCTGGCGCGGCGGCCGGGGATGCAGCAGCCGCCGGAGATGCCGCTGCGCCAGTCGTCGCCTTCTTGTGATGGGCATGATGATGCTTGGCCGCGGCGGGCGATGCTGCCCCAGCCGGAGCAGCCGCGCTCGCCTCAGCCGCTGGCGCTGCAGGCGAGGCGTCCTGGGCAAAAGCCGGCATCGCCAACGCGGCGGCGAAGAAAGCTGCGGAAAGGACTGAAAGGGTGCGCTTCATACTCTTAGATCTCCTTTAGATCTCCGTGGATATCGGCGGCCCTTAATGGGCCGCAATGTGACTATCAAGGGTATTGCTATACCTGTGCCATCGGGGTGACGGCAAGATCCCTGCGGAACGATACGGCATTTTCGCCGGGCGGGCGGTCGGCGATGACGCAATCGGTCTATCGTCTATCCCCTTTGCGTCTGCGTTCATCTCCTTCACGGCCGCCCCTGGCCCCCCAGCAAAGCAACCAACTGAACGAGTAAGGTGACAAAAACCG
>CAWDLC010000049.1:0-29518 GCA_963803045.1 Binataceae bacterium (SeqCode) | reverse complement strand
AAATGTACAGGACCGCATCCGATGATGATACAGAGTGCGGCAGTCCCGAGCATGGCTGCCTGCATGAGGAGCGGCGGGTCGGAGGCCTCGGTTTGTCCCCGGCCGCAGGAACGCAAAGTACCCGAGCTTGAGGAACGAGACGAATGTCCCGAACGAGGCGATCTCCAGAAGCACCCACAGCCAGATGCTGGTCTGTTCCGCTGCGAAGAGCACCATACCCTTGGAGACAAAACCATTGAAGAGCGGGACACCCGCGATCGAGAACGCGGCAACCCAGAAGGCGATTGCGGTGACCGGCATCTTCTTCTGGAGCCCGCCGACACGGCTTAGGGAATTCTCACCGGTCTTCCAGATGATCACGCCGATGGCCATGAACAGGAGGGCCTTGTAGAGGATGTGGTTGAAGAGATGGGCCATACCGCCGTCAAACCCGACTGCCCGACGGCGTCCGCCGCACCCAGCCAGCCGAGGATCCCGATCCCGGCAACCATGTAGCCCACCTGCGAGACGATATGGTAGGAGAGGAGACGGCGCATGTCGTTCTGGAAGACCGCGAATATCACGCCGTAGACGGCCATGAACGCCCCCATGAACGCAATGAATTCCGTCCCGGGCTGGGCCCGGGCAAGGAGGTAGACTGCGGCCTTCGTGGTATACACGCGAGAGGAAGACGCTCGCGACAAAGTTCGCACGCGGATAGGCATCGGGAAGCCAGGTATGGAGCGGGATGAACGCAATATTCACGCCGATACCCAGCACGATCAGCACCGACGCCCACACCTGGTACGTCCCAGCGGGGATTCCGGCAAGCGGCCCGACAACGGGAGAGCCGCCACCCATGAAGAGCAGGGCAATCCCGACCGCAAGAGAGCGTCCCGCCGAGGCCGTGCCAGAGGAGGTACCGTATCCTGCACCGATCGCCTCTCCGCCCTCCTGCCAGATCAGGAATGTCGAGGTCACCGCCATGAGCTCCCAGAAGAACAGGAGCGTGATCCAGTCACCGGCAAAGACCACCCCGAGCGAGGCACCGGCATAGAGGAGGGCAAAGAGGTGGAGGCGGGGGCTGCGACTGCTGCCGCGTAGAGGATGGCAAAGAAGGTGATGGGGGCAAAAACAACCCCGGTGAGATAGGAGAGGCTGTCAACCCTCAGGAGGGTCAGGGTGTAGCCCATGAAGGGCACGTTCCATTGCGTGACAACCCCGGCAGCCTGCCCGGAGAAATATCCGCCCGGGAGGAGGAGCACATCGAGCAGTGCAATACCGCCAAGGATGACCAGCCCGGCCTGCCGGGGACGGCCACGCCCAGGGCCAGCACGAGCGGTGCACCGATAAGGAAGATGATGAACGGCGGGACGCCGATCCCGCGGTAACGGTCCCGAGAACGGGAACTGCCGTGTGGGTCACGCTGGCAGCAACCTGGACACAGAGTGCATACGGGCTCGGGAAGACCGTCCAGAGGCCTGCCAGGACGGCCAGTGCCGCAGTCACCACGACCGGCCCGCGGAGGGTGGGGCGGACAAGTGAAGTATCTGAAGCACCCGGCCCGGTAAAACGCCCGGATGATCACAGGGAAGGAAATACGCCAGGTTCAGGACACTCGCCCCGACAAGGATCAGGAGGATCCACCATTGCCCGGGATCCCCGGCGCTGACGGCAAGACCGAGATACCATTTCGCGATAAATCCCGCCATGGGGGGCAGTCCCGCCATGCTCAGGGCGGCAAGCGTGAAGGCTGCAAACTCCCAGGGCATCTTCCTGCCGATACCATCCAGCTGGAGATCTTTGTTTTTCCGGTTTCGACCGCAACGGCACCGGCGACAAAGAACATGGTCAGCTTGCCGAGTGCGTGGGCAGTAAAGGCGATATGTTGCCCCGATAACCGCTGCAACCCTCCCGGCATCGGAGACACCGGATATGCCGGAGGCAGCAGTACCGCAGCGCCCAGCACCATGTAACTGAGCTGGCTCACCGTCGAATATGCAAGCCGAGTTTGAAGTCATCCTGCACAAGGGCCAGGAAAGACCGACGATGATGGTAACGACCGCTGTCCCGATAACAATCCACTGGAGGTTGAGCGCCGCTACCTGATCACGGCCCGAAGAAGTTACCGCATCAGCCGGAGGATACCGAAAACCCCGGTGTTCACGACCGCGACCGCGTGCAGGAGCACCGCTCACCGGCGTCGGGGCGACCATCGCGCTTGGGAGCCACCCGTGGAGGGGAACCAGTGCGGCCTTCACGCCGAGGCCAGCAAAAGAGAAGAATGAAAGCAAGGCGGGCAAACTGCGGGCCGATCGTGGCGATGCCCGGGTTTCCGCCCGGGACAAAATCAATGGTGGTACCCATCCCGAGGATGGCCATGATCCCGGCAAGGATGGCTACTCCCCCGCACTGGGTGTAGATAAGGTATTTTCTTCCCGCTGCAAGTGCCTCCGCTGTTTCCTTGTGCACCACAAGAGGATAGGCAGCGATAGCGAGGATCTCGTAAAAGACAAACAGGGAGAACATGTTGGACGAGAGTGCAACCCCCATCACTGCCCCGATAGTGAGGGCAAACGCTGCATAATACCGGGTCTGGGAGTGTTCGCGAAGCCCCCGCATGTACCCGATGCTGTATACGGTGGTAATAATCCAGAGGAGCGACGCAAGAGTCGCGAACAGAAGGCCGAGGCGCGTCGGCGGTAAACCGGATGTCGAGCCCGGGAAGGATCCGGAGCGCTGCCGTAGTCATGGGTTCTGCGGCAAATGCCGAGGGGAGGCAAAGAGCGCAGAGGAGAAATGTCAGGAGTGCCGCGACAAGCGACGCCGCCTCCCGGGTATCCGGGCGGTTGTGGAAGAGCAGCACGAAAACAGTCCCGGCAAATGGCATGAGGACGATGAGGACGAGCATCCACGGGAAGATGTCCATCACCGCTCACCACCGGGGGAAAGCCGCGAGATTGCAGCAATATCGAAGGTTTTCCAGATCTTTCTGGCGAGGATGACCAGAGCGAGTGCAAGGCCGGCAACCACCGCTTCGATCGCGATCAGGGAGAATACAACGGCCTGTGATTCCCCGGTATTTCCGGACAGGTATCCCCCGAGGATAAAGAGAAGGCTGACTCCTTTGCCGAGCACCCGCGCCAAAACGCGCGACCAGTCGCTGAACGCATGCGTACGAGGCCCGCACGCCGACGCTGACGCGGCCTTTGTTCCACGCCGCCAGCCACAGACCTTCCGACGAATAGACGCCGTCGTCATTGCGCACCCACCCGGGCGGCAGCAGGCCCAGTTGTTGCGCCCGAAAGGGAGAAAGCGCCGCGGGGGGCTGGCCCTTGGCGAGATATCGATCCGTCGCATCGAGCAGCGCCGCGAATCGAGCGTCGTCGAGCCGGCATTCCATTTGGATGGCGCTTGCGCCGCGCAGCCGCTCGAGCGCGGCGGGGTCGGGACGCGCGAGCACCACGTCGTCGATCGCTTGCAGCTTCGCTCCGCTCGACTCGAGCATCGCGCGCCAGGCTGCCGCCGACGGATCCTGCTGCCGAAAGACGACTGCGGTCACGCCGTGCGTCGCCATGAAGGCGTTGAGCTGCGCGGGCGCATCGGGAATTTCGCCGCCGTCGAGAAACGCGTCGACGATCGGCCACGCAAGAAACGACCTCGGCGGCGGCCCGAAGTGTCCTTCAGCGATCCGGAAATACATCCTCGCCGCCGCCTGCCAGTACATCGAGCTGCCCATCTCGCCGAACGGCAGCGCGAGGATTGTCTCGCCTTGGGCAAGATAGTTGCGGTAGGAGCCGGACCGGAAGAAGTCGGGCGTGTCGAGCTCATACACCCATTGCCCGGCGTTCAGATTGGGAAGCATGAAGAACACTACCGCGGCGACGATCGCGGTTCTTGCGGCGGCGCTTGCGCGAAGTTCCGCGACCCAGAGCGACGCGATCACGGCAACGATCAGTGAGATAAACATCGAGAAGCGGACCGGAAAGGCGCTGTTGATGAGCGGCACGCGCGAGAAGAGCTTCCAGGGCATCCCGAACAGCTCGTGGCCTGCGACGTGAAGCCGCGCGCCAAACGATGCGACATAAAGCCCCGCGAGCATGATCGCGAGAAACCGCGCCTCGGGCCGGTTCCATCGCGATCTGAGGAACAACACCACTATGATGACAAGCGGCAGGCCCAGGTATGCGCCGTTCTCAACCAAGTTGTGCGAGTAGTGCGAGGAGATCGCGGCGAGCGGCGGCAGACGCCCCAACATCAGAGTGCCCGTTGGGATGAACATCTCGAGCAAATCGGTGCCGAACGGAGTCGTCTTCCAGATCGGATGCGATGAAAGTCCGCTCGCTGCGATGACGCGAAGCAGGTAGGGGCTCAGCACCGCGACCGACGCGGCGAGCGCGATCGCGGAAAGCATCGCGAGGTCGCGGATGCGCTCAGACATGCCGGAAATCGTGAACCAGGCAACGACTAGCGCGGTCCCGCCAAACATGACGATGGTCGCGAAAATTTCCTGACTGATCAGGAACTGGCATGTGAGCACCGCCGCGAGTGCCATTACGAACCACGGCCGCGTGATTTTTCGATCCAACCTTAGAAGCGCCAGATAAATTGCCACCGGCAGCAGAAATCCCGCGGTCAAAATCGGATGGCCTGCGGATTGATGGCCGATCATGTAGGGCGAGAACCCGAACAGATACCCGCCGAGCATCGCAGGCCACGTCGAGCCGGCGATCCGGCGAACGAGCAGGAACGCAGTGAGCGCCGCCAGCGCCGGCATCAACAGAGTGGCGAGGTTGTAGGAGACCACCGCTCCATAGCGCGCCGTCAATGGAGCGGCAATCAGGCTCGGCAGCGGCACGCTGGTGACCCACGCAAGGTCAACGCCCTCAGGCGCCCAGATGATCCGCGGATGGAACGCGTCAAGGTGCTGCGCAATCGCGTGCAGCCACCATTGAAAACACCAGATGAAGATTTGCGGGTCGCGCCGATTGCCCGCATGAACCTCGGCCAATCGGAAAATCATCCCCCGCCCGTAGAAGAGAATTGACAGTGCCTGATAGACGACGAACGCGCCGAATGCGCGCCACGTCGGATGAAAGCGGTTGTTCAATATCGATCGCGCTCGCGCAAGCAGCATGCCAATTTGCAGTGCGGCGCCTGTCACCAGGTATCGACGTTGGGTCGCTTCTTGCCGGTGCGCGGCGCGTTGGGCGGCGCCGATCGTAGACCCGCGGCGATCCATTTGCGCGAGTCGAGCGGATCGATGACGTCGTCGATCTCGAAGTGCGACGCAGTGTTCACCGCTTTCCCGTGGCGATACATCCGCTCCACCATTTGGTCGAACAGTTCTTTGCGCTTCTCCGGCTCCTCGACCGCGGCCAGCTCATTGCGATAGCCGAGCTTCACCGCTCCCTCCAGCCCCATGCCGCCGAACTCTCCTGTCGGCCACGCGACCGTGAAAAATGGCGCCTTGAAGCTGCCGCCTGCCATCGCCTGCGCGCCCAGTCCGTAGCCCTTGCGCAGCACGATCGTAAAAAACGGCACGCTGATGTTTGCGCCGGTCACGAACATCCGCGCCGCATGCCGCACCAGCGCCGTTTTCTCGACCTCCGGGCCAACCATGATGCCGGGAGTATCGCACAGGAACACGAGCGGAATGTCGAACGCGTCGCAAAGCGCCATGAACCGCGCGGCCTTGTCGGCGCCGTTGCTGTCGATTGCACCCGCGAGATAGGCCGGGTTGTTGGCGATCAGGCCGAGCGGACGTCCTTCGATCCTGATCAACGCCGTCACCATCCCGAGGCCGAACTGCCGGCGTATCTCGAGCATCGACCCGGTATCGGCCAGAGTCTCGATGACCGATCGGACGTCGTAGATGCGAAGTCGATTCTCGGGAATGATCGTGCGCAGCAAACGCTGGTCGGCGCATTCCCAGTCGCGAACCTCTCCCTGGAAGTACGATAGGTACTTCTTGGCCACTTGTACGGCTTCGGCCTCGTCGGCGACAGGAATGTCTACCACGCCATTAGCCACTTGCACGTCCATCGGTCCTACTTCTTCCGGTCGAAAGATACCCAGTCCGCCGCCTTCGATCATCGCAGGACCGCCCATTCCGATGTTCGATCCCTTGGTGGCGATTACTACATCGCAGCATCCGAGCAATGCTGCATTGCCGGCGAAGCACCGGCCGGAGTTGATACCCACTAGCGGCACCAGGCCGCTCAACTTGCCCCAGTAGTTGAACGCCATGCAGTCGAGTCCTGCCACGCCAAGCCCGTCGGTATCGCCGGGGCGCCCGCCGCCGCCCTCGGTGAAGAACACCACCGGCAAGCGCGACTTCTGCGCGATTTCGAACATCCGGTCTTTCTTGCGATGGTTCTGTTGCCCCTGCGTGCCGGCGAGCACGGTGTAATCGTACGACATCAGGATGCACTGCGCCTTGGATTCCTCGAACAGGTCGCCGTTGACGCGTCCGATTCCAGCGACCATTCCGTCGGCCGGCGTGTTCTTGATCAGATCCTCCGTCGTGCGCCGCCGCCGCTGCGCCGCAATCACCAGTGGACCGTACTCGATGAACGTCCCTGGGTCGCACAGGTCGTTGATATTTTCGCGAGTGGTGCGCTGCCCGGTCTTGCGGCGGCGCGCGACTGCGTCGGGCCGCGCGGCGTCGAGTCCAAGCGCATGGCGCTCGACCGCTTCCGCAAGATCGGGACGCACACGATCCAGGTCCAGGGCCTGGGCCTCGGTGCTATGTGTCGTCTCGACGTCGGCCTCCTCGATAAAAGCAAGCGGATGTCCTTCGAAAATTGCGTCGCCCTTGGCAACCGTGATGCGCCGCACGATTCCGCTCTTCTCGGTCGCGATGACGTGCTCCATTTTCATCGCTTCCATGACGAACAGTTGCTGGCCGCGATGTACCCGGTCGCCTTCGCTGACATCGATGGAAACGATCGTGCCCTGCATCGGAGCCTCGATCGCGACGGTATTCTCAGGCCCCGTTATGTCGTGCGCCTGTGGTGTCACGACCGTGGTGGAAGCCGCCAATGGCGACGGCGCGTTGCTCGGGGATTTGCCATGATGGAGCACCGCCAGCGGATCGCTCGCGTCGATCTTGGCTCCTGCCCGTCGTGCGCCGGCATACTCGGCACCCGCTCTGGGAGCCGAATGCTCGAAGAACAGCCGCTGATGCCCGGATTTTGCGTCGCCAACCAGAGCCGCGATATTGTCCTCGACGAAGCGCGTGTAAACACGATTCGCGATGAACTCGGGATGCTGCAGCAGGCTCTGCAGGAATCCAATATTGGTCGGCACGCCCTCGATTCTGAATTCGCATAGCGCGCGATATGTTTTCGTCACCACGTCGGCGAAGTCCGCCGAGTGAGAGTGCGCAATGAGCTTGGCGAGCAGCGAGTCGAAATTCGGGCTGGCCGTGTATCCCGCATAGGCGAACGAATCGGTCCGCACGCGCGGCCCCGACGGCGCCTCGAACGCGGTGATCGTCCCGCCCGCCGGTTTCGCGGTGCCGTCGGCGCGCATCGATTCCATGTTGATTCGCACCTGCATCGCGAACCCGCGCGGTTTGGGAATGTCCGCTTGCTGCATCCCGAGCTCCGCCAGCGAGCGGCCTGCCGCCAGTTGAATTTGCAGCTTGACGAGATCGATGCCCGTCACCTCTTCGGTGACAGTGTGCTCGACCTGGAGCCGCGGGTTGGCCTCGATGAAGGCAAAGCCCGCTTTGTCCTTCTTCGCGGACGCGTCGCCATTGACCAGAAACTCGAACGTGCCGAGGTTGTTGTAACGCACCTCCTTCGCCATCCGCACTGCGGCCGCCGTCAGCCGATCGCGAAGCACCGGCTCCAGTCCCGGGCTCGGCGCTATCTCTACGATCTTCTGATTGCGGCGCTGGATGCTGCACTCACGCTCCCAGAGATGGCTGACGTCGCCCCGCTCGTCGCCGATGATCTGCACTTCTATATGACGTGCTCGCGGCATCAACTGCTCGACGTACACGTCGCCATTGCCGAACGAGGCGCGCGCCTCGGATTGACAGCGTTTGTATGCTTCCTCGATTTCCTCGATGCGCGAGACGGCGCGCATGCCGCGGCCGCCGCCGCCGGCGACCGCTTTGATCATCATCGAAGCGCCCTCGCCCAACGACGAAAAAAAGCGCCGCGCCTCATCGAGGCTCGTCGGCCCCGAGCTGCCGCGCAGGATCGGCACACCGCATCGCTCGGCCAGCCGCCGCGCCTGCACCTTGTCGCCGAATAGTTCGAGTATCTCGGCTCGCGGCCCCACGAACGTGATGCCCTCGGCGGCGCATCGCCGGGCGAAGCCGGCGTTCTCGCTGAGAAAGCCGTAGCCCGGATGGATCGCATCGCAACCCGTCTCTTTGGCAAGCGCGATAATCTGTTCTCCGTCGAGGTACGCGGCCGCGCCCGCGCCGCTTAGACGACGGGCCTCGTCGGCCTTTCGCGTGTGCAGCGACGTGGAATCGTCGTCCGGGAAAACGGTCACGGTGCGGATGCCCATCTCGGCTGCCGCACGGATGATGCGGATTGCGATCTCACCACGGTTGGCGATCAGAAGACTGTTCGGAGTCATATTTCTCTCGTCTCTTTTTCAGTACGCTGAATCCTTCGCCTGAATTTGTATCTAAAGCATGATGAGCCGACCGTGCGAAAGCGCCGCGCAACCGATTGATAGGCTCATCGCCGTGCTCTTGCGACGAATCGGGGCGCAACCCTATGTACAATCTCATCGCGAGGGGGAGGCAAGGCATGAAGATTCACAAATCTGCGTTGGCGGCACTGATTGTAGCGCTGTGCTGCGGCGCCTCGCCCAGCCAGGCCTTCGCCGCCATCTCTCCCGCAGCGACCCCGAGCGCGGCACGCGCCGCGGCTCAAGGCCCCGGTGACCTCGGCGCTGCGATCGCCGCCGGGACGCTGCCAGACCTGCGCTGGCCCAATTTCACTGACTATCGCGACGATGTAAAAAAATTCTACTACTCGGATGCCAATTCGCTGGCCTGGATCCAAAACGGCAAGGCCAGCCCTCAAGCGGTCTCGATGATCCTGCTCTTTCAGCACGCTTCTTCGAAAGGCCTCAACCCCGAGGACTATGACGCATCCCGATGGGACGCGCGACTGGCCAAGCTGCAACCGTCGGTGCCGAAAGCATCCGATACCGACCTTGCACACATCGATCTGGCGCTGACGATATCCGCGATGCGCTACATTTCCGCCCTGCAAGTTGGCAGAGTCAACCCTCAACACTTCAAGTTCGGCCTGGTCGTCGGACCCGCGCAGTATGACTTGGCCGAATTGCTGAGAACGCAGGTGGTTGGGGCGTCGGACATTCCCGCGGTCATCGCGAAAGTCGAGCCGCATTATGATGGTTATCGGCGAGCCGAAGATGCGCTCGCCACCTACTCGAAGATGGCGAGCACGGGTGATGCTCCACTCGTGCCCGTACCGCAAAAAGGTGTGCACCCCGGAAATTCCTTTGCGTCGATGCCTCAGCTGATCGCGCGATTGCGTCAACTCGGGGACCTCCCATCCAACAGCGATGCGCCCGCTAACTCGACCCTTTACGACGGTGCCGTCGTCGGCGCCGTGAAACATTTCCAGCGCCGCCATGGCCTCGATATTGACGGTGTGTTGGGTAAGGGCACGGTGACCCAATTGAACGTGCCGCTCAAATCCCGCGTGCAACAGCTCCAACTCACGCTGGAAAGATATCGCTGGATACCGCCGGACTTCCCCGAGCCGCCAATCGTCGTCAACATCCCCGAATTTCGACTACGCACGATGCGCCGTCAGCCGGCCAACTACCTAACGATGAGAGTAATCGTCGGCAGCGCGATGCGTACCCAGACGCCTGTGTTCGCGAACAACATGCGGTATGTAATCTTCCGCCCGTATTGGCTTGTTCCGCGGTCGATCCAGCGCGCGGAGCTCGTCCCAAAGGCGCGTCGCGATCCCAATTATCTGGCGGATCATGGATTCGAAATAGTAGATGGAAGCGGTGACGTTGTTCCTTCGTCTCCGGCGACAGACGCGGTCATAAGCGGGCTTCGTTCCGGCGCACTGAGTATTCGGCAGCCACCCGGGCCCAAGAATGCGCTCGGCCTGGTCAAGTTCATGTTCCCCAATCAATACAACGTGTACATGCACGGCACGCCGGCGCCGGAACTGTTCTCGCGTTCCCGCCGCGACTTCAGTCACGGATGCATCCGGGTCGAAGATCCGGTCGCTCTGGCGGCGTGGGTGCTTCGCGACAAGCCCGAGTGGACGGTGGATCGAATTCGCGCCACGATGAACGGCGATACCACCGTACAGGTGAATCTCGACAAGCCTATTCCGGTACTAATTCTTTATAGTACGGCCGTAGTTGAGCCGGATGGCGAAGTCCGCTTCTTCGATGACATATATGGCCATGATGCGTCGCTAGCCAAGGTGCTGGCGAATGGCTATCCATATCCGAGCTGATTAGCGTACGTCTGCCTTCTTGCGCGCGATGCGGCCTGCTTGCTTGCGCGCGATTTCGCGATCCTGGCATGCGATCAGCTCGGAGCGAAGCTGCGCGACGGTCTTTTCAGGAAGCACGGTCACCGGCTTGCCGGTCGCCAGCGCTTGCATATAGATCCTGGCGGACTTCTCAAGCAACTCTACAAAAGTAAAAGTCTGGTCGAGATCGGTACCGATGCAAAGCGCGCCGTGGTTCTGAAGTATGTAGCAATGGCATCGATTGGCGAGTTTGCGCGCGACATTATCGTGCAGTTCGCGCGAGCCTGACAGGGCATAGGGCACGACGTCGATGATATTGCCTATCGCCAGCGTGACTTCGTCGAACAGCGGCGGGATCGGTTGGTTCAGCACGCTGAGCGCGCTCGCGAACGTCTGATGGGTATGAATGACGGCGCTGACGTCGGCGCGCACTTTGTACGTCGCTACGTGCATTGGAGTTTCGATCGACGGTTTGCGCTCGCCCTCTATTCGAGCGAGGGCAAAGTCCACGACGCAGATGTCCTCGACCGTCATCACGTCGTACTGAAGGTGCGACGGTGTGACGACGATGGCGTCCTCGCCCTCGACGAGCATCGAGACGTTGCCCCCGCTGCCGGACCTGGATCCGAAGTAACCATCGGCGGACAACCGCTGGCTGATGCGCAGGACTCGCCGCTTGTAGTCGTTGTAGTGTCCCATTTCAGAAAAACGCCGCCCTCCGGGTATCGCTCGAATTACACGATACCGCGGAAGCGGCAGTTCTCAACACACTATGAGATGTTTTCGATGCGCGCGCCTCACAGCTTAACGGAGTTAACCACCTGGATTTCCGTAAAGCCGAGCAGACCCCAAGGGCCGTTCTCCACGCCAATCCCGGACCACTTGGCTCCGCCGAACGGAAGATTCGGTGCGATCGCAATGTGCTGGTTGACCCAGGCTGAACCGCACTCGAGTTGCGACGCCACCTCAGCGCCGCGCGCCGAATCGTTGGACCATACGGAACCGCTCAGCCCGTAGTGGGTCGCGTTCGCACGGCGGATCGCATCATCGACATCTTTGTAGGGAATGACTGGAAGCGCGGGGCCGAACTGTTCTTCATCGACGAGCCGCACGCCATCGGAAATATTTCCGACTATAGTAGGGGCGAAGAAGTAACCTTCCTTGCCCACCCGCGTGCCGCCCGAGACAATCTTGGCGCCGTGCTTCTTCGCGTCCTCGACCAGCTCGGTCACCCGCTCGAATTGGGGCTTGTTGTTAATTGGACCGAGCTGGGTGCCGGGCTCGAGTCCGTCTCCCACCTTGACGCCGCGCGCGAGCTCGCCAAGTTTCTCGATCAACGCGGCGTACATCTGTTCTGGAACGTACACCCGCTTGATCGCGCTGCAGACCTGCCCCGAGTTCTCGAACGCACCCCAGAAAATCTTCGGCGCGACCGCCGCCGGATCCACGTCCGACAAAATGATCGCGGCGTCGTTGCCGCCGAGCTCAAGCGTAACCCGCTTCAGATCGGGCGCGGCTGCGGCAGCAACCTTCTTGCCGGTTTCAACCGAGCCGGTGAATGAAATCTTTCTCGGCACCGGATGACTGGTCATCCACGCACCGAGCTCGTCACCGCCCGAGACCACGTTGATAACCCCGGGCGGAACAATGTCGCGCAGGATCTCGCCAAGCATCAGCGTGGTGATCGGCGTGAACGGCGAGGGCTTCAGCACGACGGTATTGCCGGCGAGCAGCGCCGGCGCGATCTTCCACATCCCGAGCATCAGCGGGTAGTTCCACGGCGTGATCGCGGCGACGACGCCGAGCGGTTTGCGCTTTATTTCGATCTTGGCCTGCGGCGTGTCCTGAAGCACTTCGCTGGGCAAATCGAGCATCGCCGTGTATGCGCACCACATCGAGGTGCCCATGATTTCCTGCCCCGCCTTGTCCAGCGGCTTACCCTGCTCCTGGGTTAGAGTCCGCGCCAGCCCTTCAGGCGGCTGTTGCAACGCAGCCGCGCATTCGTTGAGGACCTTGCGCCGCGCGTTGATATCACGGCTCCAGGCGGGAAACGCACGCTGAGCGGCGGACATCGCCTGATCGAGTTCAGCCTTGGTGCAATCGGGAACCTCGGCGAAGACCTTTCCGGTGGCAGGATTGATCACGCCGGCGGATTTCGATCCCTTCACCGCTTTGCCGTCGATAGTCATGGTGTATCCGGGCATTATAAATCTCCTTTTTGACGGACTCCGTGCGGGCAAATGTAATTGATTCATTACAACGCCGGTCGCATTGCGCGCAAACCGTGGGCGCGCCAATGGCGTCGGACAAAAACGACTTCCCGCCCCCGGTCGGCATCACGACCAAGGAGTCGCGCCGATCAAGTCCCCTGATTAGAACTTGTAGCTAACACGTCAACTTGACATCGATAAGGTCGTTGGGCGACAGATCCGACTCTCTCGTGAGATCATTGTCGGAGGCCGAAAGATCAATCAGCAACGAAACCACACCCTTCAGACTCTAAGGTGGGCCTCAGATGCTAGCGACTTCAAAAAAGTTCCTTGAACAAGTGTTTCGCGATTTCTCCAAAGACGAATGCCCGTCGATGGCGGCGGCTTTGGCATACGCCACGCTGTTCTCGCTGCCCTCTCTCCTACTAATCGTCATTTACATTGCGGGCCTCGTTCTGGGTCCGCAGGCGGCGAGCGGCCAAATCGAATCGAAGCTTAGCGGCGCGATGGGCCCGCAGGCCGCCGCGCAAATCCAGACCATGGTGAGTAACGTGGCTCAGAACCATGCCGGTGGATTGGTCGCGACGGCGTTGGGATTTGCCGGGCTGATACTTTCCGCAACCAGCGTGCTGCTGCAACTTCAGCAGTGTCTCAACAAAGCGTGGAAAGTTAAGGTGGTTGGCTCCGGCATAAGGCATTTCGCGATGAAACGCGTCCGCTCAATTCTACTGCTGGTCGGAGCTGGGATCCTGGCGATGGTTTCGGTGGCGGCGAGTTCCGCGATTTCGGCGCTCGCGCATATGTTGCCTTTCCCCGGCGCTGCGCACGCCGGGGAGATTGTCACGTCATTGGCCATGTTTGCGGTAGTTTTCGCTGCGATTCTGAAGGTAATGCCTGATGTCCAACTGCGTTGGGCCGACGTTTGGGTAGGTGGCCTGTTTATCGCCGTATTGTTTGTCGTCGGAAAATTTCTGATCGCCATTTACCTGGCGCACGCGGGGAAGGCGAGCGCCTATGGAGCTGCCGGGTCTCTAGCTGTGATTCTACTGTGGACTTACTACTCCGCGCTGATCTTTCTGCTGGGAGTCGAATTTACTCAGGTCTGGGTGCGCCGCCAGGGACAGGAAGTCCCGCCAAAAGAAGGTGCCGTTCGCTTGGCGCCTCTGGCTGACAGCTAGCGATGCAAGCGGTTTGTATCGGTAAGAATCGGCCAAGCGGCCCGTTCGATCGGTGCGCAACGAAGGCGCATACTTTCGGTGGACCGAAACGGCCGCGCTCGCCGTCATCCGCCCTTACTGGTTGGTCGAGTACAGCGCCGCTGACACGTACGCTGCACGGACAAAGCGCTTCCGCGAATAGCGCACAAACTGGGCACAGTCATGATGCCCATCAGAATGTATGAGTGGCTAAGCGCTTGACTTTATTGGTGGAGCTGACGCGGATCGAACGCGCGACCTCCTGAATGCCATTCAGTGAACCCCTAGTCCCGCCTGATACCTCTCGAATCTCTCTGAAACACGGCCCGATGCACAAAGCGCTTGACAGACAGTGCGTTTTCGTGTTCTTATCTACCTAACTGGTTTCGGAGAGTTTCGGGCAAAGAGCTACCTATGCGCTACCTAAGAAGCGTTAGGTAGCAGGAGGCGGGCGCGTGACAGAAAAATTGACGGCACAATTTGTCGAGTCGGCAAAGGCTCCGGCCGCGGGCCAGATTGACTATTGGGATGCGCACACGCGCGGACTCGGATTGCGAATCTCGCAAGGCGGCCGTAAGACGTGGACCGTCTTTTATCGTTTCACGGGACGGATGCGGCGGCTCACGCTCGGAACCTACCCGGTTCTATCGCTCGCGGACGCACGGAAACTGGCGATGACGGCGCTCCGCGAGGCGCAACACGGAATCGATCCCGCCACTGCCAAGCGGGAAGCCCGCAGCGCCGAGAGTTTCGGCGAGTTGGCTAGTTTGTATCTGGAGCGATACGCGAAGGCGGAGAAGCGCTCCTGGCGCGAAGATGAGCGCATTCTGAATCGCGATCTCCTGCCACGATGGCGCGGCCGGAAGGCCCAAGAGATTAAACGCGCGGACGTAATCCAGCTTCTCGATGAAATCGTCGATCGAAACGCGCCCGTCATGGCGAATCGAACGCGCGCGCTGATCTCCAAGGTTTTTAACTTCGGGATCAAGCGAGGGATTGTAGAATCGAACCCCGCTTTCGGCGTCGATAATCCGGGCCACGAACAGCAGCGAGACCGCGTACTCAGCGAAGATGAAATCAGGCAGCTCTGGAATGCGCTCGAAACTGAGCGGCCGTGGTCGGCGGCGATCTTCCGTCTGGGAATTTTGACCGCTCAGCGCAGAGGCGAAATACTCGGGATGAAATGGGACGAGCTGGACCTTACCGCACGATGGTGGACGGTTCCGGCCGAGCGCGCGAAAAACGGGCTCGCGCATCGGGTTCCTCTCGCTCCCCAAGCGCTCAAAATCCTTACTGCATTGAAGGCGGGTAAGCACGACCCGGTTTATGTTTTCCGTGGCGGGCGGGTCGGCCGGCCGATAGCGAACCTACAGAAACCGCTCCGGCGTGTGAAGAAAAACTCGAGAATCGACTTTCGCTTCCACGACCTGCGACGCACGGCCGCCAGTCTCATGACGGGAATCGGAATCTCTCGGCTGGTGGTGAGCAAGATTCTTAATCACGTCGAACGCGGAATCACGGCGGTTTACGACCGACACAGTTACGACGCGGAGAAGCGCGCGGCGCTTTTGAAATGGGAACGGCGCGCGCAGCACATCGTCAGCGCGAAGGGAAAAGTGATCCCGCTTCACGCTGCGAATGTGATCGCCTTTCAGCAGTGAGCATTGGGGAGGCGGAGTTGGATGATCAAGAGGCACTATGGCTTTCTGACAGGGTATCACTCCCCGGACGACCCGACGCCGCGACCCGGCTTGTTCACTCGCTTCGAGCCGACTGCCGCGGACCTGGAGCGAATTGCGCAAGCCGGTGGAATCACGCTGTCTGAGAAAGTGGCCGGCGAGCTAGCAGCACTCTTAATTCAATACCGGCGGTATTATTTGGAGGGTTCGCGTGCGCCACGGTCGAAGCAGATTCGGCAAAGCATTTCTCAGATCGGCAAAGACGCCGACCGACTTCACAGGAGACTTAGCAAACTCCTCGCGAGTCAATCGCCCGCCGATCAGTCGGCCGTTTTCGCGCTGGCGGTGATCGATGGCGGGATTCCTCTCGACTTGATCGACGATACCTGCCTGAAGGCTTGCAGGATCGGCGGAGCCGTTAAGCGCGTGCTGAAAAAGTTGAACCAGCAGAAGGACAAGGGAGGCCGAGGCGGCGACCCGTCTATGCACTGGTTTATTCGCGAACTTCTCGCCATCCATCGCGAGGCAGGCGGGAAAGGTCTCTACACGTTCGATGAGGAGGGTTACTCCGGTCCGTTCTTCGATTTTGTAGAAGTCGCGCTTCGCTGCATTCCCGATCGTCCGATGCCAGGTAATGCGGCTCTCGGGAAGGAAATCGAGCGTGCCCTAAAGGACAAAACCAAGAAAGAATCCTGACGGTTTTGTCTTTTGCGCGTTCGCGTTCACGCGTTGCAAGCTGTTTCGCATGGACGCAAACAATTCTCCAAACCTTCAACCCGACAAGTTTCTCCGGCAGAGGGCCGTGATTGAGTTGTGCGGCCTGAGCCGTACCACACTCTGGCGGCTGGAACGGGAAGGCCTTTTCCCGGCACGTAAACGGCTCGGCAAGCGCGCAATCGGTTGGCTGGCATCAGAAGTCACGGCGTGGATCGGGAATCGTGCTGAAGCTCATCTGCGCGTTTCCAACATACACGCGGAGCGGGAGGGGCGATGAACGCCGAGCAGATTGCGCGCGCGCTTGGTGGAGCGCGCCGCGTCGGCGATGGCTGGCTCGCACACTGCTTGGCTCACGATGATCGCACGCCGTCTCTTGCGCTGAACGATTCGCCCGACGGCAAGGTCTTGATCCATTGCCACGCCGGATGCTCTCAAGCGGACGTGATCGCGGGTCTCAAGGCGCGCGGGTTGTGGTCGGCCGGTGCCACGGCGCAAGGCAGCCCGCAAATCGTCGCTACGTACCCCTACGACGATGAAAGCGGCAAAGTGTTGTACGAGGTTGTCCGCTTCGAGCCAAAGGACTTCCGCCAGCGGCGGCCGGACGGCCACGGCGGTTGGATTTGGAACCTCAACGGCGTCCGGCGCGTAATGTATCGCCTGCCGGGCTTGTTAGAGAACGGCGCGCGAAAAACCATCTTTGTTGTGGAGGGGGAAAAAGACGCGGATCGGCTTGCGGAGCTTGGTTTCGTCGCGACCACCAATTGCGGCGGCGCGGGAAAATGGCGCGATGAATACAACAAGCATTTCAGCGGGGCGCACGGCGCGATACTGCCGGATAATGATCGGCCCGGCGAAGATCATGCCCGCCATGTCGCGCGCGAATTGCTGTCCGTGGCCAAAACCGTGCGAATCGTGCGACTTCCCGGCCTTTCCGAAAAAGGCGACGTTTCCGATTGGCTCGCGGCGGGCGGTACGCGCGAGAAACTAATCGAGCTGGTAGCCAGCACGCCCGCGCTCACGGCGGACGCGCTCGATAAACTTCCGAAATCGCTCGGGCGGCTCGCATCGGAGATTAAGCCGGAAGCCGTGGACTGGCTAATTGACGGATATATACCGCTCGCAAAATTAACTCTCATCGCGGGCGATCCGGGTGAAGGTAAAACCCTCGTTACTGCCGATCTTGCGGCGCGCGTTACCACCGGCGCGGCGTGGCCGGACGGCCGCCGGTGCGCGGATGGTGGTGTTTTGATTCTCAGCGCCGAAGATGGCGCGGCGGATACTATCTTGCCCCGGCTGATCGCCGCAGGCGCGGACCGGCGTAAAGTCCGCGTCGTGGGCGTAGAAGATGACCTAGACGCGCTGTCCGACGGGGTCAAAGAGCTTGAATCAGTGATCGCGGCGGAGCGCGTGCGCTTGGTGGTAATCGATCCGCTTAATTCTTTCTTGGGTGATAACATCAATCCGCATCAAGATGCGAGCGTGCGGCGCGCGCTCAAGCCGTTGGCGACGCTGGCGGCACGGACGGGCGCGGCGGTAATCGTTATCTTTCATTTGAACAAGGACGGCGGGAAGGACGGCAAGGCGGCGCTCTACCGCCCCACCGGCTCGATTGGTTTCGTCGCGGCGTCGCGCGCGGCTTTCTTGCTCGCCCCGAATCCAACAAACGCAAACGAAAAGGTTCTTGCTCCCCTGAAATTCAACTTAGGGCCGAAACCGCCAAGCTGGGCGTTCACCATTATTGAGGTAAAGATCGAAGCCGCTACCGAACCGATCAAGACCGCCCGCATTGAATGGACAGGTGAAACCGATCTGGCCGCCGACGCATTGACCGGACGCCCGCCCGGCAAAAGCGATGACGGGAAGCTCGATCAGGCGATGGCGTTCTTGCACGGGATACTCTCCGAAGGCGCGAAACCCCACCGCGCGATCATTGAAGGCAAGCGGGCGAACGGCATCACGGAAGCGACACTCCGGCGCGCACGCGAGCGGCTGGGCGTTATTTCTTTTCAGCCAAAGAGCAAGACCGGTAAGCGCGGCTCGGCGGGCTGGCTTTGGCGGCTTCCCGGCGGCGCTGGCGAATCAGATGCTCAACCCCCCGGTGATGAGCAAGTGAATCCTGAACCGCCCACGACCGGCGAAAAGGGCACGCAAAAACAGGGAATTTTTGCACGGGAATCAGATGATCATGAATCAGGCGATCATCGCGATGATCAAGTGAATCCCGGCGCGTTCGAGGACTTGGAATGACCGCTCAAGAAGTCCTGGCCCAAGTGCGGGAGCGCGGCGTTGCGCTGGCCGTGATAGACGGCAGGTTGAAGGCTTCTCCGCCCGGCCTGCTCCCGCCGGACCTAAAGACCGCCATCCGTGATCGGGTGGTCGAAATAAAAGCCCTGCTTCCGATTGTCCAAGAGCGCAACCGCTGGCCCGGCCGCTCGCGTGCCCCGATGCCTTTGCGGCGGTGCGGCGCGTTGGTTTGCCGGACCTGCCACGCGCACAGTCCCGCTCCCCATCGTGGCGATTGCACCTTTCCGCAATTCGATCCTTGCCGCTCCCGCTGGTTCTGGCTCAGTCTCCACGGCGCGATTAAGTGCATCGCGTGCTCCGCTCCGGCCAGCCTTGAGCTTGTCGAGGGATGGGTCTTGGCGCGAGAAACGGGCGAAGGCGCGGACGGCTGGCGCATCCCCGGCGAAATTCTGTCGCTGCTCCATGTCGCCAGCCCCCCGCAATGAGCGACCGTAATCAGGGTCCCGAGCAGGGCGCGCTGACCGCCTCCCACCGACGCAACGGAATCCTCAACGCGCGCCAACGGAAATTCGTGCTGGAATACCAGGTCGATCAGGTCGCGACTCAAGCCGCGATACGCGCAGGCTACTCGGCCGGCACTGCTCACGTCCAAGGTTCGCGGCTGTTAAGCAATGCTAAGGTTCGGGAGGCGATCGCAAAGGCACAGGCGAAGGCAGCGGCCAAAGTCGAGGTCACGGTCGAGCGCATCGTGAACGAACTGGCCAAGATCGGCTTCGCCAACATGCAGGACTACATGGGTTCGACTCCCGGCGGCGAACCCTATCTCGACTTCTCGAAGCTGACGCGCGATCAGGCGGCTGCGCTTGCCGAGGTCACGGTTGACGATTTCGTTGGCGGCCGTGGCGAGGATGCGCGCGCGGTCAAGCGCGTGAAGTTCAAGCTGCACGACAAGCGCGCCGCGCTAGTGGACCTGGGGCGTCACATAGGCATGTTCGAGGACAGGGGAAGCAACAACGGCGGAGTGTTTCAAATCGTCTTGCATTTGGGCGACGGGGCGGGCGAGCCTGAACCCGCAATCGAATTGCGGCGACACACTGCCGAACGGTAGCACCAGCCACTTAGGGTTTGCGAAACGCGCGAACCCGGCCCGCCGCGCGCAAGCATTCCGCTCGCCACGTCCATGCTCACCGGCCGGACCCTGACATTATATCGACCATCTTTTGCGCATCCGCGTCCCCTTGCGCGGCAGCCTTGCGTAACCAGTCAAGCGCCTCGGCGTAGTCCCGCTCCACGCTGTCGCCTCTGGCGTACATGACTCCAAGGTCATGTTGCGCTTTCGCGTTGCCCTGCTCCGCGGCCTTGCGGAACCAGGCGAGTGCCTCGGCATGGTCTTGCTTCACGCCTCGGCCAAGGTAGTACATGAATCCAAGGTTGTATTGCGCGCGCGCGTGCCCCTGCTCCGCGGCCTTGCGGAACCAGTTGAGCGCCTCGGCGTAGTCTTGTTTGACGCCTCGGCCGTTGTCGTACATGGCTCCAAGGCTGTTTTGCCCGTCCGCGTTCCCCTGCGCAGCGGCCTTGCGGTACCAGATGAGCGCCTCGGCGTAGTCCCGCTCCACGCCGTCGCCGTTGTCGTACATGACTCCAAGGTTGTTTTGCGCGCCCGCGAATTCCTGCGCGGCGGCCTTGCGGTACCAGGTGAGCGCCTCGGCGTAGTCTTGGGTCACGCCCTCGCCCGTGTCGTACATGACTCCAAGGTTGAATTGAGCAACCGCGTGCCCCTGCACGGCGGCTTTGCGGTACCAGTTGAGCGCCTCGCCGTAGTCTTGTTTGACGCCTTGGCCCTGCTTGTAGATGACCCCAAGCATGCGTTGCGCTTCCGCATCCCCCTGCGCAGCGGCCTTGCGGTACCAAGTGAGCGCTTCGGCGTAGTCTTGGGTCACGCCTCGGCCAAGGTAGGACATGGCTCCAAGCTGGGATTGCGCGCGCGCGTTCCCCTTCTCAGCGGCCTTGCGATACCAGTAGAGCGCCTTGGCGTAGTCTTGCTTCACGCCCTCGGCGTTGTAGTACATGTTTCCAAGGTCGGTTTGCGCATCCGCGAGCCCCTGCTCCGCGACATTGCGATACCAGTAGAGCGCCTCGGCGTAGTCCCGCTCCACGCCCTCGCCGTTGTAGTACATGACTCCAAGCATGTATTGCGCGCCCGAATCCCCCTGGGCGGCGGCCTTGCGGAACCAGTCGAGCGCCTCGGCGTAGTCTTGCTTCGTGCCCTCGCCGTTGAAGTACCTGAGTCCAAGCTTGCGTTGCGCGACCGCCAGCCCCTGTCCGGCGGCCTTGCGATACCAAGTGAGCGCATCGGCGTAGTCTTGTTTCACGCCCTCGCCGTTGTAGTACATGTCTCCAAGCATGGTTTGCGCTTTCGCGTTGCCCTGCTCGGCGGCCTTGCGTAACGAGCGCTTGCGGAACCAGTTGATCAGGGGCATCGGGCAGTCTCCTTACCGCCTCAGCGTGCGAGCGTAGCACGGCGCGCGGAATCTGCGGAGCGCACCGCGCTCGGCTGGGGCTCTCGCAAGAGGCGTTAGCCGAGGCGGCCGGTATCCACCATACCTACGTCGGGCTCTTGGAGCGCGGGGCGAGCGCAAACCGACCATCGACGTTGCCGAGCGGGTCGCGCGCGCCCTCGGAAAGAAGCTGTCCGCGCTCATCGGCGAAGCCGAACGCGCGCGCTGATCTAGCGGCCTTCAAGGGCGGCCGACTGCCAAGTCTTGCTACCTATGTGCTACCTAGAACACTAATTCTCGAAGGCGCGTTCCGCTAACTGGTTGATTTTATTGGTGGAGCTGACGCGGATCGAACGCGCGACCTCCTGAATGCCATTCAGGCGCTCTCCCAAACTGAGCTACAGCCCCACCGCGGCCGAGATTTTTCAGCTAACCGGATACCGTCCGTGGAGTCAACCGACCGGGTCCAGCGACTTTCGTTGGAGATTCGTTTCGTCACAGCGTCGGCGGCGAATCGGCGTCGAGTGTGCGCGTCATTCCCGGGCGCGATCGAGCAGTTCGCGGGCAGCGCGGCGGAATTTGTCGGATACTTCGCCGCCGAGCATGCGAGCGATCTCTTCGGTCCGATCGCCGGGTTCCAGAACGCGCCACACGGCTGCGAGTCGAACCGCGGCGCTCTTCTTTTTCGACCGGGAGATGACGGTCCGCGAACGCCGCGATCTGCGCCAGATGCGTGACGCACAAAATCTGATGAAAGCGCGAGAGTTGCTTCAGTTTGCGGCCGACCACCTGGGCAACTGCGCCGCCGATTCCGGCGTCCACTTCGTCGAAGATCATCGTGGCAACACCGCGGCGCTGCGCCTCGAGGCGCTTGAGCGCGAGCATCACGCGCGAAAGCTCGCCGCCCGAGGCGATTCTCAGCAGCGGCATCGCAGGCTGGCCGACATTCGGCGACAGATGAAACTCGATCGTATCGATCCCGAACGGACCGAGCGCAACGCGGCCATGCACGAAGCCGGCTTCGTCCGGGCCGAGCGCGCCGAGCCGCGGCTCGAAACCCGGCGAGCGCATCCCGAGCGTCTTCAATTCGGCTTCCATCTTGCGGCCGAGTTCGGCGGCAACGCGGTGGCGAATCGAGGACAGTCTATTTGCATGCCCGGTGAGTTCGTCGAGCGCCGCCGTCATCGCGGCTTCGACTTGAGCTTTCGACTCGCCGATTCCTTCGAGCTCTCTAATCTCGGCCCGCGATCGCTCCAACGTCTCGATAGCGGTATCGATTGACCCGCCGTATTTGCGCTTGAGCCGCGTCAGCTCCTGAAGGCGGTTGTCGATTTCCTCCAGACGCGCAGGATCCGCCTCGATCCTGGACGCGTACGCGCTGAGCGTGCGCGCCGCTTCCTCGAGGTTCGCACGGGCCGACTTGATCATCTCGAGTGCATCGCCGAGTTTCGGATCGAGCGCAGCCGCATCCACCAATCGCGCCTCGGCTCGCGAAACCGTGTCTGTCGCCGCGCCGTCGGCGCCGTAGAGCGCCTGCTCGGCCTCGAGCGCGGCGCTGGCGAGCTTGCTTGCATTGGAGAGCACGGTTCGTTCGCGCGACAGCGCTTCATCTTCACCGGCGGCGAGGCCGGCGCGCTCGAGTTCGGTCACGCGGAACCTTGCGAGTTCCAGCAAATCCGCGCGTTCGCGTTCGCGGCGGTTTAGTTCGTGAAGGCGGGACTGGATGTCTTGCGCGCGCGCGTAGCGTTCGCGATAGGATGCGAGTTCGTCATCGAGGTTCGCGTAACGATCGAGAGTCTCGCGATGGCTCTCGGCACGGAGCAAGGAATGCTGCTCGTGCTGTCCATAAACCTGAACCAACGACGCGCCTATTTTGCCAAGGCTTTGCACGGTGGCCAGTTCGCCGTCGATCGTCACGCGCGAGCGCCCACCGCCCTCGGCGATCACTCTGCGCACGATCAACTCGCGGCGGTCGCCGTCGAGCCTGCGCCCGGCCAGTTCAGGCATCGCGGCCTCGCCCTCGAGCTCGAACAGTCCCTCGACGACTGCTTCTTTCTCGCCGGTGCGAATCATATCGGGCGACGCGCGTGAGCCGAGCAACAATCCGAGCGCGCTCAAGATGATCGTTTTGCCGGCGCCTGTTTCGCCGGAAAGCACGTTGAGGCCGGCGCCGAACTCAAGATGAGCTTCCTCGATTATCGCGAAATTGCGGATGTGCAGTTCGAGCAGCATCTGGGACGCGCGCGCCTATCCCCAGTGGAGCTTGTCACGCCAGATTTCGAAATTCGGATGAGCGGAGCGGATTAGCGAAACGACGTGGCGTGCGCGATGGATTCTGATTACGTCGGCGGGCCCCAGTTGCATTGACTCCTGGCCGTCGACGGTGAAAGCGGTGTCGTGATCCGGCGTCTTCACGTGAATCTCGATTTCGTACGAATCCGGCAGCACCACCGGACGGTTGCTCAGAGTATGCGGGCAGATTGGCGCGATCACGACCGCGTTGAGAGTGGGAAAAACGATCGGCCCGCCGGCGGAGAGCGCGTATGCGGTCGAGCCTGTGGGAGTTGCGACGATCAATCCGTCGGCGCGATACGAGCAGAAGGCTTTGTGGTCGGCGAATACGTCGAGCTCAAGCATCCTGCCGAGCGGGCCTTTGCCAACGACCACGTCGTTGAGTGCTAGAAACGGTCGGGTGACTTCCTTGGATGCGCGTTCGACGATTGCTTCGAGCATGATGCGTCGATCAACTTGGTAGTCGCCATCGAGTATGCGTCCCAGGGCGGCTCGCGCCTCCTTGATAGTCACCTCGGTCAGGAAGCCAAGCCCGCCAAGATTTACGCCCAGGATCGGGATCCCCTTCGATGCGACCAGGCGCGCGACGCCGAGCAGGGTGCCGTCGCCGCCGAGCACGACGATCAGGTCAGCACGATCGGCGAGGTGATGCCGTTCGACGGCCTCAGCCCCGATCTTTTTCGCCGTCTCACCGTCCGCGAGCGGGGTCCTGTGCTTGGTGCGGAGAAAGCGGGTGAGGGTTCGCGCGATGGTGATCGCTTCGGGCCGCTCGTGCTTGACGACCAGGCCGACCGTCTTTATGGACCGCTTCGCCACCGCAATCAGGCACTTATCATGTGCTGAAATCGGCGGCAACGCGAAAGCAATAAATGCCCATTCGTGCGCTTACCGAAGCATTTTATACGCGGTGCCGGCCGCAGCCGGATTTTCTTTGCCGTACACGATCGCGACCGAATTGATGTAGTAGCCCGTGCTGGCTTCGCTGGTCTGAGCTCTGCTCGTGAGTACGATGATCGCATCCGCGCCCGTTTCACAGGCCTTGCGCTGCACGGCGGGCAGCACGTCGGTCTCGCTCGCATAAACGTTTCCCAATGCCTCCACAATTGCGACCTTGCGAAAATCTCTCAGCGGCTCATGGCGCAACACCGGCATGTTGCAATCGGGCGGCTTGGCGGCACGGCCCGACGGCTCCACTTCCACAAGCGTCACCTGGGGCGGCAGCGAAATGACCTTGGCGCATCCCGCCGCGGCAATCGTCAGTCCTATGATGATCGCAGTTCGCACGAGTAATGAAGTATCCACCGATGGGCGCGGCGGGCAAGAGCGGTTGCGCGGTTTGTTGCTGCTCGCTTTGGGCGTTTATTCGTATAAAATCGCGGTGCGCCTGCGTCGGCAAAGCCCGGCGCGTAAACGCGGCATGTCACGATGGCAACCACCGGCAGATCCAGTCGTCCAATCCTTGGCGCGCATATGTCGATCGCAGGAGAAGTCGGCGAAGCGCTGACCCGGGGCAAGCAGGCCGGCTGCGAATGCATTCAGATTTTTACCAAATCGTCGCGACAGTGGGCGTCGAAGCCATATAGCAAAGAGGAAGTCGAGAAGTTCAAACGCAATCAAATCGAAACCGGCATCGGGATCGTGATCGCGCACGATTCCTACCTGGTGAATCTCGGCGCGCCGGATGAAGCTCTGCGGATCAAATCGGTCAGGGCATTTATCGACGAACTGCAGCGATGCGAGGCGCTCGGCGTGCTTACGCTGGTCGCGCATCCGGGCGCTCATGTCGGCTCGGGCGTTGAGAATGGAATCAAGACCATTGCAAAGTCGATCGACGAAGCGCACGCCGCATGCAAAGGCTTCAACGTGAAGATCGCGCTCGAAATCACGGCCGGCCAGGGTAGCACGCTTGGCCACACTTTTCAGCAGATGGCGCAAATTTTCGACTCGGTCGTCGAAAACGAGCGCCTGCGGCTATGCTTCGACACCGAGCATGCATTCGCCGCCGGCTACGACCTGCGCACTCCCGAAGGCTATGAAAGTACATTCAGCGAACTGGACAAGTTTATCGGAATCAAACAACTTGCCGCGTTTCATCTCAACGACTCGATCAAGGACTTCCATTCGCGCGTCGATCGCCATCAGCATATCGGGAAGGGATTTATCGGACTCGACGCGTTTCGCCGCCTGCTCAACGATCGGCGATTTTTCGGCCTGCCGATGTGCCTGGAGACGCCCAAGGGTCCCGACATGAAAGAGGACATCGAGAACCTGGCGACCTTGCGCAGTCTTTTCAAGAACTGACTATTGACTGATGATTAAACGAATACTCACTGGAGACCGCCCCACCGGGCCATTGCATCTTGGTCATTATGTAGGATCGCTGCAAAACCGCGTGCGCCTGCAGGATGAATACGATACCTACTTGCTAATCGCCGACATCCAGGCGCTGACCGACAATTTCGAGCATCCCGAGAAACTCGAAGCGAATATCTTCGAGGTCGCGCTCGACTACCTGGCAGTCGGCCTCGATCCGGACAAGGTGAAAATCGTCGTTCAATCGATGGTCCCGGAGCTGACCGAGCTGACGATTTACTTCATGAACCTTGTCACCACCGCAACGCTCGAGCGCAATCCAACTCTCAAGGACGAAATCAAGCAAAGGAATTTCACCAAGGGCCTGCCGGTGGGATTTTACACGTATCCGATTTCGCAGGCTTCGGATATCACGATCTTCAAGGCGCACCTCGTCCCGGTCGGCGAAGACCAGCTCCCTATGATCGAGCAGGCGCGCGAGATCGTGCGGCGCTTCAATCGCATGTACGACAAAGTCCTCATCGAACCGAAGGCGCTCGTCGGCCAGGTGGCGCGGCTGCCGGGGACGGATGGCGGCACAAAGATGTCGAAGTCACTCGGCAATTGCATCTACCTTGGCGATTCGCCCGACGTCGTGCGCAAGCGCGTGATGTCGATGTACACCGATCCCACCCGGCTGCATCCAACCGATCCCGGCCACGTCGAAGGCAATCCCGTTTTCACGTATCACGACGTGTTCAATCCGGATAAGGCGGAAATCGAAGACCTGAAGGAGCGCTACCGCAAGGGCACGGTCGGCGACGTCGAGGTCAAGGAGAAGCTGTTCAAGGCACTGAACGTTTTTCTGGAACCGATTCGCGAGCGCCGCGCGCATTTCGCGTCGAAGCCCGGCCATGTCCGCGAGATCATCGTCGAGGGTACGCGCAAGGGACGCGCCGTCGCGCAGGAGACGATGGCCGAAGTGCGCACCGCAATGAAGATCAGCTACAAATTCTGATCCTGGATGCGGTCCTTTTGCTTTTGCTCAGTACGACTTCGCGAAATACGCGCGCTCGGCCGCCGACTCGCCGCATACGATGCACTTGCCCGCGACGCCGTCTTTCGTGAGTGAAATTGCGCGGCAAGTCGCTTTGGTCTCCTCGCGAATCCGCGTTTCGCAGACTGGATTCCCGCACCAATAGACGTCGGCGAATCCACCGCCGCCCTCGCCTTCCATGTGCTTGCGAAACGCCGCGTAGTCGTCGAACTTCCGCGTATTCGCGGTCATCGCGGCGTTGGCCTGCGCGTAGAGATTTTTCTGAATCTCGCCCAGCAGCGCGCCGACCGCATCCGCGATCGTTGCGAGCGATGCCTTGCTCTTTGATTCCGGCCCCGACTTGTCGCGCCGTGCGAGTACTGCCTCGCCCGAGGCGACATCGCGTGGTCCGATCTCGATTCTCACCGGCACGCCGCGCATCTCCCAATCATTGAACTTGAAACCTGGCGTCAGCCCTTCGCGATCGTCGATGCGCGCGCGGATTCCCGCCCTCGTCAGCGATTCCAGCGCGGCACGCGCCGCGGCGAGCACTTTTTCGCCCTCCTCGGGTTTGCGGAATATCGGCACGACCACCGCTTGCATCGGCGCGACCGTCGGCGGCAGCCGCAGTCCCTGGTCGTCGCCGTGCGCCATCACGATCGCGCCGAGTAGCCGCGTCGATACACCCCAACTCGTCTGCCACACGAACTGCATCTGATTTTGATCGTCGAGGTAGCGGATCTCGAACGGCTTGGCGAAGTTCTGGCCGAGAAAATGCGAGGTGCCGCATTGCAACGCGCGCCCGTCGCCCATCAAACCCTCGATCGAATAGGTCTCGACGGCGCCCGGGAATCGCTCGGCCGCGCTTTTGCGTCCGACGATCAGCGGAATGGCCAGGAACTCCTCGACGAACTGCCGGTACACTTCGAGCATCGTGAGCGTCTCGCGCTGGGCTTCCTCGCGCGTGGCGTGCGCCGTGTGCCCCTCCTGCCACAGGAACTCGGTGGTGCGCAGGAACAAACGCGTGCGCATCTCCCATCGCACGACGTTGCACCATTGATTGAGCATCATCGGCAAGTCGCGATGCGATCTGATCCACTGCGCGAACATATGGTTGATGATCGTCTCGGACGTGGGACGCACGATTAGCGGCTCTTCGAGCTCCTTGCCTCCGCCGTGCGTAACGACCGCAAGCTCCGGCGCGAACCCCTCGACGTGTTGCGCCTCCTTTTGCAGGAAGCTCTGCGGGATGAATAGCGGGAAGTAGGCGTTGCGGGCGCCGGTCTTCTTGATGCGCTTGTCGAGCCTCGTCGCGCAGCGCCTCCCAAATGGCAAAACCGTCAGGACGAAACACGATGCATCCGCGCACCGGCGAGTAGTCCGCCAGCTCCGCGCGCAGACAGATGTCGTTGTACCAGGCGGCAAAGTCCTCGCTGCGAGGGGTTACCTTCTTGTCATTTTGTTTTGCTTGTTTTTCCGCCATTCGTCTTGCGTGACGATCGTGATTATCGTCAATTGGTACAGTCTCCGGATAAAATCAGCCCGAATCAACTTATTCCGGAGCGCGCCCGAGGTGAAAGTCATGAAGCTGAGACTCCGAGCAGCCGCCGCCGGGCTTGCGATTGTCATCCCGGTCTTCGCTCCCGCGGCGTCGGCGCAAAGTGGCGCGAATACTCCTGCCATGCGGACGATTGAAGTTGACGGCAGCGGCGAGACGCGCGCATCGCCTGACACCGCGGATTTGGATCTCGCGATCGAGACTCAAGCGAAGACGGCCGAGGAGGCGGCGAACCGCAACGCCGCGATGGCCGCGAAGGTGATCGACGCGCTCAAGTCGAAGCTCGGCAACAAGGGCAAGATTACAACCGGTGGCTATTCGCTGAATCCCGAGTACGACCAGCGTGCGAGCGAGAAGCCCAGGATTATCGGCTACAACGCTCAAAATACGGTTACGGTAAATACCGGCGTGCTGGACCTCGTTGGCCCGCTCATCGATTCCGCGATTGCGGCCGGCGCAAATCGCGTCAACTCGCTTAGCTTCAGCGTCAAGGACGACACCAAGGCGCGTACCGAAGCGATCGCGATCGCAACTCGCGACGCCCGCGCACAGGCCGAAGCGCTCGCATCTGCGCTGGGCGTGAAGCTCGGCAAGGTCCTCAAGGCGACGACAGCATCGCAAGCGCGGCCGATTCCGATACGGATGGGAAGGGCAATGGCGATGTCGGCCAACGAGGCCACGCCGATCGAGCCGGGCGAGGTCACCGTGCCGGCGACGGTTTCTCTCACCTTCGGGATTGAGTAGGTTTTGCTTTTGCGCTATCGACCAAGCGTGCACTTGAGGCCGCGATGCTGAAGCCTGGCGATCCCGCTCCGTCGTTCGATCTTGACTGCGCCCTTAATGGGCATATCGGACGCTCCAGTCTCTCGAAGATTTCTTCCGATTTGGTTCTGATCTTTTTCTATCCGCGCGACTTTTCTTTCATCTGTCCCACCGAAGTCACCGGCTTCAACAAGGCGCTGGAGGAATTTACCGCCGAGCAGACGACGGTCGTCGGCGTCAGTATCGACGACGTCGACAGCCATCTTCGATGGGCCCGCGAGCTCGGCGGAATCGGCTACCCGCTGCTCGCCGATCCGGATGGCAAGCTAGCGCGCGCCTACGGCGTTTTCGACGACCAGCAAAAAGTCGCGTTGCGTGCGACGTTCATCCTCGATCGGAAACGCAAGGTTGTGTTCGCCGCATCATGCCCGCTGAACGTCGGGCGCAGCGTCAGTGAAACGCTTCGAATCGTGCGCGCGCTCCGAACCGGCCAGCTCTGCCCCGCTGATTGGAAGCCGGGCGTCGAGTTTGGTCCGGCCAACCGCGAGTT
>CAWDLC010000048.1:0-8353 GCA_963803045.1 Binataceae bacterium (SeqCode) | reverse complement strand
CGCAGGCCACCTACACGGCACAGGTCGAAAAGAAGGACGCGGTGATCGATTGGACCGCGAGCGCCGTGCAGATCGAACGGATGACGCGCGCATCCGATCCGTGGCCAGTGGCGCGGACGCGTCTGGGCGGCGATGAAGTTTCATCTGGCGCGCCGCGGTCGAAGACGCCGGTTCAAGCGGGCATGATCCCGGCACGATCGTCAGCGTGAAGCCGAATCCTGTGGTCCAGTGCGGAACGGGACGACTCAGGCTGCTCGAGGTGCAAGCGGCGGGGCGAAAGAGAATTTCCGCGGCTGATTTCCTTCGCGGCAAGCGCGTGGAAGCCGGCGCGCGATTCGGCGCATGAGCGAAGAACAGGCGAAAATGCGGCTCGGCGCACGATCCAGCTCACCAACGGACGAAGGTCTCGCGTCGCGAATGGCAGCGGCTGAGATTCTGTACCGCGTCGACCAGGAGTCCGGTTATGCCGACGTTCTGCTGGGCGCGCGGCTGCCCGATTTTCCGCCGGCTGATCGCCGGCTGATCACGCGGCTGGTGCTCGGGACGCTGGCGTGGAGAGGACGCCTCGATTACGAGCTGGCGCATCTGACGGGACGCAAGCTCGAAGGGATTCAGCCGGCGGCGCTGGCGATCATGCGGATGGGGCTTTTTCAGCTTCGATTTCTTGACCGAATTCCACAGCATGCCGTGGTGGACACGGCGGTCAGCATCGCCAAACGAATTCCCCAGGCGCGCACAGCGTCGGGCTTCGTCAATGCCGTAATGCGCCGCGCGACGCGTGAGATGGCGCCGATGCCGGCGCGGGAGCGCAACGAAAAAAGTTATCTCGCCGTTGCGTATTCGCATCCACGCTGGATGGTCGAGCGATTCGTCGATTGGTTCGGTGTCGCGGATGCCGAGCGCCTGATGACGGCGAACAACGAGGCCGCGCCCAACGTGATCAGGCTCAATCTCGCGCGCGGATCCCGCGCGGACTTAATCGAGAAACTGAGCGCGGACAGTTTCGAGATCGGCGCGCCTGGCCGCGCACCCGAAACGATCGTGCTGAACAGCGCGCCGCACTTCGAGTCGCGTGCCTATCGCGAGGGGTTGTTCCACGCGCAATCCGAGGCGTCGCAGATGGTCGCGCGAATGCTGGCGCCGGGTGCGGGCGCGACGGTTGTCGATTGTGCGGCGGCGCCGGGTGGCAAGGCGACCCATCTGGCGGAACTGGTGGGAGAACGCGGCCGAGTGATTGGATTGGACCTCAATCTGGGTGGACTCAAGAACGCGCGCGGCCTGACGCGCCGCCTGCGGCATCGCAATGTTGAGTATGTTTGCGCCGACCTGGCGGCTGCGGTACCGCTTGCGCCGTCGAGCTTCGAGTACGTGATGCTCGATGCGCCGTGCACGGGAATCGGGACACTGCGGGAGCATCCGGAGATCAAGTGGCGGCTCAAGCCGGGCGATCCGGCGCGAATGGCTGCGATACAATCGCGAATGCTTGAGAATGCGGCGGCGCTGGTGCGTCGCGCAGGCGCGATCGTGTATTCGGTTTGCAGCATTGCGCCCGAAGAGGGCGAAGGCGTGGTCGATGGATTTCTCGCGCGCCACGGCGATTTCGAAATCGATCGCGGCTTGGCGGCCAGCGGCGTGCTGAAAGACGTGATCGATGCGCGAGGATTCATGAAGACGCGGCCGGACGTCGGCGGACTGGACGGCTTTTTCGCCGCGCGCCTGATTCGCAAATGAGCGGGCGGCGCTAACTTTCGGAGGAGATTCGCTTAAGCACTATCTGTAGGCGCGCTACCTTGCGAAGGAGATTCACTTAAAAAATGAGCAAATCTTCACACGTGGACCCCGCCGACAAAATAGCGCCGTCGATTCTATCCGCTGACTTCGCCCGGCTCGGCGAAGAAATTCATGCGGTCGAAAAGGCGGGCGCCGATATGATCCATTTCGACGTGATGGACGGGCACTTCGTGCCTAACATCTCGATTGGAATCCCGGTGCTGGAGTCGGTGCGCAGGATGACGAAACTGCCGCTCGATGCGCATCTGATGATTTCAGAGCCGGCGCGGTACGTCGAAGCATTTGCGAAGGCGGGCGCCAATTCGATTTCGGTGCATTGCGAGGTTTGCCCCGACATCCCCGCGATGGCGAAGCGAATCCACGACCTCGGCGTGCGCGCGTCGATCGCAATCAATCCCGAGACCGGCGCCGGCCGGGTGATCTCCTTTGCCGAGCATCTCGACATGATTCTCGTGATGAGCGTGCATCCGGGATTCGGCGGGCAGGAGTTTATCCCGGCCTCGCTGGACAAGTTGCGCTACATCCGGCGCGAGTTGAAACGGCGCGGACTCAGTATCGACGTACAGATCGATGGCGGAGTGAAGCTCGACAACATCGCGGACGCGAAGGCGGCGGGCGCCAACGTGTTCGTGTCAGGATCGGGAATATTCGGCAAGCCCGACTACGGCAAGATTATCGGCGAGATGCGCGAGTTGATCGCGCGCACGCATCCGACGAGCTGAGCCAGCACCCCGCGATTCCGACGGACTCGCGCGGTATCGCCTCGGATGCTATAACCACTCGTCTGTATTCTCCCGATCACGCTCAACCGGAGACGGGGTGTAGCTCAGCCTGGCCAGAGCACTGCGTTCGGGACGCAGGAGTCGCTGGTTCAAATCCAGTCACCCCGATTTTTTTCAGTGAAGTTCCTCCACAATGTAGCGCTCTCATGGATGGTGCCTTGCCCTTGATGGTGCCTTGCCCTTGAGCCGAACGCGACGATGATTCAAGCACTTCTGATAGTTGGCGCGTACCTCGTCGGCTCGATTCCGATCGGCGTGATCGTGGGCCGGATGCGCGGCTTCGATCCGCGCGCGGTCGGCTCGGGCAATATCGGGATGGCCAACGTGGCGCGTGCGGGCGGTGCGAGCGCCGCCGCGATGACATTCGCCGGCGACGTGCTGAAGGGCGCGATTCCGGTAATGGTGGCGCAGGCGGCGGGGTTTCCAATCGCGATTATCGCGTGGACAGGTCTGGCGGCGTTTATCGGCTCGATTTGCTCGGTGTTTCTCCGCTTTCGTGGCGGCAAAGGCGTAGCGGCGGCGCTGGGAATTTGGCTCGCGATCGCGCCGATGGTGATTCTGTTCGCACTTGCGGTGTTTGGCGTGGTGTTTGCGGTGAGCCGAATCATGTCGTTGGCGTCGCTGGGCGCGGCGATCGCGCTGCCGCCGACGGTCGCAGCGCTGGGGTTGCCGCATCACTATTTGCTGCTCGCGATCGTGATGACGGCGCTGGTCCTGTTTCGCCATCGCGAGAATATCCAGCGCCTATCGCGCGGCGAGGAGCCCAGGTTCCAGCCCAAGCGCAGTGACGGCGCTGCTTCCAGCTAGTGCCTGCCGATTAATCGGACGCCTGCCAGTTGAGCATCCCGGAGGCTTCGGGGAGCCTGGGCCCAGGAGTAATTGTGATGCGGCAATGCGCATGGCAACCGGCCAGTGCCCTTGGCATCGCGCTTGCGTTGACGATTGCGCTGGATGTTGGCGCAATCCCGCTGGATGGACTAGGTATTTATTTGTCTGTAGCCAGCGAGGAGAGAGGCCATGACATCGGCGGAAAAAAAGGAATTAGCCACTGAATTTCTCAGCGAGTTCAGAGACCCCGATCCGGCACGGCTCGCCACGATGATCTCGAATGACTTTCAGTGGCAGGTCATGACCAGAATGGAAGGCTTTGGTCCGCTCAAAGGGCACGAAGGGCTCAAGAATCTCGTGAGGTCGATCAAGTCGATGATGCCGAGCGGACTCGGCCTCAGAATCGACACCGTCATTTGCGAAGGTGACCGATGCGCGGTGCAAGCGGAATCGAATACCACCGCGTCAAACGGGAAGAAATACAACAATCGCTACCATTTCGACATCCGCTTCGTCGGCGACAAGATTGCCGAGGTGCGCGAGTATTGCGACACCGATCACGTGCGGGAGGTTTTTTTCGGCAAGTAGGGCGCCGGGCAGCCGCCGTCCTGACGCACGCGCGAAACGGGGGGTCTTGAACCATCGGCATCCTAGGAGAATGGTTAATGGAGGATGCGGTGTGGCAAGCTGGCATATGTCGCGCGCGGCCAGTCTGAGAAGAGACCGAGAGGAGACTTATGAAGAAGGTTGAGGCGATCATCAAACCGTTCAAGCTCGACGAGGTCAAAGAGGCGTTGTCGAGTATCGGTGTGCAGGGTCTCACGGTCAGCGAGGTCAAGGGATTCGGCCGTCAAAAGGGGCATACCGAGCTGTATCGCGGTGCGGAGTACGTCGTGGACTTTCTGCCCAAGGTAAAGCTCGAGATAATTGTTTCGGACGAGCTGGCGGCGCAGGTGGTCGAGACCATCGAGCGCGCGGCGCGAACCGGCAGAATCGGCGACGGGAAAATCTTCGTTATGACGATGGAAGAGGTGGTGCGCATTCGCACCGGCGAGCGCGGTGTAAACGCACTGTAGCGATTGCGCTGCGCAATCGTCAGTTCTTCTTTCCGTTGCTCGCGATGCCGCGAGCGAAGTCCCACTTGCGGCCCTGCTTGAACTCGCTGGCGATTCGCCGCGAGACCACCATGCGATGCACTTGGTCGGGATCGATTACGCCGTGCAGCACCTTCACGCCAAGGAATTTGATCAGCGTGGAAGTGCCGAAGGTCTGACGTTTGACAGCGCGCGGCCTGATGCGCTCGAATCCGGGCGGTTACGCCAATGCGATACCGCGCACTCAGCGACGTTCGCGTCGTCGATCTCACTCACTTCATTGCGGGTCCTTACGCCACGAAGTTGCTGGCGGACATGGGTGCCGACGTCGTCAAGGTCGAACCGCCATGGGGAGACGGCGGACGCAAGCTGGGGCCGCATCGCGCCGGCAATAAAGACCGCGGCGCGCTGTTCGCATTTCTGAATCTCAACAAACGCGGCGTTACGCTGAACTTGAAGCATGATCGTGGCCGCGAACTCGTCGCAGGTCTGCTCGACGGCGCCGATCTCCTGATCGAGAACTTCGCGCCCGGTACTCTCACCGCGCTCGGTCTCGCGCCCGATGAGCTGATCGCGAAGTTCCCGAGGCTGTCGATCGTCTCAATTTCAAATTTCGGGCAGGACGGGCCGGAGCGCGACGGCAAGTTGAATGACCTCGTGCTGTTCGCGCGCGGCGGATGGACGTTTCCGGTGGGCGAGCGCGATCGCGAGCCGCTGACGCCGCCGGGCTCGCTCGCGCAATATGTCGGCGCGCTGTACGGGGCGATTGCCGCGACGCAGGCTCTGGCGGCGCGCGATTTAGGCCTCGGCCAGGGTCAGCACATCGACGTCTCGATCCTTGAGGCTACCGTCGCCACGATGATCTACGAGACCGTCGGCTTTCAGTACACCGGGATGGTGCGCGGCCGCGAGGGCAAACGCTACTCGGTCGGCCCGTTTTTGATCGTGACCCTGAAGTGCAAGGACGGATACGCCGGCTTGCATTGCGTGACCGACAAGCAGTTCGAAGGATTGTGCGATCTGATGGGGCGTTGCGAGCTCGCTTCGGATCCCCGTTTTAATACCGCATTGAACAGGATGCTCAACAGCGACGCCCTGCTCGAGATCGTTGAAGCGTTTTTCATTGGCCGTGAACGCAACTGGCTCTACCGCGAAGGGCAGCGCCGGGCGATTCCTCTCGTACCGATACCGAGCGTGGCCGAGGTGCTGGAGTGGGAGCAGACCAGGGCGCGCAATTATTTCGAGACGATCGACGATCCGGTGCTCGGAACGATTCGCGTGCCGGGGACTCCGTTTCGGTTGACGTCGCATCGCGGGCAAGCGTCGCGGCCAGCGCCGCAACTCGGCGAGCACAATCGCGAAATCTTCGGCGGGCGGCTGGGACTGAGCGATAGTGCGATTGATGCGCTCAAGGAAGCGGGCACGATATGAGGACGATCTTTGACGGCAAGGTTCGCGTGCTCGACATCTCGATGGGATGGGCGGGGCCGCTGGTCGGTCAAATGTTCGCCGAGATGGGCGCCGAGGTAATCAAGGTCGAAGATACGCATCACTTCGACTGGTGGCGCGGATCGCTCTCGATGGCGCCGCCGGAGATGCAGCCGATAGAGCGCTCGGCGGTCTTCAACAGCGTCAATCGCGGCAAGCGTGGCGTCACGCTCGATCTTGCCAGCGCGCGCGGAATTGAAATCCTGAAACGCCTGGTCAAAGTCTCCGACATCCTGGTTGAGAATTTCAGTCCGGGCGTGGTGGATCGGCTCGGACTCGGCTACGAATCGGTGAGCGCGATCAATCCGCGCCTGATCATGATCTCGATGCCGTCGTTTGGCAGCGATGGTCCCGAATGTAACGCGCGCGGCTACGGCAACACGATCGAGGCGATGGCGGGAGTGACGGGACTCACCGGCTATCACGATGGCGACGGGCAGCATTACACGCTCAGCAACGCGCTGGGCGATCCCGTTGGGGGATTGCACGGCGTATTCGCGCTGATGGTGGCGATGCGCGAGCGCGAACGCACCGGGCGTGGGCAATTGATCGAGCTGGCGCAGGTCGAGTCGCTGATTCCGTTCGTCGCCGAGGGGATTCTCGAGTATCAATTCACGGGCAAGGTGCCGGCTGCGCGCGGCAACCGGCATCGCGAGCACGCGCCGCATGGAATTTATCAGTGCGCGGGAGACGACAACTGGATCGCGCTTGCCTGCGAGACCGACGAGCAGTGGCGAAGCCTCGTGGGCGCGCTGGGGGTCGAGCGCCTGGCCGCTGACCCACGCTTTGCGGGCGCGTCCGCCCGCAAAGCCAACGAGGATGCGCTCGACGCGGAACTGTCGCGCGCGATCGCACAGCTAAACGCCGACGATTGCGTCGCGCGTATCCGCGACGCGGGAGTGCTTGCTGCGCCGGTGAATCCGGCGCCGGCGGTGATGGGCGATCCGCAAATCCAGAGCCGCGAATATTTCGTTGCGATCGATCGCGCCGTCGTCGGGACGCATCTTTATCCCGGCGCCGTGGCGCGCATCCCGGATACTCCGCTGCGCGCCGATGTTCCCGCGCCGCTGCTGGGCGAGCACAACCGGCAGGTCTTTGCAGAGCTGCTCGGCATGACGGACGACGAGATCACGGAACTCGAGCGAAGTGGCATCATCGGATCGAGTCCGCGCCAGTACCGCGCCGCGCCGTGATGCGCCGGTCGCCTTGCCGGACGGGTGCGATCGCGTGTCAGTTGTCAGTGCACGTTGTCTCTTGGGACGAAGCCCTGCAGGCCCTTGTACGCACCGTCGAGGACCTCGATCTGCGAGCCTTTGTCGTCGCTGCTGACGATCCGCACCGGAGTGTTGTTGTCAACCTGCTTGGTGGCGAGCCCTTCGCCGAGCCCTCCGATCATCCCGCCGACTCCGCCCTGCTTTTTCAAATCGGCCAGTTTCGTGAACGTATTCTCGTCCGGATAGACGGCGACGGTGCTTTCCCCGCTGTGCGCGACCAGCTTGTGACCGCATCCCGCAATCGCCAGCGAAGCTCCAATCGTAAATGCGCAGATGACGAGCGTCGAAATTCGCATGGACAATGATCCTCCTCGACCGCAGGGGCGACGGCACCGGCCACCTTATCCGATCGTCAGGACTTGTAGCACGAGCTTTGGGAAAACGGCCATCCGCCGCATGCGCGAGGTTGCGAAAACGCCGGTAACGCCTTCTGGGTCGCGCACAAATCGGCGCAATATCGGGCAAATCATGAAAATTGCGGGGGATTCGGGGCCATGATAGGCTTCACGATTCATGCTCGGGGGGCAAGCGCGCCCGGAGCAGATCGTGATGCGAATCGGCCTGATCTCTGACACTCATATCCCGGAAGCCTGCGAGCATCTCCCAGCGAGGGTTTTCGAAGTCTTCGCGGGGATCGACCTCGTGATGCATGCTGGTGATATATACGTGAACCGCGTGCTCGACGAGCTGTCCGCAATCGCACCGGTGATCGCGGCGCTCGGCAATGGCGATGAAGGACTCGACGGGCGCCGCCACCGTCTCGACCCCGACGATCGCGTGCGCGAGGCGCATCTGGTCGAGATCGCGGGCATACGGATCGGCCTGGTGCACGCCATTGCGACGCCGGACGAGACGTCGGAGGAAGTGTTCGCGCACGCGATGCGTACGCAATTCGGCGGGCCGGTGGACGTGATCGTGCAGGGCCACAGCCACGTCGAGGGAGTCGCGCGGTTTGGCGCAACGCTGGTTGTCAATCCCGGCAGCGCCACGCTGCCGCGCAATCTCATCGGAGTGCCGGGAACGGTCGCGATACTGGAAATCGGAAGCAGAGGCGAAGTTTCTGCCGAGATAATCAGCCTGGGCTAGCGCCTACGCC
>CAWDLC010000047.1:0-52816 GCA_963803045.1 Binataceae bacterium (SeqCode) | reverse complement strand
GCCCGAGCCCGATCCGTGGGCCACTCCCATCCCGACGCCGACCGCGACGCCAACTCCTCCCGCGCAGGTGAAAATCGACGGGGTCCGGACCGATCGCGTGCCGACCCCGGGTCAACTTCTCTTCAAAGCGACGCGCGACATAACTTTCATGGATCCGCTCAGCTGGTCGGTGAATATTTTCAAAAAGCGCCACCAACTGGTCGTCTATTACAAAGGCCGGATGTTTAAGAACTACCACGCCGTGTTCGGGCGCAGCTTCGAGCCCGGCACCAAACTGTGGGAAGGGGACCGGCGCACGCCCGAAGGCGTTTACATGATCATCGGGAAGCATCCGAGCCGCCGCTGGGATTGGTTCCTCACGCTGAACTATCCAAACGTGATTGATCGCCGCCGCTACGAGCAACTGCGCGATGGCGGCGAGGTGCCGAGCCAGGACGGCCATCCGGTTGGCGTGGGCGGCAGAATCGGAATCCATGGCACCGACAATCCGCTGCTGAACAGGGGCGATGTCAACTGGACCACGGGATGCATCTCGGTGGACGACGAAGATGTCGAAGAGCTGAAGAAGCTGCTGCCCGACGGCACGCTCGTGATAATCAAGCCCTGACAGCGCGGGCTCGCGGTCGTATCAGCCTGACCGGGGCACGGGGATTTTTTCGTCAGGAGAAAAAAATTGGACAAGACTTCGGGCGAATACCATTTCACGCGGCTGGAGACGGTTGTCTTCGGCGTCGGCAAGGTCGAATCACTCGGACGCGAGCTCGCGCGCCGCGGAGCGAAACGCGCGCTCATCGTGACCGGCAAGACGCTCGGCCATTCGAAACTGCTCGACAAGGTCAAGAGTGCGGCCGGTCCCGCAATTGCGGGAGTGTTCGCCGGCGCCGCTCAGCATGTGCCATCGCATACAGTCACGGAACTGGTGGCAGAGGCGCGCCGCGTCGACGCCGATGCGATGGTGAGTTTCGGCGGCGGCAGCCCGATCGACACCGTCAAGAACGCGGCGTGGGTGTTGATGGGCGGTCGCGCCGGCTCGCGGGTCGCAGATTTCAGCGCGGCGGCAAAAGAGACGACGGCCGCACGCGAGATTCTGCATATCGCGATGCCGACCACTCTGTCGGCCGGCGAGTTCACGCCGGGGGGCGGCGTCACCGAAGAATCGACCAGGGTGAAAGGCGGGGTTTCCGACCCGCGCCTGCAGGCCAGGGTGGTCATCCTCGATCCGGCGCTGACGGTCGAAACGCCGGCATGGCTGTGGGCCTCGACCGGGATGCGCGCGCTCGATCACGCGGTCGAAGGTTCGTACTCGACGCGCCATCAGATTGTTACCGACACGCTCGCGGCGCGGGCGATTGCGCTCCTGACGGAGCATCTCTTGCCGTCGCTGCAAACGCATGGCGAAGACGAACTCGAGCATCGCGTGCAATGCCAGCTCGCCGCGTGGCTCTCGATTTTCGGGATGACGAACACCCGCAGCGGAATCTCGCACGCGCTGGGGCATCAGATCGGACCGTTCTGGAACGTCCCCCACGGCGTCACTTCATGCATCACGCTACCGCACGTGATGCGCTTCATGGCCGATGTCGCCGCAGATCGCTTTGGGCCGATCGCGGAAGGATTCGGCGTGCGCTTCGACGCGCGCAGTCCGCGCTTGGCGGCGGTGGAATGCGCCGATCGCGCAGCGAAGTTCATCGGCAAGTTCGAGGTGCCGACGCGGCTTCGGGACGCAGGCGTGCCGCGCGAGGAAATTTCGCGAATTGCGGCAACGGTGCTCGAAGAGGTGAAGCGGGCAAACACGGTAGGCGCCGACGTGACGCTGGAGCATCTGGTGGCGATTCTCGACGCCGCATATTGAATGCGGCGGGTCGGCGCGCGGGGGCTTATTTACCAGAAGCGGACGCGGCCGGTATCGACGTGAACGAAGCCGGTGCGCGGGTAGTAGCCGACTCCGCCGGCCTGCTGCGCCAACGCGGCGCCACGAAGCTCGGCGAGGCTCCGTCCCGGCACGGTGATATCGATCGCCTTGCCTTTGAGATGGAGGCTGTGGACGGCGACGCCCTCGCTGTTCGCATGGAGCATCGCATTGGTCAGGGGCGAGCGGTATCCGGAAATCACCTGGAACGGCTCGGCGGTGCTCAGTCGATGCTGGATTCGCACGAGCAGATCGAGGAGCGCGGGATCGATCGGCTTTACTTCGTTGGCGCGGAAATCGCGCAGGATGTAGTTGACGCGATCGAGCTCGCCGGGAACGTAAAGACCGTCCTGCCAGTAAGTGGTGCTCAGACTTTCGCCGGTGTGCAGATTGTAGAACTTGAGCGAGCGGCGCCGAACCTGCACGGTGGCGCGCGCCATCGCGATCGCAGGCACAACGAGTTGCGCAGCGGCAATCGCGCCAATTCTCAGAAAATCACGCCGCGATACTTGCACGAATCCCCCCGAGCGAGAACCTATTCCTCACTCCAGTGCTGGTGCAGTGTAACAATTTCGCAGGGGGCAGGCCAATCATCGAGGTTGGCGGTCTATTTCCGTACTTTCCTAAGCGCCTGCTCGACCCCGGCCATCCGCTTGGGAAGCTCCTTCCCTTCCATCTTGGCCTGCATTGTACCGCTGATGCCGAGCACCATGTGATGCGAATGAGCGTTGCGAATGGCGGTGCTGAAGCCCATCGCGTCCTGGGCGGAATTGACCGCCCACTTGACCATGCGGAGCGTGAAGCGGTCGCTCTCGGCGATTCGATTCGCAAGCGCCATCGTTTCGGCCTCGAGCTCGGCGCGCGGCACGACCATATTGACGAAGCCGAGGCGGCAGGCCTCGTCGGCGTTCACGAAGCGGCTCTGGAAGAGGATTTCCTTGGCTTTGCGCGGGGGCATATCCCACGGGATCGAGAAGTACTGCAAGAGCGCAGGCAGGAACTTGGCGTCGTCAGCAGCAACGATGAGATCCATCGCGGCCGCGAACATCCATCCGCCGAAGATGCACAGGCCCTGCACCTGCGCGATGGTGGGCTTGTCGAGATCGCGCCATCGCAGCGTGTTGTCGAGGTACATCTGGCGCGAGCGGGCGTACTCGCCGCGCACGCCCTTGGGAAACGGGCGGCGCTCCTGGTCCTCTTTTTCTTCGGCCGTGCCGAGGTCGTGGCCGGAGCAGAAATTGTCGCCGGCGCCGGAGAGAATGATGACGCGGACGTCGTCGTCGGCGTTGGCCGTGGCGAAGGCGTCGTCCATTTCCTCGAGCAATCGCCGCGACTGGGCGTTCTTATAGCGCGGGCGGTTGAGGATGACTTTGGCAATGCGGTCGTGCTTCTCGTAGAGAACTGTTTTGTCTTCCATAGGCATCCCGTCCCGATTAGATAGTCGCAGCGCTGGCGCCAAAGCGATGTTACATCAAAGCGCGGCGGACAGGGCAACGATTTCACGCGCCCGGGCGGCGGCGCCCGTTGCCTGGGATTCGACGGGTTGGATACGCGATCTGACGGGCAGGCGCGGCGCTTTTTTTGGATGTGCCGCCGTGCCAGCATCGGAGGGTATGAACGCGCTGCGCATTCTGCTGATCGAGGACGAGGCCCGGTTGGCCAACGCAGTCAAGCAGGGCCTCGTCGAGGAAGACTTCGCGGTCGAAATCGCCGGGAGTGCGGAGGAGGCGGAAGCGACAATCGCACGCGGCGCGCTTGATCTGATCGTCCTGGACCTTGGGTTGCCGGGGAAAAGCGGGCTGGAGCTGCTGCGCGAGATGCGCGCGGCGGGCAACCAGACGCCGGTGTTGATCCTGACCGCGCGCGGGTCGCTCGAAGAACGCGTGGCCGGACTCGACGGCGGCGGCGACGACTATCTGACCAAGCCGTTCGCGTTTGCCGAGCTGGTGGCGAGAATCAAGGCGCTGGCGCGGCGTCCGAGGGCGCAAGCATCGGCGATTCTCAAAGTCGGCGAGCTGGAATTCGACACCGTCAAGCGGCGCGCGAAAATCGGCGAGCACAATCTGAATCTGTCGCCGAAGGAAAAGATGCTGCTCGAATTGCTGATGCGAAACGCCGGGCAGGTGGTGACGCGCGACATGATCGCGGAGACGGTTTGGGATTCGAATTACAACTCGCTGACCAACCTGATCGAAGTATTCGTCAATCGGCTGCGCCAGAAGATCGATCCGCGCGCCGATCGTTCGCTGATAGTCACCGTGCGCGGAGCCGGATACACGATGCGCGCGGAATGACGCCGCACGCGCCGCGCGGTGGCCGCCAATGACGATCAGACTCCGGCTAACCATTTACTGGGCCGCGGTGCTGGCAGCAATTCTGCTGGTAGCGGCGATCGCAGTGGTACAACTCTTCGAACGCCAGCAATGGAGCGGTCTCGATGCGGCGCTGCTGAAAGAGGCCGAAACCACGGCTGATCAAATCCAGCGCAGCGGCACATCGGCCGCCCTTGGTATCCTGCAGCGGCTGAGCCTCGAGACGGATATTGGGCCCGGCCGGCGGGTACGAATCGTCATGGCGCATGGCGAGGTTGGAAACTACGGCGACATCCACACGATCCCGCCGCCGTTCGATCCGAGACTCCCCACACACGCGGCGATTGCCGGCAACCGCGCCTTCAGGTTCGCGGTCGTTCCGATGATGTACGACGGCGAGCTCGCGTACCTGCAAAGCGGGGTGCAGGCGCGGCTGGTTCAGGAATCGGTTGACAGCCTGCGCAACCTGCTGCTGCTGATGGTGCCGATCGTGCTGCTGCTTTGCGTCGGTGGAGGATACTTGCTGGCGGGCCGGGCGCTGCACCCGATCGAATCGGTGACGGCGGGGCTCGACGCGATCGGGCCGGCTAATCTGAGCTCGCGGCTGCCAGTCCCGCCGGTGGCTGATGAAGTCGCACGGCTCACGGCGGTCATCAATGCATTGCTGGAGCGCCTGGAACGCGCATCGGCTACGGAGCGCAGGTTCGCATCCGACGCCGCGCATGAACTGCGGACGCCGCTGGCGGTGCTGCGCACGGGGCTGGAAGTGGCGCTCGCGCGCGATCGCTCGGCCGAGGAAAATCGCGCCGCACTCGGGGCGGCGCATCGCGAGGCGCTGTCGCTGTGCAGGATTGCCGACGAACTGCTGATGCTGTCGCGGCTCAATGGCGAAGTAATGGTCGATCGGCAGCGGCTGAATCTCCGCGCGCTGCTGAGCGAGATAGCGGCGACGGTCAGACCGCTGGCGCAGGCGCGCGAGATAAAGCTTTCGCTCAACGCGCCCGAGGACGTTTTCGTCAATGGCAACGCGGGGCATCTGCGCCGCCTGATCATCAATCTGCTCGACAACGCCCTGAAGTTCACGCCGGCGCAGGGATCGATCGAAGTTGGGCTGAGGAGTGATTCGAATCGGGCGATTATCCGCGTCGCCGACAGCGGGGAGGGAATCCATCCCGCGGAGATGCCGCATATTTTCGATCGATTTTTTCGTGGCGGAGGGTCGCCCGGCGAAGGCAGCGGCCTGGGCTTGAGCCTGTGCCGGGAAATTGCGCGAGCGCATGGCGGCGAGATCGCAGCCGCGAATCTTCCGACCGGCGGATGCGCGTTCGTCGTGACGCTGGCGCTTTACAAGGAAGATGCGAATCGCGCGACCGCGCCGCTAAGATAATCGCCGACTTTCGACCGGTGGGCTGACGCTCGATTACACGGGACTGGGGACGCCGGCAGCAAACCACGCTCAAACTACGCCGGGCAACAAACGGTACCGGACCCGATCCATGTAGCGATGGTACTCGGGATCCGCGCTCAAATGTGCTTCTTCCTGATCGATTCGCCAGAACATAAAGGGAAGCGTCGCCACGATCAGGATAATGTTGCGGCCGTTCGCATAGGACATCGCATAGCCAATCGAAAGTATAAGCCATCCCAAGTATGTGGGATGACGAATCCATCGAAACGGCCCCTTCGACACGATTCCACGGTTCGCGGGCAACACACCGAAGCTGCGACCCATATAGACGCGCGCGACTTGGCTCAGCACCACGCCAAACAACTCGAAAATAAGTCCGGTCGTCGCGAGCGCGCCGGTAGACAGGTTTGTCGGACGCATGAAACACGGGAGGATTAGCATCCCGCCCGATGCGGCGAACGTGCTTAGATTCATGGCCGCGGTGCGCGGGGCAAATCGCGCGAACGACATGACGGCCATGATCGCGGCGCCCGTCAGCCATACCACATTTGCGGCTCCCGCCAGGCTAAAGCTGAGTTCGCGTGCAGCCGGCAGCGTCACCAGCAGGAACGATACAGCGAGCAGGCAGTCGCCGAAAGCGTGCCTTAGGCCGACGATCGTGACATACGGTTGCGGACCCGCGACAGGCGTGGAAATACGAGGGGCAAGTGTTTCCATGAATATATAGTGTACTTGTGATACTATACCAAGCAAGTAATCGCGAAATATAAATGAGAGTCGTACTTAGTATTCATTTCAATATTAACTTCTGGCAATCATAGTAATGCAACAGTCGCCACCGATTGGCTATCCCAGTCGCCGTGTCGCGCGATTTGCCGGGATTGGATGCATAATCAAATCCTGGGGTCGCGATCGATGCGTACGCAGGCGCTATGCAGTCGCCATTGCCGGCGGCGCCAGCTTTGCTTAAGATGACCCGGCTTGAGTCCAGGGCTTCTTCGAGTGCCGAGGTGGCGGAATGGCAGACGCAGAGGACTCAAAATCCTCCGTGGGCAACCACGTGCGGGTTCAAGTCCCGCCCTCGGCACCAGTCGTGGTTTGCCCACACTTGGGCGTGAACGGCGAACGAATCGCAGCCGCGATGCGTCAGCCTGCGATCCTGACCCTGGTCTGGATCTGCGCGCTCCTGATGTTGACGGGCACTTTGACCAAGCTGCCCGGACAATGGCATGGCCGCGACTTCTCGGACAAATACGAATCGGCGTGGGCGCTCCGGCATGGAATCGATCCTTATCCGACAGACTTGACGCCGATCGGCGCCCAGCTCGGCCTTGAGACCGGCGGCCTGATTCACGCTTCCGACACGCCGCCGTTTCTACTTTGCTTCGAACCTCTCACTTGGTTGCGGCCGCGGGTCGCATTCTGGATCTCGACCGCAATCAACTTTTCGGCATTGGCAATCGCGATGTACCTGTTGCTTGCACATCGACGCGGGCTTTGCGGGCGTACGGCGTGGCTGCTGGCGGGACTGATTCTCATGTCGGCGCCGGTGAATTTGAATTTTTACTGGGGACAATCGCAGCTGATAGTCCTGGCTCTGATGGCAGGCGCAATGCGCGCGATGGAACGCGAACGCGAGGGCGCGGCAGGCTTGCTGATCGCATCGGCCGGGCTGTTGCGGGCATATCCGCTTTTGCTCGTCGGCTATTTTGTTGTTCGTCGAAAATGGCGGGCGGTCGCGTTCGCGGCGACTGGAATTGCAGCAGGAGCATTCGTAACTGTCGCGACTTTGGGGTTCACGCAATCTCTAAGCTTCGTTCACGGCGCATCGTGGGTTACTGACTATTCAATAGTGAACCGGGTGGATAATCTTTCGCTCGGACCATTCGTGTCGCGGACATTCTGGGCATTTACCGGTACCGCATCCGGCTTATCGGCCGATTGGATCAGACGCGCCGGCATCGCCGTTGCGGATATAGTAGTACTTGGAATAACAATTCGGGCGACGCTGGCCGATACTAACCGCGGCGATCCCGACTGGAGAGTCTACTCACTATGGATCGCGACCACGATTATGCTTTCGCCCGTCGCATGGCATCACTATCTACTGCTACTGACTATTCCGTTCGTGCAACTGGTCGCATCCGCAGCGGATGGGCGGTCAAGCTCGCGAGCCATCTGGATGGCGGCGTTGACCTATGTTCTCAGCGCGGTTTCGCTCCGCGTCTTCAACCGCTTCCTGATACCGCCGCCGACCGAGTTCCAGCGCACATTTCCATGGCTGGTGCGCGCGCTCGAGGAAACGGGCTTCATCGCTTTACTGACGGGATACATCGCGACGTATTGGTTCGCGACTGATTACGCCCGCCAGGTTCCCGCGACTCAAGAAACGAGCAGTGCTATAATCGCTGCCGGCAGCGACTGTCGAGAGAAGGAGGCATGAGCGATGCTCTACATTGCATTCATCAAGAGCAGGCCGGGATTCGCGACCGAGACCGACATCATCGCAAAATCGCGCAAATGGTGGAACGAAGGCGCCAAGCCGGCCGGGTTGAAGACCATCGGCTTTTACGGAGCGCTGGGCAGCGATACTCCGGACGTGATCGTGTTTGAGTCGTCCAATCACGACGACATCCGGACGATGATCGAGTACTGGCGCGATATCTCGTTCGAAATCCATCCGGCGGTCGATATGGCGCAAATCTTCCGCGCTCAGGGCATGAAGATCTCGTAGCCCGCTGCCAGGCACCGCGAAGCCGCGATTCACGCTACGCGCCGCAACACGACCATCGCGTGTCCCGCGAGATGAACCCGCTCTTCGAATGAGTGGGATTGTACGCGCTGCGGCGCCGTCGCATCCGCGGTGTCAAGGATGATCGTCCACTCGCGCCCCCATTTTTTCGGCGGCAGCTTGAATTCCATGGGCTCGCGATATGAGTTGAACATCAGAAAGAAGCTGTCGCCGGCAATTCGAGCGCCGGCGCGATCGCGTTCAGTCATCGCCTTTCCGTTGATGAACGCGCCGAGCGTTTTCGCGTATCCGACGCCCCAGTCGTCAGCGGTCATCTCGCCGCCGTCGGGCCGGAACCATCCGAGATCTTTCAGCCGGCTGCCCTTGGCAGGGCTGCCGGTGAACCATCCCCGGCGCCGGAAGATCGGATGCTTGCGACGGAGCTGGATCAGCCGCCGGGTGAAATCGATCAGCGTCGCGTCGGCGCCATCCCAATCGATCCATGAAATTGGATTGTCCTGGCAGTAGGCGTTGTTGTTGCCGCGCTGCGTGCGGCCGAGCTCGTCGCCGGCCAGGATCATCGGTACGCCCTGCGACAGCAACAGCGTCGCAAGGAAGTTGCGCTTTTGCTGCTCGCGAAGCGCACCAATTGCGGGATCCTCGCTCGGTCCTTCGAACCCGCAATTCCACGATCGATTGTGACTATCGCCATCGCGGTTGTCCTCGCCATTGGCCTCGTTGTGTTTTTCGTTGTACGAAACGAGGTCGGCGAGCGTGAAGCCGTCGTGCGCGGTGACAAAGTTGACGCTGGCGAGCGGCGCGCGGCCGCCGGCGCGGTACAGATCCGAACTGCCGGTGACACGCGATGCAAACTCGCCCATCGAATCGCTTGCGCCACGCCAGAAATCGCGCACGCCGTCGCGGTATCTGCCGTTCCATTCCTTCCAGTTGACCGGAAAATTCGCGACTCGGTAGCCGCCATCGCCGACGTCCCACGGCTCCGCGATCAACTTGGCCGTCGATATCACCGGGTCCTGCGCAACCGCCGCAAAAAACGGGCTGGCCGCGAATTCGCCGCGCGGACCGCGCGCAAGCGTGGTCGCAAGGTCGAAGCGGAATCCGTCCACGTGCATCTCGAGTATCCAGTAGCGCAGGCTGTCCATTACCATTTGGAGGACCCGCGAGTGCGTCAGGTCGAGTGAGTTCCCGGTACCCGTGTAATCCTCGCATCGGCCGCTGCCGTCGGTGCGCAGCCGATAGTAAGTCGCGTTGTCGATTCCGCGAAAACAAATCGTCGGTCCGCTCTCACCCCCCTCGCCCGAATGGTTGTAAACGACGTCGAGGATCAGCTCGATTCCCGCGCCGTGCAATGCCTTCACCATCGCCTTGAATTCCGTGACGCAACTGCCGGGCGCAGCGCCCGATGCGAAGCGGATGTCCGGCGCGAAATAGCCGATTGTGTTGTATCCCCAATAGTTGGTTAGACCGATTTTGAACAAATGGCGTTCGGGGGCTGTCTGATGTACCGGCATCAATTCAACCGCGTTCACGCCGAGCGAGGTCAAGTGCCGGATAACCGCCGGCGACGCGAGCGCCGCAAACTTGCCTCGAATCTGGCGCGGCACGCCGGGATGCAGCGCGGTCATCCCCTTCACGTGCGCCTCGTAGATGACGAGATCCTGCCACGGAATTGCGGGCTTGCGATCGCCATCCCAGTCGTACGCCGAATCGACAACCACGCACTTGGGCATCGCGGGCGCGCTGTTGCGCAGATCCAGGCGAGGCGCGGCGTCGACCGCGGTCGAGCGATAACCGACCATCGAATTGTGCCATCGAGGCGTGCGATCGAGCGCCCGCGCATACGGATCGAGCAGCAGCTTGGCGGAGTTGAAGCGATGTCCTGCGGGGGGATCGTAGGGACCGCTGACGCGATAGCCATAGCGCTGACCGGGCCGAACGCCGCGAACATAAACGTGCCAGATGTGTTCGGTGCGCTCGACCAGCGGTATTCGCGCGATCTCGCCGTTACCAGCGACCGCGGCACCGCCAAACAGGCATAGCATCACGCCGGTCGCATGCTCGGAAAATATCGAAAAGTTCACCCCCGCACCGTCACGGGTGGCGCCAAGCGGATACGGCGTGCCGGGCAGAATTTTAAATTTGTTTTTCGGCATTTTGAAAATGACACTAATGGCAAGCCGTACCGATGGTGGCAACCGTTGCGGTTGTGGCGGCTGATCGCGCTACTATGTTTGGCGCAGCTGCCGTGCTCGCCGGTAACGGGATGTTCCGGGGCGAGGACCGCCTCGACTTCGTCGAGCGGTGGCGTAAGCGCCCGGAATAGCTGGTTTTTTCGCCCACAAACGCTCCTCTTGCGCACCTCCCGGCTGAGGTGATGTCAATCGAAACCGCCTTCTGAACGCGCCAAATTGGCGTCAAATGCTACCTTACAGTTTAAGAATAAGACTTGACTAATTGTAGGTAAACTTGCACAATATGGACCATGGCAGTGTCGGGCATGGCAACATTGCATAACAAAACTCCACTGGCCGCGACTCAAACGACTCCTGGCGGGGAGTTCGAGATCTTGCCGCTCCCGTGGCCCATGCCCGGTGCGGATTCACGCAGCGCGCGCCGCCAGCATCGCCATCGATGCGTCAATTGCACCAATCATTATCCATGCGCCGGACCGGACGATACAGGTGAATGCGTGCCGCTGTGCGGACCATGCTTGTGGGTCGAGTTGGGTGCGCAACTGAAGATGTATCAGTCGATGGCGAATGCAATCGATCGGCGCCGCCGCAAGCTCGAAGAGCGAGTTGGCTCCTCTGCATGCCGGCGGGCGCAGATGCTCAGGCGCAATCTGCTGCGCGAAAGCAACGTGGTTGCCGGCTTCGGGCGTGTGGTTCTGAAGCGCGAAGAACCCGGATCGAAAGGAAGCGACCCCGAAGAGGCCAGGTGAGAAGCACGCGCGATTTTGTCTATGCTGCGCGCCAGGCTTGATTTCCTGAGCGCGATTTGGATTTGGCCGTGATGCGCGAGAATAAGCTGATTTCATTGGTGCCGGATTGGACCCCGGCCCCGTCGAAGTCCGCCTGCGCATGGCACTGGACGCGGACCGGCGGCGGCGCGGCCAGCCGGGGCGTTCGGACACCTCCGGCTGGTTCGCCGTCGGCTCATTGGTTCGAAAATGCACTTGTCAGGTTGCAAGGACGCAGCACAGAGAATTTCTCCACACTATTATTGGTATGGCATCTAATTGTCCTATCTATATGTTGTGTGGCATACGATTTGCTCGATTAAGCCCGACGTAGATGGGTTTTGAAAAGCAGCGCGAGTCACTTAAAATAAACTGCCGATCATGCCAGTTAATCCGGCATTTCGACTTCGTGGTCGTTCTATGAGTGTAGCCCTGAGCTCATCGCCAGCCGCGGCTAAACGAGTATCATCGCGCGAACCTACGGCGCTGGAAGCTCGCGAAGTTGACGAGCTCGTATCCAGGCTGCTCAGCGAGATCAAGGTCCCATTCGGCTCGCTCGGGACCCGTGTCCTCAATCAGCTTGCTGACCTGAAAAAGGTTCTCTCCACCGATTACGTGGACGCGCCCGCGCTTCCATCCAAGCCCCTGCTCAGGGAATTGGAGCAGATAGTCGAGAATGACATCAAGCAACACACCCAGGCATACGGCGGCCTAGCGTCTCTGCGCAGCCCGCAATTGCTCGGTCATCTGGGCAGAATTTTCGGTCCGCGCCAAATTGAACTGCGTGACGAACGTTATGAAACCGGCGCAGGGCTGGCGCTGCGTGGATTTTTCTGCCGTGCCAACCTCGGCGACAAAAGCAAGTTCGTGATCTTCGTCAACACCGCGCATCATCCCGGGGCGGTGGCCGCGACACTCGGCCATGAACTCGGCCACTACATATACGGCTCGTTGATCGGAGAAAAGGCCGCCCACACGGCATTCATGGAAGGCGCGATCGCGAATCATCTGCTCGCAGATGATGAACTGTTTGCCGACAGTCTGGTCGCGCTCTCAGCCTACAGCCGGGAATTGATCAAAAAGATCGGCGACATTGCGCAACTCAAGCCGGGTTTCTCGGACGATCTATTCAACGGGTTAAAGAAGGCCTACGGTTCGATCGGACTGGGGTGCGACCTCGATTTCACGAAGGACAAAAAGTCGGCGGCGTGGCGCGTCCGATACCTCACCTCGATGGCTCACTTCTTCAAGCTGCGCTGCGCGCTCTACAAATCGGCCGGAGTCTGAATTTCGCAAAAAGGGGACAGAGCGGCCGCCCGCCGAAGTCAGACGGGCGGCGTCGTTTTATTTGGAACCCTCAGAGCGCCGCGAACATCGCGATTGACAAGCGATGCGGCACGCGGGCCCACCGGCGCATCCGCGCAACTGATTCATTATGGGCACGCATCGCTCTCTACAGCGAAGCGTAGACCGCGTCGATAAGCGCCGTCGCGCGCGGATCGATCAGCAAGCTCGTCTGCATCTTGTTCATCGTGTAGCCGAACCCGATCTTCGCCTCGGGATCGGCATATCCGAGCGAGCCGCCCGCTCCCGGATGGCCGAATGACATCGGATTCGGCCCCAGCTCTGAGCCCGGTTGCGACATCATGAAGCCCAGCGAGAAGCGCGTGTTGATTATCAGCAATTCGTCGGGGCCGCTCGATTGTTCGAGCGAGCATCGCGCGACTTGCTCCTTCGACATCACGCGAACGCCGTTCAATTCGCCCCCGCGCGCCAGTGCGCCGTACAATTGCGCCAAGGAGCGCGCGGTGCCGTGCCCGTTGCCCGCGGGAATTTCGGCCGCGCGCCATTCCCGCGTGTTGACCAGCCCTGGCCTCATGCCACCCGGCGGATTCATGAACGCCTTGGCGGCAGCCGATTCCGGATTCTTCATCACCTCGGCAAGAAGGTTCAGTTCGCCCGGTCCCGGCGGCGGCGCGGCGATCATGTCCGCGGTTCGCGCGTCGTGCTTCGCGTCAAGACCGATGTGAAAATCCGCACCGAGCGGACCGGCGATCTCGTCGCGCAGATACACGCCCGGCGTCTTGCCCGTGATGCGCCGAATCACCTCGCCGACCAACCATCCAAAAGTCAGCGCATGATAACCATGCTTGGTGCCCGGCTCCCACCACGGCTCTTGCTCGGCGAGCGCGGTCGTCATCTTGTTCCAGTTGAAGAGCGCGTCGTCGTCGAGGAGTTTGCGCACTGCGGGGAGACCCGCGCGATGGCTCAGCAGAAAGCGCACCGGTATTTTGTCCTTGCCCGCCTGCGCGAACTCGGGCCAGTACTTCGCCACGGGCGCGTCGATATCGAGCAGGCCCTTGTCGGCCAGCCGATGCGCGCAAATCGCGGTGACGCCCTTGGTGGTCGAGTAAACGTTGACCAGCGTGCCGCGCGTCCACGGCCGCGTTTTGGCTTTGTCGGCGTGTCCCGCCCAGATGTCCACCACGCTCTTGCCGTCGAGCAAAACTGCGGCTGCAGCGCCGACCTCGTCTCGCTTTTCGAAATTCTCAGCAAACGCGTCCTTCACACGATTGAATTTAGGATCGCAGGTCCCTTCGATTTTCACCGCCATGAACAATCTCCTCGTGTCGTCTTGCGAGCGCAGATCGCGGCCATCGCGCGATCCTAACACGCGCGTCGCGTGATCGGCACGGGCGAAGCTGTGGCGTCCGCGGACCAACACGAAAAAAACAGGAGACCGGACGGCCGGCCTCCTGCGTGACTGGGGGGAATCAACTGGTCGCGACAGTTCTAGTCGTGATGCTTCTTGACCTGCTCAGCGCCGTGCGTGAATTCCGGGTGCGGTTGCCCTGGGACCTGCGCAGCGCCATGCGTAAACTCGCCCGGGTGCGGTTGATTTTGGACCGCCTCACCGCCATGCGTGTACTCGCCCGGGTGCGTTCCGTAGGGCACCCCGCCGTGCCCGTACTGGCCGCGCTCCGTTTGCTTTTGTTCCTGCTCCGCACGATGCATGAAATTGTACGGGTGCGATTTAAATTCGCGGCGCACGTACGGATGGGTCTTCAAGTACTCGTGCAGCGCCGGATGCTGGTCCACCCACTGCTGATTGTCGATCAGTGACGGATTTTCCCTGAGAGCCCGCGCGACATTAGGATGCGAATCGAAAAACGCGTAGTCCGCGTTTGAGGCTGCTCCGCGAGTGGGCTGATTTTGTGCCATCACGGGACCCGCCATCGCAAATGTCAGTGCCACTGCCGATAATATCGTCATTCCTCGTTTCATCTTCATGGGCCTCCGCCCGCTTAGGTTAGTACGACACTGGTCGTGTCTGGTTTCAACGCGCAGCGCGGATTATAGCAGAAGCGATTTGCATGCCATGCACGTATAGGCGACATCCCAATTTCGCGCCGGCCCGGTTTCCTCGCCGCAAGGGCTAAGTTAAAAACACGTTTATGAGCAAAAAACCAAGGGAACAAACCTACCGCGGCGGATGCCATTGTGGACGCGTCTGCTTCGAAGTGACCGGCAATCTCGAGCGCGTCTCGGAATGCAACTGCTCGATCTGCACGAAGAAGGGCTACGTCCACTGGATCGTAGCGCGGGCCGCGTTCCGGCTGCTCACGCCGCCCGAAAACCTTGCGACCTACACATTCAACACCGGTGTCGCAAAGCATCATTTCTGCCCGAGTTGCGGCGTCGCATCGTTCTATATTCCGCGCTCCGATCCCGACGCCGTCGACGTAAATGTGCGATGCCTCGAAGGTGTGGACTTGAGCCGGCTCAAGTACGAGCATTTCGACGGCCGTAACTGGGAGCAGAGCATCGTGGGGTACAAGGGGCTCGAGCACGGCCGAATCGAGAAATGAGGCCGGACTGGTGGCGGCGTTGGGTTTTTCGCGCGGCGATTTTGACGTGTTCGCGATCGAGGGTTTCGATGCTCGAATGGCGAAGATCTACGAGCGCATCAGGCCCCGGCTGGTTCGGCTGGGGCTCGAACTGGCGCCCGAACTGTCGCGAAAACTGCACATTGAGTTCTATCCGCACGTCGCCAAGCATATGCGGCGCACGGTGAATCCTCCGGATGAGACATGGGCGGCATTCGGGCCGTCACCGAGGGGATACAAGCGCTACGGGTATCTCGCGTTATGCATCTCCGGCGCCGGCCTCCACGCGCGCGCGGTCGTGAAATCCGACGCCGACCAGCGCCCCGAAATGGCGCGGCAGATCAAGTCGAAGTCGGCTGACCTGGAAAAATTTTTTCGCGGCACCAGGATCCAGCAGTACAAGAACTGGGACTGCCGCAGCTTACCGGATTCGAGCGCGGCCGGCCGCGACTTCTTCAGCGGACTCGGCGATGCGCTCGCGAAAAAAACCGGCGGCATCGACGTCGGCTTCGGATGGCCCGTGCGCGACGCGCTGAAGGTTGATCGCGCCGAAGTACTCGACGCGTTTGGCGAGCTCGAACCGCTTTACCGCCTGCTCCGCTCGGTCGCCTGAATCCGCTGCGACGCATGGGTCGGCAAGTCTCGCCCTCTATGAAGCACCGGCGCCAAACACTAATGTAAATGAATTGCTCAGCCGCAAACTCCCGCGCTCGTGTCGGGAAAGCGGCTTCCAAGAAGGGATTCATGGCGAACAAAGGAAACTGCAAAGCGAAAGATTGCGCGCGCGAGGCGGTAGGCAAGGGCTACTGCCGCCAGCATTTTCGGCTCTGGAAAGCCGGCGAGATGCCCAAGGCGCGCTACAAAACCTGCACTTTCGAGAAATGCCGCAAGCATCGCTACGGCGCCAGCAGCCTGTGCGACGAACACTTCAAGGCCAAGCATGGCAAGCCCGGGGAAGGAGCGCCCGCGCCCGAGACGGCGCCCGCCGAGGCTCCGGCTTCCTGACCCGCGACTGCGCCTGCATCCCCGCCCGCGTTACGCGGACAAAGTGAATTCCGATGGCTAATCTAATCGTGGCTGGAGCAGCAGGCCGGATGGGCCGTCTTCTGGTCGCGCTTTCGTCGCGCGATCCGGCACACAAAATCGTCGGCGCGCTCGAAGCGCACGGCAACAGCGCGATCGGATCCGACGCGGGCGAGCTCGCCGGCGTGGGCCCGCTCGGTATAAAGGTCACCGACGACTATGCGTCGCTCGCGCGGCCCGACACCGTCACGATGGATTTCACGACGGCTGCCGCTTCGATGGAACATCTCGAAGTCGCATCGAAAGCAGGCGCCGCGATCGTAATCGGTTCGACCGGCTTCACGCCCGAGATGGAAAGGCGTGCGCGCGAACTGGCGGATAAGACGCGCACCGTGATCGCACCCAACATGAGTATCGGGGTCAACGTGCTCGCCAAGATCGTCGCCGAAGTCGCCGCGATCCTTCCTGACTTCGACGCCGAAGTCATCGAGATTCATCATCGCACCAAAATCGATGCGCCCAGCGGCACCGCGCTGTCGCTTGGCAGGGCGATCGCATCGGCACGCGGCGTGGATTTCGCCTCCAACGCGGTCTTCGGCCGCGAAGGAATCACCGGCGTCAGGCCCGACGGCAAGATTGCGGTGCTCGCGATGCGCGCGGGCGACGCGGTCGGCGATCATACCGTGATTTTCGGCGGGCAGGGCGAGCGCCTCGAGCTGATTCATCGCGCGCAGAGCCGCGACTCGCTCGCGCGCGGCGCGCTTCGTGCCGCCGGCTGGCTCGTAAGCCGCAAGCCCGGCCTCTACACGATGCGCGACGTGCTCGGAATTTAACCCAACTCAAAGATGTGTGGGACGGCTGTCGGGCTCGTGCTTGGGCGGCGCGGCCGGCTCGCCGCCCATCTCGGCGCCTTCATGGTCGAGCATCGCCCACCGCTCAACCAGCTTGATGCCGAGTCCGCGATGGCCGCGGATGAAGTACGCCGCCATCGCGATCAGCGCCAGGATATTTGCCGCGACGATTTTCCACCATCCCAGGGCCTCGAGCACTGACTGATCGATCAGCGAAACGAATCCGACATAGAAAACCTCGAACACCGCGAGCAGCAGCAGCGCGCCAAGCGTCATGGACGGTTCCCACTCCGACGCCGCGAGCAAAATCGCCAGTGCCAGCCCGAACATGACGAACGCGAAGAAATGCAGAATCGAGTAGCCGAGCACCAGCGGCAACGTCGTTTGGATGCCATCGCTCACGTTCGCGCTGCGAAATACCATCGCCCCGAGGATCGCCGGCGTGTGAAACAAATTGCCCGAAGCGAGGTCGTAGCCCATGAACCAGATGGCGACGACGATCCCACCCACCAGTCCGGCCGTCACGCCTTCGCGCGCGACCGTGATCCAGCCACCCAGCAGATTCCACGCAAGCGCCGGATGCCGCCATAAAAAATATGAAAGCATCGCGGCCGTGGCGAGCAGATTGCCGACAATGATGCCCCACCAGGTCAGTTCCGCCATCACGTCCGGGCCGCGAAACAGAACTACCGCGATGAAGAAAACTTCGAATGCGACGAAAAAAATCGCCAGCGAAAAAAGCAGCGATGACTCGGTCTCGCAGGCTTCGAGCAGCAATCCTCCGGCTATGCCGAACGCGATGAATGCGCCGAAGTGGATCAGCGAGTATTCCAGCGCCAGCAGCTTCAGCCCGCGATGGATCTCGTAACTATGCGACCCATGCAGAATCGTCGCCGCCAGCAGAGCCGGCGTTTCAAATGCATGGCCATGAATTACGTCGAAGATTAGAAACCAGACGGCAACAACAATGGCGCCGATGATTCCCGCGACCGCTCCATCGGCGATGATCCGCGCCCTCGAGTGTTCCATCTGCCTCGTCACGCGACCGGCCCATGCAGGCCCGGATAAACTGGTGTCTATCCCACTAGTAGCGACAAGATCCGCATACGGCAAGCTTCGCGAATCGCTTTCGCCGGTCTTTCGCCCTGGCCATGGACTTAGCTCGGTGGCCGGCAGGGTTGTTTACTCGGCGGCGGCCCTTTGGACGTTCGGCTTCGCCTATCGAGCAGCGATGCCGTCCGCGGTGCGAACGGATTTGCGCATCCTTCCTTCGTAGCCGCGGCTCTACGAGCCCGCGGCGCGACGCGATCGCAGCACGCGAAGCTCCGGAGTCGTTGCTGCAGGCGGAACCGGAATATCGCGGTCTTCGCGCTGCCACTTATAGAAGATGAATGTGAAAACGATCATCAGATAGGTGCCCTGCCCGATCCACATGATCAGCCCGCCCAGCACCTGGTCGTCGATCGCCTTGAGGCCCCATCCGTGCGCGCCCTCGGTGTACCACGGATAAATCACTCTCGTCGCCAGCGTGATCGGCGCGGCCACCGCCGTCATCGGGATCATCAGCAGGAACAGATAAAGGATCTGCGCCGGGTACGAGAGCCGCGGCAGCTCGGGGATCTGACTCAGAAGCGGCCACCACAGCAGCAGGCCGGACGCCATGAAGAGCAGGTGCAGGAAAATGTGGAAATTGTCGTCGCGACACATCAAATCGAAGATCGGCGGAAAGTGCGCGGTGACGAAGATCGCCGAAAAAATCAGGAACGCGATTACCGGATTCGTGAGCAAACGCGCGACGGGCTTGATCTGCCGGCTCAGCATCCACGGTCTCAGCATCCAGTCCGGCGTCCCCAGCAGGATTAGCGGCGGAATCACGAAAGTCTGCATCAGATGCTGCAGCATGTGCATCGAAAAGATTCGCGCATCCGCAAGTTCATCGAGCTCGGTGTGTGTGAATAAAATCGCGCCCATCGCGAGCGCGAACCACATCGCCTGACGCCGCGTGGGTTTGCGGCCGGCCGCGCGGCATGCGCCGAGGTAAATCGCGATCAGGATCGCGACGCCTATCGGTACGCTCGGATGCTCTCCCAGGATGTCCATCGTCAAAGATGCCTGTAGTGGGTCAGCTTGAGCATCCTAAACTTTTCCCCAGAAAGCGAACACAACCGCGCCCAGGATGCATCCGAACGATACGACATAATTCCAGCGCGGCGCTTCTCCCAAATAGACGTAAGCAAAGATGGCGAATACTACTAGAGTCACGATTTCCTGAATGATCTTGAGCTGGTAGCCAGAAAACTCTCGGTAGCCGATGCGATTTGCCGGAACCTGAAAGCAGTATTCCGCAAAGGCAATCAACCAACTCACGACGATGACCGGTAGAAGTGGCCGATCTCTAAACCGCAGGTGGCCGTACCAAGCGATCGTCATGAAGGTGTTCGAGCAGAAGAGCAACAGAACGGTTAGCATGGGGTTTATTGTTAGCGAAGCATGGGTGCTCGTCCATCGTCTTTCTGAGCCGACTCCCATGCCCTGCAAGCGCATTCAGGCCGATGAGAGGCCAGGCGGCTATCCGGTCGGCGCCATGTGACCCGACAGATATGCGAACAGCAAAATTAGCGAGACCAGCAAGAGCGCCGCAATTATCAACGGGAAGATGAACACTCCCGTCAGCAGCCATTTATCGTACTTCAAATGCATGTAGAACATCGCGACCAGCGCGAACTTGGCGGCAGCCAGTACGATCAACAGCGGCACCAGCACCGGATGGAGCGCATGCACGTAAAAGACTGTTATCTCCATCGCCGTCAATACGGCCAGGAACGCGGCGATGATCAGGTAGGTCGCCGCACCGGGATGACGAATCTGCCCGCCGTGGGCGCCTGCAATGTCGCTCATGCTCCGGGCACCGCCTGCATCAGATAGACGAGGGTAAAGATGATGATCCACACGACGTCGACGAAATGCCAGTAAAGTCCCGCGAGTTCGACCGATAGCGCACGCGACTGGCCGAGCTTGCCCGCCGTCGCCGCCGCCAACAGCACCGACAGCCACAGCACTCCGATCGCGACGTGCGCACCGTGAAATCCGACCAGCACGAAGAACGACTGCGAGAACAGGTTGGTCGTCAGCCCCATGCCCTCGTGGTAGAAGCTCGTGAACTCGTAAACCTGGCCGCCGAGAAAAATCAGCCCGAATGTGATTACGCCGCCGAGCCAGATTCGCTGCCATCGCTTGTCGCCGCGCTGCGTGGCCGCGAGCGCCAGCACCATCAGCAACGAACTCATCAGCAAGATGAAAGTGCTGAACGAGGTCAGTGGGATGTTGAGGATTCCCGGCCCGGGTCCGGTAGCGCTGCGCGATTTGTAAACGATGAACGTCGATATCAGGCTCGCGAAGAACACGCACTCCGAGCCGATGAAGGACCACACGCCAATTTTGCGTACATCGACTCCACCCGACGACGGTGCGTGCTCCGGATCGTGCGATTCTTCGCCAAAGTCCGCGTACTCGAATCCCATCCCGACAATCGACAGGACCGTGACCGTCGCGCCAATCAGGATGATGCGATACCAGTCGATGATGAGGCCAAGACCCATCATCCCCACGCCAAGACTCAACACCAGCGGGAAGATCGAAGGCGCCGGCATGTGGATGTCCTCGGCGGATACCGGCTCATTGGGCTGCGGTTGCGAAGGCGCCTGGCCCGACACGTAGGCTGCGACGCCGCGCGAACCGGCGCGCCCGTATTTCAGAATCCACCACGCGTCGCGGCCGCGGATCTGCGGGATCGTCGCAAAATTGTACGCAGGCGGCGGCGACGGCGTGGACCATTCGAGGCTGCGTCCGTCCCATGGATCAGCGGGCGCCCGCTCCCGGCTGGCGAGACTTTTGAAAATGTTGAAGTAGAAAAGCAGGAACGCGACGGCGAGAATGAATGCGCCGATCGTTTCGAGCTGGTTGAGATGCGTCCAGCCCATGTCGGCGCCGTACGTGTAGGTGCGCCGCGGCATCCCCCACAGCCCGAGAATATGCATCGGGAAGAACGTGAGGTTGAAGCCAACGACCGTCAGCCAGAAGTGCCACTTGCCAAGCCGCTCGCCAAGCATGCGGCCGGTGATCTTCGGCCACCAGTAATAGAATGCCGACAGGATCACGAACATCACGCCGCCGAACAGCACGTAGTGAAAGTGCGCGACGACGAAGTACGAGTCCGTCTGCTGGAGATCGATCGGCGCCGATGCGTGCATGATGCCGCTGAGTCCGCCGAGCGTGAACTCGAGCAGCATACCAAGCGCGAAATAGAATGCGGTCGTCATGCGCAGCGAGCCGCCCCAAACAGTCGCGATCCAGCTGAAGATCTTCACACCGGTGGGAATTGCGATCAGCATCGAAGTAACCGCGAACGCCGAGTCCGCGACCGGGCCCATTCCCGTCGCGAACATATGGTGTCCCCAAACGCCGTACGACAGGAATGCGATCAGGCAGATCGAATACGCCATCATGGGATAGCCGAACAGCGGCTTGCGCGAGAACGCCGGAATGACTTCCGAGATCGATCCCAAAGGCCGGCAGCGCCATGATGTACACTTCGGGATGACCGAACAGCCAGAACAGGTGCTGCCACAGAATCGGCGTAGCACCCGCCGATGCGACGTAGAAATGCGTGTCGAAAAAACGATCGAAGAGCAGAAAGATCAGGCCGATGGTGAGCGCCGGAAACGCGATCAGAATCAGGATCGACGTCGCCAACAGCGACCACATGAACATCGGCATGCGCATATACGTCATGCCCGGCGCGCGCATCGCGATGATCGTGGTCAGGAAGTTCAGGCCTGTGAGCACCGTCGAAGTGCCTGACACAAGCAGCCCGATCACCCACCAATCGATCGCGAGGCCTGGCGTGAAGTACCGCTCGGTCAGGTTCGCGTAACCGAACCATCCCGCATCGGGAAGTCCGCCGCGAATCCAGCCGAGATGGAGCAGGATTCCCGCGACCAGCGCCAGCCAGAAGCTCAGTGCATTGAGCCGCGGGAACGCGACGTCGCGTGCGCCGATCTGCAGCGGGATCAGGAAGTTACCGAAAAATCCGAGCAGCAGCGGCATGACGACCAGGAAGACCATCGTCGTCCCATGCATCGTGAAAAACGCGTTGTAGGTCGCCGCCGACAGCGCGTGATTGTCGGGACGCCACAGCTGTACGCGAATCGCCATCGCTTCGAATCCGCCGAACGCCATGAAAAACAGCGCGCCGACGAGGTACATCACGGCGACACGCTTGTGATCGATCGTCGTCAGCCATCCGAGTATCCCGCCACCTTCGAGGTAGCTCGGCTGATGCACTGGCAATGGTTTCGGCTGGGCAGCCATTCGACGCTCCCTATTTCAGACTCTCGAGATACGCGACCAAGGCGTTCATCTTTGGCCCCGGCAGCAGCAGCGCCGGCATGTTCGCGCCCGGCTTGATTTGCTGTGGATTCCCGATCCACTTCGCGACGTTTTCCGGCGTGTTCTTCAGCACCCCGGCGGCCAGCGTCGTGCGGCTGCCGAAATGCGTCAGGTCAGGTCCCTTATACCCCTTCGAGATGCCCTGGATCATGTGACAAGTCGTGCACGGACTGTCGGCGAAAAGCTTTGCGCCGTTTGACGCCAACAGATCGGTCGCCGGAATTGCGGCCGGCCCGGCAAGCTGCGCCCTATCCCACTTCGCGAAATCATCCGGCGAATCGACGAACACTCGAAACCGCATGTTCGCGTGCGACAGGCCGCAGAACTCCGCGCATTGTCCTCGATACACTCCCGGTACCGTCGCGACGAATGTCAACTCGTTGATTTGGCCGGGCACCACGTCGCGCTTGCCGCCAAGTTGCGGGACCCAGAAGCTATGTATGATGTCGTCCGATTCCAGTGATAGGCGAATCGGCCGGTTGGCGGGAATATGCAGTTCGTTGCCGGTCTTCGCACCGTCCGGGTAGTCAAACTCCCACCACCACTGACGCGCCACTACTTTGATCTCGAGCGCCCCCGCCGGTGCGACCACTGGCTGCGAGCGAAAGATCGTACGTACCGTCGGCACCGCGATCATCGTCAACACGAACACGGGTCCAAGCGTCCACGCAATTTCCAGACCCAGGTCGGACGACACGGCCGAGGCTGGCGCCGCTTCGCCTACGCGGGACGAAAAGACGAACACCGCCAGAATAAACGCCGAGACCACGATCGCCAGGATAATCGCGTCCCACACCGTTACATCGATGTAAACGCTCTGAATCCACTGTGCCAGGTCCGACTTCGGGGAGATGGTCGTCATCGGACGGTCCGCCGCTGAGCATCCTGCAATAGCCAGTGCAATAGCCACTTGCATAACTAGCGTGGCGATCGAATACCTGTTTGAACCGCGTCCGATCATTCCGCGCCATCTCCAGCCGGTTCTCCCGAGGTCGCGGCCTGCGCGACACGGTTTAGTCCCGGCACTGCGGAAATGAGAAATGCGCCCAGGAAACCGACCGACACCAGAAATTGCGTCGGCCCAAACGGGATCGCGTTGAGCGACAGCGACGGAACCACCAGCACGTAACGCTCAAGCCACATCCCGGCGAGCCCCAGTCCCGCCACCGTGCCGAGAATCACCGGCGTCTTTTTGGCCCGTACGCTCATCAGCGCTGTAAATGGAATCAGCCAGATCGAAACCAGGCACGCCACCGATAGCGGCGACCACGGCATGTGATGTACCCGTTGAACGATAAAGAAAGTTTCGACCGGCAAGTCGCCGTACCAGATCACGATGTACTGCGCGAACAACAGATATATCCAGAACACCGAGAACGCGAAGACCATCTTGCCGAAGTCGTGCATGACGGTGGGGTTCGTGAACAGGTTGTTCTCGCCCAAACGGCCCCGCAGCACGGCCGCAGTGAGAGCCATCGCGGTCAATCCACTCCAGAAACACCCGGCGAAAAAATACCAGCCGAAAAGTGTGCTGCGCCACACCGGTGCGAGCGACATGACCAAATCGAATGAGATAAGCGAATAGACCGCCGCGAACAGGACCGCAACCAGCGGAGCGAGCACTCGTATCGAATGTGGCGGCAACTCGATCTCGTCAGTCGCAATCGTCCACGCCCGTGCGCCGTCACCACGCGAGACGCGAATAAACGCGAAGCTCGCTACAGCCATCACGCCGAGCCCGATTCCATCACGTGCAAAAAGAAACGGAGTGTTCAGCCACGCAGCCTTCTGCGCTATCGGATGCGTTACCCACGGGAAAATCAGGCTGCGGCCGAAGTACAGTCCAAAGAACAGAAAAAATCCCACCCACAGAAATGGCGCGAACGCCTCGCCGAGCCGATACGGCGTCGAACCGCCCCACTTCGCCTGCGTCAGATAAAACGCCGCGGACGCGACCACCGCGCCTTGCGCGACGCCAAGGAAGAACAGCAGGTTGACGAGATAGGCTTCCCATGCGATCGCGGCTCCGCCTCGCAACAGCGCCAACCCGAACGCGATCGCGCCGAGAACGATCATGACGCCCGCCAGCGTCTTCATCGTCGTGCCGGCCACCGACTCGACGGCCCGCGGCTTCATCGCCGCGCGCCCGCGATGCGCCCGTTGAAGATTGGCGCTCATCGCGGCTGCGCCCCGTCTTCGCGAACGACTTCTTCCGCGCCCGATTCCTTCAGCATCGACTCGACACGCGCCGCTTCTGCCTCGTCGCATCGAACCACGATTCCAAATCGATCCTCGCCGAAGCGCCCGTCGTACCCCGGCGCCATCGCGGTCGTGGGCACCCCCGACAGCGTCAGCACGCCAAAGAAGCCGAAAATTCCGCCTAGCAGGACCATCAACTCGAAGCAGATGATGATGAACGGCGGCCACGACAGAAGTGGTTTGCCGCCCGCGTTGAGACGCCACTCGTAAGTTGTTCCAATCGTTATCGCAAGCCCGCTAAGAACGCCCGAAATTCCGCCCGCCAGCACCAGCCATCGCACCGGGCTTTTCGACCTGCCGATTGCATGTTCGATTTTGTGGCTCGGGATCGGCGAGAACGTATTGAAATCCCCAACCTGCGCCGCGCGGAGCTCCTCGATCGCTTGCGCGCATCGAGTGTCATCCGCAAACCAACTTATGATCGCTATCGTGCTCATGCGGCTTTGACTCGATCCATCTTGAGCGCCTTCCGAAGCCAGACGATTCCTTCCTTGAGTTCCGTCATCGATATGATCGGCAGGAACCTGGAAAACAATGAGAACAGCATCACGAACCACGCGAAGCTGCCGACCGTGATCATGATTTCGGTGATCGACGGATGGTAGGGGCCCCACTGCGAAGGCTCGAAGTTGGCCGCCAGCGAACCCGCGATGATCACGAACCGCTCGAACCACATCCCGATGTTGACGAAAATCGAGATTATCCAAGAGCGCGGTCATGTTGACCCGGATGCGCGGGGAAAATAGCAGCAATGGAATTACGCAGTTGCACAGCGACCATTACCCAGAACATCCATCCCCACGGCCCGAAGTAGCGCATGTGGAACGTCATTATGCTCGATCGGATCGCCCGCTGTACCAGGCCATGAACGCTTCCGTAATGTACGCGTACGAGACCACCAGCGAGGTCAGCAGCACGACCTTGGCGAGATTGTCGAAATGCCACTCCGTCATCAGGTCCTCGATGCCCAGCAGCTTGCGCATCGGGATCAGCAGCGTGATCACCATCGCGACGCCGGAAAAAATCGCACCGGCGACGAAGTATGGGGCGAAAATCGTGCTGTGCCAGCCCGGCATCTGCGCCATCGCGAAATCCCACGACACCACGCGTGTGCACCGAAAGCACCAGCGGAGTCGCCAGGCCCGCCATCAGCAGGTAGCCATCGAGTAAGTGCCGCCACTGGCGATCGCGTGCCCTGCCATCCCATGCGCGAGCACCGTGTAGAGCTTCTTGCGCCATCCGGTCGCGACCTCGCGCGCGTTGGCGACGTCGGGAATCAACCCCATCGTCCAGAACAGCGCGCTGATAGTGAGATAGGTGCTGACCGCGAAAGCGTCCCACACCAGCGGCGAGCGGAAGTCGGGCTGTAGGTATCGCTGATTAGGGATATGGCAACAGCCAGTAGAAGAACCATGAGCGGCCGAGATGGATCAGCGGAAACAGTCCGGCGGTCGCGACCGCAAATATCGTCATCGTCTCGGCGGCGCGATAAACCGCGGTGCGCCACTCGGGTGCGGAACAGAAACAGAATCGCGGAGATCAGCGTTCCCGAGTGCGCGATACCGACCCAGAAGACGAAGTTGGTGATGTATACCGCCCACATCACGGGCTGCCGAAACCCGGTCACCCCCAGGCCCGTGTATATCTGGTGAGTCCACAATGCGGCGGCGATGCGCCACCAGCGTGACAGCAGAATCCGACCCACGCCCAGTACGCGAGGCCGGCCGGTTCCATCACCCGCAGCACGCTGCGGTCGATATCGCGGTAACGTCGGTTCGGCCGGTATCTTCGGCGCCGCTGCCACTCAGGCTTTCTCCTTTCGTCGCGATAGAGGTCGCGCAGATAAGTGATCGCCGGCTGCGTGTTGAGTTCTTCCAAAGCGCGATAGCTGCGCAGCCTGTTGTCCTCGCGCCGGCGCATCATCGCGCTCGCGGGATCGTTGCTGTCGCCGAACGTGATCGCCCTGGTCGGGCAGGCCTGCGCGCACGCCGGCACGATCTCTCCGTCGCGCACCGGCCGCGGTCTTCAGTCCTCGGCGTTGATTTCGGCGACGTGGATGCGCTGAATGCAGAACGTGCACTTCTCCATCACGCCCGCGCCGCGCACCGTCACGTCGGGATTGAGCTGCAGATTCAGCGGCGCGGGCCATTCGGGCTGAACCAGTTGAATCGGCGCACCTTGTACGGACAGTTGTTCTCGCAATAGCGCGTGCCGACGCATCGATTGTAGACCTGGCCGTTGAGGCCCTTCTTCGGTATGATACGCGGCGAACACCGGGCAGACCGGCTCGCACGGCGCGTGGTCGCACTGCTGGCACATCATCGGCACAATGTGGATCAGCGGCGCTTCGCCGGCTTCTCTGCGGCGGGAAGTAACGCTCGATGCGGATCCACGACATGATTCGGCCGCGATCGACCCGTCCTTGCCTACCGATCGGCAGATTGTTCTCCGCGTAACAGGCCGTCACGCAGGCGCTGCATCCGGTGCACGCATTGACGTCGATCGTCATTCCCCATTTGTGCCGGGGATATTTCCAGGGCGGGTACATTTCGAACGGCCCGCTGACTTCTTCGGCCTCGCTCTTGGGAACCACGCCGCGTGCCAGCTGCTCGATACTCATCGCCTCGACGAGGATCGGCCCATCAGGTCGCTGTTGCCCAGCGGTGAAACGAGCTTGCGAGTCTTGCCGGTTGCGCGCGCGGTCGCAGCGGCACTGGTCGCGCCCGCCGCCAATATCGCCCACGCATTTGCGCCGACGTCTCTTGCATAACGGCCGTATGCGCGGTGCCCCTGTCCCAAAGGAACCGCGATCACGCCGGGACGAACAGTGCTCTCCACAGGACCGGCGCCTCGATTGCGCCGTGCTCCGTTTTGATCTCGATGATGTCGTCCCTGGCCACGCCGCGCTTGCGCGCCGTCTCGGGATGTATCTCGGCCCAGCTGTCCCACACGATCTGCGTGACCGGCTCGGGCAATTCCTGTAGCCACGGCTTGTCCGCGCCGCGGCCGTCGTAAAGAAAAATGTGCGGATAGGCGTAAACGGAAAGTTCCAACTGAGCCGCGGTCGGTACGGGTGCCTTGAACGGAGACGTGTCGAGGCTGAGCGCCGAGAGATGCTGTTCCTCGAACAATCCGCCTTCGCGCCGGACGCTTACCCAAAAATCTTCGGGATCAGCGCCGTCTGCTTTGGGAGCCAGCGCCAGCCATTCAGCCTTGACTGCCTCTGCACTGCTCGCCCACGGCGGTTTCGCGCTCGACGATCCCGCGGCCGCCGCCAAGCAGGATATCGCCGACCGGCTTGCTGTCGAACACCGGCTGCATCACCGGCTGTCCCAGTCCGCGGATTCCCGCGCGCGGCGCCGTGTCACGCCATGATTCGAGCGGATGATGCGCTGGCAGGAGCAGACTCGCCGTCGCGGCAGTCTCGTCCGGCACGCCGCCCGCCCACACGACGAACGGAACTTTCTGGATCGCCTCGGCCATTCGCGCCGACGCGGGCATCGTGAAGACCGGATTTCCGCCCGCGATAAATAGCGCATCGATCTTGCCGTCGCGCATCGCGTCAACCGCCGCGTCCACTTCATCCGGCGTGCTGGTCTCTTCGGCGGGCGCGCCTTCGAGGAACATTACGGTCTTGCCGAAATTGCCGGTGACCGCATTGAGGATCATCGCCGCAAGATGAGCCGACGAATCGTCCGTGCCCGCGATCGCCAGCGCGCCGTCCGCCCTGCCGAACGTCTCGCCGAGCCTGGTGATGGTTTCCACCGGCACGCCGGTCCGCGCGCTCGTCGCAGCCGGATCGAAATTCGCGACCGCCTTGGTCAGCGCCGCAAGATCGAAGCCCGAGTTCTGCGAAACCCAGCGCTGCTTGACCAGCACGTTGAGCACGCTCCACGCAACATCGGCCTGCGCACCTGGAGCAGTTGCAATCCAGTCGTCGCACTTCGACGCCGTCATGCTGAGCCGCGGGCCGACGTAGGTGGCACGGCCAATGGTGAGCCGACCGCGCCGCTTATGCGGCGTGCGGAACAGCGAGTATTGGCGCGCGAGTTCCACCGGAGATTGCCAGGTCTCGAGAAAATCCGCACCGAAAGAAATCAGCACTTCGGCCTGATCGATTCGATACGACGGCAGATCGCGCCGGCCAAAGATCGTTTTCGCCGCAACCCGCGCCGGTTCCTGGTTGATAGCCTCGTAAAATATCGCGCGCGACGAACCATAAGCGCCGACAAACGCGAGCGCGATTTTCCTGAGGGTCGGCCCCTGCGGCGAACCGAAGAACGCGACGCGATCCTTGCCCGCCTTCGACGCCGCCGCCAGTCTGTCGGCGAGGGTTTTGTCCGCTTCGTCCCACGAAACAGTCCGCATCGCGCCGTCGCCGCCGCGAACTTGCGGATGCGCCAGGCGGTCGGGATTGTACAGTCCTTGCAGCGCCGCCTGCCCCCGCGCACACAAAGAACCCTGGCCAATTGGATCGGCGGGATTTCCCTCAAGCTTGACGACGCGCCCTTCCCGGATTCGCGCCACCACGCCGCATCCCGCCGGGCACTCTGAACACGTCGTCGCAAAAAAACTCGGCATGCCGGGAACTACGTTCTCATCGGGCACCACGTACGGGATCAGCTTCCTCGCCGCCGGCTCGCAGCCAGGGATCGCCGCCGCCGCACCCGCAGTCGCGGCCAGCTTGATGAATGATCGCCTGGATATCGACGGTCCCTCGCGCATCTACTCCCTCACTCAGTGATGACAGGCTACGCAGTCGAGCGTCGCTTTTTTCTCCGTGTGACAGTCCACGCAGAAGCCCATGTTGATTTCAAACGCCGGCACTACGCGGTCCATCGTTTCCACGGGGCCGTGACAACTCTGGCATTGCACGGCGGCATGAATATGCGGCCGATGCGTGAAGCGCACGAAGTCGGGCAGCGTGTACACGCGATTCCACTGAATCTCGAAGGCCGCCAGCGTGTCGTCCGTCCACGGCCGCGTCACCGGCTGGATTCCGCCTCCTGCAATCCTGTTGCCGTGGCATCCCACGCATCTGGCTACCGCCGGGATGCCCGGTTCAGACGATCGACTTGCGTAGGCATGGCAATACTGACAGGGAATCTTGCTCACCCCGGCGTGTACCCGATGGCTAAATGGTATCGGCTGGACTACGTCTGGCCGGGGCGCCCATGGCCGCTGCGACAGCGCGATCACCGCCCCTCCCAAGGCCAGCATCGACAGGGCAAGGCCCAGCACTATCCGGTTCATGCTCACGATCAGGCTTGTGAATAGTCCTGGAGGCCGCCACCGCTCGAAGTTAGAATTTGTACCAACACGATCGTTTCCAATCAAGCAAGTTGATGTCACACGTCAGGCTGGATCGTCCAATCAAATGACGCATCTGTGGATTCCCATTGTGCGAGAACGCCGATTTATTGCGGCAAGTAGTTTCGACGGTCCGGAAAGTATGTTACTTATAATCAGGTTAGTGTCGTTTGAGGCTGTTTCGACAGGTGCAAATCAAGACTGCTTCTCGACTGGGTCTTTTACCGCCCTACCTTTTCGCCGAACTTGACCGCCTGAAGAAGGAGGAGGCAAGCAAGGGCGTTGACGTTATCAGCCTCTCGATCGGCGACCCCGACCTGCCCACCCCGCGTCACATCGTCGAGACGCTCAAGCGCGCCGCCGACGACCCCAAGAATCACCGCTATCCCGACTACCAAGGCTTGCCGCAATTTCGCCGGGCCTGCGCGGATTGGTACCGGCGGCGTTTCGGCGTCAGCTTCGACCATCAGCGCGAGGTCTGCGCTCTGATTGGCTCCAAGGAAGGCATCGCAAACTTCTCGACCGCGGTGGTCGAGCCCGGCGACATCGTGCTGATTCCCGACCCCGGATATCCCGTGTACTACTCGGGATGCGTCTTCAACGGCGGCGAGCCGTATTTTTTGCCGCTCAGAAGAGAAAACGGATTCGTTCCCGATCTCGCTTCGATTCCCGCCGAAGTGGCGCGCCGGGCCCGGATGCTGTGGCTGAACTATCCGAACAATCCAACCGCCGCGACCGTTGATCTCTCGTTTTTCGAAGATGCCGTCAAATTTTGTCTCAAGCGCGACATCATCCTCGCTCATGACAGCGCCTACTCCGAAATCGCATACGACGGCTATCGAGCACCGAGCGTTTTCCAAGCCGAAGGCGCGCGCGAATGCGCGATCGAGTTCCACTCGTTATCGAAGACCTTCTCGATGACCGGATGGCGCGTCGGTTTCGCAATCGGCAACGCGGATTTGATTGGCGCGCTCGGCAAGGTCAAGACCAACATGGATTCCGGCGTTTTCCAGGCGGTGCAGGAAGCCGCTATCACGGGCCTGGAAGGGGGAGACGGCGACAAGCTCGCCGAATATTGCGCAATCTACAAGCAACGCCGTGACCTGCTGGTCGGATCGCTACGCGCGCTCGGGCTGGAATGCGAGAGACCGCGGGCGACGTTTTACGTCTGGACCAAAGTTCCGCGTGGTTATACCTCGGTTTCATTTAGCGAGCGCGTATTGAAGGAAGCCGGCGTCGCGATTACGCCCGGCTCCGGATTCGGCAAGGGTGGTGAGGGATACGTTCGCTTTTCACTTACGGTGTCGAGCGAACGGTTGGTCGAGGCAGTGGACCGACTAAAAGCGCTGCGGTTGTAACGGCGAGGATGCCCCATCGGGCTTTCATCGGAATAGGCAGTAATCTAGGCGATCGAGCCGCCAATTATCGCGAGGCGATTCAACGGATCGCTGCGATCCCGGACACGAGGATCGTGCGCCAATCCTCGATCTACGAGACCGAACCGATGGGCGATCTCAAGGGCGCGTTTCTAAACGGCGTCGTCGAAGTCGAGACTGAGCTCCCCGCGGAAGTTCTGATGCGCCGCCTCCTCGCGCTCGAGCGAATTATGGGCCGCAAGCGCGTCAAGGGACGCAAGCAGGCTCGCGGCAAGTACCGGCCGCGAATCATCGATCTTGATTTGCTGTTCTTCAACAAAGAAACCATCGATACCCGAATACTCAAGGTACCGCATCCGCGCCTTCATGAGCGCCGCTTTGTGCTCGCCCCCATGAGCGAGCTGGCGCCCGCGCTGATTCATCCGAAACTCAATGCATCGATTTCCGAGATGCTCGCGGGACTCAAGTCGCCGTTTCGTGTTACTCTTGCGCGAGCGGACCTGCTGAGGCCGCAATCGTCCAAACGCGAGGCATCCACCCGATGAAATATTTTATCGACACCGCAGAGGTCGCCGAGATTCGCGAGGCTGCCAGTTGGGGGCTCATCGACGGAGTCACCACCAATCCATCCCTGATGGCGAAAACCGGGCGCCCGTATCACGATGTGCTGCGCGAGATTTGCGACATCGTCGACGGACCGATCAGCGCTGAAGTGGTCGCAACCGAAGCTTCCGCGATGATCGAGGAGGGCGAGAAGCTCGCCAAGCTCCACAAGAATATCGTTGTGAAGTGCCCGATGATCATCGAAGGCCTCAAGGCGACCCACGCGCTCGCCAAACGCGGCATCCGCGTCAACTGCACTCTCATCTTCACTCCGCTCCAGGCGCTCGCGGCGGCCAAAGTCGGCGCCTCGTTTCTGTCGCCGTTTATCGGACGGCTCGATGACATCGGACAGGACGGATTCGCGATCGTCGAGCAGATGGTGCAGATACTGTCGAATTACGACTATCCGGCCGAGGTACTGGTCGCGTCGGTGCGCAACACGACGCATCTGCTGCGCGCGGCTGAGGTCGGCGCCGATATCGCGACGGTGCCGTTCGCAGTGCTCAAGCAGACGCTGCATCATCCGCTGACGGATCTGGGGCTTGAGCGCTTCCTCGCCGACTGGCGCAAGACCAATCAGAAGATCTGATCTTGCCTCGCCCCAGTTAGGATGTCGCGCTCCGCGCCACATCTTACCCGCCTCGCCCGCTTTGTTGCGGGAGGTGTCACAGACACACGGAGGCCGAGCGCTTGGCGGGCCGGTAGATGAGGGTGCAGATAACGCGCGACTGAATCGCGCTGCCTAATTCGCAGCCGCGGCAGTGCGCTCGGCGATCAACCGATCCAGCTCGGCGCGCAGCTTGGGCAGCACTTCGTCGTAGCCGAAATAACCTATCTTTCTATCTTTCTCCTTGAGATTCACCGTGGTCGGACCGCACCACAACCCAAGGTCGGCGTCATCGGTCTCGCCCGGCCCGTTGACCCGACATCCCATCACCGCAATCGTGATCTTGTACTTCTCGGCGTAAGTCGTGAGTTCCTTGACCTGCTGCGCCAGCCCGACGAACTTCTCGTTCTCGACACGCGAGCACGACGGGCACGAGATGATGTTCAGTCCCGCGCCGAAGTCGGGCACCGAGATGAACCTGCCCGCCGCGACGTCCTCGATAATTTTGTGGCCGACGATCACTTCCTCGTGCTTGCGCTCGTTGGGCAGCGTCAGCGAGACGCGGATCGTATCGCCGATACTCTGCGCGAGCAGTTTTTCGAACGCTATCCGGGTCTTGATGATTCCGTCGGGCGGCAATCCCGCCTCCGTGACGCCAAGATGGATTGGCACGTCCGGCCGGCGCTTCGAGAAGCGCCGATTCGCGTCCATCACCTTGTTAGGATCGGAATCCTTGAGCGACACGACGAAGCGCGTGAAGCCGAGCTCGTCCATCAGCGCGCAATGGTACGCCGCCGACTCAACGATCGCGGCCAGTTGATCGCCCGGATACTTGTCCACAAACGCCGGCGCGACCGAACCGCAATTCACGCCGATGCGGATCGCGAGGTTGTTGTCCCGCGCCACATCGACCAGCCATTTCACCTTCTGCTCGATCGTCTTCGACTTTTCGATATGGTGCAAATGGCCCGGGTTGTAGCGAATCTTGTCAACCTGCGGCGCAACCCGGTCGGCGATCTTGTAGTTCTCCTGCAAATCGACCGACAGCACGATTCCCTTCGTCTGCGCGCGGATTTCCTTGAGCGCCGGGATTTCCTTCTCGCTGTCCATGGCGATCCGGACAATTCCCGCGCCCGCCTCCGCCAGCTGATGGGCCTGCGCAACTGTCTTGTCGATGTCGATCGTTCGCGTCGCGCACATCGATTGCACCACGACGGGCACATCGCCGCCGACCTTGGTGCCGCCGATCCTTATCTGCCGTGTTTTCCGATCTTTTCGTGCCTGATCCATTTCCACTGTTTCACTTTTCACTGGTTCCCAATGCTGCCCAATGCGCGCCGATCTTGTATATCGCCCCGGTCTCCGCGAGCGCCGCGCTTGCGTCTGACAATTCGACTATAACAGACCGTCCGCTCGTATCGACAACAAGGGCACCTCGCGCTTTTGAGCGAATCGTCCCTGGACGCCCCGGAGACTCGCTTGCGGCCCGTTTCGCTAGTTCCGGCATTATCGCGACAGATTCTGCTTATCCAAGGCTCGCAGCCACGAATTTACGCTATGACTTTTCGCTTGCAATCAGTCAGCGTTCTCACTAACTTTCTCTCTCCACTATTAGATGGAACGAGGTGTCCGCATAAGATGTGCTGCCAATATTTGACCTTCAAGCTCTTCGCTGGAGGCAGGGAGCAAGCTGAACCATGAGTACCGTCGTCTCCACGATCGCTGCCGCCGATCCGCGTCCCTTTCCCGACGTTATCCTTCGCAGCCAGTTCTTCGAGATGGTCGGCGCCCGATCGCTCTCCAGCGAGCAGCGCCTGATGCTCGCGGTGCTGGCCGACGCGATCAACGTCGTGCAGGTATTCGGCGCCTCAACCAGCCTGCGCAAACGCAACTCCTTTAACGAGGCGTGGCACTGGATCTTCACCAAGGGCGTCACTTCTCCGTTGTCATTTGACAACGTATGCGACGCGCTCGGCATGGATGGCCAGGGCCTGCGATGGCGGCTGTCCGAACTTGTCGCCGGCCGCGGGGGCGGTCCGCTGCGCCTGCGGCTCAAGGAAGCGAGCCGGATGCAACGCTTGACTGTTAATCGAGTGCGCCGGCGCGATCCGCGCAGGATGCACCGCGCCAATCGCACCCGCTAGCTACTCCGATTCAATCGCCGGATTGAGGCGAAGCCGAGGGACCCCGGCTCTTTTTTTTCCTTTAGTCCCAGCGCCTTGTTTTACCTTTGGGAGCAATCAAACGGCGGTATAAACTGCCATTTTGCCTGACTGGTTTGACTCTGATGAATGCGCCTCCGTATGATCTTTATCACCTGTCACCGGAGGTCACCTGCTCGTGCGAATGATTGTTCCTCCTGTCGCTCATCGCCGCGAAATTGATCGCAACCTCGCCGAATTTTTCCGCGGCCATCGCGCCGCGCATTTCAACCGCGCCATTTCCTCGATGTGCCGATACTTCAAGCTGCGCCGCCCGCGTATCGAATGGTTCGAATACATCGATTGGGGCAAGACCGCCGGCCGCACCTACGAAGACGGCCGCATCCATCTCGTGCATCCCGAAAACTGGAAACGCGGACGCGTCTATTTCAGCGAGCGCCTGTGGATTCAAATGATCTACCACGAGATGGGTCATTTCCTGTTCTGGTCCGACGCCGAGCGCAAGGCCGACCTGTTCTCGCGCCGGATGGTGACCGGGCTTAAAGTCCCCGGCCGCCGCGGCTCATCGCGCTCGCGCATCCGGGCGGGAATCTCGAACACGCGTCGCGCTGCAAATCGCGTCCGCAAGCGTCGCCTGCGTACTTCGATCGCACGAAAATCGAGGCGCTCTGCGTGGATCGACGCTCGCAAAAAATCTCGCCGGGTCGCCTGATGCCGCAAAAGCCCAACGTCGAAAACCGCTGGTGGGTCGAAACCACCTTCAAGAAACCCAAAAGGGCCAAGTCCGAAACTGAGATGCCGCAGTTGCCGGTCGCGATGGCCTTTTACCAGGTCGCCCGCGATTACGATCAGGATCGCGCCAAGGAAGACTTGACCGACAACAACCTGCGCGTCGCGCGCGAGGCCAATCCTCCGCAGGGCGATTGGGCCTACGTCGCGATGACCGAGCAGCATGCGCCGCCCAATGTCATCAAGCGCGTCAAGGACGAGTTTCGCCTCCCGCGCGAGGCGCGCGGCATCGTAATCGATCACGGGCGCGTCGTGCGCCTGCTGATTTGCGGCCCGCAGCTCGAGGACTGGATGCTCGACATCACGCTCGGCGAGGAGCCGTCGCTCGATGTGTACGTATGGTCCGTGATGTATCGCGAGCGAATCTTTCGCCGCGCTGAGGATGCGCTGCGCCAGGCGCGCAAATGGGCCATCAACCTGCTCCAGTTCCCTCCCCCGCGCGACGAACCGTTTCGCGGCTCCCTCCTGGTCTAGGCCCTGAGCATTCACCTCTCCCTTCCATCGGCCTGCGCTTCGCGTTACTGATCGACTCGTGACCCTTCGCTGCTCGCGAAGCGTCTGGGAGCTGTCTCCCGCTGCGCCGCCATGAAATATCTGTCGCTCGTGCTCATAAACCTCACCCGCAACAAGCGGCGCACGATTCTTACCATGCTGTCGGTCGCCGTTTCGGTATTCATCTTCGCGTCCCTGATCAGCCTGCCGGGACTGCTCGACCAGGTCCTGCGCGACCGCGCGAATTCTCTGCGCCTGATCTGTCACAGCAAGGCGAGCCTCCTCTACATGCTGCCCGAGTCTTACCGCCGGCAAATAGAAACCGTGCCGCACGTCGAGGCAGTGGCCGCCTACAGCGTCTTCATGGGAACTTACCGCGATCCGAACCAGCAGATCGGCGTCCTCGCCACCGACGACGATCATATCCGCGAAATCTTCCCCGATTGGGAACTCAGCGCACAAACCGAACGCGAATTCGAAAATCTGCGCACCGCAGGCCTCGTCGCAACCACCTTGATGAAGGCTTATGGATGGAAGGTCGGCGACACGATCATGCTGCGCGGCACGATGTATCCGGTCGATCTGCAACTGACAATCGTGGGCGTGCTGAACGAGGACGCCGCAGGGCCTCGGATTATCTTCAGGCGCGACTACATGGAGGAACTGCTGGGCAGGCCTGGCACCGCAAACCTGTTCTGGGTGAAAATAGACCGCTCGCAATCGGCGCCCGAAGTGATCGCCGCAATCGATGAGATGTTCGCCAATTCAGCGCACGAGACGGCCACCGAAACCGAAGTCGCGCTGATCAAGAACGAAATGGGCAGCAACCTCTCCCTTCTGCTTAGCGGCGCAAAATTTCTTGCGGCGATCGTGATCTTCACAATCGGACTGGTCGCCGTCAACACGGCCGCGATGGCGGTGCGCGAACGTCGCCACGAGATGGCGGTGATGCGCGCGATTGGATTCACGCGCAACTCGATCATTGCGCGAATCCTGGTCGAGGGACTGATCGTCGGCGTGACGGGCGGTGCGCTCGGGTGCGCCTTGGCCTACTTGGGATTCGACCTGTTGCCGCATGTTTCCGGAGCGCTCGGTCCGCTGGCGCTCGCGCTGACGCTATCGCCACGAGTCGTTGCCTACAGCTTCTTGATTGCCGCCCTGATTGGAGCAGCCAGCGGGTTCATACCTGCGACCCTGGCCACCCGCGGGGACATCTCGACCGAACTCCGCGCCCTGTGAATCCCAACCTGGGAAAAACTCTGCTTCGTCTGAAAGCGCCCCCGCGAATTCCCACTTGCCTCCCCGACTGGCGGCTAATAGTTGTGATCTTGTGCGATTCTGCCGCGCCCGTCCCGACAGACATTTCCAGTCGAGAAAGGTGAGATGATGCGGAAATTCATATCCACGACAATCGCGATATCGATCCTGCTGATCGCAAGCGGCTGCACGCCGAATAACCAGACCGTGATGCAGCAGCCTGTGATGCAGCAGCAGCGGTGCGCCGTCGGCGATCAGCACCCGTGGTGCATGCAGTTGGTCAAACTCAAGTCGCTGGGATCCCAGGATTCGACTGCTCCGGTTAATCCCGAGATGCAGCAAGGCGCCACGCCGTTTCCGGTGAACCGCGCCCTGATACTCACAGGTCCGGGCCTGGGCCCGCTCAATATGCACGAGTAGCCAATCCTGCGGGCTACTGTCTGAACTGGACGGTCGCCGTCCCGGTGACGAGCCGCTCGGCTTCCTCGTTCTCTATCCAGACGTCGATTTCGGTCGTGCGATCCTGGGGATTCTTGTTGGTGATAAAGCCGTGAATGGTGATCGTGTGACCGGGTTGCACCGGCACGCGGTACGTCGTGCTCATCCGGGCCAGCCGCGCGTTGCTCGAGCCGATCCAATCCGTTACCAGCTTCGAGAGCAGTCCGAGGCTCATGTTGCCCGGTATGATCATCCCGGGCAGCCCTTCCTTCCTGGCGGCTTCGTCGTCGGTGAAGCGTCCCGCGCCACCCATGCCCATCGTATTGGCGTAGGCGCGGCACTGATCCTTGCTGACGAACAGCTCGAGCGGGCCGAGCGTGTCACCGATATTGATCTCTTCGAAACTATTCACGTGATTCGGCTTCCCGATAGCGCTCGGTTCAGCGGTTCATGAAGCGATGGTCGATATGGGCCAGCACTTCATCGTTCTGGTTCTTCAGCGTCGAGCGAATTACGACGAACACCATCGTGCCCGTCCGTCCGGTTTTCTCGTAAATTTCCTTGACGTGCGAGCTGAGCGTTACCCGGTCGCCCGGCCTGATGGGCGCGACGAACTCGACGTCCTTGCCGGCGTCGAAGCCGTTGCGCCCGAAGCGCGGAACGTTCTCGAAGAAATTGCGCCCGTTGCGCATCGTCACCGCGAACGACGGCGGCGCGACCAGCCCTCCGTACGGGCCTTTTTTCGCCGCGTCCGCGTCAGTGTATATCGGATTGGTCTCGCCGAGCGCCGCACAGTACCGTTTTATATCTTCGGCCTTGATCTCGACTGGCTCGGTTACTTCGAAGACCTTGTTGAGCAGCGCGGGATCGTAATTGACTGTCATCGTGGTTTTCTCGTTGTCTCGCTATCGAGTTGCGGAGTTATCTGGTTACCATCGCGACCGCATGCGGCACGGTCTTGCGCCGCGGCCGGAAATCCACCGGCTCGTAATTGCCGGTTTTCAATTCCCGCACCAAGTCGTCGATCGTCTTGATGTCAGCGCTGAATTTCGTCGCGCACAGCCCGATCAGGCTCACCAGATGGCTGTCGGAACCGCCGGTCGCGGCAAAACCGTGCTTCGCGATCAATTCCGCGCTGCGCTCGTCTTCGCCCTTGCGCGAGCCGCCGTTCAGCGCTTCGACCGCGACTACATTCTCCAGTGGCGGCCTCGACTGATAGTGCTCGTAGAGCCCGATGTTGGGGCGGCCGGGATGACACGGTACGACAATTCCGCCCATCCGCGCCACTTCATCGATCAAAACCTGCGCGTCGAGCCGCACGTCGGCAAAATCGAATCGCACCACCATCTCATCGTTCACCCCGAACACCAGCATGTGTCCGTAGTTGGTCTCGACTTCCGAGGCGCGCAGCACCATCGTCCCGAATTTGTCCTCCAGATTGCGGTAGTCGGCATCGCGATTGAACTGGCGATGCTCGGTCAGGACGATTCCATCGACCGGCCGCTCGGCTTGACGCAGCTTGATCCAGTTGAGGTACGCCTCTACCGGCGCGCGGCTGTCTTCCGAGGCTTCACTATGCGTGTGCAGATCAAGGATTGTACTCACCAGGATTGAGCCCTCACCTCGCCGGGCGAAATTTCGCGAGCGTCACCGCGGGCGTGACGTCGTCGTATACGACCTCGACGGGCATCCCTATTTTAACCTGTTCCGGCTGGCAGTCGACAAGGTTGGTGAGCATTTTCACGCCCTCCTCCAGCTCGACGTACGCCATGATGTATGGGATCGATTCGCGAAACCCAGGCGCCTGGTTCTGATACGTCGTCGGTGAAGGTATAGACCTTGCCGCGCCCGCTGCATTTTATCCATTGCACCTGCGACGACATGCAACTCGTGCACAGCGCGCGCGGATAGTAGCGCAAGTCGCCGCAATTGGCGGCATTTCTGGATGTAAAGTTCGTGCCGCTTGAAGCGCCTCCCACCACGGACGGTTCTCTTCGTCGAGATGCGGGAGTGGCTTGGAGTATTTCTTCGCTTGCGTCTTTCCGCCATCGATTCTGCTCCGCCCCGGGGTTACTGATTGCCGAGGATAAGCGTCGCGCCCGAATGGCGCGTGCCGAGCGCGCCGCCGGTGCCGTGCACGAGCGCGATTTTGCAATCCTTGACCTGCCGCGGACCGCATTCGCCGCGCAGTTGTTTGGTCGCCTCGATCACCAGGAAAATTCCGCGCATCCCCGGATGGTTCGACGACAACCCGCCGCCGTCGGTGTTGATCGGAAACTCGCCGTCGAAGCGCAGCCGTCCGCCCGACACGAACGCTCCGCCTTCGCCGCGCTTGCAAAAGCCGAGATTCTCCAGCGTCGCCAGCACGGTGATCGTGAACGAGTCGTAGATCATCGCCATGTCGATGTCCTTGTGCGCGACGCCCGGCGCGCTCGAACGCCAGCCGGCCCGATTGCGCCGCCGCGATTTCCAGAAAATCGCGCTGCCCGCGCGCCGCGTGGCGCACCGTCTCGCCCGCGCCAAGAATGTAAACCGGCTTCTTCTTCAAGTCGCGCGCACGCTCCGCCGAGGTGACCACCAGCGCGCCGCCGCCGTCGCTGATGATGCAGCAATCGAGCAGATGCAGCGGCGACGAGATGATGCGCGACGCGAGCACGTCCTCCACGGTGATCGGGTCGCGATACTTCGCGGCCGGATTCATCGACGCATGCAGGCGCATCGTGACCGCGATTTCGGCGAGCTGCGCCGAGGTCGTCCCGTAGTCATGCATATGGCGCTGCGCGATCATCGCGTACGACCCGACCGTCGTCGGCCCGAACGGAACCTCGTACTGGTCGCACGGGTCGCCTGCGAAGCCGCCGGCTCCGCCGCCCGTGCCGATCGCAAACCGCGAGCGACGCCGCGGTCGAGCCATAGGTCACGACGCATACGTCGCACAGCCCGGCGTGGATGGCGGCCGCCGCGTGCGCGGTATGCGCGACGAACGACGAGCCGCCGATCGAAGTCGAGTCAACAAAGTTCGGCGTCAGGTTCAGGTAATCGCAGAAGCCGACGATTCCCATCCCGCCCATCCCGATGCCGGCCGTGCACAGCCCGTTCACGTCCTTGATCGTCAAGCCCGGCGTCGTCCAGCGCGCCACGCACGCTCTCCGCCATTATCTGAAACATGTTCTTGTCCGGCGCGAAGCGGGTCGGATGCTCATACACCCCGGCCACTGCGGTTTTGCGGCTTAAACTCATCTCGAATTCCTACCTCAGTTCGCCCACGAACTGTTCGATTGCGGCGTTGTACTCGGCGGGACGCTCGCGCGGGATATTGTGACCGGCGTCCGCGATAATCTTGCACGTCGCGCCGCGAATCTTGCCCGCGATAAACTCGGCGGCGGCCGGCGTGGTGCCCTGGTCGTCGGCGCCGGCCAGCACCAGCGCCGGTTTGTCGATCTTTCCGATTGCCTCGCGCAAATCGACCTCAGAGCAGGCGATGATGTCGGTGTAGCGCACGCGCGGATCGGTCTTGATTTGTTCCATCCAGCCTTCGCGGACGACGTCGAAGTTTTCCTTCAGCGTCCGGGGCGAATAGCCGTCAGTGTTGAAGGCCTGCGGCGCCCGGCCCATCGTGACTGCCCGCAATGCCTCGATTCGATCGGCCGTGATGTTGAACTTCGACGCCGTGCAACTGAGGATCAACGCCTCGACGCGCGCGGGGTGCCGCAGCGCCAGATCCATCGCAATCGCGCCGCCCATCGAATGCCCCAGTATCACCGCCGCTTTGATCTTCAACGTGTCAAGAAAAGCCGCAATGAAGTCAGCATAGTCCTGAACCGTGCGCAGCCCCTCGACGCCGGCCGAGCGTCCATGGCCGGGCAGATCGAGCGCGATCGGACTGTGCTTGCCGCCCAACGCGTCGATCTGGCGATGCCAGCTGTGGCCGTTCGAGCCGGCGCCGTGAACGAACAAAATCTTGCGGCCGCGTGAAAAGTCCGGCACCACGTCGGGCAGCGTCGTAGCACCGCTATAGTAGTAGTAGGTCGCGTATCCTTTTATATCGGTGTATTTCGTCGGCATCGGCACGAAACTCTCCGCCATTTGCTTTTGTCGTTAGCTATTAGGTTGACCATGCGCTTGTCAAACGGCGCCGCACGTTCCTCGACGCGCAGAGCGGACCTGCCAAACGCCCGGTGGCAGCGATTATCCGGAACCGCATCGTGTCACGACTGCGCCGCGAAGACCGTCCTGGCATTGACATCGGCGCCGTGCGCAATGAGAAATTCCGCAATGTCTTTGTGGTTCCCATTTGCCGCGAACAATAGCGGGGTCTGGCGAAGAAAGTTGGCTTGTGGAATCGTGGCCTGAGTCCCTACCGGCAAAGGCGACGCGACGATGGCGCACAACAACACGATCGCAACGTTCCGGAGCTGCCCGCAGTGTGGCGCCAGAGCGGACCTGCGCCGCGCCCGCTTCTGCAGCGAGTGCGGCGCGCAGTTAACCAGCGGGGAATCCAGCTTGCCTTCCGGGCAGCGACCGGAGGCGGCGAAATACCAGCACGTGTCGATGAGGCGGGTCGCGCTGTCATGTCCGGAGTGCGGGTACGCCATGAGCTTCGGCTTTCGCACGGTCTGCCAGCACTGCGGCGCGGAATTGGTGATGATTCCGCGCCTGCTCGATTGGAACCACGTGAGAGTTTACGTGACGGGACCGCGCGCGGCGCTGACGGCGCTCGTGGTCGAGGGAATTCATCTGGCGATCCTGTTCGCGATGCTGGCATTAATCGTCAAGGCATGTGTCCCGACGAAGTGAGTAGGTCGATTACCAATCGCACCAGCCGCGAGGATGTGCGCCGGCGCTCCGCCTCACCCGCCATTGAGCACGGCCGTCGCCTTATTCAGCCGGTCGCTATAGGCGTTGAGCGCGTCCGCGGTGAGTTTGGCGTACCGGTTGGCGTCGGCCCAGCGTCGGTCTTCGATCGCCTCGCGAACGCCGGGTAGCGTCTTGGCTCCGTAGCCGGTGAAGCGACCGGGCGCGTAGATGAGATTCTTGTACCAGCTCCTTCCAGGCAGGCCCACGTCGGGCGCGAGAGTCTGGTCGATGTCCAACATCAGCATCTGCACGCGCGCGAGCCGAGCGCCGGACAGGCCTGAAGCGTTTTTCGCCAGCGCATCGTCATAGGCCCTGGCGCTGCGCTTCAGGCGATCGACGGAGTCTCCGAGTGCCGCGAACTCCAGATGCGGGACGCGGTCCAGCGCCGTGGGCAGGCCGCTCGACTTGGTAGGATCGGCCGCGAGCTGGAACGCCCGGTCGCGCAGCAGCTTGGCCTGAGTCTCGGCCTCCTCCCGTTCGTCATCCGAGAGCTTTTTCACCTGATCGAGATAGTCCGAGACCGCGTTCGCAAAAGCGCTCGCGTTTTGGACGGGAACGTCGGAATCGGCGACGCGCAGCACTATCCGCCCGACCGTCCTGGCCAGCATCGCGTCATAGACGAAGCCCGGATCAACGAAGCGGCTGTGGTGCTCGAAAGTGTCGTAACGAGAGTGGTAGACGCCGCTCGAGTGGCCCTCTTCGCCGAAACCGAGATCCAGGGCGGGCACACCCAGGTGGTTAAGAAAGGCTGAAAAGTCGGAGCCCGACCCCAGCGCCTCGATAGGGAAGTCCTTGTCCGCGTCGGCTGCGATCTTCGCCTCGGCCTTGACGTGCTCTGTGGCATTGGGCGCAAGAGCAGCTATGCGCATTTTCGCGCGCAGCCGCTGGCCTATGGAAACGCCGGTCTCAGGATCGACTACATCGGCAGCGACTTCGTTCACCAGATGCTGGAAGTCGTGGCTGCCCCCCACGCCCAAAAAGCCCCGTTCGTTGGTGTCGGAGTTTACATAGAGGACCGCCTTCTTCTTCAGTTCGTTCGCATGCTCCTCCGCCCATTCGGTCGAGCCCACAAGCATGGGCTCTTCGGCATCCCAGCTCGTGTAGACGAGGGTGCGCCTGGGCCGCCAGCCCTGCTGCACGAGTCCGCCGACGGCCTTCGCCTCGGCAAGGAGCGCGACCTGGCCCGACAGCGGGTCGCTGGCGCCGAAGACCCAACCGTCATGGTGATTGCCACGCAAGACCCATTGGTCGGGATAGGTCGAACCCTTCATGATCGCGATGACATCGTAGATCGGCTTGAGGCTCCAGTCGGACTTGACGGCCAGATGGACCAGCGCAGGGCCGGGTCCGACGCGATAGGTGATTGGCAGCGCGCCGCGCCATGCCGGCGGGGCGACTGGGCCTCCCAAAGCATCGAGAAACACCTGGGCGTCGGCATAGGAGATGGGCAGCACAGGAATTTTCAGGATTGTCGGCGCCTCGGAGATCTTCAGCCGCTTGGCGTCCTTGGTCGCACCGATGCCGGGCGTTAACGGATCGCCGGGATAGAGCGCCATGTCGAGTACTGAGCCGCGCTGCACGCCGTGGGGCGGGCGCATGGGACCGGTGGGGTAAGTCTGGTCGACGGAATAGCCATCTTGTGCGGGGTCGGAGTAGATAATGCAGCCGATCGCGCCGTGATCCTGCGCGAGCTTCGGCTTCAACCCGCGCCAGCCGGAACCATAGCGCGCGATGACGATCTTGCCCTTGACGCTGACGCCGAGGCGCTGGAGCGTTTTATAATCGTCCTGCATCCCATAATTGACGTAGACGAGGCCGGCAGCGACGTCGCCATCGCCCTGGTAATCGACGTAGGCAGGAAGCGCGGGATCGGTCGCGGTCGCGCTGGAATCGCCGGGGATCGGTGGCTCCTGCAGCACGGCCTTGTACGGTTTGGGGCCTAGTAGCTCTAACGTCTCGCTGATCGGCGTCGGATAGAGCACCCAGAAGGTCTCTATGTGCGCATCCCAGCCCCAGCCCCTGAACAAGGCAAGGATTTGGCCGGCGTTGGCCTTGTCGTGCGGCGAGCCAACATGGTTTGGCTGGGCGGCGAGCAGCTTCATCCAGTCGCGCAGATCGCCCGGGCGAATGAGAGCGTCGAAGTCGCGTTCGAGCGTGGCCTCATCGGACGCTGCCGGCGCTGGCGCTCCGAAGGCCACGCTCGTGCAAAGAAGGCCCGCCGCCGCGAGCGAGATGATAATGCGCTTTAAACTAATTTTAGATTCCCGGCTTGTCTAATTTCGCCTGTCTCGGCTCATGAGCTCCTTTGTACAGTCTCGCAAAGCTGCTCGTTGGGCAAGACAAGCGCAATCAGGCGCGCGCGATGCTCGCCGAAATCTACGGCTGGTTTACCGAGGGCTTCGACTTGCCTCGTTTTTTTGCCAAATCCGTTGAAATATGGTGCAATTCAACCCATGAACAAGCACATAAGCAAACATCCCGAAACGCAGCATCTCCCCAGCGACGTTGTTCATTACCGCGAGTACAAAATTCTGCTGCAGCCCGATCGGTTTACGAGCAAGAATGGTTTTCTCGAATTTTGGGAAACAGCGTCCAAGACTCTCAGGAAACTCAGTCTTAGAGTAGATGTCGACGAGCACGCATTCGACAGTCAGGTTCGGGAAGTGCTCTTTTATGACACCCCGGAGTTTGACCTCTACAACAACCATTTCATTCTGCGAAAGCGGACTTTTTACGACCAGGGATGGCCCCGTCCCGGCCACGAGCTGGCCTTCAAATACCGCACCCCGGAGTTCAAGAACGCCGCGGCCGTTGACGTGCGTCCGCAATTGGGTGGACACGATGAGATAAAGTTCAAAGAGGAGTTGTTGCTCGAGCGAGACCGCCTGGGTGGGATGCGCAGCGTCTACTCTCATGGATGCGTGCTTACATCGCCCAACATTGAACTCGACCGCGGTATCGAGGACATCGCCCGCGCGTTCCCGACCCTGAAGCGGATAGACATACGGCCCAGAACCAAAATGGAGCTGGTCAACAACGTAGCGGTCGAGGAGGTGCAAAATACCATGGGCGTGATCCACTTCGGGCACCACTTCAAGGGTAAGACCACAATCGCGATATGGCGGAGCCGGGCGCTGGAAAAATCACTGTCGGGCGAGTTCGCCTTTCAGTGCAAGTTCGATCGGATCGACGAGGTTAGCAAGGAGTCTCTTGAGATCTCCGAAGAGTTCTACAAAAGAGTGCAGCTCGATTGCGCGGAATGGATCAAACTTGGTACCACCAAGACCGCGATGGTGTACGGGCTCGGCGATGGCCAGCAACTAAAGAACCGCGAATGAGGACGCCAAGGCTCGGCTCGACGAGCTGGGAGCGCAGCCAGGCTGGAGGGGCGATGGGAGGTTTTCAAACCTGAGCGACCTTCTCTGCTGTATTGCTTGCGCTGAGCCACTCCCAGGCTTCTAGCCTGAAGGGTTTGCGACTAAAAGCCACGGGAGGTGCCTCTCGGATGAGCGACATTGTTGCTGTGCTGGATCGCGACGCGCGAAACTCGCTGGCAGCCATTGATCTGGTCCTGGCCCAGCCCTCGATCAGCTCGCAACTAGTCGACAATCTCAATGCGTCGATCCATCTCCGCGCGCTGCTCACGGACCTGTTCCTGGTGAGCGACATCCTTAGGTCGCAACTCGCCTCCAGGCCGATCCGCTGAGTGCCGTAGATGGGCCAGTAAGGGCCGGTCGCCGGGATGAGCAGCAGTTTGCCGATAGCACGCGGTAATAATCAACGCGAGGTCCTCACCTGTGCCGAAGAAATTCGTAAGACTTGCTGACTCGCAGATCGCCACGGCCGCTGCGGTGTTCGCGCGCGCGTTTCGCGAGGATCCGCTCATGGTCTACACCATTCCCAACCGGGCCGAGCGCGCCCGGCTGCTGCCCGAGGTTTACGTGAGGATGATCCGGTTCGGGCATCTGGCCGGCGAGGTCTACGCGACCGCGGGTGCGATCGAGGGCGCCGCGGTGTGGCTGCCGCCGGACGCGAAATGGACGCGCGAGAATATCGAGGCGTCGGGGATGCACCAGCTCGCGACGCTGATCGGCGACGACGCGTATCAGCGCTATCGCGAAGTAGTCGGACGCGAGTGGCAGGCGCGCCAGCGCGATATGGTCGCGCCTTGCTGGTACCTGTTCCTGCTCGGCGTCGAGCCCGCGCGCCAGCGGCGCGGACTGGGCGGCGAGTTGATGCGGCCCGTACTTGAGCGCGCCGACCGTGACAATCTCGCGTGCTATCTTGAGACTGAGAACCAGCGCAACGTCCCGTTCTATCTGAAGCAGGGTTTCGAAGTGATCGTGGACGGTGAAGAAGCGGGGGCAAGCGGCGTCAGGTTCTGGACGTTGCGCCGAACTCCGAAACGCTGATTTGGCAGGAGCACTCTGATGCCCGAGCGTCCCAATCCGCGGATGAGCGCCACCGTTGAATTTCGGATTGGCACGGCGTCCTGGACTGACCCGTCGCTGGTTAATTCAGACCTCTTTTATCCGCCTTCTATCCGAAGCGCCGAGGAGCGTCTGCGTTTCTATGCGCAGCGGTTCAATACGGTCGAGGTTGACTCGACGTATTACGCGCTGCCCGCCGAGCGCAATGCGAAGCTCTGGGCGGAGCGCACGCCCGAGGGTTTCCTCTTCAACATCAAGACGTTCGCGCTGATGACCCAGCATGCGGCGGAAATTTCGCGGCTTCCAAAGGAGATGCGCGAGATGTTGCCGGCCGAGCAACGCACGGAACGCCGGCTCACAAAGCCCTCGCGCGAGGTCGTCGATGTGGCGTTCCAGATGTTCTGGAGCGCGATGGCGCCGCTGCGCGAAGCGGGTAAACTTGGAATGGTCGCTTTCCAGTTTCCGCCCTACTTCATCGCCAAACCTTCGAATTTCGATTACCTCGCGAGCCTTCCGGAGCGCCTGCCCGGAGCATCGATCGCGATCGAGTTCCGCCATCCGAGCTGGGTTCGCGGCCAAGCGCAGCGTGCCGAGACAATGGAGTTCCTGCGATCGCATGGTCTCTACTACACCTCGATCGATGCGCCCGAAGACAATTCGATCGTACCCTCATTTGTCGAAGCGACCGGCGACCAGGTGTACATGCGCTTTCACGGCAGGAATCGAGACAACTGGTTCAAACGGAACATCACGCCCGCCGAACGGTTCAAATATTTGTACTCGGAGCGCGAGCTTCAGTCGCTGGCAAGTGGTCTAAGAAATCTAAAAGAACGAGGCGTTAAGCGTGCGTATGTGATCTTCAACAACTGCTACCAGAATTTCGGAATTATGAACGCCACCACGATGGCCGCGATTCTTCGCGATCGAGAGCGGCCATCGTGAGCGCGGAAGAAGGAAGACTGCGGCGAGGCGGCATTGGGCCTCACCTCGAAGCGCCCGCTCCGATTAGCAGAGGCCGACGACGCCGGCCCCAGCTGCCCGGCGGGTCGTCGAAGACGCCGGCGCAAGCGGTACCGCAGCTCTTGCAGCGGCCGTCGCGGGTGAGGTTCCAGGACGTGATCTCATACCAGTCCCGACCGATCACGTGCGACCCGCAAGCGTGGCAATAGGTGCTCTGCGTTGCCTCGTCGTGAATGTTGCCGGTGTATACATGGCGCAGGCCCATGGCGCAGGCAATGTTACGCGCCGCCATGAGCGTCGCCGCCGGGGTCGGCGTCCAGTCGAGCATCTTCCAGTCGGGATGGAAGGCCGTGAAATGAAGCGGCACGTCAGGACCGAGATGCTCGAAGACCCAGGCGCTCAGCGCCTCGAGTTCGGCAGGCGAGTCGTTCTCGCCCGGGATCAAGAGCGTCGTGATCTCGAGCCAGACCTTGGTCTCGTGCTTCAGGTAGGCAAGCGTCTCGAGCACAGCACTGAGCGACCCGGTGCAGAGTTTCTTGTAGAAGGCTTCCGTGAAGCCCTTGAGGTCGATGTTGGCGGCATCGATGTGGCGATAGAACTCTCGTCGCGGCTCATCGCACATGTAGCCGGCGGAGACGGCGACCGTTTTGACGCCCCGCGCATGACAAGCTTCGGCGACGTCGATCGCGTATTCGACGAACACGACCGGATCGTTGTAGGTAAACGCGACTGACCGGCAGCCGCTCCGAACTGCCGCGTCTGCGATCGCCTCGGGCGAGGCCTCCTCGGTAAGCCGATCGAATTCCCCCGCCTTGGAAATGTCCCAGTTTTGGCAGAACCGGCAGGTCAGGTTGCAGCCCGCCGTCCCGAATGACAGCACCGGCGTGCCCGGCAGGAAGTGGTTGAGCGGCTTCTTCTCGATCGGATCGACGCAGAAGCCAGACGAGCGGCCGTAAGTGGTCAGCACCATCCGGCCGTCGCGCCCGGCGCGAACGAAGCACAGACCGCGCTGCCCCTCTTGGAGCTTGCACAAGCGCGGACAGAGATCGCACTGAATCCGGCCGTCCGCGAGCGGATGCCAGAAGCGCGCCTGAAAACCTTCCTCGATGGTGCTCACCTAATTCATATTAGCATCCTTCGAGCGCTCAATTTGGCCAGCCCGGCCTGCCCGGCTACCCGCGGCCCGCGCCCGGCAGATATTTTTTTGCGCGTGCGGCGAGAGGTCCGCGAGTTTGCGCACCATAGCCGCTATGGGAATCGCGGTGCCCAGTAAGGGCACGCTTTGTGGCGACCGCTAGCGCATCCTCGACTTCAGCTTGATCGTCTCGCCATCGACGATGAACTTGCCGTATCCCTGATGGTGAATGGTCTTAGGATTTTTCTGTGCCGGATCTCTCCAGGCCTTGAGCACTTCCAAGACGAAGAGGTTGTATCTCTTCACGAGGCTGGTGTCGGCCACCTTGCATTCAAGATTGGCAAAACATTCGGCCACCAGAGGGGGCGCAACCCGTGCGGCCGGTATCGGCGTTAGTCCGAACGCCATAAACTTGTCAAGGTCGTGCCCCGAGCAGTTCCCAACTTTCACGACTTTGGGCGCCAGTTCCAGCGCTGGCACGGCGATCACGCATTCGCCGGTTGACCGCAAGGCGACAAAGCTGTGATTGGCGCTGCTGACAATGCAGGCCACCAGCGGCGGCTCAAAATCGACCATCATATGCCAGGACATCGTCATGACATTGGCGCGGCCCTTGCGGGCAGTCGTGAGCAGGACCACCGGACCGGGTTCGAGCAACTGGTAGACCTTGGATAAAGGCAATTCTTTCATCGTGATTGCAAACCTGGGCCAGATCTCCAGAACTTCTTCCGGCCCGCAGCAGTGAGCCCGCCACGTCGCTTGGGCGCAGAGGCCTTACCGGCAGTCTTCCCTATACGCCACTCTGCCCAGCGTCTTTTCAACCGTAAGTATCCGGTCTCCGCCAAGCAACTACAACTCCCGCATCGCCGTTCACCCAAGCATTAGAACCGGGCTCGAACTTTGCGTTTGCAGACGGCCCGGCGTTGGTGGAGTCTAAATCAGGATCCAAAATGGAAATCCCCGCTTACTATGGCCGCCGATTCGCTTCGGCCTTGGGGAAGGGAACAAATGATAATCGAAAAAGCTAATACAAAGGCGAGTACTCGCCGTATACGGGCGAGCGCCCTGGTGTTGCTGGCACTAATCGCCTTGAACGGATCATCCGCGCTCGCCGCACCGCCCAAGGCCAAACGGCGCATCATTCCAGTGACGATTAATAAGGGCCAGAGCTACACCATAAGTGGCGTAAAGGAAGGTGCGGCCCCCGGCCTGAAGGTGGTCAATAATCCCAATGCGCTCGTGGTGCAAAATGCCCCGGGCAGGATCGAATTGGTGGGCGCCGATGCCGGCAGTTGGAAAATCAACGTGACACTCGCTACGGGAGAAGAAGTTACTTATGTGGTGACCGTTAAGGCCGAAACGCCACCTCAAGGTTCTCTCGTTCCAGGCGCTGCGCCGACCGCCATTCCGTAATCTTACGTGCACCGCCCCACATCCCACGTACAAGCATAAGAAATGCGGGTCATCAGGGGGCGACCATTGGTTGTGCGGTGCTATGGCCTTTAAGCCATCGCGCCGCCGCTGCTCGCCACGCTTAATGCGCTTGGGCTTCAGTCGCCGGTTTGGTGAACTTGAGCGTCATCCGGTCGCTCTCTCCGATTGCCAGATACTTGGCGCGATCCTTTTGTCCCAGGCGCAAGGTTGGCGGTAGATTCCACACCGGATGGTCCCGCTGATCCTTGGGATTTGCATTGATTTCGGAGGTGCCTATCAGCTTGAAGCCGGCCTGTTCCGCCAGTTGGATCATATAGTCCTGGCGCACATATCCATTCTTGGCGTTCGGATCCTGCGGCTGCGATGGATCGGCGCGATGGTCGGTTATTCCCAGGATTCCGCCGGGTTTGAGCGCGCGGTAAAAAGCCTTGAAATAGTCTTCCGTGGTGCCACGCGGAAGCCAGTCGTGGACGTTGCGAAACGTTAGGACCATATCAGCCGTGCCCGCGGGGGCGATTTCGGTTTGGGCCGGTGGCTGAAGCACAGTTACGATGACCTCGCCATAAACCGCGCGATCGGCCTTGAGTTTCTCCTCGAAGGCCTTGGCGCCCGCTCCCCCTCCCACTGCTTCGTAAAGCTTGCCGTGGTCTTTGAGAAAGGGCGCCAGGATCTCGGTATACCAACCGGCCCCGGGCGAGATCTCGACCACGGTCATCTCGGGCTTGATCCCGAAGAAGGTGAGCGTTTCCAGGGGATGGCGATATTTGTCGCGGGCCTTATTTGCCTCGGAACGCTGCGGTCCGCTGATCGCCACCCGAAGCGCGGCCACCGTGCTGGTATCATCTTGGGCCGCCGTCGCGGACGGCATCGCTGAGATCGCGACAATCGATAGAGTAAACAGGGCAAACAACGGCAATTTGATTCGGTGTTTCACTTGCATGGTCCCTTTCTATTCACTGGCGAAACGCGTGGTGCTTCCTGTTCCAAGAACAGCAATTTTACCCCGCGATCACATCCAGGGCGAGCCAAATCGAGCGCCACGGCCATCGAGCCTGAGCTGGGAACAGCCGCTGCGGGGCAGGTCAGACGGCCATCTACTCTACTTATGAATGGCGGGAAATTAGGGAGCACCCCACAGGAAATCGCTTTGAGGGCTGGCGCGGTTGGCGACACCGCTTTGCAGAATTCCTGGACAAAATCGCCATCGATGGCCTATCGTCGTAGTAGTCAGACGCGCCGCGATTAGTCACCCGAGGAGGTGCTTCGCAATGGCATTAAAGCTGACCTCTCCTGCCTTCAGGAATCAGGGCGAGATACCTGCCGTTTACACCTGCGACGGAAAGGATCTTTCTCCCGCACTGGCCTGGTCGAAGGTTCCTGAAGAAACGCGAAGCCTCGCTTTAATCGCGGATGACCCGGACGCCCCCGATCCGGCTGCGCCAAAAATGACCTGGGTGCATTGGGTACTTTATAATCTTCCGCCCACGCTCGATGGCCTGCCGGAGGCGGCCGGTTTCGCCAAATCGCCAACCGGTACCTTGGCTGGCGTGAATGACTGGAAGCGCACCGGTTACGGCGGGCCATGTCCCCCGATCGGACGTCACCGGTATTTTTTCAAGCTCTATGCGTTGGACAGAATACTGCCTGACCTCAATCGGCCAACCAAGGCAAAACTGGAAACCGCGATGAAAGGTCATATCCTGGCCCAGGCGACGCTGATCGGAACCTATCAGCGCAAGCGTTGAAGTGCCGGCACCGGGCGGGAACTGGTGTCGAACCTTGCGTGAGGCAACCGTTCGATCTATTTTCGTAACCGAGGTGGCAGAAATAAGATCCTTACCTTTGCTCTTAATCATTTTCTCTTTCGTTGAAGAATAAGATTTTGTAGCTGAAGCAAGTCTGGACTCCTGATTTGAAGGTACCACGCCGGCCTTGAAGATTAATTTCCTGCCGGTATTGATGATTTCAATTATCTCAGCAGAAAGATTTTCTTTTGCATCGGAAATCATTATTCTGGGCAAGAGGAAGGAGTCTGATTGATGATGTTTCAAGTCTGTTCCGGTTTTTCTCAATAATGATTTGTGAAGAATCAATTATCTCTGAACTCATCTCTACAATATGATTTTCTGCTTCCATAACGGAATCAATTAGAAAATCA
>CAWDLC010000046.1:0-14264 GCA_963803045.1 Binataceae bacterium (SeqCode) | reverse complement strand
TCGGAAGATGCCGTCTGGCGCACCCCTCCTTGCGCGATGCGGGCTCGACCACTTGCGCCGGCCCCGGCGACTGTTCGGGCTTTGACCTGGTTGTTGGGGCGCGGCGACCCGCGCTGCACCGCGGTCTCGCTCTTTGCGGACCCAGGGGTTCTCGGTCTGCCGCGCCCAAGTTTGTTTCCATCTTGCGATGACAACGGCAAGATACAAGGGGTCACCCCTGCCCAAGGAAGCGTGAAACCCACGGTGGGTTTCACATTCAATAAAGTGAATCTCCTTACCGATTCTTCCACTCGCGCACATCGACGAAATGCCCGGCTATCGCCGCCGCCGCCGCCATCGCGGGGCTCACCAGATGCGTGCGGCCGCCCTTGCCTTGGCGCCCCTCGAAGTTGCGATTCGACGTGCTGGCGCATCGCTCGCCCGGCTGCAGCACGTCGGGGTTCATCGCCAGGCACATGCTGCATCCCGATTCGCGCCACTCAAAGCCGGCTTCGCGTGAAAATTCTGTCCAGCCCGAGGCTCTCCGCCTCCGCCTTGATCTCCTGCGATCCCGGCACGACCATCGCGCGCACGGTCGGCGCAACTTTGCGGCCCTTGACGACGGCGGCGGCGGCCTTGAGATCGCCGAGCCGCGAGTTCGTGCACGATCCGATGAACACCCGATCGATCTTGATGTCCTCGATTTCGTGCCGGGCCGGAGCGCCATGTAGGTGAGCGCCCGCTCGACTGTCTCGCGCTGCTGCTGGTCGTCAATTTCCGCGGGATCGGGCACGCTTCCCCGAATGTCGGTCGACCATCCCGGGATTGCGTGCCCCACGTCACTTGCGGCGCGAACGTCGCTGCGTCGAACACCCGGCTTCGGTCGAACTTCGCGCCGCCGTCGCTGCGGCATTCGAGCCATCGCGCCGCGATTTCGTCGAACTCCTTGCCGCTCGGAATGTACCGGCGCCCGCGCAGATACTCGACGGTGGTCTTGTCCGCCGCGATCATCCCGGCGCGCGCGCCGCCTTCGATCGACATATTGCACACCGTCATGCGCTCTTCCATCGACAGCGCCTCGACGGCCGCGCCGCGGTACTCGATCACGTGTCCGGTCGCGCCGTTGATCTTGATCCTGCCGATGACGGCGAGGATCAAATCCTTCGCGGTAACTCCCGCGCCCAGCTTTCCATCGACGCGAATTTCAAACGTCTGCGGACGCTCTTCCCACAGGCATTGCGTCGCCAGCACGTGCTCGACTTCGCTCGTGCCGATGCCGAACGCGAGCGCCCCGAATGCGCCGTGAGTAGCAGTGTGGCTGTCGCCGCAAACGATCGTCATGCCCGGCTGCGTAAGGCCGAGCTCCGGCCCGATGACGTGCACGATCCCCTGCTCGCGCGAGCCGATATCGAACAGCCTTATCCCGAACTCCGCGCAGTTGTGTCTGAGCGTCTCGATCTGCAGTTTCGAATCGGGGTCGGTGATCGGCTTGCTCCGATCCGTTGTCGGCACGTTGTGATCCTGCGTGGCGTAGGTCCGATGCGGCGCGCGGACCTTGCGCCCCGAACGGCGCAGGCCCTCGAACGCCTGCGGCGACGTGACCTCGTGAATCAGGTGCAGGTCGATGTAGAGCAGCGACGGCTCATGCTGCTTTTCGCGGACCACGTGCTCTTCCCAGATTTTCTCGAACAGGGTCTTTGCGGCCATTGCGTTTCCAACTCCCGCCGCATTGGCGGCGCTACAATTTTATTGCGAAACTTCGACCCATCAGACCGCCGCCCGCCGCGCATTTTTCCCGCGCGAATAGCGTTCGATCCGATCGGACAGCTTGGCGGCGAACGCGCTGAATGCGGCCAGCTCGTCGCGCGAAAATCCCGTCCAAATCGCCTCGATCGCCGCCTGGCGCGACGCGCGCAGCTCGCCCAGCGTTCTGCTTCCCTTCGCCGTCAGCTTGTAGCGCCGGTTCCTGCGGTCGGCCCGCCCAATCGCGGCCGAGGCCAGTCGGCTATCGAGAAGCTGGCGCAATATTTTCGATACTGCCGCCGCCGAACTGTCGCGGCTGCGCGCGAACATCGACGGAATAAAATACGCGGTCGAGATTTCCTCGAGCACGCGCCACTGTTCGATAGTGATGCCCGCGTCGCGGGCCAGCGCCTCGCGCCGTCGCTCGAAGATTTCGGCCAGCGCGGTCATCGCTTCGATCGCGCGGAAGACGGGATCGCGGCGTCCAACTGCTTGCATCAGGCAAGATATTAACTAGAGTTAAGCAATCTTTGCAAGCGGCGGAAAAATCGTCACCTGCGGACGCGCCGCCTCATTTGATCCGCCGCGTCGGCGCGGCCCGCTCCGCGCGTGCCAAGCCGCGCGTCACGGCCTCGGCGCCAAATTTCTTCGCCACCGAATCCAGCGCCCGATTGAGCCGGTCGCGCTTGCGATCGCGATTGTCCGCGCGCGCTGTGTCGAACAGCCCGAGCTGCGCTGTATCCGCGCGCTCGAGCTGATGCACCTGGACGCCGGCCAGACGAATTTTGTCCTTCCCGCCGGCCTTCGACAGCAACTGCGTCGCGACGCGCGAGATTTCCGGGCCGTCATCGGTCGTGCCGTCCAGCGAGAAGCTGCGCGTAAGCATCGGATAGCGCCCGCCGCCGAGTGGACGTGCCAACTTCAGCTTCAGCGTCACCGTGCGCGCGCGCACGCCGTCGGCGCGGAGCCGGCGCGCCAGTGCGTCGCCATGCGCGATCAGAACGCGCCGGATTTCATCCGAGTCGGGCGCCAGGTCCTGCGCGAAAGTATTTTCCTCGCCGTATGACTTGCGCTGCCAGTCGGCGACTACCGATCGGGTGTCGTTGCCCGACGCCAGTTCATGCAGATGCGGTCCCATTGTGCCGAACAGGCTCTTCAACTCTGCCGGATCGCGCCGCGCAAGGTCGCCGACCGTCTTGATCCCGCATTCATGCATCCGCGCGAGCGTCACCCGTCCCACCCCCCACAGCCTTTCGACCGGCAGCGGGGTCAGAAATTCGCGCAATCCTTCCGGCGCCACCCAGAGCAATCCGTCGGGCTTCGACATGTCGCTCAAAATCTTCGCCGCCATCTTGGTCGGCGCCACGCCTACCGACGCGACCAGCCCGGTTTCTTCCAGCACCCGGCGCTTGAGATCGCGCGCGGCGTCAATCGGAGGCCCGAGCAGACGCTCGGTGCCCGTCAGATCGATAAATGCCTCGTCGAGCGAGAGCGGCTCGACGATCGGACTGAAGCTCTCGAACACGCGGCGCACCACCCGCGAGATTTCCACGTAGCGATCCATCCTGCCCGGCACGAAGATCGCCTGCGGACACAGTTTGCGCGCCTGCCCCGTCGGCATCGCGGAGCGCACGCCGAATTTGCGCGCCTCGTACGACGCCGACGTCACCACCCCGCGCGCGCTGCGCCCGCCCACGATCACCGGCAGGCCGCGCAGGGCAGGATTGTCGAGCACTTCGACCGACGCGTAGAACGCGTCCATGTCCGCGTGCGCGATCACTCGCGGCCAATGCGCCGTGCTTTCGGCTCTGGAAGCCTCCTCGATGCTCACGGTCCCGCCATCTTCGGAGTCTTATTTCGGCGTCGAGAGTTTGGCGAAGATCGTATCCGCCGCAGCTTCGCCGCTGCGCACGCAATCGGGACTCCCCACGCCGTGATAAGCCGCGCCCGCGATTGCGAAGGCGGGAATTGGGGCGACGAGACGCTCGATCTCGGCGACCCGCGCCAGATGCCCGACGTCGTACTGCGGCATCGCATTGGGCCATCGCCTGACTACAGTGATTCCCGGCGCCGCGGTCACGCCGAGCAGCGCGCGAAACTCGTCGCGCACCGCGGCGACCATCTCGTCGTCGCCAAGATCCATCATTTCGCGATGCAGCTCGCCGCCGATGAACGCGCGCGCCAGGATTGCGCCCGCAGGCGCGCGTCCCTCGAACTTGAAGCTCGAAAAGCTGGCCGCGATTATGCGCCGATGCTCGATTGCCGGCACCACGAAGCCGAATGCCCGTGGAGGACCCTCGAAGTCGCTCTCGCGAAACGTCAGGTTGACCGTCGCCGCCGACGCGTAACTGATCTCGCCGAGCAACTTCGCAGCCGCCGGCTCAACCGGCGACACGATGCGCGCAGCCGCGTACGCCGGCGCGGCGCAGATTACGGCGTCGGCGTCGATCGAGTCGCCACCGGCCAAAGCGAGCCGCCATCCGTCCGCCGTTGGCGACATTCCGATAACTTCCGCCCCATTGCGAATCGACCCGCCCAGCCGCGCCGCAATCGTCTCGGGCAGCGTCGCCATCCCCTTCCTGAAGCTCTGGAACAGGCTCCATCGCGCGCCGCTTACCTGCGAACTCTTCGACGACCCCCGCGCCCGCTCTGCCGCACGCAGTCCCTTGAACAGGCTGCCATGGCGCCGTTCCATCTCGACAAAGCGCGGTATCGTCGCCGTGGTGCTGAGCCGTTTCGGATCCGCAGTGTAGATACCGCCCGCGAGCGCTTGCGCAACGCGATCGAGCACCTCGCGCCCCAGCCGCCGCGTCACGAATGATTCCAGGCTCTCGTCGTCGGCGCTGGTTCGCGTCGGGATGAATGGTTCCAGCGCCATCCGTAATTTTCCCAGCGGCGAAAAAAGCGGACTTCGAAAAACCGGCCCGAAATGCGCCGTCGCGAGCATCATAAATCCCGCCGGAACCTCGACCAGCCGCCCCGCGCGCACCACGAACGTCTTGCCGTAGATCTCGCGGGTCGGAATCAGTTCCGCGCCGAGTCCAAGTCGCCGCGCGAGCTGGGCGGCCGATGGTTTTTCCGACAAAAATGAATCGGCGCCGGTCTCCATTACGAATCCGTCGCGGCGAATCGTCTCCAGCGCTCCGCCGCATCTCGCGCCGCGTTCCAGCAATTCCACTTCGAGCGGAAATTCGCGCGCCGCCCCGAGCTCGCGAAGCCGATACGCCGCGGCGAGCCCGCTGATTCCCCCGCCTATTACCGCAACCCGCCTGATGTGTGGGTCGGAGTTCATTTGAGCTTCTCCCTCCAGCGATCCGTCAGCCGCGCGCGTACGGCGCGATTATCGACGCCATCATCTCGATAAATGACGGATGGTCCCCGACGGTCGGCGCGCGTTCCATCCTGATTCCCGCCGCGCGTGCGATTTGCGCCGCCTCGATATCGAGATCGTACAGCACTTCGACGTGATCGCACAAAAAACCGATCGGCACGACTACCGCCGCCTTCGCCTCCAGGCTCCCAAGCGTTTGCTTGATGTCGGGCTCGAGCCACGCCTCGCGCGGACTCCCGCTGCGGCTTTGATACGCGAATTGCCACGTGCCGATCCCAAGCTCTGCGGCGACCATCCGCGCCGACTGCGCAAGCTGCTCGACGTACGGCCCGGCCTGCGCCATCGCGAGCGGAATACTGTGCGCGGTGAAGATCAGCCGCGCGCGCGGCCGCTCTGCGCCGTCCAGCCTTGCGTACGCCTCGCGCGTGCGCGACGCCACCGCTGCGATGAACCGCGGATGGTCGTGCCACGGCTCGGGATACACGAGCTGGGGCGCCGCTTTGCCCAGCGCAGCGCACGCGTCGTTGACCGTTGCCTGGTATCGCTCGAAGCTGGCTTCGCTGCGATGCGCCGCCATGATGAACCCGAGCACGCACCGCGCTCCACCGTCAGCGAGCGCGCGGATCGAGTCGGCAATATACGGTTCCCACTTGGCCATCCCGACCGCGATCGGCACGCGCGTGCCTTTTTTCGCAAGCTCCTCGCGCAGCGCCGCCGCCTGCCGCATCGTCAGATCGTTGTACGGCGAGCGCCCGCCGAGAAGATCGTAATGATGCACCACTTCCTCGTAGCGCTCGCGCGGGATTGGCCGCCCGCGCAGAACGTTGTCGAGAAACGGCCGCACCTGGTCGGAGCGCGTCGGTCCGCCGAATCCAATCATCAACACCGCGTCGCACTTTGCCTTCGCGGTCATGGCGTCAGCGCGCGCTCATCTCGTGAACCGCCTCGACCAGCGCGATTACGTGATCGACCGGCGTCTGGGGAAGTATTCCGTGGCCGAGATTGAAGATATGTCCGGGGCGTCCGCCCGCCTGATCGAGAATCGCGCGGGCGCGGGTGCGGATTTCGGAAACGTCCGCAAACAGCACGATCGGATCGAGATTGCCCTGCACCGCCACGCTGTAATTGAGCCGCGCCCACGCGTCGGCGAGATTGACGCGCCAATCGAGCCCTAAAACGTCGCCGCCCGCCTCGCGCATCAGCTCGAGCAGGTTTCCCGTCACCGTCCCGAAATGGATTACGGGCACGTCCGCGGGAATCGCCGCGATCACCGACGCGGTATGCGGCAGCACGAAGCTGCGATAGTCGTCCGGGCCAAGGCTGCCGACCCAGCTGTCGAAAATCTGGACGATGTCGGCGCCCGCCGCGATTTGCATCTTCAGATAATCTGCCGTCGTGCGCGCAAGCCGCTCCATCAGGCGATGCCACGTTTCGGGCTGCGTGTACATGAAAGTTTTGGTCGCCTGGTATTGCCGCGACGAGCCGCCTTCGATCAGATACGACGCGAGCGTGAACGGCGCCCCGGCAAATCCTATCAGCGGAGTCGTCGCGCCGATCGCGCGATGGACCAGCTTGATCGCCTCGCCAACGAAGCCGAGCGCGGCCACATCGACGGCGGGAATCCGTTCGAGGTCGGCCTCGGTGCGAATCGGGCGATCGATCACCGGCCCGTCGCCTTTTTCGAAATGCAGCCCGACTTCCATCGGGATGAGAGGCAGCAGGATATCGGCGAAAATGATCGCCGCATCCACCTTGAGCCGCTCGACTGCCGTGACGGTGACTTCGGCGGCCAACTCGGGCCGCCGGCACATCTCGAGGAAATCATGACGCTCGCGAACGTGCCGATACTCCGGCATGTAGCGGCCCGCCTGGCGCATCAGCCAGATAGGAGTGTAGGGGGCGGCTTCGCGCCGGCACGCCTTGAGCATCGGATGGTCGGCGAGCGGAGAGCGCGGCGCGTTCGAAATCGCCGTGCGCCGCGGATTTGGCGCCGCACCCGCTTCAATCCGATGCGTGTCCCCGCGCTTGGCGGTTAGAATCGAAGGCGCTTGCGCCGCCGCCGCTTTAACCAGCTGGCCGAGCTTCGAATGCTCCGGCTCGAAGTCCACGCGGAGCCCGTAGGCGCGAATCTGCTCCGAGCATACCGGCCCGATCGAGCCAACCGCCATGCGCGCGAATCCGCGCTTGACGCGCTGGCCGATTCCCTCGGCCTCCGCGAGCTGAATGACGTTCGTGACCTGGTTCGAGCTCGTGAAAATAGCCACCTCCGCCGCGCCCACCGCAATCGCGTGCAACGCGGCCCGCAGCGGCGCGCGATCGGCCGGCAGCGTCCATCTATAGACCGGAACAATCGTGACCCGGGCGCCGCGCGCCTCGAGCCCGGCGGTCAGTTCGTGATTGGAAACTCCGTATTCCTGCACCGCGATTCGCTTGCCCTTGAGCTCGACCCGCGACGCGAGCGCGCTTAGCACTTCGCGCCAGGTATTCGGCTCCGGCACGACGATCGAGGGTTCGATCCCAAGATCGCGCATCGCGCGAACCGCTTTCGGGCCGCGCGCCACGGTTGCGATTGCGGCCAGCGCCGCCACAATCGACGCCCGCGGATGACGCGTTTCCATCGCCTGGAACAGCGCGCGCGTGCCGAAGCCGGTCATAAAGATGACCACTTCGAATTCGCTTTCGCTGGCCAGCAGGCGATCGGCGAAATCCAGCGCCGCGTGATTGTCCTCGAGCGGCACCTCGCGCATCGCCGGCGCGACGATCGCGACGCCGCCGCGCCGCTCGATCATCGCCGCGACCTCGGCCGCCATGCGGCTCTCGAACGCGACGACGCGAAGTCCGCCGAAGCCGGGCGTGATGTCCGAGGAATTGGTTTGCGTCTGTGGGTTCATCGCGAGCGGCCACGCCGCATCGTCAATCTTGCCGCGCGCACTATGCCCGCGTCCACTAGCGCCTAGGCTGCGGAGATGATCTCGCGGGCCTTGTTCAGGTCAAGAGTGATCTGCGCCTTGAGCGCGTCGGCGTTGTCGAACTTGCGCTCGGGGCGGATTCGTTCAATCAGCTCGATCTTGATTCGCGTCCCGTAAATGTCGCGCGCGAAATCGAAGATATGCGCCTCGATCGTTCGCGCGCTCTCCGAAAATGTCGGGCGCATCCCGATGTTGGTGATCGACGGGTAGGCGCGATCGCCGAGGATGACGCGCGTGGCGTAAACACCGTCGGGCGGAATGCATTCCGTTTCGCTGGCGAGATTCGCAGTCGGGAATCCGAGCGTCCGTCCGCGCCCGCGTCCGCGCACGACCCGGCCGCTTAGAGAGTGGTAGCGGCCCAACAGCCTGGCGGCACCGCGCAGGTCGCCGGCTACGATCAACTCGCGCACCTTGGTTGAACTGACCTTGATGCCGCCGATTTTGACCGGCCCGACCACGGTCGTATCGAAGCCCAATTCGCGGCCGAGTTCGACCATCACGGCCGCGTTGCCGGCACGATTGTGGCCGAAGCTTACGCTGTGACCGACGACGACTTCGCGCGCGCCGATTTTTCCGCGCAGGCAGTCGCGCACGAAATCGCGCGGCGAGAGCCGGCTCAGCTCGAGCGTGAAGTCGAGCACGATCACGCCGTCGATGCCCGACAGCCGCAGCAGTTCGGGTTTGTCATCGGGGGCCAGAATCAACTGCGGAGCGCGGGCTGGAGTGAGCACCTTGGCCGGCAGCGGATCGAAGGTGAGCGCGAACGCGGTGCCGCCAGCCGCGCGGGCGCGATCGATCGCAGCCTGCAGGATCGCGCGATGACCGAGGTGAACGCCGTCGAAATTACCGATCGCGGTGACCGGGTAGGGATGGCGCGCGAGCGCTTCCAAGTCGCGGATTATTTCCATTCAATCGTGCGCGAGGGCGCTGCTCTAATCGCTCGCGAGATCTTTCATCATCGTGTTAGCGGCCTCCGCTTCCGGAGTTCCCGCGTGATCGGCGACCAGCTTCTGCAGTGTCAGGCGCGCGTCGATTCGATCGTTGAGCTTCACAAATGCCTGCGCCTCGCGCAGCAAGGCAGTGCTGGCATACTTGCCCTTGGGAAACCGCATCACGAGATCGTTGAATTGCAAAATCGCCTGGTCGTAACCGCCGGTTTCGAACAACGCGTTGGCGGCGAAGTATTCGGCGGGTTCGCTCAGCGCGGATTTCGGGTACGCATGCTGGAGCTTGGTGAACCTGGTAACCGCGAGCGGATACTTGGCGGCCTTCATCGCGTCGAGGCCTTCGCGATAGATCTTCACGCCCGGCTCGTTCGAGGTCTTGGCGTCAGCGATTTCCTGGTCGAGCTCGCTCGGCCAGGTTGAAGGGATCGCGGCGGGCGTGGCGGGCGGAGCCGGACCCCCCGGCGGCGCCCCTGCCGACGCCACTGCCGATGAGCCGGGGGCCGCGCCGGTCGAGTCTGCGGGCGCGCCGGGAGGAGGAATCGCGCCGGGCGTCGCCGCCATGCCGGCTTGCAGTGCTTTCACTTCGGCCTCGAGGCTCGCGACTCGTTCGTTCATCGACGATGCGTCGCCGCCGGCGCCGGCGGCACCGTGCTTGAGTTCCTCGATCTGATCGTTCTGACGCCGAATCTGCGCCTTCAAGGAGTCGATTTGCTGGCGGTCGCTCGCGATCATCCCGCGCAGCGTAAACTCGTTTTGATTGAGCTGCTGCATATCGCCTTGCTCGGCGCATCCCGCCAGCGCGAATGCGGCGGCAAAGATGGCGACGGCGCCGATCGGCCAGTTCGTTTTTCGCACGCTTCTAATCCTTATTCGCTTACCGCGAAGTGATCGCGCCGGTTCTGCGACCAGCAGCTTTCGTCGTGCTCGGTGCAGAGCGGAAGCTCCTTGCCGTAGCTGATTGTCGAGACTCTGGCTGCCGCCGATTCCGAGCGTAACCAGGTAATCCTTCGCGGCCTGCGCGCGCTTGGCGCCCAGCGCGATATTGTACTCCTCGGAGCCGCGCTCATCGCAATGACCCTCGACCTGGACCCGCGTCTGCGGATGCGCTTGCAGCCAGCTCGCATTGGACTTCAGCACGGAGCCGTCCTGCTCTTGAATCGTGTACTCGTTGTACGCGAAGTGAATGTCGCTGAGCGGACCTTGTGCGCCGAATTTTCCCTTCTTCCAATCCTCGAGCGAGCCGCCGGGGCTCCCTCCGGTGGGATTTTCACCAAGCTGGCTTCCCGGCTGGTTGGTATCGCCGACAGGGGCCGGCTTCTTCGACGAGCATCCGGCCAGCGCCAGTATCACACCAACACTTACAATCGCCACCGCTTTGGTGACTATCGAACGACTACTCACCCAACCACCCCGACCACGCTGGACAGGAATCATTACCATTACCCTCCGTCAAAGCGGAAATAATCTTCCGGTTGCCGACCATCGTTATATAGATTCGCGAGTTGTGGGCGCGCGTCGAGCTGAACGCGAGATAGCGTCCGTCGGGCGACCAGCTCGGATACTCGTTGGAGCCGTTGCCATCCGTCACTTGGACAGGTTCGCCGCCGCTGACCGGAATCGTCCAGATGTCGAAACGTCCGTTGTTGCGGCTCTGATACGCGAGCTTGTCGCCCTTGGGCGAAAACACGGGCGTGGTGTTGTAATCGCCGCCATAGGTCAGTCGTTTCGGCGTACCGCCCGCGAGAGTCATCACGTAAATTTGCGGCGTGCCCGAGCGATCCGACGTGAACGCGAGCGTGGCGCCGTCGGGTGAAATCGCGGGACTGACGTTGATTCCGTTGGTGTCGGTGAGCTGGCGAATTTCGGCGCCCTCGCGCGTGATCAGATAGAGATTGGTGGTGCCGTCACGCTCGATCGCGGCGACGATGCGCTCGCCGTCGGGCGAGATCGTTCCGCCGATCACGCGGCCGTGCGGGCTCTCGAGCCTGGCTTCGCGCTGCTCCTTGAGGTCGGCCAGATAAAGCGCCGGCTCCATGCTCTTGTACGAGAGATAGAGCACATAGCGCGTGCTGCGATCGAAACTCGGGAACAGGTTGATGGTGGGATTGTCGGTCAGCCTGAACAGGTCCTGACCGTCTATCGACTGCGTATAGACTTCCTTGAAACGACCGCCGCGCGTCGAGACGAATGCGAGCTTGGAATCGAACGGACCGAGCTGCCCGGTGGCAGCTTCAAGGATCGCGTCGGCGAATCGGCGCGCCATCCGCGCCACGTCACCCGGGTCGCCGCTGTAATTCTTGCCCATCATGCGCCGCTGCTGCGCCACGTCGTAGAGAAAAGCCGTCAGCTTCACGCCCGCGCCGGTGGTGCCCGGGCCGCTGGCAGCGACCGAACCCTTGACGACAAAGTCGGCGTTGATCGATCGCCAATCGGCGAAATTGAACTGGCCCAACTCGAAGCCCGACGATTGCGGGTCCTCGATGTACGCGTGCGGATCGATAATTCTGAAATAGCCCGAAAGCTCGAGGTCGCGCCGAAGCGTTCCGACAAACGTGCTGCCAACGCGATGGTCGTCGTCGCCGCCGAGATTTTTGAGCCCCGACACCGCGATCGTCGAAAGCTGCGAGCCGGGTCCCGCGATCGTGATTGTGATTGGCCCCGGACCGGGGCCCGGCGCCGGCTGCGCGGCGGCCTGGCCTGTCATCGACCCCAAAACAATCGCGCACAGAACTGCGCAAGCGTGAATTACCCGCTTCATATCTTTTAGGCCAGCCGCGGATTGAACCGAACTGCACTGAAGAGAAGTTCACTAAAGAAACGTAACTGGCTTATCCGCACCTCCTGCAACATCGCAATCTCAGGACTTGAGTTCGCCGAGCTGAAACAAGGCTTTGATCCCGGAAGAAAACTGGTCGCGAAACTTTTCCGGCGGCGCGGGAAACGGTGCTGCCCGGCGAATCGCGCGAATCACGGAATCATCGAAGGCCGAGTCGTTCGAACTCGTGCCGATCTTCACGGCGGTCAATGCACCGTCGGAGCCGATCGCGAAATTGACGGTCGCAGTCAGATCGTTCGATCCGCCGGTAAAAGCCCACGCCTTCTTAATCTGTTCCTGCACAGTCTTATAGTACAGCAGAAATTCCGGGTCCTGTAGAATCCCGACGCTGCCCTTGCCGGCGCCGACTCCGTAGCCCGCTCCTTCGGTCGCGTTACTTGCGACGACGGGTCCTCCCCCTGCCGGACCGGCAGGGGCGCTGTCGGCCGCGTCGGAATCGTCGTCATCTTCGTCTTCAGGCGGGTTCTTCGCCAGCTCCTTGACGTGTTCCGCAAGCAACTGGCGCCTCAGCATCGCGAGCCGCTGCTCGACGCTCGGCGTCGATGCGATCTTTGCCTTTGCTGTCGTCGATTCAGACTTGGGCGCATTGCGGGTGGCCTTGCCGGGCGTGGGCTTTGGCGTCGCATGTTTCTTTGGCGGATGAGTGGGCTGCGGCGTTGGCGCAAGCGTCGGTGCCGCCGTGGCTTCTATTGTTGGCTCTGGCGTCGGCTCGGGAGTGGGAGTCGCGGTCGGAGCGTCGGTCGCCTTCGCACTTATTTTGAGCGCGTTCTTATCGGCGTCGTTGAGCGCGAGTTCTGTTTTGGGCGGCTCGGTCTTGACCTTCGATTCTTCGGGTTTTGGCGCGGCGGCCTTCGATTCATCCGCCGGGCGCCGATTGATGCGCGGCAGATGCGTTCCGAGGTCGCCGGCTGGAATCTTATCGACGATTTTCACCGCGTATGCAGGCGGCGCGGCATCCGGGGGATGCAAAAAGCGCGGCGCGATGAAGAACACAATCGCGAACAGTGCCGCGTGCCCGAGCGCGGAGACGAAGATCGCCGCGAAATATCCGATTCGCGACGGCCGCTCGTCACCGCTACGATCCGGCGCTGCCATGCTCAGCGCTCACTTGGCGCCCGCGGCGGTGCCGACGCGGCGGGCCCGACCGCCGCTGGCATCTCCGTCACCATTCCGACGTTTTCGATTCCCGCGGCCTTGATCGCCGCCATCGTGCGGATTACCTCGCCGTACGCCACTTGATCGTCGGCGCGGATGAAAACCTGGCGGTCGGGACGTTCCTGGGCGATCGCCTTCAGCTTGTCGGTCAAATCATCCGCCGAGAGCTTCGCGTCATTGAGATAAATCTGGCTGTCGCGCGTGATCGACACGACGAACTGCTCTTCCTTGCCGGGCAGCGCTTCCGCCTTGACGCTCGGCAGGTTGACCTCGACGCCCTGCTGAATAATCGGCGCCGTGACCATAAAGATGACCAGCAACACCAGCATCACGTCCACCAGCGGCGTGACGTTGATCTGGGAAACCATCTGCCCGCGCTGTCCTGAATCGAATGCCATTGAATCCAGCGCCTACGAAAGGAAATGACGCTCGGCGATGTTCAAAAATTCGGAGGTGAAATTATCCATCTCAGTTGCCAGCACTCGCACCCGCGCGATGAAGTAGTTGTAGAACATCTGCGCCGGGATCGCGGCGACCAGGCCGACCGCGGTCGTGATCAGCGCCTCGGCGATTCCGGGTGCGACCGCCTGGATACTCGAGGTATGCGACGCCGACAGGCCTAGGAACGCCGTCATTATCCCCCACACGGTTCCGAACAGTCCGATAAACGGGCACGACGAACCGGTGGTCGCCAGGAACGTGATGCCGGACTCGAGCTTGGTCAGCTCGACGTTTTCCTGGCGCTTCATCGCGCGCATCACGTTGGCGATTCCGCCGAGATCGGTCGAGAAGCCGCTGTCCGCTCCGACCGCCTGGCGCTTGGCGCGGGTGAGTTGCAGGAACTCCTGGTAACCGGCGCGGAACACCTGCGCGACCGGGCTGCGCTTGAGGCCGACGCTCGCGGTGTGAATCGCGGCGAGGTTCTTCGATTCCCAGAAGATCGCGATGAAGCGTTCGGACTGGCGCCGCGCGCGCGAAATCTGAATCAGTTTGTAAAGGATGATACCCCAACTGCCGACCGAAAATGCGACCAGCAGCCACAACACGGCTGCCACCACCGGGCCCGTGCCCAGCACCAGTTCCACCACACCCAACCCGCCTGCACCGCCCACCTGATGGAGCATAAAACCGCCATTCGGCCGAAGAATCGCATTATTATAGGGGTATCAGCGCGCCCAAAACCAGCACGGCTATCGGGCCGCTCGCTCGCCCGCGATTTCTGCGGACTTCATGCCGCGGGCTGAATTAGAGCCCGTTCGGCCTCGGGCTCGAACACCGCCCCGGTGACTTGGGTGAGGGCCGCG
>CAWDLC010000045.1:0-10752 GCA_963803045.1 Binataceae bacterium (SeqCode) | reverse complement strand
TCACGCGCACGTCCTGGCGCACGAAAAACGCGTTCGCGCGCGCGAGCAGGTTGTCGCCGAAGTGATGCTCGACTTCGCCCTTGAACAGCATGAACTCGTCGCGCTGATGCGCCGTCGAATCGAGCGGCACGCCTCGAAGCCACCAGAAAATTGGGCAGGCTCACGTTCGACGCGATGTAACGCGCAAAGCCCCGGATCACGGTGTCGTCGCCGAGATGGTAGTCGAGACGCAGCCGAGCCCGAGAGATTGTCGGAGTTGTCGTTGACCGGACGAAACCCTTCAGTCGAGAAGTACGACACCGCGCCCGAGTAACCCAGATTTCCGCTCGGCGCCGCTCAGGTCGCGACCTGCTGGCTGGTCGCGCGATTGCCGCCCGCTGAAACCAGGCTCGCTGTCGGAGCGCCCTCGCCCTCCTGCGAGAGCACATTGATTACGCCGCCGATCGCCTGCGAGCCGTACAGCGAGCCGCCTGCGCCGCGCAAAATCTCGAGGCGATCGAGATTGTCGGTCGTCAGGTTGGCCATGTCGAAGCCGCCGGTCGCGCCCGAGTTGACTTCGACCCCGTCAACGAGGATCAGCGTCTGCGCCGAGGTCGCGCCGCGAATCGATACGTCGGTGACCGCGCCGGGCGAGCCGCTTTGGGTGACCTGCACGCCGGGCACCTGGCGGAGCACGTCCTCGACCCGGTCGATTTTCTGCGCCTGGATTTGCGGGCCTTCGACGAGCGTGATCGTCGTACCGATGTCGGCGATCGGCTGCTCGATCCTGGTTGCAGTGACGACCACCGGATTCAACTTGTGCGCCTCCTGTTTCTTGGGCGGCGTCGCCGGCTGACCGGCTTTCTTTTTTGCTGGCGCGGAGGATTTGGCCTGATTTGCCGGGGTGGATGTGGTCTGAGCCTGCGCCGGCGATGGCGCCGACGCAGGCGCCTGGGCCCGCGCGATAGGCGCTAACAGCGATATCGCAACTATTGTCGACAGGATCCAACTAGAGAACCGCATGAACTCCCTCCGAGTTCAAAGGCTGCCTGTCGCGGAGGAGCGGTCGGGCAACAAAAAAGAAAAAACCCGGCCCCTCGCAATCGAGGGATCGGGCTTCAGGAAAATCGTGCCTGAGGCCACCCTCCCCGCGGAAGGCAGACAGTTAGTGACCCGGCCGGTCTCCTGGCTTGGGGTTCGTCCTTGGGCCCGCCTTCCCGCCTAAGCGGTGGCATGATGGGCCGTCGTCCCCCCACACAGTTGCGGGGCAGCGCCGGATTTGAACCGGCTTCCCGAGCACCGGGTGCGGCGAACAAGTTACGCGCGGCACGGCTCGCAGTCAACCCGAGTTCGAGCTGAGCGAAAATTTTCGTCACGTGCGACGCGATCGTGTACGCTTGATGATTCGCATGGGCACGGTAACGCTAATCACCGGCGGCGCTCGAAGCGGCAAGAGCATGCAGGCGTTGAGGCTTGCGCTCCCATATCAACGCAAATTCTTCGTCGCAACCGGGCAGGCGCTCGATGAAGAAATGTCGGCACGAATAGAATTTCATCAGACGACGCGACCGCAGGACTTTCAGACCGTCGAAGAGCCGGTCCAGGTTGTCGCCGCGCTCGAGCGGCTCGGCGATCGCGCGGACCTGGTGGTGCTCGATTGCCTGACGCTATGGATATCCAACCTGATGCAGCGTCACGAGATGGACGGGCCCATTCTCGCGGAGGCGGACAAGCTCGCGGCAACGCTGAAGGATGCGTCGTTCGCGAGCATCGCTGTGACCGATGAAGTTGGATCGGGAATCGTACCGACGGATCACGCGGAGTCGCGCCGTTTCCGCGATCTGCTGGGATGGACCAATCAGAAAGTCGCGGCCGTCGCGGAGCAGGTGCTCCTGATGGTCGCGGGATATCCGGTCAAGTTGAAGTGAGCGTTCCGCTCAACGTGAAGTAAGCGCTACGATGCCATCGTGACGAGGACCGCAATCTCGACGAGTTCGCCGCACGCGCCGATCAGGTCGCCCGTCACCCCTCCGAGCCATCGGCGATAGAACCAGCGCGTCGCGAACACGATTGCGATTGCGACCGCGCTGGCAAGGGTGATCGTGCGCAACGCGCCCAGCATCAGCATTGCGACGACTGTGAAAATCGCGACGAAGACAGCGCGTGAGCCCAGGCTTTTGCTCTTATTGCCGAGCAGCGTCGATCCCGAACCTGAGGACCGCAGATAAGGCAGTCCCGAGGCGACCAGGACCATCGCCCAACGCGCGAGCATCGGCGCTAGAAGCAGGGCGGCGAATCGGCGGTGACCCGCCAGGGTCGAGAGCGCGAGGATTTTCAGTGTCAAGTCGAAGAAAATTGCGCTTGCGCCGAACGTTCCGACCCGACTGTCGCGCAGAATGTCGAGTGCGCGCTGGCGATCGCGTCCCGCGCCGAGCGCGTCGGCCGTGTCTGCCAGTCCGTCCAGATGAACCGCGCCGGTGACGACGGTGAGAGAGACGATGATGAGAACCGAACGAATCACCTGCGCAAAGACGTGGGCGAGCAGCCAATCCTCGGCGGTGAGCGCGGCGCCAAGAACGAAACCGACTATCGGGAACCATGCGAACGATGCCGCGACGGTGTCCTCGGATGCGTGACGCTGATCGATCACCGGCACAATCGTGAGGAAGCTTACCGCGAGCCGCAGTTCCGTGAGAAATCCGCTCGCCGTTGCTGGCGCCGTGTCGTTGGCGCCAGCCGGTGCGCCGGCGCCGGCCTCGGGCGAGGGCTTGGGTTCGTCGCTCATCGCACTTTGCCGGACACGCCCGCACCCGCGAACGTCGCCATGTTGTGGAACAAGTCGAGCGCGGATTCGATCACGTTCATCGCAAGCGCGGCGCCGGTGCCTTCGCCCAATCTGAGGTCGAGATCGAGAATTGGACGGAGCTTGAAGTGTTCGAGCGCGAGCGCGTGGCCGCCCTCGTAGGAGCGATGGCTGAAAAAAAGATGATCGAACAGTCCCGGATGAATCTTCTCCGCGACCGCGGCGGCCGCCGTCGCGATGAAACCGTCAACGACGACCGGGACATTGAATGCGGCGCCGCCCAGGCACACGCCGGCCATCGCAGCGATCTCGAAACCGCCGAGCGCCGCCAGCATCGATTCGCCCGAAGCCAGCGCCTCGCGATGCAGCTCAAGCGCGCGCACGACCACTTCTGTCTTGCGGCGCACGCCAGCGTCATCGAGGCCCGAGCCTCGCCCCACCATCGAGTCCGGCGGGATCGCGGTTAGCGCAGAGAGGATCGCGGCGGCGGGCGTACTATTCGCGATTCCCATGTCGCCGATGCCGATAAGCGTCGCGCCGCCATCGGCGAGTTCGCTTGCGATTTCGATTCCCACTTCGAGCGCGCGTGTCGCTTCTTCCCGCGTCATTGCCGGGCCGTCCAAGAAGTTGCGGGTGCCGGCGCCGACACGCCGATAGGTCACGCCCTTAAGCGGCTTGGTGCTGGTATCGATCTTGACGCCGACATCGACGACTTTGAGCGGGTAACCAAAGCGGCGCGCGAGCACGCTGATTGCGGCGCCGCCGGCGGCGATGTTGCGGAGCATCTCGGCCGTGACGGCCTGTGGAAATGCGCTGACGCCTTCGGCCGCGACGCCATGATCGGCGACGAAGACGGCGATGGCCCCGCGTCCCGATTTTACCGATTCGTCGCGGCGGATGGCGGCGTAGCGGCGCACGAGTTCTTCGAGATGGCCGAGGCTGCCGGGCGGCTTGGTCAGGGAGTTCAGACGTGCGTCGGCGGCCCACGCCGCTTCGTTGTCGAGCGGGAGGATCGAGGCGATAGTTTCCTTGAGCAAAGACATGGCTGCGTGATCGCATCACGCGCGGCGGCAGCTTACAAGGACGGATGGCGATCGCGCCGCTCGCTCAACTGCACTGCGCGGTCATCCACCTGCCGCCGTTTACGGCATTTTCTTCCACAGGCTTGCTATCGACTGCCGGCCCTCGTCGCTCCTGAGCCACGTCATGTAGTCGGGACGGCCGCGTTGGCGGAACAACTGTTCGCTGAACAGGTCGGCCCAGAAGGAAACCGGCCGTAAAGTCTTCTCCATCTCCGGCTTGAACATTTTCCAGCGGCGCGCATGCTCTTCCGACCGGAAGAGATTCATCCCCCCTCAGCGAAAGGGGACGCCTTCGCGCGAACCGCCGATAGGGCTGTGAGTATAGCCCACCATCGTATCGGGCTCTACGGAGAGAGTCTGCTCGTCGCGCATCTCGACCACGAGCGGCTCTCCGCAATCCAGACACGGCGCATCGATTCGAACCGTCTTGTTGGGAAATAGCCAGCGGACCGCCAGCGCTTCAAACCCTCACTGGGCGAACCACTTCTGATGGCCGTCGATGGTGATGCGGTACTGGGTCGGCTGATTGTTGAACGGCGCAAAAGACGCAATCAGGTCGGTGCCGGGATGCACCCAGCCTGGAACATTGCGCTCGAACAGCTCGTGAACGAGTTCCCGCCCTTCCTCCATAGAGAGGCCAAGGTCCTTGGCCAATTCGGTGTAGTGAGGCGCCTGCCCGGTGCGAACGAAGCGCTGAATGATGTTGGCGAACGCTCGGTCGAGTAACGCGATGTCAGACATAGTTGCTCCTTCCTCCTTTGTGCCCGTATGGAGCAGCGCCTGGGCTCTGGAGCTACAACGAAACCGAGATCTCCTTTTGACTCTACAAACATTTACTTCGCTGGCGGCTTGGGCGTCAACCCGCTGGCCAGCGTAACGCTTGCTCTTGTCTACGCCACCCTCAGGGCGGGCAATTAAAATTCATACTGAGCCACTTTCACGATCTCGCTGTTGCTGCGGTTCAGGCGCGGGAGGGCGGCTTGTCGGGGGAATCTTCGGGAAAGATCGCGAGCCAGATGGAACGGTCGTCGATATTCTTGAGCAGAGATTCGGCGCCGGCCGGGACTTGCGCGCCCTGACCGCTCCACGAATCGAAGTGAATCAGCGAGCGCGGCGGCAATCGCGGGGCCCATTGTGCGCTGGCAAGTAGAGGGCGGTCGGGAAAATCGCGAACGTAGCCAACGCATAGATAGGCGACGGGAATGACGTCATCGGGAATGCCGAAAATCTCGGCGAGAGCGTCGTTGCGCAGGATGCTGACCCATCCCATCCCCAGGCCCTCGGCGCGCGCGGCGAGCCACAGATTTCCGACCGCCAGACACGCGGAATAAATCTCGACATCGCGGATGCTGGTCTTGCCGATCATGGCGGGACCGAAGCGATCGGGCTTGCAGGTGACGATAAGGTTGAGCGGAGCTTCGAGGATGCCTTCGAGCTTGAGCGAGAGAAACTTCTCGCGGCGCGCGCCGCTGAACTGGGCCGCATTTTTTGCGCGCTCGTCTTCGAAAATTTCCTTGACGCGGCGGCGCCGCTCGAGGCTGCGCACGACGATGAAGTCCCACGGCTGCGTGAAGCCGACGCTGGCGGCATGATGGGCCGCGATCAGCACGCGCGCCAGCGACTCGTCGGAAATTGGATCGGGAGTGAACTCCCGGATGTCGCGGCGACGAAAGATCGCCTCGTAGAGGCCGCGCTTGAGTGCGTCGGTGAAGGCGTGTGGATTGCGTGTGTCGGCTGGCATCAGGAAGAGGATGTAGCACGGGCGGGCGTGCCGGTGACACGTCCGCCCGCGGGAAGAGTTGCCGTCAGGCGGCGGCGGCTTTTTTTGCCGCTTCCAGCGCAGCTTCGAAGTTGGGCTGGTTGGCGACTTCGTTGACGTATTCGACGTAGGTCACGGTGTCGTTCTTATCCACGACGAAAACGCATCGCGCGAGCAGATGCAGTTCCTTGATCAACACGCCGTAGCTGGTGCCGAAACTCGCGCTGCGCCAGTCGCTGAGCGTGGTGATTTTGTCCACGCCGGCCGCGCCGCACCATCGCGCCTGCGCAAACGGCAGATCCATCGAGACGGTGAGGATCTGGACGTCCCCGGGCAGCTTGCTCGCTTCCACGTTGAAGCGGCGCGTCTCGGCGTCGCAGACAGGAGTGTCGATCGAGGGGACGGTCGTGATGATTTTGACCTTGCCCTTGAACTGGTCGAGCGTCGCAGGCTGCATCCCCTTGCCGACGACGTTGAAGTTGGGTGCCTTTTGTCCGACCTTGATTTCGGGGCCGACCAGGGTCATCGGGTTGCCCCGCATCGTAACGGCGCCTTTGCGTTCTTCGGCCATAAGCGAATTCTCCTTGATGATGAATTGAAAATGGAATCGCGAACTAGAAAACTTTAGCCGCGCCGGGCGCGGGGGTAAAGCAGCGGCCCGGTCCTTGCGCCTGATTAAAGAGAAGATGCGGCCGGAGTTTACCCTGAGCGAAGTCGAAGGGGCCTGTTGGAAGGTGGCTATTTCACGGCAGGCGCCACTGGCGCGCGGCTATTTTCGCGAAAGTCAGAGTGCCTTGATTACGAGCCAGATCAAGCTGCCCAGCACGAGGATGGCGTTGATCGCGGCGGTGGCGATTGCGCCCGGCGCGCGCTTGGCCGGCGCGCTCAAGTAGCCCAACGCGTAAATGATCCGCGCGATCACGAACAGCAATCCGAGTGCGACGCCGAAGTTATAATTCACCGCCAGCGAAAATATCCACAATCCCGGGATGAACACGATCAGACTTTCGAGCGTATTCATATGCACGCGGAAGTAGCGCTCGAATTCGGGATTGCCGGTGGTGGCGGGCGCCTCGACGCCATACTTCAGCCGCGCGCGTCCAACCATCACGCCGAGTATCGAGTATTCGAGCAACGCCAGCAGCGTCACTATCTCGAGTCCGTGAAATCCATCCATATACATCGTAGATCACACCTCCCCGTATGATTGTCGCGGCGCCGGCCGCTCGGACGAAACTACTCGCGCGGGCTGCAAAGCGCGAGCGCGGAAAGGCCCGTGGGAAATGGCCCGGAGATTTCGTATCCGGGGTCCCTGCCTATTTGCCCTTCCCCTTGCCCTTGAGTTTCACCGACTGCGGCTCGGCTTCCGCATTGTCAGTGATCATCAAGGTGGCCGTATACGGTACCGGGGCGGCCGGCGTAAACGTAACTCTGGTCCGGGGTCTTGCCAAATCCGTCATTTGTCGAGATCCCCTCGACAATTGTCTAACCTTCTCCTTCCTTTTTGGTTCGAGCACGTCGCCGACCGCAGCCTATTCGTCAGTTACGGTCACTGCCCGTCGGATGGCTCAGTGACCCGGGAGGGGCTAAACTGGCGGCGGTGACGAATTGATAACGAACTTGATAACGAACCTACTAAGCGGTTTCGTTGGGTCCTTGATAGGTGTCATCGCAGGGTTTGTTGGCTCTCTTTATCTACAAAAGCGGGCTGACCGGGAGCAACGGAGGGCAGCGGGCAGGGCCCTCTTGATCGAAGTCCGATCCAACTACGACGGAACGCAGTCGTTGTCGACCGCTCTTTTCAACAAGGTCCCTGACAACTGGCCGCAATTTTCCGCGAGCGCTTACTACAACAATGCCGTATGGCTGAACGTTCTGCCCCTTGTGTCATCGCTTTTAACGCTGGACGAGCTTCAAAAAATACAAAATGCTTACCGCTCGATGGAGGCCGCGCTCGAAGAGATTCAGCGGGCTGGTCACGGGCTCATGAAGAGTTCACCGGACCCCCAGTGGGGTTACTTCCGGGAATCCCTGCAAAAAATCTCAGGTCGTACGCTTAGCAGCGCACTACATGCTTTCCTGGAAGCCAAGAAGATTTTAACCCCGAAAGTCTCCGACAGCAGCGAAGCTTCCGAAGATAAGTAGACCGAGCGTCCGACGGTCGCTACAGCCCTGCTTTACCACCGCCGTGGGCTAAGCCGGCTGTTCAGACGGATAGCCCTCGAAAATGGCGGCAATCCGGCTTTAACTAACGTCTCGCGGAATGACTGCGGCAGACGGCACAGCACAGTTTGCCGCCACGCAGCATGTGATCACGCACCCCAGCGAAAAGTACCACCCCAGCCTTTAGCAAAGCGGCGCGCTACTGTCGAATCGCTCAGGAGTGAGCGAATTTCGCTCACTCTGTTCCGTGTTTTCTTCTCTCAGCGGTTGCTGCCCCCGTTACATCGCGAGGCCGCCGTCCACCTGGATCACCGCGCCCGTGATATATGACGCCGCGTCCGAGAGGAGAAATGCGGCTATCGGCGCCACGTCCTCGACCTTGCCGAAGCGTCCGAGCGGAATCATCGCGAGCGCCTGCGCGCGATTCTCCCCGGGCAGCGCAGCCGTCATGTCGGTCTCGATAAACCCGAGCGCGAGCGCATTGACGCGAACGCCCAGCCGCCCGACTTCTTTCGCGACCGATTTCGTAAGCCCGATCAGTCCTGCCTTCGCCGCCGAATAGTTAGCCTGGCCCGGGATTCCGATAAGCCCGCTGGCCGACGTGATATTCAGGATCGATCCGCGCTTCGCTTTCATCATCATGAACGCCGCCGCGCGCGCGAAATTAAACGCGCCCGTCAAATTGACGCGGATGACCTCGCTCCAATCCTCTTCCGACATCATCACGAATACTTTGTCGCGCGTCATGCCCGCGTTGTTGACCAGCCCGTCGATTTGCCCGAATTCCTTTTTGGTCGCGTTGACCATTTCGCGCACGTTCTTCAGATCGCCGACATCGACCTTGTACGCGAGCGCCTTCACGCCGAGTTTCTCGATTTCGGCCTTGAGCTCGACCGCATTCTGATCGCTCTTGAGGTAGTTGAACGATACGTTCGCGCCGCGGCGCGCGACTTCAAGCGCGATCGCCCGGCCAATTCCGCGCGTCGCGCCGGTGACAACGACTCCCCGCCCCTCGAGATCTTTCATCTTGAGATCTTGCACAGCTTTCTCCATCCGAACGAAGCTCAGGCCGTGGCCGCCGCGGCCATCTCGCGCTTCAGCGCCGGCAGGTACTGAGCGATGTACGACAGATAATTGTATCCGAAAATGCGCTCAAGCTCGGCGTCGTACTGCGGCGGTTCGGCGCCAAGATCTTTCGCGAGCCACGTCAGCACCATCCACTCCTCGGAGCGCGGCGCCTTGCGGATCGCATCGCGCCGGAGCATCACCCGTTCCGGCTTGACGCCCGCAACATACGCGAGTAGCGCGATCATTTCGCTCTCGTTGTTCGTCATCTGGTCGCGCGCAAACAGATTTACCGAGTAGATCAGCATCGTGCTGATACACGCCGACACCGTATCGGGCGTCGCGCGATCGCAATACATTGCCAGCGGTCCCTTCGACGAAAGCGCGTAGGCAAGGAAGTCGGCGTTGGCGTAAAGAAGCGTCGAGATGAACTGAATCGCGCGCGGCGATCCCGCCTCGGCCAATCGTGCGCGCGTCGCGTCGAGTGCCGGCTTTGCCAGCCGCCGCATGAAGCGCCGGCGCGCCGGAGACAGCCAGTAGAGCAATCCCGCCAGCATCATCGATCCGTCTAACACGCCCTTTCCTGAAAAGAAAAAGGCCGCCCTGAGCGGAGCGGCCTTGTAAATCAATCAGTCGTTAATCTTACGTGCTGAAGGACGACCCGCATCCGCAAGTGCGGCTCGCGCGCGGATTGTCAAAGCGGAATCCCGCGCCATGCAGTCCTTCGACGTAATCGAGCGTCGTGCCCGCGATATGCGGCAGCGACATTTCGTCCACGTACACCAGCACGCCGCCGAAATCCGTCACCCGATCGCCTTCTTTCAACGTGTCGAACTTCAACGAATACTGAAACCCGGAGCATCCGCCACCGATCACGCCGACTCGCAGTCCGTGGCTCGCGCCAAGACCTTCCCTCGCGTGCATCTTGCGGACCATCTCGATCGCGGTGGGCGTGAGCTTCAGGTCGGGCAGCGACGCGGTATCGATTGGCTCGGCCGGCGCCTGTTCAGTATGCCCGTGATGCTCGATATGAAGTCCTTCGGCCATTTTTGCTACCAACCTCCGGGCGCTTAGCCGTCGATCATGCGCCTCACCAAGAAACTAATCGTAGCGCAATAGTGGAGTCAATGCATCCACCATTACCAGAGCGAAAAGCCCAGCCAGATGCTAGCGTTTTGGCATCGCCATGGATGTTTCGCGCGAAACGGTAACCCGCGCCGCCAACGAACTGGGATTCGTTTTGGTTGGATTTGCGCCGCTACGTCAACTGGAGGAGCGCGAGAGCTTTTATCGCCGATGGCTCGACGACGGCGGTCACGCGACGATGGCTTACCTGGCAAAAGAGCCCGCGCGCAGGTTCGACCCTCGCCGCCTCGATGCGCGCTACAAGTCCGTCGTGAGTCTGGGCTATCCGTACGCGGGACGCGCGATTCCCAACATCGATTGGCGCGGCGAGCTGCGCGGCAGAATCGCGGCATACGCACTTGGCCGCGACTATCACGACGTTGTGGGTCGGCGCGCGCGCGCCGTCGCCAAAGTGATTTCGCAACGTCGTCCCGGCTCGATCGCACGCGCGTACGTGGACACCGGTCCGGTCTTCGAGCGCGAATGGGCGGCGCAGGCGCAGCTCGGATGGTTCGGCAAGAACACAATGCTGCTGAATCGCGACCACGGTTCGTACTTTTTTCTCGCCGAGATTTTCACCGACCTGGAATTCGAAGCGACGACGGAGCCCTACCGCGAACACTGCGGGACATGCCGGCGATGCCTCGATCTGTGTCCGAGCGGGGCGCTCGCCGGCGGCTACGTGATGCGCTCGGATCTGTGCATCTCGTATCAGACGATAGAAAATCGCTGCGCGATTCCACGCGAGTTGCGATCGAAGCTCGGCAACTGGATCT
>CAWDLC010000044.1:0-93967 GCA_963803045.1 Binataceae bacterium (SeqCode) | reverse complement strand
CGATTTTGCGGCCCTTCAGATCGCCTAGCAGAACCATCGCGAGCTTGTCGGGCTGAAACCATGACGAAGCCAGCTCGACGATATTGTCGTTGGTGACGGCCTCGATTCCCACTGACAACTCTTCGAGCGACACGTCGCGGCCGAAGTAAATCTCGTTGCGCGCGAGCCGGTTCATCCGGCTGTCCGTGGATTCCATCCCGAGCAGCATGTTGCCCTGAAGCTGGCTCTTGGCGCGCGCAAGCTCGGCCGGCGCGAGGCCGTCGCGCTCGACCTTGCGAAGCTCGGCGACGGTGACTTCGAGCACTTCATCGACCCACTCCGGATTGGTGCCGGCATAAATGGCGAAGTAGCCCGAATCGATGAAAGACGAGATGAACGAGTAGATGCTGTAAACGCGGCCGCGCTTCTCGCGCACTTCCTGGAACAGCCGCGACGACATCCCGCCGCCGAGCGCGGTGTTGAGCACGTAGGCTGTGTATCGGAGGCGATGCGACTGGCTGATGCCGGGGCCGCCGATGCAGATGTGCGCCTGCTCGAGCTTCTTTTCGTGATTCAGCACCAGCGGCCGGTCCACCGGCGGCGAGAATTTTTCGACCTTGCCGTCACCGGCGACGCCGCCGAACAGGCCGGCGCATTTCGCGGTAGACGCTCGTGCTCGACCTGGCCGGCGGCGGCGATAAAGACGCGGCTGGAGCGGTAGCGCGCCGCCATGAACGAAGTCAGCTGCTCGCGGTCTATTTTATTTACCGTCTCGACCGAGCCGAAAATCGGCAACGCCAGCGGATGGCCCTTCCAGAAATTTTCGGTGAACAGGTCGTGGATGAAATCGTCGGGAGTATCCTCGGCCTGCGAGATCTCCTGCAACACGACCTGGCGCTCGCGGTCTATTTCGGCGGGATCGAAAAGCGATTCGAGAAAGATGTCCGCGAGCACCTCGGTCGCCATCTCGAGGTCCTTGCCGAGCACCTTGGCGTAGTAACAGGTGTACTCCTTGCCGGTGAAGGCGTTGAGCACGCCGCCGACGGCGTCGAAGGCCTCGGCGATTTGCGCGGCGGTGCGCTTTTTGGTGCCCTTGAAGAGCAGATGCTCGATGAAATGCGAGATGCCGTTTTCGGCCGGCTCCTCGTAGCGCGAGCCGTTCTCAACCCAAATGCCAATCGACGACGGACACCACCTGCGGCATCGCCTCGGTCAGAATCCGCACGCCGTTTCCGATGATGCTCTTTTGAATCATTCGCCGGTTAGTTGCCCTTGCCGGGTTCCTGCACGGCCTCGCGCATCGAGAGGCGGATTTTGCCGCTGCGATCGACGTCGAGCACCTTCACGTTGATCTCGTCGCCCTCATGCAGCACGTCCTCGACGCGGCGGATCCGCTCATTGCGAAATTTGCGAGATGTGGAGCAGGCCGTCGGTCCCGGGCATTATCTCGACGAACGCGCCGAACTCGACGATCTTGCGGACCTTGCCGCTGTAGATTTTGCCGACTTCGGGCTCGGCGGTGATCGCCTGGATCATGCTGATCGCTTTTTCCATCGCGACCGCGTCGGCCGATGCGATCAGCACCGTGCCGTCGTCCTCGATGTCGATCTTGCAGCCGGTCTCCTCGACCATTCCGCGGATGACCTTGCCGCCCGGGCCGATCACTTCGCGAATCTTGTCGGGCTTGATGTGCAGGGTGACGATTCGCGGCGCGTAGCCGGAGACGTCCTTGCGCGGCGCCGGCATCGCCTTCTCCATCACGCCAAGGATGAACAAGCGGGCGTCGCGCGCCTGATGGAGCGCCTGGCGCATGATGTCGCTTGGAGACGCCGCCGACCTTGTTGTCCATCTGGATCGCGGTGACGCCGGCCGCTGGTGCCGGCGACCTTGAAGTCCATGTCGCCGAGATGGTCCTCGTCGCCCAGGATGTCGGTCAGCACGCGGACCTTGTCGCCTTCCTTGACCAGGCCCATCGCGATTCCCGCGACCGCGGACTTGATTGGCACGCCGGCATCCATCAACGCCAGGCTGCCGCCGCATACCGTCGCCATCGAGGAGCTGCCGTTGGACTCGAGCACGTCCGAGACCACGCGGATCGTGTACGGGAAGTCCTCTTCACTCGGGCAGCACCGGCGCGAGCGCGCGTTCGGCGAGCGCGCCGTGGCCGATCTTCGCGCCGTGACGGAGCGCGCAGAAACTTCACCTCGCCGGTCGAGAATGGCGGGAAGTTGTAGTGCAGCATGAACTTCTTGTAACGCTCGCCGAGCAGCGCGTCGATCTTCTGCTCGTCCGACGACGTGCCGAGCGTCACCGTCGCGAGCGCCTGGGTCTCGCCGCGCGTGAACATCGCCGGAGCCATGGGTGCGCGGCAGCACCTGCACGTCGCGCTTACATTGCGGATGTCGGTGGACTTGCGATCGTCGATTCGCTTGTCGTCGTCGAGGATCGCCATCCGAACGCCGCGTCGCGCACGAGGTCGTCGCAGGCCTCGATGATTTCCTTGGCGCGGTCGGGAAACTTCTCGCCGAGCGCGGCCACCACCTTGTCGCTGAGCGCGTACAGCGCGGCGGCGCGCTCTTTCTTGCCCTTGGTGGCAAGCGCCTTCTCGATCCCGTCGCCGATGCTCTTTTCGCACCGCGGCCAACAGCGCCGCGTCGCGTTGCTTCGGACGGCGAATTCGCGCTTGGGCTTGCCCGCGCGGCGGCGCAGTTCCTCCTGCATCGCAAAAATCGGCTGCATCGCCTCATGCGCGCGCGAAGAGCGCCTCCAGGATCGTCTCTTCGTCGACGACCTGCGCGCCGCCCTCGAGCATCATGATCGACGTCGGGCTGGCCGCGACGACCAGCGAGACGTCGCTGCCCTCGAACTCTCGTGTGGGTGGGATTGACAACGATTTTGCCATCAACCCGGCCCATCCGCACTGACGCAACCGGGCCGGCGTGAGGGATATCGGAGACCAGCAGCGCAGACGAGGCCGCGATCAGCGAGAGCATGTCGGGATCGTTGTCACGATCGGCGGACAGCACGGTCACGATGATTTGGGTTTCCAATCGTAGCCCTTGGGAAACAGCGGGCGCATCGATCGGTCGATCAAGCGCGAGGTCAGGATTCTCCTTTTCCGACGCGCGCCCTTCGCGCTTTTGAAGAAGCCGCCGGGAATCTTTGCCGGCAGCGAACGTCTTCTCGACGTAATCCACCGTGAGCGGCAGAAAGTCCATGTTGGGCCGCGCTTCATACTGCGAGACCGCGGTCGCAAGCACGACAGTCTCGCCGTAGGTCGCGAGCACACTGCCATGCGCCTGCCGGGCCAGGCGGCCGGTTTCGAGCGAGAGCTTGCGCCCCGCAAAATCAATTTCGAGTTTTTGGTACATGAATGACACCTGAGGGAGGACTGAGGCCGTGCGACGATTGCGGTTTTTTCACTGCCCGCGAGGCGCCACAGGGGACGCGCCTTGGGAACTGCCGGGTGGCAGGCCAAGGCCCGCGCGCCCGAAAGTTGCGGGCGGCGCGGCAGAATATGTGCGGCCTATCTCCGGATACCCAGCTTTTCGATCAGCCCTTTGTAGCGCGAAAAGTCGCGCGAATGCAGGTAATCAAGCAGCCGGCGACGCTTGCCGACCAGTCGCAACAGTCCACGGCGCGTGTGATGATCCTTCTTGTGCGCCGCGAGATGCTCGGTCAACTGGTCGATCCGGGCCGAGAGCAGCGCGACCTGAACTTCAGGCGAGCCGCTGTCATTGGTGGTTCGAGCGTTGGCTTGGATGACTTCCCGCTTGCGGGCCGATGGAAGAGGCATTCGGAGTTCTTACTTTCCCTTTTTCCTTTATCTTAAGCTGAATAAATTAACAGAGCCGGTCAGCGGAGTAAAGGACAGGCAATCACGAAACCCCTTACGGGTTTCGGACTTCCCGTTTGTTAATCGCGAAATGTCGCGGACGACCTTTCGCTCTCATACCGGGGCAAGACTGCTGAGTGCTGTGGTTGCGGTTGGTCTAATGTCCCCACGAGCGGTAAGGTTAGGGATTACCCCATGAACGCAATTGTGCTGGTAGATAAACCCGCCGGGATCTCGTCGGCAGAGGTGGTGCGCCGCGTCAAATCGCGAGTGAAGCCGGCCCGCGTGGGGCATCTGGGCACGCTCGATCCTTTCGCGACCGGACTCCTGCCGATCATGATCGGAGAGGCGACCAAGCTCGCGCCGTTTATTGAGGGTGGCGACAAGGAATACACGGGCCTGATCCGGCTGGGGGTCGAGACCGACACGCTCGACCGCGACGGCGCCGTCGTTCGCCGCGCCGACGTGCCCGCCATCTCGGCTGAGAAACTCGCGGAGGTCACTGCGCAGTTCACCGGCACGATCGAACAGGTTCCTCCCGTGTTCTCCGCGATCAAACGCGCCGGTGTGCCGCTCTACCGGCTGGCACGCCGCGGCGGCGACGTTGCACCGCCCGAAAAACGCAGCGTCGAGATCAAGCGTCTCGATCTCAGCTGCGAAGCGCCCGATGCGATTCGATTCGTCGCGACATGCTCGCCGGGTACTTATGCACGCGCGCTGGCACGCGATATCGGCGTCGCGCTGGGGACAGTCGCGCACCTCGAGGAACTCCGTCGCACCAGGAACGGCGCTTTTTCGGTCGCCGACGCGACGGCGCTTGCCGACGTCCTCGCGGCGCTCGATTCCGGCGCGCCGCTGACCCGCCTGATTGGTCTTCGTGACGCGCTGGTCGGCATCCCGGAGATTGTTGTCGATGCGGGCGCCGAGAGGCGGCTCCGCAACGGCGATTCGCGCGCGCTCGACTCCCTGGTTCCATCGGGCGGACCGCTGTTCAAGGTGGTGTCGCAAAGCGGAGAACTGATCGCAGTTGCGCGGGCGACCTCGCGGGTGACGGCAATAGTCGAGCGAATCTTCAATCTGGAAGGCACGGGAGCCTGAGAAAGGCAATCACGAAACCCCTTACGGGTTTCGGACTTCCCGTTGGTTAATCGCGAAATGTCGCGGACGACCTTTCGCTCTCATCCCGAAGTGAACCGCCGAAGTGATCGTCACCGCGTGGTATTTTGCGGGGCGCGCGCAGCGTCGCCTGATTGCTCGCCATGGCTCAGGAAATTCGCGATGTATTGAAAGACTTGCGGCCACTGCTCGATGCCGAGGCCGAAATCGCCTGCCGTCCTCACGATAACCACGTTCGCTCTGGGAGCCACGAAGATGAACTGGCCCCACCTGCCGATGGCCTCGAAACTGTAGTCGGCTCCCCTGGAATTGCCCCACCAGAAATATTTGTAGTAGCCGCCCGCGTCCGCCCATTGCGGATAGGTTTCCCACGGACGGTGATCGTTCGGATCCGGCGCCGTTGACTCGGTCACCCATCGCTCTGAGATGATTTGCCTGCCGTTCAGGTTCCCCTTGTCGAGGTAGAGCTGACCGAACTTCGCATAGTCGATCGCCCTGGCGTTGAGCGCCACGTGCGTCAGTTCGAATCCGTCCTGCATGCTGTCGAGGCTCCAGGTTGCGGGGTACTCCATCCCGCTGGGTTTCCAGATTTTCTCCTGCAGGTACTCGCTGACGGTGCGATGCGTCGTGCGCTCGACGATTATCGCCAGAAGACCCACGTTGTAGTCGGTGTAGTGCAAGGCCTGCCCCGGCGGTTCGGCGATTTCCATATCCGTGAGCAGCAATTTCCTGAGATCGGGATAGAAGTAATAGAGCGCGTCCTCGTCCCACGGCAGGGAACTTATTCGATAGCGGATTCCCGATCCCATCGTCAGCAGATTTCTGATCGTGATCGAGTCGAAGCCCCGATCTTTGAGTTCCGGGAGGTAGTTGGAAATCGGATCGTCCACGCTCTTGATGAAGCCCTCGTCGATCGCGATCCCGACCAGGGCCGACGTGAACGACTTCGCCACCGACCGCGAAATGCAGATTGAGTCGCGTTTATAGCCATTGAGGTACCGCTCGTCGAGGAGTTTGCCGTCCTTGATGACGATGAAAGCGTGGGTACCGGTTGATTCGAGCAACTCGTCGAGCGCGACGCGTTTGATCGCATCACCGTCCTTGTACTCCACCGCGACAGGCAAGGAGCCGGCTGTGGCGCGGGGAAATTGATACGCGGGCGGCGCATTGTCGATCGTGCGGTAAGGAAACAGTCGGTAGTCGTCGGACGGCGAGACTTGATGGCGAAGGCCCCAAAAGACGTAGCGATACAGGTAATCGCCGTTGAGCCAGGGTGTTGCGCCAGCGGGCGACGCGGCGAGTACTGGAGCAATCAGCGTGATCGCGAATGCGAAGGCGAAAAACGATCGGGTGGTCATTTCCGGATCTTAGGATGGCGGGAACTGGAGAGAAAAGTGAAACGCGCTCTTCAGTCTTTGGGCGCGGATTGCTTTAGGAGAGCGTCGATGCGGGCGGCGCGCTCGAGTCCGGGGTCGAATTCGAAATCCAGCTCGGGCGTGAATCTAAGCCCCAGCGACTTGCCTATTTCGCGGCGGATGAAGCCGCTGGCGCTCCTGAAGCCGGCGACCGCGGCGGGCGCGCGCACGGAGCCCTCCAAGTGGGAGAAATAGACGCGGCCGTGGCGCAAGTCGTCGGTCATCTTGACGCCGGTCAGCGTGATGCCGCGCAGGCGCGGGTCGCGGAGATCGCGGACCAACAGCCCGGACAGTTCTCTTAAGATCGCCTCGGCAACGCGCTCCGGTCTTCGACCTTCAGCCAATGTTCTTCCCCGGTATCAGGAGAGCCGCGCGACATACGCGGGCATCGTTGTCAGTAGCTTTTGCTCAGTAGTTGATAATTTCGAGCTGCTCTTCGCCGAGCGGCACCAACCCCGTCGAATCGATAAAGTTCACGACTTCGCGCAGCGCCCTGTCCACGAACGCGCGATCGCTTCCGACCTGCGCGATGCCGAGCTCGGCGCGCTGCCACATGTCGTGGCTGTCGGACTCGGCGATCGAGACGTTGAACTTGTTGCGGACGCGATCCTTGATAGCGCGCAGCACCTGTCGTTTGCCCTTGAGCGAATGATTCTCCGGCAGAAACAGGGTCAGCCGCATGACGCCGATGACCATGATGATACGCCCCCTCCCCCAACGCGCAGGCGCGCGCGCCCGCAGCGACCAACGAACACGCAGTCTAAGGCTGAAGCTGCTTTTCGACGGCGGCCTGACCGCGCACGGTTTCGGGCTTGGGCGCGGCAAGCTTGCGCAGAATCGCTTCCATCTCGAAAGCTTCGATGTTGTCGCCTGGTTTCACGTCGTTGAAATTTTCGAGCGCGATACCGCATTCGTAGCCCTGCGCGACTTCGCGCGCGTCATCCTTGAAGCGCTTGAGCGAGGCGAACCTGCCTTCCCATACCGGGCGGCCGTCGCGGACCAGGCGCGCGCGAGCGCTGCGAACGATCTTGCCGTCGACGACCATGCATCCCGCGACGGTGGCGCCGGGCACGCTGAAAATCTTGCGGACTTCGGCGCGTCCGAGCGATTTTTCCCGGTAGGTCGGCGCGAGCAGACCTTCCATCGCCTCGCGCATATCGTTGATCGCTTCGTAGATGACAGTGTAGAGGCGAATCTCTACGCCCTCTTTCTCCGCGAGGTTCGCGGCCTTCGCTTCGGGGCGGATATTAAAGCCGATAATGATGGCTTTGGAAGCCGACGCGAGCGTAACATCGGTCTCCGAAATCGCGCCCGCCGAGCCGTGGATCACCTCGAGCTTGACTTCCCCGGTGGAAAGCCGCGCGAGCGCGTCGGCAAGCGCCTCGACCGAGCCCTGCACGTCGCCCTTGAGAATGACTTTGAGTTCCTTGACCTCGCCCGCCGCCAGACGCTGGCTCAAGTCTTCGAGCGAGACTGCGGCTGGTCTTGTGCGAGTTCGCCTTCGCGCTGCTTGGAGCGGCGGATACTCGGCGACCTGGCGCGCCTTCGATTCCTCGACCACCGCAGTGAACAGCAGTGCCGGGCTCGGGAACGCCGGAGAGGCCGAAAATCTCGACCGGAGTGGACGGACCTGCCTCGGTAAGACGCTGGCCGATGATGATCCAGCATCGCGCGCACGCGACCGTACGAGATGCCGCAGACGAAAGGATCGCCCTGATGCAGCGTGCCTTCCTGGATCAGTACGGTGGCGACCGGGCCGCGGCCGCGGTCGAGCTGCGACTCGATGATCGTGCCGCGCGCCGACGCGAGTCGGATTGGCCTTCAGCTCCATCACGTCGGCCTGCAGCAGGATCATCTTCGAGCAGCTTGTCGATTCCCTCGCCGGTGCGAGCCGAGACCGGCACGGTGATGGTGTCGCCGCCGTAGTCTTCGGGTATCAGGCCCGATCTGGGTCAGGCGCTGCTTGACGTTGTCGATATTGGCGTCGGGCAGATCGATCTTGTTGATCGCGACGATTATCGGGAACGTTGGCGGCGCGAGCGTGATTGAGGCCTCCATCGTCTGCGGCATCACGCCTTCGTCGGCCGCGACCACCAGCACGACGATGTCGGTGACCTTGGCGCCGCGCGCGCGCATCGCAGTGAACGCCTCGTGGCCGGGAGTATCGACGAACGTGATCGTTCGTCCATTGTGCCTCGACGGTGTAGGCGCCGATGTGCTGGGTGATTCCGCCGAACTCGCGCGCCGTCACGTTGGTGTGGCGAATCGCGTCGAGCAGCGAGGTCTTGCCGTGATCGACGTGGCCCATCACGGTGACGACGGGCGGCCGCGTGACGCTTTCGCCCACCACGGCTTCCTCGGGCGCCTCTTCGATCGCGGATTCGACGTCGAAGGAAACGTTCTCGACGCTGTAGCCGAACTCGCCGGCCAGCAACGTGGCGGTGTCAACGTCGAGCACCTGGTTGAGCGTCGACATCTGCGCCGAGTTCCATCAACTTCTTGATCAGGTCGCCGGCCTTGACGCCCATCGAGCGGCCGAGATCGCCGACGGTTACGCCCTCGGTGATCCGAACCACGCGTTTGGAGGCCTTGGGCGTGGTGATCTCGGTTTTTCGCTGTTCCTTGCCGGGCAGGGCGCGGCGCTTTTTCGGCACCCGCAGCCCGCGCATCTCGCGCTCGGCGGCGAGATCGGTGCTGCCCTTCTTGACGACTTTCTTTTTCTTTATTCCGCGTCCGCCACCGGGCTTGGCCACTTGATCGGGCGGCAGTTGCGGCATCCCCTCCGACGGTTGCTGCTGCTGTTGCGGAGCGAAGCGTCCCGTCAGGGCGGGCCGCGCACTCGGCGCGCCGGCTGCCGTACGCAAACCGGGCGATGCGGGACGCGGCGGCGGGCGCCTTGGGCCTGAGATCGATCCTGCCCAGGACCTTGGGTCCCTTCTGTCCGTCGTCGAGCGTCGGGCCGGTCTGAGAGCCGCGAGTCAGATTGATCGAGCCACGCTCCGCCGATTCCGCCGGGCGCACACGATCGGTGCGATAACCGAACCGCGACGAGGGCGCCCGCGGCGGCGCTTCAGGCGCGGGCGCGGGCTCGGCAACGACGGGCGGGAGCTCGGGTTCAGGGACAATCTCAGGTTCGGGCTCGGGTTCCACCTGCTCAATATGGACGGCCGGCTCGGGCGGATGAGCCTCGTAGTCGGCCTCGCCAATCTCCTCGATTTCAGGCTCCGGCCTGATGACGACCGGTTCGGGCGCGAGATGCGGCTCGGCGACTGCGGGCTCCGCATGATGCCCCGAGTCAAACGTAACCGGCGGCTGGGCCTCTGCGGCGTGTGAATCGCCGAGAAACGGCGACACGAACGACTCGTCGCGGGCCTCTTCGACTTCGAAATGGAAGGGCGTGCCTGCTCCACCGGCGGGCTGGCCGGGCTCGGCATGACGCCGGCGCATCACGGTGGCAGTTGAGGCGCTTTTCGAGAATTTTTCCGCTGCTCGTTTCGAGCACGGTTTCGCGGCGCAGGATCGACGCGCGATGCGCCTGCTCGTCGAGATCGGCCTTGAGCCTGTCCGCCTCTTCGGACGACAGAAGGCTGGACTCGGACTGCGTATGTCCGAGCTTCAGGCGGGTGCATCCGGCGAGCAAATCCTCGACCGGGAATCCCCATTCAGTAGCAAGAGTTTTGATCCGCTTTCGCGCCATCCGAGTTATTCTATTCGACCTTTGAGTTTCTATCCAGTCGCAGCTTAATTGCCGCCGCTATCCGGAGCCGCTCGGGACGATCTATTTTCCTTCGCAGCGCGCGGAATTCCTTCGCTTTCGAATTGACGAACCGCTCGGCGCATTCAAGCGTCGGGTGCAACCAGCCGCCGCGGCCTGCGCATCGCGCTTCGACATCTAGTTCAATATAACCATTGATGACCGCGATTCGCACCATCGCAGCCTTCGCATCCTGCTTCATACATCCGATGCAAGTACGCTCGGGCCGGTTAGCCAGTTACTTTTCTCCCGCATCTTCGGTGGCGGCTGGCGCGGACGGCGCCGCGATTGTTTCGGCAGCCGGCTGCTCGCCTTGCGCTTGCGTGGCCGCCAACGCAGCTTCCGCCGCAGCGGTCTCCGCCGCCTCGGCGGCAGCCGCGGCCTTTGCTTCGGCCGCAATCTTCTTGTTGGCGACGTGCTCGCGCGCCGCATTGATTATCTGTGTGGCGCGCTCAGCGCTGATTCCCTCGACGTCGAACGCCGTCTCGTCGGCCTCGGCCAGTTGCTCGGCCGAGCGGAATCCCCACTGGTAGAGCAGTTCGGCGTTGATATCGCCGATGCCCGGGATTGCGTTGAGCGAGGCGCGCGCGGAGCGGGCCTCCTCTTCGGCCTCCGCCTCGCTGCGCACGTCGAGCTTCCATCCGGTGAGGCGATGCGCCAGGCGCACGTTCTGGCCGCGCTTGCCAATCGCCAGCGACAGTTGATCGTCGGGGACGATCACTTCCATCGCGTGCTCGTCCTCGTCGATGATGACCTTGGAGACCTTGGCCGGCGCCAGCGCGCGGCACACCAGCTCGGCCTGGTCGTCAGTCCATGGCACGATGTCGATTTTTTCGCCGCGCAGCTCCTGCACCACCGATTGCACGCGGGTGCCCTTCATCCCGACGCATGCGCCGACCGGATCGACGTCCGAATCCTTGGAATAGACGGCCACCTTGGCGCGTCCGCCGGGCTCGCGCGCGCTCTGGCGAATCTCGACGATGCCCTCGTAAATTTCCGGCACCTCCTGCTCGAACAGCTTCATCAGGAAGTCGTTCGAGGTGCGCGAGAGCATGATCGAGAGTCCCTTCTCCGACAGATCGACGTCGAGAATCAGCGCGCGGATGCGATCGCCCTGGCGATAGCGCTCGTGGGGGATCTGCTCCTTCTCGGGCAGGATCGCCTCGGTGCGGCCGAGATTGACGATCATGTTCTTGCGCTCGAAGCGCTGCACGATTCCCGAAACGACTTCCTGCTTGCGATCCTTGAACTCGTTGTAAATCTGTTTGCGCTCGGCGTCGCGAATATGCTGGATGAGATTTTGCTTGGCCGCCTGCGCCGCTATTCGGCCCATCGTGGCGGTGTCGAGCTTGATCAAAATTTCGTCGCCGACTTCCGCCTCGGGATCGTATTTCGCGCGCGCCTCGGCCACGTCGGCTTCGGCCGCGGCGTTGGCGACTTTTTCGACGACCGTCTTGATCTCGAACAGCTCGATTTCGCCGAGTTCGGGATTGAAGCGCGACTCGATGTTGCGGTCCGGGCCAAACGTGCGCCGCGCCGCCGAATGCATCATCTCCTCGACCGCGTTGATCACGATCGTTTTGTCGATGCCTTTTTCCTTGGAGACCTGCTCGATTACCCGGTTCAGATCGACCTGCATACCGCCTCCCCGGGGCGCGGACAGTGCTGCGCGCCAGTTATTTTTGTTGCTCCACCCAAACGGGAGCCCGTGCCTCTACTTGTCAATTGCATCTACTTGTCAAAATCGTATTCGTAATTCGCTCCCGACATCTCGTCGAAACCAATCGCGTGGCGCTTGCGGCTCGTCTCATCGTCAAGCTCGATTCCACTTTGACCGACGGACACCAGCCTGCCCACGAATGACTTCTGCCCATCGCGCGCGCGATGCGTGCGAACCTTCACCCGTTCACCCTTGACCGCCTCGAAATGCTCCAGCTTGCGCAGCGGCCGGTTGATTCCCGGCGACGCGACTTCGAGCGTGTAGCGGCCTTCGACCGGGTCGTACACATCGAGCAAATCGCCCAGCGTCGGGCTCAACTTCTCCAGATCGCTCAGGGCAATTCCGCCGCCCGGCTTGTCGACCAGCAGCCGCAGCAGCGAATTTCGCGTGCCCTTGCGAAAATCCACCGACACCAGTTCATAACCCTGGCGTTCGATGTGCGGCTCAAGCAGCTCGACCACCTTTTCCGCGGTCGGATGAAGCGTCAGGGCCACCATCTGCTCTCACCTCTCCGCTCGCTACTGCCGTCGGCCCGCCGCCGGCTTATGTCATGAATCCCTTTTTGCGACACCAACAAAAAAGTGGGCACGCGCCCACTTCACGTGAGTAAGATACCACTGCCGCCCGCCTGTCAGCAAGGCAGGTCGGCAGGGGGCGCGTCCCTTTACTCCCCGGCAAGCATTTGCGCCAGCATTCCGCTAGCATTGCCCCCCGATGCCCGAGCTGATCGCCCCCAACTCACCCGCCTTGGGATTCCTGCTCGCACTGGCGATCGGATTCCTCGTCGGCCGTACGCGAGAACCCAGACCCGGCGGTCCGCTGCGCCCCGGGATGCGCGATTTCCTGATAATCGCGCTGCTCGGCGCGATCGCCGGCCATGTCGGCAATGCGGGGATCGCGATCGCATTGTTCGCCGGCATGATCGGCGCGCTGCTCGTGATGCGCGCGCATCATCCGGAGCGCAGCGGAATCACCACCGAGCTCGCCGCCGTCGCAACCTTCGCCCTGGCTGACCTGTGCCTTACGTCGGACCGTCAGTTCGGCGCCGGGCTCGGAATCGTGCTCGCGCTGATCCTGGCGGAGCGCGATCAGCTTCGCCAGTTTGTGCGCGAGGGGATCTCCGACCGCGAATACATCGATACGCTGAGTTTTCTCGGCCTGATTTTCATCATCTATCCACTGCTGCCGGCCGGCAGCTACGGACCATTCGGATTTTTCGAGCCGCGCAAAATCTGGCTATTCATAATCCTCGTATCCGGCGTCTCATATGTCGGCTATTTCCTGACCAAGTTTACCGGGCGCGAGCGCGGCGAATTACTCACTGCGATAGTCGGTGCAATCGCCTCGACGACTGCCTACACGACTGGGATCTCGCAAGCAGTCGCCGACGCGCCGGAGTCTGCCGTGCCAGCGGCCCGCTACGTCGCTAATAGCCAATTCGATACTATTCCCGCGCATGCTGCTGCTGGTCGCGGTGGTCAGCCCGACGCTCGCGATCGCGGCAATCCCTGCTTTCGCTGCGATGATGCTCGCGGGATTCGCCGCCGCCTTGATACTCGCCCCTGCGCCATTGCAAAAAGGCAACACGGTCGCGGATTCCACCTTCCGCAACCCGTTCTCGATTCGCCCCGCGCTCGAGTTCGGCGTGGGATTCACCATCGTGCTGCTGGCCACCCGCGTCGCCAGGCATTACGCGGGGTACGGCGGCCAGATGGCGGTCTCGGCCATCAGCGGACTGGTGGACGTCGATGCGATCTCGCTGACACTGGCGGGTTTCGTTCAGGCAGGCACCAGCGCGGCGCGCGACGCAGTAATCGGTCTCACGCTGGCGGCCGGAGTCAATGCGATCTTCAAGTCGGGAGTCGCCGAGACCAGCCATCAGCCGGCCTTCTATCTTCGCCTGATGGCGGGGTTCGCGATCATGTTCGCCGTCGGTGCGGCGGCAATAGTCATTATCGATCCCGCCCGCGTCACCGAACTAGCAAGTCATCTGCAACTCAACTGACTATAGGCGGCTACCGAAGGGAGAACGCACGATGCACGCAGCTCAAGTCGTTCAGCGTCTGGCAAACGTCGAAAGTACTCGCGATATTGAAGGGGATGATGGCGTGGATCGTCGGGGTATTTCTTGCTCTCAGGTCGCTCGGTCACGGGCACCCTCTGCGAGCGATATTTTTGATCACCGGCTTTCCGATTGCGGCCGCCGTCCTGGGTTTTATCTTCATTGCGCTCACTTGTTGGATCTACAATCAGACCGCCGCACGCTTCGGTGGCGTCGCATTTGAACTGACTCCCCGAAGCGAGCCTTGAAGCGCCGCTCACTCGTCGTCGTCGCGCAGCCTGGCGAGTACCGACAGATCCTCGAGCGTGGTCGTATCGCCAAGCGTCTCATCGCCCGAAGCGATTTGCCGCAGCAGGCGGCGCATGATCTTGCCGCTGCGCGTTTTCGGCAGCGCCTCGGTGAAGCGGATGTCGTCGGGCCGCGCCAGCGCGCCGATTTCCTTGACGACGTGCGCGCGCAATTCTTCGCGCAGCTTGTCATCGCCCCTGCGCCCGCTCTCGAGCGTGACGAATGCAACCAGGGCCTGTCCCTTCATGTCGTCGGGGCGCCCGACGCACGCGGCCTCCGCAACCGTCGCATGCGAGACCAGCGCGCTTTCGATCTCCATCGTGCCGAGCCGATGGCCCGGATACGTTAATCACGTCGTCCACGCGGCCCATGATCCATAAGTAGCCGTCCTGATCGCGCCGGGCTCCGTCGCCGGTGAAATAGGCGCCGTCGATCTGGACAAAGTAATTGTTCTTGTAGCGCTCGGGGTCGCGGTAGATTGTGCGCAGCATCCCGGGCCACGGTTTGCGCACGATCAGCAAGCCGCCCTGGTTGGCGCCGACGCTCTTGCCCTCGCGGGTGACGACGTCGGCTGAGATTCCGGGCAGTGGATACGTGGCAGAGCCGGGTTTGGTGGCGATCGCCCCGGGCATCGGGCTTATCATGATGCCGCCGGTCTCGGTCTGCCACCACGTATCGACGATCGGGCATCGCTCGCCGCCGATAACTTTGCGGTACCACATCCAGGCTTCGGGATTGATCGGCTCGCCAACCGAACCAAGCAGCCTGAGACTCGACAAGTCATGTTTTTTGACCCACGCGTCGCCCCATTTGATGAAAGTCCGTATCGCAGTGGGCGCGGTGTAGAAGATGCTGACGCGGTACTTCGCGATTATCTGCCAGAAGCGATCGTTCTCGGGAAAATTCGGCGCGCCTTCATACATCACGACCGTCGCGCCCGCCGCCAGCGGCCCGTACACGGTGTAACTGTGGCCGGTTACCCATCCGATATCCGCCGTGCACCAGTAGATGTCGTCCTCCTTGAGGTCGAACACCCACTTCATCGTCATCAGGACCTGCGTCAGGTACCCGCCGGTCGTATGGACAACGCCCTTGGGTTTGCCGGTCGTGCCGCTGGTATAGAGCGTGTAGAGCGGATGCTCGGCGTCGAGCTCGGCGGCCTCGCATCCGGGGTTCTGCGCGGGAACCAACTCGTCCCACCACAGGTCGCGCCCTTTGCGCATCTCGACTTTGTTGCCGACCCGCTTGAGCACGATGACTTTCTGGATCCATGGACACTTTTTCAGCGCCTCATCGACATTATTCTTGAGCTCGACGATTTGCCCGCGTCGCCATCCGCCGTCGGCGGTGATACAGACCTTCGCTTCCGCGTCGTTGATCCGATCGGCCAGCGCTTCGGACGAGAAGCCGCCGAAGACCACCGAGTGAATCGCACCGATTCGCGCGCACGCCAGCATCGCGATCGCCGCCTCGGGGACCAGCGGCATGTAGATCGCGACGCGGTCGCCATCCTTGACGCCCAGGCTTTTCAACGCATTGGCGCACCTGCCCACTTCGTCGGCGAGCATCTGGTAGGTCAGCACGCGCGAGTCGCCCGGCTCGCCCTCCCAAATCAACGCGGCTTTGTTGCGGCGCGGACCGTCGAGATGGCGATCGAGGCAATTGTAGGCGGCGTTGATCGTGCCGCCGATAAACCACTTCGCAAACGGGAAATTCCACTCCAGCGTTTTGCTAAACGGCTTGAACCAATCAAGGTTGCGCGCGCAGTCGGCCCAGAATGCCTCCGGTTCCGCGTCAGCGCGCTTGCACAGCGCCTGGTGCTCGTCGAGGCTCTTGACCCACGCCCGGGCGCTGAACTCGGCGGGGGGCGAAAACTTGCGCGATTCGATCAGCGTCGAATCGATATGAGTCGCTTCGGTCGAAGGCATCGCACGAGCACCTGTCGATTAGGCTTGGGCGCTTGGGAGTCACACGCGACCACGAGCTTCGCGCGTTTTCAAGCTCAGGTACAGAGTCGCAGCGTCGCCATTTTCACGCCGGTTCGAATTGATCCCGCGCAGCCGCTCCAGCAGTTCGTTTTCGACGCTCGCCGAGTGCTCGGCCGCGAGTTCGACCGCACGCGCCGCCCATCTGAGTACGACGCGCCCCTCCAGGCCTCCGAAATCATCGAAGAACCACGCGCAGCTGGTGAGCGCCGCCTGCCCCGCGCGGATCATCTCGAACATCCGCAGCATAGTTTCGCGATTACCTTCGTCGGCAACCCCGAAGCGCTTGAAAAACTCGTCGTGGACGGCGGGATTCGGATCGATCAGCAAACCGATTGCGCCGCGCAAGATTGCGCCAGGCTCTTTCACAATCGCCGGGGCGAAGCGGTCGTACGTCGCCTCGGCATGGCTTTTCACGAAATCCATCGCGGCGCGAAACGGACGGCGCCACTCCTGCGAGGTGTTCGGATCGTGCCGGCATCCGCAGTTCGAGCGCCATCGTTCGACGCCGTGCGGACAGCTCCATGAACTGGCGGACGCAAGCTCGAAAGATCCCGCGGCCGGATGCGCCGCGAGGTAGTCCGCGCAGTTGGTAACAATCACGTCGTCGCGGCGCTCGATCGCCATCAGGGCGCGCGCCAACTCGGCGGCGCCGTGTTTATTATGATGCCCGAACGTTTCGCCGTCGGTCGCCAACATCAGCGCGGCGCCGGGCTCCAGGTTGAGCGCGGCGCCGGCAATCCAATCCGCAAGCCGGGCGCCGTCGGCCAAGCCGTTGCCGAAAGAGACGCTCGCGGATAGTTCCCGGTCGAAGCGGAAGACCGACAGGTTCAAGTCGCCGCGGCGCCATTGGAACGGTCCGGCGTTGCGCGACTCGGCGCCAGGGCCGCTAAAATTTCCTTGATCCGACCCGAGAACGACGAACTGGATCCCCGCCGTCGCGATCGACGCAATCGTGTCGTCATCGGCAGCGCACTCGGGGATCCACATCCCGGCGGGCTTGCGGCCGAAACGGAAAACGAAATCCTCGATACCCCACGCGATCTGAAGTTCGCGATCGCGCGGCGGCAGCAGCGGAAGAATCGAATGACTGTACGACTGCGCGATCGCGTTGCCATGGCCGCCGTGCGCCTGCGCATAGAGCGCGTCGCCACGGATCATCGCGCGATACGCGGCCTTGCCGTGCGTCTGCAGCCATCCTGCCAGCGTGGGCCCGACATCGAAGTTCAGCGACTCGTAATTGTTGCGAACGTGAACTACCGGCCCTTGCATCGTGTGGGCATGAGCATTGGCCGTGTAACATTCGCTCAGAATTCGCTCGTTCCAGTTCTGAAACGGCGCCACGCCATGCTCGGGGCTGATCAAACCCGTCCACGGGCTCTCGCGCGGAGGCTGATAAAAATGGCCGTGAATTATGACGTATCGCGCTTCACCCATCGAAGACTATGTTGCCCCTCCAAGCCGCCCTCCGAAAGGCCCACCCGCCCAACCAGCAGCAGTAAAGCTTATCGGCCTTTTTTGCCGGATTCTGTCCGACTTATCAAGGCCCTGCACCTAATGTAGAACTTCTTCTCTCCCCGCTCATACTTCTAGCGGGCCGAAGCCCGCATCCGATTCACACCGTAAGCCAAAAAGCACGTGCCCGTCCCTGCACTCTGCCCAGAAACTAGGTTCACCGGGGAAGCAACGAAAACGAAACCCACGGTGAGTCCTTTGCAGGGGCTGGCCGCTGCCCTATGCGCAGGCGGCGCGGAAGCTGCCGCGAATCGCCGGCTCGCCCTTTTGATTGAGCACGATCAAGTCACCCTCGATCTGCTTCTCGCCGTCCTTCTCGACCTTGTTGGTGATCTTGCCCGTGCAGGTGACGTCGTCGCCGGGCCATACGCGCGTGGCGAAGCGCACCTGGAAGCGGCGCACGTTGCCGATCCCGACGTAATCGGTGACGGCCTTCGAGAGCAGGCCCGCGGTGAACATCCCCTGCGCGAACACGGTCGGAATTCCGGCCGCCTCGACGAAGGTCTGGTCGTAATGCAGTGGGACGAAATCGCCCGACGCGCCGGCATAGCGCACGAAATCGGGACGCGTCACGCCTTTAATCTCGAATTTTGGAATTTCGTCGCCGACTTTGAGTGAATCAAATTTCAATTTTGCCATTTTTTTCGGCTCTCCGATTGAATCGTTTTTTTTCGCGCGGGCGGCCCGATTACGCTTTGACCGCTTGCCCGGTCTCGATCAGCGTCGAACGCGCAATCGCGACTTTCTCGCCCCTATTGTTGGTGTACTCGGTTTCCGTGATCAGCAGCGTCATCTTGCCGCCGCGGCCGCCTTCCTTCTCGAGCACGTCGGCGACTTTGGTCACGCCGGTCAGCGTGTCGCCCACAAAGATCGGCTTGAAGAACTCGAACTCCTGCTCGCCGTGAAGGATACGGCGCAAGTCGAAGCCGCCGAAACCGGGACTGGAGGTCTCGTCGGTCCAAAACGCGCTGGTCTGCAGAAACGTGACCGGTACGGGAATTCCGCCCAGCTCCTTCTTCGCCAGCTCGGGGTCGAAATAGAGCGGATTTGGGTCCTTGATCGCGCGGGCGAACTCGCGGACCTTGCTCCAATCGACCTGCATCTTGAAGGGTTTGCCGCTTTTTCCGACGGCGCTCTTGTCGGCCATATGATTCAACCTCTCTGCCGGATAATTTTTCCCAGTGAACCGGACGCCTCACGGGACCGCATCGAAAAAACGGCCCGCAGGTACCGGCTCGAAATGCCGTACCACGGCGTGCCGCCCCCCGACAAGCGCAACAACGCGCTTGCGTGCAGCCGCGAGTCACGTACGGCAAAAAGCGCCCCTTGGAAGAGCGGAAAGTGAAGTACGCCATCCGGCTTCCGGCCAACGACCATCGGCAGCGAAATATCGGGGAGTTGCTGAGCCGGCCACTTCTGTTGCGGCATTACTCAACGTAGAAAGCGTTTGTACCGGACCAGCGGTATGGTGTGTTCCGATCGGGAGGCTTATACGTCCCCTGCGCGGTGCCGCTGTCATGCTGGGTGGTCGTGGCCGTGTTTGAATTCGCGACCGGCGCCATCGCAGGCGGATTCGTAGTATTGGATTCGCCGCTCGCCGTGGTTTCCGTGACATGAGTAACAGGCGCACAGCCGGCCAACCATGCCATTGCAATACCAACACAAATAGCCACTGCGGAATTAGTTGAGTATTTCATTGTTCAGGCTTCCGACTGACCTTTTACTCTCTTGCCGGCCGGCATGCATCCGCGTACCGCGCCGCGCGTCCCCGACAAGCGCAAGGGCGCGCTTACGCGGAGCCGCGAGTCACGTATGGAAGCGCACCCGGTAGGCTTTGCAGATCTGATTCAGCATCTTCTCGTATTCAGCATCCACATCGATTCCAAGGCTGTTAGGACGCGGAATATACGGAGCAGTTACGTTATCGACGTGAGCCGGAACAAGCAGTAGGTAGTCGTATCCAATCTCGTGCGTGTGTCCCGCAGGGCGAATCTTCAGCTGCCGGAACTTGGCGACGGTCAGAAATGGATCATCTGGCTTGTTCCGGCTTATCGCCTTGGGAAAGTCCGTCCATAATTTTGAATCTCCGCGGGAAAGTCGCGGTTGGATTCGCTTTTCGAAATTCTTGTAAAATGGGGAAATTCGGTCTGGCACGTTTAACACCCGATCAGCGACTCCAATGATGACCGTAGCCACCAGCACCGCTTCGGGCTTTGCGCGATGCAGGACTTGAAGAGATTCATTCAAATCGTCGAAACGAGCGTCGCGGTTTCGATGAGCTGTGATGACCGACTTGTTCTCGATTCCTATTCGGAGCTTTGCTGGGTCAGGCGAGCCGTCGGAACGTGGCTCCCCGATCAACAGATCAATCTGCCTGCCACGAGCGCCCGGTGCCGACTTGTTCAGCCAATGTTTGACCTTGCCGGAAGCGAGATCCGCTGCAAACGGCTCACACTGGTCCTCAAGATCTTTAAGAATCCCTCGCGAGACAACATCAGAGTGTTCCAGAAGGCGATGGTTGTGAAACCCGCGACGTTTGATCTGCTCTATCACCTGGTCGAACGGCGTGGTCATTTCGCAAACTCGAACGATTGGGTCGCCATATCGGCGTTGCGTTGTCTGGCCCGGCTCTTTGAACCGACATTCTGGAGTGAATGAACCGTGAGCGCGTCAGGTATCGGCAGTTTTTTCAGAATCGCGCTTTGCAATCTCAAATAACCGTTGGCTGCGCGCTGGCAATGAGCATTCAACCATTCGGTTGTATAATCGGAGTTCAGATAGTCGCATAAATCGCTGATCCGGGCCGGTTCGCTTGGGACGATGTAATAGACCGAGTGACGCGGCACCAGAACTCCCGAGCGATCGATCCAGAACATCGGCCGTGCGGTAATGTCTTTGCACAGGATCTTCGGGCGCAGGATTTCGGATAGCGGAGGAGTCTCGTGGAACGCGTACCATGGTTTGCGCTGAACGCAAGTCCTATTCTGTAATTGAAGCATTCTTGTCGGCTCGGAAAGGTACGACTTCACGGCCCCAAGCTTTCTTTCAGCAAGAAGCACTCCGTCGAGGGAATACGGAATCAGCATCGAGTGTGTTGCCGTTAACTTTGCGCTTTGCGGGCACAATTCACGCCCTGAAATAGTCGGATAGGCAAAGGGGCGCAGATCCGCCGGGAGCGATTCCGTCTTATGAACGAACACTGAATCAGCCCCTGTCGCCACCCCGCAGCTTATTCGGATGCAGATGTCTTCAAGTAGAGGACCATCGGCCTTTCCATTGTCACCATGAAGAGCGGGCATCCACGAGCGGCCATCGGCGACTAGCTGCACCGCGACTCTCGCGCCGGTTCTAAGCTGTATTTTGGTCCTGCCGTTGTGCGCCATGTTGGACAGCACCGTGACCGTCGGGTAGGTGACCAAATCGCCAAATGTTTTCTCGTCGAGCAGGAGGATCTCCTCCACCCGCTTCGTCGCGAGCAGAATGCGAAGAGGTTCCGCAGTATCAACATAAAGGAACTTCTCGGGAGTGATGAAGGCAAGCCGACCGCCTGGTGCCAAACAGTTCAGTGCTTGCTCAAAAAACAAGAGATAAAGGTCAAACCTGCCGCGCGCGGTCTCGAACGATCTGCGATATCGAGCTTTCTCCTCTTCGTTGAGCGCTGTGATCGGAACATAGGGTGGATTACCAATCACGTAATCAAACTTTGGCAGCCGGTTACTTAAGAAATCCGCATGTCGAATATCCACCGACGGGTATTGCTCGAACTTTACGCGCGCATCCTTCAAGTGCCGCGAATCAGAGTCGATACCGACGATTCGGGGAATCGCAAGCTTGCGATTCTCACACCATCGGATAACCCCTGCGATGAACGCGCCGGTGGCGCATCCGGGATCGAGAATGTATGAATCTTTCGACGGGGGCTTGGAGTGAAAAAGGCGGTTGACCATGAGGTCAACCGTCTTCGTTGGTGTCGGAATGTAACCCTTCACTGCGCCGCTGCCCCTCTTCTAGCGGTTAGCAGTTGTCTCCCACCTCTCGCAACCACCTTACTCGGAAATTCGCATGCCTTCGCCGCCGTCGATAATCAGCAGCGAGCCGGTAACGTAGCTCGACGCGTCCGACGCAAAGAAGATGCACGGATAGGCGATTTCCTCGACGCGGCCGAAGCGCTGAAGCGCGCGCGATCGTGCGACCATCTCCTTGACCTTTGGATTTGGCCATACGCGCGGCGCCGCGCCTTCGGTGTCAATCGGGCCTGGTGCAATGCAGTTGACGCGAATGCCCATGGCGCCCCATTCGCTCGCGTGAGAAGCGGTCAGGTTGATGACGCCCGCTTTTGCCGCGCCGTACGGAAGCATCGTAGGCGAGCCATGCACGCCCGCGGTGGATGAGATGTTGATGATCGAACCCGGGCTGTTCTGCGCCATGAATTGGCGGGCCGCCGACTTCGAGCAGAAGAACACGCCGTCGAGATTGATTCCGACCACCGCGTGCCATCCGTTGGGCGAGAGATTCAACGACGGCGTCGCGATACTGGCGCCGTGATTGTTAATCAGCACATCGAGGCGGCCGAACCGCTTGACCGTCTCCGCCACCATCTTGTCGCATTGCTCGGCATCGCGGACGTCAACCTGGGTCATCTCGCATTTGCCGCCGGCCTTGCGAATTTCGTCGCGCACGCGCTCGAGGTTTTCGACCTTGCGGCTCGCGATCAGCACCGGCGCACCGCGCAGGGCGAACTCCTTGGCGATCGACTCGCCAATTCCGGTTCCGCCGCCGGTCACGATCGTAACCTTGCCTTCGACACTGAATGGATTGTTCAAAATGAAAACTTCCTCCCGGGGAATTCGCTGAGATTTATTGCACTGTTGCGACGCGATGGCGAGAGGCGCAGACGACCGATGGGGGGCGGAGGCAGAACCCTCACCTACCGGCCGCCGTGCGCCAGTGGCACCTCCCGTGAAAGCACAACCCTCACCCGCGCTAAAGCGCGGCCTCTCCCGCAACTGAGCGGGAGAGGCGAGAATCGAAGTCGCGCGGAACGCACCACCCTAACTGGGGCGAGGTAAGACTCAGGTGGAGAGCTGATGGACAAGCTCGATCAGCGATGGGTCCAGCGGGCGGCGCCGATTAACCACCTCGCTTAGCGGAATGAAAACAATCGCGCCCCGCTCTTCGCCAATTAGTGAAGGCGCGGCGCGGTCGAGGATTGCCCGGACGGCGCCGGCTCCCATCCGGCTCGCCAGCAACCGGTCCCTGGCCGTGGGCGCGCCGCCGCGCTGGACGTGGCCGATCACAACCACGCGCGCCTGCATGCGCAGTCTGGCGGTAAGGGCCTCGGCGACCGGAATGACGCCGCCGGTGCGCGGTCCCTCCGAGACCACGACGATCGTCGCGCGCTTGCCGCGGCGATGGCTCTCCTCGACGCGATCGCAGATGCCGTCGAGGGTGAACGGAATCTCGGGGACGACGACCGCCTCCGCGCCACCACCGAGAGCGACCGCCATTGCTATAAAGCCCGAGTCCCGGCCCATCACCTCGACACAAAAGACGCGTTCGTAGGCGAAGGCGGTGTCCCGAATGCGGTCGATAGCATCGAGCGCAGTGTTGACGGCGGTGTCGAACCCGATTGAGTAGTCGGTGCCCGGGATGTCGTTGTCGATCGAGGCTGGGATGACGAAGATTGGAATGTCAGTCTCGCCGCCGAAGACCGTCGCGCCAATCATCGAGCCCTCGCCGCCGACGACGATGAGCGCCTCGATTTGGTGACGTTTTAAGTTGCGGGCTGCCAGCCCTCGGGCAGCGGGGGTGAGGAACTCGACCGAGCGCGAGGTCTCAAGGAAGGTTCCGCCGCGCTGGATTATGTTGGCCACGGAACGACTGCCAAGCGGCTCGGCCAAGTCGCGGATGAGGCCCTCATAGCCGCGTCTGAAACCAATCACCTCTATTCCGGCGAACGCCGCACTGCGGACCACGGCGCGAATGGCGGCGTTCATCCCGGGAGCGTCGCCGCCGGCGGTAAGAATTGCGATTCGGCGGGGGCGCGGGTCGGACAAGGCGGGAGATTCGTTATCGCCGTTCATGGGGATTGGGAGCGATTTTTCACTTTTTCACTGCGTCACTCCACTATCGAATCTACCGAGCGGGACAGGCAGAGCCAACCTAAGCCGCAACGCCGCTCGTGCGCGGTGCTGGTCAGGGCAAGCGGGAGGCTTGCATGCGTTCGAGCGCGGCCCTGGCCTCTTCCGAGGCGTCGCTGACGGTGGGGCTGTTGCTGTCTGCCGCTTTTCTGTAGTGGTTGATGGCGGCGACTTTATTGCCGAGCGCCTCGTAGGTGCGCGCCACGTTGACCTCGGCCCGGGCGTCAGTGGAGCAGGCCGAGAGAGCATCCTGGTAGTATTCGAGCGCCTTGGAGAAGTCGCCGACGGCAAATCGGTCGCCGCCGCGCTGGCTGGCAGCCGTCTCCACCCCTTTGTCGCATCCACCGGCGGGAGAGGACGCCGCGCCGGCGGGCGTGTAGGCCTGATTCTGATTCGCCTTGAGCGCTTCGATCTCCTGTTGCTGTCGCTCGAGCTGCGACTGTTGCTGTTCAACCAGCCGTTTGGTGGCTTCGATCTGATCGCCCTGACATCCCGCACCAATGAGGGCGAAGATGCCGAGCACGAGCGCAAACAGGATTCGCGTTGCCAGGTTTGTCACGGATATGAAGATTATGTTGGTGCTGGATTTGTGCGGCATCGCCACCAATACTGGCGAATAGCGGCGCGGAGTCAATGCCGTAAAACAGACAGGGAGAAGCGGCGATGATTGGACGCAAGAAAATCTTGGTAAGGAGTTTGACTCTGCTGGCGATCGCCGCACTGTCGATCGCTACGACACGCGCGGTGATAGCTGCGGTCCACAAGCCCGCGGTCAGTGCTGAGCAGGCCCTCCAACTCTTGCTCGACGGTAACAAGCGTTTCGTTGCCGGCAAGCCGGAGCATCCCAATCAGACGCCGGCGCGGCGCGCCGAAGTGGCCAAGGGGCAGGAACCGTTTGCCGCGGTGCTGGCATGCTCGGATTCGAGAACACCGCCCGAGATGATTTTCGACCGCGGACTGGGCGATCTGTTCGTCGTGCGCGTGGCAGGCAACGTCGCCGACCAGGTGGTAATCGAAAGCCTCGGCTACTCAGTCAAGCATCTCGGCGTGCGGATGGTGATGGTACTGGGGCATCGCCGATGCGGTGCGGTGACTGCGGCGGTTGAGGGTCATGAAGAAGATAAAGAAGACATCCGCGAGATCCTCAAAGAGTTGGAACCCGCCGTGCGCGCAACCCGAGGCATGCCGGGCGACCCGGTCGAAAATGCGGTGCGCGAGAACGTCAAGCTGGTGATGAAAAATCTTGCCAGTTCGCAAGAGCTATCGGCGATGGTCAAATCGGGCGAGCTGAAGATTGTAGGCGGCATTTACGATCTCGACACGGGCACGATCGAGATGCTGAAGGACTAGCAGGCTGTTGACTGTTGCGCGGCGCGGCTACTGGGCCGGCCGGGTCACGGTTATTCCTGCTAACGATACCGCCTGACCGCCGTCAGCCGTGGTCGCAGTCACCGTGACCACGTAGCTGCCGGGCGCAGTGTAGGTGTGGAACAGCGCGGTCGGAGGCAGCATCGAGACCTGTCCGTCGCCGAAATTCCATCTGAAGGTTTCGAGCACGGTCTCCGGATCGATGCTCGACACCATGAAGCCGACTGTCAGCGGCGCCGGCCCGTATGCGGGCACCGGTTGAAGCTGAATCTGCGGAATCGCAGGCAGCGTCATGGATGAGGGTGTCGGAGTCGCGCCCATACCGCCCTGGTTCTGCGCCAGCGCGGAAGGGCTCAATTGGGCGAGAACCAACCAGGAAGCGGCGAACGCCGCAATCAAATAATTACGAGTCATTGTCCTTCGCCAATCGATGCCCGTGCCCTTTTCAATTGTCATTGCATCGTGATTCCGCCGTCGGGATGCAGAATCGACCCGGTGTAGTAGCGACCCTCTTCGCTGGCGAGGAACAGCGCCGTGTTGGCGACATCGATTGGCTCGCCCATCCGATGCATCGGTACGCGCTGCATCAGCGGCGAAGCGTCGGGCATCTGCTGAAGCCCGGCGGTCATCGGAGTCTTGATGAAACCGGGGCCGATCGCGTTGGCAGTGATATTGAACGGCGCCAACTCGATGGCGAGCACTCTGGTCAGCATCCAGACGCCAGCCTTGCTGACGGCGTACTCGCCGACGCCCGGGGTGGGGATTCGCGCGGCGGCGGAGGCGATATTTATGATGCGTCCGCCGTTGCCAGCCTCGATCATGGCGTTGGCGCAGGCGCGATCGGTCAGGAACACGCCGTCAAGGTTGACGCTCAGAACCTTGCGCCAGTTGGCAAAGGACTTGTTGCTCAAAAAGGTGATGTCGGGCTGGCCTTCTTCACCGTAGTGCGCGTGGGAAATGCCGGCGGCGGCGACCACGATGTTCACGCTGCCGAGGTCCTTCACCATCTGCGCGACCATCGCATTCACTTGCGCCTCGTCGCTGGTATCGACCTGGTACGCGCTCGACTTGCGGCCGAGCTTGCGGACGGTGGCGGCGGTTTGCTGGGCGGCAGCCAGATGGCGATCGGCGACGAAGACGTTGGCGCCCTCTTCGGCAAATCGAATCGCGGTCGCGCATCCGATTCCGCTGGCGCCGCCTGTGATCAGTGCGTTTTTGTTTTCGAGTCTGAGCGCCATCGAAAAAAAATACTCCTTGGCAACGGTTCTCGTGCGGTTGTTAGCACGGCCGGACGGCGCGCTTCCAGCAAACGAACACGGCGCAATCGTGCGGATGAAAATCTATGCTCCCGATTCCGTGTCGATTAGAATAAACGGTTATGGCTCAAGAGCAAGCGGCTACCGTGCTAACGGAGCCGACCCATAGGTACGTCGAGGTTGAGGGACTCAAGCTTCACTATCTGGACTGGGGCGGCGACTCTGGCAAACGCACTTTCGTTTTACTGCACGGCGGCGCGGCGCATGCGCATTGGTGGGACGGCGTCGCTCCGATCCTGACACCATACGGGCGCGTGCTCGCGCTTGATTTTCGCGGTCACGGGCGCAGCCAGTGGGCGGATTCGGGGGATTACGGGCCACCGGCGTATCTGACGGACGTCCGCGGCCTAATCGACAGCCTCGGCACGCGGGTGGTGCTGGTTGGACATTCGATGGGTGCGGCGGTCGCGCAATGGGTCGCAGTGACGCATCCGGAGTTGCTCGACGCACTCGTCATCGTCGATTCGCGGGGCGGAGGGCCGCCGCTGTTTCGCCGCCTGATGTGGCGATGGCGCCGGCGATCGCACGGCGGCGTTCGGCCGGAGCTGCGCTCCGCCAGCGACATCATCAAGAAGTTTCGCCTGTCGCCACCGCAGACTAATCTGACGCGGCTGGAAATCGAGCGGCTCGCGTTGCTCGGCGCCGAGCAGCTGCCCAGTGGCGCGTGGGCGTTTCGCTTCGATCCGGAAACGCGGGCCTGGCGCAAGCATGGCATCAAGATGGCCAGGCCGAAGCTCAAGAAGATCACCATGCCGACGCTGCTGCTGCGGGGCGATCAGAGCGGTATGGTGAGCCCGTCGCACGCGCAGCCGGATGCATCGGAAGATTCGCGGATCGGTGCTGAAGGAAATTCCACGCGCGTTTCATCATGTGCCGCTGGACAATCCCGGCGATACCGCGGCAGCGATTATCGAATTCGTGGAGAAGCTATAGTCCGGCGGCGTCACGCGCGGAGCAGAAAGTCGCTCAGGTCCATCGCGTATAGCCCGTCGCTGAGCGTCATCGACTTGGGCGAACGCTTGAGCATCAGGCGCGAGATATCCTGCTCCTTTGGAAGCAGGTACACGATGTCCCCGGAACCCATCGAGAACACGCGCATCGGCTCCTCGCCGCGGCGTTCCTGTCCCGGCACCTCGTAGGCGCTGACGTGAAAGGTGAAGCCGCGGACGCGAATCAGGGTGCCCTCGATTTGCTCGACGATGCCCACGAAAATCCGGGTGTTGTCGTCCTTGAACAGCCTGCGATCGATGAGGACGATCCGGTCTCCCTCGCCGATTACCGCCATCGTGCGTTCCTCCTATTCCCCGGCTTCCCAGCCGGGGCAGGATTCTACTTGATCGCGAAGGCGAAAACGACGCGCCACGATCTATCGGCGTTCAACCACAACGGCCGGCAGAAACGACTGTCAAGCGCTCAGCGCCATCTCGCTTTGCGCCGACCATCCCCGCACGACGTCGCTCAATTCGCGCGCTCGAATCAGATCGAGTCCGAAGCGAATCGGCAACGAACGCGGCAGCGTCTCGATGACATCGCGGCCGCCGGGGCGCAGCGCAATCCGGTCGAGCAGCCGCGAGGTAACGGTCCGGCGCTGCCCGCGCAGGTATTGGTCGTTGTACATCCTGACGATCAACTCGGCCGCCAGCCGCACCGCATCCGGCATGTTCATCGAATCGGCCGCAAACTGGTTGAGCGCCTGCTTGAGCGGGAACTGATCGGGATTCCATACCGCGACCGAACCCGCGCGCATCAGCATCTCGATACTCGGGGTGGTGAACGAGTAGCCCCATCCCGCCAGTTTGGTGCTGGCCGTCGCCAGCTCGGCGGGATCGAGATTGCCCGCCTGCGCGCGCGCCTGCAACGCCGCCTCCGTCCAGACGCGGCGCACACCGAACTCGGTCTTGGCGAGATCGGCAAGGATCATGTCGTCGGTCCAGAGCACGTGCCCGGGCATCGAGGCGATCACGATGCTCTCGGCGCCATGGCGGCCGAAGAAATTGATCAGCCGCTCACGGCGGTCATGATCGATCGAAGCAAGCACCGCACCGTCGCGCACGCGGCACACCGACTGCAACGCATCCGCGAGCCCCTTCAACTGAACGTCGGCGCGCTTGGCGTCGTTGCCGTTGCCGGTGAGTGACGCGGAAAATCCGGGCGGCAGCCGCAGGAGGGTATTCTCGAACGCCAGGCGCCGAAGTTCGGCCAGGGTGGACTGCGAAATCACGAACTGACGCGGCCAGGTCGGCAGCAGGCTGAGCCGTCCGAGCATGCACAACGTCGCGATCGCGGTTAGATCGAGCACCACGGCATTGGCGCGCTCGAAGGCTCCCAGAGCGGCCTCGCGTTCCTCGGGCGAGCCGCTGCAGCACTTCAGCGGCGCCTCGGGGCTCTGCGCCAGCATAAACACGGTCTGCAGATCGTTCAGGTTGATCCGTTCCGCCACCGCGTGGATCGGGACGGGCTTGCTGGCGTAAGTGCGTTCGGCCAGTTTGAGGATGTCCTCGCGCTTGCCGGTGGCGGCGGCATTTCCGTTGCGGCTGCCGTTGCCATTGGCGATACCGTTGCCGTTGCCCGCTTCGAACATCAACTCGAAGCTGTCATTCATTTCGCTCCACGGAATCGCGTCGGCGCACACGTAGCTCATTTCGATTTCGGCCTGGCCGGGAAAGCGCGCCTGCCAGTTGATGAGACAATCCATGTAGCGGTAGGCGTACTTGCTGATAATCTGCTTGACGGCCGCCTGGCGGCGGCTGAAACGGCCTTCGGGCAGCTGGAACTTCTCGCCGGCCTTCTTGCCCTTGAGGGCGCGCGTCATGGGATGTTGCGGGCCGTACTGATCGAGCGCCTCGTCAGCATCGTTGGCATCCTCGAGCAGGATCCAGCGTTCGGTGTTGGAATTGTCCTCGACGAAACTGAGCGCGGCGCCGGGCCCGGCGGTATCGAAGTCGGGTACGTGCGGCATCGGGCCAACCGGTCCGAGCGCGGCCAGGTATGCGCGGTGCGAATCGACGCTGCCACCCTGGCGGCGCAGCAATTCGTAAGCGTAGGCCAGAGCCTCGTTGGCGCGGCCACCGTCGCGCATGAATTGCACGGCCGCGCGGCCGAGCGCGGGCGGAATTTCCCGCGCCGAGGGCATCGCATTGGGATCGGCAACGACGAGGTCGGCCTTGCCCAGACGAGCCGCGACGATCGAGCGCCGCAATCGGAGCACGCGGTCGTCGGGATGTTCGCGGAGCAGTTCCTTCGAGCCCGGCCAACGCCGCTTCGGGATCGTTGCGTTCGAGTTTGTCGAGTTGATTGGCGATTGTGCCGGCGTCGATAGCTTGTTCGGGATGCAACCGGCCTGCGATCTCGTTGACGATGTCATTCTGGCCAAGGCGGCTTGCGCAATCCAGCAGCCGGCGCGTGTCGGTGCCGGTACTGCCTGCGGGCGCGAGCGCCTGCCACAGCGGAAGCGCGTCGCGATAACGCCCCAAATCATGGAGCAATGCGGCAAGCTTGCGCCGATTGTCGGCGGCGGTATCGGGCGCGAGCTGGGACAGAGCCTCGTCGGCAAACCTGGAGGCCTGATCGAACTTGCCCTGGGCCAAACGGAGATTGGCGCGCAACGTCTGCATCGTGACCTTGGGCAGGCGCGCCTCGGAAATCGATGACAACAGCGAGTCGGCGTCATGATAACGCTCGAGCATGGCAAGCGCTTCGACCGCGGATGCGACCGCGAAGGGAAAATCGCCCGCGGGAATCCACTCTGGCCGCGAGATCGAGCGCATCAGCAGCGCGGTAGCCTCCTGCAAATCGCCGGGTTCGTCGCGCTCGCGGAGCGTGACCGCGAGATGGTAGTCGATATCGTCGCGACCGCCCGCGGAGGCGGCGCGGCGCAGCACCTCGATAGCCTCGGTCAGGCTGCCGCGCGATCGCAGAACAATCCCAGTACTCGCACAGGCCGTTGGCATCCTCGCGCTCCAAGCCATGCGCCTGTTCGATATCCTTGCCGGCGCCGTCGGCGTCGCGCAGCGCAATTCGTGCCTGCGCGCGTCCTATCAGCGCCTGCACTTCGCTGGACGCCGCACGTTCGGTCTGCGCAAGCGCGAGCGCCTGAGTGAAGCAGCTCTCGGCTTCGCGGACGCGGCTCTCGTCGTTTTGCGTTGGCGATTCGGTCGAGCCAGCCGCGCCGTCGTCCAGTTCATTGAGTAGAATCGCCTGTCCCAGGACGAGCCACGGGATCGAATTATTCGGCAACGCGGCGCTGGCGAGGCGCGCATAGTGCTCGGCGCGATCGAAGTGCGCGTCCAGCAGCGCGCGGCGCGCCATCACGACCGCGACTTCCGGATCGGATGCGAGTTCGGGCGCGACGTTTTCTTCAAGCGCCCCGGCGTCGAGCGACTTGGGCGCATTGTTCAGCCACAGGGCAACCGCGCGGCCGCTGGAGGGAAACTGCATCCGCAGCTTATCGGCCAGAGCGAATGCGCGTTCGCGCTCACCGAGCAGTTCATGGGCGAGCGCCTCGTTGGTGCAGGCGTTCTCCTCGTCGGGCTGCAGCGATTTCGCGGCGATGAAAAGCATCGCCGATTTGCGCGGCTCGCCTTCCTTCAGCCACGCGGCGCCAAGATACGAGAGTACGCGGAACTTGTGGCTGTTCGACAGCTGGCTCCACTTCTGCTCGCGCAGTCTGAGCAGGGCGAGCCGGGCCAGTTGATATTGGCGGCTCTCGAGAAAAGCCGCGGCGGCGGAGATCTCCTCTCCCAGCGCATCGGAAGGTCCCGCCGCCGCGGGCTCACATCGGGCCTCGAGATGAACCACCGCATCGGCCCGGGTCAGGGCCTGGCGCTTGGCGGCGGTTCCAAAATCGGTGAGGATCTGGGGATATTCGTCGAGCAGTTCCTCGATGTCGTCCCAAGTCAGGATCTCGATCGCCGAGATGCCGTCTTTGCGGTTCGCACGGTTGAGATCAAACAGCAAACGCTGCAAGCCCTCGGGCTTGGCGGCCGTAGTAGCGATCACGAAGCGCCCGATTGGGAGCTTCAGGCTCGCGGCCCGGTCCACAGCGTCCTTGATCTCGGCGAGCGTCAAGTCGCTTCGCGAAGCGCTCAGATCGCACTTGACGGCAGCGAGTCGCGGGCGTCCGCTGATCTCGATGAGGTTGATCGCTTTCTCGGCGCCTTCCGCGTCGCGGAAGCGCTCGAGCTGAGGAAGCTGCCAATGACGCCGCAGGAGCTTGAGACAGAGTCTTTCGAACTCGTCGGCGCTCCTGGGCAGCGGATATCCTGGAGCTAATTTTGTCATAATGTAATATTTACTAACACAATGTCGGCCCCGGTAGGAAGCCCCGCAAACATCGCGGCGGGCGGGCGTCACTTTCAGCGCGCAACCGTCACTGATAAGATGGCTTTTTTTACCATGCTTAGTCTCGACAACCTTTCCAAGTCCTACGGGGGCCGCAAGATCCTCGACGGGGTGAGCTGGTCGATGGCCGACGACGGGCGGGTCGGGTCTGGTCGGGCTTAACGGCGCCGGCAAATCGACGCTGCTCAAGATGATCGCGGAAGTGATCCCGCTGGATTCGGGCCGGATCACCCGTCCCCAACGCACCCGCGTCGGATACCTGGCGCAGGACGCTCCGGAGATGGGCGGCAGGTCCGCGCTGCGCGAGACGCTGTCGGCGCTCGACAGGATGCAGGCGCTCGACCTGCGGCGCAAGGAAGTCGAGCAGATTCTCGCCCACGAGCATTGCGGGCCGGCACATGACGCCGCGCTGGAGGAATTGGGCGAGGTGCTGACCGAGCTCGAACGGCACGACTTTTACAGCGCCGAAAGCCGCGCCACGTCGGTGCTGTTCGGGCTGGGCTTCACCGATGAAGACCTCGGCCGCGACGTCGCCGAATTTTCCGGCGGAATCCGGATGCGAATTGCGCTGGCGAAACTCCTGCTCGACGCGCCCGAGTTCATGATGCTCGACGAGCCGACCAATCACCTGGATCTCGAGGCGCGCAACTGGCTCGAGGATTATCTGTGCGCGTACCAGGGCGGGATCATCCTGGTCTCGCACGATCGCTATTTTCTCGACCGCGTCACCACGCGCACGGTCGAAGTGTCGCGCGGGCGGCTCACCGAATACGCCGGCGGCTACTCGCGCTATCTCGTTGCGCGCGAGGAACGCTTCGCGCTCGAGATGGCGGCGTTCGAGAAACAGCGCCTCGAAATCGAGCACATGGAGAGTTTCATCAGCCGCTTCCGCTACCAGGCGAGCAAGGCGCGCCTGGTACAAAGCCGCATCAAGCAACTGGACAAGCTCGAACGCCTCGAGCCGCCGGAAGGAGCGCAGAAGCCGCCCGCGATTTCGTTTCCGAAATGCGAACGGAGTACCCGGCGGGTTTTCGAACTCAAGGGCGCGGTCAAACGCTACGGCGCGCTCACGGTTTACGACGGCGTCGATCTGACAATCGAGCGCGGCGCGCGAATCGCGCTGGTCGGTCCCAACGGATCGGGAAAATCCACGATGATGAAGCTGCTGGCGGGTGTCGAAGCGATGACCGGCGGCGAGCGAATCGTCGGCGCCAGCGTGCAGGCTCGGATACTTCGCGCAGAATCTTGCCGAGTCTCTCTCATATGAAAAGACCGTGCTCGAGGAACTGAGCGACAGCGCGCAAGGCCGGACGATGGCTGAGATTCGTTCGATTCTCGGCGCGATGCTGTTCTCGGGCGACGACGTGTACAAGCGCGTCGAAGTGCTGTCGGGCGGCGAGCGCGCGCGCCTGGCGCTGGCGAAGGTGTTGGCGCGGCCGAGCAATTGCCTGTTGCTCGACGAGCCGACCAACAACCTCGACATCGTCGCGAAGGACACGCTGCTCGAAGCGCTCAGGCGATTTCCCGGTACCGTTATAATCGTCAGCCATGATCGTTTCATTCTGAACGAGCTCGTGACCGAGGTGCTCGAAGTCGGCCAGGGCCACGCGATTCGCTACCTCGGCAACTACGATGAATACCTCGAGAAGAAGGCGCAGACCCAAGCCGCGCCATCGCCATCGTCGCAGCCGATGCGGTCCGGGCCGGTGCAATTGCGCGATACGCGTGGCAACAACGGGCAGGCGCCGCATCCAAAAAAAGCGGAACCGGCGAAGGCCGAGCAGCCGGCAAGATACGATCGCGACGCGGTTCGCCGGCGGGAACGCATCGCGCGCCAGCGGAGTCAGATCGAATCCGAGATAGAGCAGAGGGAAACCGAACGCGCGACGCTCTCTACCGAGATGAACGATCCCAACTTCTATCTCGCGCGAAAAGACGCCGACGATCTGATCGCGCGCTACGAACGATTGGGCCGCGAGATCGAAAAGCTGTACGCCGACCTGGTCAAGTTCGACGAAGCCGCGTCCGCGTGACCGAAACTACTTCTTCGCGAGCGCTTCCTTGGCGAGCTCGCTGGCGGTTTTGCCGTCAAGGCTGGCGCCGAACTTGTCGCGCAGCGCCTTCATGATCGGGCCTATCTGCGACGCGCCCGCTGCAATCGCGGCCGCAATTTCCGCGCGCACTTCGTCAGGCGAGGCCGCGGCGGGCAGATACGACTCGAGAATCTTCGCCTCGGTCTCGTTCTGCTCGATCAGATCGTGGCGGGCCGCTTTGCGCGCAAATTCCAGCGATTCTTCGCGCTTGGCCCGCTCGCGCTTGATTATTTGGATAATCTCGGCGTCGTTGGGGTCGCGGCGAACGTCTTTTTCGAGACGCGAAATCTCGGACAACACGCCGCGCAGCGCCATCATGCGCAGCTTGTCGCCGCGTCTTCATCGCGGCCTTGAGATCGTCCTGAATCTTGCTTTTCATTCTTCAGTGACGCCGGTTTACTTAGCGTCACAGCGAAGAAACCGCAACACGGCCGGCGTGGGCGCGATTCCTATTCGCCCAAATAGCAATAGCATCTCGGATTAGCTACTTCGCCCGAATGGCTACTTATGCGCGGCCGCCGCGGCAGTAGTCTCGGCATCTTGCCATTTCGGAGCTTCGACCTCAGTCCACTTGCTACCGTCGAGACGGTAACTGAATACCAATATCTTTTGCTTGCCGGTCGGCCTTCCTTTGCCCTCGCCGCTCTTGGACGGCGTGTACTCGGCCGCCTGCAGCTTTGCGAGCACGGTCCAGTGCCCTTCCTTCATCGTCGGCAAATACAGGAACTTTGCGTGCTCGAGATCGACGTACACCTTGCCCGACGCCTTCTTCTCGCTCTCGTCACTCAGATAGCTATCGGATTCGCTCGCGATAGTGTCGCTCAGCGCCTGGCGCTGCGCCGGGGGAATGGGATTCTCCCTGGGGGGAGCAGCAGCACCCGGACCGGCGGCACCCGGACCGGCAGGGCCGCTATTGATGTAAAGATCCTTCTTGACTTCGATCGCGCGTGCGCGGTTGGGCGCAAGAATCGCCGCGACAATCAGCCCCGCCACCACCAGAGTAGTACAAGGTTTCGCAGCCATCTTTTCTACCCTCCTCAGATTTGGCTTATATCACGGCTTCTCTGGATAAGCACGACTGCGACAAAACGAGCGCATGGCGATTGCAGGCCCGCATGTCGAGAGCGGGAACCTCAGTGGGCAGCGTTTGCCTCGATCAAAGCAAAGCGTATCGGCACAAGGACCCAGCTTTCGACGGCAACTCCGCCGTGGCGAGCCGGCACAAAGCGCCATCGCGACCGAACTGTTTCCAGCGCAGCATCGTCGAGCGTGTCGAAACCCGACGAATCAGCAACTTCGGCGCGCTCTACGGAACCGTCAGCGCCGACCAGCACGCTGACCGTCACGGTGCCCTGCTGCGCGCGTCGCCGGGCGATTGCCGGATAGGCGGGGGGAGGATTTCTCGCATAATCGGCGTGAGCGATCGAATTTGGATCGCCACCGGCGCGGTCGCCACCGGCGCCGATCCCACCTGCCGCTGCTCCGCCGCCTGGTCCGGCGCCGTTGCCGGAAACGGCCGCCGAAAAAGAACCAGACGCGTCGCCCGGTGAATCGTCACGATTCTGCGAATGCTCGTCATGCTCTGAATCGACCGGTCGCGCGGGCGCGACCGAGCGCACGGGCGCCAGACTGGCGACTTCCGAGTCCGCGTTCTTGATTGCGGCGGCGCGGCATGCGGGCAGCTTGCTATCGTCACAAGCTTTCGCTTTCGCTGATCAACAGAAACAGATTTAGGAGTCGCGAGCGGCGCGCCCTCCATATGAATCGACGGGGCCCCGGACGCGCCAGCGCTCGCGCCGTCGCGTCCCGATCGCCATCTGCCACCTCGACGAGATAGGCGAGAACCGAATCGCCATGCCCCGTCGCCGCCGGCGACGCGAAACACACGATCAAACCGACAATCGCCGCGTGAGCCGCTATCGAAGCTGCAAACGACGCCAGATGACGACTCGGGCGCGGCCCGGCCGCATCGTATGAAAATTGCGATTTGTGCTGTCCGTCGTCCAACGTTGCCCGTTGCCCGGCCGAGGCCTCGCGCAGGATGGAAGTGGCCAGGAGCGACGGACCGCCGCCCGGCAGTTTCGGCGGCTGTGCGATGCGTCGTGAAAAAACTCCTGAAGCCTCCCTCTCCCGCGAAGGTTTTTACGGCTCCATCGATTCACCCGGTCGCCTGACTCGACGAGCGCCGCGATTTCGTTGTTCGGTTGCGACGCCCAGCTTACAGTTGCGGGGCAGCGCCGGTCTCTCACCGGCTTCCCCGGACGAATCCCAATGAACACTACGCGCCCCGCGCGGCCAAGTCAACCGTTGCAACTGATACTGCCCATTGTGGTCCGGCAGGCTGTACCCCCATCGGTAGCTTCGTTCCGTCAAAATTTATTTTCGTCAAGCAGATCCCGCTCAAGGCTGTGTGAAGGCCGCGATGATGGATTTGCGTCCGATGATTCCGAACGGCTGCGTGCGGCGCGGATGCGTTCGAGCGAAAAGAGCGCGCGGTACAGGTTGCGCTTTACGAGTCGTTCGTAACGGACGATTTTATCGACATCCGAATCGCTCGGCAGGACAAAGGCGTCGAGTCCGCTTTGGCGGAGCTTTCTGGCCGTGCGCCGGCGAGCGCCGTAGTTGTCGTAACCCATCGAGGCGAGGAGAGTTTCGCTGGGCTTCTCAGTATTGGCCTCGCGGCGGCAAGCGTCCTCATCGAGCCAGGTTTCGCGGCATTCGTAGCGCAGCAATCGCCGAATCCGCCAGCAGCATGCGGCAGCCTCATCGACCAGAATGCGCTCGCGGGCGGACTCGGGTTGGAACTCTTCGAGCAAGGCGTCGAGGATCGAATTGAATTCCTCGACGCGAACCGGGCCGTCGAGCAGGGGGTTGACGACATCGCGCGCGAAAAAACCGTGTTTGAGCGCGTTGAGACGCGCAATGCCCTTGCCCTCGTACGTGCGCGGGCCGGTCGATTTCGTCGCGTTGGCACGGCGCGCCACAAGCTGGCGCGGCGAAAGGGCGGGCAGCCCGCTTTCGGGCGAGCCGGGCGAGTGTGGAGTATCCTGACTGTTATCCATACCGGATCGCGTAGCACGCCGGGCGCGCCGAGGTCAGGCTGAAATAGATCATCCCTGAACGCCGGAGGAGGGGAAGAGTAAATCACTTGATTGAATGTGAAACCCGCCGTGGGTTTCACACTTCCTTGTGCAGGGGTAACCCCTGCCACCCAGTGAAAAGACAAGATGCGGGCTTCGCCCTGTTAGAAGGGGTAAAGTGGGAACGGTCGTTTGACAGTTTTCGAGGCTGAATAGATCATCCCTGAACGCGGATTTTTCAGTAGCTTTCGAGGGTCGATCTTCAACTCGAGGACGAAAAGTACGTGGCTTGAGCGGGCTGCGGCCCGGAACTTCGCGATCCCGACGGCTACATGATTCGGCTGTTCGACCATCACAGCATCTCGAAGTGACGGAAACCAGGAATTTGGACCTTCGCCCGACGCCTCAAGGTCTCGCGTCGGCCTCTCCCTGATAGAGAGAGGCGAGATCCGGGGTCCCTCGGGTTCGCTCGGGATGACACAAAGATTAAGAAGCAGACGGGTAAAGAATGCGGACGCGGAATCCTGAATCGCGCGCGCCCGCAAGCTGAATCCCGGGCGCGATCAGCAACTACAGGGTTTCGCGGGTTGACGGCAGCGCGGCACAGTTTTAAATTGCAACCAATATGAAAATTTACGATTTCACCGGGGCTCCGAATCCACGCCGCGTGCGCGTCTTTCTCGCGGAAAAAGGCATCAACGTTCCTTACGAGCAGGTCAATATTGCTACTGCCGACAATCGCAAGCCCGAGTTCCTGAAAATTAATCCGATGGGCGGGCTGCCGGTGCTCGAACTTGACGACGGCACTCATATCGCGGAGTCGGTTGCGATTTGCCGCTACTTCGAGGAGATCAAGCCCGAGCCGCGCCTGATGGGCATGGACGCGAAGGACAAGGCCGTCGTCGAGATGTGGAACCGGCGGATGGAGTTCGAGGTATTGTGGAATACGGCGAGCGCGTTCCGCAACACCAGCGATTTCTTCAAGGGACGCATCCCGCAAGTCAAGGAATACGGCGAGATTTGTCGAAGCGCGGCCGTCAAACGCCTGGAATGGCTCGACACGGTGCTCGCCGATCGCGAATTCATCGCGGGACCGCGCTACACGATTGCGGATATCACGGCGATGATCGGAATCGATTTCGGCCGGACGACTGGAATCAAGATCCAGGAGAATCAGAAGAACCTCGCCCGATGGCATCAGGCGGTATCGAGCCGTCCCAGCGCCAAGGCATAGCGGCGATTCATCTCATCGAAGCATGACAGAAGATTGGGGCGGTTCGCATTGTACGGACCGCCCCGTTTTTTCAGCGTGCAGCTGACTGGGCGGCAGCCGCCGCCGCGGGCGGATATATGGGCGTGTAGATCCGGTACAGCATCACGTAAACAATCACTCCGGTCACCGACACGTACATCCATAGCGGCCAGGTCCATCGCGCGATTCGCCGATGGCGATTGAACTTGCCGCGGATCGCGAACCAAATCGTCACGCTCACAAGCGGCACGATTACACCGGCCAGGATCACGTGCGGAATCAGAATCGCGAAGTACAGCGACCGAACCCACCCTTCGCCGCTGAAGCGCACGTTTCCAACGTTGTAGTGATAGATGAGATATGACGTCAGGAAAGCCGCGGAAAAACCCATCGCGCTGATCATGCATGCGCGATGCGCTCGCACCCACCCGTTCCTGATGAAAACGAATCCCGCCAACAGCAGAACCGTGGCGCATCCATTGAGGATCGCGTCGAGCGGCGCCAGCGAATGGTAGGAAGCCAATTGGGTTGCCAAGCCTTCAATGCTGCGGCACTTGCTGGGGCGGCGGCGCGACCGGATTCGCATCCGTCTCGGCCGGATTCGTCCCCGTGATCTTGTGATCGGATTTGTTCCACATCCGCGTCGTCAGATCGGGCAGCATCATGAAACAAAGCAAGGTGACCAAGACTACCGGAACTATTGCGATGAGCGCCAGCGCCCTTTTTTCCATCGCCAGATGCATAAAGTATATCGCCACCAGCACGGCCTGTGCCCACGCCAGCGCGAACAGCAGGCCGGTTTTGGCGGTTTGCGGCAGAGCAATCGCATACACGCCCAGCTCGATCCCAATCAAAATCGCCAGGTAGATAAAAACCGCAATGTAGTTCGGCCCGCTCTGATCGGCCTCGCGCCCTGAAATCGCCGCTTGCGTCGTCATGGCTTGAATTTAATCTCCGGACCGTGGCCGTTGGAAAAACTGGCGCCCTAAATCAGATAGACGAACGTGAAGATCAGGATCCAGACCAGGTTAACAAAGTGCCAGTACAGGCCCGCGATCTCGACCAGGCCGGCTTTCGCCTGCGGCATCTTGCCCATCAATCCGCGAATCAGCAGCACGCCGTTGCACAGCACGCCGCCGAAAACGTGACAGCCGTGAAAGCCGGTCAGGATGAAGAAGGTCGCGTCGAACAGGTCGCGCTTGATCGACATCCCTTTTTCGGTGAGCAAATGATGCCACTGAAACGCCTGCATCCCAAGGAACAGGAGCCCGCCGAGGACGGTCAGCGCCATGAACATTTGGAACTTCGACTGCCCGCCGTGTTGAATGCCGTCCAGCGCCTCAGCCATCGTGAAGCTCGAGCAGAGCAAGATGAACGTCATTACCGCCGCGGTGGCGATGCCCAGGTAGCCGGCAGGTGCCGGCCAGTTCGGATTGTTGATGCGAAGCGCGCCGTAGGCTGCGACTCCGGCCCCGAAAGCCATTGCGTCGCCAGCCAGGAACGTCCACATGCCGAGCTTGCCGAGATTTCCCGGCGTAAGTGACGGTTCTAATTGATCGCCGTGTACGGCACCGTGATCGGGGGTCTCTGCTGTCGCGCCGGCCGCCATATCAATGCTTCACCAGAATCGTCACGACCGAGACCGTTACCAGCAGGACCATTACGCCGACCAGTATCTTCAGCGTCCGCCAGATCTCGTCTTTGCGCTCTTCGCGTTTCACCAGGCCGGTCATGCCAGTACTCACGCGCGATCCAGCACCAGCACCAGCCACACGATGGGCAAATAAACCAGCGACGCGAGCAACAACCGGCGCGCGGCGCGCGAATTACCCGGCGAACGGACCATCGCAAATCCAAGCATCAACATGCCGGCGCCAAGCGCGGAGGCAATTACCAAGTAAGGGATTCCGGCGAAGCCAAGCATGGTCGGGACGATTCCCACCGCAACGAGTCCGAGGCTTGCCGCAATTACGACCGGGTTCGAAGGATTTCCGCCACGCGCAGTATCATCCGGAAGCAGCCGGATGCCGGCGCGTGCGTAGTCGATCCGGAAGAGCCGCGCGACGGCAAAGGTATGCGGCAACTGCCACAGGAACATGATCGCGAACAGCACCATCGGCTCCAAGCCGAGGCCGCCGCGCGCCGCCAGCCATCCCGCCACTGGAGGGAGAGCACCGGGAACCGCGCCGACGACGTTGCACATCCAGGTATATCGCTTCAGCGGAGTGTACACGCCGAGATAAATGGTTGTGATTGCGGCGATTACCGCGGCGCAGAACAGGTTGGTCGCGAGCGCCAGGTAAACGAAGCCGGCGGCCGTCGCGCCTGCGCCGAACACCAGCGCTTCGGCCGGGCGCATCCTCATGTCGGGCAGCGGACGATGGCGCGTGCGAGCCATCATCGCGTCGGTGTCGCGCTCGACGTACTCATTGAGCGCCAGCGTCCCGCCGGCTGCCAAGGCAGTACCCGCCAGCAGATTCAGCGCGAGCGCAACGTCGAATCCCGCGTGCCCACCCAGATAGAAACCGGCCAGCGTCGTGACCAGCACCATCAAAACCACGCGCGGCTTGGTCAGTTCGAAATAATCGCTAACGCGGCCGCGCGGCAGCGCAAGCGCAGATTCGGCGGTCGCCACTTTGGCACTCATGCGGTCACCTGCCGTTCGGTTACGCTCGAACTCGCATGCGACTCGATCGCATGGGCGCGAGGCGCGGCTGCGAGGATGCGATATGCACGAAGTGTCAGCGTCAGGCTCGCCGCCAGAGCCGCGGCGCCAGCCGCGACGTGGCTGGTCGTCGGGAGCACCGCGCGGTCGCTCCAGATCGTGAACGCACCGAGACAAATCTGGATAATCATCAGCAGGAACAACCCAAGCGCGGGGCGGCGAAGCGCGCCGACCTGACGATGCGTCCGGAGCACGCGCGCGACCGTCCACAAAACCATCGCGGTGACAACCACCGCACCGCATCGATGCGCAAAATTAACTGCGATGTGCACCTCCCAATACGGCGGCACCAAATAGCCGAACGAGAGGGGGAAATCGGGGATCACCAGCCCGGCGCTCATGTGCCGCATCACTGCGCCGATCAGAATTTGCAGGTAGATGGCGGCGGTTGTCGCGGCGGCAAGTGCAGGCAGCGGGAATCGTGCCGGTGGTTCATCGACGTGCGGGGTCGTGCTCCAGCGCGGGTTGGTGAAAATGGCGATCGATACCATCAGGCAGAACAGTGCCTGAGCCGTAGCGGCGTGCGCAACCGCGATCGCCAGCGGCAACTCGAACAGCACTGTGATTCCGCCAAGCACGGCCTGCACAACGATCAGTCCGAACGCCAGCACGACAAGTCTGCGCACCCATCGCCGCGGCTCCGCGCGCCATGCCCATGCCATCAGCACCAGCGTAAGAATTACGACTGTGCCGGCAGCCAGACGATGGCCAAATTCGAAACGGATGCCGCCCTCCCACGCCGGAATGAGTTTGCCGAACGCCAGCGGCCAGTCCGGCACAGCAAGCGCGGAACCGGTCGACGTGACAAGTCCGCCGACGAAAATGAGGCAAAAAGTGGCGCCTGCGGTCACCACCGCAAAGCGATGCAGTCCGCGCGCCTGCTCACCCCCGGCTGACGACTGATTCATTCGCAGTTAACTCCGCCGCGGCCCCGGGTGTTCGATCAACTGAGATTGCGGCAGAAAATCCTCCGCAACCTCGGGCGAGCTGTACTCGTACGGTCCACGGTAAACGATCGGCGCCGTCCCGGGCCAGTTGCCATGCGGCGGCGGCGAAGCCGCGGTCCACTCCAGAGTATTCGCGTGCCACGGATTCTCGGCGGCCTTGGCGCCCTTGAAATAGCTCCAGATGATATTCGCCAGGAGCAGGAACTGCGCGGCGCCGAGCACGAAAGAGCTTATCGAAATAAATTCGTTTATTGGGATAATTGGCTTCAAAAAATCGTACTGCTGCGGATTGTAAATCCGGCGCATGTGTCCCGCCATCCCCAGGATGTACATCGGAAAGAAGGCGCAATTGAACGTCACGAACGTGATCCAGAAGTGAAGCTTGCCCAGCGTCTCGTTCATCATGCGGCCGAACATCTTGGGATACCAATAGGTAATTCCCGCGAAGATCCCGAACAGGCTGCCGCCGACTAGTACGTAGTGAATATGCGCGACGACGAAGTAAGTATCGTGGAGGTACATGTCCACCGGCGTGCACGCCATCCAGATTCCCGACACTCCGCCGATCACGAACATCGCGACGAACGCCAGCGCGTTCATCATCGCGGCCGTGTAATGGATGTTGCCCTTGTAGAGCGTGGCGAGCCAGTTGAAAGTCTCAATCGCCGACGGCACTCCGATGATCATCGTCGTGATCATGAAGCTGCTGCCAAGCGCCGGATCCATCCCCGACTGGAACATGTGCTGGCCCCACATGATCCACGACAGGACCGCGATTGCGACCATCGCATACGCCATCGCGCGGTATCCGAATATCGGCTTGCGCGAAAACGTCGCGATGACGTCGGAGGCGATCCCCATCGCGGGCAGAATCATGACGTAAACCATAGGCTGGCCGAAAAACCAGAACAGATGCTGCCACAGCAGCGGCTCTCCGCCACCCGAGGGCAGAAAGAAATGCGTGCCGCCCATGCGATCGAACAGCAGGAGCGCGAGCGCCGTCGTCAGCCCCGGAAGCGCGAGCAGCATCAGAATCGCCGTGATGAACAGTGACCAGATCACCAGCGGCAGGCGCAAGAAGTACATCCCCTTGGTGCGCATGTTGATGATCGTGGTGATGTAGTTGATCGAGCCCATCAACGAGGATGCGCCGAGCACGATGATGCTGATGCACCATAAGTTCTGGCCCCAATCGACGCCGGTGTAAATTGGCAGCGCGCTCAGTGGCGCGTACGAGGTCCATCCCGCGGCCGCCGGACCGCCGGTTACGAAAAACGAGGAAAGCATGATCACGCCCGCGACCGCGCCGACCCAGAACGACAGCATGTTCAGCTTGGGGAACGCCATCTCGCGCGCGCCGATCATCAGCGGGATGAGGAAGTTGCCGAAACATCCGACCAGGATTGGCATCACCACGAAGAAGATCATGATCGTGGCGTGCATCGTGAACATCGCGTTGTAGGTGTTGGGTGGAATCGCGCCCTCGTACATGAATGGTTCGGGCACCCACTGAAATCCCGGAACCTGGGTTTCGGGAAATGCCAGTTCCCACCGCATCAGCATCGCCATCAGGCCGCCGATCGACATCATGAACAGCGCCATGAACAGGAACTGCCGCCCGATCATCTTGTGATCTTCGGAAAAAATATACGTGCGCCAAAAGCCGGGCGCACGATGCTCGGCGTGCGCGCCGTGTGCCGCAAGCGCTGCCGTGCTGCTCATCTTGGACCAGCTTCTCCGGGCGACGTGGCCGGCGCGCGCGGGTGTGCATACTGGTCTTTGAGCCACTTGTCGAAATCCTCTTGCGACTGGACGGTCAGAGTGGCCTTCATCCCCGAATGGCCGAAGCCGCACAGCTCTGCACACGCAATTTCGTATTGCCCGGTTTCGGTCGCCTCGAACCAGACGTGGATGACGCGGCCGGGCACCGCGTCCTGCTTGAGACGCAAGTTCGGTACGAAAAAACTGTGGATGACGTCTTTCGAGGTCAGATCGATCCGCACCACTTTATTGACCGGCACGTGCATCTCGTTCTCGGCCGTGAGGTCGTCCTCGGTGCCGAATTTGCCGTCGGGCCCCGGATAAGTGAATTCCCAGTTGAACTGCTTCGCGCTCACCAAGTAGAACACATCCCCCGCAGGCCCATGCTCCTTGATATCAGCCCACGTCGAGCGGCTCATAAACGCCAGAACGACCAGGATCGCCGCGGTCGCCGTGGCCCAGATGATCTCGAGACGCGAATTGCCTTCAATATACTCCGCCTTGCGACCGGGCCGGGTGCGATAGCGAATCATTAAGACCACCATCGCGATCATCACCGCGATCCAAACGACCATCACGATCCAGAAAATCAGCTCAAAGAACCAATCGACCTGGAGACCGAAGGTCGAGATGTCGTGCGGAAAATACAGACGCTCGAGCATCGAAGCGTCACCTCTGCGCTGCCAATGTGTAAATTCTCGACGAGCGCTCGCCGCGCCGATCAACGCGGCTGATGCAACGTTCCAACGCCTTCCGATTCATGAATTGGGTGTGACTATGCCCGTCAGCGCAACGATCAGTGAAATGAAGAATCTTTGTCCACCACCGCAACGTCCGCTTAATCGCCGTCATGACGCCCACATTTCGGTATCAATTTCAAGCGCTTCGCGGTCGCAGGATCGCAAGGGCCGCGGGTCCGGTCGGCTATTGGCCTGAGATTGGCGGCAACAAATGTTTGGGCTACAACCGCTAGGCGAGAAAGAGGAGGTCTTCATTTCTTATGCCGGATAGCGTGGCGACCCTTTCCCAAGCTTTCGAGGCACAGGCACAGAAGTACGGTGCGCGCGTATTCTTAAAGGACAAGCGCGACAAAGCCTGGACGGACCACTCGTGGACCGAAATCTCCGAGGCCGCCGGAAAGCTTCGCGCCGGTCTGCTCAGCCTGGGCGTGCGCCCCGGCGATCGCGTCGCGATCCTCTCCGACAATTGCCCCGAATGGATCGTCGTCGATCAGGCCTTGCTGGGGCTCGGCGCGATCGTCGTACCGCTCTACACGACCAGCGGACTCGAGGAGACCGCGCATGTCATCAACGACTCGGGAGCGAAAGTCATCGCAGCCAACGGGCCCGAGATGATCGAAAAAATTCTCGGTTTCGGCAGCTCGATTCCCGACCTCACGGCAATTATCGCCATGCATCATGGCGCGCAACCGGCGGCCGCCGCGAACGCAACGCCCGCGGTCATGACGCTGGCATCGGTGAGCGGCGACGCGCCGGCGGCCATCGTCGAGGGCAGCCGCGACGACCTCGCGACCATCATCTATACGTCGGGCACCACGGGCACGTCGAAAGGCGTGATGCTCTCGCACGGCAACATCCTTGCCAACTGCGAGGATTCGCTTGCCGCACTTGGCTTCAACCAGACCGACATGACGCTGTCACATCTGCCGATCGCGCACTCGTTCGAACGGACCGCGGGTTATTACACCGTGCTGATGGGGGGCGGGACGATCGCGTTTGCCGAGAGTCTCGGGCAGATCGCAGCGAACCTGATCGAGATCGAGCCGACCGTGGTGCTCACGGTGCCGCGCCTGCTCGAAGTGATACATAGCCGCGTGATGCGCACGGTGGAGAGCTCGCCTCCGATGCGCCAACGACTGTTCAAAATGGCGCTCGCGGCGGGCGAACAAGCGGCTGAGTATCGGCATCGCGGCAAACCGGTTCCGCCGCTGCTTGCACTCTCGATGGCGCTGTTCAGGCGCCTGGTCTTCGCGCGAGTGCGCGCGATCTTCGGAAATCGAATGCGTTACCTGATTTCCGGCGGCGCGCCGCTGCCGACCGAGATCAACCGGTTCCTGTCCGCCGCCGAAGTCCCAATCGTCGAAGGATATGGCCTGACCGAGGCGGCGCCCGTCGTCGCGTGCAATCTGCACAACGGCAGGACCCGAATCGGCACGGTGGGACGGCCTTTGGCGCGCATCGAGGTCGAAACCGCAGCCGACGGTGAGTTGCTTCTGCGCGGGCCAAACGTGATGAAGGGTTACTACAAGCTCCCGGCCGACACGAAAGAAGCGATCGACGAACACGGATGGCTCCATACTGGCGACATCGCCAAGATCGACGCCGAGGGTTACATCTCGATTACCGACCGCAAAAAGGAAATCATCGTGCTGTCGGGCGGCAAGAACATCTCGCCGGCCTACGTCGAGAGCAAGCTTGTCGGCGACAAATTGATCTCGCAAGCCTGCGTGATCGGCGATCGCCGCAAGCATCTGGCCGCGCTGGTAGTGCCGGACTGCGAAAATCTGGCGGAGTTTCTAAGCCGCAACAACCTCGACCCGAACAACGCAGATGCGCTGGCGAAATCGCCGGCGTTGAGGACGCTCCTGCAAGGGCGGATTCGCGAAATCAACAAGCAGCTCTCGGACGTGGAAGCGATCGTCGCGTTCACGATCGTCCCGCAGCCGTTCACCCAGGAAAATGGCGAGCTTACGCCGTCGCTCAAGGTGCGCCGCAAAGTCGTTCAGGCGCACTTCAAGGAACAGATCGACTCAATGTACGGTGATTGATCGTGCGTCCGGCCCGATTACTTCGTCCTGCCGTTCTCGACAACCAGCAGCGCGTGAATCGTCGTGAGTTCTACCACCATGTACGCGCGCTTGCCCCTGGGCGTGACGACTTCGATATCGTCCTGCGCCGACTTGCCGATTAGCGCGCGGCCCAGCGGCGACGACAGCGAGATGCGGTTCTGCGCGCCGTCAACTTCCTCCGGCACGACGATCTCGAACTCCGCGATCCCGCCCTCATCGAGATCCTCGAGCCGAACGCGGCTGCCCAGGCCGACGGTGTCGCGCGGAATCGTCTCGAGATCGATCATCGCCAGCTCCGCGATTCGCGCCTCCAGGTTGCCCACCCGCGCGCGGATGAACTCCTGACGCTGCTTCGCCATGGCCCATTCCGCGTTCTCGGACAAGTCGCCGTGAGCGCGTGCGCGCTCGAGTTCCTTGGGCAGGTCCACGGTGAGTTCGCGCTTGAGCGTCTCAAGGTCTTTTCTGAGCCGCTTGATTACCGGTAATTCAGCCATCGATACGTTCTTCCTGAATGCGATCCTTTCCCTGGTCTGTACGATCGCCGCGCCGACGAGCGCTGTCGCGATCTTTTTCTTTGCCTGCTTCAATCCGCGACGATTGAAGTCAGGCTCCGATTGACTCCGGTCACGCTCTGAATCTTCTGCACCACCAGCTCGCCGAGCGAGGTCACGTCCGGCGCCTCCGCGATTGCGATGATGTCGTGCGGCCCCGTGACCGCATGCGCCACGGAAACGCCGCCCACGCCTCGAATCTTGGCCGCGACCTCGCGCGCCTTGCCCGGCGACGTGTCGATCAAGATGAATGCCTTTACGGACATGCTGGTTTCCTCCCGGCGCACGCCGGTGACCCCGGCGCGCACCCGCGCTCAGCGCGGTGGCGGAATCAAAGTACCCTTCTCATCATATACATAAAAACCGCGGCCTGATTTGCGGCCCAGGTATCGCGATTTCCGCCTGCGCCGCGACCTGCGCGATCCCCGCACCCATCTGCCCTGCCCCAATGACGCCGATCTGCTGCAAACTCATTCGTCTCTCCGAAAACTATTCAGCCATGAACCAGAGGTGCGGGATATAATTCTTGAGGGAGCTAAGCAACGCCCGTCTTAGTGATGCTCTGGGGGCTCCTCACTGCCGGCCCACGTGCCGACGCCGTCACCGCTTCGCATCGCGGTGCGCACCTTCCTTACATCTTCGGGCGACTGGCGCCCCGGCATCCCGAGGTTGCGCATCAAGACGTTCGCCATGCTCGAGGTGAGCCGGTCGCGGATTGTTGGCTCGACGCCGACTTGCGCGTCGAGCACCGCATTGACCCGCTCCCGCGTGAGACCCTCAGCCACGAAAATATCGACCAGCCCGGCCAATCCGACTTCGCCGCCGGCACGGTCCACGATCGCGACTACCTTCGCACACACCGTGCAGACGCGGCGAATCAAACCGGCGCGCTCGCTGCAATAGACGCATCGCATCAGGAGATTGACCGCCTCAAAGTGATCGTCGCATCGGCGCCCGAATGCATCGCAAGGCCCGCATCCCCGAAAAAGCCCTGAAAAAAACTTGAAGCGGCCGTGCGCACGAAAAATCGGCGGGCCCGCTTCATTGGTAAGGTTACTACCGCCTGTACATGGTCGCAAGTATGAGCGGTGACCCCGCCGCACAGGGATAAATCGCGTCGTTGACAGCGCAGCCCGCTGCGGCTAGAATTCGGAATTGAGAATCATTCTCAGAATTAGGGGCATCAGTCGTGACCCAAACCGCCATCGCTTACTTTTTCTATTCCCTTGGCCTGCTCTTCCGCGAGGGCATGGAAGCGATGCTGGTCGTCGTCGCGCTCGCGGCCGGCACACGCGGCGCGGGACGAATCGGCCGTTCGCGCGACATTTACGCGGGCGCAGCAGCCGCGATCATCGCCAGCGTCGTTCTGGCGTGGGCGGTTAACAATATAATCAGCGACGACGCCAGCGACACGCTCGAAGGCGTCTTCCAACTCTTCGCCGCCGCGACCCTGTTTTACGTCAGCTCGTGGATGACCTCGAAAGGCCAGTCCGATCGCTGGATGAAATTCATTTCGCACAAACTCAAGAGCGCCGAGCGCAGCACAATTCCCGGTATCGCGCTCGGGCTCACCGCGTTCCTCGCCGTGATGCGTGAGGGCGCGGAGACGATCGTGTTCTTTCAGGCGCTTACCAGCGGCGCGACCGAAGTTGCCGAGCGTCACGCGGTGATGGCCGGCATCGTCGCCGCCGCGGTCGCACTGGCCGCATCTTTCGTGGTCATCAGGCGCGCTGCGGATCTAATCCCGATGAAGATCTTCTTTCACGCGACTTCGATCATGCTCTACGCGCTGGCGATCGTCTTTATCGGCCAGGGCGTCGCGAGCTTGCAGGAAGCGTCGATCGTGCCGGCTACATTCGTGAACTACGCGCCAACGGTTCCCATGCTCGGCCTGTTCCCGACGATTCAATCACTCGGCGCACAGGCACTTCTGCTGATGCTTGCGGCAGCCGCCGTCTTCGTTCCACGCAACGCTGCCGCACGACAGGTCAGGGTTGCTGAGCGGGCGGCGCTGCAGGAGCAGCAGAGTCAGACTTGAGCTCGGGCGCTTGCGCGACAGAATCGTCGCCGCCGAACAGAACAGTTTCCACGTCGGAGCTCAGCTTCTCGGATATCACCAGCGCGCGGAACCCCATCCGCGTGCATTGATCGACCATCGGGTCGCGCGCGACCGCACTGTGACGCACGTGCCTGAGCGCGACGCGCAAATCCTGCGCGCGATCGAGCAGAACGGACAGCCGCGCCTCGACGATCGCGGTCGAATTGCCGCCGCTCGACGCAAGATCGAGCGCCAACGCTTCGTCGTGCTCCGCGCTGGCCAGCGCATGAAGCACAGTTTTGATTTCGGTGCATGCCGCTTCGGGGCTGTCGTCCGACGGCACGGATAAATCCGCGGCCAGAGTCGTTTGAAGGGTGGCAAACACGATGCCCGCAACCACAAGCAGCGTAGACGCAGCCACTGAAAAGAAAAAACAAAGGGCCGGCCGCGCGGCCGGCTCCGAAGATTTTCTCTCGGCATGATCGCATCGTCGGGGCAAATCACCCCGCACGCTCGGCGATCGATGCACTTCCACCTGCGCCGCGGCTACTTCCTCATCTCATCGATGATGCGCTCGCGATGGCCGTGCTCGATCAGTTGATCGTTGCGACGGGCCTGCTTCAGCGCGACATACGTAAAAAACATCACCAGGATCATCATCGCAATGATCGGGATGTTGTCCGGCACGGTCAGGATTTCGAGAAACTGCTGAAACCCGCTGATTTGGCCCATTGAATCCTCGGCGGTCGGTTTTCTTGCCCTGCTATGATCGATGTACCAACGCCATCAGGCGGTGTCAAACTTTCGCGCTTTCGCGGATGCATAGTGCTGATCGACGCGCGCTTGCAGGCCGCCGCCGCCAGCGAGCAGAGTATTCGCGCATGGCCAATCACGCGCAAGATTCGTCATACGCTGTCGGTGCGCCACGCGGCATCCTCAACCTCGCATGGGGGGTAGTCGCGACGCTGCTGTCAGTGCTATGGACCGCGCCTTGCGCGATCGCCGCGGCGATTGCCGCCGCGATGCGTAAGCAGCACGCGGTCACGCTGATCAGTCGCGCATGGGCTCGCGTAATAATCGGGCTTTGCGGCATCAAGGTACAAATCGAAGGCCTCGAAAATCTTGCCGGTCTGAAGTCATTCATCCTCGTTGCAAACCACAAAAGCTTCTTCGACATCTTCGCCGTCGCCGCGTTCATCCCGGGCGAGCCTCGTTTCGTCGCCAAAAAAGAACTGCTCAAAATCCCGGTGATCGGCTACGCGATGCAACGCGGCGGTCACGTGATCATCGACCGCGAGGCCGGTGGCAAGGAAATTCGCAAGGCGATTCAGATCATCCGAAGCGGCCTTGACGTCTGCGTCTTCGCCGAGGGGCATCGCTTCAACGACGATCGCGTCCACGAGTTCGAAGACGGCGCTGCGTGGCTCGCGATCCTGTCCGGGTTGCCGGCGGTACCGATGTCGATCAGCGGATCGGGTATTTTTTTCCCGCGCGGGGCGAAGGTCGTGACCCCGGGCTGCGCGATGCGCATGACGATCGGAAGGCCGATCGCGACTGAAGGAATGCGCAGCGCCGACCGCACCGAGCTGACGCGCAGGCTCGAGGAAGCGGTGCGCGCCACTTTCACTACCGAGGTCTGAGCGCGCGCCTGCTCGCGCTCCGGCTAGCCCTTGCGATCGAAGATGAACAGCGGGACCTGGTTGGCCAGCTTGGGATCGATCGTCAGGATGCGCCGTCCCGACTCTATCCGAATCGCGCCTGCGTCGAGACCGGCGGCGCGAAAATCCGCTATCACCTGATCGACGTCCTCCGCCTCGAGCCACAGACCGATCATCCCTTCGCTCGACGAATCGATCGCGGCCGCCGCGACGAGACGAATTTCCGCGCCGCCGACCTTCACCGACGCCGATTTCCCATCTGCCGGCCTAGCTACGGCAAAGCCGAAGTTCTTTTCGTAGATCGACGCTGCGTCCGCGAGATCCGAGGTCGCTACTTCGAGCGTATCGAGGCGTTTAATCATCGGTAATTAGCGCTCAACTCTTCGGCTTCAACGAGAAATTGCTGGTCGCGGTCGCGCCGTCTTTCACGTCGACTTTCTGATCCTGCGTGCCGAGCTTTTCCTGCCACACTTCGACTTGGTAGTTGCCCGGCGGCACGCCGGCGATCGAGTAGTTGCCCTTGTCGTCTGTCACCGCGAAGTACGGAGTGTCGGTCACAACCCACCAGGCGTGCATCCAGTTGTGCGCATCGCAGGTGATCTTGATCACTTCCGGCTGTTCGACCTTTCGTTGGATTACCTTCTTGAACTTGGGCTGAGCCATGTTGAAGGCTGTATTTCTGGTCGAGTAGGAATGGATGTTGTGCAGAATCCCGTCCGAGTTCACGATATCCACGGTGCTGCCGGCCGGGAAAGCGAGCACGTGCGGCACGAAGTCGCACCCCTTCTGATAGAACTTCACTTCGCCGGGCTTCATGTCGCCCTTGGCGCCTTTCACGGTCACAACCGCGTTCGCGATTCCGCCGCCGCTGCCGACGATCAGGTCCTGTTCGAAGTGTGGATGCAGTCCGCAGACTTCCTTGTCCTTGGTCACCTCGACCTTTCTGGGTGCGGGCGCCGTACCGTCATACTTGACGGTACCGCTAATCGTGCCGCCGGCAGCGCTCGCGCGGCTCGCGCCGGCGCTCATGCTGAGCGCGGCGCCCGCACACGCCGCCAGTACAACCGCAAGCTTTTTCATTATCATTTCTCCTGGCATTACCCGCATATTTTACTCAGTTAAACAAATACTCACTTTAGCGAATAATCAGTTGCCCACTCAATCGACTAGACGATAAGAACCTGCTTCTTACTCACTTTCACTTTTTCACTTTTCGCTTTTTCACGGGCGCCGTCGCCGCCTGGGCCGGTAGTGCCTCCCCCGGATGAGTTCCAAACCAGAAAATATAGTCCCTCATTGCGCGGATCTGCGCATCCTGGTTACCGCCCAGGATGTCGTCCGGGCCGCCGGGATAGTACGAGGGCATCTTGGTTCCCGGCTGTAGCGCCGACGGATTTGCGATCCACTTCAGTACCCAGTCCGGGTTCAGCCGCTGATACGTCAGCGCCATGTCAGGCGACCATCCCGACGGCGGTCCCTCAGGCTTCTTGTTGCCCTGCTGATGGCAGCTGAAGCAGCTGAAGTAGTCCTTCGTCATCAGCTTCGCGCCCGCCGCCAGCTCAGCCGGCGGAATCAGGTTGGTGTCGATGAACGTAAACATCACGTTCACGTCCGAGAGCGCCGTGAAGTAATTCACGATCGTGCCGTCTTCACCGTTGGCGAAATGAAAAGTCGGCATCCTGATCTTCAGCCACGGACGAATCGGCGTTGGTCGCTGGAGGAATGTGAATAGCCACTCGGGCTGAACCTTGAAGCCCTCGCCATTGAGTATTGGCGGCGCAAAGTTGATTTCATCTCCCGGGTAGAAGCGGCGGATGTAACCGCCCCGATTCTCGATGATATGGCAGCCGACGCAGTTGTAGTAATTGACTATTCGCCGGCCCGCAACGATTTGCGTCTGATGCTCCGATCCAGGCATGCGGTACCGCTCTGGCACCGTGCCCTGCGTCATGCCGGCCAGGAAGACGACCAGATTGTTGATGTCGGCGCTGTCGAAATGGGAATTCGGCATCAACTGCTCGACGTCCCGGGTCGCGTAGATGCGCGGGGATTGGAGTTTATGGAACGTCCACTGATCCCACGTCTCGGGAATCTGGGTCTGGTTGCCGAAAAATAGTTCGTCGAGATGCTTGGAGCCAAAGGTGGTCAGCTCGGCGCCGATTCGCGACTCCTTGTCCATCCCTTCGATCTCGTGGCATCCGAAGCATCCGTACTTGCGCACCAGCGCTTCGCCCTTCTTGACCTGGCCGGGATTCTTGAGCGTAGTTTCGAGGCCGGCGACTTCTTTCTTCTTGCCATGCGTCATCAGGAAGGCAGTCAGCGCTTCCGCTTCGTGATCGGTCAGGCGCAACGACGGCATCGCCGTGTGCGGCGAGAAGTCCTGCGGATTCTTCAACCATGCATATATCCACGCCGCCGAAGTCTTCTCCGCGATCTTGCCTAGGTTGGGCGCGAAGTCCTTGGCCATGAACGTCTGGGCCGGCTTGAGGCCCGCGGCGACGCCGATCGGAGTTCCATATTCACGCGGCTCGATCGCGTGGCATCCTTTGCAGCCGACCGATTCGAACAGCCCCTTGCCTTCTTCGACGAACGCCGAGTTCTTGACGTCGGCCTCCAGCGTCGCAAGCTGCGGATGCGCCGCGAGCCAGTCCTTCGAATTCTTCGACGAACTGTCCAGGATGAACGCGGCCAGCGCGGTCACCTGCTCATGCGAGAACCTGAAGTCCGGCATGCGCGCGCGCCGCTGGAAGGCATCTGGATTGGCGATCCATCGCGCGGTCCACGACGGGTCGAGCTTTGCCGCCGCGAGTTTCAGCTGCGGGCCGATCTTCGGCACGTCCTCGTAGCCCGCCACCAGATGGCATCCCGCGCATCCCATCTGCTCGAAGACGCGTTCCCCCTCGACCCAGTTCGCCGCGATCGGTTTGCCTGCCGCATCGTGCAGCGAGCCCACGTCGATATGGCACTTGATGCATCGGGACTGCATCTTGGCGCCCCTGAGCATGGGAGAATCCCATTGCGGATCGTCCCCATGCGCCAGGCGCACGGAGCTGACCGCCGGCCCCTGTCCGTCGTGACATGGCGTGCATCCGAGTTTGTCCGGCGGATGCTTCAAAATGATCTGATCGAAGTTGCTATGGGTGCGAAACGGCTCGGGCGCATTCTCGAAACCCTTCTTGTCGGCGCCCATATGGCAGCTCTGGCATCGATCGACCCGCACAATCGCCTCGTCGAAGGCGTTGCGGTCGAAGTCGTCGATCGCGGTCTGCTGAATCTTCGGAATCTTCGGATAACGGAACAGGATGGTGTTGCGGAACTTGACCGGGATCATCCACGAGTCAGCCCGGTCGAAGAAATCGTCGCGCTTGGCGGTGAGCTTCTTCATCTGATCGGTCAGGCTCTCGACCTTCGAGTTGATCTCCTCGATCTGATCCTTGACCGCCTGCAAATTGTCCCTGGCTTTGTCGGAGAGGATATTTTCCCGCGCGAGTTCGCCGTTCAGCTGATCGATTTCCTTTTTGTACGGAGCCGGGTCTTCCCTTTCCTGGGCGGCGTGGTTGTAGTCGTACCATCGCTCGGTCAAATGCGACTTGGTGAAGCGAACCAGTTGATCCTTGTCGTTGGCAGTGTTGTTCAGATCGGTCAACTGCGCGCGCAGGGCGCCAAGCCTGGCCCGAGTGGCGCCGGAGTCAAGTTCCTTGCGCGCCTGGGCCAGTTGCTTCGAGACTTTCTGGTATTCGGAATCGGCGTTGAGGCGCTTCTGCTCGTCCGCCGCGTCCTTGATGTACTTGTCGTACGCCAGCCGGTCCCACTGGAGCTGGTATTGCTTCCACGGGCGGCGCGAGATGTTGTCGTCCCAAATCGACCAGACCGCCGCCGCGAGCAAAACCGCTACCAGCAGCACGAACAGAGCGCTGTATGATTTTCCTTCTTCGGCAGGATCAAGCCCCGGTCTGCCAGCCATTTGCTCTTACCTGTCCTCAACTCCGAATGCGCCGCGAGGCCGCCATCCAAACAAATACTCACTCGACTACTCAATAGTCATTTACGCGCGCGAACCGACAAGACCTCGATGATGTAGCCGGCGAGAAAAACCAGAATGCCGATTGCGGTGAACTTGTATTCGGTTCCCATCCCGTGCGGCTGGGTGATCCCGACGTACAGCGCGAAGCCGACGTCGGCCAGTCCGAGCGCCTGCAGTACTTTGGCGAGGATGAACACGGGGTCGCAGCCACGTCAGATGTTAATCCAGGGCGTAACCACGATGTACTTGATGTTGAGCGCGTGCCGCAACGCCATCTTGATGAACACGCCGGCCATCGCGAGCAGCAGAAATCCCGTGATACCGAACCGCACCGGCCCCCATTTCTTCAATATCTCGGGACCGCCGCCGGGAAACGCCGACCATGGATCGCCCGCCGGCCGCGATCGTATCCAGAAATACAGCGCCGCGTACCCAGCCACGAAGTAGCCGCCTATCACCATCAATCCGAAGATCGCCGACGCCACGTAGTCGCGCAAGCCGAACATGTACGGCAAATCGACGTTGGTCAGCGCCTCGACCAGATGCGAATCCCAGACTTGGCCGGGCCAGAACCAGTTCCATCCCGGGCCGCGGAAAAATGTGCCGACGATGATGAATGAGAGCCACAAAATGTGGAACCCGACAAAAAAAGCCAGAATCTCGAACGATCGCTCGCGAAAGGTGTAGTAGCCGTTGCCTTTCGGATTGATGTCAAGATACGGAATCAGCATCAGGCCCACGATGATGAAACTGGGCAGCACCACGCCCGCATACCACGGGTCGAAGAACACCAGCATTTCCTGCAAGCCCAGAAAGTACCACGGCGCCTTCGACGGATTGGGCGTGCGAGTTGGATTTGACGGCTGCTCGAGCGGCGCGTTGAGCAACAGCGACCACACCGTCAAAACGATAATCACCGCAATCGCCATCAGGAATTCGCTGCGCACAAGGAACGGCCAGGTGTGCAGCTTCTCTTCGGCGCCGCCGCCCGCCTTCTTGATCGGGACTTCGATTCGCTTCGACCCGCCCGCTGCCGGTGTCCCCGCGCCAGCTCCGCCTGCGCCCGCTCCCGCCGCGCGCATCACGACGGCGCCTTGGTTACCTTCCCGGCTTGCCATGATTAATCCCTAACTTAATGAGGCGCTCCGTCCTCGTCGTCGCTCCACGCAGCCGGCGCCGCCAGCAGGTAGATTATATACAGCATGATCGAGATCCCGATCGGCACCGACAGCACGCGCACGATTCCCTGGTGCAACAGCCATGAAAACACGCCTCCCACCAACAGCCTGCTCGTCCAATCCTAGAGCGGCCCCGACATGCCGTCGCGGCGGATTCGCCAGAAATGCACCGTCATGAAGATGCTGGCGATTAACGGGAAAAAGATGCAGTGCAAAATGTAAAAACGCAGCAGCGTGTGCGGTCCGATTTCCGCGCCACCGAAAAAAAATGCGCGCGCGTCGTAAACCGGATTCACCCCGAGTACTTCATGGAACGGACCGCCGTGCCCAAGCAGCGGCGTCGCGCGCGCCATGTTCGAGCCGACCGTCACCGCCCAAATGGAAAGTTGATCCCACGGCAACAGGTATCCAGTGAACGACAGCAGCAGCGTCAGCACCAGCAGGATCACGCCAACCACCCAGTTGAACTCGCGCGGCGGTTTGTACGAGCCGGTCATGAACACGCGGAACATGTGCAACCACACCGCGATTACCATTCCGTGCGCGGCCCATCGATGCATATTGCGCATCAACATCCCGAACGGCATGTCGAATTCCAGGTACTTCATGTCGGCGTAAGCGTATTCCGCCGTCGGCCGATAGTAGAACATCAGGTACACGCCGGTGACCACGGTCACCAGGAAAAGCAGAAACGTGATGCCGCCCATGCACCACGTGAAGCGCAGCCGCACCACATGCTTTTGCACTTTCGCCGGATGCAGATGCAGCCACACGTTGCCGGACACCATCAGGATCCGGTTGCGCGGCGTGTCTTCGTAGCCGTGCCTGAATATCGACCGCCAGGCCTGCGAATCGGTTATCTGGCGTTTCGTTTCGTTCCAGTCAAACTTGGCCATCCGCTACCACTAAAACGCCCTGGAGCCGCTCGCCAAGGCACCCTCAGCAATCTCATTAAAATACTGTAAAAAATTCCAATCCTTACGACTTTTATTGCAAGCTTGTTTGAAATCCGGCGCAAGGCTACCTAATTTTGCCCGATCTCCGCAACGAAGTCTCGTTGAACGAAGTCTCACTGAAAGAACGGACTTTGCGCATCGATCGCCAAGCCGCCCTTACAGATGCGGCATGCCGCCCGCGACAGCGGCCGCGCCCGCCAACGGCGGGCGGCCTTAATACTGGGTGCAGGGCTCAGCCCTGCCGGCGGAAGCGGCCGAACAACGCAACGATCAACCCCCACAGCACCATCAGCGATGCGATCCCGATTATGCCCAGTCCTGGGCCGGCCAGGATTCCCGTCGCGCACAGGACCGCGCCAATCACCAGCAGTGGAATTGCAAACGCGATCGGGTTGAATGGATCGTTCTTCGCCGCCCGCTCGGCCGTCGCCACCGCCTGCTCGGACTGGCCCGCATCCTCGTTGCTTTCCTTGAGGATGCTGACCGCGTAGTCGGTAAGTTCCTGGCGATTGGGCATCGCGCGCAGGCGGTCCGCGAGCTCTTTGGCGAGCGCCTCGACACCTTCGTCGTTGGTCCGGGAGTCAGGAGCGGGTTTGTCCGAATCAGCCACGCTAGTCTGCCGCTACGCTGCGGCGTGGATCGGTGGCCGCCGCTCGCTCCAGCGAACCTCGCCTTCGAGCTGCGCCGCAAGAAGCGGCTACGCGCGACGGCTCACCCGTTTTTGCGCGCGATGATCACCGAGTGCACCGACCATCGGCTGATCTTTTCGTTGCGCTCCAGCGTGATCGGATGGCCCTTGAGCACGTCCTGCTTGCGCAATCTGGTGGTCCACCCCAGTTGCCGCGTGATCGGATTGACAAGGGTGTTGAGGGCCGCGACGACCGGGTTCTCGCTCTGGAAATGCGTGGTGATCGCGATCCGCCCGCCCGGCTTACACACCCGCACCATCTCGGACATCATCCGGTACGGATCGGGAACCACGGTCAGAACGTGAAACGAGGTAACGTAGTCGAAGCTGTTGTCGGGATATTCGAGGTTAAGCGCGTCGCCCTGGCAAAGCTCGATATGTCCCCAGCCGTTTTCCGCCACCCGCCTTTTTGCATGCTCGAGCATGTCGGCCGACGGATCGATCGCGACAATGTGCGCGTACGGCGGATATGCGTCCAGCGCGATTCCGGTGCCGACGCCAACCTCAAGCACGCGGTTACCGGGCCTGAGATTCAGGCTTTCGATAATTTCATGCTCGCGATCGACGAAAACTCGGCCGAAGAAAAAATCATAGAAACGCGCCAGGTCGGAATACACGCGGCTCTCATGCGGTTCGGACATCGAAAAACTCCCTCGGGTTCGACGCACCCCAGGCAATCAACGCGAGGCAGGACTTTTAAGGCACGGCGATTTTGCCGGATTGCGACGCGAATTCAGCGTGACTCGCGCGCGTGGCGTCAGGCCGCCGCGTTGATTCCTCGCAACTGACGTTTGACAGAAGTTATATCGCGCTTGCGAAATCGCCATTGGCGGCCTTTCTTGAAGGCCGGAATAATGCTGCGCCGGGCAAATTCGTTCACCGTGTCCGGACTCAGGTCGAGCAGGAACGCGACTTCGCGGGAATTCAGCAGTATGTCGTCTTTATCGGCCATGCGAGTCCAACAAGACGCCTTTCCTCAGGGATTTTGTCAGGACGCAATTTTCTAGTACGCGTCCATCACCCAAGTCAAGGTAAAACGAGCCCTCAATATCCGAAAGTTTGGCACAGCCCCAGGGATTTCCTTTGCGATTGCAAATCGTCCCTATTTCTATCGATTGTTAGAACTCAATTTGCATCTTTTAGCATCATTAACAATCATTAGACGCTAATCCTAGTGAGCTTCCTCATAGAAATCCGATAGTCATACCATGCGCGCGTAACCACAATACAGGAAAATAGTCCGGTCAGCACTCCTACGCACAGAGTAACGGCGAAGCCTTTGACCGGTCCCGTTCCGAATTGAAAGAGGATCAGGCCCGCCGCAAAAGTCGAGATATTGGAGTCACGAATCGCCGACCATGCGCGATCATAGCCGAGCTTCACCGCCTCGCGCGGCGATTTGCCGGCGCGCAACTCTTCGCGCATTCGTTCATTGACCAGCACGTTCGCGTCAACCGACATGCCCAGCGTCAGCACGATCCCGGCGATGCCGGGCAACGTCAGCGTCGCCCCCAGCGCCGCCATCACGCAGATCAGCAGCAGGATATTCAGCGACAGCCCGAAATCCGCGAGCAGACCCGCGCTGCTGTAGTACACGGCCATGAAGATCAGCACGGCGCCCGCGCCAATCACGAACGACATCTCGCCCTGGCGAATCGAATCGCGGCCGAGCGACGGGCCCACCGTGCGTTCCTCTTCGATTTCGACCGGCGCCGGCAGCGCGCCCGAGCGCAATACGATCGCGAGATCGTGCGCCTCGTCCATTGAGAAACGTCCGGTGATCTGCACGTGACCGCCGGGAATTCGTTCCTTGATAACCGGCGCCGAGTAAACAGTGTTATCAAGCACGATCGCCAGACTGCCGCCCGACGTTTTCAGCCGTCATCGCATCGAAGATGCCCGCGCCGCGCGCGTCGAGCTCGACCGCCACGTACGGACCTTCCAGCCGCCCGCCGGGACGCACGCGCGCGTCCGTAATGACGTCGCCCGTCATCAGCACCGGGGACTCGACCAGGTAGGGCTCCCTGCCGCCGCGCTCCGAGGTGCCATAAAGGACTTCGTCGCCGGGCGGCGGGCCTTCCTTGATCGCGTCCTGCACGTTTTTCGAGTCGTCAACCAGTTTGAATTCGAGCACCGCCGTCTTGCCGATCAATTCCTTGGCGCGCTCGGGGTCCTGAATACCGGGCAGTTGCACGAGAATTTCGTTGTCGGCCTCTTTGGCGACGGTGGTTTCGCGCACGCCGAGCTGGTCGATTCGATTGCGAATCGTTTCCAGCGCCTGATCCATCGCGTTGGACCGAATCGTCTGCAACTCGCGCGGCTTGTAGGCGAGCGAATACGACGGACCGGCGCCGGACGAATCGGTGTTGCTCGATACGGTAAGATCCGAGAACGACTTCTGCACGAGGTCGAGGAACGGCGTGCGATCGGCGCTCGACTTCAGCTTGGCGGTCAGATTGCCGGAATCGTCGACCGAGACATTTTCGAAATCTATTTTGTTCGCCTTGAGCTCCTGCTTGAGGTCATCGGCGCGGCGGCGCAGCTGGGTTTTCACCGCCTCGTCCAGCTTCACGGCCATCAGCAGATGCGTCCCGCCCTGCAGGTCGAGGCCGAGCTGGATTTTGGTCGCGCCGAACCCAGCCTTGAACCAATCGGGCAGATCGATGTTGAGGCTCGGCAGCAGAATGAGTATCGCTGCCAGCACGATGCCGCCCGCCAGGTAGATGCGCGTGAGCCCGCTTCCGTTGGTGAAATGCATGTACAGAAACGACACGATCAGCACGAGCAGAATCAGGATCGGTCCGAAACTTTGAGTCTGTTCCACTATGATGAAGCCCCCGCCATGAGAGTGCCGGCGCGCCGGCTGTCTGCAATTGACTCGTTCGATTCCTACTTGTCGTCTTTCTTCGCCGACGCCTTGTGGCTCGACATCGACGCGATGTGCGATCGCTCGACCCTCAACCTGACGTTGGGCGCAACTTCGAGCGTGATCACTTTGTCGCCGACCTCATGAATCCGCCCGATAATTCCGCCCGTCGTCACGACCTCGTCGTTGCGCTTGAGCGCGCTGAGCATTTTGGCTTGCTCCTGCGCCTTTTTGCTCTGCGGCCGGAAGACCAGGAAGTACATGACGGCGACGACCAGCGCCATGATCGGCCCCGGGCCCGTCATCAGCTGCTCGAAGAACGAGGGACTGGCTGCTTGACCTGCGGCGGCCTGCGCCCATGCGGTGCCTTCGAACAACATCAGTAGACGTCCTTAAAATCCCTCAAGACTTCGATCGTTCAAGCTTCAGGCGAAACTTCGACCGTTCAAACTTCAAGTTTCCTGAAAAACGTCCCAGCCGGCCGATGCAACCATTGCATACGCCTTGAAATTCCCGGATGCGATAGCAGCCTGGCACTGGCGCATCAAGCTCGCGTAGAAGTGAAGATTATGCTCTGTCAGCGCGCGTGCCGCGAGTATCTCGCCCGACAAATATAGATGACGCAGGTAGGCGCGTGAATGGGTCCGGCAGGGGCGGCACTGGCAGGCCGGATCGAGCGGCATCGAGTCGCGCGCGTGCGCGGCTTGCTTGATCGAGATGCGTCCCTGGCTGGTGAAAGCGCTCCCGTTGCGCGCGTTTCGCGTCGGCAGCACGCAGTCGAACATGTCGAAACCCATCGCGATCGCGGCCAGCAAATCCGCCGGCGTACCCACGCCCATCAGGTAGCGCGGCTTGTCCGCCGGCATCATCGACGCGGACAGCGCCGCCATTTCCAGCATCGGGGCCTTCGGCTCGCCGACCGAAAGTCCGCCCGCGGCGTAGCCGTCGAACGGAATCGAGGTTATCTGCGACGCACTCGTCCTGCGCAGATCTTCGAAAATACTGCCCTGGATAATTCCGAATAGCGCCTGCGTCGTGCTGATCCGCGCCGCGAGGCTGCGCTCGGCCCATCGCGCTGTGAGTTCGAGCGACTTAAGCGCGCGACCATGCTCGGCAGGGTAAGGCGTGCATTCGTCCAGCGCCATCATGATATCCGCGCCGAGCTGTTCCTGAATCTCGATCGCGCTTTCGGGCGTGAGCATCAAAGGCGCGCCGTCGAGATGAGATCGAAAACGGATTCCTTCTTCATTGATCGAATTGATTTTCGCCAGGCTCATCGCCTGGAACCCGCCCGAATCGGTCAGCACCGCGCCGGGAAACCCCATGAAGCGCGCCACACCGCCCATCTCGCGCGACCAGCTCGGCGCCCGGGCGAATCGCGAGATGGTACGCGTTGGCGAGCACCATCGTGTAGCCCATCGACCACAACTCGTCGGGCGCCATCGCCTTGACCGCGCCGCGCGTGCCGACCGGCATGAAGGCGGGCGTCGCGATCGCGCCGTGGGGGGTTACGATCCGTCCGGCGCGCGCGCCGCTGCCGCTGTCCACCGCCGTAACGCTGAATTCGATTGGCCCGTTCATCAGAGGATCAACATCGCGTCGCCGTAGCTGAGAAAGCGGTAGCGATGACGAATCGCTTCGCGGTACGCGGCGAGAATCTGATCGCGCCCCGCAAACGCCATCACCAGCGCGAGCACCGTGGTCCGGGGCATGTGGAAGTTCGTCATCATCGCGTCAGCCAGCTTGAAGCGAAAGCCCGGATGAATAAAGAGCCCGGTGAAACCCTCGGCGTCGCCGGTGATCGCCCACGACTCGAGCGCGCGCGTCGAACTGGTGCCAACCGCAATTATACGCCCGCCGATTCGCCGCGTATGTTCGATGGCGGCCTGGGTCGCGGGCGGAATCGTGTACCACTCGGACTCCATCGTGTGACTTTCGATCTCGACGGCGCGCACCGGAGCGAAAGTGCCGGGTCCGATATGCAGCGTCACCGAAGCGGTGCGGATGCCCGCGCCGGCCAGCGCCTTGAAAACATCGTCGGTGAAATGCAGCCCCGCGGTGGGCGCCGCGATCGCGCCGGGCCGCGCGGCATAAACGGTCTGGTAGTCGTCGATATCGGCGGGACCGACGCTGCGATGAATATAGTGCGGCAGCGCGAGCGTGCCGTCACGCTCGAGCATCTGTTCGATCGAAATGTCGCCCTCGCTCACGACGATCGGGCGGCCCGGCCGTGCATAGCCGGCGATTCTCAACGCATGACCGTCGCTCAGGATGAGGCGCGCGTTGTCTTTGAGCACGCGATGCGTCCGTATCAGCGCGATCCATGCGCCGGCGGGACCCTCAAGCGGTCCGACCGGCCGCACCATCAGCAACTCGACGCGGCCGCCCGATTCCTTCTGCGCGAACAGGCGCGCCGGGCAGCACGCGGGTGTCGTTGAGTACGAGCAGGTCGCCTTCGCGCAGATGACGGACAAGTTTGTAAAAGCGGGAATGCTCGAGCGATTTGGATTTGCGATCGAGCACCAGCAGGCGCGCTTCGTCGCGGCGCGCAAGCGGTGCCTGCGCGATCAATTCTTCGGGCAAGTCGTAATCTAGTTCGGAAAGCCGCATCTGAGGCGAAGCAGAATCGTGATTCGCACGCGAAACAAATCGCGCACTCTGTAACAACCCTCGCTTGACGGGGAAAGCGATCGGCGCGCGGCTAGAATGGATAGTTGATGCCGGAGAAGATGGCGGCGCCTTCGCCACCCCATCCGAGGTCAACGTAGCCGACCACGAACGGCTCTGCGATTCCGCGGAATCCGATTCCGCCGACCGGGTGCAGATCCGTGAATGGGTCGTAGCCCATTTGATGGCCGACGCGTCCCGCTTCGGCGAACGGCGCCAGTTCGAGTATCCCGTGGGTGCCGAAGACGTTTCTCTCCCACACGCGAGTGCGCATCTCGACGTTCATGACGAACAGATTGTTGTCGACGTAGCGGCCGGCGCCGTAACCGCGCAGCGTTTCCTGATCGGCGAGCAAGCTTTCGTCGCCGCCAAGGCGCGCCTGCGACCAAAATGGCATCTCGTTACCCGCCGGCTCGTACTCGTTGAAAATATGACCGGCAAAGGTGATGCGCTGGCCGACGGAATAGTACTGACGCAATTCCCCGCCGAAGCGGTTGTACGAAACCGAGCTGCCGAACCTGCGATCCGCGTTACCGTAATAGAGCCGCCCGAGCATGCCCGAGCGCGGGATATCCACCGAGTCTCGCGAGTCGTATTGGACCATCGCCTGCGAAAGAACCTCGCTGCCCCCGTTGATGCCCTTCTGATTCGGAAACAGGGTGGTGATGTCCGGCACCGAGGTGAAGCCGCCGGTCTGGATTCGCACATAGCGCGGGCGTTCCATCAAGGAGACCTGCAGTTTCTCGGTGAGGTTCAAGCCGAGAATCGCCTGGCCGTAAATCTGCTCGGTGGTGTAGTTGGTCTGGTTGCCGTAGTGGGAGTCGTTGCCCGGTCCGTAAAAGCGCTCGGTCGGGTCGCGCTCAAAAAAGAAGCGCCCTTCAAACGAGAACCACTTCTTATGCTCGCGCCCGGTCTGGTAATCGAGATCGACGTTACGCGCAATAGTCTCCTGCGCGCCCCCCTCCGTGCACCATTGGGTGTCCGCCGAGGGATAGGCCAAGTAGCGGAAGTTTCCACCCGGTCCAAGCGTGCTATTGGCGTTGATATCGGGGGCCACGATGCTGCTGATCTCCTTCCTGTCGTCGGTGAACAGCCAGACCGGCAGAACGCCGTAAGTGACCCCGCCGTTGGGATCAGTGGCAACTTCAGGTACCGGAATCAGCGGCCACGAGTTGGGGTCCTGGAGTTTCAACGTGCTCCAGTCGTACTGCGGCCAGCTCCACGTGGCGGGGTCCATCAGCGAGAAGGCATGCGCCGTCGATCCCGCAACAACAAACGCCGTGATTAAGATGAGTGAGGCAAGAACGCGCCGCATCATGGGATCCTGGGATTAGACTCCGCCTTTTTGCATTCGGCTACCACTCCACCACCCGCAGTCCGCGCGCTCGGACCCGCGCGAGCCACTGCGCCGAACGATGTTTCAAAGTGACAGGCTTGGCGTTCTCGATCAACCCTCCCGATGCGCTATCGATTGGTCAATCTTGCGATTAGACCGTCACAAATGCGCGCGCGCTTTTCGGCGACGCCGTAAATGTGTAAGGATTCGGGGCAAGCGGGAAAATTTCCACAAAAGGAGCTCAGGTAATGGCGAAAGCTGACGGCGGCGAATTAGTCGCGCGCGTTATGCGCGAGAACCGGGTGAAGTATTGTTTTGCGATCAACGGCGGGCATCTGTTTCCGATCCTCGCCCAGTTGCGCAGCCACGACATCAAGCTCATCCACATGCGCCACGAGCAGGCCGACCGCCTACGCGGCCGACGCTTATGCGCGCACATCTGGAGAGGTGGGCGTATGCATGGTCACCGCGGGATGCGGCCTCACCAACGCGGTGACGGGGCTGTGCGTCGCGGGATTGACCAACAGCGCCGTGGTTTGCATCTCGGGACAGCATCCCAACACCGAAGACCATCTCGGCTCGTTCCAGGAGGCCTATGGTTCCGAAGTGGTCGACAGTTTCTCCAAATTCACCAAGCGCGTGACTGACTGGTCCACGATTCAGTTCGATCTGCGCTCTGCATTCCGGGAAGCGATTTCGCCGCCGCAGGGCGTCGCATTGTTCGAGATTCCGCAGAACATTCTCTATCACCACGATGAAGACTCGGGGCAGCGCAAGGGCGCTCGCGAGTTTACGATCGACGACGTCCGCTCCGCAGGCGATCCGGCCAAGATCGATCGCGCGCTCGAGATGCTGGTGGCGGCCGAGCGCCCGCTGATTGCCGGCGGCGACGGACTGTTCTGGTCGCAGGCGGGGCCCGAGATGCGCGAGTTCGTCGAGCTGACGAACATCCCGATTTACGCGCGCCGCGCCGGTCAGGGCGCGGTCTCCGAAGAGCACCGGCTGGCGATTCGTGGTCCGTTCAAGAAGCCGTTCACCGGCAGCGCAGACGTGGTGCTCGCACTCGGCTTCCGCTTCTGGAGCGGCGAGCATTTCGGGCAGCCGCCGACCTGGACCGACAAGGCCAAGTACATCCAGATCGATCCCACGGCGACGCGAATCGGATGGCAGGTTAACGCGGACTTGCCGGTGGTCGGCGATCCCAAGCTGGTGCTGCGTCAGCTGATCGATCGGATCAAGGAACTCAAGCTCGACTTCTCCAGGAACAAGGCTTCGCCCTGGGTCAAGCAGGTCTGGGAAACGCGCCAGCGCTTCGACAATCAGATCAAGGAACAAAACGCGAAAGTCTCCAACAATCAGCCGATTCATCCGGCGCGCCTGTGCGAAGACCTGATCACTGTGCTCGACAAAAACGCGACCACCGTCATCGACAGTTTCACGCTCTCGGGATGGATGAGCCGCGCGTTCACCTGCCGCTTCATGGGCCAGGTCGTCGATGCGGGCCCGCTTGCGCCCGTCGGTCACGGCGTCGGGATGGCAATCGGTGCGCAACTCGCGCGGCCGGGACAGCAAATAGTCGTCATCAGCGGAGACGGCGGACTGGGAATCGGCGGCTGGGACATGGAGACCGCCGCGCGCTACAAGCTGCCGGTCATCACGGTGCTGTGGAACAACAGCTCATGGGGCCCGAATTTCGATCTGTCGCCGGCGCTGAAGGGCCGCACCGATCCGTTCAACATGCTGCCGAAAATTCGCTACGACAAGATCTTCACCGAGATGGGGTGTCATGGCGAGTACGTCGAGACCGGCGAGCAGATCATTCCGGCGCTCGAGCGCGCATTCAAGTCGGGCAAGCCGGCGTTGGTCAACGTGATCGGCGACGTGACGGTCGGCAACGCGACGCTGGGCGGCAACCTGCTGGGCTCGACCGGATCGAACTAGCGATCAACGCTTCCAGTGCCCCTGTCCCTCTCGGGACAGGGGCCTTGGGAATAATTTCCGCTTCCCCCTTTCCGTCCCGGAAAGGGCCTCGGGAATAATTTCCGGTTCCCCCTGTCCATCCTGGAAAGGGGGCCAGGGGGATAGGACACAACAAGCAAGATCGCCAGCCTCAAAACGGCTCTCCGCCCTTTGTTCCCCCTGTCCATCCTGGAAAGGGGGCTAGGGGGATAGGACACAACAAGCAAAATCGCCAGCCTCAAAACCGCTCTCCGCCCTTTGTTCCCCCTTTCCGTCCCGGAAAGGGGGCTAGGGGGATAGGACAGCGCGATTCTATAACTTTTCTGTTCCCCTTCCCCATTTTTTCTGGGGAAGGGGCTAGGGGTTAGGGCTGTGCCCACGCAGCGCCGCTCGGATCGCGGCAATCACTGATGCCAAATCATCCCGCACCGATCCGTTCGACAGCCTCAGCAGCCGGAGCCCGAGCCGCCTGAAATAGTCGTCGCGCATTCTGTCGTATCCTTGTTGCTCGCGATGCGGGCTTCCATCGATCTCCACCACGAGCCGCGCAGCATGACAATAGAAATCCACGATGTACGGCGCGAGCACCTGCTGTCTCCTGAAATGCGCTCCTGGCCAATTACCGCGAAGCTCTTGCCAAATGACGCGCTCTTCGGGAGTCATGTGTTGTCGCAACTCGATCGCGCGGCGCATCAGCTCCGGATTTCTCTGTTCACGCAGAGTCAACGGTGGCATCCGCTGGTCATTAGCATTGAGATGTGGCCAACGAAAGCGCCCTAACCTCTGACCCCTTCCCCAGGAAAAATGGGGAAGGGGAAGCAGAAGAAACAAACATCGGAGCGCGCCGCCGTCCTATCCCCCTAACCCCCTTTCCGGGGCGGAAAGGTGGAATCAGACAAAAGGAGGGTCAGGGACAAATGCGCGGCGCAATTGCCTGGTGCGCCGCAATTCTGCGCGCGCGATTCATTTCGCAGGATTTAAGGCACACCGGAAGCGAGCAACCGCCACCGCCCTCCGTCATCCTGACGACGCGAGCAACGCGAGCTGAGGAAGGACCTCGGACAGCTTCGCGCCAGCGAAGCCGGTACCGGTTCTTACTCGCTCGCCAGAAGGCACAACGCGATTGTCCCCCTCCTGCCCCCGCAAGCGGTTACGCAAAGCTCCCCCACTCACTGCGCTGCCGTCGCAACGGCTGAACTTTTCAGCCTCATCATTTCTCCCCTGACGTGCTAAATGATCACCTGTGCACCTCGCTCATCGCACACATTCCGCGCGCACTGGCTCGTCTGCAATCGTCAGGCGAACCTCAGTCGCACGAAATATTAATTTTGACGGAACGAAGCTACGCCTAGCGGTGTACCCGTCAATAGGCCCCGACATATGGTATAAATCGCCATTTTCTCACTTATCCTGATCCTCAAAATGAACGCCAAAATCGCACTCATAATCCTCGCCACGACCCTCTTCGCCTGCAAAACCGCGCCGCCCTGCCCGCCCGGAACCAGGCAGGTGGGCGACGCGCCGCCCAACGGCTCTGAGACCGCGTGCGTAAAGACCATCAACGGCCAGGACATCAAAGAAGGACCCTACGTGCTCTACCGCGACGACGGTTCCAAGATGATCCAGGGCGAATATCACGACGGCAAACAGAGCGGCGAATGGACCCTGTGGTACGACAACGGGCAGAAGGCGTCGATCGATCACTACAAGCACGGCGTGCAGGACGGCGAGCATGTCGGCTGGTACACCAACGGCAAAATCGCCGCGACCGGAATCTACAAGGACGGCAAGCGCGAGGGTGTGTGGAAGCGATGGGATCCCAACGGCTTCAAGAATTGGGAGGAAACCTACAAGGACGACAAGAAAATCTCGTGACGGCGCGAGTTCTCAATGCCCCCGGCGAAATTTAGAGCGTTCTTCCCACCGCCTCCGCCAGCGGCTTCAGCGCCTTCATCAAGTCGGCAAACCGCGATGGCTTCAACTGCTGCGGGCCGTCGGACAGCGCGCTCTCGGGCTTTGGATGCACCTCGATCAGCAATCCGTCGGCACCGGCCGCGATGGCAGCCAGAGCCATCGGCGCCACCAGCGAGTAGATTCCCGTCCCGTGGCTCGGATCTACCAGCACCGGCAGATGCGTCCATTCCTTGAGCAGCGGCACGGCGTTTAGATCGAGCGTGTTGCGGGTCGCGGTCTCGAAGGTGCGTATCCCGCGCTCGCACAGCACGACGTTGGGATTGCCTTCCGACAGGATATATTCCGCCGCCATCATGAACTCTTCGAGCTTCATCGACATGCCGCGCTTGAGCAACACCGGCTTGTTGATTCTTCCGAGCCGGCGCAGGAGCGAAAAATTCTGCGCATTGCGCGCCCCGACTTGCAGCATGTCGGCGTGTTCGGCGACCAAATCGATATCGTGCGGATCCATAATTTCGGTCACTACCGGCAACCCCACGCGCCGCCCGGCGTGTTCGAGCAATATCAGCCCCTCGCCTTCCATCCCCTGAAACGAGTACGGCGACGTCCGCGGCTTGAAAGCTCCCCCGCGGATCGCATGAGCGCCCGCGGCTTTGACCGCGTCGGCCGCGGCCTCGATTTGCGCCTCGCTCTCGACCGCGCACGGTCCCGCGATCACTGCGATTCGCTTGCCGCCGATCTCGGCGTTGCCGACTTTGATTCGCGAGCCTTCGGGCCGCACTTCGCGCGACGCCAGCTTGAACGACCGCACCACCGGCATCACGCGCTCGACCCCGGCGACGGATTCCAGATGCGTCAGCTGATGCTTCTCGCCACGCTCATCGCCCACGCATGCGACAACCGTGCGTTCGACCCCGCGGATAATGTGCGCGTTGTAGTCGAGATCCTCGACCATCCTGGCGACAGCCTGAATTTCGGCTTCGGAGGCGTGCGCTTTCATTACGACGATCAAGTGAGAAAACCCCCTGCGATACGCTTGCGCGCCTCGCGGCCTTTCGGCTCGAGCGATGGAATGAGCGCTCGAAGTCTAGTAAGTCTGAGTTTACAGGATGTTATCATAGGGCGGAAATGGGCGCCCGCGACGCGACGGGTGCATCGAAGGACGCAATTTTGCGAGCTAAGCCGCATCCGCATCATCCACTCAGGATCGTTCATACTTCCGACGTTCATCTGGAAACCGATACGTTTGGGTCAGGCGAGCGCGGCCTGCAGTTGCGCGACAGAGTGCGCAACGCATTTGCCCGGGTCATCGATATCGCGAACGAGCGCAACGCCGACCTGCTGCTGATAGTCGGCGATCTGTTCGATTCAGCGCGCGTCAGCGAACAAGGCCTCGCCTTCGCGCTGGGAACGATCGGACGGGCGCGGATGCCGGTCGTGATGATTCCCGGCAATCATGACGCGCACGACGAGCGATCGATTTATGCAGGCCTCGCGCCCGGCGCGCTGCCGGAAAATCTGCATCTGATTCTTGAGCCCGAGGGCAAGACCATCGATTTTCCCGAGCTTGCGGCTCGCGTATGGGGCCGCGCGGTGGTCGAGCATACGCCGGACTACCGGCCGCTCAGCGGCATGCCCGAGCGGGAGGAAGGACTGTGGAACATCGCGCTGGCGCACGGATTTTTCATGGAGGAAGGCGAAATTGAGCGATCGTCGCCGATCACGCCGGCGGAAATCGAACGCTCGCGCTACGACTACGTGGCGCTCGGCCACGTGCACGTCTGGGGCGACGTGTCGCGGGGCTCGACGCGCGCCTTCTATTGCGGAACCCCCGCGCCGCTCTATTCGAGCGAGAATTCCGGATGGGTGCTATGGGTCAATTGCGTGCCCGGCCAGCCCGTCTCAATTGAACGCTTGATGGTGGGCTAGCGAATCAGCGCCCGGAGCAGGCCTCGTCGGTGCGTTTGAGCTCGGGATAAATATCCGACAGCCGACGCCACATCCGCTCCAGCCCGAAACTGTCGAACGGCTCCACGATACATTCGAGCGCGCCCTCGCGCAGATAGATTCGCTGGTCGTCGGGTGACTGCGACGCGCCTACGATCACGATCGACGTCGCAGGCGACTCGCGGCGAATCGTCCTGAACAGCGACACCACGTCCATCCCTTCCGCACTGGGCAGCCCGATGTCGAGCGTGATCACATCTGGACGCGTGGTGCGAAAAATGTCGATTGTCTGCGTGACCGTCTCGGTTTCCGCCACCACGTGACATCCACCGCACTCGAGATGATTGCGTATGATGTCGCGCGTGATCCCCGATCTGTCCGCAATGAGCACTTGCACTGCCATCAGCGGCTCCTCTTGGACGAGCACTGCGCCAGCCCAATCCCTAAGGCATTCACAGCAGCGACCCGTTGACTATTTAGCAAGGCCGGGGCCAAGAAATGTGAGCTTCGAACCCTGCTGCCGGATTTGCTGAAAGCCTGACGGCTAGCGATTCGGGGCCAGTTCATTGAGCATTTCGGCGCCATCCACTCCGCTACAGTGCAATTGGAACCTTTGATGGTCGTTGCACGCAAGCGATTTGTTGCATGCTTGTGACATCACTCAAGAGCCGTCGGCCTGGCTGCTGCCAAAATAGCAGCGGCGGAGCCTCGATGGCCCCGCCGCTGATGTTAACCATGTCGCCAAGCAGTGACTTGGCGCCCAATTGAGTTCTCGATTACATCATGCCGCCCGGAGGCATTCCGCCCGGCATTCCGCCGCCTGCGCCCGCGCCCCTTTCCTCGGGCTTCTCCGCCACCATGCACTCCGTCGTCAGCAGCAGGCTCGCCACCGACGCCGCGTTCTGCAGCGCGCTGCGAACGACCTTGGTCGGGTCGATGATTCCGGCCTTCATCAGATCCTCGAACTCCTCGCTGGCCGCGTTGAAGCCGAACGGCGCCCTTGTTGTTCTTGATCTTGTCGACGACGACCGAGCCTTCCCAGCCGGCGTTGGTTGCGATCCAGCGCGCAGGGATCTTCGAGCGCCTTCTTGATGATCCCGATGCCGACTTTTTCCGTCCTCGCTGGCGCGCAGGTTATCGAGCACGACCGAGGCGCGGATCAGCGCGACGCCGCCGCCCGGCACCACGCCTTCTTCGACCGCCGCGCGGGTCGCGTGCAGCGCGTCCTCGACGCGGGCCTTCTTTTCCTTCATCTCGACTTCGGTCGCGGCGCCGACCCGGATCACCGCCACGCCGCCGACCAGCTTGGCCAGCCGTTCCTGCAGCTTCTCGCGGTCGTAGTCGGAGGTGGTCTCCTCGATCTGCGCGCGAATCTGCTTGATGCGGCCCTCGATGTCGGCCTTCTTGCCGGCGCCGTCGATGATCGTGCGTGTTGTCCTTGTCGACGACGATGCGCTTGGCGCGGCCGAGGTCGCTGCAAGGTGACGTTCTCGAGCTTGATGTCCGAGTTCCTCGGCGATCAGCGTGCCCGCCGGTCAGGATCGCGATGTCTTCGAGCATCGCCTTGCGCCGATCGCCGAAGCCGGGCGCCTTGACCGCGACGCACGAGAGCGTGCCGCGAATCTTGTTGACGACCAGCGTCGCCAGCGCCTCGCCTTCGATGTCCTCGGCGATAATCAGGAACGGCTTGCCGCTCTTGGCGATCGTCTCGAGGATCGGAAGCAGATCCTTCATCGTGGAGATCTTCTTCTCGTGGATCAGGATGTAGCACGTCCTCGAGCTTCGCTTCCATCCGCTCCGGATCGGTCACGAAGTAGGGCGACAGGTAGCCGCGGTCGAACTGCATCCCCTCGACCACCTCGAGCGTGGTCTCCAGGCCGCTTGGCCTCTTCGACCGTGATGACGCCTTCCTTGCCGACCTTCTCCATCGCCTCGGCGATGATGTCGCCGATGGTCGAGTCGTTGTTGGCCGAGATGGTGCCGACCTGGGCGATCTCCTTGCGATCCTTGGTCGGCTTGGACAGCTTCTTGAGCTCGGCGACCACGGCCTCGACCGCGCGGTCGATGCCGCGCTTGAGCGCCATCGGGTCGTGGCCCGCGGCGACCATCTTGATGCCCTCGGTGAAGATCGGCCGGGCCAGCACGGTGGCGGTGGTGGTGCCGTCGCCGGCGACGTCGGAGGTCTTCGATGCGACCTCCTTGACCATCTGGGCGCCCATGTTCTCGAACTTGTCTTCGAGCTCGATTTCCTTGGCGACGGTTACGCCGTCCTTGGTGACGGTCGGAGCGCCGAAGCTCTTCTCCAGCACGACGTTGCGGCCCTTGGGCCCGAGCGTCACCGTGACCGCGTCGGCCAGAATGTTGACCCCCTTGAGGATCTTCTCGCGCGATTCCTGTCCGAAACGAACTATCTTTGCAGGCATGGTTGTTTTGCCTCTCCTATATTGAAGGTTTCATCGGATCAGATTGGGATTCGCTTGCGAGCAGGCCGAAATGCCTACTCGATGATTCCCAGGATGTCGTCCTCGCGCAGGATCAGATGGTCTTCGCCCTCGAGCTTGACCTCGCTGCCCGAGTATTTGCCGAACAGGATCTTGTCCCCCGCCTTGACCTCGATGGGGATAAGCTTGCCGTCGTCGCCATACTTGCCCTTGCCGACGGCGACCACCTTGCCCTCCTGGGGCTTTTCCTTGGCGGTGTCCGGGATGATAATTCCACCCTTGGTCCTCTCCTCTTCCTTGATACGCTTGACGAGAATTCGATCGCCCAGTGGCTTGATTTTCATTGGGGACCAGCAGCCTCCTTGGTTGCGAAAAAAGTGTTGCTCGGCCGGACGATTCCAGCCGTCGGAAAGTTAATTACCGTTCGGGTTTTGTCAATTGGCACTCGCAATGCCTGAGTGCCAACCGCAGTCTAGCCGGATACGCACGAAATGCAAGGGCTGTGGATAATCCTGTGGATAGCTGCCGCAGGCGTAGGCGTCGCTTAAAGCTCAGAACCCCACGGGATGCCCGAGCTGCTCCGATATCGCCTCTGCCAGACGTGGAAACAACTCGTGGCCGTCCTTGTCGTCGAGCCACAGACGTCGAGCATCGTCCCAGTTGTAATGGAATCCATGCGAGCCGGCGGCGAGCCACATCTGCTTCATCTGCGATTGTCTTGAGAGGATGAACTTGGCGCCGCCCGCGAACTCAATCGTCACGACGCCATCGGCCGTCGTGTAGTCCACTTCGTCCGGATCGAGGTCCTCGAGCCATTTAGCGACCTTGGTCAGGGCGGCATCGGAACGCTCGCGAAATTCGTTGTCGTCCATCGCCCAATTGTATCAACCGCCGACTCGGTGCGGTACGCACGGGCCGTCGTCCCTGCTCAGCGCTGGGGGCCCTTCTTGCGCATCTCTTCGTTGCGGTAGCGCTTGTAGAGAATGGTCCATTCGTTGGAACCCTCGACGATGCCGCGTTTGATCGAATTGATCTTGCGCCGCACGATCGCATCGATCTCGTCGCCCTGCTCGTTGAACTGCGCGACGATTTCGCGCGCTTGGCGTAGCGCGAGCGGAAAGTTCGCGATCTCGGCCAGACCCTCGTCGCGCAATTTTGCCAGCGACTCGCGCGCCAGGAACAACACTCGTGCTTCGGTGAGTTTCATGAAAACTTACTCTTGGAACTGGATGCCGGAAAAATTTGTTTTCTTGTTGTCGCCGCGTCGCGCCGGGTACATCGACTAGAGCGTGAAGTTCTTTTTCTCGGCCAGGCGCTGGCGAATCAAACTGCGCAGCCGCGTGACGTCCAGGCGCGTGTCGCGGCGCGCCTCCGCCTCCGCCATCTTGTCGGCCTCTTCGTCGATCTGCGCTTCGGTCTCGAAATTCGCCGACATCAGCTCGACCACGCACGCAACCAGGTCCTTCACATCGCCCTTGGGTTTGATCAAGCCGCGATCGATAAGCCCCTGCACGAGATGAGTCGCCAGCGCGTCGATCTGAGCTTCCCGCATCGCCATATGATCACAGCTTGACCGGATCGCGTGCATCTTGTCAAAAGCGCCCGCGCTGGAGTCCCTCCGTTTTTTTTGTGCGGGAGAGAGGAACTTAATTGAATGTGAAACCCGCTGTGGGTTTCACGCTTCCTTGGACAGGAGTCAGGATGAGGAAAAGATTCGGGCGTCGCCCTGTTAGAACCTGATAACACGGAAGCTCATCGCCGGTCCTCCACGATCGCGTCCTCTTCTCTTTACTCAGGTGCAGCTCCGCGCGCCCCTGAGCCCGGGCGTTCGACCTTAGTAGGCGACGAATCCGCCGTTTCCGACGAGCTTCACGGGGATACCTTCGACCTCTTTCGGCGCACCGGCTTGCGCCTGGGGCGTCAGCTTCTTGACGTAGACTTCGATCGCGGGTTGACCGGGCTGATCGCCAATCCCGATTCCAGTGCCGACCGCGCCGGGGATGCTCATAAGCTCGTCCTCGTGCCGGTCGCGAACCGCGGTGGCCGATGCAACGACCTCTTTCGACATACCCACATTCGCGGCCAGAACATCTGCTTGCGCCGCGTCGGGTACTGCCGCAGGAGTGCAACTCCCCACCATCGAAACGTCCAGCTGGCTCAGCACCGCGGAAATTGGATTGGCTATCGTCACGGATCCGTCAGCCGAGCCGGCAAACAGCAGAGCCACCGGCTGGGGGCAAGCATCCTGGTTTAAGATCAGCGATCCAGAGTCGCCGGGGCTGCTGAATACGGGGGTTGAAGAGCTGCCGGTTACGAGAATCTGGTTGACGAATTTAGCCAATTTCGCGTGCTTGGTATCAGAGTAGTTTACCTTCACGTTAGCGTCCAGCGCCGCAATCGTTCCGGTCGTGAGGCAACTCGTACGGCCCATTTTCTGCACAGCCAGCCCGATCGTTGGCGTCGCCGGCGAGCTCGCGACCTCCCCGATATAGAGGATTTCGGGGCTCACCTCTCCCGGTTCTACGGCCGCAATGGCAGCGTCGATGGTGTTCTTGCGGCCGAAGTTGATTTTGACGGAGCGGCTGAACGTTGCGACCGCATCACTCGGCGCCTTCAGGCATTGTACGTCCACCAGGCCGGGCTGCACGATAAGCTGCCCGGGCTTGGCCTTGTTTATGTCCGCGAGCACATGATTATTGCTGAGGATGTATTGATTGCTGTCTGTGTCCCGGACCATCGACCCCAGCGTCCCGCTGAAGCAGGTTTTCTCGTGTCCGATCTTGATGAACGCCTTGATATTTCCGCCCGAAATGCCGAGCGGAATCGGGCGGGGCAACGCCGTTTGCTGAGCTGGCGGTGTCACACTGCACTGGGGCGGACGCGTTTTGTGGAATTAATGCAACACCGATCGCGAGCATGTAAGCAATCAACGCTGCTGCCTTCGTCTGATAACTCATAGTTTCGCCTTTCTAGAATCGAAATCGGGCCTTGATCAGAGAGTGCCAGCAAGATTTATACCAAAGAGCAGTCTCTTACTAGCAAAAACTGGCTGATGCAGGCTAACCGCGCGTTAACACGCGTTGAGCGGCGACTACACCGCGTTAAGCCCGCGATTGCCGCCATCGTCAAGGTCATGCGCTGCAGATTTTTGCGAGAGATAAGAGCGAGCGTCGGCCTGTCCCGTTGCAGGGAGGGCAATTTAGTGCGGCTTCTTGGCGTTCTCCTTGTTCTCCTCTTGCTTGTAAACCTCATCCATTTTCGGCTCGAGCGCCTCGTAAAATTCCTTGATATGCCCAATGTTGGCGCCGAGGTCACCGGGGAAGTAGCGCAGCATCGAGGTTGCATCGGGGCGCGCCATGCCGGAACGCGAGCACACGTGGATTTCACCCGACGGTTGCACCGTGATCCTAACGTCGTCCTCGAATTTGAAGATTCGCGTCGTGTAGATGCAATCGATGGTGAAGTTGCGGGAATCGGCCTTGACGATTTTCCATCCACCGAGCGAGTTGATCGTAGCTTGCGAGAGTTGGAACAGCTTCTGGCGCGAGATTCCCGGATATCCGCGGCGAATCAATTCGGGATAGATATCGTCGAGCGGCGCGGGGGTCCCGAGCGGGAGCGCGGTTCGGCCCGCCTGAGGTTCGGTGGCGGCTTCCTTTTTGACGGCGCGCTTGTGCGGTGCGGTCTCGGCGGGAGTCGGCGCCGCCTGGGGCAGATTGCCCATCTGGCAAGTCACCGAGCCGGAACCTGACTGGCTGGCGGCCGCGGAGTTCATCGTGACAAACCGTACCACGCGCTGCGCGACGCCGGGTCTTTCGAAGATCGTTTCGTTGTTCATGATCATCGCGATACCCGCCGTGGCGACCGCCACGCCTGCGAAAAAGATCGCGAGGCGGGCAATCAGCCCGACTATCCGGCGCATGAATGGGACGAAAATCAGTACCGCGATGACGAGAAAGGCGACGACAAGTTCGGGCAGCGCGATCATGTTGAGATCCCCGGGGAATCCCTAGCCGTTTATACGGCGTTGGCGCAAGCCGCGGGCGGATAGTTCAGAGGCGACGGAGCTGTTCGGAGCCGAAAAGTACACCGGCGCGACCCCGATTGGATCGCGCCGGTTCTTCTGTCAGGTCGCTAAACTGGCGTCGCTCACGCCGGAGCCGCAGCGAATCCCTCGCCAGCGTCGCCGCGCAGAATAGCATCGAAGCGCTTCCCGCCGAGGTAGAAGCGGCGCGCCTCGTCGTCGGTGACTGCCGCACGGCGGACGTCGCGGCGGCGAATCGGCCATACACCACCGACCATCGGATGCCGCCCCTGGCGATGGCTGAAGAAATAGTAGGTGAACTGACGGAGCACCGAGCAGCGCGCTTCCGCACCGAGTCCGCGGCCGGCGCATATGGTGAACAGGCTGTGAAGAAGGCCCGGGATCGAGTAAAAGCCCGTGTAAGCGTCGCGGTACGCGCCGAGCCAGCTTTCCTTGTCCATCTTGTCGTGCTTGAGCGTGACGTGCTGCGAGTCGAGCTGGTTGAAGTCCCAGTCGATGATGGCGCTTTCCTTGGTGAAGCGCACGTGATCTTCAGTGCCCGGCAGCGGAGTCATGATAAAGAACGAGACGAGGTCGAAACCGATCTTTTTCAGCGTTGCCACCGCTACGCGTCCGCAATCGGGACCGTCGAACGGGAATCCCAGCATGTAGCCGGCGTGCACCGACACACCGACTTTGTGCCAGTTCTCGACAACGCGCCGATACTTGTCGATCACGTGCGCGCGTGCCGTTTCCAGATTCCACTTGCGCTGGCGGTCGTCGGTGTTCTGGTACTTGGTCGCAAAGTTCAGGTTGTCGGGATTGAGCGACTCGATTCCGACAAACGCCTGGTAGCATCCGGCGGCTGCGGCCAGCTCGGTGAAACGTTTGCTGCGCCGATGCTTGGCGGTTTCGGTCTCGCCATCGGCGACATTTGCGTAGCATGACGCATCGACGTCCACCTGCATCATGAAGGAGAGCTTGGGATACTCCTTCTTCACTTCAACCAGGCCGGTGAGAATCTCTTCCCATCGCGGCGAGCGGAAAAAGTCGTCATCGACCAGGAACAGCGACTCGATGCCGTGATGGCGGCATGCGTCGCGCACCCAGCTTACGACGGCGTCGGGCTCGCGCGAGCGCATCGTGCGGCCCATCACGTTTTTCACGCTGCAATACGAGCAGGTAAAAGGGCATCCGCGCGAAGTGTCGAGCGTGGTCATCGTATCGTTGAAAAATCGCGTGAGATAACGATCGTCGAGCACGGGCAGCAGCGACTCCGTGATTAGCGGAACGGTGATGTCGTCCTGGCCGGTCTTCGCGCGAATTCCCTCCGTGACCGAATAACTCTTGCGCAGCTCACCGCGCAGGAAGTCCTCCACGATAGCGCCCCAAATGTTCTCCGCCTCGCCGACCACGGTCGTGACGCCGCATTCGTTGAGGAACTTGCACGAATCCGGAAAGCCGCTGACATGGAAGCCGCCCATCATCGTGGGCAAGCCTTCGGCGACGAACTGAAGCGCGAGGTCGCGCCCGCGCGGATACTGATTCGATTGCACGCCGGCCAGCCCGATCAGCAACTCGACGCCATCTTCGTGCGCCTTTTCCTTTATGGCCTTGATTGTCTCAGGGCTGACTACACCGTCGCAGATTTCGTCCCAGATTACCGTCTCGAGGCGGACGTTTCGCTCGGCCGCGTAGCGCTTGTTGAACGCCTCGTTGAGCGCCGTCAGCACCGTCAAAGTGTTGTTGGGCTGGACGCCGTAGCGGAAGTATTGGACGAAGCCCTCCTCGTCGTAGCGCGAGGGTTTGATAAAATACACCCGAATCGTGCGGCAAGGCTCGGGCTTTATCGCCGCATCGGCGGTCGCACCCTCGCGTGCGGTCAACTGAAGCGTGGCGGCCGGACGATCACCGCCGTAACGACTGGTCCCCAACAGCCAGTAGAGGATAGCTGCCGCGAAAACCAGAAATGCGCCGAAAAATGCAAAAAATACCATCAATAAATCCTCTGCTTTTGCTTCCTGCCTGTATAACCGCCCTGCGCATCATACCCGAACGCGGGGTTCGAGGTAATCTAACCGATCGGTCAGAGAGAGTAAACAAATCCCGACCGGGATAATGTCAAATGCTCGATTGAAAAACGTTAACAGGCCAAAGTCCAGAAATTAGTCGGGATGGGTGGACTAGCGGTACATTTCGACCAGATTGATCAGGCCCAAATCGCGATAGCGTTCGACCAGGTAACCCTTGATTTCCTGCACGCTGGCCATTTGCAGAGTCTCGCGCGCGATCTGGCGGGCGGTCTGATAATCGACCGCCCGAATGACTTTGCGCACCACCGGAATAAATAGCGGGCTCAGACTTAATTCGTCGAGACCCATCCCGACCAGCAGGAGCGCTGCCAGCGGATCGCTGGCCATCTCGCCGCATAGGCAAACTCGCTTGTCGGCCGCGCGCGCGACATTGACGACCTCGGCGATGGCGGAAATGACCGCGGGATGCAGCGCCTCGTACAGGTGCGCGACTTTGGGATTGTTGCGATCGGCGGCGAGCAGGTACTGGATCAGATCGTTGGTCCCGATCGAGAAAAAATCGACCTCGCGCGCAAGCCGCGGCGCGAGCCACACCGCCGACGGCACTTCGACCATGATTCCGACTTCGATATTGGGATTGTGCTCGAGTCCTTCCTTGAACAGCTCGGCCTGCGACTCGGCCAGCAATTCCTTGGCGCGGCGCAATTCCTCCAGGCTCGAGATCATCGGAAACATGATGCGGACGTTGCGATTGGCGGCGGCGCGGAGAATCGCGCGGAGTTGAACTTTGAACAGCCCCGGCATCTCGAGCGAGATGCGTATCGAACGCCAGCCGAGGAACGGATTGTCCTCGCGCGGCACCCGCAGGTAGCCCGGATACTTGTCGGCGCCGATATCGAGCGTGCGAATCGTGATCGGGCGCTTGCCCAGCGTCTCGAGCATCTTGCCGTACAGCGCGAGCTGCTGAGTCTCGTCGGGAAAATCCTCGTAGGTCAGGAACGAGAATTCCGAACGCAGCAGCCCGACGCCCTCGGCGCCGTAGCGCAGCGCCAAGTGGATATCCGCCAGCAGCGCGATATTCGCCAGCATCATGACGCGATGGCCGTCGCGCGACGCGGTCGGCGCGTTGCCCTCTTCGATTAGCTCGCGCTTGAATGCCTCGTAGCGCTTGGCCAGGCTCACGTAGTCGCGCTCGATCTCGGGGCCGGGATTGACGTAAATGACGCCCGAGTTGCCGTCGAGCACGAGCTGATCGCCCTCGATCGACGGATTCCATCAGATGTTCGACGCCAACCACGGTCGGGATTTCGAACGCCCGCGCCAGGATCGCCGCGTGCGAGGTGACGCCGCCCGATTGCAGCGCGATGCCCGCGAGCTTGTCGTGGCTGACCAGCATCAGCTGCGAGAGCGTAAGCTCCTCGGCGACTATAATCGTCGGCTTGGTGAAGGGAGCTCGCTTTTCCTCCTGGCGCAGATGACGCAACACGCGATGGCCGACGTCGCGGAAGTCGGTCGCGCGCTCGCGCAAATAATTGTCCGCGACCGCAAGCATCGAGGTGCTGAGTTCCTCGATGACCCGCAACAGCGCGCTCTCGGCGGTGTAGCCGTTGGCGATTGTCTCGCGGATGCGGCCGACGAACTCCTCGTCTTCGAGAATCATGCGATGGCCGTCGAAGATCTTCAGGTCTGACTCGGGCATCAGCGGCTCCATCCGCACCCGCAGAGCCGCCAACTCGGCCAGCGAACGCGCGAGCGCCTCGTCGAAGCGCTTGGCCTCGGCCTTGGGGTCGCGGGACTTCTGATGGCGATCGACGCTGCTTAGAAATGTGCCGACGACGTGCGCGCTTCCCTGCGCAAATCCGGGCGACGCGGAAAGCCCTGCCAGCCGGGGGCGGCGAATCTTGGCCGGCGTGGCGTGGCGCGTCTTGCCGCCGACTTTTTCGTAGTCCTTGAGCTGGCGGTTGGCCTCGATCATCCGGCGCCGATATTCGAGCCGCTCTTTTTCCTTGGTGGCGAGCGATTCGCGCAGCCTGAAATGAGAAAGAATTTGCGCGACCTGGTTGGCGGCGGTATTGAGCAGGCGGATTTCGCTCTTGTTGAATTTGCGCCGCTCGAGCGTCTGCGCGACCAGCACTCCGAGCGGCTTCTTGCGGCTGTCGCGAACCGGCACGCCCAGAAAAGTATGGAAGCGCTCCTCGCCGGTCTCGGGAAAGTACTTGTAGCGCGGATGGCTGATCGCGTCGGGCACGAAAACCGGTTCGTCTTTCTCCAGCACCAGCCCGACCAGTCCCTCGCTGAGGCGCATCGAAACCTTGCCGACCGACTCGCGATCGAGTCCCACGGTGGCGCGCAGCACCAGCCGCTCGCGCTGTGGATCGAAGAGGTAGAGCGAACAGACCTCGGCCTCCATGCCGGTGGCAATCGCGAACGCAACCCGGTCCAGGGTCTCGCGGAGATCCTCGGAATGTTCGCCGCCGATCGAGGAGAGATGCTCGATCAGAGCGAGGCGGTCCTTGTTGGCACTCATCGGTAAGGTCTCAGCGGCAGTGCTAAAATTTTATCGGATCGATCGCGTGGCAAACAATGCCGCCGGGCGATTTCGTAGTGGGTCAGTTTGCCTGGTTCGTTTCTCAACTGATTTTCCAGCCCGCGACCGCCAATCGTTGGTGAACCGGATGGATCAATCCGTCGCGGTTCGCTTGCGCTCGTGGCCCAAGCTGGACAGCTCAAACGGCGCAAGCGCGCCCTTCAGCAGGCCGTGGCCCGCGCGGCATCGCCGGGATCGAATCGCATCGATAAGCTCGCGCTCGTCCTTGATCGGCCCGTCGAGCAGCGTTGTCACGCATCCTATCGAGCCCGCCGAATGCGAATCCGAGCCCGCCACCTCTGCCATCCCAAGATGGCGCGCGACCTTGAGCGCGAACACATTCTCATCCTCACCGCACGCGCCGTTGAGCACCTCGATCGCATCGACCATCTCGAAGATTTTGAGCCCGGCCGCGCGCTCCGGATAAGTTGGATCGATCGGTTCTGAGTCCGGGTCGATAAACGAAAAGCGCGGGTCGAGCTTGTAGCGGAACGGATGATTCGCGATCAGTATCCCGCCTTCGAGATCCACCACGCGCCGCAGTTCGGCGAGCTTGTAGATTCCTCCGACGTACCGCTCGAGCCCGAACACGCCGACATGCCCCATGTCGGTCGCGACTTCCATCCCGCGCAGAAAAATCACGCCCGAGTCGGCCGCCAGCGCCGCGATCTCGCGGAAATCCCACATGTTGTCGTGCTCGGTAACGCAGACCGCGCCGATTCCGATCGCACGCGCGCGATCGACCAGGGCTTTCGGCGCCAGGTTCGAGTCCGAACTGCCGCGGTTGGTGTGGAGATGCAGGTCTACGCTGAAGTAGGGCCCCGCCCGATGGGGGTGCCCGCTTCGTGAATCCACCATTTGCGACGCGCCGCGGTTACTTGGGCGGCTCCTTTGCGAGCGTGATTTTCTTCATGTGGTCGCCCTTCTGAATCTGATCGGCCACGTCCATGCCCTTAATCACACCGCCGAAAATGGTGTATTGGCCGTCGAGTCCCGGCTGCGGCTCCAGGCAGATGTAGAACTGGCTGCCGCTGGACTCGCGTTGCGGATTAACTTCGTCGCCTTTGCGCGCGGTGGCCAGAGTGCCGCGCAGGTGATGCTCGTTTTTGTCGATTTCGGCCGGCACGTTGTAGCCCGGGCCACCGGTTCCCGTCCCGTCAGGATCCCCCCCCTGCACCACGAAGTCCGGGACGACGCGATGCCAGGTCAGGCCATTGTAAAAACCCTTGTTCACCAGCGTTTCGAAATTCGCGACCGTCTTGGGCGCGACGGCGGGGTAAAGCTCGACGATCATGGTGCCGCGTTCGGTCTCGATGATTGCGTAATGACCTGTGTTTCTCACTGGGAGTCCATCCGTTGCGCCTTTGCAAGCCGAGGCGAGCACCAGCACCGCCGTGACGGCAAGACACGACAATCTAAAGGAGTTGCGTTTCATTTTATCCACTCGCATTCGCACGAACGTTCAAACGTCCATGCATCAGGTTATTCCAACAGCCCTACATGGAAGTATTCGAGGCGCCGCCAATCCGCAAGTGCCGGCGCGATCCCAAAGGCGGCGGCGCCGCCGCCCGGCTCCGATGGACAAGCGCATCCATGGACAAGCGCATCCGATGAAGGCGACAATGCGCGGCGATGGAATCGTGGTTTAACAAGGCAAGATTCGGAATGTTCATCCATTGGGGACATTGCAGCCAGCGCGGGCTCGAGCTGTCGTGGCCGCTGGTCGGAGGCGTCGGCGCGCTGCCGTATGGGCAAAGCGTTTCGGTTGACGAATATCACTCGACTGCCAGAACGTTTAATCCAACAAGCTGGGATGCGCGCGCGCTGGCGCGGATGGCAAAACGCGCCGGGATGCAGTACGCAGTCCTGACCAGTAAACATCACGACGGCTTCTCGATGTTCCATACGGCGCATTCTGACTATTCAATTGAGTATTCGCCATTCAAGCGCGACATAGTTCGTGAATATACAGATGCGTTCCGCGCCGAGGGCCTCAAGCTCGGACTCTATTACTCACTTATCGACTGGCATCATCCCGACTACCCGGCATTCCTCGAGTCGGACAAGCCCTACAAATGGGGCATCTGGCGCCGCTCGGCGCCTGAACTGTGGGATCGATTCATAAAATTCATGTTCGCCCAGATGCGCGAGTTGCTGAGCAACTACGGCAAGATCGATCTGCTGTGGTTCGACGGCGGATGGGAACGCACGCCCGAGGAATGGAAGTCGCGCGAGTTGGTCGACATGATCCGCTCGCTCCAGCCCGAGGTCGTGATCAATGATCGCATACCGGGCTACGGCGACTATCAGACCCTCGAACAGGCCGTTGCGCCCAGGCCGCCGCAAGGCCCGTGGGAAACCTGCCTGACGATTAACAACAGTTGGGGTTACAATCCGTCGGACAAGGACCTGAAATCCGTCCGCTCGCTGATCCATACTCTGTGCGAAGTGGCGGGCAAGGGTGGAAATCTGCTGCTCAACGTGAGCCCGATGGGCGACGGCGCTATCCCGCCCGAACAGGTCGAACGGCTCGAAGCGATCGGCAACTGGATGGACCGCAACAATGAGGCGATCGTCGGCACCGACCCCGGGCTCGAGCCGTGGCAGTTCTACGGACCGTCAACGCGCCGCGGCAATCGGGTCTATCTGCACGTGCTGACGAAGCCGTACGAGTCCGTCTCGGTACGCGGCGTCAAGGTGCGGCACGTCGGCGACGTGCGTCCGCTGGCAAGTACGATTTCGCTCAAGGTGCGCGAGCGAATCGCCGCGGCCGATATGCTGTTCAACCATGATCCGATTGGCGAGCTCGTGATTGCGACGCCCGACAGCGCGCTCGATTCGATTGCGACGATCATCGCAGTCGATTTCCAGCGCTAGTGAGTCATCGTTCACGGCAGAGCGGTAATGCTCCACGTATACGGCTTGCCGTTGACAGTCATGTCGACTCGGTAAGTCTGTCCAGCGGAGAGCGGGTCCCGCACCATCATAACTACCTCGCCGAAAGCCCGGAGCACCTCGCGGCCATGCGCCTGCGTGCCGGGATCGGGATTAGTGTACCTCTGGAAATCGTAGGCGCAGGTTCCGACTTTCGTTCCCGCCGCCGCGCCGGTCATCTGAGTCAGAGAAGCATCGGTGACCGTCGCCGGCATGTTGATGCCGACCTGGATGGTGACTGCGGACGCGTTGAACGGGTACCCCGGACACGTCGATATGGGGCTCGGCCACTCGCCGCCAAACCCGCTCGGCTTGACGGTCGCGCCGTCGGGCGGAATCTCGACCGGTGTTGCGTACGGGTGGCCGCCTGGGAGCGACGGCTCGAGATCGCTGCGCCAATCAAGCGACGCGGCGCAAACTCTTTCGTCGCAGTACTCGCCAAATCCAACCTGGCGCAGGTCAGGGTTCGCGAGCGACGGGCGATGGAACGGTCCCGCGATCCAGGACTGGATTGCCCTGGTCATTCGCTGGTCGTCAGAGAACTTCTGTGGAGGCTGGAACATGACGTCGCTGGCGCGCGCGGCCTTGATGCCGTCGGGCGTATAGCCAGGCTTCGATTCGTTCTCCGTATGCATCAGACTTCCGATGTTTATGCCTGCCGCCAAAGTCGACCCATAGTTCGTCACGAGATATTTCGCATGATCCCTGCAGCCCTGACTCAGCGCAGGATCCTCTTCCACCGGCTGCAGCTTGAGCAGCGAGCGATAGAGGTTCACGATCCCCAACCAATTCGTGCCTGGGCTGGGCATTTCGGGGGTAGGTTCCGCCATCGGCGACGGTGGCGGCGCAAGGATCGGCGGCGGAACCTCCGATATTATCGCCGACGCGGCTGGCGCTGGCGCAGCGCGATGCGAAGCTCTCATGGTGCGGCGAGGGCGCGCAGACGGGAACGGCGTTGCGCCGATCGTCGCGATCGGTTCCGGGGTCGGGAAGCTCGCGCTCGCGCTGAACGTTGTCTCCGACGTCTGCGCGACGGTGAAACTCCATGCGTAGGTCACGTCGTTGGTCGTGACCGAAATCTGGTAGTGCGAGCCTGGCCGAAGCGGAGCGCGTGGCACCAACACGATCGCGCCGGCGTTGCGCAAGTTCCAGCGGCCGTACTCTTGCTCCGTGGGATTTGGATTGCGATAGCTGGGCGCGTCGAATGCACAGTACTCAATCGGCTTGCCGTCTTCGGTGAGAGAATGATTGGTGAGTCGGGTCTGCACCAGCCGTCCGATCTGCAATGTGATCGGAAGCCCGACCGGGCGCTCGTAGCCACTGCAGCTCGCAAGCGCGTCGGGCACCTCGAGCCCGATCCATTCCAGCGCTATGTCCGCTCCCTCCGGTGGAAATTCGACCGCGCGCCGATACGGCTTCACGTCCTCCGGCGGCGGCGGCAAACGCAGCGCGGCAACCCAGCATCCGTCTTCCGACACTTCGCCGTAGCCGACATCCGCGAGATAAGGATCGAGCATCGGGAGCCGATGAAACGGTCCCTCGAGCCAACGATCGATCTGCTGCGTCGCGTCGTACGTGCTGCATCCCCATGCGAGCTGAAGATTCTGCGCCACCCCGGCGCCTTCGACAGAGTAGCCGCTCTTGCCGGACTTCTCGTCGTATGCATCAGCGGGGATCGGCTTGGCGCTGCGGATATCGTCGGCGAAATTCAGCAATAGGTAATGCGCATGCGCGGTGACGGCTGCGCTCAGCCGGGAATTGTCGCGAATCGGACGAAGCCCGTTGCTGCCGCGATAGAAGTCTATGCGCTCGAGCCAGGTCATCGGCGATGCGCTGGCCGCCGCGACCGGAGCGCCGGCGCTCGCTGTCGATGCTGCCACGGGTGCTGCGGCTACTGCGATCGTACTGGCTCGGGCCGCAGGCGACGGCATAGTCGTCGCGGGCCCCGATGGAGCTGTGGCCTGAGCCGGCGCGCGCACAGCTACAGCAATCGGAGGCTCGATTCGCTTCGACGTAGGATTCGATTCGACCAACGCGGCGATCTTCGAGAGCGTCGCGACCGAAACCAGTCCCCACTTCTCGAAATGGTCCGCCAGTGCGAACGCGAGCAGCATCGCCGTAGCCGCTCCGACGCGCAGGTTCCGACGCCAGCGTCGCCGCTTTTGTGCATCCGGATCGATGAATCGATACGGAGGCGCACCGCCGAAGCGCAACACGTCACCGTGCTTGAGCCGCTGCGTCCGGCGAATCCGACGACCGTTGACGAACGTGCCTGGCCCGGACTTGAGATCGACCAGGTAGTAGCGGCCGCGCGCGTATCTGATGATCGCATGGCGCTCCGCGACGTTCAGATCCGTGACACGCAGTTTCGAACCTTCGGCGCTGCCCACTGCGGCTTCATCGCGCGCCAGCAGCAGCAGCCGAGTCCCCGGCGCCTCGCGATCCACCGCGAGCAGTCGCGCGGCTTGCGGTCGTTTCAGCAACGGCGGCCACTCTCGCGCGGTGCGTTCAGCAACGCAGCCATTTCAGAAGACGAATGCGGTCCCCTTCGATGGAGGCGGAACCGGAGTTTCCGTGCAATACGGCGCCTGCCCGCCGGAGTTGCTGCCTCCCCTCTCCGCCTGCAGTTTCGCGAGATCCTGCTGGCAGTTATTCTGCCCGGTCTCGTAGTAGCGATATCGCGTGAGCTGGTTCTGCTGACCCGGCGGCACCACGAGGACGGGCCCGCTCACTTTCGAGGCCTGGTCCGGCGTCAGTCCCGTGTCGGTGAGACCTTGCAGAGGCGGAGGCTTTTTGGCCTGCCAGACCGGCAGTCCTGGCAGGCCCACCGATTTCAAGTTGCCGTTCTGATCCTCTGTCCACTGGAAACACCCGGCGAGTGCGCAACAGCAGCTCGCCACCACCACTAGTACCGCGCGTCTCAAGATAACCGTCGACCTCCTTTTGCTCATCGGGGGGAGAATTGATCCCCCCGATAACAATCGGTTAACGGGCGGACTACATCATGGGCGCGTCGAGAAAGTCCAGTCGTATTGCTTTCCGTTCGCGCTCATCGACACCGCGTACTTCGCGCCCTTGACGAGCGGCGTGCGCGGAATCACCACGACCGTACCGTAAGACTTCAGAATGTTGCGCCCCAGTTGTTGTGAGTATCCATCGGGATTCGAGTAGCTAGTCGAATCGAACCCGCATGCTTCGACTGCGGCGCGGCTGCCGTCGGCGTTTTCTGGGGCGATTGAGTATTCGCCGAGATGGGTATCCATCCAGGCGCCGAGCTGAAGTGTAATAGCTAGTCCGCTGGGTGGCTCATAGCCGGGACAGTTGGTGCGCGGATCGGGCCATTCGTTGCGGAACGACCTTATCGCGACGGTCGCGCCGTCAGGCGGAAACTCGATCGGCCCGCTCTCCGCAACGCCCGCCGGCAGTTTCCGCTGCGCGCCGTTCAATAAGTTGAGCCCCGCGGCGCATGCTCCCGACTCGCAATAGATTCCGAAGCCTGCGCTGGTCAGCCGCGGATTGAGTATCGGCATGCGATGGAACGGTATCGACATCCATCCGTCGATCGACCATGCCGGCGAGCCCCATGCGTCCGAGTCCGGCGTGGCGGCGCTGGCATCTCCCGATACTCCTCGCATGGACCACACATCCATGTCACTGGACTTGGCGGCCTGGAGCCCTTCGGGCGTAAAGTGTGGGCTCCCCGGATCCTCCGTATGCATCTCGGCGCCGAGGCCTCGATGCGCGATCTCATCATGGTAGTTCTTGACGACGTAAATGGCATGCGCGCGATCGCCCCTGCTCAACGCCGCGTCTTCGACTATCGGCGCCAGCTTCACCATCGCGCGATAGTAGTTCACTCGCCTTAGCCATTCGGGCTGGACTTCTGCTGGAATCGCCGGCGACGCTGGCGTTGAACGTTCCGTTGCTTGCGGCTTGGTCGCTGCCGACTGAGTATTGGTCGCTGAAGGCGCGGAGCTGGACCGGAGTGACGAAATCCATGCGACGATTGCCGACGCGGCGGGTCCGATCTCGCTTCGGTAACGAACTCCAGCGAATCCAGCGATGAACATCACGGCCGCAATCGCAAGCGCCCGCCCCAGCCCGCTCGGCGCGCGCGCCGCCCCGGTCGGCGCCGGCGATGGATCGCCCGCAGCGACGAAAACAAAGCGCGCAGAGCCGAATTTGATCTCGTCGCCGCGCTTCAGCGCGATCGGTTTGCGCACTCGGCCGCCGTTGACGAACGTCCCGTTAGTCGAGCCGAGGTCCGCCAGCTCGAAGCGGCCAAGCTTGTGCATAATCGTGGCGTGACGGCGCGATACCGTCGTCTCGTCGAGCACTACATCGTTCGACGGATGACTGCCAATGGCTACTGTCTGCTTGTCTAGTGGGTATTCACGCGAATCGGAATTGCCTATTGAGACAAGACGACTGTGCGCGCTGCCGTTCTGACCTGGGACGTTGTCCGCAGAGCGTTGCTCCGGCGCCATCGATCGCCCTAGCCCAGATTCCAGAAGCGGCCGACGTTTTGCGCCGCCCGCTCGATCATCGGCATCACCCGGTCGCCGCCGTCATCCGGACGAATCGGCTCATCGGCGTCGCGTCCCAGTTCGTCGATCACCGCGCGTCCCGACTCCGCGATTGCTTCCAGGTCATAGCCGCCTTCAAGCGCCGCGACCATCTTCCCACCGCAGCATTCCGCGGCCAGCCGCTTCACCCGCCGCGCCATCGCTGCGAATCCTGCCTCCGTGATGCGCATCTGCGCCAGCCGATCGCGGTAGTGCCCGTCGAAGCCCGATGAGACCAGTATGAACTCGGGTTTGAAATGGCGTCCGATCGGCATGATCAGGCGATCGAACACGCGGATATACTCAGCGTCGCCAAATTCCGCTGGCATCGGCGCATTCACGTTGAATCCCAGTCCGGCGCCGTACCCGATTTCGTGGAGCGAGCCAGTGCCGGGGTAATGCGGGAACTGATGCGTTGATACGTAAAGCACTTCGGATGATTCGTAAAATATATCCTGCGAGCCATTGCCATGATGGACGTCCCAATCGACGATCATCACCCGCTTGAGGCCGCGCAATTCGATTAGCCACTTCGCCGCGATTGCAACATTGTTGAAGAAGCAGAATCCCATCGCGCGATCAGGCAGTGCGTGATGCCCCGGCGGCCGAACAATAGCAAATCCATTATCTATTGCTCCGTCCATCACGGCCTCGACTGCCGTAAGCACGCCGCCTGCGGCCAGGATCGCGGTCTGGTACGAATCGCGCGAGCTATGCGTATCCGGATCGAAGTCGAACCGGTCCATCGACGCCGTTCGCGCGACCGTCGCGATATACTCGGGCCGATGGCAGCTCGCGATCTCCTCGTACGTCGCTTCGCGCGGCGTCATGAAGCTCAAACCCGGCCGCGTGAGCGACTCTGCCATCTCGATCATGACCTTGGCGCGCTCTGGACGCTCGGGATGCACCCGGCCGGCGAAGTGCTTCAGGTAGCGGCGATCCGCGACGATCCCCGTTTTAAGCATCGTTGACACCCTAGCCGGGTATGATGATTAACTGGCATGGAGCAGGCGAAGTGGCGCGGAATTTTTCCGCACGCCGCAAAGTCATCGAATTGCACTGGCCAGCGCACCGGACGGTCATCGAAGTTTGGACCTTTTTGAAATAGTTCTGATCCTCGCGATCGCGCTGATTGTCATCGGCCCCGAACGCCTGCCCGAGGTTATGCGCACGGTGGGAAAAGTCTTGCGCGAGCTGCGCCTGGCGACCAATACTGTGCTGCGCGAACTGACCGACGTGCTCGACGAGCCGCCCGTCAAAGTGCCGCCGCCCGTGCCCATCGCGCCCAAGTCCGGGCCGCCGCCCGTCCAGCCGCCCGAGAATACCTAGCCGGTCATCCCGCACTGTGCCTAGCGAGGATATCACACCGCCCGCGCCCATAGAGGACACGCTGGAACAGGCGCGGATGCCGCTGCTCGAGCATTTGCAGGAACTGCGCACCCGCCTGATTCGCGCCTTCATCGCCATCGGCGTCGGCTTCATCCTCGCGTACATGGCCAGAAAACCGCTCTTCCGCTTGCTGGTTTGGCCGATTCGCGAGGTCTCGGGCGGCAAGGTGCTGCTCATCGGTACCGGTGTCGGCGAGGCGTTCTACACCGAGATCAAGGTCGCGCTGATCGCGGGTCTGTTCATCGCCAGTCCCGCGGTCTTTTACGAAATCTGGAAATTTATCGCGCCGGGTTTGTACGAAACCGAGCGCAGGATGGCCAAGCCGTTCGTCTTCTTTGCGACGATTTTTTTCGCGCTCGGCGGATATTTCTGCTGGGCCGTTGTTTTCAGGGTCGGCTACGCGTTTTTCCTGGCTCAATACGCGACCATCGGAGTCACCCCGACCATCCGCATCAGCGAGTACCTGGCGTTCTCATCCAAGCTGTTGCTCGCGTTCGCGCTCACGTTCGAGATGCCGATTTTCGCGTTCTTCTTCACCAAGCTCGGGATGATCGACTACAAGATGATGTTCAGCTACTGGCGCTACGCGATCGTCGCCATCTTCGTGGTCTCCGCGGCTCTGACTCCGCCCGACATGATCTCGATGTTCCTGCTCGCGATTCCACTGGTGCTGCTGTACGCGATCAGCGTCGGCGTCGCCTGGATGTTCCGTCTCAAGCCCGCGGAAAAACCGGCCGTGACAACAACGAAACCCCAGCAATCCCAGATTACCTAAGCCCGAAGCAAACCGAACAGAGGTCCTATGGCAACAATTCTGAAATCTCCGGTCGCCACCGGCGCGCCCGGAATCCCGCCGCGATGGACGCGCAGCGCCAAGGACGCGGTCTGCACCGCCTACTCCTCCGTGAGCCATCTATGGTTCACCACCTCCGTCGGCGTCGTCAACGAGGTTTATTTCCCCACCATCGATCAGCCGCAGGTCCGCGACCTCCAGTTCCTGATCACCGACGGCGAGACCTTCTTCCACGAAGAACGCCGCAATCTCAATTCCACCACCGAGTACCTCGACGCCACCGGCCTCGGCGTGCGAATCGTCGGCCATTCGCCCGACGGCCGCTATCGTCTCTGCAAGGAAGTCATCACCGATCCCCATCAGCCGACCCTGCTGATCGACACCCGCCTCGAGGGCGACCCGGAGCTGCTCAAAAAACTCCACCTCTACGTCCTGCTCTCGCCGCATCTGTGTGTCGGCGGATGGGGCAACAACGGCCACCTGGCCGAAATCGTCGGGCACAAGTTCCTGGCCGCGAACAAGAACGACGTCTGGCTGGCTTTGGGAGCCACAGTACCATTTCTCAGGACTTCATGCGGGTACGTCGGAAATACCGACGGATGGCGCGACATCGGCACCCACTTCAAAATGAATTATCAGTTCGCCGCCGCGCTCGACGGCAATATCGCGCTCACCGCCGAGATCGATTTGCGCGAGGGCTACGCTTTCACCCTTGGCCTCGGCTTCGGCCGCAAGCTCAATCGCGCCGTGACTACTCTCTACCAGTCGCTCGCCGATCCTTTCCCCGAGCATCGCGCCCGCTTCCTCGAACAATGGGCTCGCGCGGCGCGCCATTCCTTCCCGCTCGGGAAATTCGCCGGCGACGGCGGCGCGCTCTATCGCCGCAGCCGCGAGCTTCTTCTCGCCCATGAAGACAAAACCTATCCCGGCGCGGTCATCGCTTCGCTCAGCATCCCCTGGGGCGAGGCCAGGGGCGACGAGGACCTTGGCGGCTACCACCTGGTCTGGACCCGCGACATGGTCAACAGCGTGGCCGGATTGGCCGCTACGGGCGCCTTCGCCACAGCGCTGCGCGCCCTGATCTACCTCGCATGTGCGCAGCGTCCCGACGGCGGTTTTCCGCAGAACTTCTGGATCGACGGCCAGCCGTACTGGAACGGCATTCAGCTCGACGAAGTTTCGTTTCCGATCATGCTCGCGCGGCGGATGCACATCCGCGGCGCGCTCAAGGATTTCGATCCGTATCCGATGGTGCTGCGGGCTGCCCACTTTCTGATCGACAAGGGATGCGCCACGCCGCAGGAGCGATGGGAAGAAAACGCCGGCTACTCGCCCTCGACGCTCGCCGCAAATGTCGCCGCACTGATCTGCGCGGCCTGCTTCGCTCGCGATCGCGGCGACCTGGTGACCGCGCAATTCCTCGAGGAGTACGCCGACTTCCTCGAGGCCCACATCGAAACCTGGACCGTCACCAACGAGGGCTTCCGCGTCCCCGGCATCAAGCGCCATTATGTGCGGATCAATCCCATCGACATCGGCGATCCGGACGCCGACGAAAGCATCGAGGGCAAGCGCGTCTTCCTTCACAATCGCCCACCCGACGCAGAGGCTGAATTCCCCGTCGCGGAAATCGTTGACGGCGGATTTCTCGAGCTGGTCCGCTACGGCATTCGCAAAGCCGGCGATCCGCTGATTGAGGACTCGCTGCGCGTCGTCGACGCCGTCCTCAAGGTCAACTTCCCCGCGGGTCCGTGCTGGCGGCGCTACACGCATGACGCCTACGGACAGCGCGACGACGGCAGCTCGTTTCTCGGATGGGGCCGCGGACGTCCGTGGCCGCTGCTGACCGGTGAGCGCGGGCATTACGAACTCGCGGCGGGCCGTGACCCGCTCCCCTATCTAAGAGCGATGGAACGGTTTGCGAATTCCACGCAGTTGCTGCCCGAACAGATCTGGGATCGACCCGATATCCCGCGTGAGCTGCTCAAGTATGGCCACCAGACAGGCAGCGCGACTCCCCTGATGTGGGCGCATGCTGAGTACATCAAGCTGCTGCGTTCGGCCGCGGACACAAGGGTCTTCGACATGATCGGCGAGGTCGAAGACCGGTACCTGAAGCTTGGAAGGAAGCCGAGCCGGCTTCGCGTCTGGAAGTCCAACCGCCGCGTCAAGTCGGTCGCACCCGGCGACCGCCTGCGCGTTCAGGCCACTCGGCCGTTCACGCTTCATTGGTCCAACGACGAATGGCAGCACGTCAATGATACCGCGTCGAATTCAACGCCGATTGGCTTCGATTACGTTGACATCGATATCGGCGCCGCCGACCGCGCCCCGGTTCGCTTTACCTTCAACTGGCGCGAGACGCGCAATTGGGAAGGCCGCGACTACGCCGTCGCGATCGTCAAATAGGCGACCGCCGGTCCCTGTCTTAACCAACGGGAAGTCCGCATCTTTTTCCTTCCCCCGAGTGCAGGGGCCAGCCCCTGCTGCATGAACCATCGTTTAGCTTTCGTAACCCGCCAATCTCCCGATCCGTATTCAGGTCAGGAGGTTTAATTATGAAGCGCTTCACAACCGCTATAGTCGCGCTGTTTGGACTCCTCATGACGGCGGTGCCGGGCGTTGCCGGCGCAGATGTCGCCGCTTGGGGTCCGCAGAATTTGCAACCGGTGGTGATCCAGGAGACCGTCGCGCCTGTGCCATTTACGACCGTGGCCTACTATCGGCCGTGGGCATGCGCCAATCGCTACTTCCGCCGTCATCATCGGTGGCTCTGCCGGTAACCCGGGGCTGCGATAGGCGGGCGTTCGGCAAAACGACGGCGCGCGCCGTGCCGCATTTTTGTCTTAACCAACGGGAAGTCCGAAAGCCGTAAGGGGTTTCGGTATCCGAAGTCCCATCTTTCTCCTTGCCCCGCTA
>CAWDLC010000043.1:0-14681 GCA_963803045.1 Binataceae bacterium (SeqCode) | reverse complement strand
GGTAGGCTGCCCATGTTTGATGAAAACAAGACGCGCTTCAGGAGAGCGGAGCAAGCTTTGCGCTTTTATTTCCGCTTGCGCGAACTGCTTCACAGCGGACGGACGAGGCGATTGGTGGCGGACGAATTGCCGGCGGATGCGTGCACGGTGGCTGCCAACGCAATCGACGACTACCAATGTATCGGATGGTGCATGCGAGGTCTCGACGAGATCGCTCTGTGGCTGCTGAGCGAACTCTACGGGCCGACCTGCTTCGGCGTGCATCGGCGCACGTTTTCGCACGCCTGCAAGGCAGGCAGGCTGGAGTTCCCGGACCACGAGTTCCGGCTGCGCGAACTCGGCATTCTCCACGAGCATGCGCTCGGCGTGGTGGAACGAGGGTTGCGGAGGCTGGGCATGATCCCTGTCTGCCAACTGCCAACGGTGCGTGACCGTCGCCGCTGCATTCGGACCGTGGGCAAGCGAGCGCACTATCAAGGCAGCCGGGCGGCTAAATCGCGGATAATCCGCGCGCGGCGAGTCCGATAGCAGTGGCGGGCGGGCTATTCCGCGCCGTCAAAATTCCTGTACGCTTGAGGGCCACTGGAACTCCGGCGAACGGAATTGACGAAGCGGAACGTGAACGAAAATCAGGCGACGGAACAGGCTGCCGCGCTCGCCCACGGGCAGCACCGAGGTTATTTCCCCGGCGGAGCTTGCGGCCAAGATTGCACTCGGCCGGCCGCTCAGGATCAAGCTCGGGATGGATCCGACCGCGCCTGATCTGCATCTCGGTCACAGCCTGACGCTCAAGAAGCTGCGCGACTTTCAGGATGCGGGCCACACCGTAATTTTCCTCGTCGGCGACTTCACGGCGATGATCGGCGATCCCACCGGACGCTCCGAGACGCGAAAGCCGCTGTCGCGCGATCAGATCGAGCAGAACGCGGAAACCTATCGCGCGCAGGCGTTCAAGATTCTCGATCGCGAACGCACCGAGGTCCGCTTCAACAGCGAGTGGATGAATGAATTGGGCGTGCGCCGCCTGATCGAAATTGCGGCCAAGGTGAGCGTCGCCCGTCTTTTGGAGCGGGACGACTTCGAGAAGCGGCTCGCGGACCAGGAGCCGCTGTTCCTGCACGAACTGCTCTATCCCGTGATTCAGGGTTACGATTCGGTCGCGCTGGAAGCGGATCTCGAGATCGGCGGCACCGATCAGAAGTTCAACATGCTGGTTGGCCGCGAGCTGCAAAGACACTTCGGACAGGCGCCGCAAGCGGTGATGACGATGCCGCTGCTCGAAGGTCTCGACGGCGTGCGCAAAATGTCCAAGTCATACGGAAACTACGTCGGCCTGACCGACAAGCCCGAGGACATGTACGGCAAGCTGATGTCGCTGCCCGATCAGCTGATGGTTCGATACTACGAGTTGCTCACTAAGGCCACGCCGGAGGAGATCGCGGCAGTGAAGTCGGGCGGATTGCATCCGATGGAAGCGAAAAAACGCCTCGCCCGCACGATCGTCGCCGAATACCACGGCGCGCGCAGCGCAAGTCGCGCCGAGCAATACTTCGAGAGCAAGTTCCAGCGCCGCGAAATTCCCGCCAGCGCGCAGGTGTATCGAATCGCCGAGGATCTGTGGATTTGCGAACTGATGAAGCAGTTGCAGTTCACGCCTTCGACCAGCGAGGCGCGGCGCCTGGTGAGCCAGGGAGCGGTGCGGGTGGACGGCCGCACGATAACTGATGTGAATTTTCGCTTCGTGCCGGGCGAGCACAAGGTGCTCGAAGTGGGCAAGCGTCGAGTGGCGCGGATTGAGCCCTGAGTGGCGCGCCCGAGCGGTCAGTCTCTTTTGACTTTTTCTGCCAGAGCCACTGCTTCGCGGAGCTTTTCCATCGTGCGGCCGAGAGCCTTGGTGTAGCGCTGCTTGGTCCAGGTCTCCTTGGTCCGCATCTTGAGCCATCCAAGCTTGACGGCGTCGGGTTTGTTGCCCATCTCGCCGGTGGAAACCTCGATGATCGCGCGTTCTTCGGTATTGAGCGATTCGAGCACTTCACGCTTGAGGTTCTGCAGAAATCCGGACTTGAGGTCGATATCGATCTTCATCGAAAATGCACTTCCATGACCTGAGCGTAAACCATCGCATGCTCCTCCTCAACGGCTTGACATTGTAAACGGCCGGGGTTAGTCGGCGGTTTGCGGAGAAAAACGATGAAGCATTTTGCCGTCGAACAGCACGAAGACGTTCAAGTCTGGACCATCAGCAACCCGCCGATGAACTATATGACCGCGCCGATGTCGCAGGAGCTGCTGGAGCTGGTCGGACGCGCCGAAGGCGACGCGAACACTCGCGCGATTATACTGACCGGAGGAATCGACGGGAAATTCATCACGCACTACAGCGTGGAAGAGTTGGCCGCGATGGCGGCCGACCCGGCGGCGTGCGCGCGGATTTTTCCCGCCGCTTCAGCGGGGTTTCATCGCATGCTCGACCGGATCATGTTGATGCCCAAGGCAGTAATTGCAGCGATTAACGGCGACTGCATGGGCGGCGGCTACGAACTCGCTCTGGCATGCGACTTTCGTCTTGCGGCCGACGGCCCCTACCAGATCGGACTGCCGGAGGCGGTGTTGGGGATTTTGCCTGGCGGCGGCGGGACACAGCGTCTGCCGCGGCTGATTGGGCGGGGGATGGCGCTCGAGGTGCTGATGTTCGGCAATGTGTACAATCCTCGCGACGCGGAGAAGATGGGAATGGTGAACCGGGTGCTCGCGCCGGAAACGCTAATGCCGTTCGCGATGGAATGGGCGCGCACGCTGGCCAAGCGGCCGCCGCGGGCGGTCGCCGCGATCAAAAGGGCAGTTTACGTGGGCGCCGATCGCGATCTGGAATCCGGACTTTACGTCGAGCGGATGGAGATGACGCAGCTGATGTGCTCGGAGGACGCTCGAACGATCATGACCGCCTACAACAAGGCGGTTGCGCGCGACCCGACGGCTGCCCGCAGCGAATTCCTCAAGGGAATCGGCGTGCCGCCAGCAAAGGGCAGCTGAAGCGCGAGTTCGGCTATTCCTCTTCGACCGCCTGGCGAATCGCGTTCAAGATGAACAAGAACTGATTCGGCGCCGATATGCGGCCAAGCATATTCACCTTCTGGAGGACCTTGAGCTCCCGATCTGTCACCTTGTGGCGCGCCAGCATCCCGCGATCGTGCATAAACTTGCGCCATGCGTTTCCATCCCGTTTGGCGGGCGCCGAGTCGTGCTCCTTGCCGACTATCCAATGCGCCTCGGGATGCGCGAGCAGGAACAGGCGCTGCTTGTCGAGCTCGAGCGTCTCCGCGATCCGCGACAGCAGCGACAGGGAAGGGCGGCGCCGTCCGTTTTCGAGATAGGCGACGTGGCTGGCCTTGACGCCGAGTTTGCGCGCGAGTTCACGCTGGGTGTAGGCATAAGCGCCGCGACGCTGTTTGAGAACCTGGCCGAGAGTTTCTTTTTTCATAGTTCGTATTCCGCCAGTAGTGCCCATCGGAGTTTTGCGTAATGGATCATTCCGGTCAGATAATTGAAGCTCTGGCCGGGCGGTAGTGAAGCGCCAAAATCAGATCCGCCCAATTTCTGCACGTGCTTGCGAATTTGCGCGAACGCCGGGTCGGGAAGCCTGTCGGCGCGCGCGACCAACCCCCAATCCCACGGCGTCGCGAAGATTTTGCGCGCGAGCGGCTGGGGATACGCGGCAAGGCTGACGAGCACGTCGGCCGCGAGTTCGGCCGGTTGGGCAAGGTGACCGCGGTGGCCGGCGTTGAAGAAATAGTGAACTCCGTCGCCGTCGCTCCCCGTAACCTTCGCGGTCACGTGATGGCCGATCTCATGCATGAAGGTTGTCGAGATTGCACCCGGATCGTGCGCGGTGTTGAGAAAGATGAGCGGGCGTTTCAGCACTTTTGGGCTTTTGTCGACGTAGAAGCCTCGCAGCGCCATGCCTTCGGCTCCCCGATAAGGGGCGGCCTGAAGATGGATGCGCAGGTCGGACGAAATTGCGGCTAGCTGGCCGGGCGTCTTGGGCCGAAACTGCTCGCGATTCAACTCGGGCCAAATTTCCCTGACCTCGTCGATAATAGCGCACAACGCGCGGTAATCGAGGGTTCGGCGCATGACGCGTACGTAGTCGAGACGCGCCAATTCCCGCAGTTCCCTTTGTGGCTTTTTCCATGCGTCAATTTCGTTGCAGCCGACTTTGTGTGCCCGTCTCAGGATCTCTTCGACCAGTGCATCTATGGCGGAACTTCGCTCAGACTTCAGTGTCACAACCTGCAGTCTCCCAATTATCAACATGGAGTGTAGAGCGATAGTGCCCCGCCTTGCAAGTGTCAAAAAACACGTAATAATGTGCGCTTGCGTAAACATTCTGACTCTGTTAACAACACTTTGAGTTAGCGATTGACCGTAGATTTCACCATCTGCGTCATTTAGTGACCATTCGTGGCGACCACAACCAGCCGAGCCTGCCGGGACGGCACTCTCCGGACGCAACCCAGCCCGGTTCGCATCGAAGGCGAGCGCAAAAAAGGGGGACCTCACCTTTTGCCAGGCCGTGATCGATTTTCATCCCGCCTCCTCAAGCTTCCGGCGAGAGGCAGGCCTCCTCGCTTCCGGGTCGTCTCCCCGGTCTCCAGTTCCATTCGGCAACGACGGGGGGAATCAACTCCCCGCGGCAGGAGGTACGAGCGCAATGGAACTACGGCAACTCACGACCGAGAGTGAACGGCGAATTTTCGGCCAACGAATGGATGAGGCGCGTGCGAAGCGGGGCGGAGGCTTCCGGGAGCGGCGGCGGTCCAGCCTGGCGAAGATTCATCTCGAATACGGGCTTCTCTACGCGCTGTTCGAGCACGACGACGATCCGTCTGAGCAAATGATGTCGGGATTCGTGATCCACGATCTCGCCAGCTACCCGCAAAGTCATCCGCGGCCCGACCTGAGCCATCTGCCGCCGCGGTCGGTGATCGAGGGCGGAGAGCTGTGGTCGTTCGCCAAGGGCGCCGGTCTGCTGGCGCAGCGCGGCTCGGTGCTCGTGGCCGGCCTGATGCAGGTTCGGGCAGTCCTGGTTTACGCGACGATCAACCCGTCCGACCAATCAGGCCCATATGCGCGGGTCAACTTTGTGAAGGTCGGCGATCCTATCGCGTGGCCGTGGGGCGAGACGATCGAGGGCGGCCAAATGTGGGTGCAGCCGATGGTGCTGGAGGGTGAAGCGTTGGCGACGTTGGTGGAGGCTGTGTTCGCGGCCGGCTTCACGATCAGCGATTCGATGCGGCGGATTCGGTTTGACAATCCGTTCACGATTCAACCGACGCTGGACCGTCCTGCAATTTCAGTCGAGAAGCGTATGGGGGGATCTGAATCGGGGGTTCCCCAGGGTCACGAGGTAAACGGCGACGCACAAGCCTAAATGAGCGATGCGCCAAAAAAAGCGGCGGCCGATCCGGCGGTCGGTCGCCGCGTCATCTCAGTTCCAGGAATTCCGAATTAGCCGGCGGACGGCGGGGGAAGCTCCGGCTTCTGGCAGCTACCGCCTCCGACGCAATTGAGGCCAGCACCGAAATAAATCGTGGCGGCCTTGACCGGAAAGAACAGATAGTTGAGCGGCGTCTCGATCGGATCGAACTGCTGCGGCCCCGGCGCCTCGGCATGAGCTTGCTGCTCGATGTGCTGTTTGGTGTTGGTCTCGACATCCTGGATGCTTGCGAGGCGGTCGTTGGAACCGAAGATTGCCGCCTTGCCCGGCTCGAGCCAGACGTATCGCAACACGCTGGCGCCGCTGTGGTTGGGATCGGCGATGTTATCCTTCAGATCAGGCTGGCCCATCGCCTGCACCGCCTGATCGGGCGTCATGCCCGTGCTTAGCGACCCACTCTTCAGTGCGGAGCATGCGACCGCGAACAGGGCGAGCAGCCCAACGGCCGCGCGCGCGAAAAATGTCCGCAGCGTCATCATCGATATCTCATCAAGCCTCATATGCAGCTAACATAACGAAGACATCTGCGGCAACCTGACTGTGTTTCACCCCCGTTGGCGCGAGCTGACGCGTAACGATTTTGGATAGCGGCGGCGAACTACTTTTCGTGTACGGCTCCCTGGTGAATCCAGCCGAGCGCGTGCGGCTGCTGGGCCGGCCGATCGACGCGAGCCCAGGGCGGCTGCCGGGCTACGATCGAGGTCGAAAGCGCCACTACTTCGTCGCAAGACAAGCGGGCGCCGTCACAGATGGCGCAATCCTCGAAGGTCTAAGCCGGCGCGACCTGGCGATCCTCGACGAGTACGAAGAGGTGCCGGCCCTATATACGCGCGAGCGGATCGAAGTGCTCGCTGCCGACGGGCGCAAAATCGAATGCTGGATTTACCTGCCGACGGGCTGGGCGAAGAACTAATCTCGATAGAGACCGCTGACTCCGCCCGTCACTTCACTTCCGCCGGGGGCGGCTTGGGCTGTTCTCCCCGCTTCAAGCCGAACTTGTCGATCCGGTATTGCAGAGTCCGATAACTCATGGCGAGCATTTTCGCCGCCTTTGCGATTACCCAGTCGTTGCGCTCGAGCGCCTGCAGGATGGCGTCGCGCTCGAACGTTTCGAAATTGAAGCCCTCGCTCGGAATCTCGTATCTGTCACTGCGCTGACCGTCCCTGCTGCGGCCCGGCTTCTTGCGCGACAGGACTTCATCCGGCAAATCGCGCGGCATCACCTTGTCCCCCTCGCAGAGCAGGATCGCTCGCTCGATCGCGGACTCGAGCTGGCGCACGTTGCCCGGCCACGAATAGTCGAGCAGGACTTCCATCGCCTCGCGGCTGATCTCTTTCACGCGGCCTTCGGCAAGATGTCCAAACTTGGCGAGCGCATGGTTCGCGAGCAGGGGAATATCGCCGCGCCGATCGCGCAGCGGCGGCAACGTGACGGTCACGACGTTTATGCGATAGTACAAATCCTCGCGGAAGCGCCCCTCGCTGACTTCCTCGGCGATGTTGCGATTGCTCGCGGCGACCAGGCGCACGTCGATGCGAAAGGAATCGTTGCCGCCGACGCGGCGCAGTTCCTTTTCCTGCAGGACGCGCAGAATCTTCGCCTGCATGCCCTGCGGCAGGTCGGTGATCTCGTCGAGAAACAGCGTCGATTTGTCGGCGCTTTCGAACAGCCCTATTTTGCGCTCGTTGGCACCGGTGAATGCGCCGCGCTCGTGGCCGAACAGTTCGTTCTCGATCAAATTGTCGGGAATCGCCGAGCAATTGATCGCGACGAACTGCCGCGCCGCGCGCGGCGACAGCCGGTGGATCGCCTTCGCCACGATTTCCTTGCCGGTCCCGCTCTCGCCCTGAATAAGGACGGTCGAATTCGACGGCGCGACTCGCCGCACCAGCCGGATCACTTCCTGGATGGCGCGATCCTGTCCGATTATGCCCTCGATCTCGAAAGTGCCTTCCAGGCGCCGCTTCAGCAGTTGATTTTCCTGCTGCAGGTTGGCAAATTCCGCCGCCTTGGCCACCCTCGTCACGAGTTTTTCGCGATCGGTCGGCTTCTCGAGGTAGTCGAAGGCGCCCGCCTTCATCGCTTGCACGACGCTGTCGGTCGAGCCGTGCGCCGTCAGTACCACCACCTGGCTGCCCGGATAGGTGCCGCGCACTTTCGCGAGCAGCTCCTCGCCCGACATCCCCGGCATCATGAGGTCCGTCAGCACGACGTCGAAACGCGACAGCGCCAGCAACTCGATCGCGCGCTTGCCGACCGCTGCCTCTTCGACTGCGAATCCCTCTTCGCGCAAGGTGTCCGCGGTGATCTGGCGTTCGAGGTCGTTGTCTTCAACGACCAGCACTGAGGCCTGGGTCATGATTGTGTCCGTGTACCGCGCTTTGCGGGAAGGTGAAAGTTACTGTGGTTCCGCGTCCGTCCGCGTTGGGTCCGATATCGATTGTACCGCCATGCGTCTCGACAATCGCCCTCGACAGGAACAGCCCGAGACCAATTCCATCGCGCTTGGTAGTGAAAAACGGCTCGAACACGTGGTTCACGACTTCAGCCCCGATACCCGCGCCAGTGTCTGAAAAAGTAATCACCATCGAGCCGTCGACCCGCCGAAACGTAATACCCATCTTGCCGCCTTCGGGCATCGCCTGGATCGCGTTGGCGACCACGTTGATAAAGCAGGTGTGGAGTTTCTCGGCATCCACGTTGAGAACCGGGGACGCCTCCTGGCATTCCTCGACCAGCTCGATCCCCTGGCTCTTCATTTTGGATTCCGACAGCGCCACGACTTCGTCCACTAGTTGACGCACGTCGGTGGGCGCCGGAAATATCTCGATCGGCTTGCCGTAATGCAAAAAGCTTTGCACCAGCTCCGACAGCCGCCGCACCTCGTCCTTCATGATCACGAGTTGATGCAGAAACGCTTCGCGATCGTTGGGCTGCTGCGGGGCATAGCGCGCGCGGAGCTGATCGAGTGCAAGACTGATGAAGTTCAGCGGGTTCTTGATTTCATGCGCCAGGCCGCCCGCCAATTGCCCAAGCGCCGTGAACCGTTCGAGCCGGTTTAGTTCCTGCTCGCGCTCGCGCGCACGCCGGAGCTGGCCGACCATGTCGTTGAAGCTGCGCGTCAGCAAACCGATCTCGTCGCGCCGAGGCGCCTCCACCACCGGTTCCAGGCCGCGCGCCGCGATATTCTGCGCCGCGTTGGCGACCGCATGAATCGGCTTCACGTAGCGATCGGCGAGGATGTAAGCGAAGACCAGGCCGATTGCGAAAATCGCAAACGCGATCATCAGCTCACGGGTCCGGCTCTGCGCCAGCGGCTGCGCGAAGTCGCCAAAATTCGCCACCACTTGCACGTAGCCAAGCAGATGATCTTCGACTTCGACGGGAATCAGATAGACCGTCGTCTCCGGCGCGAGCGGACCGAGCTTGCCGGCCGGAATAGTCATCAGGTCGTCGGGATGCTTGAGTTGCTCGGGCGTAAGCCATTCGGCCTGCTTGGGCCGCAGCGCCGCACCGATCAGATGCGGATTCGAGCTGTTGAGGATCAGATTTTCGCTCGACGCGATCGATACTTCGAGTCCCTTGGTGTGCAGGTCGCCCACGTAGTTGTGCAGCAGATCGCGATCGGTGCCACCCACCGCGGTCAACTCCTGCACGCTGATCTGAATCACGCGCGCCAGGTCCTTGACCCTCTCCTGCGTGGTCGCGACGATCGCCGCCTGCGTGCCCAGGCTCACCCACACCTCGGCGCCCAGCGTAAGCCCGAGCAGGCCCACCATCAGCACGATCAGCTTCGCCTTGAGGTTCAGCGCGGGAAAATATGATTCCATCTTCGATATCGCCGGACAGGCCGGCGTGGCCACGCAATAATTTGACCTATCCGCTCTTGCCCACGGGCTCGTTGGTCTTGCGCAGTACGAACATCCGGGTCCCGTACACCGCGACGCTAAGGATCGCCACGATCACGATCAGCCGCTCGAAGCCGCCGATGTATCTGACTATCATCTCGATTTGCTTGCCGAAAATGTAGCCGAGCGTTACGACGATCGGCACCGATATCAGCGCTCCGAGCAGATCGTAGAGCAGAAACACCGCCGGGCGCACGCCAAAAGATCCCGCCGACAGATAGACCAAGGCGCGCAGACCGGCCAGGAATCGCGCGTAAAAAACCGCGCGAGACCCATGACGCTGCATGAAGCGCTGGATGTACTCGATCTGATGCTGCCGGCGCGGCCACGCCAGCGCGAAGTAGCGCACCAGTCCCGAGCCGAAGCGCCGGCCCATAAAGAACAGCGAGTTGTCGCCCGCGACCACGCCCAGCAGCGAGACCGCCAGCGTGATCGGGTAGCGCGTGACCCCGCGATGCGCCAAATAGCCGCCCGCGAGCAGCGCCATGTCTTCCGGAATCGGCAGCCCAAGTCCGCACAACATCAGAACAACGAACAATCCAAGATAGGTGAAGTGTTCGATGTACGCGGAGATCAGCCCGACCAAGCTCAGCTCCCGTGGGCGTAACGCGCGCGCAGTGCGTCGCGGATTTGCTCGACCGGCGACACATAGCCGGCGCAAGCGATTGCCACCACCACAACGGCGGCGGCCGTCAGTGCGACAATTACCCTGATGCCCTTGAACATGAGTCTCTTCGCAGCCGCAAATTATAGCATCTCGATGAATCTTAGGCTTTGATTCGCGAAACTGTATAGAGCGGCTGGCCGATGCGGTCCGCGACGCGTATGCGGCAGGCGTTTGAGCATGCCCATTGCGAGAATCCGCCGGCGGAAGTTTCGCCGATCGAGCGGACGACCCAGGATTAGCGAGTATAGTTCTTCGAACTCGGCGAACGTGAATTCGCGCGGCAGCAACGCATACGCGATATTCGTGTACTCGAGTTTCGACTTCAGCCGCTTGACCGCATACGCAGCTATCACCGAATGATCGTACGCAAGCTGCGGCAGACGGGTGACTTCGTACCATCTGCCGGTCGCGTATTTGTCGCACGGCGCGCCGACGCCCTGCGCGTTGGGAATCAGCGCCATGTACGCGACCGATACCACGTGCGCACGCGGGTCGCGCGACGGATCTCCAAACGTGAACAGCTGCTCGAGATAGGCGCCGCGAAGTCCCGTCGAATCGTAAAGCTCGCGCCGCGCCGCCTCGTCGAGCAGTTCCCCCACTCGCACCAGCCCGCCCGGGAACGCCCACCGCCCGCGACCCGGTCCGCGCCGCAGCTCGACCAGGTAGGTCTGCAGGCGCCCGCCGTTGATCGCGAACAACACGATGTCCACCGCGACCATCGGCCGCGCCGGCCGTTCGCCGCGCGCCACGCCGGCCGCGACGCCTTGTGCGTTCGCGCTCAGACGCTCAGCTCGAGCATTTTCTCCAGGGCCCGCTTCGCGCCCGCGCGCACGTCCTCGGAAAGTTCGATTTCGTAGCGCAGATGGCGGAGTGAATCGAGGGTGCCCTCGAGCGTGATCATCTTCATGAACCGGCATAGCTTGCACATCTTGTAGAAGTGCTTGTCGGGAATTTCCATCAGCAGGCGGTCCGAGAGCCCGCATTCCGTCACCACCAGGAACTTGTCGGCGTCGCTGCTGCGCGCGTAACCGACCATCGCGCTGGTGGACAACACCGCGTCGGCCAGCGCGCAGCACGTCGCTCCGGCACTCGGGATGCGCAATCACCTTGATCCCGGCAATCGCGCGCTTGACCTTGTTTACCTCGTCCGGAGTTATCTGGTGATGAACGTAACAGTTACCGTCCCATGAAATTATCCGCTTGCGCGTCTGCCCCTGCACGTAGTTGGCGAGATTCTGATCCGGCACGAACAGGATATTCTCCGAGTCGATCCGCTCGACGATCTTCGCCGCGTTGGCTGACGTGCAGCACGCGTCCGACAGCGCTTTGACGTCGGCCGTGCAATTGACGTACGACACCACCTTCAGGTCGGGATAAATCTTCAGCAGTTCTTCCTTGCGATCGGCCAGCCGCTCGGCGGTCACGCTGTCCGCCAGCGAGCATCCCGCCTTGCAGATCCGGCAGCAGCACCTTGCGCTTGGGGTTGAAGACCTTGGCCGTCTCCGCCATGAAGTGAACGCCGCAAAAGACGATCACGTCGGCGTCGCGCACCTCGCGCGCGCTGCGCGCCAGCTCTAGCGAGTCGCCGACAAAATCGGCGACCTCGAAAATCTCCGGCCGCTGATAGTTGTGCGCGAGCACCACCGCGCGCCGCGCCTTTTTGAGCGCCTTGATCTCCGCGACCATGTCCGCGTAACGCTCGCACGTGTCGAGCGTGTAGCTCGCGTTGCCGAGCACCGCCAGCTTGTCGCGCAGCGCGCTCCCGCTAGCCGCCGTTTCAGCAGATTCGTTCAGCATGGGTCCTCTTGATCGTTGCTGTGATTACTTTGCGTCAATATGACACTTACTCCATGCTGGCTGTCTTTGCAAGCCGCCTCGCCCGTCTGCAGGAGAGGCCGCGCCCAAGGCGCGGGTGAGGGCGCCTGCCTCAATCGCCGGTCGCGAGCTCGTGCAGCGCCCGCGCGCATTCCACCGGATGCGTGAACATCACCTCATGCCCGCTCTTCACGAACTTGAGCGATGGATTCCTGAGCCGGCTCGAAAAGTAGGGATGCCAGTTGGGTGCGCCCGCGACCGGCGTCTGGTCGTCTTCGCAAACGATATAGCTGCTCGGGATACCGGTGGCGAAGTAGGGCGCCATCGGCACTGGCGCGAGCATTGGCGCCAGCGGCTGCGGACCCAGCGCCGACATCACGTATTCCTTAAGCGCAGGCGCCATGTCGTTGGTAAGCCCGTCGAGAAACTTCTTGTCCATCATCTCGATTGTATTCGAGCGCTCCGGCAACGAATCGAGCGCCGCCGCGAACGGCGACGCCGCCGGATCCACGGTCGGCTGCCCGTCGAGCGCCACTATCGCCGTGACCCACACCACGCGTTTTATCCGCGACGGAATTTTCGCAGCGACGCCGGGAATCGTAATCCCGCCGAGACTGTGTCCCGCAAGCACGACGTTTTTCAGATCGTGCCGCTCGATAAACTCCGCGACGCTGTTGACGTAGCTGTCGAGCGTCACCTTCGTGCGATCAGCGCGGTTCATGCCATGCCCCGGGAGATCGACCGCGTAGGCTCTGTCGCCCAACCGCTCGAGTTGATTGATTACCGCGGCCCAGCACCATCCGCCATGCCAGGCGCCATGCACCAGTACGAACGTCTCCGCCATCTTCATGCACCTTTGCCGGATTTTAAGCCCTTGCCGCCTCTAACCGGGCGAGGCCCCTGCCTACGACGCCGCCGGCGTGACGGCCTGTCCCTCGCGGATCGTCGCCGGCGGCACCACTATCACCATCTCGCCGCCGCTCAGTCCATCCCTGACCTCGACGCCTTCCTGGAACTCGCGCCCGAGCACGACCGGCGTCAGATGCGCAGTGGCGCCGCGCACGACCCACACCGAACTGGCGCTGCCCTCAGTGACGATCGCCTTCTTCGGCACCAGCACCATCGGCGCTGCCGCGGTCTGCGTCATGATCGATTGGAACGTAACCTTGGCGCTCATTTCCGGCTTGATAATCTTCAAATCGGGCTGCAGGATTCTGACTTCGACTTTCACGGTGCCCTTCTGGCGGTCGGCCTCCGGATAAATCTTCACGACCTGCGCGGAAAACGGATCGTCGGGGTACGCGTCCGGGATCACCGTCGCCGGCGTTCCCATCTTCACCTTGGCGATATCGCTTTCGTTGATATCGACTTCGCACCGCAGATCGCTCAAGTCCGCCAACTGCACGATGTCAGTGGCGCCGCCGCCGGCCTGGATTTCGCCGCCGAAGTTAATCGTGTCGCCGAGTTCGCGATACTTCTGCAGCACCACGCCGTTGATTGGCGACGTGATCACGGTCTGGCTCACGTTGAACTTCGCGAAATCGATCGCGCCGTCCGCCTTCTTCAGCTCGGCCTCCGCCACCGAGAGCTGGTTCTCCGCGTCCTCGAGCGAGTCCTTCGATTGCACGTTTTGCCTGTAGAGTTCACGCAGGCGCTGCGCGCGCGCCTTCTTGAGCACGACGTTGGCCGCCGCGAGATCGCGATCCGCGTAGGCCTGCTTCAGTTGCGCCTGGTAGTCGCGATCGTCGATCCGCGCCAGCAGGTCGCCGACCTTGACGCGCTGCCCTTCCTCGATCGGTTCGGCGACTATCTGGCCGAGAATCTTGGTGCCGATCACGATGTACTTGTGCTGGGTGACGATATAGCCGCTGCCGGTCAGCACAGTGCCGGCCTGTCCGGCCTGTTTCACCGTGACGATCGCGGTTTGCACTTCGGGCGGCCGGCCGATCGTCCGCTGATAGACGAAAAATCCCGCCGCGCCGGCCACCGCGAGAATCGCCAGAACGATCGCGGCCGGTACGATTCGGCTTGGCTTTTTGGTCTGGGCCGCGCGCGCAATCCGCAGCGACTCGAGCTCGCGGACATTGGGCCCCTTGGTTGATTCGGTGCTCAAGGTCAGACGCTCCTGAGCGCATCGACGATCGACATTTTCATCGCCTGTCGCGCTGGCAGCCAGCCCCCGACCATGCCCATGACGGCGGCGAAGACCAGCGCCTCGATCATTATGGCAAAAGTGACGCGGAAGCTGAACGCCATGGTCGAGAACGTGACAAAGTTGCCGAACGTCGAAGTCAGCCCGTTGATCGGCATCGCAAGCCCGATTCCAATCGCGCCCGCGGTCACCGCCAGCACCAGCGACTCGAGCAGGAACGACGTCATCACCGCAATCGGCGCGAAGCCGAGCGCTCGCAGCGTGCCGATTTCAGTGGTCCGCGACGAGACCGCCGCGTACATCGTATTCATCGCGCCAAAGATCGCGCCGACCGCCATGATTACCGCGACGATCATCCCGAGCACCCGCATCTGATTGGCGACCACCGCCTGGTCCTTGTAGTAGTCCGCCTCGGTCTCGGCCTGCAGATTGATTCGCGGATCGTCCGCCAGGCGCCGAATCAGCGCATCCGCGTCCGCCCCGGGCGCAAGTTTCAGGCGCACGTCGGCGTAGTAGGCGCCGCGCTGCGCGTCGTCCTGCACGTTATGGATATCGCCCCACACCTCCGACTCGAACGAGCCGCCGTCGGCCGCCATTATCCCGACCACCTTCCAGTTGCCGCGCCCGAAGTGAAGGGTGGA
>CAWDLC010000042.1:0-16257 GCA_963803045.1 Binataceae bacterium (SeqCode) | reverse complement strand
GTTTACGCGGTCCGCGCCAGCCCTTCCGTGCGGCGTGCGGTGAGCGCGGCATTCAGTTCCAGGCGCATCGCCTCGGCGTAGGCGGCGGCCGCCTCGACGGGCTTGGCGCCGTCCTTTTTCTGATACGCGTACATCAGGCTTCGGCTCGCATTGACGACGATCCCGGTTCCGTCCGCGCGCGCCGATGCGACTGCGTCCGCCGCCGACGCACCTTGCGCGCCATATCCCGGCACCAGGATCGTCGCGGCCGGCATCAATTCCCGCGCGCGCCGCGCATGCTCTGGATAAGTCGCGCCGACCACCGCGCCGACGGGGCTGAGACCGCTGGCGCCCACGTAATCGGCGCCCCATCCGTTCACGCGCGCCGCAACCGACTCCCACAATGGGCGCCCCGATGCGCTCAGATCCTGAAATTCTCCCGACGACGGATTCGACGTCTTCACCAGCACGAACACCCCGCGGCCGTATCTCACCTTCGCGATAAACGGCATCACGGCGTCGCTGCCCTGGTACGGGTTGACGGTCACGGCGTCGCAACTGAAATCGCTTTCGTTGTCGCCCAGAAAAGCCTCGGCATAGGCAGCCGAGGTTGTGCCGATATCGCCGCGCTTTGCATCCGCGATCGTAATCAACCCAAGCCGCCGGGCCAGCTTCACGACCTCGCAAAACGCGCGCATCCCCTCCAGCCCGCGCGCTTCGTAAAACGCAAGCTGCGGCTTGACGGCCACCACAGAGCGCGCGCACGACTCGACGATTTCGCAACAGAAGCTCGCCAGCGTGTAACCGCGCGGGATTCCGGGCGCGCCTGGCGCATCGAGCTGGGGATCGATTCCGAGCACCACGACGCTTTCTTTGATACGCGACGCGTGTGCAAGGCGATCGGCAAAGTTCATCGGGGGCATTATCGCATACCGCGGCCCGCAGGTCACAGCGGGGCGTTGCGTTTTCGCGTCCGCCGCGGGCATCCTTTTGGGATGGCAACGACAGGAAAAAAACCGGCATGAACAACCTGACTATTGTTACCAAGCTCCGTTTTATGGCCGCGCTGGCCCCGGCGATTCTGTTGCTTGCAGCCGCGGTGATTGCAGGCGCGTTTCACTTCTTCGGGACGGCGCCGCGGCAAATCTACGAGAACCAGTATGCGGCGGCGCGCGCGGCCGAGGGAATGGAAGACGCGCTTTACAAAATGGATTGGGGACGCACCCAACCCGACCCATCTCAAATCGTGCTCGATCAGCAGCGTGGATTCATTTCCGAAATCGAGATCGCACGATCGCGTATCGGAAGCCGCGAGCAGGCCGAGCGGATCGAGAAAATCGCCAACGACGCGCGCCCGCTGTTCGACGCGCTGCGCACCGCACCGCCGGGCGACGACAGCCTGGAGCCGCGGCTGCGCGATCTGGAAGGGACGGTGGCGGATTTGATGAGCCTTGATGACGCGGCTTTGATCGCGGTGGCGGCCAGCGCCGAATCGCAGGCCCGCACCATGATTGCGATTACAATTGCGGGACTGGTCGTCGTCCCGTGGATTTGTTTCGTTGTGATCGCGCGCTTGTCCGGCGGACTCTACGCAGAACTCAAGGAAATGCGCCGCGGCGTCGACGCGCTCGCCGAGCACGAGCCGACTCCGTCCGAGGATGCGCGCGCCTTCGATGAAGCCCTGGCAAAGCTCGGCTTCCCGAAACCAAACCCAATGCTCGCCGAGTAGCCGCCCGCCCCAACCTCGACCAAATCTTATCGCTTCTTGCGCTTGGCGGGCGGCTTGGCTGGCGCCTTTGCGCCACCGTCGGGCAGCACGATGTCGAGGCTGCGCCACAGATACCATGCCGCCGCGGTCCGATACGGGCGCCATCGCTCGGCGTGCTTGAGCAGGCGCTTTCGATTGGGCCGCTGGCGCATCCGGTAGTAGCGCTTGACCGCGTTCTGGACGCCGAGATCGTCGGCGGGCATCACGTCGGGCCGGCCCAAGTTGAACATCAGGAAGATTTCAGCGGTCCACTTGCCGATGCCCTTTACCTGCGTGAGATCGGCGACGATCTCCTCGTCGGTCATTCGATGAAAGCGATGGAAGTTGAGCTTGCCGTCTCGAACGTGCGCGGCGAGGTCCTTGATGTAGAGCACCTTCTTTTCCGAGAGGCCCACGCTGCGCAGTTCCGCGTCGGGTTTGGCGATCACCTGTTCCGGCGAGGGGAATTCCACGCCGGGGAACAGACCGACAAAGCGGCCGTAGATCGCGTTGGCGGCTGCCCCTGCAAGCTGCTGGAAAATGATATTCCGCACCAGAGCCTGGAAGCGCTCGCGGCGCGGCTGGATTCCAAGCGCACCGACCTCGGCAATAATCCGTGCGAGGACCGGGTCGGCCTTGCTAAGATGCATTCGCGCCTTGCGCGCGTATGGAACTCTGTCAGTTGGCATCGGACTCAAAAGCGCGGTTCGCCGAATCTTGCACGCCTGCTAAGGTTGTTCAATCGCGGCGGCTGGCTCGCAAGGCGATTCAAAGATAGGAAGGCGGCGAGGCTATGAGCGAAGACACAAGACTCCCGATGTGCCCCGAGAATCTGCATCAAGGGATGCGCCTTGGGCCGATTCATTACGTCGTCACTCCCGAGCAGGCGCGCGCATTCTCGCAGGCGGTGAAGGCCGCGAGTCCCGAGTTCATCGTCGATGCGCACAACCCCGAGGCGATCGTGTCGCCCACGATGCGCCTGCAGGATTACGCGCTGCTCATCGCCGCTCATCTGAAGGGCGGAAATGGCGGAGTGCATGCCAAGCACTGGTGCGAGTTTCACGAGCCGATGCGCGTGGGCCAGGCGGTCAAGACCGAGGGTACGATCACCGCCGTGTATCGCAAGCGCGGCAGGTTTTATTTCACGCTGGAATATGAATCGCGCGACGCGGTGACCGATCAGCTGCTGGTAAGGCAGGCGATTACGTCGGTGCTGCTGAACGACAAGGGGGAGATGCAATGAGCGTGTCGCCCGGCGAGATTCGAATCGGCGCGGAACTGGTTTCGGCGCCGTACATCCTCGATGCGGACGCGGCGAAGGCCTACCACCAAGGCATCCAGCAGCCGCCGCGGCGCCGCCCGCGCGGCAACATCCACGACGACAAGGACCTGGCGCGCAAAGCGGGATTTGTGGCGCCGATCGCCGGTGGCGAGCAGACCATCGCGATTGTCGCGCAATTCCTCGCGGACAATTTCGGCATGCGCTTCGTTCGCGGCGGACGTATCGAAGTATCGCTCACCAAGCCGGTGCTCTACGGCGACACTTTGACCTCCCACGCGAAAATCGTTGCCGTCGATGCGGATCGGGCCGAGCTGCAGATTCGGGTCGACAATCAGCGCGGCGAACAGGTGCTGGTGGGAAACGCCGCGGTCAGGCTAAGCGCCGCATGAGCGCCGGGTCGATTCCCGACTCGAGCAATGCGCCGCGCGATGAGATCCCGGCGCCTCGGGCGACACCGCTCGGGCGCAAGGCGATTCCGTATCTCGGGACGATCGCGATCTTTGCCCTGATCTTCTGGCGCGTCCCGATTCGGAAAGTCGAGCAAGCGCTGTCGCAGGTGCCGCTGCTCGAGTTCCTGGCGGTGTTCATGCCGTACTCGCTGTTTTACTGCGCGATCGATTCGTCATGTCTCACCTGGGTCGTGCGGCGCTTCAACGCGCGGATGCGCTATCGAGACATCCTGCCAATTCGCGCGAGCATGTACGTGCTGGCGCTGATTAACACCAGCCTCGCCCAGGGCGGCGTCGCGTATTATCTGCATCGCAAAGCCCAAGTCAGTTTTCTGAGCGCGCTCAGCTCGGTGCTTTTCATCGCGCTGCTCGAGGTCTATCAGCTTTTTCTCTTCTCGACGCTCGGGGTAATCTTGTACACGCCGGCGGGCGGTGCGCAGGCAAGCCTGGTTGCGATCCTTCGCGTCGTGTACATCGCAGCGTGGGCGATGCTGGCGGGAATCATTGCTTTCTTCGCGATTGCCCGGCGCAGCACGCGGATCCGAAACTGGGTCGAGACCGGAAGGGCGGGCGCATTGCTCGCGACTTTTATCCAGGCGCGCCCTTTAGACTACCTGGTGGTGCTGGCGATCAAGGCGCCGACATTCCTTGCCTCGGTCGTTGCGCAATACTATGCGCTGGCGCTGTACGGAATCGCGGTCCCGTTCGTGAAGCTGATGCTGTTTCTGCCGCTGGTGTTCCTGGCTGCCGCGCTGCCGATTGCGGTGGCTCATCTCGGGACCAGCCAGGCGGCGTGGCTGTTGTTCTTTTCGGGCAACGCTTCCGCAGCGAAGATCGTCGCCTACAGTCTCGCGGCGCAACTCACCTTCATGCTTTGCAACGCGCTGATCGGACTGGTGTTCCTGCCGCGCGCCAGCCGCGAACTGACCGCGCTGCGCGCCGAGACCGCAAGCACTTCAGCGAGCGCGTGAGATCTGTCGTAGCCGAGTCTTTGCCTCGCCCTGACAGGAGAGCTTTGCGTAACCTGATCGGGGCTTTATTTTCCTCGCCCTGTAAGGGAGAGGATGAAGGTGAGGGTCCTTATACAGCGCGCTATTTCGCGCGCGATTCAGGATTCTGCCTTTGCCCAGAACGCGCGCCGCTAATCCGGGTGCGGGGAGAGCCAGACGTGCTCGAAACGCGTCGGGCGCATCGGATTGATCACGTAATCGTGCACCCACGGCTGGCGGATTATGTAAGTCACCGGGTAGTAGAGAAAGACCCACGGCGCGTCGGCGACGACGATCTGCTCGGCCTGGTCATAGAGCGCGTAGCGCTTTTTCATGTCGGCTACGGGCTCGGCTTGGCGCAGCAGCAACTCGACCTCGGGGTTGGAATAAAAGCTGTCGTTGTTGGAACCCCACTCGGCGCCCGAAAGCAGCGCGCCAAGAAAATTCTCGGGATCGGGAAAGTCAGCCTCCCATCCCTGCATGAACGATTGCACCGTGTGCGGCTGGCGGATCGCTTCGAGAAACGGCCCCCACGCGACCGGCTTCAGCCTGGCGCGGATACCGAGCGGCGCGAGATCCTGCTGTATCGATTGCGCGAGCATCAGGATGGTCTCGTCGGCGCGCATCCAGATTTCAAACGTAAAGCCGCGTGCGAGATGCGCCTCTTCGAGCAGTGCGCGCGCCTTCGCTGGGTCGTAGTCGTAGCCCGCGAGATCGGGGTCGTAGCCGGGCAGGTTCGGCGGCATGACGCCTCGCGCGACGATGCCGCGTCCGTTCAAGATTGCGACGAGCTTGTGGCGGTCAATCGCGCAGCTGAGCGCGTGGCGCACGCGAACGTCGGTAAACGGCCACATCTGGCAGTTCATGCCGAGGTAGCGAGTCGTGACCGTCGTTTTCGCCAGGGTCAGCTTTCTAAGCGCCGGAGTTTTCATGACGTAAGGGAACTCGGCCGGCGGAATATCGACCACTGCGTCGATCTGGCCCGCGTCGAAGCGCAGCCATTGCAGCTCCTGGCTTACGCCGACTGATTCCACGATCGCGTCGAGATGCGGCAACGGTTTGGCGAAGTAGCAGGGATTGCGCACCAGCACCAGGCGTTGCCCGCCAATCCAATCGCGCAGCATGAAAGCGCCGCTGCCAACCACGTGGCGGGAAAAATCGTCGCCCCATTTCTCCGCGACGTCGCGCGGAATAGCCGACGCAAACGGCATCGCGAGCTTGTGCGCGAAGATCGGATCGGGCGCGCTCAAATGGAAAACGATTGTCGAGTTGTCGGGCGTGTCGATCCCGCTCACGTGCGGGTTGCGATGCGCGGCGAAGTCGGCCGAGCCCGCGATACCGCGGTAATACTCCATCCCTTTGGAGCGCGTGGCGGGATTCAGCACGCGTTCGATTCCGTAGCGAAAGTCCTTGCTGGTTACGGTTCGTCCGTCGGAAAAACGGGCGTCGGCGCGCAGATGAAATGTAAAAGTCGTCGCGTCGGGCGAGCTTTCCCAGGCGGTTGCGATATCGGGTTCGAGTTCGATGTTGTCGTCGCCGTAACGCACCAGCGTGTCGAAAATTGCCTGTTCGAAAGTCCAGGAAACGGTGTCATATCCGGCGGCCGGGTCGAGCGTCGGGATGTCGTCGGCATCCGCAAGCCGGAGCACCATCGCATGCGGCGGCAACTTGAGCGGGGGCGGCCCGCCGCCGCATCCCACGGCTAATGCGATCGCGATCGCGAACATAACGAACTTGATACCAAGAGCCAAAAACTTCAACGATTCCAATCGCGACAGACCGGATTTTCTAGCGCTCAAACATGCGTTGCCACCAGTGCTTTTGGGGGTGATTTGTATCCTGTTGATCTGTGCCCGCTCCGCAGGGTGGCAATACTATCGCGCCCAATCCGGGACCAGCAGCAAGTTCTTTGGGATCGGGTTGGTTTTTACAGAAGATTTCGGGTGGCATGCTCAAATTCAAAAACTTATCGAGTGGCAGAGGGCGGTACACCAACATAAATGCATCACACCGCCAATTTCCCCAATTGTCACAGTACTCAACGGTCCCCTGGATATTAAAACTGCCCTTATGCGTTCCTGTTTGAATCTCTTTCCATTCGGTGGGAGTTGGAACCCATCTATCATCGAGGGGCCATGGATAAATTGCTTGAGGAGCAACCGGAGAACCGCCGCCACCTACGATACCGATGGGTTTCCCATTCATCAGAGGTATGTATCGAACGAGGTGTTGGAAATTGAGTTTTTGAGGTGCCCCCAAGCTACTGAATGCATTAACCAGAACGTGCGAAGCGTACGCTGGCCCCGCATTATACAGATTGATGAGCATTGCGCCCTTCTTCTCTTTTTTGTTAGCCGGTCGCAGATATTCTACGATAGCGCTTCCGTCCGGCTTGCCGAGAAGTACAAGCGGCCTTTGACTGTGCAGCGCATCAAGCGCAACTTGGGCTTGTATCTGAGTATCCTTAAGCGTTCCCCAAAGTATGCCTATGCCAGCGATCCCGACAGCAGCGGCGAAAAAGGTTATGAGATTCAAATTCCTTTGTTTACTAAGCGACCGACGCCAATAGTCTTCTTCTTTGGCGCGGTGCTGCTCATCGGGGGTGGTCGGCTGAGCGATTACGGCTTCGTTACGACGAAAATATCGGAGCCAACGTCCTTTTGTTTGTGGCTGCTCGGGTGGCTCGCTGGCGCTTTCGGCGGAGCGATGCTGTTTTTTCTTGCTGACGTTGCGGCACGTGCCGGCGATCCCGCGCTTAAACAGCGACCAGAAAGTTTCCATATTGTTCGTATCAATGATCCCGCGTACGTACTCTTCGCCGCGATGATTGACTGCCTCATACTCACCATCGCGAGCGCGGGGAGCAACAGCGCGATACGCCCCGGCTTGAGCCATCGACGCATCATTGCGCGCGCCTGCGCAGAAATCCGTAGCCGAGCAGATTGAAGCTGAGCACCGCGTAAAAAATCGCCAGACCGGGAAAGGTCGCCAGCCACGGCGCGGTCCGGAAGTAAATCGTCGCCTCTTCGATCATTCGGCCCCAACTCGGCGTTGGCGGCGGCACGCCCAGCCCGAGAAAGCTGAGCGCCGCGTCGAGCAGCAGCGTGTCGGAGGTTCTTAGCGCCGCCATCACGACGATTATCGGCAAGACGTTGGGCAGGATGTGCAATGCGATCAATCGGAGTGACGGCGCGCCCAGAGCCTCAGCGCCGACCACGAAATCCCGCCTCGACATCGCAAGCGTTTCCGCCCGCACCACGCGTGCGATCGACGTCCATGAAACCAGTCCGATGACGATGAAGATCGTGCGCAAACTCGGTCCCAGCACCGCAACCAGCGCCATCGCAAGCAGCAGCGGCGGCAAGGACAGCATCAGGTCCGTGAAGCGCATCAGGATAAAATCCACTGCGCCACCGAAGAATCCCGAGCACAGGCCGATCGCGATGCCGATGGTCATCGTGACCGCCATCGCGGCGACGCCGACGGTGAGCGATATTCGGGCGCCGAAGATGATGCGCGAGAGTACGTCACGGCCGAGTTCGTCGGTGCCCATCGGGAATGCGAGTGAGGGCGCGCCGGGGTCGCCAAAGGTCGGCGCGACGACGATCGTCGGGTCATGCGGCGCGAGCAAGGGCGCAAAGATCGCGACTATCACGAGCACGCTCACCATCGCAGCGCCAACGGTTTCGAGCGTGACGCGGCGGCGGATATTCATCCGGTCTCCGCCAGCCGAATGCGCGGATCGAGCCACGCGTAAAGCACGTCCACCAGCAGGTTGACGGCGACAATCAGGAACGCGGAGAAGAGCACCGTGCCCATGATCACCGGGATGTCCAGATTAAAGATCGCCTCGGCTGCCAGCCGCCCGATTCCCGGCCAGTTGAAGACCGTCTCGGTCAGAACGACGCCCGAAAGCAGTCCCGCCAGATCCAGCCCGGCCAGCGTGACCAGCGGCAGCAGCGCGTTGGCCATCGCGTGTTTGAGCATCACGCGCCCGCGCGAAAGACCCTTGCCGCGCGCGGTGCGCACGTAATCCTGATCGAACGCATCGCACAAGCTGGTGTGAAGAACGCGCGAATAGTAGCCGGCCGAGCCAAGCGCCAGCGTCAGAGTCGGCAGGATCAAGCTCGTGGCGCCGCTGTAACCGCCCAGCGGAAACGAGCGAAGGTGGCTGCCACCGCGATCAGCAGCATCGTGCCCAGCCAGAACACCGGGATCGACACCAGCGCGAGCGATATGACCAGCAGGATGTTGTCGGCCGCGCGGCCGCGATACGCGGCAGCGATCACGCCCATCGGAATTCCAAGCATCAACGACAACGCCATCGCGGCGCCGGCCAGCACGGCGGTTGCGGGAAAGCGATCGGCTATCAGTCGCGTCACGCTCTCGCGCCGGATATACGAGCGGCCGAGGTCGCCGTGAATCGCACGATCGAAGTAGCGCGCATATTGGACGTAGAGCGGCTGGTCGAGACCGATCTCGATCCGGATCGAGGCGAGAGTTTGCGGATCGGCCTTCGCCCCGGCCATCGCGACCGCGGGATCGGCGGGAACCACGAACGCGATAGCGAACGTGATGATCGACGTTCCGACAAGCACCGCCGCGCCAAAAACGATTCGCCGTACCAGGTAAGCGAGCATCGCTCAGCCCGCGACAATTCCGCGTGCGGCAAGCTCGCGGCGCAGTTGGAGCTCGGCGCGCTCGCGATGGCGTTTCGCGCGGCCGCTGTCCTCGGTGGAATCGAGTGCGGCACGAGCCTCGGGCGCAAGCGTCGCGATCGCCGCTGACATCCCGGCGAACAGCTGCTCGTCGTCAGAGGTGCGCGATGGGTCTGATTTGAGCGCGTGATAGTGCGCCAGAAATGCGGCCAGCGACGAATACGCAGGAACTTTCATGGCCGGCAACGTCAGCCTGCGGCCGCACCGAGTGGCGAGATCGCCAGCCCGATCAGATAGCCGGCGGCCGCGGCGCCGAGCGCGATTGCAAGAAAGCGTATGCCCGACCGCCAGCGATCGTCCCGATGCGCGAGCCATCCCTCGAAGTATCCAACCCCGAACAAGGTGAGTGCGGTTGCGGCGAGCGCGCCGCCAAGGTCGAAACGCGGAACCGCAATCAGCATGTACGGCAGCAACGGCACCAACGCGCCGACCAGGAATGCGATTCCCATCACGAGTCCATCCAACGCCGGCCTGCCAAACATCGCGCCGCCGAGCCCGAACATCTTGGCCTCGGCGGTCGATGCGAGAGCCTTGGGGGAGGTGCTGAGCAGCCGGACGATGCGATAGGCGCCCTCGCGACTGAGGCCTTCCTTGCACAGCTCGTCGAGCAATCCTTCCTGGACGGTGTACGGCTGTGCGGCCGCCTCGGCGCGCACGAGCGCGAGCTCGGCACGCAGCACCTCGGTTTCCGCGCGCGTGCCCAGATAGGCTCCTGCAGCCATCGAAAGCGCACCGGCCGCGGTGGAGGCCAGGGCGGCGAGCGCGACCTGCGAATGCTGTGAGACGGCGCCGCTAAGCCCGCACAGCACGCCCGCGGTCGTCAGCACGCCGTCCTGCACGCCGAACACAATTTCGCGGACGCTCGAGAGCCGCTCGAAGAGCCGCCTTTTTTCCGCGGGATCGATTGCGGCCAAGCTCGTCCTAGAACTCGCGGTTGGCCGGACCGAACTCGACGCCCGGCTTCCAATCAGCGGGGCAGAGCTGGCCGGTTCGGAGCGCGCGCACGATTCGAAGCGTTTCACTGACGCTGCGCCCGACGTTCAGCGGGCATGATGCGGCGAACACAACCTTGCGTTTCCGATCGAGGATGAACGTCGCACGCAACGCGACTTTTTGCTGGTCGTCGAAAACGCCGTAGGCGCGCGCTAGCTTGCCATCCGGATCGGCGAGCAGCGGGTAGCCGATTCCGCCGAGCTCGCGGGCCCATCGAAGATGGCTGTCGACGTCGTCGATACTGACGCCGACGACCGTCGTCTGCTCGGCGGTAAATTCCTCCAGCGCCTTGTTGAAGCCGGTGACTTCGGTGGGACAGATGAAAGAAAAGTCGCGCGGATAGAAAAAGATCAGAACCAAATCGGAAGAAATCTTCGCGAGACTGGAGCGTGCGATATGCCCATTAAGGGCGCAGTCGAGATCGAACGACGGAGCGGGATCGCCAGGCTTCAGCATCGCGGCCTCAAGTGCACGCTTGGTCGATAGCGCAAAAGCAAAACCTACTCAATCCCGAAGGCGAGAGAAACCGTCGCCGGCACGGTGACCTCGCCGGGCTCGACCGGTGTGGCCTCGTTGGCCGACATCGCCATTGCCCCTCCCATCCGCATCGGAATCGGCCGCGCTTGCGATACTGTCGTCGCCTTGAGCACCCTGCCGAGCTTCACGCCCAGCGCAGATGCGAGCGCTTCGGCCTGTGCGCGCGCGTCGCGAGTTGCAATCGCGATCGCTTCGGTACGCGCCTTGGTGTTGTCCTTGACGCTGAAGCTAAGCGAATTGACGCGATTTGCGCCGGCCGCAATCGCGCAGTCGATGAGCGGGCCAACGAGCTCGAGCGCGCCGGTATTTACCGTAACCGTATTTTGAGCGCTGTAACCGATAATCCTGGGCTTCTCGCTCGCACGCTGGTCGTACTCAGGATTCAGCGAATAGCCGCCGGTCGTAATCTTGCCCTTGCTGCCGAGCTTCGACTTGAGCGCGTCGATCACCTTCGCGGCCAGCGCGGCGTTGCGATTCGCGGCTTCCTCGGCGGTCTTCGCTTGAGTATCGATCGCCAGATCCAAATCCGCGGTGTCAGGAGATGTGCGCATCTCGCCGATCCCGTCAACTTCGATCGTCGCATCGCGGGACTATTCGCACCGCTATCCGCCGACACCGCGGGAGCGAGCATCGGGATTACAATCGCAAGCGCAAGGCCGGCGCCGGCTGCTCGGAGTCTCAGCTTCATGGCTTTCACCTCGGGCACGCTCCGGAATAAGTTGATTCAGGCTGACTTTATCCGGAGACTGTACCAATTGACGATAATCACAATCGTCACACAAGACGAATGGCGGAAAAACAAGCAAAACAAAATGACAAGAAGGTTACGCCGCGGAGCCAGGATTTCGCGGCGTGGTACAACGACATCATCCTGCGCGCGGAGTTGGCCGACTACTCGCCGGTGCGCGGATGTATCGTGTTTCGCCCCGACGGCTTCGCGATCTGGGAGGCGCTGCGCGACGAGCTCGACCGCCGGATCAAGAAGACCGGCGCCCGCAACGCCTACTTCCCGCTGTTCATCCCGCAGAGCTTCCTCCACAAAGAGGCGCAGCACGTCGAGGGCTTCGCGCCCGAGCTAGCGGTCGTCACCCACGGCGGCGGCAAGGAACTCGAAGAGCCGCTGATCGTCCGGCCGACCTCCGAGACGATCATCAACCACATGTTCGCGCAGTGGATCCACTCGCATCGCGACCTGCCGATGATGGTCAATCAATGGTGCAACGTGGTGCGCTGGGAGATGCGCACGCGGCATGTTCCTGCGCACCACCGAATTCCTCTGGCAGGAAGGCCACACCGCGCACGCGACGCAAGCGGAGGCCGAGCGCGAAACGCTTGACCATGCTCGAGGTCTACCGCAGCTTCTTCGAGGAGTACCTCGCGATTCCGCTGATCACCGGGCGCAAGAGCGCGGCCGAGCGCTTCGCCGGGCGCCGTCGAGACCTACACGATCGAGGCGTCTGATGGGCGACGGGCGCGCGCTGCAATGCGGCACCTCGCATTTTCTCGGCCAGAATTTCGCCAAGGCTTTCGAGATCCGCTACCTCGACGACAACAATCAGCTGCAATAGCGTGTGGCAGACCAGCTGGGGCGTTTCGACCCGGCTGCTCGGCGCGATCATCATGGTGCACGGCGACGACCAGGGGCTGCGACTCCCGCCCGCGGTCGCTTCGGTCCAAGTCGTGATCGTGCCCATCTGGCGCAAGCCCGAGGAGCGCGAAAGCGTGCTGGGCGCGGCCCGCGCCGCTCTCGCCGCGCTCGATGCGGCGGGAGTTCGAGTGCGTCTCGACGATCGCGAGGGCCTGACGCCGGGCTTCAAGTTCAATGACTGGGAGATGCGCGGAGTGCCGATTCGGGTCGAGATCGGACCGCGCGACGTGGCCTCTGGCGAGGTCGTGTTGGCGCGCCGCGACACGCCCGGCAAGGAAGCCAAGCGCAAGGCGCCGATCGCCGAATTGCCGGCGCGGAGCCGCGCTGCTCGACGAAATTCAGCGAATCTGTATGCGCAAGCGCTGGCGTGGCGGGAAGCCGAAACCCGTAAGTTCGACGACTACGCGAGTTTCGCAAGCAAATGGAGGGCGAAGGCGGCGGCGGGCTAGCGGATGTCTTCTGGTGCGGAGCGGCCGTGCGAAACCAGATCCGCGAGGAGACCAAGGCGACCTGCCGCGCGATTCCGCTATCCAACGACGCCGTCGCGGGCGGTGTATCGTCTGCGGCGAGAGCGCCCGAGCGCGCCTTTTCGCCAAGGCTTACTGAGCGCGAACGCGGGCGCGGCGGGGATCGAATTTGTAGCTGATCTTCATCGCCGGGCGCACCTCTTCCATCGTCGCCTGCGCGACCGCTCGTCCCTTGCGCGTGCCCTCCATGATTATCTCGTGCACTGCTCTGGTTCGCCGCGAAATGCGCGCGCCGCTCGCGGATCGGCTCGAGGAAAGCGTCCAGCGCCTTGAACAGCTTCTCTTTCACCTCGACGTCGCCCACCGTGCCCTTGCGATAGCGTTCCTTCAGTTCCTCGACTTCCGCCTTATCCGGATTGAAGACGTCGTGATAGGTGAAGACCGGATTGCCCTCGACATGGCCGGGATCGGTCGGATGGATGCGCGTCGGATCGGTAAACATCGACATGACCCGCTTGCGCAGCGTACCTCGGGCGGTCGCCGAGATAAATGCAGTTGCCGAGCGACTTCGACATCTTTGGCGCCGCCGTCGGTGCCGGGCAGCCGCGCCATCTGTCCCAGCATCGCCTTCGGTTCGACCAGCACCTTGCCATAGAGCGAGTTGAAGCGGCGCACGATCTCGCGCGTCTGCTCGATCATCGGCAACTGGTCCTCGCCCACCGGCACCAGGTCGGCCTTGAAGATCGCGATGTCGGCGGCCTGCGAGATCGGATACGACCAGAAGCCGACCGGCACGCCGCGCGGAAATTGCGCTGCTTGATTTCCTCCTTCACGGTCGGATTGCGCTCGAGCGTCGCGACCGTCACCAGGTTCATGAAGTATTCGTCAGCTCGGTCAGCTCCGGCACCATCGATTGCACGACGAACTTTACCTTCTCCGGGTCGAGCCCGACCGCGAGGTAGTCGAGCGCGACCTCGAAGATGTTGGCTCTCGAGCTTCTCCGGATGCTCGAAGTTGTCGGTCAGCGCCTGGACGTCGGCGATCAGAATGTAGGTGTCGTACTCGTGCTGCAGCCGCACGCGATTTTGCAGCGAACCGACGTAGTGGCCGAGATGCAGCGGCCCGGTGGGACGGTCTCCGGTGAGGATTCGTTTGGTCATCAGTCTATTGTCAGTCTCAAGAGGCTTGCGCAGAGTCGCCAGGTTCTCGATATCCTCCTTGATGTCGGGACCCTTCGGCGTCTCCAGGCACATCGGCAGGCCGAAGAATCGCCGGTCGTTGCAGCAGGCGGCGAAAGAGCTCCAGGCCGAGCTGCCCTTTGCCGATATGCTCGATGCCGGTCCACGCGCGAATTCAGCGGCTTCTTGGAATCGTTGAGATGGAAGGCGACCAGGCGCTTGAGTCCGATGTACCGATCGAGTTCGCCGAACGCGCGTTGGTAACCTTCTTCGCCGCGCAGATCGTAGCCGGCGGCGAAGGCGTGCTGGGTATCGAAGCAGAGCCGCAGCCGATCGCTTTCTTTGACGGCGTCGAAGATCCACCCCATCTGTTCGAAGCTATAACCCAGGTTGCTGCCCTGGCCGGCGGTTATCTCCAGCGCGAGGCTTCACTTTGAATCCGCGGCAGGCTTTGTGCATCTCGTCGATCGAACGCGCGATGGTCGTGATGCCAGCCTCCTCGCCTGAGCCGACATGCGAGCCCGGATGCGCGATCAGAAACGGCACGCCCAGCAATTCGCAGCGCTCGAACTCGTCGATACAGCCCCGCCACCGAGCGCGCGCGCAGCTTCTCGTCGGGCGCGCCCAGGTTCAGCAGATAGGAATCGTGCGCCATGACGATCTCGATTCCGGTTTCGGTCTGATTTGCTTGAACTCCCGACCTCCTTGGCGCTGTAGGGCTTGGCGGCCCATTGGCGGGAGGATTTGGTGAAAATCTGGATGCAGTCGCATCCGGCGCGTTGGCCGCGGATCAGCGCTTCGCCGACGCCGCCAGCGATCGACATGTGCGCGCCCAGGATTGGACCGCTGGATTTGCCGGTTTTTGCCATCGTGACATGCAGCCTTTACGCGCCGGGCTCGGCGGACGCAAGCGCCGTCGCGATTTTATACGATTGAACGCCCAAAGCGAGGATCGGAAACCCGCGCCACCGCTCTTGCCCGCGACGCCCATCGGTGGATACTTCATTACTCGTGCGAGCCGCGATCATCATAGTACTTACGATTGCCGCCGGTGGATGCGCCACGTTGATCGTCGCGCCCCGTGTCGCTTACGGAAGTGGAGCCGTCGGGTACGCGCCGCCAAGCTGCCCGATTGCAACATGCCGGTCTTGCGCCATGAGCCGCTGACGGATTTTCGCAAGGTCGCAATCGTGGACGGATTGGGAAACGTCTTTGCCAGCGAGGCCGACGTGCTGCCCGCCGTGCAGCGCAAGGCCTGCGAGACGGGCGCGGATGCGATCGTCGTTTACACCAGCAGGTCGCAGACCAGCGAAGCCAGCACGGGCTACGTCATCAACGCGGTCGCGATCGTGTACGGCAAGGAAAATCCGGCCGCGGCCAGCACCGCCTATAAAATGCTTCGGTGAGAGTAACCGATGGGCATCTATTGCCTTCGCGTTGCCGCCGATTTCAGCGCATGATAAGTGGCTGAATCCGGTGGCAAAGCGGTCCATAAAGACGGTCGGCCTGGTGGTCAAGCACGAGCGGCCCGAAATTGATCACCATCGCGCGAACCCTCACCCGCCTTCTGCGCACCAGGCACAAGACTGCGCTCACGGACGCTGAGACGGCGAAAAAGATCGTGCTGAGGCGGTAGAACAGCATGACCTCGCCGATCGCGCCGATCTGATCGTCGTGCTCGGCGGCGACGGCACGCTGCTCGGCGTCGCGCGCCTGGTCGCATCGAAGGGGATCCGATCCTGGGCGTAAATCTCGGCGGACTCGGCTTCCTGACCGAAGTGACTATCAAGGAGGCGCGAGCCGCCCTGGGGCGCATCCTCTCATGGCGACTACCAGGTCGATCGGCGGATCATGCTCGCGGCAATCGTCGAACGCCCGTCCGAGGAGTCCAACCGATCGTTTCTGGTGCTCAACGACGTGGTCGTCGCCAAAGGCCCGCTCGGCGGGATGCTTCAGCTCCAGGTATCCGCCGACCACAAGCGCTTCTGCTCGTATCGCGCCGACGGATTGATCGTCGCAACTCCCACGGGCTCGACCGCATACGCGCTCTCCGCCGGCGGGCCGATCGTTTATCCCACTGTCAATGCGATCGTGATCGCGCCAATCTGCCCGCATACTCTGAGCAACCGTCCGGTGGTGTTGCCGGATTCGCACGAAATCGAAATTCACCTGAAGCCGCCGGATCACGAAACCGACTTTCACCGTTGACGGCCAGGAGTCGGTGTACTGGGGGGCCAGCAATACGTACTGGTCGAAGCAGGCTACATAAA
>CAWDLC010000041.1:0-173932 GCA_963803045.1 Binataceae bacterium (SeqCode) | reverse complement strand
TAGTTCATCGTCACCCAAGGACGACGACCGCCAGTTAGCGGCGCGCCGCAATGGCCGCAGAAGCGGGCGTTGGGAAAGAGCGCCGACGCGCCGCACCGCGCGCAGGTTGGTAGACCAGAAAGGACCGTGTTACCTCTCACTCCTCTCACTATCGTCTATCCACTTGCCAGATCGGTAATGCACTTGAAGTCGCTCTCGGTAATGACCCGAATGTTCTGACCTTGGGCGATCAGTTCCTCAGCCTTGCGGTGCTTTGAACTCATTTCGTAGCCCGCGAGTTTGCGAATATCCTGGTCGCCTACCACAAGCAGGGTCGTGTGCTTGCTCACGCTGGTAGCAACTTCGCAACCCGCAGCGGACGCTGCGTCAGCCGCCTCATGGCGCGGCATCGACAAGGCGCCTGTGAAGACTAGTACTTCGCCAAACAGTGGTCCTTCTGGATTCCCACGTCCAGTGACTGCGGGCGCAGGCCTCGGCAAAGCCCTTGGCGGGCGCGGACCGGCTGGCTCAGTGGTTGCCCGTACCGGTAGATTAATCGGCTGCATTACCCGCTCAAGCCACGCATCAATGCTTAGGCCGGACTCAGCGACCGCTCGAAGAAGGATCTCGCCCGCGCAGCAAGCGTCTTGAAGGGCATCGTGCGGCGTATACTTAATTCCAACTTCATGCTATTTGCGAGACCGTAGCCTGAGCGAGAAAAAATCGGCCATGCGCGCCTGACCACCATGGCAGAGTCAAGCCACCGATACTCGAAAGAGGCGAGTTGGTATCTTTCACACGCTCGGTACAAGGCAACGCGATCAAAGGCCGTGTGGCTAGCTACGATGTTGCTCTGTAGAAGCCGACTCACTTCTGGGTAGACCGCGGCCCAGTTTGGGCAATCCCTAACCTTCTCTTCGTCGATGCCGTGAATAGAAACATGAAGAGGGTCGAACTCGTCCTCGGGGTTGACAAGATAGATCCACGAATTTTCCAGCCTCCCATCACGGAAGCACGCAATGCCTATTTGACAGATGCTCGACAGGTCGGGGTTTGCCGTTTCCACATCAACCGCGACGAAGTTCATAGGCCTGCGTCTTTGCGGCGCTTCCCGCCGCCGTGGCCGGGACCGCTCCGCAGCTTGGAGAACTTCTTTCCCCGGCGCACCCGCTTCATGATCTCGCTGCGGGCACGCTTGCTCTTGACCTTGGCCCATTTCGTGAGGCCGCCCTTGCGGCCGGCGTCCTTGGTGTCCATGCGCGTGAGCCGTATCACCTACGTAGGGCTGAACGAAATGGCTATTGAGGCGCCGTACGCCCCCGGGGCTCCCGCTAACCGATAAGATCAACCACGCGATAACCGACGCCGCGCTTGCCGGTTTTGATGCAGGGCAGTTCGTGGCGTGCGGTCATGTTGCGCACGGTCAGCGGCGAGCCGCGCCAGCGCGAGATCGCCGCGCTCCTCGCGGCGCCCGCTTTCAAGCCCAAGCCGGGCATGCCAACCATAGTTCGAGCATGATTCGTGCCGTCATATTCGATCTCGACGGGACCCTCGTCGATACCGAGCCTATCCATTTCGCGGCCTTCAACGAAGTTTTGCGGCCCGAAGGAATCGAAATCCCACGCGACGAATACTTCACCGGCTGATTGGACTCAACGATCACGATTGTTTCGCCATGGTGCTGCGCGAGAATCGGATGGACGCAGGCGAGCAACACTCGCGGGCCTGATCGCGCGCAAGACCGCGGTCTATCAAGCGATGGTTGCGGATCGCGAGGTTCTCTACCCGGGCGCCGAGAAGTTCGCGCGCGAATGCGCGCGACCGGTTTCCGCTGATGATCGCGACCGGCACGCTGCGCGCCGAGGCCGAAGCGATTCTTCGCCGCGCCGGACTTCGCGAGTTGTTTGTCGATATTATCGCGGCGGAGGACGTCGAGCGCGGCAAGCCCGAGCCCGACGGTTTTATCGCGGCGCTTGGGCGGCTTGGATCTATCTTGCCGGCCGCGCGATCCGATCCTGGCGCGACGAATGCCTGGCGGTCGAGGACACGCGGGCCGGAATCGAGGCGGCGCATCGCGCGGGCATGAAAGTGCTGGCGCTATGCCATAGCGCGCCGGCGGCCGATCTCGCGGCGGCCGACGTCGTGCGAGCGATTCGATTTCCGGGCTTGACCTCGACGAGATTTTGCGCGCGCTTGCGGCAGCGGATCGAAAAATCATGGGAGCACGATGATGGCGGCAAAGCTGTACCAGTTTCTCGGCAGCCCGTTCTGCGCCAAGGTGCGCAAGCTGCTCGCGTTCAAGGGCGTCGAGTTCGAAGTCGTCGAGGTTGACTACCTGGAGCGCAAGGAATTGCTGCTCGCCTCGGGCCAGATAATGGTGCCGGCGGTCACGCTCGAGGGCGGCGAGACGATCGTCGATTCCGCGCGAATCGCGATGCGACTCGAAGAGCTTTATCCCGAGCCGACGATTTTCCCCGCTGGATGGCGCGGGATGCATCTCGTGCTCGCCGATTATATCGACAACCAACTCGAGGACGCGCTGTATCGCGTCGCGCTCGCCGACGAACTCGCGCATTACAGCCGCCAGGGTGCGGATCGCGCCGCGCTATGGCGTCTGGTCCGCGAGCGCAAGTACGGCGCGGGCTTCGTCGATCGAACTATCGCGGAGTATGCGGCCAACTGGGATCGCGCGCGCGCCGCTCTCGGCGCCGTTCGAGGAGCAACTGGCGAGCGTGCCGTTTCTGACCGGCAGGATCGGGCTTGGGGATTTCGCGCTCTATGGCCAGTTGTTTTACCTGGCGTTCACGGGCGAGCTGAAAATTCCTGCCGACATGAAAAATCTGCGCGCGTTCTTCGGACGGGTCGATCGGATCAGCTCAGTGATCGAAGAACCGGCCGGGTAAAGACCTGCTCGGAGAGCTTTGCTAAAGCTCTCCCTTACTATCGAGGGAAAATCGGCTTGCTAGGCGAGTTCGGCGATTGCGGTGGTCAGGAAAAGGCTGAAGAGCGCGCCGCTCGAGTCGAGTGCGACATCATATAGCGACGCGGTGCGACTGGGCACGAACGCCTGATGGCCCTCGTCGGTCAGCGCGTACACTACACAAAGCATTAACGCCAGGCAGGGCCGCTGCGCCATCGGACCGCGAACCAGCAGCCAGAAAAGCACTCCATATTCGGTAAAATGCGCGGCCTTGCGAATCAGCATGTGGCAGACGTCAACCGACGCGGCGGTGATTCCGGGAAGCAACCACCGCAGCATCGGGTCGATGATCCTGGCCGTGCTGGCGGCGGAAAACGCCGAAGTCGACAGTGTGAAGATCAACGCGCCCCACAAAACTACCGGGATCCATTCGCCGAGCGGAGCGCGCTCCGAGGCGCCGGCTGACAAAGATTCCGGCGCCGGCATCAGTTGGCTGTCGTTTTCATGAGGGATGTTCGCCGGGAGTTGCAGTCGGAAGTCATGCGGAGATTTTCGGCGAGCAGCTTTTTCATGAAGATCCGAAACGTGTCAGACTTATCAGTCATCGCTTTGAGTTACCAGTGGGGCCGCGCGCTGCATATTCTCATAGGGAAGGCCGCGAGATGGACAATCTACTGACCATGCAACGAGCCCAACCGGCACCGCCGTGCACGGTGGTAATATTCGGCGCGTCGGGCGATCTCGCCAAGCGCAAGCTGATTCCGGCGCTGTACAATCTCGCCGCATGCGGCCAGGGCATGATGCCGGCGAAGAGCGCGGTGCTGGGATTTGCGCGGCGCGAAATGCCGCTCGACGAGTTCCGCAAAAGTGCGCACGCTTGGACCGCCCGGTTCTCGCGGCTGAAAGTCGATGAGGCCTGCTGGGCGACGTTCGCCGGCGGCCTTGACTATCTATCCGGGCTCGACCGTCCCGACGGCTTCGCGAGACTTAAAGCGAAGCTTGAAGTCATCGAAAAAGCACGCGGGCTCCCGCCCAATCGCGTTTACTACCTGGCGATTCCGCCCGAAGCGATTGGCGAGTCGGTCGAGCGGCTTGCGCAGGCCGGCCTGATCAGTGGGCCGAATGCGCCGAACTTCTCGCGGGTCGTCGTCGAAAAACCAATCGGCCACGATCTGCCGAGCGCGCTCGAAATCAACCGCGTGCTGGTGAGGCATCTCGACGAGTCGCAGATTTTCCGGATCGATCACTACCTCGGCAAGGAAACCGTGCAGAACCTGCTGGTGCTGCGCTTCTCGAATAATATTTTCGAGCGGCTGTGGGGCAGCCGCAACGTCGATCACGTGCAAATCACGGTGGCGGAGGCGGAAGGCGTGGGTAGCCGCGCGGCGTTTTACGATTGTGCCGGCGCGCTCCGCGACATGGTTCAGAACCACATCCTGCAAACGCTGTCGCTGCTCACGATGGAAGCGCCGGTGTCGCTCGACGCGACGGCGATCATGGACGCGAAGCTCAACGTGTTGCGCACGCTGCGCCCGATCACGGCGGAGCATGCGCGCGCGACTACGGTGCGGGCGCGGTACGCCGCGGGCGTCGACACAGACGGCGAGCCGGTGGCGGGTTACATGGACGAACCGGGGGTCCCCGACAATTCGCGCGCCGAGACGTTCGTCGCGCTGAAGACATATATCGACAACTGGCGATGGTCGGGGGTGCCATTTTTCATCCGGACGGGCAAGCGGATGAAGCGGCGGGCGAGCTGATCTACGTCCAGTTCAAGGACGTGCCGCAAATTCTGTTCAATCGCGATTCGGTGGTTCCGGCCAACGCACTGACGATCCGGATTCAGCCGGACGAGGGTTTTTCGTTCGACGTGATGACCAAGCGGCCGGGGCTGGACCTGGTGCTGCAACCGGTGCGGATGAATCTCAGCTACAAGACTGCGTTCGGCGACGGCGCCTCGCCCGACGGATACGAACGACTGCTGCTCGACGTGATGGACGGCGACCATACGCTGTTCCCCAGCGCGCAGTTCGTCGAGAAGTCGTGGGAGTTCGTGCAGGGAATCTTGGATTCGTGGAGCGACGGCGCGCGCGTGCCGATGGCCGAGTATCCGGCGGGAGGCTGGGGACCCAATGAGGCCGACGAGTTGATTGGCACGGCCGGGGCGAGTATGGCACGAGCCTTGAGCCGGGAATTTTTTCGCGTAGTAGCGCGACGCTGTTCGCGCGCCGGGGCACGCTGCCTGTGGCATCAGATGGCCGCCCTCGGCTAACATTTCTTGCGGCCCGCGGCTGCGACGGCGCGGCGCCACAAAGCAGCTTCGATGAAATCCAATACCGCTTTGAGCAGCCGTGCTTTGAGGCGCGGCAGTTCGGATGATCGCGGCGCGCATTAGAGTCCGGCGGCAGGAGTGCCGCTTGACGAAATCATAATTCCACGAGGACCGGAGAGCTGCTTGGCCGACAACAACAACAACAACAACAAGGTCGTAATTATAGGCGCCAACGGCACCATGGGCGCGGGCGCGGGATGCGTATTGGCGGGAGGAGGATATAGCGTCACGATGCTGGCGCGGTCGTGGGACAAAGCCGCGCGAAGGATTCGCGGAAGCGCAGAACGATGCGCGCGCGGAAGCGATCGCGGAGCGGATCTCGCTGGGCGCGTACGACACCGACCTTGGCCGCGCGGTTGGCGAGGCCGCGATTGTGTTCGAGTCGCTCGCCGAAGATCTGCCGCTCAAGAGACAATTCTTCGAGCTGATCGACAAGCAGCCGGCGTCCCGACGCGATCGTCGCGTCCGGTTCCTCGGGACTGTCGGTCGCGGAAATGGCGCGCGGACGAAGCGATTCGTTTCGCCGCAATTTCCTCGGCATCCACCTGTTCAATCCGCCGCATGTGATCGTCGGCACCGAAGTCATTCCAGGACCCGACACCGATCCCGAGGTGGTAAAGAGCGTCGTCGCGATGCTGACGAAACGGCTGGGCCGCAAGGTGATCGTCACCAAAGATATGCCCGCGTTCGTCGGCAATCGGGTCGGCTTCAAGGTCCTGAACGAAACCGCGCAACTGGCCGCCGAACACGGCGTCGCGTTTATAGACTATTTGATCGGGCCGCATACCGGGCGCGCGATGGCGCCGCTGGCGACCATCGATCTGGTCGGATGGGACGTGCACAAGGCGATCGTCAACAACGTCCATGCCAACTGCGAGGACGAGGCGCACGAGTCCTTCGCGATGCCCGCGTACATGAATGCCGCGCTTCGCAAGGGATGCCTCGGTGACAAGACGCCCGAGCGTGGCGGCTTCTACCGCCGCGCGGGCAAGGAAGTCTTCGTGCTCGATCCGAAAACCGGCGGGCACGAGAAGTTCCAGAAACCCGCGCCGATCGAATTCGTCGAAAAGATGAAACAGTTGCATCACGTGGGCCGCTACGCGCGAGGCGTTGAAGGTCCTCGCCGAAGCCAGGGGCGCGGATGCCGACGTATGCCGCCGCGTGGTGCTCGGCTACGTCAGCTACGCGCTGAACCGCGTCGGCGAAGTGGCCGCGAGTCCGGCCGACGTGGACACGATCATGTCGTACGGCTTCAACTGGGCGCCGCCCACGGCGATCGTCGATTTGCTCGGCGCGAAGTACACGGTGGCGATGCTGCAAAAGCTGAAACTGAAGGTCCCGGCGACCGTCGAGCAAGCTGCGGCAAGCGGCGCTAGAATGTTTTCAGGCGGCGTACTCGAATACGGCCGGACTTTTGTTGGATAATTTAATTCGATGACCGACAGGAGCGCGCGATGACGAAACCAGCGCCGGTGTACGTATTGGGTGGAGCACAAACCGACTTTGCCCGCAATTGGACGAAAGAAGGAAAGCATTTCGTGGCGATGATGCGGGAGGCAACTTTGGGCGCGCTCGAAGCTGCCAGGATCGAGCCGCGCGAAGTTGAAACTGCTCACGTCGGCAACTTCGCCGCCGAACTGTACGCCAAGCAGGGCCATATCGGCGCATTTTTCCTCGAGATCGATCCCGCTTTCTCCGGGCTGCCGACAAGCCGTCATGAAGCGGCATGCGCGTCGGGCTCGATCGCATTGATCGCGGCGTCGGCCGAGATCGAAGCCGCGCGCTACGACCTGGCGTGCGTGGTCGGTGTCGAACAAATGAAGACCGTCGATTCGACCACCGGCGGCGACATCCTGGGCACCGCGGCGTGGTACGAGCGCGAAGCCAAGGGAATCGAATTCCCGTTTCCGAAACTATTTGGCCGGCTCGGCGACGAGTATGACAAGCGCTACGGCCTCAAGGATGAACACCTCGCGCATATTTCGGCGGTGAATTATTCCAACGCGAAGCGCAATCCGAACGCGCAGACCCGCAACTGGTTCATGAGCGAGAGTCACGCGCAACACAAAAGCAAATTCAACCAGGTCATCGGCGGCCGCATCAAAGCGAGCGATTGCTCGCAAGTGACCGACGGCTCCGTCGCAATTTTCCTCGCGTCGAAAAAATTTGCGAGCGCGTGGGCCAGGCGCAACGGCAAGACGCTCGCCGACATTCCGCGCATCCTCGGATGGGGCCATCACACGGCGCCGCTCGAATTCGACACCAAGGTTGCCGAGAGCAGGGACAACGCCTACGTGTTGCCGCATACACGCCAGGCAATTCTCGACGCCTTCAAGCGCGCGGGCATCGCGTCCGCCGCCGAGCTCTCGGGAATCGAGACGCACGACTGCTTCACCACCTCCGAGTACATGGCGATCGATCATTTTGGAATCACCAAGCCGGGCGAATCGTGGAAGGCGGTCGAGGAAGGCGTGATCGAGCTCGGCGGCAAGCTGCCGATCAATCCGAGCGGCGGGCTGATAGGCGGGGGCCATCCGGTCGGCGCGACCGGCGTGCGCCAGATGCTCGATTGCCATCGGCAGATAACCGGTAGCGCGGGCGACTACCAGGTCGAGGGTGCGAAGAAATTTGCGATGCTGAATCTCGGCGGCAGCGGCACGACCAGCTGCGCGTTCATCGTCGGCAAGTAAGCGCCGCGATGAACGCACTTCACCGCGGCGTTCGCGTCGCGAATCGATAAGATCGAATCGCGTCAGCGCTCCCCGGCAAACTGAAATCGCGCGTTGCATTTTTCGACTTTCCATCTGATCTCGGCGAGCCTATGATCTTGCGCGCGGAGTTCGCATGAATCGCCAATATCTGGTTGCGTTATCGTTCCTCCTTGTGGCCGGATTCAGCGCGTGCGCAGGCCAGAGTATTTCCGAGGTGCCGGTCTCTTACACGAATCCGCAGGGGAGCCGCGTCGAAGCGCTCGCGATGACCTCGCCTCGGGCCAACGCGGCTGCAATTCGGCTCCGCGACGGACGCGTGCTGATTTGCGGCGGCACAGCGACCGGACAGGCCGGCGGCGTGCTCGCAAGCGCCGAGCTCTACAATCCGGCGGCGCGCAGCTTCACGCCGACCGGCGCTATGACTGCCCCGCGATCCGGGCAGACGATCACGATGCTCCGTGACGGACGCGTGCTGCTCACCGGCGGGGTTCAAGACGCCGGCTTTCGCTCGCAGCTCGCCAGCGCGGAGATTTACGATCCGAGCGCCGGCACCTTCAGCGCAACGGACTCGATGGCGACGCCGCGCGAAGGGCACACCGCGACGATGCTTCGCGATGGGCGCGTGCTGATCGTCGGCGGCAGCGGCAATGGCGTGACTGCGTTGGACTCGGGCGAGGTTTACGATCCTTCGACCGGCACCTTCAGCGCCACGGCCCATTTGAATCAGCCGCGCGTCGCGCATGTCGCCGCGCTGCTTGGCACCGGCAAAGTATTGATCGCCGGCGGCGGCCGCGCCGGCATGCCGGGCGGCTATATCTCTTACGACACCGCGGAAATGTACGATCCAGCCACCCGCAGCTTCACCGCGATGCTCGCGCACATGACGAGCGATCGTGTCGGCGCGGCCGCGGCCAAATTAAGCGACGGGCGCGTGCTGATCGTCGGCGGCAAGAGCAGCAGAGTCCTGGCCAGCGGCCGGCATCCCAATCTCGCTTCGCTGACGCCGCTCAACAGCGCGGAAATTTTCGATCCCGAATCCGGCACCTTCATCAGAACCGGCGACATGAGCGCGGTGCATTACCTGCCGACTGCGACGATGCTCGCTAACGGGCAGGTGCTCGTCGTCGGAGGATGGACCATCAAGGGGCCGCTTGTGGTCGGGATGCGCGACGCGGAAATCTACCGGCCTGAAACGAACCTGTTTGCACACGTGCATCGCACCAACGTGGCGCGGCTCGAGAACACCTCGACGTTGCTGAACGACGGCGAGGTGTTGATTGCCGGCGGCGTCGACGACAAATCGCTGATAAGTGCGTCGGTCGAGTTCTATTCTCCAACGCAGCATCGGTTCCTGATGCTCCCCGAACCCGGCGACTCCACACAAGCTGCGCCCATCCAACCATGAAAGATTCGCCGGCCGGGGCCGGCCCCTGCCGGGTTTATTTGGCGGCGCGCGCGTGATGAAATCGCTGACAGGATCGAAAGCGCGCGGCGGAGAATCATCAGGGTGGAATCGGAAAATATTCGGCGTCTGGAGGCGCTTGATTCGCGCGCGCCGGCACCATCGGCGCCCGCGGTCATGCTCGATCCTCCGCCGGGCCGCATCCTGGTCAAGGAGGTCAACTGGCTGGGCGACCTCGTGATGAGCACGCCCGCGCTTCGAGCAATCCGCCGCGCGTGGCCCGACGCGCATCTCGCGGTGCTCGTCAAGAAAGAACTGGCGAGCTTCTTTGACGGGGCCCGATGGCTCGACGAGGTGATACCGTACTCGGTTGGGCGCGGTCTTTCCGGGTTTTTCGGGTTTTTCGATCGGCGCAGAATTGTCGGAGAAATCCGCTCGCGGCGATTCGACCTTGGGGTGTTGTTTCCCAACAGTTTCGAGTCGGCGCTGTGGATTGCGATGGCCGGAATCCGGCAGCGCGCCGGGTTTGTCGCCGATGCGCGCGGCGCGATGCTGACGCTGAAAGCGGTGCCGCCGCCCGAAGCGGTTACAGGTCACCAGGTGAATTATTGGCTCGCGATGGTGCGTGCGACGGGCGTCGGCGATGCCCGCGCCGATGATTTCGCAATCGACGTGCACAGACCGCATCGCGAGCGGATGCGCGAATGGCTGGCGGCCAATCGCAAGCGTCCGGGCCGTGCGGTCTTTGCGATCGCTCCCGCGGCGGCCTACGGACCGGCCAAGGAATGGCCGGCCGACAGCTACGGCGCGCTGATAGATTTGCTGGCGCGTCGCGAGGATGCCGAAGTCGTGCTGGTTGGCGCGTCGTCGGAGCGTGCGAAGTGCGAAGAAGTTGCGGCGGCGAGCAAATCGGGCGCGATGATCGCAGCCGGCCACACCAATGTCGGCGAGCTGATCGCACTGTTGTCGCTGTGCGACGGGTTCATCGGCAACGATTCAGGATGCATGCATCTTGCGGGAGCGCTGGGAATCCCGACCGTCGCGATTTTCGGATCGACCAATCCCAATCGCACCGGGCCGCTGGGGCCGAAGACGCGCGTGATTTACCACAAGCTCGAATGCAGTCCATGCCTGGCGCGCACCTGCCGCTTCGGTCATTACAACTGCCTGACGCAAATCGAACCGGCGGAGCTTGCCGACGCGATCGTCGCGATGCGCGCGCCGCGTTGAATGCTGAAGACTGAAAAAAACTTTCATTCACCGGAAAACCAGGGCATCAACATGAAACTCAAGGAACTCGCATCGAAGCTGGGACTCGAATTGCGGGGTGACGGCGGCGTGGAGATTTTCGCGCCAGCGCCAATCGAGGCCGCCGGTCCCGGCATGATCGTCTTCGTCGCGAGCGCGAAGTTCGCCTCCGCGCTGCAATCCAACGTATCGGCGGCGATCACAACCGCCGAGCTTGGCGGCAGGCGCGAAGTGCGCGACGCTTGTCAGCGCGAATCCATACGCCGACTTCGCCCGCGTGCTCGAGATTTTTTTTCCGCCGTACCGGCCCGCGCCGGGGATCGATCCGCGGGCTTCGATCGCGCCCGGCGCGACGATCGGTCCGAACGCCTCGATCGGCGCATCGGCGGTAATCGGTGCGGGCGTTACGATTGGGTGCGACGCGGTGATTCATCCGAACGTTACGATTTACCCGGGCGTGCGCATCGGTGATCGCTTCACCGCGCACAGCCAGGCCTCGATTCGCGAAGGCACGGTGATTGGAAATCGGGTGACGATTTTGAACGGGGCGGTAATCGGCGCCGACGGTTTCGGGTTCGTCGAGGAAAAGGGCGGCTTGATCAAGATTCCGCAAGTCGGCAGCGTAATAATCGAGGATGATGTTGAGATCGGCGCGAATTCGACGGTCGATCGCGCGATGATGGGGGCGACGGTGCTGCATCGCGGCGTGAAGCTCGACAACCAGGTGCATATCGGGCACAACTGCGAAGTCGGCGAGTACTCGCGGCTCTCGGCGCACGTGGGAATCTCGGGCTCGACGCGAATCGGCAAATGGTGCCTGTTCGGCGGACAGGTGGGATGCGCCGACCACGTGACGATCGGCGATCGCGTCATGGTCGCGGCGAAAGCCGGCATCCACAACGACTTGAAAGACGACGCCATCGTCGGGGGCATCCCGGCGGTGGACGTGCGCAAGTGGCGCCGCTATGCGGCCGCGCTGACGCGGCTGCCCGAAATAATACGGCGAGTACGCGCGCTGGAGCATCACGCCGGTATCGGCGGCAACGAGGCGTAACTTTTGGCGGTGGCGGAGGCGGTGGAGATGCGGATGACGCAACAATCAATTGGAACGATCGTGTTGGCGATGGCGGCAGCGCTCTTTTGCTCGGGATGTCCCGCGCTGATAATTCCGAGTCTCGCGTACCAGGGCTACAAGTACGAGCATAACAAGAACGAGACCGCGGCAAACACGTCGAGCACGCAGAACAACCAGCCCGCGAGACTCGACGCAGCAAAAGACTCTGGACGCCGCCAACATCGAGTAGCTGATTCGGCCGCCCTGGCGGGCGGCGCGGCGGGGAGCTTGACTCGCGGCGGCGAGATACCCGCAAATGACGGGGAGAATAGAATGCCGGCAGATGCGCAAACGCACGTTACATCTCATCGGGCGGATGAGAAGATGAAGAGTCGGGGGAACTGACGATGAACAGCATCGAGGAACAATATCGCGCGGCGACCGAAAAATCCGCGCAACTCGCCAAGCGCGCCGAGCGTGTGATGCCCGGCGGGGACACCCGCACCACCACCTACTATCGGCCCTACCCGCTCACGCTCAAGCGCGGCGAAGGCCCCTTCGTTTGGGACGTTGACGGCAACAAGTACATCGATCTGCTCGGCAACTACACCAGCCTGGTTCACGGCAACGCTTATCCGCCAATCGTGGAGGCGGTGAGCAAGGCGGTTCGTGACGGCAGCTCGTGGCCGGCGCGATCGGAGGCGCAGATCGAGCTGGCGGCGCTCCTGTGCGAGCGCGTCGAATCTGTAGATCTCGTGCGATTTTGCAATTCAGGGACGGAGGCCGGGATGCTCGCGACACAGGTCGCGCGGCGCCTTACCGGCCGCAAGCTCATCCTGATGGCGCGCTACGGCTATCATGGATCGTACGACGATTTGGAAGTCGGGCTAACCGGCGAGGACGGCGAGCGCACGATGCTCGCCGACTTCGGCGAGGCGACTGCCTTCGAGGCGCTGCTGTCCGAGCGCGGTTCGGAGATTGCGGCGGTGTTTCTCGAGCCGATTCTCGGCTCGGCGGGCATCGTGGTGCCGCCGGCCGAATTTCTGGGGCGCGTGGCCGAAGCGGCGCATCGGGCAGGGGCGATGTTCGTCCTCGATGAGGTGATCACGCTGAGGCTGGCCGAAGGCGGCGGGCAGCAGATTTTCGACGTCAAGCCGGACCTGACGATGTTCGGAAAGATCATTGGCGGCGGATTTCCGGTCGGAGCGATCGGCGGCAGCGAAGAAGTGATGTCGGCGTTCGATCCGCGCAATCGCGGCACGATTTTTCATGCGGGCACTTTCAACGGCAATCCGGTCACCTGCGCGGCCGGCGTCGTGTCGGTGCGCGAGCTGACGCAGGCGCGAATCGACAAAATGGCCAGCCAGGCCGAGCGGCTGGCGGCCGAGCTGGCGCGCGCGGCGCATCAGGTGGAGCTGCCGTTTTCCGTGCGGCACTATGGATCGCTGATGAACGTGTTTTTTCTCAAAGCGCCGCCGCCTGCGACGATCGCGCCCGAGGACGCCCGTGCGGTCGCCAGCTTTCATCTGGCGGCGCTCAATCAGGGTTTGTTTCTCGGACCCCGCGGGATGATCGCGCTCTCGACCGCGATCACTGACGAAGTCCTGAGCGAGATTTGCGAGCGCGCAGCGAAGGCGATGGCCGACGTCGCGCAGGCCTTCGAGTAGCCGCCGCATCGCATCTCAGTACAGGAGGCGCGCGCGGCAAGTCCGCGTACGCCCCACGCTCATTTCCCGGTACCCTGCAACTCGATCAACTGGTTCGCATTTCCCGCGTTGTCAAAAATGGTTACCGCGGAGGACTGGTGGCCGGGCGCGGCCGGACCAAATTGCACGACGAGCTTGCACTTTTTCTTCGGTAAGAGCTGCGCCGGGCAGTTCGAGGCGCCCACCAAGGGGAACCCGAACTGCTGCGGGCTGGTCACGGGGACCGTCGCCAGCGGTGGGATCACGAAGATGATCGGCGGTTTCCCCTTCTTGGCCGGGTTGCGGAGCGTGAGCGTTACGCTCTTGATCTTCCCCACTTTCACTTTGCCGAAATTCGCCGCCGACGGTGTGACGTTCAGCGACTCGGGAACCCCGGTTGGCGTCGCCGTGGGTGTTGGCGTTGGTGTTACGGACGGCAAGCCAGTTGGCGTCGGAGTGGGCGTCGCAGTCGGAGACGCCGACGAGCTAGGTGTGCCAGTCGGAGTGGGCGTCGGCGTGGAACTTGCGCCGAATGCCATCACCAAGTTGTATGCATTGACCGAGCCGATTCCCGTCGCGAAATCCCATCCGGTGCCCGCCGGATACGCGGGCTGATACGCCGAGTTCGAGGTGGACAGCACGCCATACGTGCCCGATGGCTTGTAACAATTGTTCGAGCCCGTGCAGGGCACGTCCATGTCGCCCTGGGTCACGTCATAAAAGATGCACGAGCTGGCGACATCCTTGCCGAGTGTCGAGTTGCAGGTCAAGTTGCCGGACGCGCCGTACTCGGCGTTGGCGAGCGAGTAGTAGGTGGGATTCGGGTTGCCTTGGCGCTGCCCGCTCCTCTGGTTCGCGAGCGCCTGAATCGCGGCCATTATCGGCGAGGAGACCGACGTCCCGCCGAATCCCGCCCACGTGTCGGGCTCACCCGAGCAGGAATATCCGCCGTCTGACCAGCAAACCACGTAGTAATGATTCCAGATTCCGTTGGCGGCGAACAACGACACGTCGGGGATATCGCGCACGCCGTCGCTCGGAGGATTGCCAATTTGGCCATTCGGATTACCGAGGATCAATTGCTGCCACGAAGGCTTGGAATATTCGGCGCTCGGGCCGCCGCTGCCCGCGACGGTAGTCAGGAAAGCATCGTTGTCGGTAGCGATCGAGCTGTTGCAGAAGCCGGTCGAGCCTCCGTAGGCGGTGCTATAACCGTAGCTGCTGTAGATCAGCTCGCTGGCGCATGAGTCGTTCCAGGGAATTTCCGGAATGTAGGAAAGCGCCGAGCCGTCGTCGGCCCCGTTCGTCGATTTCCAGTAAGTGCTGTTCGTGCCCGCGTACGTGTCGCCGAAATCGGTGCCGCCCACCGACACGTCATTCGGCGTCGAGGTAAATCCGCTGACTGTTATGCCGTGGGTCGCATAGCTCCGGCCGGCGTCGGAGCTGGCTGCGCCCTCGTCGCCCGACGACACGAACACCGACACGCCCTCGCCAACCGCCTGCTGATACAGGCCGTTGATGTACGAGTTCCCCGACGCGCCGAGCTCCGGCTCGGACTCGCCATAGCTGATGCTCACGATCGCCGGCGGCGTTTTTGAGGCGTTGAGCAGGTTCTGCAGCGCGATGAAGCCGCCGAACGGGGCGCCGGCGCACGAGGCCAGTTCGATCGCGGCGCTGGGAGCCGCGGCGCTCGCCCATTCCACGTCGATCGCCGCCTCGGCGTCGTCGATATTGACGCCCGGGTCGGTGCATCCGCCCGGATGGACCTGCGTGAAGGAGCCGCTGGTGTAGGAATCGAGGCCGAACGTCGAACGGAACTTATTCCAATCTCCAGGGTAGTTGTAAACGTCGCTGTCCTCGACGACTACGATCGTCTGTCCCTGGCCCGAAATGCCTTTGGAAAACAGCGGGTTCAAGTTGTAGATCGTGGCAAGGTCAGCGGGCACCACCGCGTAACAATGGGACCCGGTGATATAGCCGCAGCCGGAAAAGGTGTACGCGGGGCGCGGCTTGTTCATCGGACGCGGCCTGAAGTCGTTCAGCGACACGACGCCGACAACTGCCGGCGCCAGCGCGGCGGGAATCCGCGGGTCGCTCATGTTGGCGATATGCGCCGCGCCCTTCACCTCGAGATTGTGAATCTCGGTGTGGAAGGCCTCGCGCACCATGCCGGCGGTGCCCGAGAAGTCAATCGTCATGCCGTTGGGATAGACCCGGTTGACGGTGAAGTAGTGCGACTTGAGCCAATTTGTGATCTTCGCGAGGTCCTGGTCGGCCAGTCCGTATCTCTGTCCGAACTCCTGCGCAGTCAACCAGTGATGGTAGTTCGGCGACTTCGGATCGGCGAGTTCATCGAGGTATTTTTCGAGTGCTTGCTCCTGCTCGGGCGCGCGTCGCAACTGGAGCATCATGTGCTCCATCGGAAGGTTGTCCGCAACCGGACCGCGGTCATTGGCCGCGTTCGCTTCTGGGCGCGTATCGCCCGCGAGCGTGACCAGCCGGCTCTCGTCGATGGCGGCTGTGATGAGCGGCGGCGTTCGCGAGCCGGCAGTAAAGGCGGCCCGGCCGCACGTCAGCACTATCAGGGCGCTGATGGCGACGAGACTAGCGCGTTTGAAATGCTCTTTCGTTGAGTTGTCCCCCTAAGACAGCAAGATCGAGCTATCGAGCTATAGAGTCATTACGACAGGCGAGGACGCAATTTGCATCATGCCTGCGTTCGATGCTGCCATTACCGTTCCAAACATAATAACTGCGGAAAGGATCGCGGCAAAGATAAAGCCGGCGGTTTTCATCTGCATTCCTCGTATAAAGCACCAGACGTGCCATCGAATTAGTCTTCTGATTGCCACAGCATACGCGGCAATCTGTCCTAAACTGACTACCGATTGTACACTTATGAGCCTAACAAGAAATACGCACGGCGAAAACTCCGGTTACGTACAAAAAGTCCTTATCCGCTCACCGATCAGGCGGCGGGATCAAGGATATCGGCCCTGCCCAGCAGATCTTTCGCGTCGGCCCGGCTGGCTGCGCTCTTCGGCGTGCCGTGGCGAACGTTGGTGGCCAGGCCGAGCTTCTCGAGCGCCAGGATGAGCAGGTAACCGCCGTCGGGCTGGCGCCAGTTCCAGCCGAGACGGGCAGAACCGGGGCGCGCGTGATGGTTACGATGCCAGTTCTCGCCCTGAAACAGATGCATCAGCGCGAGCCATTTTACGTTGCGGCTGGAATCCTGGCCCACCGTGATGCCCGGTTCGGTGTGGCAAACGCTGTTGACGAAACATTGCGCGTGCAGTGCGAAGCACAAACGGATCGCGCCCAGCCAGAAAAATGCGGCCGGACTGAAATACAAACCGCCGAGGTATGAGAGCGCGAGGATCGGCGTCTGAAACCATTGCCAGGCCCGATACGAAACTCCGCTGAGATCGGGGCAGTAACGATCGACGGGCGGCTCGCCAGCCTGCCAAAGCCAGCGTAGATGCGCCCACCAGAAACCGCCCCAAATCGGGCTCGAGATGTCGTCCGGGGTGTCAGCCTTGGCGTGATGCAGACGATGGCCGGCGGCCCAAGTGGTCGGCGCGCCGGAACCGTTGAACATCGCGAAGAAAATCAGCACTCCGCGCGCCCACCGATTCAGCGTGAGCGAGCGATGCGCGATCGCGCGATGGTACCCGACGGTGGTGCCCAGCCCGCCGATGAATACGAGCGCTATCGCGCCGAGCAACACGCGCCATCCGGGAATCGGATAAAGCACGAGTCCAATCGCAGCGCTAATGTGAATCAGGCAAAGCCAGAACAGGATCGAAAGGTTGCGCCCCGAGGAGGCGTGCCACCATGGCATCTCCCACGGCGCGGTCTTTGTGGTTTTTTCTGTTTTCGTTGTGCTCGTCGTCGTGAAAGCTGCTGTCATTCGTCTCTCCACCAATAGTACTTGTCTACACTACCGCATATGCCTGTTTGGTTGCACGGATGATGATGCTTCGGGCTGCAGGTGCGCGTGCGCTCGTGATTGCGCGCTCGCGGGCCGCTGAGAAGACGCCTTCAAACTGCCCGTAGCCTCGCGCATTGGCTCGACGGGCGGCGCGGCCCGCGCAGCGTCACCGCTGGATCCGGCGGGCGCAGAAGTGCGCAGCAACCCATACGCCGTCACCGCGAAGAAGACGGCCAGGTTGATCGAAGCAGTCGCGATCAACGCCGCGTTCGGATGATCGGGAAAATATGACGAGGTGTCGCTGAGATGCTTGATGTAGGCGAGGTTGAACAGGAAGGTCGCGCTTACGACGGCGAAGATCGAAGTGAGAAAGCCGCTCTCCAGCGCGATCGGAATCAGAAATACCAACGGGTAGTACAGATATCGCTCATGCATCCGGGGCGCGAACATGAAGAATCCGAATAGCGCGACGAAAATCGCGAGCATCGCCGCGCGAGCGGATCGCGCGCGCCAGATCAGATACGAAGCGATCAGGTAAACGGCGCAAGCCAGCGAAAAGCCGAATGCGCGATACGAAACGAGAATGAATTTGTCGGTGTCAGCCGTGCCCATCCCGCCGATCAACCCCATGAAATTGAACGCGCCCACCGAAGCTTCGCTGAACCGCGTGCCGAGATCCTGATAGACGTTGATTATCCAATTCCACGAATGTCCGAGTTGATACGGGATGATTCCAATCGCAACCGTGCCGAAGAATGCGCCCGCAGACCACCCGCATTCGCCGACCCCCGCGTCGAACAGCGTCCACAGTCCCAGCGGTGGCGTGAATGCGATCGCTTGCGGCTTGGCCAGGATCGCGATCGCGGCCGCACTCCATCCGAGCCGATAGCGGCCCGTGAGGATCAGGATCGCGGCGGCGATCATTGGCAGTGCGACGATCGAATCGCTCTGGCCCCATACCACCGTATCGAAGATGAGCGCCGGGTTAAGCGCGAACAGCATCATTACCACGATGGCGCGCAAGCCGCGTCCGTCGCGCCACGCCGCAAAGTACAGCGTGAGACCGATAAAAAGATCGGCAATCAACGGCGGCGTCTCGACGATCACGCGGAAACCGTTTGCGGCCGGCTCGATCAACCTGCCAATCCATCCTGAGAGCCACAGCAGGTACAGCGACCCGGGCGGATAGGCGTCAACGGGCAGGCCGGGATCGTAAATTCGCGAGGGCCCCAGAACCGCGGCCAGCAAGGCGCGATTGGTCTTCGACCAGATGTCCCAGTAGAAGCCGGTGAAATGAAACAGCGCGGCAAACTTGACCGCGGTGATCACGAGCATGAGGCCGGCCGGGAGCATCCACGCCGATCGCCCGGCCGCAAGCGCCGGCCGCCATATTACGGCGAGCGCCCATCCCAGAATCCCCAGCAGGATCAGGCCGCAAACGACGCCCGTCGCACGGGTCGAGCCTCTGGCATCGGGCTGAAGTACCTGGCCCTTGTAGTGTTCGCGAATTGCGGCGAGATCGAATCCGCGCGGGCGGCCTAACGGCGGACTCGCAACGGCGATCACTTTGATATTGCGAAATGACGCGCGACCCGTATCCGGAAAACCCGCCACACCGAGCTGGCAGAGCAATTCAGTCGAATCGCCCCATCGATCTTCCTTCAGAAAGAACGAGAGTTTCTGCCAGCCCGCCGTGCCGTGCAGATGCGTCGAGATGAGTCTGATTCCGTCGTAGGTACTGACCGCTACATTCGCGCCGCCTGCATGCGGCTGCGCACCCTCGACGCGCACATCGGCGGTGATTTCGTAAATCCCGGGCCGTAGTATCAGCGCCTGATGCCAGCTCGCATAGTTTTGATTCAGATTGGAGATTCCAAGCGCGCCGCCCTCGGCGGGCGTATAGGTCCATGAAAACTTGCTCAGCTTCCTGTCGGAGGACAGCGCGTACCAATCAGACGGCGCGCCGTCGAAGCCGGCGGTCAGGTCGCCGTTGTTTACGAGATTGGTCTCAGCAAAGGCACAAATCGGCCCGCAGAGCCATGATGCGCTCATTGCGAGCGCTACAACCGCGATGAATCGCCACATTGTTCGATTGAATCCGATGCCGGGGCCCCTGCGCATCCAATCAAGTCTCAATATACAGAATATAGATGCAAGACCTGATGCGTTTCACACTATTGCCTGCCTTTTTGTCGCGATTGGCGTGTCGCCGGGCAAGCGCCATGCTCCTTTACCGCCAGGTAGGCGAGCTGGCATGAGCGAATGCATCTCGCGTCTGGCGACAGCTTGGCGCTAGAATTGGCCTTGGCCGCGACCGACCCGCGCCGCGCGGCTCCGCAAGGTGCTCAGATGAAACGATCGCGCGACGGATCGATCATTGGACGACGCGAATTCCTGAAACGGGGCATGCTTGCCGGCGTGGGCGTATCGATTCTGCCGCTGGCCGGCGTTGCCGGCGCATCGGTCGAGGCGGCTGCGCGCGTTCGCCGTTATTCGACTCTTGGCCGCACTGGTCTCAAGATTTCTGACATCTCGTTCGGCTCCAGCCGCCTGACCGCCGGAAATGAAGATCTGGTCCGCCACGCATTTGATTGCGGCGTCAACTACTTTGACTCGGCCGATACGTACACCGACGGCGAATCCGAAACTACAATAGGCAACGCGCTCAAGGGCAAGCGCGACAAGGTATTCCTGACCTCGAAGACGATGGCGCAAGCGGACGACAGCCGCGGTTCGATGATGAGAGCGCTCGAAGAAAGCCTGCGCCGCCTTCAGACCGACCACGTCGACGTGTACTTCAACCATGCGGTCAACGATCCGGCGCGGCTGAAAAATCCCGAGTGGCACGAATTCGTCGCCCAGGCCCGCAGCCAGGGCAAGATTCGGTTCACCGGGATGTCGGGCCACGCGGGGAACCTTGCCGAATGCCTCGACTACGCAATCGACAGCGGCCACTACGACGTAATCCTGTGCGCGCACAACTTCGGCCAGAACCCGCACTTCTACCAGCGCTTCACGCGGAACTTCGATTTCGTCGCGAGACAGCCCGAGTTGCCGCGCCTGATGGACAAGGCCAGACGCCACGGCGTCGGCGTCGTCGTGATGAAGACGCTGATGGGCGCGCGCTTGAACGATATGCGCCCGTATGAATTCGCAGGCGCCACCTTCTCGCAGGCCGCGTTTCGATGGGTATTGTCGAATCCGAACGTGAACGCGCTGATCGTCTCGATGACGAGCCGGCAACTCATCGACGAATACCTGGGCGCATCGGGAGCGCGCGCAAATTCCGCGGATGACCGCCGGCTGTTGAATCGCTACGCGAGCCTCAACGGTGATTCGCAGTGCCGTCCCGCATGCAACGAGTGCGCGAATGCATGCCCTTACGGCGTGCCGATCGCCGACGTCATGCGCACGCGGATGTACGCTCGGGACTACGGCGATATCCGCCTTGCGCGGAGCGAATACGCGATGCTCTCAGACAACGCCGCGGCGTGTCTCAGTTGCGATGCGAAGCCGTGCGCGGGAGCCTGTCCGCACGGGATCGCGACCGAAGTGTTGCTGGCGCCAACCCATCGCATGCTCGCGACGTGATCGTTTTCTCCCGTCCTGCACGGACCGCGCCGAAACGATGCAGCAACGCGACAAATGTCGTCAGCGAGTGTTAGCGTTTCCGAAAGTCGCGTATGAATCCGTCGCCGCCGAGAGCATCAGCGCACTCGTCACACAGTTCGAAGTGAGCAACTGACCGTCCGTCACTGTCGATGGCTCTGACGAGCACCCGACCAATTCCAACCTCGCATCCGGAACAGCCCGTCGTAAAAGGAAGGTCGAACAGTTGTCTCTCAGGGGCGTCCGCGACAGCAGCCATTGTCTGCGCCCACTCAAGAAGCGCACCTGCTCGGCGGTCGGACATCGTGGCCAATACTTTCGACTCGCGTTCCTTTATACGTGCACCCAGGAAGGCGTCGGACTTCGCGTCGGACAGCATTAGCGCGACACCCTCTTTAACGGCGTTCATGACGTCATCAACCTCAAGCACCACATTACGACTCATGTCGGCGCCGGCCACCGTATCTTTAGCGTCGCGAATCTCTCGAAGACTCTTCGCGCCTCGGATGGCTTCAAGGCGATCGAGAAGTTCTCGATTTCCTCCACGATTCACGTAAATGATTTCGTGCGCCTTCCCTTTGCGGCTCAATCGCGACGAAGCACTCAATGTGTGGACTATTCCGCACCGCGCCGCCCATAGGTCGAGCGCCGAGCATTCGAATCGACCATTCTGGAGAATGTATTTCTCGACCCAAGAGACAAAATAGCCTTGAACCTCACCGTCAGGATCCTCTGCGCAAAGCCACGAAGCCGCATCGATCGCGGAGTAGATCAAGATTAGCGCGGGGGTATTCAAGCGCGCGGCAATGCACAGTTCCGCAGCCGCCAGGATTTGTTTGAACTTTCCTGAGATGGGCGAAATACGCGCGGAAGGAAACTTAGGCATTTCAATTCACCGGGACCGCCATGTTAATAGGGTCTCTCGGATCTTTGGAATGGCTCCTTTCACCGCGAAAGCTCCGCACTTACGCCGCGGCCTGTCTCAGTTGCGATGCGAAGCCGTGCGCAGGCACCTGTCCGCACGGGATCGCGACCGAAGTGTTGCTGGCGCCAACGCATCGCATGCTCGCATAGCCGTTGGCGCCAGGCCGAATCCCGCGCGCCGCTCATTTCAAGCACTGGTTCAGTTTCGATGAAATAGAACAAATCCCTGTCACTCCTGAATCTGGGTTTCAGGCCGCGTTTTGGGATGAACTATTCAGCCTGCCCCGCCGGATTTGGCGTGCTATGTGTACGCTATGGTTACCCGCCAGGATGCCCTATGCTCGCCCGGCTCGCTGGAGATCGGGCCACGCCAGCCCGCGGCAGAAATAATTCTTGACGGAACGAAGCTACCCTTAGACAGGGGCCGTCCAAGAACCGCAAGTAATGGTATGAATTCTTCTTTTCAGCTCTTTGTTCAGAACGGAATCCGCGCGCTCAGGATTACGTTGTGGTTGTATTTCTCATGATACGTCGCCGCGACCTGGTAGCCGGCGCCGAACGTCAGGCCGACGCGGTCATGAATCGGAATCCGCCCGATCAAAATCCCGGGCGTGAGATAGAGCGTGCTGTGCCCGGTGTCGCCGCCGTACGACTGCCAGGTGTAGTTGGTTTCAAACTCCGGCCAGAAATATTTGAAGAGGCGATACTGGAAGGTGGTATTCCAAGCCACCGGCATCCCCAGCCGGTCCAGAGTGGCGTGACCGCCGTTGGGGAACGTGACGCCGACCGTGGACTGGACATCGAAGTCGCCGAAGCCTTTGCCAGCCGCAATCGTCGGCGTAAATTGCCCGTGCCCGTTGCCGTTACTGTTCGAGCCGGTCGGCACGCTGAACCCCATGAAGGCGGTGACTATGTAGTTGCCGTGCTCCTCGTTGGCGGAGAGCAACCGCACCTTCACCAGGAACGGCCAGTCGGCGAAGCCGTCGGTGTTCTTCGGCGTGTTGCGGTTCAGGAACGCCGGCATCCCGACTATGATTTCAGTACTTTGAAACGGGATAAGCTCCAGTCCCTTGCCGTTGCCGAAGTTGTCGGTCGCGAGGCCGTTTTTCGACGACTGGAAGAGCTGGTCGTAGCGCACCTCCTCCTCGAGCCGCGGGGTGACGGTCGCCAGCGGAGTTACCCAGTGCGGCTGCTCGCTCTGGATTTGAGTGACACGCCCAAACCAGTTTATGAAGTAGTCCGCTATCGCAGACCCAAACGACGAACTGCTTTGCGCTCGGCACGGCGTCGCCGCGGCGAGCGCGACGGCCAGAACGATTGTTGTACAGACCCCACGCGGCAGGATGAACCAGGTTGCAAGGCTTTTCATAGTAGGGGCTCTATGCCATGTTAAAAGCGATTTGACAAGTATTATGGCATCGATGGGCAAGGCCCTGGCGCGCGCGCGAATGGCCCTGAATCTCACGCAGACCGAGCTGGCGCGGCGCGCGGGAATCTCGCGGCAGGCGTTGGGCGCGATCGAGTCGGGCGCCTATCATCCGAGCGTGACAATCGCGCTCCGGCTTGCGCGCGAACTCGGCGCCAGCGTGGAATCGCTGTTCGGCGAAATCGACGATGAGACCTCAACGCTCGTCGATGCCAGTTGGTTCGACAACGAGCGACGCCCCCCTGCCCGCTCGCAATCCCGTGTCGTTGTCGCGCTCGCGCGTGTGCGGGGAAAAATCGTGGCCGTAGCGCAGCCGGCGGCACATCTCACGCTCGTGCCCGCGGCGGGGGTGTTGCAGCGTGCGAGGCGACATCGCGCGGACGTCGCCACGTTTCAACTGCCGGATGAAATTGACTCGACGATCCTGATGTCGGGATGCGATCCGGCGGTCGCGATTCTGGCGGACTGGCTCGCACGCCGGCGGTCGCCGGTTCATGCGGTGGCCCTTTCGTGCTCGAGTCGCGAAGCTTTGCAGGCCCTAGTCGATGGCCGCGCGCACGTGGCTGGCGTGCATCTCCGGGATCAAAAGAGCGGCGAGTACAACCTGGCGCCGATCAGCCGCGCTTTGGGCCATCACCGTTCGATAGTCGTGAACTTTGCCCGGTGGGAATTGGGGCTTGCGACAGCGCCCGGCAACCCGCTGGCGATCCGCGGGTTCGCCGACTTGGAGAGATCCGGTCTGCGAATCGTGAACCGCGAAGATGGCTCGGGAGCCCGCTCAGCTCTCGACCAGGCGCTTGGCGAGCTCGGCCTCCAGTCCGAGCGCATCGCAGGATATCAGTTCGAAGTCGGCGGCCATCTCGAAGTCGCGGCCGCAATCGCGGCGGGGCTGGCAGACGTCGGAGTCACTATCAGGCTGGGGGCGGATGCCTACGGACTGCATTTTCTTCCACATCGAGACGAGCGCTACGACCTCGTGTTCATGGAGCAAGAGGCCGAATCGAGGCCGATCAAGGCGATGCTCGACGCTCTGAATTCGCGGCGCTTTGCGAACGAAATCAGCCAGTTATGCGCATACGACACCGCGCAAATGGGACAGATTATCCGCGCTCGCTCCCGCTCCCGAGCTGTGAATTTCCGCTAATCTTCGACGCCTTGCAGCGTTAGAATTCGCGCGTTCGTAACAATCGACTCATCATCTCGTAACGCCACCTCTTTAGTTTGCCCGTGCCGCGGAGGGTGGACGCCGGTTTCCTGTGCTGAATGGGCCTTTGGCGTCCTAAAGGTTCTCGCCGGAAGCGGTTTGGCCAGCGAGAGTTTTTTTTCGCATCGTGGATAGGAGTCCAGGGAGGACAATGATGATGAGACGAACGATACGAATGGCTGCGCTGTCGATGCTTGGCGCGGCGTTGACGCTCGGCGCCGTCGCGACCGCACCGATGCCGGCGCGGAGCGCGGAAGCGCGGACGATCACGCTGTACACCGATCCCGCCAGCGGGCAGGTGTACACCAAGCGATGCAAGCGTTGCGTCAAGCTCGGCGAGTACATCCCCGCCGGATCGACCGAAGAGATCGAGCGCAAGGTCGAGAATCGAGTTACCCAGCAGACCCAAGCGCAACTGGATGCGGAACGCGCCGCGATGAAGGCTGACCTCGAGGCCAGGCAGGCACAGCAGCAGCAGTGGAACGGCGAGATGGCCAAGCAGGTCTCCGAGATGCAGCCGGCGGTACGCGAGTTCGGCGATCGGTGGTTCAAGAAGATCTCGATCGGCACGCTGGTTTACGCAGACTACCGGTTCTATTCTCACACCGGATTTGGCCCGCAGTTCCTGACTCAGGAGGTGTGGCCCGGTCCCGGCAACAACACCTTCAACTCGTTCGATATCACGCGCACCTACCTGGATTTCAAATTCACGCCGGTTGACGACGTCTCGATGCGGGTGACGCCCAACATGTACCTGATGGTTAACACCGGGGTCCAAGTGCTCGACGACCTCGAAATCGAGCGGTGGAGTCACGACCACGACCTCGTGCACCGCGAGCAGCGGCGACCCGGACGGTCTCAACACCGGATGGGGCCAGACCGTCGGATGGAAACCTCGGGTTTCGTTTGAAGTACGCGTATCTCGACTACAACACCTTCTTCCAAAAAATATTGAACGTCCCCGCGATGCACGACGATAAAATCACTTTCGGCCAGCAGCAGAATCCGCTGGTCGATTGGGAAGAGAATCTCTGGGGCTTCCGCTATACGGCGCTGACACCGTGGAACTATCTGAGCTTGAGTTCGTCACAGGTCGGGCTTTCGGTCAAGGGACCGATCAAAGTTAACGATACGCAGTACGCCGACTACGACGTGGGTGTGTACGACGACGCCAGCTTCCACGCCACCGAGCAGGACTCAAGCAAGCAGGTGATGGGTCGCGTGACGATCAATCCGTTCGGCGCCAAGTCACGGTACGACAGCCTTGGTCTGACCGGCTTCTATGATTTCGGCTACTCAAACAAGTGCACGCCGGACGACAATTCCGTGGTAGGAAACAACAGCACCTGCGGGCACATCGCACGCGCCGCGGTGCTGGCGCACTACACAGCCGCGAGCTGGGGCCTGATCGGCGAGTGGGACTACGGTCACAATGCGTTCAGCAGCGGCAACCTGTTCTCTGGCAGCGGGCCCTCCGACGCAATCGGTATCGCGAGTCCGACCGGACCGTTCGGCACGCCGAGTTTTAAAGCCTGGAACACGATGGTCGGAACTATTCTGAACACTCAGGCGGTGCAGATGGGTTGGGATTTCCTGGGCCATGTCGATATACCGCACACGCCATTGACTGCCTTCGGCGAGTGGCAGCAGTTTTTGCCCAACACGCGCGTAGCGCACGACCCGCTCGACTTCGAGCGCTACGACCTGGGCGTGCAGTGGATGGTCAACAAGTATCTGCGCGTGGCGCTCGATACGCAGGCCATCCAGTACTACCAGAAACAGTTCACCTACGGCGAGCCGTTTGGACCGGGGATAGCGAAGAAGCAGACTTTGGTGCCGGATGCGGTGCCTTGGGACACCCACTTGTTCATGCTGAACCTGGAGTTCAGATACTAGCTACCAGTCGGGAGGGCCGGCGCGAGCATGCCAAATGCTCGCGCCGGCCCGTAGGCACGGGTGATTGAGAACCGGTGCCGGCCTCGCTGGCGCGAAGCTGTCCGAGATCCTTCCGCTCCGCTCGCGTTGCTCGCTTCGTTCAGGATGGCTGGAGCGCGGTGGCGGTTGCTTGCTTCGGTCAGGATGACGGAGAGGGTGAGCGGTGGCTGGCAGTGCTGCAGCCTCGCGACGATTTCGAGCAGTTCACCTATGTGGTGCTGGGCAAAGATTCGCCGCGCGCGCATCGATCACGGCGAGATGTTGCGCGTTGAGGCAGGCTCGGTTTCAGCGCCATGATTGTCGAGCATCCTATGGTATTTCGTCCGGAGTGGTCATTGCGTCGTTGATCTCGTACCACGAAACGGGCTCTCCGGTTTCAAGCTTTTTGATAACTCGCGTCGCTCGCCTCGCCTGAATGTCGCATAACAGCGTGAGCCAGTTTCCATCTTCGCTTCCCAGGTTATTGCGCCACTTCTCATCGTCGAGCGCCCTTGCCTGCTCCAACCTCTCCACTAACTTGGCCCTCATCTCAGGCGAAAGACGGGTTGGCGGAACCGGAACGAATAGCGCGTCGGATACTTCCGATTTGGGGACATTCGAATGTTCTTTCAAATCTTTGATTGCCGAATCAGCCTTCTCGGCTTGCGCAATGTAGTCGCCTTCTGCGACGGGACCCAGGGAGGTATCCATTGCTTCGTGGAGATCGGTTTGCCTCGCCTGTTGCAACTGCTCAATCACTTGCCCTCGCTCTTGAGGTGTCACGACTTCATCTGAGCACGATGAGAGTCCGAACAACGAGAACGCAAGCACTATCGATGCGGGAATAAAATCGAAATGCCAACTCATATTGTGAATCTAATCATTGCTCGGTGTTCCATCGTGTCAAAGTTGTACTCTCTGGCGAGCGAGTGAGAACCGGTACCGGCTTCGCTGGCGTGAGCCGTTGCGACGGGGCAGGGCAGGATGACAGACTTGGCGCTCGCGTTGCCGAGAGAATCAATAATCGGTATCGACCCGTTTCAAGGCATCTGCGAGCCCATCATTCGAGACCGGCTGGCCGGCTGAGATCTTGGCTATCAGTTGCCGGTCTTCATTCGCCTGATCGTAGTACTCCTGCTGAGTGATAGGTTCTTGCGTCCAGAATTTCGCCTTGTATTCGTCCATTCGCTCCTGTCTCTGGAGTTGCTTGACGACCGCGGTGCTGTCAGCAGGAGAACTCGAGTTCGCAGCGCTCGGTTGAGCAAGTGCAGCGGCAGGAAGCAGCAGCCCGGCGGCCAAGGCTATGACTCCCATAAATCTGGCGTTCATAACACACCTCCGTAATGGTTTTTTAACGGTGCCTCAATCCGGGGTGACGAGACAGGCTTGGCCTTTATTCAAACCGCCGTGGAACCAGATGCTCTGGATAGCGCGATCGCCGCAGCCATTGTTGTGACTTCGATCGACGGCAGCTATCCTTAAGACTGAAGTGTTGCGAAATCTCCTGAAATCCGGCCGACGTGCAATCGCCACGACTCTCCGCGCGGCGGCGTGCATCCTGAGCGTGGCGATGCTGCTTTCCTTCCCCATTGCGACGGCTCATCAGTCTGGCCAACACTTTGGCACCACCGAGATACGCCAGAATATCGTACGTCACACTTTCGTCGCGGGACCTGAGGCTGGTGGCGTGGAGAAGATTGCGCATATCGATGCGCAGCCGGCGATTCCGACGCCCGTGACTATCGAAAACGTCGCCAAGGGCTTCTTCCCCCTGGCAATAGTTTCGGACGTTCCGACTTTCCGTATCCTGCAACATTTCAAGCTCGGGCCTTCGCGCTCGGGCGCACCCGACCCGCTGCTCCAGCCTCTAGATTAGGCGATCGCGTTGCCGTCGCCACGTACGTTTGCGTACACCCGGCGGGATTGATCCGGAAACATTGCTGGAGTTCGCTCCAGCCCTGATCGCACGAGGTCATTTACAGTGCCTGGTTTTTCATTGCGCAACCCGCATGCCGTAATCGTGGGCGCGCTGCTCACGATGATTCTGGGTGTCGCGGCATTTCTGAGTATGCCCGTTGATGTCTTTCCCACTCTCGACATCCCGGTCGCAGTCGTCGCCACGTTCTATCCGGGAATGCCGCCGCTGGATATCGAGGCGGACATCACGACCCGCTTCGAGCGTTTCTTCACGCTCGGCAGCGACATCGAACACATGGAATCGCGATCGCTTCCCGGCGTCAGCATCATCAAGGTTTTTTTCCAGCCGGGCGTTGACTTGAGTGCCGCGACTGCCACGCTGGGCAACCTCGCGATGGCCGATTTGCGCCATCTGCCTCCCGGCACGCTGCCGCCGCTCATCCTGAAATCCGGCGCATCGTCGTTGCCGGTCACGCTCGTGACTGTGGCAGGCAAGGGATTCACCGAGGCGCAGCTCCGCGACCAGGCGCAGTACAATATCCGCAACTGGATCGCGACCGTGCCCGGCACGTCGGTGCCTCCGCCGTTCGGAGGCAAGTACCGGCAGATCATGGCGTACGTCAATCGCGACGCCCTTCAGGCGCGCGGGCTGACCTTGATGGACGTCGTCCATTCACTCAACGACGCCAATCTCATCATTCCGGCGGGTGATGCGAAGATCGGCTCGACTGACTATTTCGTTTATAGCAACAGCATGATTGAAGACCCGGCCGACATTAATCAGGTGCCGGTGAAGGTCGGGCCCGGTGAAGCTCCGGTATTCCTGGGCGACGTCGGCCACGTCGAGGATGCGGCGCAGATTCAGCAGAATATCGTGCGCATCAACGGCCAGCGCTCGGTGTACATCCCCGTGATGAAACAGGGCAACGCCAACACGATTGCGGTCGTTGACGGGGTCGGCCAGGCGATCAAGAGAATCGCCGGTCTGCCAAACGGGATGAAGGTCAACGCGATCTTCGGGCAGGACGCTTACGTGCGCGCGGCGATCGAAAGCCTCGAGCACGAAGCAGCCTCAGGCGCGGTCCTCGCATCGCTGATGATCCTGATTTTCCTGGGCAGCTTCCGCTCGACGATCGCGATTTTTTTGTCGATCCCGCTTTCGATTCTTGCCGGCGCGTTCGGCCTGCGCATGAGCGGCGCCACCATCAACGTGATGACGCTCGGCGGCTTCGCGCTCGCAATCGGCCGGTTGGTTGACGACTCGACGGTCGTGCTCGAAAACATCAACCGCCATCTGGCCCAGGGCAAGGCTCCCGCCGACGCGGCGCGCGACGGCGCCAACGAAGTCGCGCTGGCGGTCCTCGCCTCGACGCTCACAACCATCATCGTTTTCTCGCCGGTGATGTTTCTGTTCGGCGTAGCCAAGTCGCTGTTCAGCGCGCTGTCGCTGGCGGTGGTCCTCTCGATGCTGGCGTCGTACGTGGTCGCGATGACAGTGATCCCGGTTTACTGCGCGCATTTTCTGACGGCAGCGAAGGGGCAAGAGGCGGAAGAAGGCACCGGCCGTGGTTTTCTGGCCGCGCTCATCCGCAGCTACGACCGCTTCGCGGAGCGTTACGAGCGTTTGCTTGATCGGGTGCTCAATCATAAGGGCGCGGTGATCGCGGCTGCCGCGATTCTCTTCGTGGTGAGCATGGCCGCATTTCCTCTGCTCGGCACCGAACTGTTTCCCAAAACGGATGCCGGTCAGTTTGTCATCCAGTTCCGCGCGCCGCTCGGAACGCGCATAGAGCTTACCGAGCAACTGGCCGAACGTCTGGAAAACACGATTCGGGAGGTGATACCGCCGGCGGAACTGTCGACCGTGGTCTCGAATCTAGGGTTGGCGCCGGGATTCTCGTCGATCTACTCGTCGAACGCGGCGAGCGATTCGGGCTTCGTGATGGTGGCGCTCAAGCCCGAGCATCGCGTCTCGACCTGGGATTACGTCGCGAACCTCAAAGCGATTTTACCCGCGCGCATGCCGGAAATTCGCACCTTCTTTTCATCGGGAAGCATCATCGACTCGGTGCTTAATTTCGGGCTGGCGGCGCCGATCGACGTACAGGTGAGCGGCCAACGCTACTCCGAGCTGTTCGATCTGTCCCGCCAGGTCGATGCGCGCGTGAAAGGCCTGCCGGAAGTCGCCGGGACGTTCATTCCCGAGGAATCGAACTATCCGACGCTCAGGATCAACGTTGACCGGGTGAAAGCCGCGCGGCTGGGTCTCAACCAGCGCGACGTCGTCACCAACGTGATCACCGCGCTCACGTCGAATGAAATGATCGCACCGTCAATCTGGATCGATCCGAAGACGGGCAACGACTACTTCCTGACCGCGCAATACTATGAAGATCAGATCAATTCACTCGACACGCTGCGCAACATCCCGGTGCGAAGCAGCGACGGCGACCATTCGCGAGCCGACGCACTGCTGCTCCGCAACGTCGCTACGATAACCCGCGAGCAGCATCCCGCCGAAGCGGACCATTTCAACATTCAACGCGTCGTCGACGTGCTGGTTGCGCCGGGGACCGATGACATGGGCGGCACGCTGAAGGCGGTGCAAAAGGCGCTGGCCGATCTCAAATTGCCGGCGGGAACTGAAATCGCGTATCGCGGCTCGGTCGAGTCGATGCAGCGATCGTTTTCCAGCTTCGGCTACGGCCTCGCGATGGCGGTGGTGCTGCTTTACCTCGTGATGGTGGCGCAGTTCCGCTCGTTCCTCGACCCTTTCATAATAATGTTCGCGGTTCCGATGGGTCTGATCGGCGTCGTGTGGACGCTTTACCTCACGGGCACCACGCTCAACATCGAGTCGTTCATGGGGATCATTGCGATGGTCGGGATCGTGGTGTCCAACGCGATCCTGCTGGTGGATTTCGCCAACCGGCGCTTGCGTGGCGGGGACGAACTGCGCCTGGCAATCGTGGAGTCGGCGAAAATCCGGATGCGCCCGATTCTGATGACAACGCTGGCGACGGTGGTGGGCCTGATGCCGATGGCGCTCAAGCTGGGCGCCGGATCGGAAGCCTCCGCTCCGCTCGCGCGCGCGGCCGCAGGCGGACTGGCGGCCTCCACGCTGCTGACGCTGTTCCTGGTCCCTGCGCTCTACGAAACATTCTACGGCCGTCATCAGCAGGTATCCAAATGAACAAGTTTCCCGGCCGCACAATCGCGGCCGTCTGCATACTAGTGGCGGCGACTGGATGTTCGCGTGCGCATAACGAGGCGCCGAACGTTTCGCGGCGAACCGTTGTGGTGATTCGGCCGCAGCGCGGCGACATAGTCCGTTCGATCACGTTGCCCGGAGACTTGGTTGGGCTATACCAATCGACTCTCTATGCGAAGGTTACCGGCTATTTGAAAAGTATCTCAGTTGACAAGGGCGATTGGGTAAAGAACGGGCAGGTGCTTGCCGAAATCGAGGTTCCCGAGCTTCAGCAGCGGCTCGAACGCGCCAAAGCCGATCTGGAAGTTCAGCACCTCACTTATCAGCGCCTCGAGCAAGTCTGGAAGAGCGATCCGCGGCTGGTCGCGCGCCAGGACGTCGATATCGCGCAGGGCAAGTATTTCGAGGCGAAGGCGCAAATGGATGAGCTCGAAGCGATGGTCTCGTACACCAAAATCGTCGCGCCGTTCGACGGAGTCATTACGGGCCGTTTCGTCGATCCGGGAGCGCTCATCAAGGCCGGCGGAGACCAGACGGCCTCCGCTCCGGACCAGGGCTCGGCGCATCCGAGTGGCGGCGCGTCGCCGGTTCTTAGTCTCGCGTTGATCGACACGATGCGCACGTATGTTTACGTGCCGCAGGACGGAGTCGCATCGATCAGGCGCGGAATGCCCGCGAAGCTGACGCTGCAAGATCTGCCGGGACGCTCGTTCGAGGGATCCGTCGCGCGCTACTCGAACTCCCTTGACCTGGGAACGCGCACCATGCTGACCGAGATCGATCTGCAAAATCCCCGGCATGAGCTTTACCCCGGGATGTACGCGAATGTGACGCTCGAACTCGAGCGGCATCGCGACGCGCTCAAGCTGCCCGAGTCGGCCATCGGCGACTCGTCCGGCGGGAAATACGTAATGATCGCGCAGGACGGGAAGCTGCGGAGACAGGACGTAACAGTCGGGATCAATACCGGCAAAACTGCCGAGATAGTCCACGGTCTCAGCGGTGGAGAAGCGGTGGTGGCGACTCTGGATCCTTCTATAGTCCCGGACGAGATAGTCAATATCGTGCAGCAGAATGCCCCGCCTGATGAACGATCGAACGTGGTTGCGGAAACCCAGTGAGTATCGGAGCAATACTATGCGGATATCGATTATCAGAACGGCTGTTGTGTTCGCAGGTTGCCTACTGACTATAGCCACTCCGCAATTCGCCAGGGCGCTCGAGACCTTGCAGCCGGGCGAGAAGCTCACTCTCGAGCGCGCAATCGAGCTGACTATCCGCAACCATCCGCGCGGACTCGAGATGAAATCCGAGGCCGCCGCCGCCAAGGAGCGCGTGGGAGAGGCGCGCGCAGCGCTTCTGCCGCAGGTGTACGGCGCCGCCCAGTATCTGCGTTCTACAGAGAATCCGATCGCAAACACCACGTATCTCAGTCTGGGGTTCATTCCGAGCATCCCCCGCTCAGTGCAGGGCGCACCGGCGAATGCCGGGCAGAGCTCTTCGACCACCGACAACTTTGTGGGCGGAGTGGCGGTGCAGCAGTACCTATTCGACTTCGGGCGGGTTCGCGGCCTAATCGAGCAGCGCGATGAAGAAGCGCGTGCGGCATCGTCTCAGTGGCAGTCGACGGAACTCGATCTTGTCTTCGAGGCAGCTCAACGCTATTTCGCGTTGCTGGCGGCCGGGCAAAAGGTAAAAGTCTATCAGAAGGCGATCGAGCAGCGCTCCGAGCAGCTGCATGCCGCGCAGGTGAAGGCCAGCGCCAACCTCACTCCTCAGATCGACGTGCTTACCGCGCAGGCTGCGTTGACGCGCGCGCAAACGGAGCTGCTGGAAGCCTCCGACCAGCAGGCCATAGCCAGGGTGGCGCTCAACAATACGATGGCGATAAGCCGCAACGCACCGGATTACGAGCTGGCGGACGTGCTCACTTACGAGCCCGCGTCAGGGAGTCTCGAGTCATTCTTCGCTTCCGCAATCGCAATCCGGCCGGACCTACGCGCGCTCGAAGCCGAAGCGCGAGCGGCCGGTGCGCAAGTCAGGCAGGCCCGCAGCGATTACTTTCCTTCGATGGGAGCGACGGCCGGTTACAGCGCAATGGGCACCGGCCTTCCGGCGGCGAACAACTTCAACGCGGGAATCGTAGTGACGTGGCCTATTTTCAACGGCTTCGCGACGGAGCATCAGGTCGAGGAAGCAAAGGCCCTCCAGAGCGCCATCGGCTACTCGATCGAGGATCTTCGAGCTGCGCGTCTGGCTCGACGTAAAAAGCGCTTACCTCGAGCTGCAAACTTCGGTGGATCGAATCCATCAGGCCGAAGCAACGCTGGCTGCATCTTCGGGGCAGCTCGAACTGGCGGACAAGCGTTACAACGCGGGCCTCGGCAATATCATCGAGCTCACCGAGGCGGAGCGTTTTTATATTCAGGACGATGCGGCATACGTCGATGCGCTGTATGGATACTCGGTGGCAAAAGCGACGCTTGACCGTGTTACCGGCGCGTCAATCCAGTCGGTGCCTGACAAATGAAGGCTGGGACTTTTCCAATGGCCGGGGATCACCTGCCGCGCTCAGGTAATTTTTCCGGGTTTTTAGGTGGTGGGCCGTTGGAGACTCGAACTCCAGACCCGCTGATTAAGAGTCAGCTGCTCTACCAACTGAGCTAACGGCCCACCGTCGAAGCACGTTTACGTAGCAGGATATTTGGGGTGAGTGAAGGGATTTGAACCCTCGACCGCCGGAGCCACAATCCGATGCTCTGCCAGCTGAGCTACACTCACCACCCTCGGTCTGTTCAATCCGCCCGGCGCATCGAGCCGCCGATATCAGAATCCGCCTCCGTGGCGCGCCAGAAGGGATTCGAACCCCTGACCCACGGCTTAGAAGGCCGTTGCTCTTTCCACCTGAGCTACTGGCGCGATCGGGGCGAGCCGATTTGAACGGCCGACCCCCTGCTCCCAAGGCAGGTGCGCTACCAAGCTGCGCTACGCCCCGAGCTCTTAGGAACTAACACACGGACGATCGGCTCTCAACCAACGATCATTCGCATATTGGTTTTGCTTCCGCCAATCTATTCGTGCAACAGCGGACGGCGCACGCGATCCCGTGGATGGCGGCACCCTCAATTCCTGGCGTGAACTGTCGAGTGCACTCTGTCGAGCGCGCCGCATCATCCGTATGGACGCATGATCAGCGCTGCGCTCGGCGCAGGCATCTTGCCGCAATCCGCCGGATGCATGCGCGAGATGCTAATTCTGGGAATTGCATCAGAGGCGGCATCGCAAGTTGCAAAACTCTCAATTTTAGTGGAAAAGCCGTCGAATTAGAGAATTTCGGATCTCCCGAGTCGCAGAAAGAGAAAAAAACCTTGCGGCGATGCGTTGGATTTGTCGCGGTTTTTCCAAGGCACGATGCTTGCTTGAACTTGTTGTTGCGCTGCCAATCTCCTCCCCCGAGACGAACAGCGTCTGTCCCCAAGCAGGCCGGGCTACTTGAACCGTCGGCTCCCCACCGCGGTCCCCACTCGTAGCCCGGCCGTTCTTTTTCTCGAAAATCGGATGATAGCGGGCGCGCGATTCGCGCAATTACCGGTGACTCGGCATCTACGAGATCAATCTACAGCAGGTTTTTTTCCCGGCATTTGTGTTTCGCAATTTTTTTTCTGCTAGGCTAACCGCCACCGGAGGCGTCCTTGCTTGAGATGGTTGTCGGCGCGCCGACAGTCCGGTCGGGGGTTATATCGATCGTCTGAGGCGACAATTCTGCGCATCGCTCGTCGCGATATTCGCGATCGCGGTCGCCGTTGGGATCAGCGGATGCTGGATGGCAGCGGCTCAACTCGCGCCCATCGCCGCTAACGTTGCGGAGGATGTAGGCGCTGACCTCGTTGGGTTGACGGCGGGTATTGCCGAGAACGTGACCATGGCTACGCATCAGGGGGCCGACCGCGCAAAGCAAGAGGAACTGGCGCGCGAAAGCGTGATGGATAGCGCTGACAGCTGTAACCAGCTCGAAGCCGAAGTTCCGGGCGTGATCGAATTGCGAAGGAGTGCTGCCGGCACGCCCGAATATCGTGAGCTGCGGCTGAGCGATTCGCTCGACGAGCGGCAATGGACTCCGATAACCGACAATGAAACGACCGCCGATGGTTGGCGGCCGGCGGTTAATTTTCTTCAGATGAATTTCTCGCCGCCGCTGGGCGCAGCAGTCCCCGAGACGGCGAGCAACTTTCTGGCGTATGCGCCCTCCGTCTCAGCGGCCGACAGCGATCGGCTTGCCGCGATGACTTCGAATTTTGGCAAACCGGCCGGAACGTTTTCATGGGACGGGCGCTATTACCATTACGTGGTGACGCGCACGCTGCCGTGCTTTCCGCCTCCGCCCGAGCGGATTGCCAAGATATCTTAGCGCCACTTGTCCGATCGCATCCCCGATCGTACCCAGTGAGTATCAGTCAATTGCCGGGAGGCGCGGCGATCCTTCAGCGCCGCAGCAGCGGGACCACTTCCATGGCGAACTGCTCGTGCTGCGCGTCGCGCTCGGCCGCAGAGGAAACGATGTCCACGTTGACATCGCGAATCCCCGCTTTGACGAACTCATCGATTCGCGCAGCGACATCGGCGGGCTTCCCCACGGCGGCGTATCGCCTCGCGGGCTCGCGGAAATCCATCGCATAGCGCTTGCTCAGATACTCTGCCGCGACGTCGAGCGCATCTTCGTAGCTCGGCCCCAGCGTCACGAACAAATGCAGCGCCGTGCCGAAGCGCTCGAACTTGCGCCCGACCTTTTCCGCCTCGCGTGCGATGAACTCGAGTCCCTCGCCGACCCGCTTGGGCGTGACCACATACGGCATCCAGCCGTCGCCCAGCCGCGCCGCACGCCTCAGCGCGGCTTCGGCTCGTCCCCCCACCCATACGGGAGGTCCGCCGGGAGTGCGGGGTTTCGGCAACATGGTAATTTTTCCGAAGCTGAAATACCTGCCGTGGTACTCGACCGGTTCTCCAGTCCACAGCCGCTTGATTATTTCGATTCCTTCGTTCGCGCGCCCGCCCCGTTGTTTGAGCGGGACGCCGCACGCCTCGTACTCGCGCGGAGATTCACCGCCGACTCCGACGCCGAAAATGAAATGTCCCGCGCCCATGAGGCGGTCCACCGTCGCCACCATCTTTGCGACCGTCGCAGGATGACGCAGCGGCAGCAGGTAAATGCTGGTGCCAAAAATCAGGCTCGGGTTCAGCGCGGACAAGTATGTTAACTGGGTCAGCGGATCGTCGTTCGGTCCCGTGAACGCAACGTGATCGCCCGCCCAGATACCTTCGTAACCCCACTTCGACAGCGAGCTGACGGTCCTGAGCGCGTGCTCGCGATCGGGCGCCGCCGCCAGCGCGCCAAACCTGACTTTGGAATTCAGCGGCAGAACATCGGCCATGTCCGCACCCCTATGCGCGTCTTCAAACCGATCGAATCGCGCCGCCGTCGACCCGAATCAACGAACCCGTCACGTAGGCCGCCAGTGGGCTCGCCAGGAACGCCGCCACTGCCCCGAATTCTGCGGGCGTGCCGAGCCGTCCGACCGGAATCGACTGCGCGTTTCGTCGCATTGCTTCCTCGAGGGAAATTTTCTGGCGTTCCGCAGCCGCGCGGCTGAGCTGTACCGTACGATCGGTCGCGATAGCGCCCGGCACAAGGGTGTTGACTGTAATTCCGTCGCGCGCCGTCTCCGTCGCCAGCGTCTTGGCCCAGCCGACGATCGCGCTGCGCAGCGTATTCGACACTCCGATCGCAGCGATCGGCTCGACCACGCTCGTCGAGGCCACGTTCAGGATTCGGCCCCACATTCGCGCGCGCATGTCCCCAATCAACAAATCCGTTATTCGAAACATCGGCAGCACCATCGCCTGGAACTGCTCCTCCCAGACTTTGGCCGACACGCCGACCACTCCGGACGGCGGCGGGCCGCCGGAATTGTTGAGCAGGATGTCGATCGCTCCGAGCTGTTTGCGCGCCGCGTTGGCAGCGTGCTCGATGCTCGGCCAATTCGCGAGGTCCGCCGCAAATCCGATCGCCCTGGCGCCCCGCGACGTGATTTCGGAGACCGCGCGCTCCAGCCCTTCCTGGCCGCGTGCTACCAGCGCGACCGCAACACCCTCGGCCGCGAGCGCGTCGGCTACGCCACGTCCGAGTCCCTTGCTGCCACCAAGAATCAGCGCCGTTTTTCCCTTGAGTTGAAGATCCATTTTCCACTTCACCGGGCTTCGATCGTTAACTGAAATGGTTTTAGCAAATCTTATGCAATTTGGCATGATGCCGGCCTTGCGCGGCCGCGTCGCCACGCGCCTAATGACCTCGGGCGATGGAATCGTTTGACGTTGTGATTCTGGGAGCCGGAGCGGCCGGGCTGATGTGCGCGATGACGGCCGGGCGGCGCGGGCGGCGCGTGCTGCTGCTGGAACATAACGATGAGCCAGGCGCCAAGATTCTTATCTCGGGCGGCGGCCGCTGCAATTTCACCAATCTCGAAATAGCGCCGGAGCGCTTTCTTTCCGCCAACCCACATTTCTGCAAGTCCGCGCTCAGCCGTTACACCCAGCATGATTTCATCGCGCTCGTCGAACGCCATCGCATTCCCTATCACGAGAAGACTCTCGGCCAACTGTTCTGCGACGGATCGGCACGCGAGATCCTGGCGATGCTGCTGGCGGAGTGCGCGGCCGCCGGCGTCGATTTGCGCACCCGGCACAGCGTCACCGAAATAAGCCGCGCCGATCGCTTTCGCATCGAGACCGACAAAGGCAGCTTTGTCGCGCCGGTATTGGCGCTCGCAACCGGCGGCCTCTCAATTCCAAAGATGGGCGCGACCGGCTTCGCTTACGAGATCGCGCGGCGCTTCGATCTTGCGGTCATCGAGCCGCGGCCCGGTCTGGTGCCGTTGACGGTCGCGGGCGAGACGCTCAAACTTTGCCGGACTCTTGCCGGCGTTTCGGTGGACGCAGTGGCCTCATGCGGCCGCGACAGTTTTCGCGAAAACATTTTATTCACGCATCGCGGTCTGTCAGGTCCTGCGATTTTGCAGATTTCATCGTACTGGCGGGAAGGCGACACGCTGTCGCTCAGCCTTGCGCCCTCATTAGATGTCGAAAACTTCCTCGCAGACCGAAAGCGCACGCGGCCCAAGGCCGAACTAAAAACCGTACTGGCCGAGGTGATTCCGACTCGCTTGGCGCACGCCCTTGCCAGTGCCGCGACGTCCAAGCTCCCGATCGCGAATATCCCAGACCGCGATCTCTTGGAACTGGCGGATAGGCTGAAACGATGGCAGCTCAAACCAACAGGTTCCGAGGGATGGCCCAAAGCCGAGGTGACAGTCGGCGGAATCGACACCGCCGCACTGTCCTCGAAGACCATGGAGGCTCGCGCCGTGCCCGGCCTATACGCGATCGGCGAAGCGGTGGACGTAACGGGATGGCTGGGCGGCTACAATTTCCAGTGGGCGTGGTCGAGCGGATGGTGCGCGGGCCAGGCGGTCTGACCGGCTGGGTTTGCCGTTCCCACAGAGTCGGTAAGTAATCTAACATCACATTTCGAATCGCGCGGATAAGTCCGGAGGTTTTGATGGATTCAGCGGAAGCGAAAACCGGCGATGGAGCCGCCACTGCCGCGCGCATCTCCGAGCGATTGCCTCTCAAGATCAAGCTTCTCTACGGCGCCCCCAGTTTCGCGGGCGCCGCTATGATCATCCCGATCTTCATCCACATGCCGAAGTTCTATGCCGACGTGGTGCTGGTACCGCTGGGATATCTGGCGATGGCAATCGCGATCGCGCGTTCGCTCGACGCTCTGAGCGATCCTCTGATGGGTTGGATCTCCGATCATACGCACACGCGCCTTGGCCGGCGCCGGCCTTACATGCTGCTCGGCGCTCCTCTTTGCGGCGTGGCCTTTTTCTGCCTGTTGAATCCGCCGCAGTCATTGACCGGTGGCCGCGCGGCGATTTGGTTCGGCGTGACGTTCATACTCTACTTCATGTTTCACACCATCTATGCTCTGCCGCACTACGCGCTCGGCCCGGAACTCACGCAGAATCATCACGATCGTTCTACGCTGTTCGCGTGGCGCGAGTCTTTCTCCATCCTCGGAACGATCGTGGCTTCAGCGGCGCCCGGCGTCATGATGCAAGCGTTCCACATGACCGAGCGGCAGGTGTTCTTCCGGCTCGGAATCTTCTTCGGCGTAATGCTCAGTGTGCTCTACGGCTTGCTGGTGTTGACTGTGAAGGAGCGCCCCGATTTCGTCGCCCGCGAATCGAATCCGTTCGTGCCCGGCGTAAGACGAGCGCTGCGCAACCGCCCGTTCGCGATTCTGCTCGCCAGCTACGCCGTGGGGAGTATCAGCGGCGCGATTCCGGCCACGATGATGCCGTTCTTCAACGCCTATGTGATCCGGCCGCGCAATCCGACTTTCTGGCTCTCGATGTTGCTGCTGGGTTATTTTGCATTCGCGTTTGTGTCTATGCCGATGTGGGTTGCGATTGCGCGCAGAGTCGGAAAACTCAACGCGTATCTTGCCAGCTTTTTTCTGGGCATCAGCGGCGGCGGTGCGATGTTCCTGCTCGGGCCCGGCGACACCTGGTTGCTGCTGGTGCTCGTTTGCTGGGCCGGAATCGGATTCGGCGCCGGCTTGTTCCTGACGCCCTCGATGCAGGCCGACGTAATCGACTACGACGAGCTTTACACCGGCAAGCGGCGCGAGGCGCAGTACACCGCGTTCTGGTCGATGCTCCCCAAATTCGTCGCGATTCCGAGCGCCGCCATTCCCATCGCGGTTCTTGCCTCGCTCGGCTACATACCCAACGCCGTGCAGGCGCCTCGGGTCGTCTTCGCGATCAGGGCAATCTTCGCGCTGGGCCCTGCGGTTTGCTCCATGCTTTCATTCCTGATCGCGCGCAAGTTCCCGATGACGGAGGCGATCCATAACACGATCCTCGAGGGCATCAAGCGTCACGAACGCGGCAAAGCAGCACTCGATCCGATGACTGGCCTGATGGTGCTGCCGCCAAAAGCCGGCCACGACGAGGATGTCGGCTGGTTCCTCGACTACTTCTCCAGCAGCGAGCTGAAGCGCTATCTCGCCAGGGGTGCTTCGCAGCCGGTGCGCGACGTGCTCACCGTGGCTGCGGTGTCGATTGGGGTCTCGATGCTTTCGGTCCTCTATGTGCTGCATCGCATCAGCTCGCTCCGCACCGATCCCGGCGCGATGATTTCGCTGATCGTGGTGACCGCAGGGCTGGCGTTCGCGATATTCGTTTTTCACCTGATGCGCCTTGGACCCGCGCGCCGGCTTGCGGCGGGAGAGGCGCCAGCCGACGTCGTCCGTGCCCATCTCGGCCAGATCGCCGAAGCTCACCGAGAGGGTGCCCCCGCGCCCGCGGTCCCACCCGGTGTCGCGGGCCGCAGCTAGTTGATAAGAAATGATGCGAGACGCGCGACTGGAGTAAAAACCTATGCGCAAGATTTCCTACCGCGTGCACCCCGAGACCGCGGTGCTGACCAGGGGCTTCGACCCAAAGTTGTCGGTCGGCTCGGCCAGACCGCCGGTATATCGCAGTTCAACGTTCGTCTTTCCAAGTCCGGAGGCGGCTGAGCGTGCGTTTGGAATTGTGCTTGGAAAAATCCATCCGCTCGGCGACGATCGTCCCGACCTGATTTATGCGCGACTGAATCATCCCAACGCCGAAATCCTCGAGCAACAACTCGTGCCTCTCAAGCGCGGCGCCAACTCCGCGGCCGTCTTCAATTCCGGCATGGCCGCGATCTTCACCGTGATGCTCGCGTTCATGGAACGAGGCGCTTCGCTCATCTACACACAGCCTCTGTACGGCGGAAGCCAACACTTGATCCACCAGATAATCGAACCGCTCGGTTTCGACGCGCGCGGACTGCCGGCCGGTAATACCAAGGCGCTGACCGATGCGATTGAACAGGCGAACAATCTAAGCCTCGTTCTGATCGAGACTCCCGCCAATCCCACCCTCGTGATGACCGATATCGCGCAAGCGGCCGCCGCAGTCCGCCGAAAGCCCAAGCGCCCCTTGCTGGCCATCGACAACACTCTGCTTGGTCCGACCTTTCAGCATCCGTTGATTCACGGCGCAGACCTCGCGATTTACTCGGCGACAAAGTTCCTCGGCGGATTCAGTGACTTGCTGGCCGGTGCGGTGCTGGCTTCGGATCCTGAATTGATCCAGACTCTGACCGGAGTTCGCGCGCTGCTGGGCAACATCCTGCAGGCTGACGAATGCTGGATTCTCGATTCGCGGCTTTCGACCGTCGCGCTGCGAATGAATCGGCAAAGCAAAAACGCACAGCGAATCGCCGAACAGTTGGCCAAGCATCCACGCGTCAAACGCGTCATCTATCCGTCGCTGTTCACCGACGCCGCCCAGATAAAGATTCGCGACGCGCAAACGGACTACCCGGGTTCGCTCCTGTCGTTGGAGGTTGAAGGTGGAAAGACCGGCGCCTTCGAATTCCTGCGCCATTTGAAGATCGCCAAGAACGCCGTCAGCCTGGGCGGCGTCGAAACTCTCGCATGCCATCCAATGACGACCACCCACAGCGAACTCTCGCCCGAGGAATTGTCGTCGGCCGGAATCAACGACGCGCTGGTCCGCATCTCGGTCGGTACCGAGCATTGGCGCGATCTGCTTGACGAATTCACCCGCGCGCTGGGTTGATCCGGTACCCGCTACCAGCGCAACTTTGTTGGCACGTTGGAGAGGATTCTTCTCCCGCGAATACGATTTGCTGTAGGATTTGCATTAAGACCGCATGGGAGGTTTCAAGTCATGCCGGCTCGTTCGATATCAACCGCCAGTCTGACCTTCGGACTCGTATCGATCCCGGTTCGATTGTTCCCGGCGACGAGTTCCAAATCAGTCACCTTCCATCTGCTGCACGCGAAAGACCAGAGCCGGATTCAGCAAAAGATTTATTGTCCCAAGGAAGACAAGATCATCGATCGGAGCGAGCTGGTGCGCGGCTACGAAGTGGAGAAGGATCGATACGTCACCTTCACCGACGAGGAACTGAAGAAACTCGAGGCGCAGACTGATCGCGCGATCGAAATAACCGAGTTCATTCCCGTCACGGAAGTCGATCCGGTGTATTTCGAGAATTCGTATCTGCTCGGATGCGAGCCGGTGTCGGCCAAGGCGTACCATCTGCTGCAGGAAGCGATGACCAAGGCGGGACGGGTTGGGGTCGCGAAATATACCATGCGCGGCAAGGAGCGGCTGGTCTTGATACGTCCCTACGACGGCGGCCTGATGCTGCACACGATGTACTACAACGACGAGATTCGGTCGTTCGGGGAGATCGATCACGGCGCCAGCGCGGCGGTGAAGGAATCGGAACTGGGGCTCGCGCAGCGGCTCATCACCGATCTGACGCAAAAGAAATTTAATCCGTCCGAGTTTAAGGACAACTACCGCGAACGGGTGCTCGAGGCGGCCGAGCAGAAGCTTGCGGGCCACGAGTTGACCGAGCCTGTGCCCGAAGCGCGCCGCGGCAAGGTGATCGATCTGATGAGCGCGCTGAAGGAATCGCTGAGAAAGCGCGGGGTCGCGGTCAACGCGGACCGCGGCGAAGAAGCCCCGGCTATATCGCAGCGCGAGGATCGCAAGGTCGCGCACGGATCGCGGAGCGCGCCGCGCAGCCGCCGCTTGCGCTGAACCGCGCGCGGCGAGTCATTTTCTTGTTTCAGCGCTGACGCTCGCGTTCGCGCGGATCAATTTTTTTCAATGCGCCGGGCGGCTGAGATTGCCCTCGACCCTCGACTACGAACAATGCTGCTGAGCAAGTACCGACGCAAAAGAAGCGCGGGGCGCACTCCGGAACCGTTCGGACGCCGGCCTGCAGGCCGGATTTCCACGACCGGCGGCATTTTCGTAATTCACAAACACGCGGCGCGGCGCCTTCACTACGATTTTCGACTCGAGATGGAAGGCGTGCTGCGGTCGTGGGCGGTTCCGAAAGGCCCGTCGCTGAATCCAGCCGACAAGCGTCTTGCGGTCGCCGTCGAAGACCATCCGCTGGAGTACGGCGACTTCGAGGGCGTGATCCCGCCGGGCAATTACGGTGCGGGGTCCGTCATCGTGTGGGATCGCGGCGTGTACGACGTCCTCGATCCGGCTGGAGACGCGGCCGATGCGGTCCGCAACGGGAAAATCGACATCAATTTGCACGGCTCCAAGCTCAACGGCGCGTTTACGCTCGTGCGCATGGGCGGGCGGCGCAACGCCCGCCCCGGCGACAAACAGAACTGGCTGTTGATCAAGAAGCGCGACCAGTACGCGGCGACGGAAGACGTTCTGGAGGCGCATCCACGCTCGGTGCTGTCGGGATTGACGGTCGAGGAATTGGCCGACCCGCCGGCGGCGGAGCGCCGGGTCGCCGGCCAGCTCGCGCGCCAGCATCTTCCGGAACTGGGCAAGCGGCTGAAGCATTCGGATTTCCCATTGATGCACGCCAAGACGAGTCCCGAGCCTTTCGACAATGACAAGTGGCTATTCGAAGTCAAGTACGACGGGGTGCGCGTACTTGCTATTCGCGAAGGCGAGAATACTCATTTATTTGCGCGCAGCGGTACGGACATAACGAATCAGTATCCCGAGGTCGTGCTCGCGTTGAATTCGATCGCGCTCGATCGATTCGTACTCGACGGCGAGATCGTTGCTCAGGATGAACGAGGGCGTCCAAGTTTTCAGCTCCTGCAAAGAAGGATGCACGTCAGCGATGCGCGGCAGATCGCGCGCCTCAGCGTCACGGTTCCGGTCAGCTATTACGTTTTCGACCTGCTGGGCTTCGATCGTTTCGACACGCGCACGCTGCCACTCGAGGAACGCAAGCGTCTTCTAAGCGGACTCGTCCACGGCGAGGGACCGGTTCGCTATTGCGAGCATGTGGTCGCGCGCGGAAAGGATTTCTACGCGGCGATATCGGAACATGAGCTGGAAGGAGTGGTCGCCAAATTGCGCGACTCACCTTATCGCGGGACGCGCAGTGGCGATTGGCTGAAGATCAAACGTCCGTTGACCAGGCAATTCGTGATCGGCGGTTATAGCGATCCTGCCGGGACGCGAACTCATTTCGGCGCGCTGCTGCTCGGTCAATACGAGCCGGACGGCGCGCTGCGATATACGGACAAGGTCGGCGCCGGCTTCAATCGCGGCACGTTGCGGAAGATCCACGCGATGCTCGAGGACCGCGCGCAACCGGCATCGCCGTTTCGCAAACCGGCTGCGCGAGAACCAACGCCGGAGAAAAACGTGCATTTCGTTCGGCCGGAGCTGGTTTGCAACGTTCGTTTCACCGAGTGGACGGACCGTGGCGGCATCCGCCAACCCAGCTTTTTGGGCCTGGCCGAGGACGCCGATCCCCGCCAATGTATCTACCAGGGACCCGGCGCGCGCTCCGAGCCGCCGGCCGATGCGGTAAATGGCGAGGTTCCCGATCAGCCAGCGGGTGCCGGCGTGAAAGCGCGCGGCAAGGTCGCGGCGCTCTCCGCCACGGGGCAGAAGGCTTCCGTAACCAATCCCGGGAAAATTTTCTGGCCGAAAGACGGATACACCAAGGGCGACCTGGTCGCATACTATCGCGCGATTTCGAAATGGATGTTGCCGTATCTGAAGGATCGGCCGGTGATGCTGGCGCGGTATCCCGACGGCATCGAGGGCAAGACCTTCTATCAGAAGGATGCGCCTGGATTTGCGCCGTCGTGGATTCGCACCGAGAAGATTTATTCCGAGGACTCGCAGCGCGAGATTTCGTATTTCATCCTGGACAGCGAAGAAGCACTGGCCTACGTGGCGAACCTGGCGGCGATCACGATTCATATCTGGTCGTCGCGCATCCCCCATCTCGAACATCCCGACTGGCTTCTGTTCGACATCGATCCCAAGGGCACCACGACCAGGCGCGCGGTCGAGGTTGCGCGCGAGCTAGCCGCAGTGCTGCGCGAGGCCGGGCTGGAACCGTGCCTGAAGACTTCGGGACAAATGGGTATTCACGTGGTAGTGGGATTGGCGCCGAAATATACTTACGAACAAGCGAAGATGTTCTCGGAGTTAGTAGCGCAAGTAGTAGTGAACAAGATTCCACAAATCGCCACGATCAATCGCAATTCGCGCTCGCGCAATGGCCGGGTGTACATCGATTACCTGCAACTCGGCCACGGCAAGACTATTGCGGCGCCGTTTTCGGTACGGCCGGCAGCGGGCGCGCCCGTTTCCGCGCCGATGACGTGGAAGGAGTTGAGGCCGTCGCTCGATCCGGCGGTCTATAACATTGAAACGATGCCGGCGAGGATGTCACGCATGAAGCGCGATCCTTTCATCGACGCGATCGAAAAACATGCCAGCCTGGAGGACGCGATCCCGCATCTCGAAGCGCTTCTGAGCCGCTCTGGGAGCCGGCCTGAAGTCACCTTCTAGATCGAAGACGGGTGCGCGCTCCCACCCGTCGCGCGGACGCGCGCCGGCCGCTAGAAGAACCAGCCCGAGTCGGATGACCGGCCGAAGATTGCGCCGACGAACCGCTCCAACTCTACGTTGAATTTCATGATCACGTGGTCGGAGCCGCGCGTCAGGCCGAACCCGGGGCCGATGTTATATTCGAGCCCATGGGGTAACTCGCCCCAGATCACGGGGAAGATGTAATGCTGCTGAGCGGATAGAGGATCGTTATCGTCGATATCGCCGACCGCGCCGTAAAACTCGACCCCCGGCGAGAGGTAGCGCATCCATCGGTAGTAGAGGCCGTTCGCGTAACCGAACTCGAAGCCCTTGTTCTTGTTCGGCCCGGTGAATATGGGCTTTTCAAATTGTGGATCTAGCATGATCGAGAAACGTCCAATGTCCTTCTCGACTATAGGGCGCAGTTCGAGTTCGAGTGGGTCATCATCGAACTGGGGCGTCTTGTGCCATTCCAGTTCGATGTACCAGCCAAGATCGACGGGCAGAGTGCCTTCGTCAAAGAGTCTGCCGCGCAGACGATACTTGGAACCGGCGTACCAGTAACCGTGGCCGCTGGGCTGGGCCATGTTGAGGTAGGCGGCGGCCTCGATTCGATCGCTGAGCCCGTAGGTGAGTTCGTACTGGTTGTACCAGATTCCCTGGCTCGGAAAGGTGCCCGGAGCGGTTCCATTAGCGCCCTGATTGTGCCCATCGGCCACGACGGCGTTGTCCACCTCGAGCTCAGCCACTCCCCGCTGCTCCGTTGCATACGGGTAAACTTCGAACTCCCACGGGTCGACCTGCGCGGCGCCGAGGTGCGGACACAGAAGCGTGCCGAGCCCTAGAAATGAACCAACCAATGCTGGGCGCAAGTATTTTCTCACTCTCACTCCTTACTTATTCCGCGATTCTGCTGATCGACCCGAAATTTCCGAATCGATCCATCGTTCCAGTGCCGCGCGGTCTTCCTCAGTCAACCGGGCGTCTGGATGGATGATTCGGTATGACCACGGTGGCATTGCTTCCTGGTGCAATGCCCTGTCCATCCATTGAAGCTTTCGTTTTCGCGTGGCTGGGTAGTACTCGCGCCACTCGGAGAAGTTGATCTCCTTGCGTCCCTGTTCCACGTCGTGCACGACCAGCCACGAGATCGGAGCGACGCGCCTGTACCAGGGCCATCGCGTTTCGTTGGAGTGGCAGTCGTAGCACGCGCGTCTTAACGTCCCTTCAATTCTGGGCGGAGCGCAGACATCACCCTTCGCTGGCGGGTTGGTGGGTTCAACTGGAACCAACTGGGCGAGCAAAAGACCTCCAGCGATTCCAAGCAGTGCAATGGTTCCGATATTCCGGAGGCTCATCGCGCATGCCGCATTCGATGTTCGTCACTTCGCGATGATGCTTCCCTGAGGAACGTCCTGGTGGAAATCGTCATAGAAGTCGTAGCTTCCAGGACTAAGCGCGGGCAGACGCACGGTGATCGCTTCACCGGGCTCGATGGCCTTTTCGCGGTTGAGGTTGAAGCTCTCGAACTCGATTGTCTCTTTGCTTGAATTCACGACCTTGATCATGAGTGGCTGGCCGGCGGGCACCGTGAGCCTCTGAGGTGCGAAATGGTGGTTGTCAAAGCGGATCTCGGTGACGTTGTCTTGGGCTCCCGCTCCAGCAGCCGCTGTTGCGGCTGCTGCGATGATGAAAAGACCAGCGATCGGCAATTTGAAGAGCGCGAGCATGGAAATCGAGGTACTCCTAAATGAAATTGAGAATGATTTTCAATTCCATTTAGCAGAACCCTTCTCCTGCGTCAACCGTTCCCCCTGTACCAAAGACGCGCTGCTCAAGTCATGCGTTGCGGACCATCAAGCCGCCATCGACCGGAATGATCGCGCCGGTGATGTACGAAGCGGCCGGAAGGCAGAGGCTGAACGTGATGTGCGCGACCTCTTCCGGATAGCCGTATCGCCTCAACGCGGTCCGGCGTTTCGCGAAAATCGTCTTGTGCTCTTCGGGAATCGCGTCGGTCATGGCGGTGCGGATCGGTCCGGGACAGATGCAATTGACGGTGATTCCTTCGGGGCCGAGATCAACCGCCAGCGCGCGCGTCAGCCCGATGATACCGGTCTTGGCGACCGCGTAAGGACTGTCGCCGGGAGTCGCGCCGAGGCCCTCGGTCGATGCGATATTGACGATTCGTGCGGCGTCGGACTTGCGCAGATACACGAGCGCGGCGCGGACCATCCGCTGTTGCGCAGTCAACATACCGGCGATGGTGCGGTCCCAGATGCGGTCGTAGTCGATGCTGTCGAGCGGAGAGAAGCCGCCGAAGCCGGCGTTGTTAATGAGGATGTCGAGCCGGCCGAAACGTGCGGCGACGTCGGCAACGACGCGCTTGATCTCGGCCGCATCGGATACGTCGAGGCGCCATCCGTGCGCGGTTCCGCCGGCGGCGGCGATCTCCTCGACGACGCGCGCGACGCCGGCTTCGTTGATGTCGGTAATCGCGACGAGCGCGCCTTCCTGTGCGAACAGATGAGCGGTGGCGCGGCCCATCCCGCTGGCGGCGCCGGTGACCAGCACGGCGCGCCCCTTGACCGAGCGATCGAGTTTTTTGATTGCATCCATTTTAATTCTCCAAGTTGCGCGAACGACGTGACGATTGCCGAGCTATCACACCCGGTGTTAGTTGGGATAGCTGAAGGCCGGTCTTGCTCAAGACGAACGGGAAGGAAATTATCCGATGGCGAACAATGAACAGGAACGCGACGCGTGGCTCGCGCAAGTCAGTGAGGCTGCGCTCGAGCCGGAACTGCCGATAGTCGATCCGCATCATCACCTGTGGGACCATCCTGGCAGCCGCTACATGCTCGATGAGATTATGCGTGACACGGCGTCGGGACATCGCGTGCTCGCGACTGTGTTCGTCGAATGCCTTTCGATGTATCGCGCGGACGGCCCGGAGCCGATGCGGCCAGTTGGCGAGACCGAGTTCGTCAACGGCATCGCGGCCCAAAGCGCGAGCGGGCAATATGGCGAAACGCGGGTCGCGGCGGGAATTGTGGGCTTTGCGGATTTGACCTTGGGAGCCGCGGTCGAACCGGTATTGCAGGCGCATATCGCCGCGGCGCCAGCGCGTTTTCGTGGCATCCGGCACGCGGGCGGCTTCGACGCGAGTCCAGCGGTGAGGAATTCGCATACCAACCCGCCGGCGGATTTGTACGAATCGGCGCGTTTTCGCGAAGGCTTCGCCAAATTGCGGGGCTTAAGTCTCAGCTTCGAGGCGTGGCAGTACCATCCGCAGCTGCCGGCGGTGATCGAGCTCGCGAGAGCGTTCCCGGATACGACGATCGTGCTGGATCACTTCGGCGGACCGCTTGGGATCGGTCCTTACGAAGGCCGGCGCGCGGAGATATTCGGGCAATGGAAGAAGAACATCGCGGAACTCGCGCGATGTCCAAATGTCGTGGCCAAGCTCGGTGGAATCAACATGCCGGTAAATGGATTCGGATGGCATCGGAGGCCGTCGCCGCCGAGCTCGGACGAACTCGTGGCGGCGACGCGGGACTACTATCTCCACACGATCGATCAGTTTGGGCCGCGACGATGCATGTTCGAGAGCAATTTCCCGGTGGACAGGGTTTCATGCTCGTACGTCGTGCTCTGGAACGCATTCAAGAAGATGGCGGCGGGTTTCACCAGCGACGAAAAAACGCAGCTATTCCAGCGCACGGCGTCGGAGGTCTATCGCTTGGCGCTTACGCCCAGGATACCGGGCCAGGCGCCGGCGCGGTAATTCGCGCGACATGGCGATGGCTGTCATGTGGGTCGTGACTACGATCGCCCCGATCTTTGCGCAGCCGCCTCGCCGATCAGACTCGTTCGAACACGATAACCGGAATCTGACGGGTGGTCTTCTTCCGATACTCGTCAAACATCGGCATTTGCGCCGCCTGCTGGTTGAACAGACGCTCGCGCTCGTCACCGGTGGCGACACGAGCCCTGGCCTGGAAGCGATCGGTGCCCAGCTCGATGGTGGCAGTCGGATGGGCGATGAGATTGTGGTACCAGGCGGGATTGGTGGGCGCGCCCGCCTTGGAGGCAATGACGACGATGCGATCGGCGTCGCGCGAGTACACCAGCGGGGTAGTGAACGATTTGCCGGTCTTTGCGCCCGTGGTAGTCAGCAGAAGCATGGGCGCATTGGCGAACGGGCCGCCGACCTTGCCAGCATTGCTTCGAAACTCGTCGATTACACGCCGATTGAATTCGTTAAGTTCTGCCATGTGCTCACCTGCGACCTTTATTTAGACGTTGACGGTGCTCATGTCGTGATAACGTCCGCCGGCGGCAAAGCCCTTGGGCGCGACTTCCTCGATGCGGACAAGATCGCTTTTCGACAGCTGGACTTTCGCCGCCGCAACATTCTCTTCGAGGTAGGTACGACGCTTGGTACCGGGAATCGGGACCATGTCGTCGCCCTGCGCGAGCACCCACGCGAGCGCGAGCTGGCTGGGCGTAATTCCCTTCTCGCGGGCGATTTCCTTGATGCGATCGACGACCTTGAGATTCTTTTGCATATTCTCGGCTTCGAAACGCGGCGAGAGTTTGCGGCGCATATCGTCGTCGGGCAACTCGCGAATGTTTCCGCTGAGGAAGCCGCGACCGAGCGGGCTGAATGGGACGAATCCAATGCCGAGCTCGCGCAGAGTGGGAATCACTTCGTCTTCATAGTCACGGGTCCAGAGCGAGTATTCCGACTGTAGAGCGCTGATAGGATGCGTCGCGTGCGCGCGGCGAATCGTATTGGCGCCAGCCTCCGACAGGCCCAGGTAGCGAACTTTTCCTTTGCGCACCAGGTCGGCCATCGCGCCGACGGTCTCCTCGATCGGCACCTTCTTGTCGACGCGATGCTGGTAGTAGAGATCGATGCGATCGACACCGAGGCGCTTGAGCGACGCGTCGCAGGCGGAGCGCACGTATTCGGGTCTGCCGTTGATCGCGCGCTTGCCGTCGGGCAGGACCTGGTTGGCGAACTTGGTCGCGATTATCACGCGGTCGCGGTATTTCTTCAGCGCTTTGCCGACCAGCTCCTCGTTGTGGCCCACGCCGTAAACGTCGGCGGTGTCGAAGAAATTAACCCCAAGCTCGACGGCGCGCTCAAGCGTCGCGATGGATTCGCTGTCGTCGCGCGGGCCGTAAAACTGCGACATCCCCATGCATCCCAGGCCCAACTCCGATACTTCGAGTCCCTGCGTACCAAGTTTTCGCTTTTCCATGACTGATGTCCCTCGCGCTCATATTGACATAGCCGAATAGTGCGGGAGATCGAAAGCGCCGTCACTCCGTAGCGCGCATCGCGGGCGGATGCGTAAATAGTTCCATTGTGACGTGCACGGCTAGTAAGATGCCATCATTGGAGGAAGCACAGTGACCAAACTTTACGGAAGTTCAAAATCGCGCAGCGCCCGGTCCTTGTGGGCTCTCGAAGAGCTCGGCGTCAAGTACGAGCATTTTCCGATTTCGCCGGCCGAAGCCAAGTCGGCCGAGAATCTCAAACGCAATCCCAACGGGCACGTGCCGGTGCTTGAAGACGACGGCGTCGTGGTTTGGGAATCGATGGCGATCAATCTCTATCTCGCCGAAAAGTACGGGAAGAATTCGCTGTGGCCGCCGGAGCCCGCCGCGCACGCCGACATCTACAAGTGGAGCTTCTGGGCGATGACCGAGGTCGAGCCGCATCTGATGACGCTTTTGCGCAATCGAGTAATGAATCCCCCCGAGCAGCGCGACGAAAAAGCCGCGCAAGCGGCAGTCGAAGCTTTGAAGGGGCCGATGAACGTGCTTGAGGGATCGCTCAAGGGCAAGGAATATCTGCTCGGCAAGAACTTTACGATCGCGGACTTGAACGTGGCCGCGGTCATGAGCTGGGCGCCGATGATGAAGCTTGACTTGTCATCGACTCCGAACGTGCAGGCGTGGTTGCAAAAGTGTCTTGGGCGGGAAGCAAATAAGAGGGTTCGCGGGCTGAAGTAGCCGACCATCGCGAGCCGCCTGGAGAACGGGCTACCGATCAGCGGATCGGCGCGCAGTTTGTGTCAAGCTTGTGCGTCAAATCGCGCCGACATTGAGGTGAGAATCGTGGGAGTGTTGTCAGGCTATCGCGTCATCGAACTGGCCGGGATTGGCCCCGGACCCATGTGTGCGATGCTGCTGTCGGACATGGGCGCCGACGTGCTGCGCATCGATCGCGCGGCAGACGCGGGCTTGGGCATCGCGATGAAAACGAAATACAGCCTGCTCAATCGCGGGCGGCGCTCGGTGGCGTTCGATCTCAAACGGCCGGAAGCGACAGAGGCCGTGTTGCGGCTGGTCGAGAAAGCGGACGCGTTGATCGAAGGCTTCCGTCCCGGCGTAACCGAGCGGCTCGGTTTGGGCCCAGACCACTGTCTGGCGCGCAATCCCCGCCTGATCTACGGACGCATGACGGGATGGGGACAGGAAGGGCCGCTGGCGCATGCGGCCGGTCACGACATCAACTACATCGCGCTGTCCGGCGCGCTGCACAGCATCGGGCGCAAGGGCGAGGCCCCGGTTCCGCCGCTGAACCTGGTTGGCGATTTCGGAGGCGGCGCACTTTACCTGGCGTTGGGAATAGTCGCGGGACTGCTCGAGGCGCACAAATCCGGCAAGGGCCAAGTGGTGGATGCCGCGATGGTGGATGGAGCGGCGTCATTGATGACCGCGACCTACGGTATGCACGGCGGGGGTGTATGGAACAACGAGCGCGGCAACAACATCCTCGACACGGGCGCTCATTACTACGAGGTTTACGAAACCAGGGACGGCAAGCACGTCGCGATCGGATCGATCGAAGCAAAGTTCTACGAGGAATTGCTCCGGCTGTCGGGCCTCAAGGGCAAGGATCTGCCGCCTCAAAACGAACGCAAATCGTGGCCCGCGATGAAGAAGCGGCTGAAGACGCTGTTCCGCACCAAGACACGCAACCAATGGTGCAAGATCATGGAGGGCAGCGACGTCTGTTTCGCGCCGGTGCTCAGCATGGATGAAGCGCCGCGCCATCCGCACAATCAGCATCGCGGAACTTTCGTCGAGCAAGGGGGAGTGACGCAGCCGGCGCCGGCGCCGCGATTCAGCCGGACGCCGAGCGCGATCCAGCGCCCGCCGGCAAGGCCGGGCGAGCATACTGAAGAAGCGTTGCGCGACTGGGGCTTTACCGACTCGGAATTGGAGCGGCTCGGCAAATGCGGAGCGATAGCAAAGTCAGCTTGACGCGGCGCGAAGCCTAAGCGCGACCGGTCAGACGAGCGCGTTCCAGCACGCCTTCGAAGATTCGCACTGCGACCGCGTCAACGAGCATTCCGCCCGCTCCGGCAGCGCCTGCGCCGCCGCGCGTGGCCGCCTGGTAGGCCTCGGACATTTTGCGCGCGTTTTCAATTTCGTGCGGCGTCGGTGCGAATACGTCGTTGGCGATTTCGATCTGACTCGGGTGTATTGCCCACTTGCCAACGGCGCCGAGCGTCGCCGCCCAGGTCGCCTCGCGCCGATAGCCTTCCGGATCCCTGAAGTTGCCAAAGGGTCCATCGATTGCGTCGATGCCGTTGGCACGGCACGCAGTGATCATCCGGACGCGCGCATGATGCCACATATCGCCGGGATATCGATTTGCTGGATCGGCGGCGAGGCCAAAGCGCATGCCCTGGCTAGCCGAAAGATCGCCGAAGCCGAGGATCAGGGCCTCGAGCCGCGGCGACGATGCGGCAATTTCCTCGACGCGCGCAAGCGCCGCACTTTCTTCGATCAGCGCCTCGAGGCCGATCTTGTTTTTCAGATGGAGTTTCGCCTCGAGCTGCGTCAGCAGGGTATCGAAGAACCAGATATCGCGCGGCGCCTTCGGCTTCGGCACGATTATGATATCGAGCTTGTCGCCCGCGCCCTCGACAACTTCGATCACGTCGTCATGCGCCCAGTGCGTGTCCGCACCGTTAACGCGCACGGCACGAATCTTCATGCCCCAATCGAGGTTGCGGAGCGCCTCGACGGCGTTCTTGCGCGCCGCTTCTTTCTGCGACGGTGCAACGGCATCTTCAAGATCGAGGAAAACCATGTCGGCCGCGGTCGCCATCGCCTTCTCCATCATTTTCGGACTTGAAGCCGGCGTCGAAAGTTCGGAACGTCTTAGTCGAAGCGTCATGATTGCTCCTTGTGCGCGATTGATATTCCCGCCTCCGCGAGCACCTGCTCGGTATTTTCGCCCAAGCGCGGCGCGCGCGCGTAAATCCCCGACGGCGTACCCGTCAGCTTGATCGGACATCCCGCAAGCACCAGTGGAGGATTGTCGCCGGGCTGTTCGACCTCGACCAGCATGCCGCGCGCCCTCGGATGCGGGTCCTCGAAGATATCCTTGGCGTTGTTGACCGGGCCAACCGGCACCTTGCCGCCGATCGCGGAAACGATTTCGCGCGTGCTATGCGCTTTGGTCCAGTCCGAGACAAGGCCGCGCACGAAATCGGCATTTGCGACTCGCCGGTTACCGTTGCAGGTGCGGTCGTCGGTCACGAGCTCGGGCCGGCCGATCGCATCGCACAGGTTCCTCCAATGATTCTCGCCCGGCGCTGCGATAGCGACGGCGCCGTCGCGGGTCGGAAAAATGTCGAATGGACACAGCACCGCGGTCCCGTTGCCCGCCGGTTCCCTGATGACGCCGCCGCCCGAGTAGCTGTAAACGACCATTTCGCACAGGGCGAGAACCGCGTCGTACATCGCGACGTCGAGAAATTGTCCCTGCCCGGTCCGACGCGCTGCATGAATGGCAGACACCACTCCCAGCGCGGCCAGCGTGCCGGGATAGATGTCGCCAACACCGGGGCCGACTTTGTAGCCGGCGCTGCCTTGCGGACCTGTGACAGCGACCAACCCGCCCATGCTTTGCGCGACGATGTCGAACGCAGGCCAATCCGCATACGGACTCAGGCCGGTGCGCGGATCTCCGAAGCCGCGAACCGCGGCATAGACAAGCGCGGGATTAATTTCGCGCAGCCGCTCGTAGCCGATTCCCGCGCGATCCATCACGCCGGTCTTCGCATTCTCGACGACTGCGTCGGCGGTCTTCACGAGCTTGAAAATCGCTTCGCGGCCGGCGTCGGTCTTGATGTCGAGCACGATACTGCGCTTGTTGCGGTTGACACTGGCGAAGTATCCGCCGTAGTCGCAGCCTTTTCGATCGGCAGGAAGCGGCCCCATGCTTCTGCTCTGGTCGCCGCCGGGAGGCTCGACCTTGACAACGTCGGCGCCAAGGTCGGCCAGCAGCATCGTGCAATAGGGACCGGCCAGCGCCTGCGTCAGATCGAGGACGCGAACATCCGACAACGGTCCCGTGCGCGCGTTCATCGATTGCCCCAATGCGAGCGGCGCTTGATCAGCACGGTGCGTTCGCCTTCGAAGACGATCGTCCCGTCATGCTTGGTTCCCCAATGCTTGAAGCGGACGAGGCCGGCGTCGTCGCGATCGGCGTCGCGTTTTTCAAGAACTTCGCTATAGGCGTACAGCGTGTCGCCATGAAAGACCGGCGAGGTGAACCTGATTCCCGTCAGGCCGAGTTCGGCGAGCGCATTTTCGCCCGTGTCCTGCATCGCCAGCCCGATGCACACCGAGCCGGTCACCAGCCCGAAGACGAGCCGCTGACCGAATTGCGTCGAGCGCATGCGATGCTCGTTGTAGTGGCCGTCGGCGGTGTTCAGCACGAGCTTGGTGAGCATCTGATTTTCGATCTCGCCGATGGTGGTGCCGCGGGCGTGACGCAATTTCGCGCCGACTTCGAAGTCTTCGAAGTAGTTGCCGGCGCCGGTTAACTTGGAGATCGATGCAGTCATTTTTTTTACCTGTGCACTCGCGGCAGCAGACGATCGGAGATAATCCGCATCTGGATCTCGGAAGTACCCTCGAAAATCTTGGTGAGACGCGCGTCGCGCCAGTAGCGCTCGAGCGGAAAGTCCTTGGTGTATCCGTAGCCGCCGTGAATCTGCAGCGCCTGGCTGGTGACACGCTCGGCCATTTCGGAGGCGAACAGCTTCGCCATCGAAGCCTCCTTGTCGCATCGCCGCCTGCCGTCAACTTCGGTAGCGACAAAGTAGGTCAACTGGCGCGCGGCTTCGATCTCGGTCGCCATCTCGGCCAGCTTGAACCGAATCGCCTGGAATTCTCCGATCGGCTGCCCGAATTGGACCCGCTTTTGCGCGTACAGCAATGAGTCTTCGAGTCCGCCGCGCGCAAGCCCGATCGCACGCGCCGCAGTATGCACCCGGGCCACCTCGAGTCCGCTGACCGCGCCATAGAATCCCCTGCCCTCGCCGCGGTCTTCGCGCTCGCGGCCGAGCAAGGCGTCGGCGGGCAGCTTGAAGTTGTCGAAGTGCAGTTCCCACGTCTTCCAGCCGAAGTAGCCGATCTTGCGAATCGGCGAACCGGTCAGCCCCGGTGGAAATTTGCCGCGCTCCTTCAGGACCAGGAATTGACTGATGCCCTCGTGGCGGCGGTGTGGATCGGACGGCTGCCTGGTGCGCGCCAACACCGAGATGAAATCCGCACCGTCGGCAAACGTGCACCACATCTTGCTGCCGTTGAGCATCCAGCCATCGCCGTCGCGGGTCGCTTTGCACGAGACGTTGGCAAGATCGGAGCCCGCGTCCGCCTCCGACAGCGCAGCCGCGCCGAGGAATTCTCCGCGCGCCATCCGCGGCAGATATTCGCGCCTTTGCTCCGCCGTGAAACCGCCGCCGAGTCCGTTGCCGCGCGCGATTATGCTGGCGACGCTCATCCATGCACGCGCCAGTTCCTCGGTGACCAGCACGTACTCGAACGCCCCCAGGCCAAGTCCGCCGTACTCCTCCCTGATGACGATTCCGAAGTAGCCCATCTCGGCAAGCTTGTCCCGCAACGACATCGGGATATCGCCTTGCTCGGGATCGAGCTTGTTTGCAAGCGGCAGAACCTCGTTCATCGCGAAGTCGCGCGCCGCCTGCTGAATCATGCGCCGTTCGTCGGTCATGTAACTCACAGTGCTGCTCCTCTGCGTTTGGCGACCAGGTTGGTCCGCTCGTAGCTGATGACGAGTTCGTCGCGTTGATTGCGGGCTTCGGTACGCCACGTGACGATTCCGAAGTTGCCGCGGCTTGCGGATTCGCGCGTGGAGACGACGGTGCTGCGCCCGGTCAGCGTATCGCCCGGATAGACCGGGCGGTGAAATTCCAAACCGTTGATGCCGAGAAACGGTCCGCCCGCTTCGCTCAAATCCTCGACCGAGATGCCAACCACCGTGCACGCGACCAGCATCGGATTAACCACCACGTCGGGATGACCATGCGCGCGGGCATACTCGGCATTGAAGTACAGCGGGCAATGCGCAAGCGTCGCGGTGGTGAACAGCGAATTGTCCCCGGCGTTTATCGTGCGCCCCCAATGATGCTCGAAGACCTGGCCCTGGTGGAATTCTTCGAACGAATGGCCTTTGCGCACGAGTTTGAACTGACTGAAATCGGGATCTGCCATAGACCAAGCTCCTAGCAAAACTCTTGTCGCGCCGCGACCGTCTCGCCGCTGACTGAATCCGCGAAGACTGTGACCCCCCTAAGGGATCAGGAGAACCCTGCCGACTGCCTGTCGGCTCTCGATGTAAGCGTGGGCTGCCGCGGCCTCCGATAGAGGGAACGTTCGATCGATCACGACCTTCAATTCGCCTCTGGCGGCCTCCTCAATCAGGCGCTGGATTGTATTGTGCACGCGGTCGGTGCCCATTTCGGCGCCCAGGAAAACTCCCGTCAAAGAGCGGTTGCCTGCCATCAGCGAGGAGACATCCACCGTCATCGGTTCGCGTCCCGCCGCGCCGACCATCGAGACGCGGCCGCGATAGGCAAGCGATAGAAGGCTGCCCTGCAGGGTCGCGCCGCCGACCGGGTCAACCACGAGATCGACGCCCTTCTTGTTGGTAATTTTCATGACCGACTTTACGACGTCCTCGGTCCGGTAGTTGATCCCATGGTCGAGACCGAGCGGCTTCAGCCGTTCCAGCCGCTCGTCGCTCGACGCGGTGGCGAGCACTGTCGCGCCGGCGCGCTTGGCGAGCTGAATTGCGGCAACGCCGACACCGCTCGCGCCCGCCTGCACCAGAACCGTCTCGCCAGCCTTGAGCCGGCCGAACTCAAACAGGCACTCGTCGGCGGTGCCGAACGTCACGGGGATGACGGACGCAAGCTTGACGTCGAATCCTTCTGGGACCGGCCATGCGCTGCGGGCCGGCACCGATCGCAGCGCGGCGTGGGAGCCGAAGTTGTAAGAGGTAGCTACCTTCTGGCCGACCCGAAGGTTGGTCACCTGCGAACCAACCTCGATAATCTCGCCAGCGGCCTGGTAGCCAACCACATACGGCTTGGTGGGCAGTGGTCCCCGCCAACGAGCGAGCGTGTCGCCGCCCTCGATGCTCACCGCCTCGACCCGGATCACAACGCCTTTCGGATGGCATATGGGATCGGGAATGTCCTCGTACTTGAGAACCTCCGGACCACCGTTTTGATAATAGACCGCAGCTTTCATTGCGCATCTCCTCCAATCACTTTGTCATCAGCGGCGCCAAGTCAATCGACGATAGCCGAATAGATGATGTTCCTGAGTTGCCCGCGGAAGTTGAAGGTGGCCGACGGCATCAACTGGGTCATGAACACCACCACCATGTCCTCCTTGGGGTCCACCCAGAAGATCGTCGAGGCTGCGCCACCCCAGTAGTAGTCGCCGCCGCCAAGCGCGCCGGTCTCGACCTGACCGAGCGTCATCGCGAAGCCCAGCCCGAAGCCGACGCCTTCGTTTGCGGTCTCCGAGAATCCGCCAATCGCCATCTGGGTCAGGTCTTTGCCGCCGGCGAGATGGTTGCGGCGCATGATCTCAATGGTACGAGGTCCGAGGATGCGCGCGCCATCCAACTCGCCGCCGCGCCGCAGCATTTCGCAGAAGCGGAAATAGTCGGCGGTCGTGCCGGTCAATCCTCCTCCACCCGAGAAGAATGTGGGCTGTTTCAGATAGTTGCTGCGCTCCGGATCGTCTATCAGCTTCAGCGTTTTGTCGGGCTCCCGCTGATAGTTCGCGGCAAAGCGATCGACCTTGCGCGGCGCCACCATGAACGAGGTGTCCCTCATATCGAGCGGATCGAAGATCGTCTCCTGCAAATATTGGTCGAAGCGCTTTCCGGAGATCGTCTCGACCAGATAGCCGCATACGTCGGTGGAGAACGAGTACATCCATCGCTCGCCCGGCGCATAACGCAGCGGCACCTTCGCGAGCTTGTTGGCGAACCCGCTCAGCGTCTCGCCCTCGCCGCGCCCCACTCCCATCTCGCGATAGACACGGTCAACTGGATGATCCGTGGCGCCGTAGGTAAGACCGCCGGTATGGCTGAGCACGTGACGCATGGTCATCGGCCGGGGCGGCGCTGCTGTCTCCATGCTCGCGCCTTCGCCCGACAGCCACACCTTGTGGTCGCGCCAGGCCGGGATGAAACGCGACACCGGGTCGTTGAGCTGGAAATGACCCCGTTCGTAGAGAGTCATCAACGCCACCGACGCGATCGGCTTGGTCATCGAATAGAGGCGGAAGATCGTATCGTCCTCTACCGGCTTGCGGCGCTCGCGATCCATCAAGCCCAGCGATTTGAAATAGGCACCGTGGCCATGTCTCGCCACGAGTGTCTGGCAACCGGCGATTTTGCCGGGTTCGATGTAGTTCCTATCGAGGTGTTCGGTAATCCGATTGATTCGTTCGGGCGCGAATCCGGCCCGCTTGGGCGCCAGTTCCATGTGGCCTCTCCTCCGTTGCGTCGATCAGTTTTCCCCTGTGCCTGCTGAAAACACCGAAACTGCCGCAAACTCAGCGCGATCAGGCATGCGAACTATTCCGCGGCGAGCATCATTCTAAAAGTAAATCGGATCCACGTACAGGCCGCGAGCAGCGGCGCCCGCCGGCTCCGGGATGTCCGGGCGAGCGTGCGTTTTCGCCCGGCATTCGCATCGGCGTATGGGCGCCGCGAGGGTGCCACGACTGGCGTTTGTGCGCTAGACTTCAACGCAAGATGACAACCCCGATTCGAGTCCATCTTATCACCGGAGGATTTCCTCCTGGTTCCTTCGCCGGCCATGACATAGATTTCGTGCGCCTGCGCCTGCTGGGCCTTTTGCAACAGAACTCGCAGGTGCTTACGACGAGCGGCAATGATTTTGCCGATGTCGCGAAGTGGCTGCCCGGCAGCCGCTTACTGATCACCTATGTCGCCGGGCCGTACCCCAATGACGAACAGAATCAATTCATTCGCAACTGGCTCGATGCGGGAGGACGGTGGCTCGCGCTTCACGGCACGAGCGGCGGAAAGGCTGTGCCAGTGGGCGAGAAGCGTTACGTCCGAAAAATGGTGAAGGGCAGTTATCACGACACGCTTGGCTGCTTTTTTCTGAATCATCCCCCGCTGCGCAAGTTTCGCATCGACGTGACGGATCGTGAGCATGCGCTCACCCAAGGCCTGCCCGCGTCCTTCGATGTCATGGACGAGCTCTACCTCATTGAGCTTCAAGACCCCGCCAACAGCCACGTGCTGCTTACGACCGTGCTCGAAAGAGATCCATCGCCGCGTGGGTTCGGTTTCGTCTACGACCGCGATACTTCGCTGCTGCCCGACGGCAAAACCCGCGTGCTCGGATACACGCGCGAGACCGGCAAGGGGGGAGTGACCTACTTCGCCCTCGGCCACTGTCACTCACCGATAAGTAACGTTCAGCCGTTTGTCGATTCGAGCGTCGAGCCTTCGGGAACTACTCCCAAGGTTTTCCGTGGCTCGTGGGAGACACCAGAATACCAGACGCTGATCCGCAACGCGCTGCAATGGGGCATTGGCAATTCATAGCGCGCGCGTTCGATTGAGCGCGGAAGAGCCCCGGCCACGCGATAAGTTACAAATTGATGCGTCACTGGTTGACAATCTGTCAAGCCAGGAACATAACCCGCGGAACTGAAATTGCCAAAAGAGTCATGACGTTCCAGGTCGGGGAACGTTAAGGAAAGATCAAGCCCTGCGTTAGTCATCCGGGGGCTCGCGAATCAAGGTCAGGATCGCCAGCAATTGATGCCGCGAAAGGACGTAGCCAAGGAGGCTCAATTCTTTGAACGCCCGAAGTTCGCGACGGGTGACCGAATGCCGTTTAACAAAAGCACGATCGGTTATGAGCTGACGCCACGCATCAGCCGGCCGTTCGCGCGGTGCCATTCCGTCGCGCGGATTCACGATGGCAGCAGCCTCCGGATGCGAGAGAAGAAAAATCTGCTGTCTGCTGACCCCGAGCGCGTCCTCGAGCCGAGCCATCAGTGTTAGCGAGGGTTTGCGTTTTCCGTTCTCGAGGTATGCCACGTGACTTGCTTCGACCCCGAGCTTTTTTGCCAACGTCCGCTGCGTTAGCGCAAGTTCCTTGCGTTTCTGTTTCATCAGTCGCCCGAGACCATTCTTTTGGTTCATTGTCGTACTCGGTAAGCAGACGCGCGTCTTAACTTTGCAAAATGGATCAGAGCGGCCAGGTAGAAGCTTCTTGGTAGAGGGAAGCCGCGCGCCGAAACTAAGCTGAAATCAGCACGGTAGCTTTGTATGGACTCAGCTGCGATACCGGCTTGAGACCCTGCGCGCTTGCGCCGATCGTACCACCATGCCGCTGAGCCGGTCTGCGCTGTGCACGAGATGGTCAAGCGACACCATCTCGTTTGCCCCGTTCCCCATAGGAGCCGTTCGCGATGCAAGATTTCCTGCTGCCGATCGAGTGTCCCGCGCTGCACAATACTCGGTCTTTGGCCTGTAGTCACAGCAGAGCAAATGACGGGCCATCGTCACAGAATCGGGAACATTCATTGAACGTTGTCTGTAATAGGCACAACCGCGCGGCGGGCCGCGTACGGCACTCGATGGGTCATTTCAACGCCATTTCGAGCAGTCAGAATGCGACATTGGTCTGCCGCTACTCGGACGCGGCCAGAAGGCCTCGGGCTTCGGGATTGAGTTATTACCGAAGGTTGTGGGTCAGGTGCGGAAATGAAAGAGGCGGCGTACTCTTGCGCGTAGGCAACGCGAACCCACCCGCTGAGAGCCGGTGGAAGGGTTCCAAGGCCGTGCTGTCACTTCACACCCAGCCTGAGCCGGTAGCTCCAGAACCACGGCACGATAGCGTCGCCGAGCGCGTGGCGCGCCGCCTCGCGCAATGCCGCGATCCCGATCTCATCCTCGCCGATGCCGTGCTTGAGCAGCGTAGCGATCTCGCCCTGGCTGAGCGCGAGCCCGACCAGCCGCTCTGCGCCTCCACTCTCGACGTGATGAAGCACAACCTCCTTCACGTAACGGAACCGCCCGCTCTGCCTGATCCTTTCCAGATGCCCGCCCTTGTTCCACTGATGGACCTCGGGCGCGAGGCGCATCGAGCGCTCGAGCGCCTCCGCCTTCGCTCGGCATGCGTCGTAGGCCTGTTCGGCTTCGGCGTTGAGCGTCGGCGGCCAGTCGCAGTCGTAAGCGGCAAACACCCCGCCGTCGCGCAAAATGCGCGCAATCTCGGCCAATGTGCCGTTCGGCTCCATCCAGTGCAGCGACTGCGAGCAGGTCACGATGTCGGCGTATCGGTCGGGAAGGCCCGTCGCGGTCGAGAGCCCCTCGATGAATCTGACCGTGCCCGCACTGGAGTCGGCCGCGCGGCGCCGAGCCTGCGCGAGCATGTCGGCATTCGGCTCGACGCCGACAACCTCGGCTGCGGATCGCGTCCAGATGAGGGTCGAAAGGCCGCTGCCGCTGCCGAGATCGACAACCACGGGCCAATCCTTTGCGGCTAGCTGCGTCAGGAGATCTACGATGACTTCTGGCGGCCTCGGCCGGTGCCTATCGTAGAGTTCGGCGAAACCCGAGAAGCGATCGGCATTGGCGGCAACGCGCGCCTGATCGGCGCTCATGACGTGAACCCCCGCGTGCGCCAAGTCTAGTTGCGCCGCGTTACCGAGGCGAGCGAGCGTGCAGGGGTCACCCCTGCCGCATCGCCGCCGCGCTCATCCCGTGAGTCGACGCGATGATGCGGATGGCGGCGCGGGTCACGGGCGCCAGGCTCTCGCGGTGAATCTTGTCGAGCGTGTCCATGGCGTCGAACAGGTAGAAGGGCGCCGTCAGGAAGTTGACCAGCGGCACGCCGGCAAGATGAAAGGGGCCGCCGTCGGTAGTCGGTATCGGGCCGAAGACATCGGGCGGCAGGATCAGCGACCGCTCGAGCTGCTCGGCGACAATCGCCTCGCGCACGATTGCCTCGACCGGTGCGAGCCTGCTCGTGAACCACCAGCGCGGCTCTGGATGTCCGGAGGCTGCCAAGCCGCCGTCACGCTCGACTATCTCGCTGGCGGCGTGCTCGAGGTGGACTTCAAGCACCACCCGAGCTAGCTCCGTCCTGTGCCTGTCCATAAACGCGTGTACACCGGCGCCGCCGGCCATGTGCCCCGCGTTGAGGAGGAAGACCAGGCGATGCGGGCGATGCGCCGGCGCGATGCGCGACCAGTAGCTGGCCTGTGCCAGGACCATCGCTACGCCTGACGCGTCCTCGACGGCGGACGCCCACGGGCCGTCGTGATGGGAGCCGACGATGACGCTGTCGTCGTCGGCGCCCGGGATTTCGCCAACGACGTTATAGCTGGTGATCTCGTGGCGGATCGCGCGGCTGACCAGCGTGGCCTGAACGTTACCCGCGCCGCACAGCCGCCGCAGCCGCGCGCCGTCGATGCGGCTGATCCAAACTCCGGGAATCGCGCGCGCCACGCCGTCGTAGGGAACGTAGTACCGGTGCGAGTCGCCGGGGTAATCGCTCAACACCCCTACGAATCCGAGCGCCCCCGCTGCGATCGATGCATCCATAACCGCCATGAAGTGACTGCTGAACGGGAGCACTTGGGTGGCCCCGGCAAGCGTGCCGCCCGGATCGTAGCGGCGCCAGTTGGGATCGGCTTCTCGTGTCACTGCGCCTGCGAGCATGAGGGGAAGCTCCGCCGGGCCACGCATCAGCGGCACATCGACCAGAGCGAGCGCGCCACGCACCGCGCCGGGCGTTTCGTCGCGCCAATTGACCAGCGATGCGTCGATACCGTCAGCGTCGGTCGCCGCCGAATGCGGCAGCGAGAAACAGGGGATGCGCGACTCGCGGCCATCCGCACGCACGATCATCGCTGACTCGAGCGGCTCCCAGTAAGGCAGCGTCACCGGCTCGAGCCGGACGTTCTCCAGCCCGAGTTCGCGGAACCGCTCGAGGCAGAAATTCTCGGTCCAGCGGTCGGCCGCATAGCCGGGGTCGCCGCACGCCGCGGGCAAAGACCGTCTCGATCCAGCCGAAGATTGTGCGCTCGTCCGGGACGAACGCCTCTTGCAGAATACTCATCCCACTGACTCGCCCAGACCTGCGCAGGATCGGCCGCCGCCAAACTGCTTGTCAACCCCGCCCCGCCTCGCCCGTGGGCAGCAGCCTCTTCCCCCCCCTAACCCGTTCTAACAGGGCGAAGCCCGCACCTTCTCTTTTCACTGGGTGCACGGGTCACCCCTGCCGAAGGAAGTGTGAAACCCACCGCGGGTTTCACATTAAATAGAGTGATTTCCCCTTCCCCACTGCACGCGCGCCGGATGCTCTCCGCCTCAGTGAAAGCGGTCGTAGCCCATCCACAGCGTCAGCAGGATAAGCGGCCTGATGATCGTTTCCTCCGCGCTGCCGAGTACCCCCTCCACTGAATCGGCCAGGCCACGTGCTTCCCGACCCTCATCGCCGGTATAGCTTGTGTCGGAGACAGGGAAGCCGAGTTCGCGCGCTTGGGCAAGCAGCGCGCGTGTAACGTCAACGCCGAAATGAGAATTGATGATGAACAGTCCCTCGTCGAGCGGGCTTACGAACTCAACCATGCCCATTTCGTAAGGTGGCGGATCGTAGCCGAGCTGATCCTCGGCAAGCGAGAACAGGTAATGCCCTTGCGCGGCCACGCGCGCTTCCATCGTGATTTGCGTTTCGGGAAAAGACTCGCCCGGCACCGCGGCGAAGAAGAGCGTGCCGATTCGCACCGCACCTACAATCGTGGATATTTTGCTTTTGTCGTTCGCCATATAGGGCTCGCGGTCCGAGCGCATCACGCGGTCGACACCGGCCCTTCCGTTGGTCATCAGGCTCGCCAGCACAGGATTCTCGACCGGCTCTTCGAGGATGGTTTCGGTGGTCGCGATCGGGCCGTCGATTTTCACCGCGAGTGCCTCGGCTACGCGTGTGAGCTTGGCAACAGCTGCGCCGTAGCTTTCGGCTGCCAATGGCCCGCGCGCTCCGATCGCCTTCAGATCGGGCTGGGTGCGCCCGACCGAGGCGACCATCACGAGCGCCGTCGAATTGGGATGGGCCTTCTCGACGGCTCCCACGGCCGCGGCAGGCCAATCAGGCGAGATCAGCGTATTGTCCTTGCCAAGCGCGGTGACATGCGCGCTGAAATTGATCAGCGTCGCGAACGGCGCGCCGTCGGAACCCTTTGCGAACAGCACGCGCAGCTTGGTGTCGAGCGGATACCCGGCCAGGATGCTTCTCAGGAGATGGGACGGCGCGGTATCGATTTCGCCGGAGTACAGCGATGAGGGCCGTTCGTCGCGCAGTGCAGATTCGATTGCGGCGACGGTCCGGTCGGCAACCAGGTTCAAGTATTCCGGTGGTACGCCGCCCCATACCCCGATGTCGTCGGGTCCGGAATGATCGTGCACGCTGGCAATGATTATGGCGCGTTCGGGAATGCCGGCGTCTTTCGATACGCGCCGGCGGATGTCCGCGGAGCCATACGGCGCGTCGTCCCCCTGGTAGGCGAGGAAATGCCCTTGCGTGTCGATCGCGCAGAAGACCGCGGTCTGTTCACCGCGCGAGATCGCGATTGCACGCGCGTAGATGGGGCGGCTCACCGCGGTCGATCGCCTGACGGGACCGAAGCCGTAACCCCCGAGATAGACCGGCGAGGCCGGCGTGATTTCGCGCTTGGATGCGCCCACGCAATATTCGCCGCTCGATTCGGAGGCGGAACAGGGGGCCGTCATCGCCGCACCCGCAACCGGCTTGGGCACGCCAAACAAAAGCACGGATGCAGTGGCGCCAAGAATCGCTCGATGAATCTTTCGCGATGCGCGCATCATCTCGGCGCGACGATCCGCACTGGTTCCGAATTCGGCTTGTGGCTCCAAACGCGTCAGATGTTTCCTACCTCGATGCGGGGCTAACCTAACTGTGGAGTTGCAGCCGCGCGCCGACCATGCGAGTCAAAGTTCGGCGCGCCGCTCCTGATTTCGACACTAATTGAGGACATCCGGAGTCAGGCCACGCGGTACACCTTGTACTCGACGCGGCCGGGGCCGACCCGCCCCTCGGCGACGAAGATGCTCTGGTTGAGCCACGCATAACGCGGGTCGCCGGTCTCGAACCGAGGCGTAGTGCGGAAATACTGGTCGCCGTAATCGGTACTCGCACCTTTCGCGAGCGCGTCAGCGACCTTCTGGTTCATCTGGAGCAGTCCGGTGTAGTGCACATACAGAGAGGCGCCGTCGTCGGTGAGGAACTGGGCGCGCACGTCGAGGCGTATGTATCCATCCGGTCCGATCAGCGCCCAGTCGCCGCCTCCGGTTAGAACTTTACCTTTCAGCCGTTTGCCTTCGACCGTCCCGCCCGTGACTTCGAAAAAGTTCCGCGTTCCGAACGGACCCGCGCCGATTTGCACCGGCGGCTTGAGTGTCGCGACGTAAGTGAATTCGTGTTCCAGATTCATCGTTAGTCCTCCGAGAGCCGCGCCCGTGTTCCGCGGTCCCGCGCGCACCTGAACATTCAATCCCAAACCGGCGGCTTACGACCGATCCACGGTTGCGCCTGTTCGAGCTGGCCCGCGAGCTGGATCAGCGTCGCTTCGTCGCCGTAGCGCCCACCGAACATCACTCCGATTGGCAAGCCCTCGCGATTCCAATAGAGCGGCAACGAGATCGCCGGTTGCCCGGTGATGTTGTAGACGGGGCACGGAATCGCAAAGTCCGTTATCTTTTCGTCGAGCAGCTTCGTGGCCGGACTCATGAAGTCGATAGTGCCGATCCTAAGCGGCGGCTGACCTAAGGTGGGCGTCAGCAACAGATCATGTGATTCGAAGAACGCCGCAAACTGACGCGCGGCCTGTTGGAGCAGCGCCTGCGCAATCATATATTGTGGCGCCGATACCTGCCTCCCGCGCTGGTACATGTTCCACGTGAAGGTCTCGAACTTGTCCGGCGCCGGCTCGGCGCCGGTCAGCAGACGCGTCGCCTCGATGGAGAGGGCCACTCCCGCCGAGTAGACGGTTTCGAAGAGCTGCGCGAGCATCTGGTAATTGATTTGCGCCGCCGCCTCTTCGACCTCGTGTCCGAGTTCCGAGCACAGCTTCGCCGCTCGCTGTGTCGCCGCGATGCAGTCGGGATGAATGATGCCGCCCAGAGGATTCTCCGTCGAGAACGCGATTCGAAGCCGCTTGGGCGGCGTCGACACTTCCTGCAGATAGGGGCGGATAGGCGGCGGTGGAAAGTATGGATCGCCAGGCATCGGACCCGCAGTCGCGTCGAGCGCGGCCGCGCTGTCGCGGACGGTTCTGCTCAACACATGCTCGACCACAAAGCCGCCAAGAATGTCGCCAAGATTCGGCGCGAGCGAGATACGTCCACGCGTCGGCTTGAGCCCGACCAATCCGCAGCACGCCGCGGGGATTCGAATCGAGCCGCCGCCGTCGTTGCCGTGAGCGACCGGCACGATCCCTGCCGCGACCGCCGCGGCTGAACCGCCGCTGGATCCGCCCGGCGTGCGCTCGAGGTTCCACGGGTTGTGCGCCGGCCCGTAAAGACGCGGCTCGGTTACCGGGGGAATTCCTAATTCGGGCGCGTTGGTCTTGGCGAACGGGAGGAAGCCCGCGCGCTTGTAGCGGGCCACCACCTCCGAATCCGCCGGCATCGGCGTGGCCGGAACGAACGCGCACGCCGAGCGCGTCGGCATCCCCGCGCAGTCGCCCATAATGTCCTTGAGCAGCAGCGGCACGCCCGCGAACGGGACAGCACCGGCCTTGTGCGAGCGCGCCGCGGCGCGCGCGCGATCGTAATCCTTGAAAACGATCGCGTTGAGCTTCGCATTGTGTTTTTCCGCGCGCGCAATAGCCGCGTCCATCAGCTCAGCCGGAGTGATCTTGCGCTCGCGCACCATGCGGCCCAAGGCCAGGCCGTCGAAAGAGGCGTATTCGTTGAATGACATGATGTGACCAGGTGCGCGGCTACTTGATGCTGAGGACTCCCAGCACGTTGGAAAGCCTAACATCTTGCGACTGGCTGCCATAGTGCCGCCCGATTGTGGCTACCAAAAACCTGGTCCGGAGTGAAGCGGCCGCGGCGCTACTGGAACACGCGATGACGGCGTTCCTGACTCGATTAGCGTTGTTCCGATTGGGTCGCCATCGGTAACCAGCTGTCTCCGTCGGCACCGGCAAGAATTCAGAAATGTATCGAAGTGCACCAAAACATTCGTGGCGAAATTCGTTGCAATCGACGGCATTTGCAACAATTCAAGGCTTTTTGAAGTTTCTGTGACGCTAGTGTGACGCTAGTTTGATCTGGCACGCGCGATGCGTCGGATTCAGGACTGGGCTGCGAAGAGGAGGAAAAAATGCGCAGAATGAACAAGCTGACTCTGTTGGCTATCGGACTTACGATCTCGTTGGCTGCCGCGCGACCGACGATAGCGGCCGGCGAGGACCCCGCGGGCAGGGCGAAAGCCGTGCGAGTGTCGCAGCGGGAATTAGAGCTGAAAATCAACCAACTCCTAGAGCAGAATCGAACGCTGGAAAGCCAGAATCGCGCAATCCAGGAACAACTAAATACCCAGAAGCAGGAAATCGACACATTGATGCATCAGATGCAAGCGACGGCACAACCCGTCGCAACGCTTCAGCAGCAAGTGCCACAGATGCAGCAAGAGCTGAGTGATGTTGCGAAGAAGCAGCGCTCGGTGCCGCTCGAGGTCGGTTTCCGCACGGGATGGTCCGAATCGCCGTACGGAATGCCGGGAGGCTTCTACTACGCTGCGTTCCTCAACCATCGCTTGTTGTCGCATGAGGACGGCATCCCCGGCGGATTCCTGTCGGGCGAGATGCTGGTGGGATGGACGCAGGGTAACAGTAAGTACACGACTGCAAATCTGGTCAGCCAGCTCGGGTACCCCGCGTTTAAGACCTGGATGTACACGCTCTCGCTGCAGCCGACCGTGCAATACCATCTGGACCCCGCGCTTTGGGGAATGGAGTCGTTGGCCGCGTTCAAGCCATACGCGCTCGCTGGCCCGGCGATGTACATCAATCTGATGAGCACGCCGATTGTGGCGGGAAAGAGCAACCCGGGAGCGGGCTATCGCCATTATGACGCCGACGTTCAGGGCGGTGGCGTGTGGGGGTTGGGCTTCGAACTGGGCTTGTCCGCGCTCAAGGTCGCGTCGATCCAGGGGCTGCTCGACAAGTCATTCGTGGGAGGGGAGTGGCGCTTCAACCAATATGGAAACGGCCAGGGCTACAGCCAATACACCGGTTCGGTTTCCTTCGGATGGTAGCTCGACCGCGCCCGGCGGGACCCCTCTCTGGCCGCCGGGCGTAATGAAGGGCGCTCATGATTCCTTCCAGTGCGATGACATCGATCGGCGGCGCGATGGTTCCTCGCTGAAGACAGTTCCGTTCGCGTGGAGCCGCTCGACGAGCGGGAATTCACACAACCGCCTACTTGGTCACTTTTCGGAGACTGATCAGGTAGCCGAGGGATTGGCGGACGTCGAGGCGCGATATGGCCTTGGCCCGCATCGACGAGGCTGACCTAACTCGTCACCCTTCGCCAACGCTCCCTGCGGTGCGATGATGAAATCATGGTGAGATGGCACGTGCTCGCCGACGCGGTTGTGATGATCCATGCGGCTTATATCGTGTTTGTCGTCTTCGGCCTAGCCGCAATCCTCATTGGTGTTGTGCTTGAGTGGGAATGGGTGAGGGGATTCTGTTTTCGCCTCTGGCACCTTGTGGCGATCGCATTGGTTTGCCTCGAAGCGATCTTGGGTGTGATGTGTCCGTTGACCACGCTCGAGGACTCGTTGCGTGCAAGAGCAGGACAGACGCGCTACCCAGGCGACTTCGTCGGCTACTGGACGCACCGCCTGATCTTCTACAACGCACCGCCGTGGATGTTCACCGCGCTTTACGCCGCCTTCACAATCCTGGTAGCGGCGATCTTCTGGCTTGCGCCGCCCAAACGGCCGCGCCGCAGCACGCACTCGGGGCGGCCCTTGACCAGCCACAACGGTTAAAATCGGCCATCGCCACCTGGGCGGGCTGGAACAGCCTCAAGGATTCTCGACAGTGCTGTTTCCATAGGGCTGTCACCTGCCCCGCCGGCCGAATCGTTTTGTGAGAGCACGTAATCTGTTAAGATGATTGGGCGAAGCGATCGGTACCAGCATCGAGAATTGCTAGTCCAAGGGTGTTAGAAAACTCATCCGGGTTGTGGTCCATGACTCGAGCAGGATCGGGCTCGCTTTTCTGGTTCTGATCACGACCTTTACCCGCCTAGCTGCGATCGCGGCGCGTCTTTATCCGAGGATGGGCGAGTGAACCTGTTCTTAACACCTTGCATCCACGAGGGCACGTCTTGCGGGCGTACTATCCAGCGGGAAGGAATCACCCATGAAGCAAATTCTGATCCTGGCCTACAAGCTTTTGGTCAACGACAAAGGCAAATATACCGCCCTGTTGGTTGGAACCACGTTCTCGGTATTCCTGATCGTCCAGATGACTTCATCCTTCGCAGGCATTCTGACCAAGGCGTCCGCTACGGTCATTAACATCGGCGCCGGCATCTGGGTCATGGACCCTGCGGCCACAAATAGCATTCTTAGCAACGTTCCGATGCCGGATTACGTCCTGGATGCGGTGCGCAGCATCAATGGTGTCAGATACGCGGTTCCTCTTTACTCCGGTACGGCGCTGGTGAGGCTGCGCGACGGCACCTACCAGCCGGTCACTGTGATCGGGCTTGACGACAGCAGTTTAGTTGGCAGGCCGAAACTGCTGGAGGGGGACATCGATGACATCTTTGCGGAGAACGGCTTCATCGTGGTCAAGGACGAGGAGTATCCCAAGCTTGAAAATCCGAAGCTCGGAACAGAATTTGAACTGAATGACTATCGCGGCGTCATCGTTGGCATCGCCACGGTCCCGACCGGGGCCCTGTTCGGCACCCCCACGCTCTATACCACCTACTACAGGGCGATTAGTACATTCCGTCGATGCGGTTTACCATCTCATACGTTCTGGTACAGCCAAAGGCCGACTCCGATATCCCCTACATCAAACAACAGGTTGCGCGGCTAGGCTACCTAGCGCTGACAAACCACGAGTACCAGAATGCGATTTCGAGTTACCTTGAATACAAGACTAGCATCGGCACCAATACGCTGCTGATGACGGTAATCAGCTTCCTGGTAGGGCTCTCGATCTGCGGTCAGACCTTCTATACCTTCATCATCGAAAACCTTGAACACTTCGGTGCGCTCAAAGCCATGGGAGCGAAGGGGCGCGAGTTGGTCTATGTGATCCTTTTCCAGGCGGGGTTTACCGCGGTCGTCGGCTACGGTCTCGGGATCGGTCTGTCGACACTTCTTATAACTGCGGCGAAGCTGAGACTCCCGGAATACTCGTCCCGCGTCACGTACACCAACCTCGGTCTGGCTTTCCTGATGGTCCTAATAATCGCAAGCGTCTCCGGCTACGCGGGAGTACGCCGTGTGCTGAAAATCGAACCGTTTGAGATCTTCCGAGGTTGAAATGCCGAAGGCGGCAATCGTGGCCGACAAGCTCACCAAATGGTTCGGCGTAGGCGAAGCTAGAACCTACGCGGTAAAAGAAGTGAGCTTCGAGGCGAACTGGGGCGAGATGCTTTACATAGTGGGGCCTTCGGGCAGCGGCAAGACCACTCTGCTCAGCATGATCTCCGGAATTCTCCGGCCGAACTCTGGTTCGGTCGCAATCGACGGCCGGGATCTGTGGAGCCAGTCGGACGACGAGATTGCGGATTTTCGGCTGAACACCATCGGCTTCGTGTTTCAGGACTATCATCTCTTCCCCCGCCTTACGACCGCCGAGAACGTAGCGATTCCCCTCATTCTGCAGAAACGAAACTGGGGCGAGGCGCTTAGCGCCGCTGCTCAATGTCTGAAGATCGTCGACCTGGCCGACAAGGCGCAACTTCCGCCGACCAAGCTCAGTGGCGGCGAACAGCAGCGCGTTGCAATCGCGCGCGCCATCGTTCATCAACCCGCGATCCTTGTATTCGACGAGCCCACCGCCTCGCTTGATGGCGAGACCGGGCGTAAGATCGTGTCCTTCGTTAAGGCGGAAATCTTGACTGCGAAGCGCTGCATTATCATGGTCACGCACGACAGCAGAATCTTTGAGTACAGCAACCGGATCATGGAGATGGAGGACGGACGCATAACCGGCTTCCTGCAGGGGCAGACCATATGAGGCCCAGGATAGAGCTACTGCTCGCCTTTCTCGGACTAACGGTCGGCTTGATCGCAGCCTGGCTCTATGGGATCCATGTTGTGCCACAACCCCCGGCGTTTAGTCCAGCGGCAAACCCATATACAAAAGGTATCTACGCGCAAGGCATCGTCGAGAGTTACCAGAACAACGGCGAGAACATCAACATCTATCCCAACGTGGCCGGGACCATCGTCGAGATTGCGGTCCACGAGGCTCAATGGGTCCGCAAAGGAACAGTCCTGCTTCGCTTGGATGACTCGACTCAGAGAGCCACCGCCGAGCAACTGCGGTCGCAAGCCGAAGCCGCGCACGCCATGCTCGAGGAACTGCGGGCCGAACCTCGCAAAGAAGTCTTCGAAGTCTCCAAGGCTCAGGTGATCTACGCCCAGGCGCAATTAAAAAACGCGCAGGACGAACTCCAAAAGCAGGAGGCGTCTTATCAGCTGGATCCCAAATCCGTAAGCAAGTACACGCTCGACGACGCAATAAACGCCGTCAAGGTCGCCACGGGCAACCTCAAGGTGGTGCAAAGGAATTACGAACTCACCAAGGCAGGCGCCTGGATCTACGACATCAGAAATCAGGAAAAGACCTATGAGGCCGATGAAAAGGCCTACCTCTCATCCAAAGCCCTGCTCACTTGGTACACCCTCACGGCGCCGGCCGACGGCACAATCCTTGCGATTCAGGCCGCCGTCGGCAGCTACGTCGGCACGCAGGGTACCTATGACACGTACACGCAGGGCTTCGATCCCGTCATCGTGATGGGAGCCTCAGAAGAGTATGTCAGCGTCCGATGTTACATCGACGAAATACTCATACACAGGCTGGCCCCAGGACCTCAGATGCGAGCGCGAATGTTCATTCGGGGCACGGATATCAGCGTTCCACTTGAATATGTAAGAATACAGCCTTACGTCTCTCCAAAAATCGAATTGTCCGACGAGCGACTCGAAAGGGTCGACGTTCGAGTATTACCGGTCATCTTTCGGTTCGCGAAGCCCAGTAATCTCCCAGTGTATCCGGGTCAGTTAGTAGATGTTTACGTTGCCGAGAAATAGCCACGCAGGTGCTCAATCCCGCCTGGCGTCCGATCGCTTACTGAAAGGGCTCTGCGTCTTTCTTTCGTGTTATCTTACTGCGTGCGCTGTGGGACCGGACTTTGTCCGTCCCACAGCACCGGTAACTCAGCGCTACACATACGAGGAAAAGCCTGCGGGAACGATTGTTGCGGAGGGTGGCGCGCAGCATTTCGAACAGAGCGCGAAGATCGCCGCAGATTGGTGGCGACTATTTAGCTGCCCCAAGCTGGACGCGGTGGTCACGCAGTCTTTCGTTTACAATCCGACGCTGCAAGCCGCCCAGGCAAGCCTGAGACAAAGTGAGGATAACCTTCGTGCCGGCTATGGGATCTTCTACCCGCAACTCAGTGCCAGCTTCCAACCCACGCGCCAGCAATTCTCACCGATTCGCTTCGGCGAGGTCACCACGCCCAGCATCTTTAATCTTTATACCCTCTCGACGACAGCCAGTTATGTGCTCGACGTATTCGGCGGCGAGCGGCGCACAGTGGAGAGTCTGAGCGCGCAAGTCAACGTTCAATACTATAATGCTCAGGGAACCTATCTCACGTTGTCGGGGAACATTGTCAACGCAATGGTGGCGGAGGCAGCGTACCAAGCTGAAATCGAGGCAACCGAACAGATGGTCGGGTTCCTGGAGGAGCAGACCAGGATCACGGTTGCGCAGGCTCGCGCGGGCACCGTTCCCTACTCAAATTTACTAAGTATCCAAAGTCAACTGGCCACAACAGAGGCGACACTGCCGCCTCTTCGGCAGCAACTGGCCCACACCAGGCACCTGCTCGCGACGTTGGCTGGCCAGGCATCTGCGGACTGGTCACCGCCACAAGTCGCGTTTTCCGGATCTCACGCTTCCTAACGACCTGCCGGTGAGCCTGCCTTCCGATCTGGTCCGTCAACGTCCCGATATCCTGGTGGCCGAAGCGCAGCTACATAGCGCCAGCGCCCAGATCGGGGTAGCAACTGCGGCTATGTTCCCGAGTTTCTCACTGAACGCCAGCTACGGTTTGAACAGCGCGACGCTAGCCACTCTATTCGCGAGTAGCGCTGCGTTTTGGACCCTGGGCGCGAGCCTTGCTACGCCCGTGATCCAGGGACCTACCCTGTGGTACCAGCGAAAGGCGGCGATCGATGCCTATCAGCAGTCTCTGGCAAACTATCGGCAGACCGTTCTTGCAGCACTTGCCCAGGTTGCGGACGCACTGGATGCGTTGCAGCATGACGCCCAGACTCTCAGTGCGCAATCGCAGGCTGTCGCAACATCGAGACGAGGCTTTGCACCTTATACAAGCAAACTACCAGGCTGGTACAGTCAACTACCTGCAAGTCCTAATCGCTGACTATCAATATCAGCAGGCGGAACTTGGCTATATCCAGGCGATGGGACAACGTCTGCAGGATACCGCCGCGCTTTTCGTCGCACTGGGCGGAGGATGGTGGAGTGCTCCGGAAAGTGCCATAGGCAATTGATCAGCCGAGAACGCCGGTCGCAGCCTTACTCCGCAAGCGGACTCGCAGAGGCAATGATTTAGCAGTCAAGTCGAACAGCTTTACTACTTTCCCGGGGCCACCGCTGATTCGGGCAATTCCAACTTCGCCGATTCGTGGTGCGCAAGGATATTGTAATAAGGATCGCGCAGCGCAGCAGTGAAGCCGGCGTCTTCGATGCATTTCACCACGTCACGGAGCAGCGCTTCGGTTGGGTCGGGCAAATCCTTGCCAGCCGCCGTGATGCAAGCGTTAATGGCGTTGATCGACCCGGTGCCGCAGAGATCGTTTGCTCCTGACCGCAGCGCCCGGCTCGCGACCTCGAAGCCCATCGTGCGCCAGACCGCGCGGTGATTTTCGATGTTGTCGAGCGCAAGTCGCGCGACCGCCACGTCACGCAAGTACTCATTCACGACCGCATCATTATTGGCAGGAGGAGTGGTCCCGTTTAGGCGAGTATGCTCGAGGCGTGCGGGCCATATCTTGTACGCCGAAAAGCCGCAACCGTAACGCTCCAATCCGCGATCCTGTTGATCACGCAGCGCGATCAGATGCTGAACGCGTTGCTCCAGCGTCTCGCCGAATCCGATGACCATCCCTACCCACGGGTTGTGGAGTCCGGCCTTCATGGCCGAGTCGATGATTCGGAACCAGTCTTGGGTCTTCATCCGCGTCGGCGCGGTGCGTTCGCGCACTTCGTCAACCAGGATCTCGGCCGCGGCGCCGGGCATGCCATCCAGTCCGGCATCCTTCAGCTCGCAGAGAATATCCCACGCATCGCGGCCGGTCAGCTTCTCCAGACCGAGAATCTCCTCGGGGCTGAATGCATCGATGTGGATTTCCGGGTAGCGCGATTTGAGAAACCGCAGCAGATCCAAATACCACTGAAATGACAAGTCGGGATTGATGCCGCCCTGAAGCAGAACATCGCGACCCCCGATCCGCCTGAGCTCGTCCATCTGATCCGCGATTTGATCGAGCGTGAGTGTGAAGGCATCCTCCTGGTGCCTGGCACGATAGAAGGCGCAAAATCTGCACGCGACGACGCAGATGTTCGTGTAATCGATATTCCCGCCGATGGAGTAGGTCGCCAGCTCCGGGTTGCTACGACGCAGGCGTAAGTCGTGAGCCGCCGCTGCCAGATCGTTTGTAGGCAACTCGTAGAGTCGGCGTATCTCGCCGGCGCTGAGCCGATGTCCAGCAATCGCGCGATCGAGCAGCTTGAAGGAAGCGTCTTCGTGAGTTGATTGAATCATCGTAGGTTCTCCTGTTTATCCTTGCGCGCCAGCAGAAATATCTATGGTCGCCGCTTGTCCGCGAACTCGGACCATGCGCTCATAAACTTATCGGCTCCGCCGCGCGCCAGCTTTGCCAGCGCGAAGCGTTCATCGGGATCGAGAAGCGACCAACGCTTCTCCGGCAGCCTAAGCTCGGCGATTAGCCGCGCAACATCGGGCGGCACTTGGCCGGCATCGGGCGCAGCGTCGTGCGATTCGGGCTTCATGGTCGCGAGCTCGGTTCCAGCGCGTGTCTTCACCGCGTCGCGCAGAAAGGCCGCCAGAACGTCGCGTTCCTCCGGGGATCCGACCGGGAAGTGGCAGATCACCAAGCGTTCGACCCGCGAGAGCGCCTGCCATTGGTTCAAATGGAGCTTCACACCGGCCAAGTCCAGTTTGCGTCGTACCGACAGTGGCACAAACTCGAGCGTCTGGTACAGGTCCTTTTCGAAGTCGAAGCGCCTGAACATCGGGCCCCCCTCGCGCAGATTACGGCGCAGCCTCAGTGAGGGCCTTGACGGTGAAGAAACTCTTGTCCACCGCACCCATGTTGATGTACCAGGACTCGCGCTCGGTGGTGTCCTGTGCGGGGAGGTAACACATCGTGGCGAATCCGGCGTTTAGATCATCGATGCTCGCGCCGACCTGGAACAGGCGTTTGAATGGGTAAATCGCGACACGCGCGTCTGGTACGGCGCGATCGCGATACGCCATCCAGGTTACGTAGTTTTTCCAGAGTTCGCCGGCCCGGTTGTAGAAATCCTGGTACATTATGTATTCCGCCTCGGCATCCAGGTACATGACGTGGCGTCCGAACAACTCTTCAGGAACGCGGTCGCGCCGGGGGAGACCCTCGACGATGTACATCCGGCGCATTTCCCAGCGCTCGGGACATGCGCTGGCGCCGCCGTCGGTCGGGCAAGTGACTTCGGGCACGTGAGCGGCGGCTACGGAAGCAAGCATGGATTTCTCGCCCAGGAAGCGCCAGTTGTAGTTTTCGTTCTTGGCGGCGAACCCCTGAAAATTGTCGTTTGACCACGTAATCGCACCGGGCGTGGATGAAAAGAACGTCTCGCTAAGCCTCCTGATTCGCCGATTCCCGGGGTTCCAGCTCCAGGTGTCGTCACCCTTGAGCGGATCGGCATATCGATAGCGGACGGTGCCACGGCCACGGTCCTCTTGCGGCGCCAGGAATGGATAGAAGCCGATCAGCAAAAGCCGCCCGCTGGTCAGGAAATCGGGGTCGGTGGGTATCGGCTCGACCTCGGTTCGGCCGACGAGGTTGTAACTGGCCAGATGGCCCATCTCGTAGTAATCGATCGGACTGTACGGCCGATTCAACCCCTCGTACTCGCTGATGCAGGAGAAATCGCGCGCGTCGTAATCATCGGTGGAAGCCGCCCGGAAGGTGTTGTTCCACATGATTTTGGTTCCGGCATCGGGATCGTTCGGATCGATGAACGGGAAGGGCAAGCCCGCTACGTATCCCACCAGGCTCCTATGTTCATTGGAAAGCCGGACCTGCGAGGAATATTTCTCGGTAGCCTCGCGATATGGCGTCGGCCATTCGATGCGTTCGGTTGGCACGATCTGCATGCTCATCCCGCGGGTAATCCTGAGATAAACTCCGGGCGACACCAGTTCCTTTGCTTTGTACGCGTTGCGGTCAGTGATGATGTCTCCGGGCCGCACCTGGGCCGCGGCAGAGTGCGGCGCGGCGAGTTGGGTCAAGAGAGCCACCAGCGCGATCGCATTCAGTCGAACGAGCGTGTGCCGTGCGTCATCCGGTCTGCTTTTTCTGTTCATAGGGTAGCCGCTCCGCACTGCATTCAGCCCCCGAGCACGTGCATTCGTATATTCCCGCGATCCATTGACGCGGAACATTCGACGAAGCCGGGGGATTTATTCCGGATCGCCGCTTCGATCCGCGATTCAAGCAAATCTGAATTGATTGTGGGGCGCAGCGCGCTCTTGAGGTCGACCCCTACAGGCGAGAACAAGCAAGCGAACAGCCTTCCATCCGCCGTGAGCCGGATGCGATCGCATCGCGCGCAGAACGGATTGGAGATTGTTGAAATTACACCGAGGCGGAAGTGTCCGTTCAAGAGATAGTAGCTCGCCGGTTCGGTTTCGTTGGTGCGCGCAAGCGGCTTGACCTCGAAATCCCGCGCCAAGCGCGCGACGATCTCGCGCTCGGTGAAGACCTTATCGGGACTCCAAAGATCGCGACTGTCGAGCGGCATGAACTCGATAAAGCGCAGAGGGATGTTGGCGCGATATGCCCAGGTAGCGAGCGCTGGAATGTCGGTGTCATTGGTCCCGCGCATCACCACGGCGTTGAGTTTCACCGGTAGTCCGGCCTCACGCGCACTCTCGATCCCGCGCAGAACCTCGCGCAGGTTGCCGCCGCCCGTGATTTGGTGAAATCGGTCGGGAGACAGCGAGTCGAGGCTGACGTTGGCGTCGTCGAGGCCTGAATCCGCGAGTTCCCGCGCGTACCGTGCCAGCAGGGCGCCGTTTGTCGAGAGCGAGACGCGCCGAAGACCGGCGGCTCGGAGGTTGTGGAGCATGGACACGAATCGTGGCGCACCGCGGCGAAGCAGCGGCTCACCACCGGTCAGGCGTATCTGCTCGACTCCGAAGCGACCTACGAAAACGGCAGCCAGATGATGGAGTTCTTCGAGGCTGAGGATTACTTTCCTCGGACCCCAGACCGGACACTCCGGCATGCAGTAGACGCAACGGAAATTGCAGCGATCAGTCAGTGAGATGCGCAGTTTCCTCATGGTGCGCCCGAATCGGTCGCGTAGGTGTGGCGCCTGAGTTCGGACGGTTGCGCTTTCGTTATCTGATCGCATGGATCGTCTATCCAAGGCGCCGCGCGAACGGCGCGCCGATCAAGCGAGCGGCGGCTCCTGGGCTCGCTGTCGCCATCTCAGAAAGGATAACCTCCGAAGCGCAGAAAACCGCCAATGACTATCGCGACCATCGACGACACTACGTTGTAGCGCGCGAAACGCCGCATCCAGTTCGCGTAGCGCATTGCGTCGGTACGAGAGCCCTCCACCTGCTGACGCGTGGCGTCGTAGGGAAGTTTCACCACGACGCGCGGGCGCAAATAGAAGGTCAGGATTGCAGCGGTTATTATCAAGGTAAGCCAGATCGTCATCATCGACAGCAGGGCGGCGCCGTAACCGCTGACGAAGAACTTCGGGTCGAGCAACGACGACAAATCGCCTAATCGCCACAGCAGCGAGAGTCCGCTCACCGGGGATCCCAGCAGGGCGATCCAGTTCAAGATGGCGAAGTCGGTCCCGAGCTTGTCGCCGAGCCGCGCCGCCTGGCCGGGCGGAATCAGATCGAGACGCGGAGTCAAAAGGAAATCCAGAAACACATTGGAGCCGACAAACACGGCCGCAAAAAGAAGATGAATCGCAACCAGGATCTGCAGATCGAGAGACTTCACCTGCCACTCCGATAACTTCCGATTCGAATGGTCTGCAAGTCGTCTGCGAGCGCCTGCGCGCATTCCGTTGGCCTGCCGCTCACGTGGACGGCGTGCCGTGCCCACTGCCCGCAGTAGTCACACTGGTTGCAATCGAGCAAACAATGGTCGTCCTGGAAGAAGCGCAGGAACCCATCCAGCTCCGCACTGTCGATTCGGACGTCCAACGGCTCAGGCGCCTCGCCGAAGAGCTTGTGAGGCGGCTGAATGCCGACGAGGAGGCGGGCGACGTCCTCGCAGTGCCTGGAGTAGTACGCATTGGCGACCATGGCGATCCAATCGGTGTGCGAACTTGGTCCCTCTTCCATCTTTTCACGGCCGGCAATCTTGAACAGGTCGATTCCCAACTTTTCGTAGATGGCCAGATCCTCGGGTCTGACCCATGGTGAGCGAAGATACTCGGCGGCGTCGTTTAGCTTGAGAAGCGAGCAGCGGTAGTAGCAGTAGTCCACGTAGTATCGGCTGGTGATGCTTTCCCCCGAATGGGAAATCATATTGGAGTGATACTGGCGGATCGGACAGCTCAGCAGGCACCCCTCGTTGACCACCAGCGAGAGACGGCACCCGACCGCCTTGCGTATGGCCTCGAGTCGGCGGAAGTCGCGATTTACCTGGGGATCGAGATGAATCACGGCGGCGCCCAAGTCGTCGAAGAATTTCGCCTTGCGGGCGTCATTGACCGATGCGAGCACCGAAATGTGCAGCTCGAGAGCAGGAAAATTCTCGCGCACCAGCTCCATCACGAACGGATTCGCCGTGACCACCGCCGCCGCCCCGATATCGAAAAGCCACTGGAGACGCTGCAACAGCTGACCACGGCCTTCTTCCGAGTATTCCTTGTTTCCCAGACAGGTGGCATTCATGACGTAGACGAGACGAATGCCGTGCTGCGAGGCTTGTGAAACATGAAGCGCTATATCATCTTCGCTCGCGTCGGACAGCATCAGTGACGAGCGAAGCGTAGCCTCACTCGGCAGGCTTCCGTAAATGTAATCGGGCTTGAACGGCGCAATTTGCGCGATGAGTTCGGGATCCCAATTGGTCGGGAGCATCAGTTTCATCGGCGCCTCCATCAGCTCCTGGGGAGCTGTACCTCGCGAGCGTCGAGTACCTGGCGGAAACCCCAGTTGACCCTGAGGTCGCCGAGCCAGACGATGTGGGCGGTGGCGACCTCGAGTCGCTCGCGCAGGCGCGCTTGCAGTTTCGCCGGGTCGTGCGCATCACCTTCGACGGCGACCGTCAGGACGCCGGACCGCGCGTCCGCGTCGCGGATCAGCAACACGTTGCGCCCCACCAGAGCGGGGTCTTCCTCGATGCACATCCGGACGTCGTACGCGGTGATTTGCCGGTCGCCGACGAACACGCTGCTCTCGGGACGTCCGTAAATCTTCAGTCTGCGAAAACCACAACCGCACGCGCATTCGCCCGGCGCGAATGCGGCAATGTCACCTGTGTCGTAGCGCACGAAGATGCTCCCGGCAGTGGTGAGCTTGGTGACGATCAGACGTCCGCGCAAACCGGGCGCGAGGTGAATGCCGGCATCGTCGACGACTTCGAGGTAGCAGACGTCCTCGTGCACGTGGGGAGCGGTATGCCATTGGCATTCGTCGGTCGCAGCTCCTTCCTGCGTTCCACCGCGTTCGAAGACATCCTCGACTTGGAGGCGGTCGCGAAGGAACTCGCGCATGCGCGGCGTCAGCGGCAAACCCACGACGACGACCGAGCGTACTTCTTTGAAAAGCTCGTGCAGCCGAATCGTGGCGCCAGTGCTCCGTCGAATCAGGGAGAGCAGGAACGGCGCGGTGGTCGTGATGAATTCCGGTCGCTGAGAGGACAGCGTATGAAGGAAGGAATCGGTGTACTCGGAGCCCATGCTTCCCCAGAAAAACGCGCAGCGTCCGCCCAAGCGCGCGACCGCGTGCGCCTCGCAGGCTGCCAGGCGGTGCCACACCGGGCTCATCAACAGCGCCGTCATCCCGGACCGGAATCCCGCCCAACGAAAGCCGCGCATCGTCGGCCGTATGTATGCTTCTTCTTCCTCCGCGCTCAGCCATACGAGCAGCGGAGCTCCTGAAGTGCCGCGCGTACTGAATGCGACGGAACCCTGATGCGGATTCGTCCAACGGTTGCCCGCTTGTACGAGGTCATGCTTTGAAATCGTTGGAAAACGCGCGAAATCTTCGATCGAACGAAGCAGCCCCGGTTCGACGCCTGCCCTGTCCCACAGTTCGCGGTAGAATGGAACCTCCCGGTAAGCGTGGTTCGCGACCTCGCGCAGACGGTCGGTCTGCCAGGCAGTCAATTGCGCACCCGAAAGGGTCTCAATGGGATCGTTTCGTGCGCAGCTCGAAGTAGTGTCACGCATGGCTGATCAGACACCCCTTCCGCGAGGCGACCACCCGATACACCAGTCGCGGCTGCCCGCGGCACAGTGGGAAGGCGAGAACAGTTCACCGCGCGACAGGTCGTAGGCCGGCGCGGTCAGCCGGAGGTTCCGAATGCTGCGTCCGTCGACTTCGTAGAACCCTTCGCGGAGGTGGAAGCACTCGCACCTCACGCACTGGGGTGCAAGCAGAAGAGCGCTTTCGACGTGCATAAGATGGCGCCACGGCTGCAGGCGGGCCGGATTGAAGGCGGGCGGCTCGTCACCGAACACTACAATTGTTTTCATCGCGCGCTGTGCGAGCTCTGCAAATCCCTTTTTGTGCAGCTCCGCGGAAAGCAGCTCGATCACGTCTTCTCTGATCACGAGCGCATCGACGGCCAGTTGCGCCAACAGAGCGGGCGTGAGCGTCACCCGCTCTGCGGAAGCGTCGAGGCAAATGAAGCGGCCATCGATACGTTCGGCGACTCCGCGTTGAAGCCCCGGCATCAGCAGACTCGAGCCGAGAAACGATATGGGACTGCTGCCGAAGTCCTGAACCGCGATCGTTGCGCCGTCTCCAATGCCCATCATCCGGTAACACCAAGTGAGATGTTCCGCCCAGATGTCGAGGTCTCCGTCGCCAAAGGCAAGACGGCCGCCGGGAACGTCGAACAACAGATATGCATTCTCAGTTGCCACTGGCGGCTCCATAGCCGTCGAACGGGGCGCCCTGCAGGACAACCACGCCAACATGATCCATTGTCGCGACCTGACGCGTCCTCACCGCGGTGCCGGTTTTGACACCGACGTTCCGTGCCGGCTCGACGTAGCCGACCATCGCGGATAGCGCCTCGACGCCAACCTCGGCCTGATCGAGCATCTCCCACGGCACGATGGAAACCTTGCCGCTATCCGGATCGATCGGAATTAAAGACACATTGACCAGCGGAAATCCGTGTCCATGAGGAGGAATCCATGTCGGATGAGCCGCGACCAGCGGGCCGACCTCGGGCAGTCCCCAGAGCGGAAAGATCGGCCGGCCACATAGCCATTCCATCCGTCGGCGCCATCGCGCGGCGAAAGATCCAGTCGACACGAAGACATGGGCAGACCGAGTAACCATCGGCGGCGTCCGACCCTCCGCCAACAGTGCGTCGGCCTGGCTTCGTTGAATAATCATATAGGCGTCATTGTAGAGGTCGGCCAACTCGCCGGTGTCGAACTCTTCGAGGCTGGCAAATACAACAGGCTTACCCTGTGAAGCGGCTAGCAAAATACCTGTCAGCATCTCCCAAGAGCCGATCGCAGGTTCGGTGCATACAAACGGGATCTCGCGCAGCCGAGGAATGAATGCCGCCATCGAGGCGGCCATCGCCGACAGAGAGAAATGCGAATGCGCGACCAGCCCGCGGCCGCTCGGGAGCAGTACCGCGGGCTCCGTCGCGCGTATCGCTGTGCCCGCTTCGCTGAATGTCCCTTGCAGTTCGCTCCTCGCGACCATTCTGACGCCCGCGGCCTGCCGAGGCCCGGCGCCATCTGAGGTGATGAGCGCTGAAGCCTTCCCTTCGGCCAGCCGGGCCGCGAGCTGCTCGGCCGAGTCCGCGGGATCTGCGAGCAAAACGTGGCGCCCGGCGAACAAACCGGCAAGGCACAGGCGCAAACTCTGGACCGGATCAGGATCGGAGATCGCGATGGTGCCGGTAAGGCCGGCGGCCTGGATACCGCCGGCGAGACTCAGGCCTTGCTCGAGTAGTTCGCCGTAAGTGATGCGGACATTTTTGTCCGCGACCGCGATTCGGTCTTTCATCGTCGCGAATCGCTGCCGCAACAGACGGCCGAGCGGCTGCTGCGCTACCGGAACTCGACGCGGGATGCCTGCAGGCCAATACCAGGATGGCAACGCACCGCCGACTTTGGACATGACTATGCCTGAAAGCTCGCCTTCTCGTACGCAATGTTGGTCTGCCTGTCGCTCTGCGACGGCGCCCAGCTAAACAGCGTGTACTCAAAATGCCGATAGCCACCGGCAAAGTGGAGCCCTTTGGGCGGGCCAGGCATCAGGCCGTCCGCGGGCATGCCGTTGGGATACTGATACGGCTCCCAGGCATGGTAGATGACCAACTGATCCGGCCGCACGCATGCAGTCGGCTTTGCGCGAACGAGGAACTCCCCGTAGTCGTTGTAAACGCGAATAAAGTCATGGTCCTGGATACCCTTTTCGCGCGCCACAGTATTATTGATGAATGCGAATGGTTCGCCGCGATGCAGCTTCATCATTTCCAGCGAGGTATGCCAATTGGCGTGGATGCTCCATCGGACGTGGCCGCCGGTGATTCTCAGCGGCTGATGGCCGCCGATGTCGGGAGGCCGCTTATAGCGGACGAGAGCCTCGTCCGCCTCGACGAAGTACGGGTGGTCGATATAGAGCGCGATGCGCCGGGTGGTAGTCGCGTACGGGACCTTCATTTCCACCTGGTCTCTCATCGGCACATGGACCTGGCGCGGGACCATATCCGAGCTCTGGCATACGATACCGTGCCAGGGCGGGCGCCCGCTCAGCCAGGCTTTGCCGTTCTTGCGCATGTTGTCGAGGCCAAGGTCTTCACCGTCAAGGCTGGTGAGCCATCCCATCTCGCCGAGGGCATGGAGGCAGTCATCGACCATGCGCTCTTCGTCCGCGTTGGTCTCGCCATAGCGGTCGCCGTAGGTCGCCCGCCAGTACAGGTCATCGACGATGACTTCACGGTTTTCGCCCGCCTTGTACTTTTCGATGCCGCGGGCCTTCAGGTGCTTCGCGATGCTGCTCAACACGCCGAGGGCAATCTGGCGATCCGACCTGCTTTCGCCAAGCGGCTGCACCGACTGATCGGTGAAGCATAGCAGCCGCGTGTCGGGGGTCGAGTACTTTACGTCCGCGTACTCATAGTAAGAGGCGGCCGGCAATACATAGTCTGCATAAAGACCGGTCGTGCTCCAGCGCGGATCGAATACGACGATCGTTTCGAGCTTCGGCCATAGGGTCTTTATATAGGTATTCATCCCGCCGCGATGACGACGCAGCGGATTCGATCCTGATACGAACATGGCGCGCGGTATGACCTTCTGGTCGAATCCGTCCCACCAGCCCTTGGCGACTGCGTCTTCGGCGTAGTCGCTAATTTTCTTTGTCGTATACGGATCATGCAGATGCTTGTCCCAAACGTCCTTGTATCCGGCGTGGCGATACCAGAGAAAAACCCCGGGCGTGAGCGTGCCCGACGCCTTCAGGCCTTCATGCGTCGCGCCGTTGGCGGCCTCGACCGGCGGCATGGTGGGATCCATCTTAAGGCGCGTCTTGTAATCCTCCATCATCAGCTGGGACAAGGTCGCGGACGCGGCGATCGGGTTCGCCGATTCGATCACCTGCTTCGGCATCCCGGCGATAGCCGCCATCGAGGCCGAGATCTCCGTTCCCGGCGACCAGCCCTGCGTGCCGGTGCCCGGTTTGCCGACGCTGCCGGTCAGCGCAAGGATGTAGCAATACGAGCGCTCGAGCAGATCGCCGTGATAGAGCTTGCCGGCAATGAAGTTGATATAGCCGAAAATCTTGCGGGGCGGCCGGCAGAGCTCGGCGATCTGGTGGAGCGTGTCCGGATGAACACCCGACATCTCGTGGACCTTCTCCGGCGTGTACTCGAGAAGACGCTCCTTGAGCAGGTTGAAAACGGTTCGGACCTCGATCCTGGTCCCGTCTTTCAGGCGCACGCTGGTGCGCGTGTCGAGGGCATAGTCGGCGGCCATCTCAAGCGTGCCCTTCGGCATCTGCACGGGCTGTCCGGTCGCGGTGTCGATTGCATAGAACTGTTCAGGGTCTCCGCCCTCGCGCAAGTCGGAGTCTCTCAGGAACCGGTGGTCGTCGGATCGAACCAGGATTGGCGCATCGGTCTGTTCCTGGACGAAGTGCGTGTCGATCCATCCCTTGTCGATCAGAATCTTTGCTACCCCGAGCCACAGCGCGGGATCCGCCGACCAGTCGATGGGTACCCAGATGTCGGCGAACTGGCATGAAGGATTCTTGTCCGGTGCGACGGCGATTATCTTGGCGCCGCGATAGCGGGCTTCCAGGATGTAGTGCATGTCGGGAATGTTCGCGTACACCGGGTTGGACATCAGGATGATGGTGTCCGGCAGGAACCAGTTCTCGATCCCAGGCGCATGATGCATCTCGCCAAAGGTCAGCCACTGGCCGACCTTGAAGTCGCCGGTCACGAAGTCGAGATCGAGGCTCACTCCACCGAGTAACGAAGTCATGCCGGTAGTCGAGCCCTCGGCAGCGCCGCGGAACACTCCGATGCCGTTAGCGCAGTGGTCGTCAATCAGCGCCTTGGGGCCGTATTTCTGGATGACATCAGCGATCTTCCCGCCGATCTCCTCGAAGGCCTGGTCCCAGGAAATCTTTTCCCATTTTCCGCTGCCGCGCTCGCCCGCTCGCTTCATCGGGTGCAACACTCTGTCGGGTCCGTACATCGCGCGCGAATGTTGATAGCCCTTCTGGCATCCGCGCGGATTGTAGTCGGGCACCTTCGAGTCGGGGTCGGCGAACTCCGGATAGGTGCACGAGATTTCCTCCCTTACTACCTTGTTGTCCTTGACGTAGATCCGGAAGGGACAACTGCCGGGGTAGCAGTTCACTCGATGAGTCCCCCACTTGCAACTGTCCCATTGGAAATATTGGCGCTGCTCCTGCACGGGGTCCCGTTTGGACGCGGAGTCTGGGACTTATCCGATCCGTTTGCCATTTTTCCGGCCTCCGCGACTAGGCTTGGAGATTCGCCTTTTCGAAGTCAATGTTGGTCTGCCGGTCCGACTGCGAAGGAGACCAGTTCCACAGGGTGTATTCGTAATGGCGGTAGCCGCCCGCGAAGTGCAGGCCCTTAGGCGGTCCCGGCAGCAAGCCATCGTACGGCATCCAATTTGGATACTGATAGGGCTCCCACGCGTGGTAGATCACGAGCTGGTCGGGCCGCGTACAGGAACTGAGCTTCGCCCGGGTTATGAAAGAGCCGTAGTCATTGTATACGCGGATATAATCATGATCCGCGATGCCCTTTTCCTTCGCGACCGTGTCGTTGATGAAAGCAAAGGGCTCACCGCGGTGCAGCTTCAGCATCTCGTAGGACGCTACCCAGTTCGAGTGAATGCTCCATCTGAGGTGCCCGCTGGTAAGCCGCAAGGGTTGTGCGCCGCCGATGTTGGGTGCCTGCTTGTAACGGACGAGATGCTCGTCGGCCTCGATGAACCACGGATGGTCGAGGTACAGCTCCATTCGCCGCGTAGTGGTCGCGTACGGCACCTTTTGTTCGATCTGGTCGCGGAAGGGCCAGAATATCTGGCCTGGAACGATGTCCGAGTTCTGGACAACGGTCGCGTGCCAGGCGGGGCGACCGCTCAGCCACGCTTTGCCGTTCTTGCGCAGGTTGCCGAGTGTGAGCTCGTCACCGTCGAGGCTTTCGAACCACCCCATCTTTCCGAGCGCGTTATAGGTGTCGTTTACCAGCCGCTCCTCGTCTTCGTTGGCTTCGCCGTAGCGTCCTCCGAAGGTGGCACGCCAGTAGAGCTCCTTGACGACGATCTCCCGGTCACCGGACTTGTACTTTTCCACGCCTCGCTTCAGTAGATGCTCCTGAATGCGTTTCAGGAGGGCGAGTGTGATCTGGCGGTCGGACCTGGACTCGCCGAGCATCGGCACGGTCTGGTCCGTGAATGTGCTGAAGCGGGTCGCCGGCGTCGAGTACTTGGCATCGGCGTACTCATAGAACGATGCGGCCGGCAGCGCGTAGTCAGCGTAGAGTCCCGTGGTGCTCCAGCGCGGATCCAACACCACGATTAGCTCGAGCTTCGGCCACAGGGTCTTCAAGTAGGTATTCATGCCGCCGCGGTGACGGCGGAGCGGATTCGATCCGGATACCAGCATTCCCTTTGGAGTGACTTCCTTGTCGGGGTGTACGAACCCCTTCCACCAGCCGTTGGCGAGCGATTCCTCGGCGTACTCGCTGATTTTCTTGGGAGCGTTTGGGTCATCGAGAAACTTGTCCCAAACCTCCTTGTACCCGGCGTGGTGGTACCAGAGCCAAACCGGCGACGAGAGTATGCCGCCCATCCTGAGACCTTCACGGAGCGCACCCAAAGCAGCCTCGGCCGGAGGCATCGTCGGGTCCATTTTGAACTGCGTCCGATAGCCCTCTTGTATCTTCTGCGACATATTCATCGCGTGAAGCAAAGGATCGCCGGTCTCGAGCACCTCATTGGGCATCCCGCCGACGACGGCGGCGCCGCCGATGTACTCAGCTCCGGCCGACCATCCCCGCGATCCTGTGCCGGCCTTGCCGACGTTTCCGGTGAGCGCGAGCATGTAGCAGTAGGAGCGCTCGAGCAGATCGCCATGGTAGAGCTTGCCGGCGTTCCAGTTGACGAAGACGAACACCTTGCGCGGCGGCTTGACGAGTTCGGCCAGCTGGGCGAGCTGATCGGGGTGGATACCCGATATCTCGTGCACCTTTTCCGGCGTGTATTCAGCGACTCGCTTCTTGAGCAGCTCGAAGACCGTCGTGACCTCGACCTGCTTCTTGTCCTTGAGGATAACTTTCCAGTTGCCATCGAGCGCGTAGTCAAACGGCATCGCAAGCGTGCCTTTGGGCAGCGGCTCAGGCTTGCCGGTAGCGCTGTCGATTGCGAAGAACTGCTCCATGTCTGCGCCCTCGTGTAAGTCGGACGCGCGCAGGAACTGCTGATTGTCCAGGCGGACCAGCACCGGGAGATCGGTCTGTTCCTTGATGAACTCGATGTCGAGCCAGCCGTTATCGATCAGGATTTTGCAGACGCCGAGCCACAGTGCTGGGTCGGCCGACCAGTTGACCGGCAGCCACATGTCAGCGAACTGGGCAGTGGCATTCTTGTCGGGCGCGATTGCGACTACTTTCGCACCGCGATAGCGCGCCTCGAGAATATAGTGGATGTCGGGAATGTTCCCGTACGCGGGATTCGAAAGGGCGATGACCGTATCAGCGAGGAACCAAGTCTCGATTCCCGGAGCGTGCTGGAATTGCCCGAAGGTCAGGTACTGGCCGGGGTTGAAATCACCGATGAGAAAGTTGAGATCGAAGCTGACTCCCCCCAAGCGTGCCACGAAGCCGGTCGACGCACCCTCGCCGCCGCCGCGCAACACGCCGGCGCCGTTGGTTCCGTGGTCGTCGGAGATCGCCTGCGGCCCGTATTTCTGGATTATGTCGACGAGCTTACCGGCGATTTCATCGTAGGCCTGCTCCCAGCTAATCCGCTCCCACTGGCCGCTGCCCCGCTCGCCCTTGCGCTTCATCGGGTATAACAGCCGGTCGGGGCCATACATCGCTTTCGAGTGCTGGTAGCCCTTCTGACATCCACGCGGATTGTAGTCGGGCACCCGGTAATCGGGATCGGAGAACTCCGGGTAGGTGCATGAGATCTCCTCGCGAATCACCTCGCCATTCTTCGCGTAGACGCGGAACGGGCAACTGCCCGGATAGCAGTTGACGCGATGCGTTCCCCATCGACACCGATCCCATTGCCAGTAGTTCTGCGCGGCTTCGGCGGCCGCTTGGCGGGCCACAGAATTTTCTTCGTCCGTGCGCTTGGTCATGACTGCTGCCCTTTCCCGGTCTGCGAGCCTTGTTCGATCGGTTCGACCGGAGCTTCAACCTTGAGCGGGGTGAAGGCGTCGGCCCATTTGTAGATGATGAGCAGATCCATCAATTCGGATTGTTCGCCGCGCTCGGCGCGCGCGCGATGCTCCTTGAGCGTAGCCATCGCCTGGTCAAGACCGGGTCCGAAGTACTTGCGCAGGAGATCTGTCGGAATATCGGCCTGACCGGTCGGCTTATTGCCCGCTGTGAAAGTCGTTGGGCGGATGAACGGAGGTACGTAGTACACATTCGGACCCGTGTCGAAGTCGGGACGCAGTGGCAGCGCGACTTTGTATTCGTTGACGAGCTTGGCGACGAAGCTGGCCTTGTCGTCCAGGTAGCCGAAGTACATCCCGCGCGCGGGGCAGCTCTTCGCGCATACCGGAGCGTACTGGTTGTCCACTCGGCCCGCGCAGAAGTCGCACATCTCGTAGGTGCCCGCCTCGAGGTTCTCCATCGGGATCTTGTAGGGGCAGGCGCCTGCGCACAGGCCGCATTCATCGCACGAGCTCGGATCAATGAGGACAATCCCGTCCTTCTCGCGCTTGTGCAACGAGACCTTGTGCCCGTTCCCCTGGCTGGACGGCATGCCGCCGCCTCGCGCGAAGTGATCCCGGCAGGCGGCGATGCAAGGAGCATCCGTGCAGTGATTGCAGAGCCGGGGCATATAGAAGAAGTACCCGTTCGGCCACTCGCCGGCGCCCTGGTCTTCTTCCCATATAGGTCCCCACTTCACCGGCTCTCCGGTCTCCTTGGTCAGCGGATGCAGGTACTTGGCACCGACCGGAGACGTATAAACCTCTTCCCAGTTGAACGTCCACGTTCCCCCGTAGTCTCGCAGCCGGTCCGGAACCTTGCGGCCCAGCTCCATCCATCCCTTGGGCCACCCCTCGCCGGGCTTGGTTTCGCACCATATGTAGCGCAGCATCTCGGTGCCGGGATGGTTAAGACGGTGAGTGCTGCAGGCGACGGTGCAAGTCTGACACCCGATGCATTTATCGAGGTTGATGACCATTGCGAGTTGCCTTTGGCTCATGGCACTGCCTCTCTAATCTTTCGCGCTGACGTAAATTAACCCCGGTCCCTCGTTCGAAGGCGCTGGCCTTCAATTCGAACGCATCCCGTCGCACCAAGGCGCGTAACCGCGCCCGAGCATGACGCCGCTTAAGGACGTCTCAACTTGTATTCGGCTTGAGCATTTCACCCCACCACGCGGGTTATTGGAAATCCCCAAGAACGCGGTAGCATTTCACGGCCGACAGACCTCCGCAATCCGCGTCCGCGCACCTTTCACCAGTCACGTCGCGCCGCACCATGCACTGGAGCCGCATGAAACAGATGGCAGCATCGCCGAAGAGACTCTCCTCCAGCCTACCGCGAGCGATATTCCAATCGCAGACCTTCAATACCCCATCGGACCTCGCGCCGAGAGCGCACTTCACGCGATTTGGAGAATCAGACCATGCACTGCTCGTGCCATGCGGCACCGGCGCGCTGGCTGTTGAATTCAATTCCTTCGCGAAATCTGTGGCGCTTATGGCTACAGCCGCAATGGTGCCGTCCGCACCATTTTTTTCCTGAAGTATGCGGCTGACGGCACGCATCGAAGCGGAGCGCGAGTCGGGAATCGGACCACTCTCATCAGTCCCTAACACTCGTTAGGCTCAAGGAGGATGGCACCCCCAGGATGAAAGTTCCTGGCATGCGCGGTGACCATCGACCTCGCCCGGTCGTTCGGAATCCAGAGGGAGCCAGAGCCCAGTTCCTCGGCCTTGTGTGCGATCACGGTCAGGCGAGGGCTAATTTGTGACGTGTGCTGCTCAGGCTAGCCGGTCACGGCGGTAGACGAGGCAGAGGGCGGTGCCGATCGAACCGGTCAGCGCGAACGCAAGATACACCACGATGAACCCCGGGCTTGGGTGTGGATTGTCATGCAGAGACCAGAAGAGCACCAGGTTCACCGGCACGTAGAACGCGTAGAAGATGGATATCGGTAGAACCCACCGCTTCATGTTCCAGATGCCATACGCATAGGCGGCGAGCATCAGGCCGAACATGCTCCCTATAAAGACGTTCGCGCGGATGCGCGTGAATCGATGTCCCAGCACCACAATCCCGAGGCCCGGGTTGCGCATGTGTTGCAGGGTCTTGGTGAAGTCGGAAACCGCGAGAATTGCGAGCAGCACGGCCATGATCGTGAGGAACAGGCCGCGACGTGTTACGGATGGTTGCAATGATGTGCTCATACGGTGTTCCCGACGAGCCGCCCAACCCCACGTATCACGCCTGCGCCTGGTCATCAACCAGGCGGAAGCACTGGGCACTGGTTCAGTTTCAGGCCAGATTTTGGGGATGATCTAATTCAGCCTGACCCCGGCGGATTTGGCGTGCTATGCGTACGGTATGGTCAACCGCCAGGATATTCCACGCTCGCGCGCTCGCCCGAAATCAGCCGACGCCCGCGTCTGGCACAAATAATTTCTGACGGAACAAGCTACCGATGGAGCATCGCCGCCCCGAAACCACAACGGAGGGTATGAATTGCTCTTTCCGGCTCTATTCGATCATTCAGAATCGTGCAGGGCGCAGTCTTCAGGTTGACAAACTGAACCAGTACCAATCACTGACGGTGAGAGAGATGAGCGCGGCGCGTTGCCACGCGGAGGACGAGACTTCATCTGGAGGGCATCGTAAAGTGCGCTGCTCAACCGCGGCGAGCCGACCGAGTTCGTCTGTCAGTTTTCGGGAAATCTGGGTTCGCGCGGAACAGGCATTGAGGAGGCACCGTGGCCCGCGCCGCATCGGCGGCGCCGCGCCTATGGATGAATTTGCGCGCCTGCATTATAAGAAGGCTGCTGGAAACGCGGGTGCGCATCACGCTGACCTGACGAAGATCCAAAGGGAGAATGCGAAATGGGAAAGCTCGATAAAAAGGTCGCGATCGTCACCGGGGCCAGCCGCGGCATCGGCAAGGCGATCGCGGAGTTGTTCGCCACCGAAGGTGCGCGCGTCATCTGCTCCGCGCGTACGCTACACGAGGGCGACCATCCGCTGGAAGGCTCGCTCGAGACGACGGTGAAGGAGATCAAGGCCGCGAGCGGCGAGGCAACCGCGGTCGCATGCGACGTCTCCTCCGAGGAGTCGTGCGAGCATCTGGTCAATGAGACGCGGCGGATCTACGGACCAATCGACGTGCTGGTCAACAACGCCGCGCTCACCTACTTCATCCCGGCCAAGGATTTTGCGCCCAAGCGCTGGGCGCGCTCGTTCGCGGTCAACGTACACGGTCCGTTCATCCTGTCGCATCTCGCGTTGCAGGACATGATCCCGCGCAAATCGGGCTCGATCGTCAACATCTCGTCCAGCGCGGCGATCGGACCGGGCCGCGGACCGTACTACAAGGACGGGATTTTCCGCGGCGGCGTGTGCTACGGCGCAGAGAAGGCCGCGCTCGAGCGCATGACGCAGGGAATCGCCGAAGAGGTTTACGAGTACGGCATCTCGGTGACATGCCTGTCGCCGTCGCAGGTGGTGGTCACTCCGGGCACCGTTTACCATCACCTGGTGACGGGTTCTAACGATCCCTCGGGCGAGCCGCCCGAGTACATGGCACGCGCCACGCTGCTGCTCGCGACCGAGCCGCTCGACAAGGTCACCGGCTGGGTCACCTATAGCCAGGTCGTGTTGAAGGAGTACGGGCTCGTCACCAAGGCGGTCGGCATCGGCGTGGATCTCCCGGGCAGCGGCTACAGCACGATGCCCGCCAGTGTGACGATGCCGCGGCGGATGCGCGCAACGCGCGCGGCGCAGTAGAGCTGACGGGGCCGGCAGGGTGGTTCGTGCCTAGTCCATCCAGGCACCTCAGCCGCTGATGAAGAACATCGCGATGTCGGCGTTCAGGTTCGGGTCGTCGCGGACTTCCTGACCTGATTCGCTGTTCAGGCAGATCTCGCGCAGCACCCGAATGCCGATTGCATGGCAGAGCTCCCGAACATCGACGATCGAAGCGAATCGACGATTCGGGGTGTCGTACCATTCGTAGCCGTAAAGCCCCGGTAGCTGGGGTGAGCGGCCCATTTCGTAATATATCTCCCGCAGCTTGCGATACGCGAAATTCGGAAAGCTGACGATGCCAAGCCCACCAACGCGGGTGATCTCGCGCAGGATGCCTTTGGTGTCGGCGATGCACTGCAAGGCCTGCGAGAGCACTACCACGTCGAACTGCCGATCGCGAAAGCCGGTCAATCCGCGGTTGAGGTCCGCATTGATGACGTTCAGTCCGCGGCACACGCACGCGAGAACGGCTTTCTCGTCCACCTCGACGCCGACGACGCGGGAGTGGCCTCTGGCGACGAGTTCGGACATAAGTTGGCCGCTGCCGCATCCCAGGTCGAGGACGCTGCTTTCGAGCGGAATCTGGTGCACCAGGATTCGGAGGTCCACGCGGTCGCCCTGAAAAAATGTGCCGGATGATGGCGGTGGCGCCGGCGTCTCATCACGTTCGGCGACCTTCGGCGTTCCGGAAAGATTGGCAAAGAAGCCGCGCACCATCCCGCCGTAAGTCTCGACACTGTCGGCCAGGAGGAACGCGTCGTGGCCGCTCGGGCTCGTAACCTCGCAATACGAAACGGGCTTGTCCAGCGCCAGCAAGGCGTCGGCAATGTCTCGGCCCTGTTCCGGCGGGAACAGCCAATCGCTGCTGAAGCTCACTACCAGCCACTGGCACTGCGATGGCGCGAGCGCCGTTTGCAGCGCCTCAGGCGTGTCGCCAATGTCAAACATGTCCATCATCATCGACAGCGTGACGTAGCTGTTCGCGTCAAACCGCTCGACAAATCTGTCGCCCTGGTAACCCAGGTAAGCGCCGACCGAAAACTTTTTTTCGAACGCGGTGGCGACCTGCCGCGGACGCAGGCGGCTCGGGCCGAATTTCGCGGTCATCGATTCGCGCGACAGATACGTGATGTGCCCAAGCATCCGCGCCAGCGCCAGGCCCACCGCCGGCCCCTGCTGTCCGTAGTATCGCCCTCCGTGATAGTGCGGGTCGTGCATGATCGCATTGCGCGCGACTACGTCGAACGCCAGCGCCTGGCTGGTTAGCCGGGGCGAGGTCGCCAGCGCCACGCATCCACGGACCCGTTCGGGATAGCGGGTTGCCCAGGCAATCGCCTGATGACCGCCCATCGAGCCGCCGATCACCGCCAGCAGCCGGCCGACGCCGAGGTGGTCCATCAGCCGTCGCTGCACTTCGACGGTGTCGGCAATGGTTACGGTGGGAAAGTCCGCCGCATACGGATGGCCGGTGAGCGGGTCTATGCTGTTCGGGCCGGTAGTGCCGCGGCATCCGCCGAGGATATTGGCGCAGATGACGAAATAGCGGTCGGTATCGATGAACCGGCCCGGTCCCACGACGATATCCCACCATCCGGGAAAATCCGCCTCGTCGTGCCGGGCCACGTGCGAGTCGCCGCTGATGGCGTGGCAGATCAGGATGGCGTTGTCGCCCGCCTCGTTCAGCTCACCGTAGGTCTCGTAAGTAACGGTGACCGACGGCAGTTCGCCGCCGAGTTCCAGTTTGAGCGGAGTGTCGAAGGCGACGTGCTTGGCATGCAGTAGCGGCGCTGCGGAACGGACCGCGTCGCTGCTCTCGAAATCGCCCTGTCCCACCTTCGCCTGTTGGGCGAGCGGTTGCGTAGCACGTCTATCCACTGGCTCGTTTACCGTTGTGAAGCTGCCAACGCCTGATCGAGATCCTCAATGATGTCCTCAATGTCCTCGATCCCCACTGACAAACGAACGTACTCGGGCGTCACACCGGTTTTCAACTGCTCCTCGCGGGTGAGCTGCGAATGCGTGGTCGAGGCGGGATGGATAACCAGCGTCTTGGCGTCACCGATATTGGCGAGATGGCTCATCAGCTTGACGTTATTGATAAACTTCACGCCGGCCTCACGGCCGCCCTTGATGCCGAACCCAATGATGGCACCCTGGCCCTTGGGCAGGTACTTGCAGGCGTTCTCGTAGTCCTTGTGATTTGGCAGACCGGGATAGTTCACCCACTCCACGAATCGATGCTTCTCCAGATGCTTGGCAACCTTCAATGCGTTTTCACAGTGCCTGGGCATCCGCAGGTGCAGCGTCTCCAGCCCCTGGAGGAAAAGGAACGCCCCGAACGGGCTCATGCACGCGCCGGTATCGCGCAGCCAGTGAGTGCGGATGTGGAGGATGTAGGCGATATTGCCGATGGGCCGCAGCGCCTCCTCGAACACCATCCCGTGGTACGACGGGCTGGGCGAGCAGAACTCGGGCCATTTCTTCGGGTTGTCACCCCACTTGAACTTCGCACTATCAACGATCGCGCCGCCGATGTGCGTCCCGTGCCCGCCGATGAACTTGGTGGTGGAGTGAACGACGATATCGGCCCCGTCTTCGATGGGCCGGTACAGGCACGGCGTCATCACCGTGTTGTCTATGACCACCGGCAGGCCGTGACTGTGGGCCACGTCCGAGAGCTTGCGGAAGTCCGGGACGTCATTCTTTGGATTTCCCAGCGTCTCAAAGTAAACCAGGCGCGTCTTGTCGTCCACCAGCCGGCTGATGTCCTCCGGCCTGGAAGAATCGAAGAAACGCACCTCGACACCGAGCTGCTTGAACGTCTGCGTGAACAGCGTCCACGTACCGCCATACAGGCTGGTCGCCGAGATGATGTTTTGGCCGCTATGAGCGATGGTGAGGATGGCGGCGTTGATGGCCGCCTGGCCCGAGGCAAAAGCGAGTCCTGCCGCACCGCCCTCCAGTGCCGCCAGCCGCTTCTCCAACACGTCGTTGGTCGGGTTCATCAACCGCGTGTAGATATTCCCGAACTCTTTCAGCGCGAATAGGTTCGCTGCGTGCTCCGTGTCGTTGAACAAATACGACGAGGTCGCGTAAATCGGCACGGCCCGTGCGTTGGTGGCGGGATCCTTCTGCTGCCCGGCGTGAAGCGCAAGAGTGCCCAGCCGATAGTTGGAATTGCTGTCTGCCATTACCTTCCCCAATCGATGGATTCGATCATCTTACCCAACTTTATAGGCAACGTTTTTTGATACCCTCGTGTCAAGAGCGGCCTGCGGTTGTGCTGAGATAGCTTGCCACGTCCGAGGTTCGCGCCGACGGGCGATGCATCCGCCTTGCACACCCGGAACCGAACGGCTAATGGGCGACCCGGGAGCCGAAGTTCTGCAAGTCGCAAAACGCTGCTAATGTCGCACTGCTATCTGTGCCAGAGCAGATAGGAATTTCGCGCAACGGTAAGGGGATCGGATGTGTCATTTCGTCGGAAGAATTTAGGGATTTCAGCCGCCGCGCTGGCGGCCGCCATGGCAGCCGTGGCCGCCGCCTACTTTTGGCTGTGGCGGCAACCGATCACAAATAACCTGGTGGTCTCCGGCAACATCGAGGCGCACGAAAGCGTGCTCAGCTTCAAGACCGTGCAGTCGCGGATCGTCGAGCTTCCGTTTGACGAGGGCCAGTGGGTAAAAGCCGGCACTCTGCTGGCGCGCCTTGAGGACCACGACTACCGGCAGCAGGTTGTGGTGGACGAGGCAGCTCTGTTGGTCCAGCAGCGGCAACTCGCTCTCGCCTTGCGCAATCTCGAAGCCGCCAGGCGCACGGTGGCCAGCGATCAGGCCGATCTTTGGCAGAAGACCATAGACTATCAACGCGACCAGGAGCTTTGGCAAAATAACGTTATCGCGACTCAGATCCGTGACCTTGCTGAAACCGCACTGAAGCAATCGCGCGCGGAGCTTCTGCGCGACCAGGCTCTGCAAGCGGCGGCCGAGGAAAGCGTCACTGTCGCGGAGGCCAACATCAAGAACGCACAAGAGAGCCTGAATCTCGCCAAGATCATCCTTGAGTACACAACCTTATACGCCCCCTTCTCGGGCGTCATTTTGGTGCGAAATGCGGAACTGGGCGAGGACATGCAGCCGGGGACGCCGGTATTCACCCTGGCTGACCTCGACCACGTGTGGCTGCGCGCCTATATCAACGAAACCGATATCGGCCGCGTTCGCTTCGGGCAGGCGGCGCTGATCACGACCGACAGCTATCCGGAGCACAAGTACGTCGGCCGCATCTCGATGATCTCGGAAAACGCCGAGTTCACCCCCAAGAGCGTCGAGACCCACGCCGAGCGCGTGACCCTGGTCTACCGAATCAGGATCGACATCGAGAACCAGAGCCACGAGCTCAAGCCGGGAATGCCGGCCGACGCCACCATCGAACTGAGTCCGCCGGGGTCGCCATGAGCGACGAAATCGTGCAGGTCAGCGGATTGACGAAGCGCTTCGCCGGCCTGGTCGCCGTCGACAATCTGAGCTTCAACGCGCGCAAAGGGGAAATCCTCGGACTGGTAGGCCCCGATGGCGCGGGGAAAACGACGGCATTGCGCATTCTCGCGGGAGTTCTTTCCGCCGATGCCGGCACCGTCCTTGTCGCGGGGCAGGACGTTCTGCTCCAGCCGGAAGCGGTCAAGAGCCGAATCAGCTATATGCCCCAGCAGTTCGGCCTCTACGAGGACCTGACCGTCGCCGAGAACATCCGCTTTTACGCAGATATCTTCGAAGTCAGCGGGGCAGAGCGCCAACAACGAGAGCAGCAGTTGCTCGAAGCGTCGGGCATGAGCCGCTTTCGAGACCGTCTGGCCGGCCAGCTCTCCGGAGGTATGAAGCGCAAGCTTGGGATTGCCTGTGCCCTGATCCACACGCCGCAACTGCTGCTGCTCGATGAGCCCACTACCGGGGTCGATCCCGTCTCGCGCCGTGAGCTTTGGAGCATCCTTTACTCGCTGGTCTTCGAGGGGGTAACGGTGCTGGTCTCGACCGCTTATCTCGATGAGGCCGAGCGCTGCCACCGGCTGCTGCTGATGCATCAAGGCCGCCGTCTCTTCTTTGGCGCCCCCGACGAGCTTAAGAACATGTTACCCGGCGCGGTCTTGTCGGTAAGCTCGCCCGATCCCCAAGCGCTCCAAGCGGCCGCCGCCGGCGAGCAGGGTGTCTTGAGCGCAATGGCTATGGGCGACAGACTCCATGTCGTCGTGGATGATCCTGACCGCCGCCTTGCGCAATTGCGCGCCGGGTTTAAACACGCGGGAGTCCCGTTCGGCGAGCCGCGCCGCATACCGGCGAGCGTCGAGGACGTTTTTGTTTACGTCATCTCCCAGCAGCAAACGCGACAAAGCTCGTGAGCAATGAACGGAGCGCCGTCAATCGTAGTCGACAAGCTGGTGAAGCGGTTCGGCGCCTTCATCGCCGTCAACGAGGTGAGCTTTCAAATCCGCGCTGGCGAGATCTTCGGTCTGCTGGGGCCTAACGGATCGGGAAAATCCACCATCATACGCATGCTCTGCGGCCTCCTGACTCCCAGCTCAGGGTCCGCCACGGTAGTTGGCCTTGACGTGGCGCGCCAGGCTGAAGAGGTCCGCAAGCACATCGGCTACATGTCGCAAAAATTTTCTCTCTACAACGATCTGACTGCGATCGAGAACCTTCAATTCTTTGCCGGCCTCTACGGGGTCAAAGGGCGCGCGCTTGGCGAGCGCATCGCCTGGGCAATCAAAATGTCCGGGCTCGCCGGCAGCGAGCAATTGCTGACGGGCGAACTGTCGGGCGGCTGGAAACAGCGACTCGCTTTGGGCTGCGCCGTACTGCACCGCCCGCAGGTGCTCTTTCTCGATGAACCCACCGCTGGAGTCGATCCGCTTTCGCGCCGCCAGTTCTGGGAGCTGATTCACCAGATGTCGCGCGAAGGAGTCACGATCCTGGTCACTACCCACTACATGGACGAGGCGGAATACTGCAACCGGCTGGCCTTGATAAACGAGGGCCGGATAGTCGAGATGGGAACCCCAACGGAAATCAAGCAGACCGCCATAAAAGGCGATTTGCTGTTGATCGAATGCAGCCCGCTCGGTGGCGGACTCGCGGCCGTCAAGCAGGCGCCCGGCGTGATCGACGCCTCGGTCTTTGGCGCCGCCCTGCATGTGGTAGTCAGTGCTGGGCGGCAGCCCCTGACCGAACTCCCCGCCTTCCTGGCGGCTCACGACGTCCGAGTCGGCCGAATCGAGCCCATCAGCCCATCGCTTGAGGACGCCTTTGTCTCCCTGACCAGAGGCCGCACACTGGGCAGCGAGGCACCGCGATGAACCTGCGACGAACCGCGGCGATGAGCCGCAAGGAATTCATCCAGATTCGGCGCGATCCGCGCAGCCTCATCATTGTGCTCTTCCTGCCCCTGATTCAGATCCTGTTGCTCGGCTACGGGGCGCGGCTCGATGCCAACCATATACCGGTGTATGTCTTCGACCAGGAAGGCAGCCAGGACAGCCAGGCTCTGCTCAAGGCATTTCAAGCCTCGCCCTACTTCGACGTGGTCAAGGCCGTTAACAACTATCCCGCCCTCGTGAGAGCCATCGATGCCGACCAATGCAAGCTCGGGATTGTGATTCCCTGGAACTTCTCGGAGCGTCTTGACGATGCCGGCCGAGCCGAAGTCCAGGCCTTGGTGGACGGCACCGACGACAACAGCGCGCAACTCGCAGAGGGTTACGCCCAGGCGGTGGTTGAAACCTACGCCAACGGCGTGCAGCTTGACTGGTTCGCACGTCATGGTCTTTCCCAGCAGGCAATCAGCCCTCTCAGCGTCGACTACCGCACCTGGTTCAACGAGGACCTGGAAAGCAAGAATTTCATCATTCCGGGAACTGTCGCGCTGGTGATGGCGCTGATGGGCGCTTTGCTGTCATCGCTTACCATCGCGCGCGAGTGGGAACGTGGCACCATGGAGCAGCTGATCGCCACTCCGGTAACTGCGCTGGAGATAATGGTGGGGAAGCTGGTTCCCTACTTGATTATCGGATTGGTCGACGCCGCATTTTGCGCGGTCTTCGCGGTCGGCTGGTTTGCAGTGCCATTTCGCGGCGGCTTGGTCGCGTTCTTTTCCACAACTATTCTGTTCCTAATTGTGATACTCGGGATCGGCTACATGATCTCGGTTGCGACCAAGAGCCAGCTCGGCGCAAGCCAGTACGCTCTGTTGGTCACGCTGCTGCCCACCTCGATGCTATCGGGCTTCGCCTTTCCGATCGATCAGATGCCAGCGCCCATACGAGCTATCACTTACTTGGTTTATAGCCGCTACTATGTGAGCGCCCTCAAACGTATTTTTCTCAGCAGCGCGGGCATTGACGATCTTGTTCCGGAGGTCGTGGCAATGACCATCGACGCGGTGGTCATCGGCTTTTTTGCCACGCGCGCGTTTCGCAAAAGCCTGTAGTAGAGGAAAGCCATGTTCGACCGCATCTGGCGCATGATCATCAAGGAATTCCTCCAGCTAAGACGCGACAGGTACGCGCGGTTTCGATTGGTGGTTCCGCCGATCGTCCAGATGCTCATCTATGGCTATGCCGCCACGTTTGAGGTGAACCGGGTCCAGATCGCGGTGATTGACTTTGACCATAGCCAGGAAAGCCGTGACCTCTTGAGCCGCTTCGCGTTTACAGGCCGGTTTGAAGTCGCGAAGATCCTTTCCAACGAGCAGGAGTTGAAATCGCTCATCGGCCGTAGCGACATCCCGATGGCGCTCGAGATCGAGCCGGGATTCGCGGAACTCCTGCGCAAGGGACAGACCGCGCATCTGCAGGTCATCGTCGACGGCACCAATTCCAACACGGCCCTCATCGCCGTTGGATACGTCAACCAGATCGCTGATCAATTCGCTCAGGACTACGCGGCCAACCGGCTCAATCAGCTAATGCCCGCAATCGCTGTAACCGTTCCACAAGTAAGCCTCGAGCAACGACCGTGGTACAACCCCGACCTCAACAGTCAATGGTTTTTCGTCCCGGGAGTTATCGGCAGCATCACGCTTATGATGGTAGTGACCCTGACCGCGTTCGCGATCGTCCGCGAACGCGAAATCGGGACACTCGAACAGGTCATGGTTACTCCGATCAGACCCTTCGAGTTGATCCTCGGTAAGACCATTCCTTTTTTCGTGGTGGGCCTGGCGGACGTGGTGCTCGTCGCGGTCGTCGGAACCCTCTGGTTCCAAGTGCCCTTTCGCGGTAACCCGCTGGTGCTGCTGCTGGGCGTCGTTCTGTTCCTTCTGAGCACCCTGAACGTGGGCCTGCTCATCTCCACACTCTCATCAACCCAGCAGCAAGCATTCGCCTTGGGGTTCTTCTTCCTCAACCCGGCTTTCACGCTCTCGGGCTTCGCCTTCCCGATCACGAGCATGCCCAAGGCCATGCAGATGATCACCTACGTCGATCCGCTACGGTATTTTCTGGTTATCTTACGCGGCACTTTCCTGAAAGGCGTGGGCCTCGATGTCCTGTGGCCCCAGATGCTGGCGCTCGCCCTGCTGACCTCGGTTCTGCTGCTGGCCAGCGTGGCGCGTTTCCACAAATCCATCGACTAAGAAACCTCGTTCGCGATCATTTTGAAGATGCTGAGCTTGTACGGGTGCTTGCGCGAGTGCCGCGCGCACTACCGATCCCTGGGCGAAGGAGAGATGGTGATGGCGCACCTCAGCGTCCGTCGAGCATGCATCTGGTTCAGGGTAGTATTGCGCGCGCGACGCAGTGGCCATCAGTCGGATCAAGCTTGCCCGCGGCCCATACGCGATTCCAATTCAGCAGACTCGTGTCCCGGTTGTCGTAGGGGGTCACTCGGACACATCGGCAGTTGGCATCTTTTAGCGTCACGTTCATCAGCACGTATTCGGTGACCACGGACTGTTCGAGTGTCTGAGCGCTGGTAAGGGGAACGTTTCCTCCTTGGCTTACGAGGTAACTGTCTTCGACTGAGTAGCCCAGGCCGGAAAAGGCTGGGCCGATCCCGTACAAATCATAGAGAACGTTGGCCCCCGTGGTGCTGCCGGTGGGCGCGAAGGGGGCGCCAGTAAATTGAAAGATGGTCGCGCCGGTATCGACAGCGTTTTGCAAGGTCAGTGGGACCGATATGGTTTTCAGGTCGGAAAAACTCGCGGATGCACAGTACACCTGTTGGTCAACCGGATCGGTGGGATCTGCTGGGCAGTAGTCGGCGGGGTTGTATCCCATCAAGGCCGCCAGATCCGAAGTTGCGATCACGAATATATTCGGCCAACTGGCCACTCTCGGCTGCACCTGGCTGGGGTCCGAGGGTTTGCAGCGCATTGCCACCAGGTCGTAAGTGCTCGAACCGGGATCATCGCTGCCGATAAAATGCGCGTCGTCTATTGCCGGCAGTGGCGGCTGGTACAGTACGGTAGCGCTCATGAATGCGCGGGCCTGGACGAGTTTACCTTGGTAAACTTTGTCCGTCCTTCCGATGTTGGTCACCGGGGCGGGTTTGTTGGTGAAGATCACTCGCGTGAAATCGTTGATAAGAGCAAAACCAGTGGTGGGATCGGAAACGCGGGTGTTGTCGACCACCGTCGCGGGCGCCGGCGGCGGCGCTGACTGGGCCTCGGCTGTGGAGCCCGAGTTGCAGGATGTTGTACCAAGCGCGACGGCGCCGATAAACGTGGCCGCCAACGCGATCGCCGCACGGCCGGTTCCGGCGTGCGCCTGAGCGATTAGAGACTTACAAGCACCGCTCATCTTCCTTTTTGATGACTTCATGGTTTTCCTCCCTCAAGATAAAGCCTCTTGACCCAAGCAACCACCGGACCATCCACCGGACCTCGGGAAAGCTTGGAGAAGCGCTCGGAACGAGGACCCGAAAGTTGCGGAATCGCCACTTAGGTGTTGCAGCGTGGGTCATGGCCGCCGCGGATTGCGCGTCACTTAACTACATGTGAATTTTCGGCATTCGCCGTCATTTTGAAGAGGAAGTCCGCAGACGCTAAGTTCGCGCTGGCGCCGAGTGGCCGTTTTTGCGAGGATTGCCCGGAGGATTGCCACAATGAATACACCAATTTGCAAGATGCTTGGCATTGATTTCCCGCTGCTGGCTTTCAGCCACTGCCGGGACGTGGTGGCCGCGGTGAGTCGAGCCGGCGGTTTCGGAGTACTTGGAGCGACCGGCTTCACGCCTGATCAGCTCGAACCTGAGCTGAAATGGATCGACGATCACATCGACGGCAAACCGTACGGCATCGACGTGCTTATTCCGGAGAACCTCTCGATCAAGAACGAGAAGGGCGTGACGCACCGCTCGCTCGCCGAGCGCATCCCGCCGCAACACAAGGATTTCGTGCGCGAGCTTCTTTCGAAGCATGGAATCGAGCCTTCGCAAGCGATTGAAGAGGCGCGGGCCCAGTCTCCCGATGCACCGTTCTCTTTGCAGCAGGAACATGCGTTGAAGCTGCTCGAGGTTGCATTTCACCATCCGATCAAATTGATCGCCAACGCTCTTGGCGTGCCGCCGCAGGCCATGATCGATATGGGCCATCAGCACCGGGTGCCGGTCGCGGCGCTGGTCGGAGCGCCGGAACACGCGGTGCGCCAGGTGAAGGCAGGAGTCGATATAATTGTCGCGCAAGGCGGCGAGGCCGGCGGCCATTGCGGCGAGGTCTCGACGATCGTGCTCATCCCCGAGGTGCTTCGCGCGATCAAACCAATCCGCGACGTTCCAGTATTGGCAGCCGGCGGCATCATGACCGGCCGCCAGATGGCCGGATGCATGGCGATGGGCGCCGCCGGCGCGTGGACCGGCTCGGTGTGGCTGGCGACAACTGAATCGGAGACCTCGGAAATCTTTCGCGAGAAAATGATCGAAGCGCGCTCGCGCGACACCGTCCGTTCCAGGGGCCGAACGGGGAAGCCGTCGCGCCAGCTGCGTTCGGCATGGACCGACGCCTGGGAGGGAGCGGGCAACCCCGGTGCGTTGCCGATGCCGCTGCAAAGTCTCATCAGCGAACCCGCGCTCCACGCCGCCGATCTAGCGGCCGAGCGGGGCAACCCGAAGGCGCGCGAACTGGTCACCTATTTCGTCGGCCAGGGCGTGGGTCTGGTGGACAGCGTGAAATCGGCTCGCGAGGTGGTGAAAGAGTTCATGGAAGAATTCGTCGAGGCGATCTCCGACTTGCAGGCGCTGGTGGAAGAGTAGGCGCGAAATCAACCCAGTGTTCGCCGCGCCGATGGGCAGAAAGGTGAGGTGATCTTGTTGAAGATTACACTCGTGGGCCTGCGCTCTGTCTATATTATCCAAGTATCAATAAGCAGGGAGGGCGGCTTCTTAACCGATAGCAGACAACATCTTGGCAAATTGCAGAGATAGCCCCCTCACAGAGCGCCCGGAGTGTCCGAGAGCGATCGCGCTGGTTCTTCTGTTCGCTCTCTTGATGGCCGTCGGATGTGACGGCAGCAGCGGGTCAGCGCCGCAGACTTCTACGGCTGCAAGCGGCCTTGCCAAGGTCCAGCACATAATTGTCCTGATGCAGGAAAACCATTCCTTCGACAACTATTTTGGCGTGCTGGCCTATGTTCCGGGCGGGCCGTACCATCCGCCAGCCAAGAACGGTTCTGCATGCAAGGCAAGCGACAATGCCTGCGTCAACGGCCTAAGCTGCTCGGTAAGCGGCTCAAGCCTGGACTGCAGTAATTCCAACGTCGCTGCCGACGGTTCGACGGTGCAGTCCCATCAGGATTCCAATTATTGCGTCGAGCCCGATCTCGACCACACCTGGCACGGTTCCCATCGCGAGCTTAACTACAGCGACCCCAACAAAACCACGGCATCGACCTCCGACGGCTTCGTGCGCGAAAATGAGAAGGAGGAACTCAACGAGGATGACACGATGGGGTACTATAATCAGGAAGACCTCCCCTATTATTACAAATTGGCCCAAACCTTCGCGATCAGCGATAGCTATTTCTGTGATCTAATTGGTCCCACCAGTCCGAATCGCTTTTATTCGCTCGCCGCGACCTCCTTTGGACACGTGGTGACGCCCGCAGATACTTCCGGTGGTGATACGCCGCCGGCGCAGGGCTTTCAGCCGATTAACGGCACGATATTCGAGAAGTTGGACGCCAAAGGCATCAAGTGGTCCGAATATTACGATCCGCACGACGACCCGGAAGTGGAGGACGAGGTAATGCCCTCGCGCCCTTATGGCCACGTGTTCCGTCCAACCTCGCCCAATTATCTGCTTATGTCGCAGTTCTATACCGACGCTGCCGCAGGCAATCTGGCACAGGTGGTATGGATCGACTTGCAATATGACGAGCATCCGCCCGCCGACATTCGGGCCGGCCAGCAGGAAGTGGCGCAGGTTATCACAGCGATTCGCAACAGCTTGGCCTGGAGCACTTCAATCGTGATTTTTAGCTACGACGAGCACGGCGGCGCCTATGACCATGCGAGGCCGCCGGCCGCCACTCCTCCCGACAAGATCCCTCCCGGCCTGTGTGCGGACAACTCCAATCCGCCTGGCTCGCTTCACCCGGGCGGTGGCGCAGCGTGCTCGGAGAGTTTTACCGAGGCCCAGTCGCTTTGTCCTTCGATGACTTCTTCTACGTTCCCCGCCGACTGCGCGGCGTTCAAACAGCTCGGTATCAGGGTCCCGCTCGTCGCCATTTCACCGTTCGCCAAGCCGGCCTACGTCTCGCATGTAGTTAGCGACCATACGTCAATTCTGGCCTTGATCGAGAAGCGCTTTATGCCAGGCGTGCATCTCACCCGCCGCGACGCCGCGGCCAGCACGCTGGAGGACCTTTTTGACTTCACGCACGCTCCCTCGGCCACCGCGTCCGTCCCGGCATCGCTGGCTGAGCCACCTGAGCCTGACCATAACTGTCCATAGGTGTTCACCATAAAGGCGAAACTATTCATTGGATAATCAGAGTGACAGCGCCGCTTGCTCGGAACGACCGAACCAGCGCTGAAGCCGGTGCATGCGGCAAGGTTAAGGAGTCCTACCGCCGACAGCAGCGGGACAGTTGGCGGGCAGAGCAGTTGTTCCCGTTCAGCTCTAGCAGCGCGAAGTGTTAAGGAACTTTCCGATCGTCGGCCGTGAAGCGCCGGATGCTGACCCAATGAAGCTGCTCGCTTCGCGGCTCAGCCAGGCGGCCCACTGCTCGACGCCCTGGCCGGTCTTCGCCGAGACCTCGAAGATCTCGATGTGCGGGTTGAGCCTCAGCACCCGTTCCCGCATCGCCTCCAAGTTGAAATCCGAAAACGGCAGGTAGTCGATCTTGTTGACCAGCAGCACATCGCTCACGGTGAACATCAACGGGTACTTGAGCGGCTTGTCGTCTCCTTCCGGTACGCTCAGGATCATCACGTTCTTGACGGCGCCGGTGTCGAACTCTGCCGGGCAAACCAGATTCCCGACGTTCTCGATGACGAACGACGTCGAGAGCGTTGAGGTCCAGCGCGTCGAGACCCTTGGCCACCATCGCGGCGTCGAGGTGACAGAAGCCCCCGGTCCGCAGCTGCACAGCGCTGATGCCTCGCGCGGCGATCAGCTCCGCATCGACCGTCGAGTCGATATCGGCTTCCAGCACGCCGAATCGGAAGCGGTCGCGGAGCGCGTCAATGGTCTTGAGAATCGTACTGGTCTTGCCGGCGCCGGGCGAAGACATCAGGTTCAGCAGGAAGATTTTCTTTTCCTCGAGTTGGCATCGCAGCCCTTGCGCGACGCGTTGGTTGTCGGCGTGAATCTCTTCCTTGATTTCGATCAGCCTGACGGCGTCGCTCATAGGACCTCCATGTTTTCGATCACGTACTCACGGCCGGCGACCAATTCCAAACCTGTCCTCGCCGCAATCCGGACAGTGTGCGTGCCCCAACTCTTCCCGCTTGACTTCGAAGGAGCAAGAGCACGACTGGCAGCACAAGACTGCACGGCTGCCCGCCGTGATCGCCAGTTGCGCGTTCTCAGCCACAGTGCCCCGGCTGAGGTAGTCAAAGTAGTGCTGGATCCACTCATCCTCGAGGTCGGACAGCGCGCCGATTCTCAAGTGAATGCGAACGACTTTGCTCACGTCCTGCCCGGTGGCGTGCTTGAGAACGACATCCAGGATGCGCTCGGTGATCTGCAACTCGTGCATACGTGCTTTCGGATACGCGGCGACCGCGCCGAACCCCGATTGCGGCTCGTTACGCGGGAACGAACTCCTCGGGCCTGACCACCTGCATATTGATGGCGTCCAGCATGCAGGACGGTCGGCACACGCCGCAGCCCATGCACTTCTCCTCGTCGACCGCGGCAAAGTGCCATCGACCGTCATCGTGAGGGCATCGAAGATGCATCGGTCGATGCACTTCTCGCAGCCGTTACACTCGTCGGTATCGATCACAGCGCGGAAGCGGCTGGGGTTTGCGAATTTTCCCACGCCGGTTCTCAGCGATGTCCAGTTGATGCAGCAGTCGCTGCAGCAGTTACAGATTATCTGGCCGATGCCTTGCTTGTTCCCGGCGACGTGCACCAGGCCTTGTTCCTCGCACATCTCCAGCATGCGCAGGGCTTCCTCGCTGCTCAGCTTGCGGCCGGTACCGCGCTCGATCGCGTAATCGGCCGCGCGGTCGAGCTGCATGCACACCTCCACAGGCTGTCCGCAGGGGGCGCCCTGGATCGCCCGGCAAGAGCATTTGGTAGCCGCGATGTTGCGGGCTTGGCCGATGAAATTGCGGACATCGTCAAAGGCAAGGATTTGTGAGTCGGACTCGATGCTTACGTCGATCGGAACGACCCGGAGCACGGGCTCCTTAAACACCCTGATCTTCCTCCGGCCACTCCGTGTGGTCGTATTCCTTCCACAGGTCGAACATGCCGGAAGGCGGATTGTCCATGACGGCGGTGGAGTCGTGCAACTGCATGACCTGCCGCACGCGGTAGTAACGGATGGCGTCCGGTTTCTTGGATTTGAAGAGGACGCCTTTTCGAAACAACGGATCGACCATCGCTTCGACTTTGGCTGCATCGATTCCCGTTTTCGCGGAAAGCTCCTCAACCCTAGCCGGCGGCGCGGCGGCGAGAAGCAGCCTGGCTTCGGTCTCGTCAAGGAGTTTCTCGAGGATGAGCGGAACCATTTTGGATTTCCGCCCGCCGATCTCCAACTTCTCCGCGAGTTGCGCGTATACGGTTTTGTCCTGCATCGGTTCTCCTTCTGATCTGGCGCTGTGAATATAGGACTTGAGGGACTATAGGGCACTTGAAGATAGATCGCCATAGATCGCCTATGGCGAAAGTGCCATGTCTTCTGACCCGGGATTTTCGTTTTGGCCGTCCAGTATTGGCGCGCGCGTCATGGAGCCGTGACGCCGAAATTGGGGTAAGCCGCCCTGGCCGTCGCGATAATGTCGCGACTCCACTCTTCGCTCGTTCAAGTTCCTGTCGAGTCGCTCGCAAGTTTCGCCGATCATCCCTAGAGTGCGGGCGCGGGGGTCCCCGGCGCCGGCGAGAAGTCTGCGGGCAGGTCTTTGACCGGCGTGATCCGAATCGCGATCCGGTCTCCGCTCTCGAAATTCTCGCGGCTCGGCCCGACCAAGGCGTTCATCGTGTATTTCTTGGGATAATCGGTCAGGATCTTGTCCACCACTGCGGCATCCTTCGTGATCTCCGCCTTGCCCACGAAGGAGGGACCGTTGAGCCCTCCGATCCAGACGATTACCGGGCTACCGCGCCTGATGCGCTTGTCCTTCCACGAGCCCTTGCGCGTCTGGATCAAAAGCTGTGCGCGGCCGGCACTCATCGTGAACCACACGGGCGCCGGCTTGCTCTGATTGCCGTCCTTGCGCACGGTCGCGACATAAACGGTCGTGGCCTGGTCGAAGGCCTTGAGTCGGGGTCGGAGAACCCCGCGCAGCCCGCCGGTCCGGCGGTCAGAATCGAGATTGTCAGCGCCGTGGCGACGGCGAGAATCGAAAGTGCCGCGAATCTTTTCATTGATCGCCTCCGTTCCGAGCGGTGTCCACGTTCCATCAGCGCCCGTAGCGGGCGCGTTCGCCAACATCATGGCTGGCTCTCGCGGCAGAGGCCAGTCCCGAAATCACACGGCTCGCGCTCGATGTGTTCGCTCCGGTGACAACCGGGATGCTGCGGCGCTGGGTCATCGCGCGCCCGATTTCGAACCTGTCGAACTCAGGTTCCGATGTGATCAACCTCGCCGGTCAAACCGATGCGTGGTCGCCGGAAGCCGACCCCGCGACCCCGCGCGCTACTAGTCGGCGCCGATTCGCGCCATAATCGCACGCGGGAGTGTGTGCAGCGGATGACCTACCTCGTAGCGGCAATTCAGATGGCGGCCTCGTCGGACAAGGCGGCCAATCTCGAACGCGCGGAGCGGCTGGTGCGGCTCGCCGCGGCGCGCGGCGCCAGCTTCGCCGCGCTGCCCGAGATGTTCAATTGGCGCGGCAAGCGCAGCGAGGAGGCGGCCAACGCGGAGCATCTCGAGGGCGACACGCTCGCACGCATGGCGCGGTTGGCGCGCGAGCTCGGTATCCATCTGGTCGCTGGATCGATCACCGAGCGCGCGCCGGGCCAGCCCAAGAACTACAACACCTCGGTGCTGCTCGGCCCCACCGGTGAGCGCATCGCAATCTATCGCAAGATCCACCTGTTCGACGTCGATTTGCCGGGCCGCGTGACGGTGCGCGAATCCGAGGTGAAGCTCTCCGGCGCCGAGGTGGTCTCGACGGTGACGCCGATCGGCGCGGTGGGGCTGACCATCTGTTACGACATCCGCTTCCCCGAGCTGTACCGGCTGCTCGCCTTCGCCGGCGCGCGGCTCATCACGGTTCCGAGCGCGTTCACCTTCCCGACCGGCGAGGCGCACTGGGAGCCGCTCATCCGGGCGCGCGCGATCGAGAACCAGGTCTACATGATTGCGCCGGCACAGTTCGGTCCCAACGTGCACGGGTTCAGCGACTATGGCAATTCGATGATCGTCGATCCGTGGGGACGCGTGGTCGCGCGCGCCGCCGATCAGGAGGGCGTCGTGATTGCACCCATCGACCTCGATTATCTCGAGCGTGTCCGCCGCGAGCTGCCCGCGCTGACCCATGCGCGGCTGCGCGCCGACAAGGGAGGCGCATAATGCGCACCGCTTCGCATCGCGACACGAGAACCGCCGTGAAGATGTTCACATCCGCCGTGTCCGCCGCCCTCGTGACGCTGGCGGCAGCAGTCGGCGCGCCCGCACTCGCTCATGACATGTCGGCCATGGGGGCAGGCGCGATGGGCTCGATGGATGGCGCGCCCAATGCGATGGGCTCCCAGATGCACATGGACGCGCACATGCGCATGACGGCGCTGCGCCCACAGACGCCGCAGGACATCGCGCGCTCGCAGGACATCCTCGCCACGCTCCGCCGCGCGCTGAGGCCGTATCGGAACTACCGCGCCGCGCTCGCCGAGGGTTATCACATCTTCCTGCCCAACGTGCCGCAGCCGGTCTATCACTTCAGCGATTACGCCGCGTCGATGCAGGAGTACGAGGGACGTTTCGATCCGGCGCGCCCCGGCTCGCTGCTTTACGTGAAAAAGCCCGACGGCGGCTACGTGCTGGTGGGAGCGATGTACAGCGCGCCGCCGGATTTCACGCCCGACCAGCTCAACGACCTGGTCCCGCTCTCGGTCGCGCAATGGCACCAGCACGTCAACATCTGCCTGCCGGTGGGAATCACGCTCGACGACCTGCTGCGCGGGAACGTCGGCGCCGGCCGCACCGACTTGCCCGGCATGATCGCGGCAGCGGCGAATCCCGATGCGCTCGAGATCAATCGGAACCTCGGAGTGCTGGCCGACGGGCGCTTCGGCCTCCACGGCAAGATCGCCGATGCAACGACTTGCAAGGCCGACGGCGGCCACTTTCTGCCACTCGCGTTCGGCTGGATGGTGCACGTCTATCCGTTCGCCGGCGACGATCTGAAGGTCGCTTACGGGCTAAGCGTGCCGAAGCCGCCGGAGAACTGAACGCACGCGCCGTTCGCGCATCCGCACGATTCCTGTGCTATCGCGACATCGCTCGCGCGTTGACCTATCGCTTCGCAAAACTTGACCCACGCGAAACGTAACATCCTGAGTCGCGCGCGACCGTACAACCATCGGCAGCGGTGGGGCGCCAGATGGACGGGTATGTTGACGCATCGTAGCTTCAAGTGCGGTTTGGGAGTTGGAAGTCTCAGTCGAGCTTTCTGTGAATGGGATAGTACTTTTCGATCATTCGCCCTGCAATCAGGCCGCCCTCATATTCCGGTATGATCACCTCGTCAGCGCCGGAGGTCCGTATCGCCTCTGCGTAACGCTGCTGGCCGGCCCGGGTGATGATCTTTACGTTTGGATTGAGCGACCTCGACGTCACAGTAATGTAGAGGTTGTCGGCGTCGTTATCTATGACGATGCAGATACCGTGAGCCCGGGCGATGCCCGCCATTGTCAAGACATCATGCCGCTTGGCATCGCCTTGGATGACAAACAGTCCTTCCTTTAGGAGCTCTCGACAGATCCCTTCGTTTGTCTCAATAAGTACCAAAGGAATCTTAAGTCGATTGAGCTGATCGACGACGGTCCGGCCGACCTGGCCATATCCACATACGATGAAGTGATCTCGGAGTACTGCGATGCTGGCTTCGTTGATCATTAACTTCCAGCCCTCCCTTCCTTGTTGGCTAAAAATCGTCACAAGAACCCGCTCGGCAATCCAGATCTGAAAAGCAAAGACGCCTATGTAAACGAACAAGGAGAAAAACTTCGTCGCGTTTCGTACCGTGCGGTAGTCTATTGAGTAGGGGTGGATGATCCAGAAAAGAGCATCCTGCCAAGCGAGCCCCTCGAGTTCCGCATAAACCAACACGCACAACGCGCTAAAGATCACAAGTAGCGCGAGCGGTGGCCACAGCCGCCGGAGAAAGACAACGCAGATACGGGCAAACTGCCTTCGAATAGGAGCCCCCTGCTCAGCGAGAAGAGCGAGCGAGCGAGCAAATGGCCCGCTCAGCGACGAACCAAAAATCAGCCGGTCTCCGACACTTCATCTGCGCAGTTGCCGGGAGTGCGGATCAGACCTTGTCGAGGACCATCGCCAGCAGCACGAGCGGCAGGTACACGAGCGAAACCTTCATTACCCGCAGCGCCGCGGCACTGGTGGCACCGCCCAGCACGAGGCGCAGGCAGTGAAATAGTAGCACCGCTCCAAGCACAATGGCGACCGGCACGTAAAGGAGTCCGGCGAACCTCATCAGCGCCGGCAGCATACCAACCACGAGCAGCGCCGAGGCAGCCGCGATCGTCAGTGAATTGGCGGGGTCCCCAAACCGGCCCGGCTCCGGCAGCATGTGCATACCGGCGCGCGCGTAGTCGCGTTGATAAAGGCGCGCGATCGAGAGCGAATGCGGCAACTGCCACAGGAACATGATGGCGAAAAGTATCAGCGGCTCGCCGCCCAGGCTGTTGCGCGCCGCCGCCCAACCGATCACCGGTGGCAGGGCGCCGGGGACCGCGCCGACGACGTGGCAGAGCCAGCTAAATCGTTTCATCGGAGTGTATGCGCCTAGATAAAGCGCGGCGACGGTGCCGGTAACCATTGCGCTCAGCGGATTGACTTTCACCCAAAGATATAAGAATCCGGCGACGGCGGTAAGCACGCCGAAAATCAGCGCGTCGATCGGCCGTAACCGGCCTGAAGGCAGCGGCCGATGGCGCGTCCGCTGCATCCGGGCGTCCGTGTCGCGCTCGGTATATTCGTTCAGCGCCAGTGTTCCGCTGGCTGCCAATGCGGTACCGATGATTACGTTAAGCGCCGGCATGAACCCGAACCGCTCGCCGCTTCCCATGTAGAAGCCCGCAAGCGTGGCGATAAGCACCATCGTGAGCACGCGCGGCTTTGCCAATTCGAAATAGGCGGTTGCGTATTCACTCAGCGAGGGCGCGGCACGCTGGGCCACCTCTTCTACCATCGCGGCTTTCACGTTCAGCCACCGAGACGGCGTACCAGTTCCGGCCCCTTCAGTGAGCGATGCCAATTGTTCCGACGCTGGAAGGTTTTGGAACATGCCGTCAACGTGCCGTCTTCAGGTACTCCAATATCGCAAATTCATCCTGTGGTGGCAGATTCTCCATCGTGCGCATATGCATGATGATTTGATCCCACTGGTAAGGAGCGAACTCGGCAGGATTTCGAGCGTTGTGACAGTGGTTGCAATAAATTGGCCACAACAACTGTCCCTCGTGGAATAGCTCAAGATGCCGCTTTTGCTGTTCCGGAGTGGGGCCCGCGAGGTCGGCGGCGTGCGCACCCACGGCCGCGGCCAGCAGCACGACCGAAATCATCGCGACTTTAGCAATAAGTGATTTCATTGTCGTCGCTCCTTGTCGCTCAGAAACCAATTGCCAGTTGAGTCATCACCGCGACATCGTTCGTCGTTGCGTCGATGCTGCTCGCCACCGGGGTCGTGGCCGATCCTACGAAGTTGTAGAGCGTCCCGCCTCTGCGCGGAAGCTCCCAGTCAACCTCGGTCTGCCAGACAATCGAGGGCGCAAACCAGTAGTCCACCGCCAAGGCGACCTCACGCGCGTGCGGGCTGAAGACTGACGGCGATCCGTTGAAGCCGAAAATCGGTGTGGTGCTGATGTCGTTGGCGAGGATGGCGTGCTGATTCACGCCGGAGTAGCGCACCAGCAATTCAGTCTTGTTGAACCTGGGCTCCAGCAAGTCCCCAAGGTAAGGATGCGGAATGCCATAAAGGAAATAGCCAAACATCGCATACCAGCCCTGGCGGTTCTCATGCCCGCAGCAACCGGGATACATGGCCGCTCCCGAAAGACTGGGCATTTGACGGTAGGTCTGCGCCCATTCGCCTCGAGTGCGGAACGGTCCGACGCGATAGGCGTAGCCCACGCCCCAGGAATTGTACCAGAGCCCGTCGAGCCACTTTCCGTTGTAGGTAGACGCCATAAGTTCCAAACGCCCGAGGTCCGATTCGATCGGTATTGGAAAAAACCTGAAGCGTCCACCGAAACCCTTGCCATTCGTGGCAATGTTAGTACCCGTGAGCGGATTGAGTGCCTCGCCAATTACCGGGGCTGGGATGGAGGAAACGCCTGGCGAGGATTCGAAGCTCGGCCCCGAGTCAATCCATACCGTATAATCAACGTCCTGTCCGAGGCCGCCCCACTGGATACCGCCGCGAGCCTGGAGTCCCATAGCCGAAGGGGGAGCGATCGCTTCGGCGCCGTAAAGCAGCGGTGCCGTTATGAAAGGATTGACCCAGTTGGGGCTCTGGTTCTCGTACCAGTCTCCGAAGGGCAAGTCGAATAGCCCGGCGACCAACTCCAGAGGAGCCTCCCGTCCAAGCGGAAAGATCTGCAGGTTGGCAAGGCTTGGACCCACGTCGGAAATTCCACCAGGTTGCAAGGTGGCGCCGAAGCTGCTGTAGAACTGGATCCAGTCATTAAGCTTGATCATCGGGTTAACTTCGAAGTCGAACGCAGGTTGATTCATCCCAGCCTTACGGTCGTAGTAGAAGCCGGCAGAGACGCCACCGACCATCGTGAAGGTATGCTGGCCGAGGAAGGAATTTATGCGATCGCCAAAACCGAAGGGCCCGAGCTGGGAATATACGGTTTTCTGGATCTGGCTGACCTGCTTCTCAGTTTGAGTGTTGTTAGTCTGCAGAGTGGTCTGGGTTTGCTGGAGCTGCAGGTTCGCGCTGTTGATCGCGCTGACTTCCTTTTCCAGTGCCTCAATACGCTTGCGCTCTGCTGCCTCCTCCTCCTCATGCTTGCGCTCCACCTCCCTCATATGGTTCCGCTCCGCCGCGAGCTCGCGGAGCAGCCGATCGTAGGCGCCCGGCTTCGCCTCGGCGGGATCGCCCGACGAGCTTGGCTTCGAGATAGACGATTCATCCGCGCGCGTGCTTCCTGGCGGCAGCAGTGTCAATGCGATTGAAGCCAAGGCTCCTACGATAACCAGTTGATGTCTGCGTCGCATTTTTTGTCTCCTTCCTCAAAAAGCGTCGAAGACGACAAGCAGCCAACCGGGGGCTACCTCTATAGCGAACTCGCTGACGAGAGAATGCAGGCTATTTCTCGACGTCAATTTCGCCCTTCATTCCTTCCTTTACGTGCGTCGTGCAGAAGTACTTGTAAACGCCGGGGACCTTGAACGTGTAGCTCCAAGTATCCCCCGAGTTCAGGTAACCTGAGTCCCATGTCTCCGCCCCCTGGGGCACGGATGCCCAGCTTTTGTCAGGCGCCTGGGACGGATCGGTGGTCGCAGTATGGATGGTGTCGCCCTTGTCCACCCATGTTACTGTATCGCCGACTTTGATCTTCACCGGGTCGGGAACGTATTTCGCCGGCGTGTCGAACATCTTTACCTCCACGGTTGCCGCGAACGCCGGCATCGCGACACCCAGCGACAACGCACCGGCGACAAGCAGTCCCGTGCCAAGTAGCTGTATCTTTTTCATAATTTTCCTCCAGTGCATCCAGGCGTTGTTTGTGTTATCGCTCCTTGTCGCTCGAAAGGCGCAATTGAACTCCTAATCGAGCGCGCCGCTTCCAAATACGTGCTCGTATCTCCCTGTTCCGAAGTTTCAGAATAGACTCGCAACGCGTATAGCGTTATCGCCCCGATCACTCCCCAGGCGAGAGCTATCATGAAAAAGGCGCTCACCAGATAAGCGCGCAAGACGCCCGGCGACGACGACGAAAAGCATACCGCGCATGCATCGGCTGCAGGTGCGCAGGCCAGGACCGCCAAAATCGCTATGGCGGCGAACTTAACTGAAATAAACCAACGCATAGATTATGGGCCACAGAATTACTACGAATGACCAATACACCGAACATGCAACGACGCCGCGGAAGTCCACTTCGTATCGCCCTCGCCAGACCCGTGCCGCGACGAACAAGAGCACAGCGATCGCCACGACGAGATGAAGCGCGTGGGCGCCAACGATCAGATAGAACATTCCGCCGTACAGACTCGATGTCATCGTCAGCCCGAAGCTAATGAGACCTGCCCACTCGCTACCCTGGACGGCGAGGAATAGGACGCCGAGCACAATTGTTGCTCCCATCCAGTGCATGGCGCCTGTCTTGTCGTGCTGGCGCAGGAAGGGCAGCACTCTCCACATCGTAAGCCCGCTCAGCACGAGAAGACCGGTGTTGAGTCCCGTGATCGCGAGCGGAAGCCGGGGCTGGTTTGCAGGGGGCCAGAATGGCGCCGACGCACGCGAAACCAGAAATGCGCTGAGTAGTCCTGCGAAGAGCATCGCCTCGGAGCCTATGAATATCAACACGGCGAGCGTCGGATCGGCGCTCTTCGGCATCGCGGCGGGACCCGAGCCGCCACCGCCGAACGCGGGGCCGCGCTTGGGATCAGGAACCGGACGAAGCGGAGTTGCCGCAGCCACGCGCTGACTCCTTATCCTACCGATGCATCGCGATGTCGGGCGTAAGCACGAACGCGAGTATGATCACCGCCGCCACCGGAAGCAGCGCCAGGGAATAGATCAGCACGTCTTCCGATCGCAGGCGCATGTAGTAGCGTCCAATGACATAGACCTGTGCCGTCACCGCGCCGAATATGACCCACAGCGCCATGCTCCGCGGCAGGCCCAAGGCCACTGTTAGGGCGCCAACCAGCAACAGGACAACCAGCAGTCCCCAGGTTTTCAGCGAGTCCGAAGCACTGAAATCGGTTTGTTCCATCCGCGACACCTATCCGGCGGTGGGTGCCAAATACACCAAGGCAAAAAGTAGAACCCACACCGTCTCGACGAAATACCAATACAGGCACACGTATTTGAGCTTGCGCTCCAGCCAACTGGCCGGAGTGCGGGGACTCACCATCAATACCAGTCCGAAGATGACCACGACTCCGGCCAGAAGATGAAGCACATGCAGCCCGGTCATCACATAGTAGAAGCTCCAGAAAAGCGCGGCGAGGGGAGTGAAACCCTCCCGATAATCGCCAGCGTATTCGAAGGACTTGATTACGAGAAAGAGCACGCCGAGAAGCCCAGTGGCGCTCAGGTAACGCTTCGCGCCAGCCGAATCCTGGACGCGTGCGGCGCCTTGCGCGAGCGCAGCCGTCAGACTGCTCGTAAACAGAACGAAGGTGTTGATTGCCCCCAGGTGCCAGTTGACGTGCGCGCCGTCGGCTCCCCATCCACCATGGTAGATCGCTAACAGAACAAAGACACCCATGAGCCCGCCGAAGACCATCGTTTCGCCGGCGAAGAACACCCACATTCCAAGCTTGCCGATCTCAAAACTGGCCGGCACCTCGTGCGGCGCATGGGCGATCCCGATTTCGACTGCCGAGTTTGCCATGGGGTTACGCTTACCTGATCATTGTTATGCTAAACATTCTCTGTAACATCGCTTTCGCGCATCAACCCTGCGCGGCGCCGACCTCCACCGCTGCGGCTTGCGGAGCCCAATCCTGTTCCATTCCCAGCACGCTGTACTCGTATGGCCCGCACACGACCGTCGGTATGGTGTGGAAGTTTTCGTGCGGCGGAGGCGAATCGGTGGCCCATTCAAGCGTGGTGGCATTCCACGGATTGGCAGGAGCCTTCGCACCGCGGAACATGCTCATGAAAAAGTTCACCAGGAACGGGATCTGCCCGGCGATTATGATCAGCAGGCCGATGGTTGCAATTACGTGCAGCGGCTGGAGCGGCTTGTAGTAGGTGTAAACAGACGACATATAGATTCGCCGCTGGCCGCCGCCGATGCCGATCAGGAAGAGCGGAATAAATACCATGTTGAAGCCGACCCAGGTGAAGACGAAGTGCACCTTGCCCAAGGTTTCGTTCATCATTCGGCCGAACATTTTCGGGAACCAATAGTAGATCCCGCCAAATCCTGCGATGACGGCCGTCGGCACGAGGGTGTTGTGGAAATGCGCGATTACAAAATAGGTATCATGCAGGTAGATGTCTGATGCGTCCGTTCCCAGAGGGATGCCGGTTACGCCGCCGAGTAGGAAATTTGCCAATGCGCCCAGCGCGAACAGCATCGCCGTCGAGAAGATGATCTGGCCGCGCCATAGCGTCGCGATCATTGCAAACAGTATCACCGCGAACGGGATGGAAATCGCGATCGTAGTCATGCTGAAAGGACTCGCCAGCGTCGGATCCATCCCGCTGACGAACATATGGTGAGCCCACACCGTAAAACTGAGGATGCCGGCTATAATCGTGGCCCAAACGATCATGCGATAACCGAAAATTGACTTGCGGCTGAATACCGGGAGGATCTCCAACACGATCCCGAGTCCCGGCATCGCAACTACGTACACCTCTGGATGACCGAAGAACCAAAACAGGTGCTGCCAAAGCAGCGGATCGGCGCCCTTTTCCGGCAGGAAGAAACCTGTCCCCACCATCCGGTCACACAGCAGCATCACCACACCGGCGATGAGCGGTCCGACGCTCAGCATGAACATCACGCTCGCTACCAGTTCCGACCACACCAGCAGCGGCATTCGCCAGATCGTCATTCCGGGAGCGCGCATCGCGATCGCTGTGGTGAGGAAGTTGATACCGCCCATCAGGACCGAAGCGAAGTCGATCGCTACGGCGATCAGCCAGAGGTTTCCGCCCCAGTAATTTCCTGGCAGGAACTTTGACGCGTCGGACAACGGAACGTAGTTGGTCCAGCCCGCGCGCGACCCGCCACCGGGCACCAAAAACGAGGCGAGCAGCAGGACCGTGGCCACGAAAATCGTCCAGTACGAGGCCATGTTGAGCCGCGGGAAGGCCATGTCGCGCGCCCCGACCATCAGCGGAATGAGGAAGTTGCCGAACGCGCCAAGCAGGATCGGCATCGCCACGAAGAACACCATTGTGGTTCCGTGCATCGTGACGACTTCATAATACTGCAGCGCCGTCACCTTTCCCCAAGTGGGCACCGAGGTACCGGGCCAGGCAAGCTGCCAGCGGAAGACGTACGACAAGTAGACGCCCACAAACCCCATGAACAAACCCAGAAACAGGTACTGCTTGCCGATGACCTTGTGGTCGATGGAAAATACGTATTGGCGCCAAAAGCCCATCGCCTCATGGGCCTCGGTGGAAGGCGCCGCCTCAGGCTTGGTCTCGGCCATGGCCTATCCCTCCGTTCCGGTTGCGGACGGTCGCGCACCTGATGCGCTCTTGCCTGCCCCCGCGGCAGACTTGGGCCAGTGCTGGTTAACCCACTGCTGATATTCCTCGGGCGTCAGAACGCGCAGGATACCCTTCATCGCGAAGTGCGAGATCCCGCAAAGCTGGGAACATGCGATTTCATACTTGCCGGGAGTCGTTGCCTCGAACCATATGGGAATCTCCCGGCCGGGAAGGACGTCCTGTCTAAGGCGCAACTGCGGCACATAAAAACTGTGGATCACATCCTTCGACGTCATGAGCAAACGAATCACCTGGCCCGCGGGAACCGTTAAGAAGGTAGTTTGGACCAAGTCATCGGGCGTGCCGAACTTGCCGTCGGGGCCCGGATAAGTGAATTCCCACCCGTACTGGAGCGCTGCCAACTTTACGGTCAGCCCCGGAGAAGGACTTTGCTCCTTGACCAGTTCCCACACTGGCTTTGCCCGAACGTCGATCGCCACATCAAGGAAGGCGACGATGACGACCGGAATCAGCACCCATGCCATCTGGCGCAGCGACTCTCCCGGCACAAAGGCCGCCCGCCCGCCATTTCGACGACGGTACAAGATGACGAACGCCAAGAGTGTGCCCTCGGCCAGGACGAATGCGGTGCCGACCACGTAAATGACCAGCTTGAGCACCGAGTCGATGCTCGGCCCGAAGGTGGATATGTCCTGAGGAAGCCAACTTAGGATCATAGCGGTCTCCCTTACTTCGATCCCTTGCACGAACAGACCCGAGCGCTTTTTCTAAGAACCAACCTTAACAAGTGGTTTCCGCAACGCGCGCCCGCTGCGGAGAATCCGCATAATCCGCCGCCGGCCTCGGTTCGATCGGGTCAAACCCGGCCTTTTGGTCTCGTCCGCTCTATTAGCGATTGTGAAGACAAATGTCAAACATGCTTATGCTGTGTCCTTCTCAAAACTTGGTCCGCGCTGAATCCTGCCGCGGATTTTCGTAAATGCCAGTGTCGGCAATCGACGCCGGATCGAAAATCAGCAGATCGGCTAAATTTTCTGGCGCGCGTTGTTTCCGCTCAGTCGCGAATCATCAATCTGCCGCGCGGATCAGCTCGGCCTCTTGGACAAGGAAGGTCGCATAAACCTCGCGCTCGATAGCGCGCAAACTCTCCAATGCGCGAATCGCAATTGGCGCACTTCCCCGGAGAATGCCTCAAACCTGACACTCGTTGGCGGATGGTGCAGTCTGATGCGAACCGCTCTCTGTCAACCTGTCAACCGGTTGACGCCCGGTGGTTGACGCGCGGCCAAACGCTTAAAACGATGTTATTGTATGAGCAGGCCGGATGGGCCATTCGCGCGCGCGGATTAGGTTTTGAGAAGGGACAGGATGCGAAGTCGTGCCTGCCGGGTTGAAGGTCACCGACTCTCCATCTCCATGCCCACATGCGCCATTGCTACCAGGGAAGGCGGCGGCGCCGTCAACGGCTCGCGACCATCAGGCCGGTCGGTCCCGGCAAGAACATTCGCTGCACATCTTGAAAGCCGGCTTCCCGCAGCCAGGCGGCATACTCGTCCTCGCTGTAGCTGGCGCCCGACTTGGTTCCCACCAGCATGTTGAGCGAGAACAGCGCGGCCGTTTTCGGGCCGGTCTTGTCGGGCTTCAGCAGGAAATCCTGGATGACCGCGCGCCCGCCCGGCGCCAGGGCGTCGTGGCAGCGCCGCAGCAGGTCGCGATTCTGCTCCGAGCTCAGCATGTGGCAGATCGCCGAGAGCAGAACGAGGTCGTATCCCTCGCCAAGCTTGTCCTTCCGCAGATCGCCCACTCGGGTTTTCACCCGTTGCGCCAGGCCTGCCTTGTCGATGTGCGCCTGAGCGATGGGCACCACCGCAGTCGTGTCCAACACGTCGGCGTGCAGCGTTTCGTTGGCCCGCGCGAAGGCAATGGCGTACGCTCCCGAGCCGCCGCCTACGTCGAGCATACGCTTGACGCCGTCCGTCCCCAGCGCGCGCACTACCTGGGCGGCCCGCTCGCGTGCGTTGCGGTCCATAGCGGCGATGAACGCCCGCGTCCACTCCTCGCCTCGATCGCCCGCGCGGGTCATCTCCCAAATCACGATAAAGGGGCGCTGCCCCACGTCGATCCTGGGATGTCTTACGCTGGGCGGACCATGCGGTGTCACGTCCGAACTCCTTTTACATCGCGCGTCCGCGATGGCCGTTGGTAAAGCCCGACGTGGCGGGCGACGATGAGATACTTCTTAAAGAGCCGATTGGTCTCTTCCTCGTGTTCACTGACCGTTTCTTTGCCGCCCGGATCAACCATCATGATTCTCGCGGCCTGCACATCAGCCAGTCCGCTGGTTTAGACTATTGCGAATGGCCTGCTCCCCAATTCGTAACGCCGTCCAGGACCCGAGCACCCATCCGCCGGCGAAGACGGCCACAAAATTAAGAGCATCTGCTCACTAGGCGCATTTGAGATTTGGTAAGTTCCGCGAAAACCTTGAGTTGTTCTGCCTGAATCAGGAATCGAGCAGCGCGGCATCGAAGCCGGCGCGAGCGAGTGCGCGGCGCGCAGCCGATTCGACCTTAGGGCCGTCGACGTGGGCCGCCGCAGGCACTTCCGGCGCGGCGCGGAGGCGTCTCACGAGCGCTTCGGACTCGGTGTCACCTATACGGTCGCACTCCGCGTATACACCGTCAGGCCCCTCCTCGACTCGATTGTGTGTCGCCAGCACCGTCTTGAGCGCTCGCAAGACCGCGCCCCGTGGCGTGGGTACCAGCAGCGCCGCGATGGCACCGTGATCCAACCGCAGCTTGGCTGCGATCGCGAGTGGTTCGCCGCATCGAAGCCGTTGCATCGCAGGGAGAAGAATCTTCTCCTCCATCCCGATGTGCTTCAGAAGTCCCCGGCGGAACTCGCCAAACGCCTCCATATCGATATTCTCGAGATCGCGGCCCGCGCGAGCGAGCAATTGATCGAGGCGCGCGTGATCGCGTTCGAGAAAGCTTCGGATTGTCTCTCCGTCCGTCATCGAATTCCTTGGCGACAATCAGGGTACGGCGTGGAACATGCCGATCGCGCCCTTGTATGCGCGTGCGATGGCGTGATCCAGGAAGGGGTAGTCGCCCGCTTCATGGACGGTGAACTCGAAGACGGCGCCATCGCCGGGGCCGACTTCAAAGGTCTGGACATCATGAAGGACGTTGGCGGGGTTTCCGCTTCGATAGACCGTGCTGAACACTGTGCCGACGACGTGGAAGCTGGAGGTGCGGTTCGGGCCTGCATTGACGAAGAAGATGCGCACCGGGTGGTCGACTTTTATCTGGATCGGGTGATCGGCATATTTTTCGATGACGCCGTTGAACACCACGAAATCAGGGCGCTCATCCATCATCCGCTTGCTGTCGCCGGAGACCATCCCGTCCTTGTCCGGATCGCCATAGAATTCGCCCTGCTCGAGCGTCACTTCCTGGGCCTTGGACCATCCAGCTTTGGGATCCACGATCATCATCCCATACATTCCGTTGGCGATATGGGTGACCATCGGCGTCGCGCTGCAATGGTACATAAAGACGCCGGGAACGTTCGCCTCGAAGTCGTAGCTGAGGTCGGTTTTCCCGGGAATCGGAGCGAAATGCTTGCTGGGCGCTATCGCCGCGGCATGAATGTCGATGCCGTGGGCGACCTCCATGTCATTCACGAGATGGGTGTGGACCTTGTCGCCTTGTCGAACCCGTAACACCGGCCCCGGCACAGTGCCGCCGTAGGTCCAAGCGTCGTACTTCAGCCCTGCGCCGATATCCACGGTCTTTTGCTCAACCCGGATCGTGAAATTGCGCTGCTCCGCGAGCGCGAATGAAGCTGTCAGCAAGCTTCCCGCGATCGCCGCCGCGACCAGCCCCGCGCCGATCCGGTGTTTGATCACGATTCGGCCGTGTCCGACGACGCTCGCGGTCCGCGATAGAGCGCCGACCACAGCGATATCAGTCCGGCGATGTTTGCGCTCCAGAACACCACCCAGAATGCGGTCTCCGAAGATGCCGATGACAGTCCGGACGCGATCAGGATGAGAATCGCGATGCCGGTGGCCGCGATGGTGACGCCGGGCCATTTCAGATAGTCCACCCGATTCGCGATGGCTCCCAGCACTGCGAGTGCTATGCCCGCGACGAGCAGGAGTCCGTGTTGCGAGTCGAGCAGCGGCTGGTCGAGCACCGTTGCGCATACCAGCATGATCGCGATCAGCGTGCTGATCAGGTCGGGTATCATCGAATCCTCTCCTCTCGGTGAAGCCGCGCGAGGTAGCGCCAGGTGACCGGCGGAATCATCAGGTAGATTGCGCAACTTACCGCCACCAGCACTTTCCATCCGACATGCAGCGGCGTGAACGCCACCAGCGCAAATGCGATCAGGCACAGACCCATGTAACTCAAATGGCCGCCCGTTCGCAGCATCTTGTGATCCGAGATCTGCGCCGCGCAGTACAGCAGACCGTACGCGCCCGCGGCGGTGACGAAGCCGCCGAGCAGCAGCGCGGTGGCGAGCATCTGGGCGGGCGTCATGATCCTGCCGCCGCCATCGATTCGCTGACGGTGGCCTCGCGCCGTCTGGCGGCGAGCAGGTCGTACACCAGGAACGCATAGCCGCATGCGAACAGGAGCCCGAAGGCGAAGCGCGTCCACATGCCCTCGATGAACCACGGCCGCCCCTGCATCGCGAGGAACGCGCCCCAGGTCGAGCCGCCGATCGCGCGCTCATAGAAAGCCTGATCCATGCCCGCCACCAGCAGCGCGCCGACCATGCCCAGCATCCCGATATTCAGGAGTGCGAATGACCATTTCCAGGCGCGGCCGTCGAGACCCCCGTATCCGCGGCTCTTCTCAAGCGCGAGATAGAGCACCGCGATGACGCCGCATCCGTAGGCGCCCCAGAATGCGAAATGCCCGTGCGAGGCGGTCCATTGGGTGCCATGCGAATAAAGGTTAATTTGCGGCAGCGTCATCATGAAGCCCCATACGCCGCCACCAAAGAAATTTCCGAAGGCCTCGGCGAGCGTCCAGTAGAAGGCCGGACGATTCGCGGCGCGCAAATGATGAGTGCCCGCGTCATACACCGCATGCACGACCATCCCGAGCAGTGGTAACGGTTCCAACGCCGAAAAGAATCCACCGATTGCGAACCAGTAGCGGGGCGTGCCGATCCAGAAATAGTGATGGCCGAGCCCGAGGATGCCCGTGCCAAGCACCAATGCAACTTCCACATAGAGCCAGCTCTCGACCACGGGCCGCGACGCTTCCACCAGATGAATCAGGGTCCACGCCATGATGCATCCGATCAGTATTTCCCAAGTCGCTTCGACCCACAGATGAACCAGCCACCACCACCAGAACAGATCCTGCGACATGTTGCGAATTTCAGGAAAGGCATCGAAGTAGAGGACCACCAGCGGGACCAGGTCGAACATCAATACGGTCAGGATGCCGGTACTCTTGCGCGCCTTGACGGCAGTACCGATCACGTTGTACGCGAACACGCCCATCACCGCCACGATTCCAAGCGCAGCCCATCGAGGAGCTTCGACATACTTGCGGCCCTGGTTGATGAACCACATCGACGATTCGGTGGCCGAGCCGTATTGCACGAACAGAAACACCACGACCACGACGGCGACCGCCGCGCAGAAAACCCAGAAGAGGATTTCGGCCAGCGCGATACCCTCGACCTCGCACTCGAGTTCCTGCGGGAGGAACCAATAGATCGCGCCGAGGAATCCCATCAGCAGCCAGATCACCAGGCCATCGATGTGAATGATCTTCGCGGTGTTGAAGTTGAACACGTTCAGCAGAAAGCCGGGCCAGATGTAATAGATCGAGGAAAGCACGCCGAAGGCCACCATCGCACCGAACATCACCGTCGAGGCGGTGAGATATTTCAGGCCCAGCCGCTGGGATCGATACATCGCGCTCTCCTCCTTCGCGCCGTTGGCTACTGCCCGCTCGCGGCGCCGAATCGGTCGGGGAAGCCATTGCTGTCCACCGACGACATCCATTTCAGATATGCGACCGCGGCCTCGGCCTCGTCGCGCTGGATATGCAGGTCGGGCATCGCATGCGCACCGAGTCGCAGCGGATGCATCATGAACGCGGCAAGCTTATCCGCGCGTTTGGGCCCGGCGTATATGCTCCACACCGGATCCATCCATGCTCGGGTCAGATCAGGAGCGTAATATCCGCCGTTGCCGAAAAAGGTGTGACAGTCGATGCAGGCGCGGCTCTGGATGACGAGCTTGCCCTTGCCGATAAGATCCGCGGCTTCCTCAGGCGAGTATTTGTGACCGAAGATAAGCTCCTCGCCGCCAATTTTCGGCGCATACTCAGCGCGCGCCGGATCGTATTGGTATGCGATCGAGTTGTTGATTACGTCGTAAGCCGGGACGCGTGGGCTGCCGGGAGTGATTTGGCGCAGTGTATCGATGGTGAGCGCGGCGAGCACCATTGACATGAAGATAGTGGCGGCGATCGCACCGGCGCGCCAAAAGAGTGGATCCTGTATGTAGCGTTGCTCGCGGTCCATCATTGACACCCTCCCGCACCGATGTGCGGCAACAAACAGTTACCCTTTACAGAGCAACGTGGAATAAGGCGCACGAGGTGATGATCAAACAGGACGAGTTCGGCGGCCATTGGGACGATCACCTTCTTGGCAAGCGATTTCCGCTCCATCTCGAGTGCACCAGGCAACAATTCTTTCGTGACGCCACTTGTGTTCTCGCCAGTAGAAGTATTTTGAATATATCTTTTGCTGCAGCCGGTCAAGTGGGAGCAAGAGGGTCGTCGTCCACTGGCGGCAGCTCGGTTGGCAGAAGAAGGATGGCGGCGGCTGGCACTGCGCGAGCGCGGGCCGCCAAAGTTGTCCGCGCGCAGCGTAATCAAGCTCGCCAGCGTGCCGTTTCCCCTGGCCTCGATTGTATCTCTACTAGCAGCGGCACCCTTAGTGTTTCGGCAATTTGTAGGCCAGTTCCTTTACAGCGAGCTTTTTCTCGCGGCTGATATTCCGAAGCCATTTCTTGGTCGCGTCCCAGTTCAATGAAGCGATCGCATAGGTAAGCGGAATTCCCGTCGGGCACACCTCGTCGCAATTCTGAGAGTTCCCGCAATCGATGAGCCCACCGATGCCCATAAGAGCTTCGAGACGCTCGTCTTGATTCATCGCGCTGGTGGGATGCTCGCCCATCAGGAAGACCTGCCCGATGACCTGCGGGCCCATGTATTTCGAATGGCTGTTGACCTGCGGGCACGCCTCAAGACAACAGCCGCAGGTCATGCATCGCGAGAATATGTAGGCAAACTGCTGAACTTCGGCGCTGATTCGCGGCCCCGGACCGAGGTCGTAGGTGCCGTCGATCGGCACCCAGCTTTTGGCGCGCTTAAGGTAATCGAACATGATCGAGCGGTCGACCCAGAGATCGCGAATCAGCGGGAATTTCGACATCGGTTCGAGCGCGGTGATGGGCGGCAGGTCTTGCGCTAGTGCGCTGCATGCCTGTCGGACGCGGCCATTCACGAGCATCGTGCATGCGCCGCACACTTCCTCGAGACAGTTTGCGTCGAATACGACCGGTCGGGAGGACTTGCCCTGCCGATTGACCGGGTTGCGCCGGATCTCCATCAGCATCGATACGATGTTGTGATGCGCCTTATATGGGAGTTCGAACTCTTCCCAATAGGGTGAACTCTTCGGATTATCCTGACGCTTGATTCTGAGAACAAATGTTGACTCGGTCATCGCTTCCTTCACTTTCCGCGGCTGAGTTCGAGAGGAGACTCACGCTTTCTGTATGCAGGGTTTCGTTGCTTCGGCCACTAGTTCCGACAGATCGCGGACTCGAATCCCGACGTCAGGCGACCGCGATTTTACCGCATCTTCGAGCATCGTCAGACAGAATGGGCATCCCACGGCAATTGTTTCCGGCTTGGCCTCGGTCAACTGGTTCAATCGGCGCTCATTGATTCGGGTCCCTCCGACTTCCTCTTTCCAAAAGCAGCCTCCTCCGGCTCCGCAGCAGTAGGTGCGGTTCTTCGATTGAGCGACATCCGAAATCTGCGCGCTTGGGATCGCGCCCAGCACAGTGCGCGCGGCCGACCATTTTTGATCATGGCGGGCCATGAAACACGGGTCGTGGTAGGTGATTCGCTGCGGCAACGGCCTCTTGAAGTCGAGCCGCTTCGCGCGCCGCAATTCCTCGATGAATTCCGCGGAGTGCAGCACTTCATAGCCGCTGGTACCGAAGTCTGGATATTCCTTCTTGAGATTGTGATAGCAGTGCGGGCATTGGGTTACGATTCGTCGCGGCTTGTATCGATCGAGAATCTCGATGTTTCGTCGCGCGATCGTCGCGTACAGATATTCGTTTCCGAGCCGGCGTGCGGGATCACCGGTGCAAGCTTCCTCAGTTCCCAGAATGGCGAACCTTACGCCTGCCTGTTCCATCAGGCTGGCCAAGGCGCGGTTGACCTTTTGATTACGGTCGTCGTAAGAACCGGCGCAGCCTACCCAATAGAGCACATCCAGCTCCGCCGAATCCCCGAGCTCCGCCATTAGAGGAATGCCTAGCCCCTTCGCCCAGTCCGCTCGCTTTTCATGCGCGAGCCCCCACGGATTACCTTGCGTCTCGATCCCTTTGAATGCCGCGACCGCCTCGGGAGGAAAGCGGCTCTCCATCATCACGAGATGGCGCCGCATATCGTCGATCCTTCGGATGTGTTCGATTCCGACTGGACATCCCTCTTCGCACCATCCACAATTCGTGCAATCCCATACCGCTTGCTCGGTGGCAACATCGCGGATCATGTCGACCCCCGACTCCGCCGCTTGAGGGACCCTGCCGCCGGAGCCGTTGGCGCCGTATTTCGCGGCGAGCAACGCGGGGGCCGTCGCCAGGAGATGCTCGCGCTGCTCGATCACGAGGTACTTGGGATTGAGCGCCTTCCCCGTGGTGGCAGTCGGACAGTTGATCGTGCATCGGCCGCATTCGAGACACGCAGCCATATCGAGCAATTGCTTCCAGGTATATTGCTCGATCCGCGAGACACCGAACGATTCCGCAGTTTCGAAGTCCCGGATGGGGACGAGCCGTCCGCGCGGGCCAAGGTCCCGAAAAAACAGATTGATCGGTCCGATGAGAAAGTGGCGGAGCTTCGAGAATGGAAACGCGAACAGCAGACCATACACGAGTAACATGTGAGTCAGCCACAGCCATCGATGAAACGTCGCGCCTGCCCCCAAGGCGCCTTCGATTCTTGCGAGCTGGCCGTCCAAAGTATGCCCATTCGGTAAACGGCGGGCGTGTCGCGTTGATGCGTGCGCCCTCCAGCATTAAGCCCGTTATGGCCACGACTACTAACATCAGGAGCGGATACCAGTAGCCGAGCCGGTTCTCGAAATTGTCGAGCATTTTCTGCGCCGGCGGTCCATCAAGCACTGCGGGCTTTGCGATCGCTCGGCGCGCCGCCGCAGCGACTACACCGACAACTAGCACCGAAAAGAAAGTATCCAGCGCTACTTTGAAAAATAGGTAGAAGTCGCCGAAGTAGAAGTAGAACGGCAGCCCGACCAGTCCGGCGAAGTAGCGAACGTCGCTGTTCACGAAGACGATGCACGTCCCGATGAACAGCCCGACAAAGCCGACATAAAAGGCATAGTGCATCCAGCCCCACGCCTCACGCACGACATAGCCCTGACCGAGCGCGTCGCGTAGCGCGAGCCATGTCCTTCGCGCCAACTGATCGAAGCGCTCTTCGGCTGACCCGAGTCGAACGCGCCGATACCAATAGACGCCCGCGAAAACGAACCCGGCCAAGAGAACTGCCAGCAGCGCATACATCAGGACGATGAACGCGGTGGGTACATTCCACAGAATCTCGCGCGTAACGTGTTCGTTCATCCAACCAAGCCTCGGTCAGCGGGGACTCGGCTCAAGTGGCTGGTTTTCACCATCAGTCGATCTTTCTTCATTTGTTAGGTCCAGCGGCCAAGGGACGACGGCGTTGCCGGGGTCGGCGATTCTGACTCCCCGGAAATAGTGAAGGATGGGAAGATCTCTCGGTTCCGGTGGCGCGAGCGCGATGTTGAAAAGTCTGAGATAGCGGAGCACCAGGTCGGGCTCGACGGGAACGATGGCGGCACCCCCGCTTCGGTGTAGAGCCCGTCTGCGAACGGATCGGACCAGGTTTGGACACGGCCACCCGGGGGCTTCTGACGAAAACGGCGTGGTTTCGATTATACGGCCTGCATCTTCCGGCAAAGCTCTTCCTTTTCTTGCTGGGTGAATAGCCGGTCCGCCATGGGATACAGCATCCGCTCTTCCTTTGCGTCATGACTGCTGAATAGCGAGGACGGATGGACCGGTTGGCCTTCGATGGTCTGGATAACCGTCGCGCAGTCACCGACGCCGAGAAATTTCTCCACCACCCTCAGGGTTGCTTCGATCTCCTGGTGTTCCACGCGCATCATCGCCGTGGGCCCGGAACCTGCGGGTATCCGGCTTCGATCCTCGAAAAGTGGGAAGAGGTGATCTTCTTCCATCCGGATATGACGGCGCAACCCAAAGATGAATTCTGAAAGCCGGTCTACTGCTGCAACCCGATGTCCCTTTCCCGTGGGGAACAAGGTTTCGTAATGAAGCTCGCACGTCTTTACTGTCTTGAGGAATTCCTGCCAGCATTCGGTTAACCGATGATGGTCGGCGCCAAGAAAATCGCTTACCGTGCGCGGCTCTGTGGCGCGCTTAGCGATCAGCACCCGGAACGCACCGAATCTGTTGTCAACTGGCCACCAATCGAAGCCCTGCCGGTAGCGGTCCTGAAACTCGGCTAAGAGGCCGGCCACTTCCGCCGCAGGCACGCTTAACAGAAGTTCGAGAGTTTGGCCCGCAGCGAGACGGTTAAAGGCGGAGAACATTAGTTCCCGCTGCTCCGCCGCCGCAAGGTCAGAAACTTTGAGTTCAAGCTCCGGATTCATCGGCCTTTGCCTCCTGTAGCTTCTTATGGCCCGGACTGTTCAAACGGTGTCTTGCATGCTGATTAGAAGTATTGTAAATATATCTTTAGGGACCTGTCAAGAAACGCGACTCGCGATGGGGCTGCCACCCAGGGGCGATCAGAAGATCCAATCGAAGCGAACGTTCCTGGACCTGGTATAAATCGCCGCGCCGATCGCACTCATGGCCCTGATTGCGATCCGATCTCGCAATGAAGGAGGCGCTTATCCTCCAGCGGTGGCCACTGCGAGATACGCTGCACGCACGGCTCTTTCTCCGAGCGCGTAAGTTCTTACCGTTGAACGAAAGGGCCGCGGCAAGACATGCTGGAGGATGCCAGCTATGATCAGGATAAAGCGCGCATACGAGGGCCCGGCACGCGAGGATGGGACACGAGTGCTGGTCGATCGCGTGTGGCCGCGCGGGGTACGGAAAGAGGTGCTGCGAGTCAGACAATGGATGAAGGAGCTGGGACCGAGCAATGAGCTCCGCAAATTCTTCAACCACGATCCGGTACGTTGGGAAGAGTTCCGCAAGCGTTACCGGCAGGAACTGAGGTCAGCCAACGCACGGAGCATGCTGAGGGAATTGGCCGAGCTCGCGGTGAAGAGTACCGTTACCCTCGTGTACGGAGCCAAAGATGAGACGCACAATCAGGCAGTAGTGCTGCGGGAGGTGCTCGAACGAATGACGCGCATCGGGTTGGACGAGGGAAAGGAGTCGCGGAGGGCTTCATGGAACTGACTTACTACACAGATTACGCACTGCGAGCGCTGGTGTACGCAGGTCTGTGCCAGGAACAGCTCTGCCTGATATCCGAAATCGCCGAGCACTACGGGATTTCCGAGAACCATCTGATGAAGGTAGTGCACGGGCTGGCGCAGGGCGGCTTTGTGCGGACATATCGCGGCAAGGGCGGAGGACTGACGCTGGCAAAGGATCCAAAAGACATAACCATCGGCGCGATCGTGCGGCATATGGAGGGCCCGTTCAAGCCGGTGGAGTGCTTTCGAACCGGCAACAAGTGTGCGATTACAAGCGCCTGCGATCTGCCCAGCATTCTCGACGAGGCCTTCCAAGCGTTCATCACAGTCCTCGACCGTTACACACTGGCCGACCTTCTTGAGCGGCGCACCCATTTGGAGCGCCGCCTGTTTGGCCCTGCGCGATCTCTGCAGCGCGGTGCACACAAGATTCACCCGCCGCTCACCTCGGCATGAACTGCGAGGGTCGTCAGCCGAGGTCGGACCTCATCAGATGGAGCTTTCAATTAATTCCGTCGACCAAGAACGTGAACATGAAGGCGACAGAACTAGCGGATTTCATCAGCAGCAGGATGCGGATGTCGCATATCTATCAACCGGTGTTGGTCAAGGCCCTTTCAGAACATGGCGGCAACGCCGCGCTGGGCGAGATTGCCCAAGCGTTCTTGGCGCACGATGAATCTCAGATCGAAATATTACGAACAGATCGCGAACCAGATGCTCGTCCCCGTGCTCTCGGCGCATGGCATTGTCGAGCGTGAAGGTAAGCATGAGGCGTATCCGGCCATGCTGCCATCGCCTGAAGGACGACTACGGCGGCGCCTCAGCGTATGCCCGCGCCCCAGGGATGCGGCAAGAGCACCGCAATGACAACAGCAGGAGGAAACGACATGACGACGAACCCTCAAGACGAAAAGACCGCCCAGAAGTTCGCGGGCGGCAATGCACTCGAGTTGGTGGCCTACCAGGCCGGGGCGGTCGTGAGCCGGGAGATCATCAAGAAGAAGACCGGCACGGTGACGTTATTTGCCTTCGACACGGCCCAGGGCCTCAGCGAGCACACGGCGCCATTCGACGCCCTCGTCCAAGTGCTGGACGGTGTGGCCGAGATAACCATTGGCGGCGTGCCCCACCGCCTCGGCAAGGATGAGATGATCCTGATGCCGGCCAACGTGCCCCACGCCCTAAAGGCGGTCGAGCAATTCAAGATGATGTTGGTGATGATCCGCGAGGCAACGGGCTGACGGGACGCCCCCCGAAGACGCCATGGTCTCACGCGCCGTCGAGCAGAGAATCAAGCTGATGTCTCATACCGACTGTCGTTCGATCTTCTTATGAAGCAACTCGCCCTTTCATCTCCTACTACAACTGACCGATGCCCATTCTTAACGATATATTGTAACTACATCGTAATGACCAAGAAGCGGGAAGGCGCCCCTAACCGAATAGCAGTAACTCACTTACTCATCACTGCAAGCTTTCCGGCAAAGCAGAAGATTAGCGGGCGCCGAGAAGTATTAGAGGGCAAGAAAGGGTTCATCCAGGATATCGCTTGACACTTCACAATCGACTGGTCACAACAGCGGTACGATAAAGCGGACGATAGTCAAGACATCCGACGCCGAAATGCACCCGCAGTCAGCACCTGAAGACGTCCTGGGACACAGAAATCTGGGTGGTTCTTCCGCGCAAGGAATAGCGGCGGCCGAAATTGACACCTTTGATTCAGAGAGCGAAGGAGGAGCATAGATATGGCGATCTCAGGAAAATGGCTGTGTCAGCAAATCATCAACGGCGTGGGAGACGCGTTCATATTCTCGGATCGCGATGGGATCATTGGATTGTGGAGCCCGGGTGCCGAGACAGTCTTCGGTTATCCCGCCGACCAAGCTATCGGACAGTCGCTAGATATCATTGTTCCCGAGGGTCTGCGCCAACGACATTGGGATGGTTACCAGAGAACCATGCGCACCGGGTTGACGCGCTATGCTCGCGACCTTCTTGCGGTGCCGGCCATAAGATCGGATGGACAACGAATCTCGATTGAGTTCACCATCGCGCTAGTGCGCGATTCAGAAGGCACGCTCATCGGCGCGGGTGCCGTGATTCGCGATGTTACTGCGCGGTGGTCTCGGGACAAAGCATTGAAGGAACGGCTCGCCGATCTGGAAAAGCAAACGGGATCAACAAAGACGGCCGTCTAAAGCCTCGACGACCCACTTAATGATCGAAACCTTAATTCGCGAACTGCTGAGGAGATCTGAAATGGAAGTCCGAAGAATGATGAGGCATAGCGTCAGAACCTGCCACCCAAACGATTCACTTAACGACGCAGCGCAGATCATGTGGGAAGACGTCTGTGGGCCGGTCCCGGTGGTGGACGATCACCTCAAGCCGGTCGGTTTTCTGACCGATCGTGACATCTGCATGGCGGCTTACACCCAAGGTGCACCTTTGAACGCCCTGCGAGTGGAAAGCGCCATGGCTCGGCGCGTAGTATCCTGCCGGCCTACGGACGACATAGATGACGCCGCAAGGGTAATGGCCCAAAACCGCGTCCGTCGACTGCCGGTAGTCGGTGCCGATGGTAGACTCATCGGACTTCTCACACTCGACGATCTGGCGTGCGAGTCTCAGCGCAACCTTAAGGGCTCAGTGAATAGCCAGTTGGGTGGTGTGATCGCAGAGGTATACGGTTCGATCTGCGCTGCCCGTTGTCAGCGGCGGCACGGCGTCGATCCACCCAGAGTTAGCTCGGCTGAGCTTCGGTGAGGCCCAGCGAGACATCCGTCTTGGCGTTCGTAGTCTTCACGTTGATTCCCGACGCGCAATGACGGTAGTACTGTTACCCACGGACCTTATTCGATCGCCGTAACGAGGATGAGCGCGCTTTCCTCCAAAGCCTCAAGACTGTGAGGGATGGCACGGTCTAATCCCACCATCTCTCCAGCTGAGATGATGCGCTGGTCCGGGCCGCCGATGAAGCGAATGGAGCCGGATACCACTTGGACGGTAATGGGACCCTTTGTATGATGCTCATGCAGGTGGGTGCCCTTTTTGAGCACCATGAGTAGGACATTCAGCGCATCATCCTTCACGAGGCTTACTGCGTGACGATCCCCGGACTTCCATTCGGCGCTGGTCTTGAGACGCGCAATTTCGTCAGTAAATTTGACCGTTATCATTCCGCCCGCAGTGGGACGAAGAGGTTGTCTATTGTGCTCGCTCGTCATTTGAAACGCTCCCATTTAGCTCAACCGCTCTCACGGCCGTGATGCCGATCGGTTTATTTTGGTGTTGCCCGTGGCAAGTCAGGCACCGCCGTTCTGTACAATACCATCGCGTGGCGCGCCGTAACAGGCAAAGTCGCGATGGCTGAAGACGAAATGGCTGGTGAGGCGTACCCCAATATTTTCAGGGGTTCATGGCGCCGGGAGCAAGGAGTTGCGTATGGCCGAAGTTGAAACCCTCTCGCCATGGTGGCGGCGTTCAGCGATTGTTACGATAGTTGCGTGCTTCTGCGTACTCGGATGGCTCGCGAAGCTGACCTATTCCGGCGCGCCGCCGATTCCCGAACGCGTCGTTGGCCCGGACGGGGTTGTGCTGTTCACCGACCGCGATATCACGGCCGGCCAAGAGGTCTTTCTCCGCTACGGCCTGATGGAGAACGGTACGATCTGGGGACACGGCGCGTATATCGGACCCGACTTCTCGGCTGACTATCTGCACACGCTCGCGCTCGACGTTGAAGAGGCCGTCGCAGAGCGCCACGGCTTCGTCATGCAGGCGGCGCTGCGGCCCAGCCAGCGATTGATCGTCAACGCGGAAGTCGCGCGGCTACTCAAACAGAATCGCTACGACCCGGCCTCGAAGACTCTCACCTTCACGGAAGCCGAGGCCGCATCCTTCCAGCGGCAGATCGGCCTATGGACGAAATACTTCGAGGATCCTGAAAAGAATGGCGGCCTTCCGCACAATTACATCAAGGACTCTGCACAACTTCGCGAACTGACGTCATTCTTCGCATGGACGGCCTGGGCTTCGGTCACGGATCGGCCCGGGCGCAATTATTCGTACACGAACAATTTTCCCTATGATCCCGCGGTCGGCAACGTACCGACGAGCGGCGCCGTGCTATGGAGCGCACTCAGCTTGATCACGCTGCTCGGGGCGACGGCCGCGGTGCTGTTCGCGTTCGGGCGGTTCGACTTCCTTGGATGGCGCGGGCGGCGCGGGCATGTGCATCCGAAGATGCTCCCCGGCGTGGCGACGCCCAGCCAGCGGGCGACGATCAAGTACTTCACCGTCGTCGCGCTGCTTTTCCTCACGCAGGCGCTTGTCGGTGGCGGCACAGCGCATTACCGCGCCAGCGCCGGCAGCTTTTACGGAATCGATCTCTCCGCGATTCTCCCGAGCCAGATCCTGCGCACGTGGCATCTGCAGCTGGCAATTTTCTGGATCGCCGCATCATACGTCGCCGGTGGACTATTCCTGGCGCCAGCGATTGGAGAAAATGAGCCGCGCGCGCAGACCCTGTGGGTAAACGTGCTGTTTGTCGCGCTCGTGCTGATCGTCGTTGGCAGCCTGCTTGGCGAATTCGCCGGAGTGCATCAGTGGATGGGGCGGCTGTGGAGCTGGTTCGGTGACCAGGGATGGGAATATCTGGACCTCGGGCGCGCGTGGCAGATGATGCTCGCGGCCGGTCTGGTGCTGTGGGTCGTGCTCCTGTACCGCGCGATCGCACCGCGGCTGCGCGGCCACGAATCGAGCGAACTCTCTGCGCTGTTCATGGCCGCCGCGGTCGCGATCCCGCTCTTTTACGTGCCCGCGTTCTTTTACAACACCGCGTCGAACTTCACCGTCGTCGACCTGTGGCGATTCTGGGTCATTCATCTCTGGGTAGAGAACTTCCTCGAGCTATTCGTGACCTGCGCGGTCGCGATCATCTTCTACCAGCTGGGGATCGTCTCCAGCACAACGGCGTCACGCGTCGTCTATCTTGACGCGCTGCTCTACCTCGGCAGCGGGATTATCGGCACGGGACATCATTGGTACTTCAGCGGCCAGGCGCAGATCACGATGGCGTTCAGCGCCGTCTTCTCAGCGATGGAGGTCGTGCCGCTCACGCTGCTTACGCTCGACGCGTGGGATTTCGTCGCGCTGACGCGGGGGCGATGCGATATCTGCGGCGAGGATATTTCCGTGCCGCATCGATGGACGTTTTACTTCCTGATGGCGGTCGGAGTCTGGAATTTCGTCGGCGCTGGTGTGTTCGGCTTCCTCATCAATATGCCGATCGTGAGCTACTTCGAGGTCGGGACGATGCTCACGCCCAATCATGCGCACGCGGCGTTCATGGGCGTATTCGGGATGCTCGCGGTTGCTCTCATGGTCTTCGCATTCCGGCAGGTGACGCCCGATGAGCGATGGCGTGATACGGAAAAATACATCCGCGTCTCGTTCTGGGGGTTGAACGTCGGGCTGGCGATGATGGTCGTGAGCAATCTTTTCCCGGGCGGCGTTCTCCAGCTCTATGACGTGCTGCAAAACGGATACTGGCACGCGCGTAGCCCCGCGTTCGGACACAGCGCACTGATGCAGGCGCTTGAGTGGGCGCGGCTTCCTGGCGATCTAATCTTCATCGCGGTCGGGGTCGTCCCGCTCGTGATCGCCGCACTCAAGACTTTTTTCGGTCTTTACAGAACACCGGATATAACACGGGGACAGGACATCGCGGGCGAAGCGGCATGAACGCCAATTATTATGGCGGATAATTGAAATGAGACCCGCGAGGAGCACCCGCCATGTCGCTCAAAACGTACTCCGGAAGCTGCCACTGTGGCGCTATCCGTTTCCAATCCGACATCGATCTCAGCGCAGGCACCACCAAATGCAACTGCTCTATCTGCACCAAGGCGCGCGCATGGTTCGCGATCGTCAAGGCGCCGCAATTCCGATTGCTCTCGGGCGCCGATGCTCTGACCGAATATCAGTGGACGCCGCCCGCCAAGCCCGCGCCGTTCCTGCATTACACGTTCTGCAGCCGATGCGGCATCAGATGCTTCGGATGGGGCGAGCACGAAACCTTCGGCGGCAAATTTTATTTCGTCTCGATCGCCGCGCTCGATGACGCCGATCCCGACGAACTCGCGGCCGCGCCAATCAAGTACGTCGACGGCCGTCACGATCGCTTCAACCAACCGCCCGCGGAAACTCGCGTGCTGTAGGCGATCGCGCAAATCTAGCGCAGCCGCTCGAATTGGCTGAACAGCTTGTCCGTCCCCTTCGAACGCGAGTATGCCGATTGTTTCAGGACGCTCTTCACATTCGGGTCAGGACTGTTGGGCAGCGTATTCAAGTACTGCCGGGCCTCGGGAGTATCGATTCCCATAAGGTCGAAGATCCCGAAAGTTATCTTCATTGGATCCTTGCTGTTCGTAAACGCGATCGCCGCCTCGAGCCCGGCGTTGGGTGATCCTAGAAGTCTCTGGAGCTTCGCCACCTCCGCCTGCAAACACTCCTTGTCCCTCTGATCGTAGGAAGGTCCTGTCGGCGGGAGATTCTGGATCAGCTTGTTGAGGGCGTCGACCTGGCCGCGATAAAGATCCTTGAAGCGATCGCTCACGTTCGTATAGCCGTTACCGGTCCACGCATAGATCGCTGGCCAGGTCGCGATGCATTGTCTGAATATCGACGTAAAGGGCTGACTGATGATCACCTCCAGGTTACCGTCGTGCCGAAGATCCTGGACCCCTAATGGAACGGTGCCGCCCGCGTCGATCGATCCGAAGGCTTTGTATATCTCAAAGCCAGTCCTGGTCTTGTCGACAATGTAGACTGCGCAAAACACCGCATTGTGAGAATCGCTGCAGGATGCCGCACCGTCCGGGCCAGTTTCCGCCACCAGCGACATGAACCCGTCGTGGCGAAGATCCGCGAACTTGTACGAGCGAAGCTTCTGCGTTCCGCCAACCAGTCCCGATGTGTCGGTAACTGAGATCTCGATAGAGCGCACAAAGCGTTCGACGACTTCTCTCGACGGTGGCTGCGCCGCAAGGTCGGGTGACGCGTTCACCGACCAATCATAGAAGGCCAGGGCTCGCGGCAGTGAAGGTGTCAGGTTCGCGGGTCCGATCGCGATGCCCTCGGGATGCGCCAGGCTGGTGAGCGGGCCGGTGATGGTCGCGACAGGTTTGACGTTGCCGTTACTGCCCGGCGGATAAACCGTGATCGTTGCTAGAGCGCTGTGGCTGCCGTCGTGTTCTTCGGCCTCGTCGGTCACGACGCCGTCGCTGGCATTTGCTACGTAGATATTCCCCTTTGAATCGATCGCGATTCCTCTCGGCGTAGCCAGGCCAGTGTTGGATCCAGAAATGATCGCTTTGGGTGCGACGTCACCCTTGCTTCCCGCGGCATAGATGGTAACCGAGTCAGATCCCCCGTCGTTGGTTACGTACATATTTCCGGCAGCATCGAGCGCCAGACCCGCCGGAGAGTCGAGTTTCGTATGCGCGCTGCCGGCGGCATCGGCAATCGTCGCTTCGGGAGCGACATTCCCGCTGGCGCCCGGGGGATAGATGGTGATGCTGCCGTTCCCGGGGCCGCTGCCGGGGCCTCCGAACTCATTGAGGACGTACAGCTTGTTCGCTGCGTCCAACGCAAGACCGTTCGGTGTTTTCAGTCCGGTATTGTCTCCAGTTTTGCTGCCCGCGATCATCGCGACAGGAGAGACGTTGCCGGTGCTCCTCGGCGAGTAAACCGTGATGCTGCCATCGAAGTTATAGCCGCCACCCTGATTGGCAACGTAAACCTTGCCCTCCTTGTCGATGGCGACGGCGAACGGGCTGCTGATTTCAGCCTTGTGTCCGAGTGTCGCGATAGGCGGAGCCGCAGCATTGCTGCCCGGCGCATAGATCGTGACTGTGTCGGATACCTGGCGATCCGCATTTCCGTTCGCGACATAAATTTTCCCACTTGAGTCGAGCGCGACGCCGGTCGGCGCAAAGATTTCATTATGCGTTGCGATCGTTGCCGACGGTTCAACGTCACCGTTATCGCCGGTTTGAAAAACCAGGATGCTGTTCGCATCCGAATTCGTAACGTAAATGCCGCCTATCGAATCAACCGCAATACCAAAGGGCTGCGCGACTCCCGTTTTCGGACCGAAGATATTATACGCCGGTGTCAGGCACTGGCCGGTGTATCCGGGAACCAGGGTATCGTGAGTAAAAACCGCCACGCTTTCGTCGCCGCTGGCAAGATTCCCGGGGTTCGTGACGTATATGTTCGCGCTGGCATCGAGTGCTATGGCTCCCGGACAAGTTAGCACCGCGCAATCACCGTCTATCGATTCGCTGGGAGCGACATTGCCGGCGCTGTCCTTTGCATATACGAGGATGGAGACGCTGCTGTTTCCCTCTGCCCCGAAGCTGGTGGCGTATATATTTCCCTTCGAATCGACCGCGACTCCCCCTGGCCGGTCCAGCAGGGTAGAGGAGCCCGAGATAACCTTCGCAGGAGTAGCATTACCGGTGCTGCCGGGAGAATAAACTGTGATGCTGTCCGGCGCGGTATCTTGCGATCCTTGGTTAGCCACGTAGATGTTGCCGCTCGAATCCACAGTCAGCCCACTCGGCGACGACAGTTTCGTGGCAGCACCGGTGATTTCGGCAACCGGTGCGACATCGCCGCTGCTGCCCGCCGCATATTTGGTAACGCTGTCGCGCCCTCCGCCTCCCCTACCGGCATTGGACACATAAATGTTTCCGGCCGAATCGAAGGCTATCGCCGTCGGATCGTCGAGCCCCGTGTGCTCACCCTGGATAGTGACGATTGGGCTCGTGCTGCCGTCGGCACCGGCAGGATAAACTGTGATCGAATCGATGGGCGCGTTCGTCACATATAGACGACCCGCCCAATACCCGATGCCGCCGGGGTTGGAAATAGAAGCATTACCGACCAGCGATGGGACGTTACCGTTGCTCGCGATTGGATATACGGCGACGGTGTTCAGGCCGGGAAGCGCTGTGTAGATTGCCGGGCTAAGCTTCGGGATCGGCGTTGCGACCGGGCTCGCTGCCGTCACCGGGTGAGAACTCGGGTTCTTTCCCGTTTCCAGATAGTAGCTGAGTGTGACTCCTGCATCGGCATCGCTGGTGAAAGAAGGCGATCCACATAACCGGACCAACATCGCCACCGCGATCAGGACTGGCCAACGCAGCCGTAATAAGCAGCTGAGACGTGCGGTACGACTATTTCCGGAGACGGCGAGGTACTTCTCCCGATTCGGTGTGATTAACGTGTTCCCTCTTTTGCGATCGACTAGTGACTCGCAGTGTACTCGTGAATTCCGGGCGAGCGTCGGGCCGCGCCGACTCAGGGGTGGATGAGCCCGGAATTTCCATTTTGACTTTGCAACCACGAGAGTTTTAGCCGGATAGCCGCTCCAGCGTCAACTCGGCGCCAGTCTGACGGTTGTGGCCCCTCGCGGTGGTAGCGGTGGCCCACTGCAAGCCGTCCCGGACGCTTTCCAAGACAGTTCGGCGGCTCTTGCAGGAGATTCTCGACGCACCGCTCCCCGCTCTGCTTCCCGCTGGTTAGCGACCAATTACCGATGCCCCTCGGCAGCGCCAGCCGCCGCCACAGGTTGCCGAGGTTGTAGGCGATTAGGCTCAGCCACAGCCGCACCTCGTTAGCCCTGAAGCGGTGGCAGCTCAGCCGCGTCATCTTTACCGCCTGCTTGCCTTCCTTGATCCATTGCTCTGCCGTGCCGCGCTTATTGTAGAATCGCACCACCGCGCGGTGGTCGGTCGCTAGATTGGTCGCGATAAAGCCGACCCGAGGGAACAATTCCCCAAAATGGAACTCTACCTTCGCCACCACCCGCCGCGCCCTATTCCAAGTCGCCGCCTGGTACAGAAAGCTCCTGTACCGGACCACTGGCCTGTAACTGGGCCTTCCCACTGGCCGGGTCAATAACTCTGCGATGTTCCGCTCCAGGTTGTCGTTGGCAGGAAGGCGAATCGCGTACTTCACCTCTCGCTCTTCCAGCGCCTCGTAGAGTTCCGGCTTGGCAAAGGCCGCGTCGGCGCGGAAAACCACCTCCTTGCCCAGTGTCTGTTGCCGCTCAATCTCCGGCAGCAGCAGTTCCTCCCAACCCTCGGCGCTGTGGACGTTGCCGGGCCGTAACTTGGCGGCCAGGCAGTCGCCTTCGCGATTGAACAGCAGCAAGGAATGATAACAGGTAGACTCGAAGTGGCCGTTGTAGGCGCTCTGCTTCTGCTGGCCCTAAACCGGGATCTCGGTGCTGTCCATGTCCAGCACTACCCGGCGAGGTGAATCGATAGCTTCCGCTCTGGCGAGCAACTCCCGATTGAGCGCAGCCAGACCGGCAAGGTTTTCCTCCTGCGCCAGCACTTCCGTCTCGAACGACTGCAAACGCGAGGTCAAAGCCGCGCCGCGCTCCCAAATCTTCTCCGAACCGATCAGCCGGAAGGTCGGATCTTGAGAGAGTCGCTCGGCGTCGTTGACATCCTCATATCCCCCGCCAATCGGCTGTAAAATCGATTGCCGCAGCAGGTCGGCCAGCGGCAACTGGGTATTCTTGCCCCGGCGCGAATCGGTCAAGTGCCGCTCGATGAGCGCGCTCAAACCCAGCCGCTCGTCCAACTCGCGCACCAGAATCAAGCCCCCATCCGAGGTCACCGCTGAACCTTGGAAATCGACCTTCAACGAGCTATTGAAGGAGAGCTGAAAGGGCCGATTTTGTGCCTCACCCACCGCCACTCCACCTCCTCACCGTCCCCGATTCCGTCCAAACCTACGTCTGTCAATGGCTCTGCTAGCTCTTACCACATTAGTTAGTACACTTCGAAAATGGAAATGATTATAGCATGAAACAGGCGCACGTACCGCGATGGGTGGAGCACTTAATGGCAGGCGTGAATCGCGCCGCGGTCCGCGAATTGGCCGACGGTGATGTTGTCCCATTGCGCGGGGGCGACCCGGCTGAGATCGGATACGGAAATCGTTCCCACGACCTTGTCGCCCTCGTACACCGGAAAGAACGTGTGCCGATGACGGGCAGCGACGATTGCGACGAATTCGCGAATCGTCGAGCTGGCCTGCACGGAGATTACGTGGCGCTGCATCACGTCCCGCACCGCCATCCCGGACAGCTCCGCGAGTTTGGCGGTTTCGTGCAGGTGCTGATCGCCGGAAACCGACGCCTCGCCCGAGACTGCGTAGGCGACGGCGGCGCCGATGAGGCTTGGGATGATGTAGGAATGGCCGCCGGTGGTTTCCGCGACGAAAACCACGGCGGTAAGGGGAGCTTTGTATCCGGCCGCGATGCGCCTGTCCGCGGACCGCGTAATGGCCAAATTTCAATAGGCGAGCCGGTCGGCGAGCTGGATCATGCCAGCCAGCTACGTCAGACGGCCGGTGATCTTCGGCACCGCGGAGAAATCAGCGCCAGCGTATGGTTTGCTCCGCCTGGTATGCTTCGTCGAGGCGCTGCCGGTTCGCTGATCTGATATCGCTCCCCGAAAGTATGGCAACGACACCGCGCGGGTTTTCACACTTCACCACCGGGAGGCGGCCGAGACCTTCTCGTGCCATCAGATCGCTCGCTTCGCGCAGACTGTTATCCTCGAATACGGCCGCGCAACGGCCGCTTACGATGTCGCCGATTCGCTTTGTTGCCGGCTCGCTTGGATCCAGCAAGGCGCGTTGACTCACCAAGCCGACAAGTCCACGCTCCTTGTCCACGACCGGAAAGCCATGATGAGTGCTCTCTGGAAGACCTTGAGCGATTCGGGAACGAACCTCCCCTAAAGTCAAGTCCGCCGCAAGCGAGATCACCTTATAGGTTGCCACGTCGCGCACGAGAATTTGGGAGAGGAAGTCGGCGGCATAGTCGGCAGGCACAGAGATACCTCGGCGGCTGATCTTCTCGGTCATAATCGTACCTTTCATGAGCAGGCTGGAAACGAGGTAGGCAGCCGTGCAGCCCGCCGCGAGGGGCAACAACGCGAACGGTTGCATCGTGGTTTCAAACGCAAACACTATCGATGCGAGCAGCGCGCGGGATGCACCGGCAAACATCGCCGCCATTCCGATCAGAGCGGCGACGCGCACGTCCACCAAAGCGTGGGGAAAAAGCGCACTCAACTCACCACCGAGGGCCGCCCCCAGGGCGCCACCTATGATGAACAGCGGAGCGAGTGTTCCTCCTGATGTGCCGCTTGCGAGCGAGACCGACCAGGATAGAAATTTGAAAACGCAGAGCAGGACGAGAGCTTGCTCAGTGAGTGTTCCTGAGAGCTCGAACCTTATATTGTCGTATCCCACGCCCAAGGTTTGAGGAATCCAGTACCCGACCACGCCAACGACAATGCCTCCAAGCGCAGGCCACCACATCCAGTGGATTGGCAACGCGCCGAAGGCATCCTCGATAAGGTAAACAGCGCGTGTCACGCCTACGGAAACGACCCCGACCATAGCCCCAAGCAGGATATACAGAACCAGTGCGGTTTGATTCAGCGGTCCGAGGGTGGGCATTGCAAAGATCGGTGAGGAGCCGATAAACGCCATGCGAACCGCAGTCGCGGCCACGCAGGCGAAAGTGACGGGAATCAGCGAACGAGGACGGAACTCGAAGAGGAGGAGCTCGACTGCGATTAGGACGCCGGCCACGGGGCTGCCGAAAGTTGCTGCCATCCCGGCCGCCGCTCCCGCGGATAGAAGGATTTTTCGCTCGTCTGCGGTAGTCTTGAGTAACTGGCCAATCAGAGAGCCAAGAGCCCCTCCGGTCGCGATGATGGGGCCTTCGGCGCCGAAAGGACCGCCTGTCCCGATAGCAATGGCTGCGGAAAGAGGCTTAAGAAAGGTGATGCGAGGGCGGATTCGGCTTTGGTTCGTAAGCACCTGTTCCATTACTTCAGGAATTCCATGCCCGCGGATAGCCTCCGAACCGTAGCGTGCCATAAGGCCAACGATTAGACCACCCGCAGTGGGGATGACGATCACAAACAGGCCGAGATGGTTCGCGGCGGGCGAAACAAATTGCGGCGTTAGACGGCCATAAAAGGACAGGTTGGTTATGAGACCAATCAAACCTAGCAGGATCTGTGCGGCGAAGCCCGCCGCCAGTCCAATTGCAACCGCGATTAGGGTGAGGAAGACGACGCGGCTATTTACGGTTGTCGAGAGCTGAGGTGTCACTATCGACTCCAGCGCCGGCTCCATGGATGGAGCAATCGGCAAGCCCTCCGTAGACGATGAATCGGAGATCCTGTGGTCGGTCATCGCGGTACCCTTGAGCCCGCTCAAAGCGTCGGTCTCAGCGGAGGCGCGTTTGCCTCCATTTCGATCTTAATCCGACCTTAATCTGACCACGATTGCCCAATGATGAGCAAGATAGTAGGGAAGTAATGCCGTCCGGATGAGGTCAAGAATGAGTAAAAATTATACGGGACAAGTCCGCCAAGAATTCCCAATGCTGCGATCCTTTCCATCCCTGGAATCGGTTCGGCGAGTTATTTTGCAACATCAAACGGAATTTCCATTTTGAATCCTGATTCAGACTCGCACCAACACCAAGTGGTTCGCAAACGCGAAGTTTGAGCCCGGTTTTGAGTCCAAGGGGCTTTTCATGGTCCCGCAACGGACCAGTGCTGCCTCGCGTTGGCATAAAACACCCGAAACGGAAGCTTCCCCAACCGAAGTTCTCAGACACTTATCCCTTTGCCTCCCTATCTCGTCACCGAAATCTGCTCCGCTCTGTGGGCCGCCTATCCCGCTGGCGGCGGCAGCATCGCGATCCTCCGCAGCATGCTACCGAAGAGCCAACGCGTCAGATGACTCTTCTCCAGCAGCAACCAGTAGTACCGGGCACGCTCATGCATGCGCTCGAGTGGGCGTGGCTTCCCGGCGATCTAATCTTCATCGTGGCCGGTGTCATCCCGCTCGTGATTGCCGCACTCAAGACTTTTTTCGGTCTTTACAGCACGCCGGACATAACACGGCGACAGGACGTCGCGAGCTAAGCGGCATGAGCGCCAGTTTGCGTCAAACAGACGCACGTATTTCGCAATGGGCGGAACAGCTTAACCGGGATTTCCGTTTTGACTTGCCAAACACGCGGTTTTTAGGCCGGTGGCGACTCGGTTGTCAGCGCGTCGCCCCGCTTTGCAAATGCGACCGGGGCGGGGGCGGGCGTGGTCGCGAACGCGACTGCCCCGAAGAATCCGCAGATCGCGGTGGCCGCAAAACACAACGGCCCATGCGCGATCGCGTCCGCATGGGCCATCCGGAGGCTCTTCATGCGGGATTGCGGCCTTCAGGTTCCATGGCTCACCGCGACGCGGCGTTTTGGTGGTCAAGGTTCTTTCGCCCGGCATTGCAATGCCGACTTGCAATTCGCCTGCCCGCTAACAGCGGGTCGGTGAGTTCGCCCAGCTTCTTGGTCAGCGCAAGATTTTCGGAGTAGTCAACCAGACAGGCAACCAGCGACACGGCATCATCCGCAAGCGCAAGGTTCAGGGTGGGCAAAAGTTCCCCGGCGGCACGGACCCGATAGCCCGTTGGGATGATCGTCGGGAAAGACCCCCTTTCCCATGAACGTGGTGGCCACCGGGATGCTGAGCCGCTCTGAGAATCGCACCAGCGTCTCGCTTGCGTCATTGCGCGCGGCACCGTGTCCGGCAAGGATGACTGGCGATTTCGCGCTCTTCAGCACCTCGGCGGCTCGCCTGACCTGGCTGGCCGAGGGCGCCATGTCGTACACGAAATTGATTGCGAGCGGCGCCGCATCGCGCGGGATCGAGAGCTGCTCGACATCCTCCGGCACTACTAGGTAGACAGCACCGGGTCGCTCGGTCTGAGCGAGCTTGAACGCTTTGCGGACCATCTCCGGAATCGCTTCGGGCCGCAGTATGATTTCGGCCCATTTGGTCACGGGACGGAACACCGCCAACAGGTCCACGCTCTGATGGGATTCTTTGTAGATTCGGGACAGCCCGACCTGAGCCAGGTGCGCGCATGCAGGCTGGTCGGACTTAATCGCTCGAGCATGAACTATCGGCCGCGGCGACCGGACGACTCGATGCTGCGGCAGCGGCTGCGCGAGCTGGCCGCGCAGCGGCGCCGCTTCGGCTATCGGCGCCTGGGCCGGCTGCTGGAAAGGGAAGGCCACGTGCTGAACCGCAAGAAGCTCTATCGGTTGTACCGCGAGGAAAAGCTCATGGTGCACCGGCGTGGGCGGCACAAACGGGCGATTGGCACCCGCGCGCCGATGACGTTGCCCAACGCGATCAACCAACGCTGGTCACTCGACTTCGTATCGGATGCGCTGGGTGACGGCAGGCGCTTCCGCAGCCTGTGCGTGGTCGACAACTTCAGCCGCGAATGTCTCGCAGCGGTGGTCGATACTTCGCTGGGTGGCGTGCGCGTGGTGCGGGAACTGGAGCGACTGGTGACCGAGCGCGGAACGCCCGGGGTGATCGTCAGCGACAACGGCACGGAACTAACCAGCTGCGCAGTCTTGCGGTGGGCCACCGGTCGTCTCGACTGGCATTACATCGAACCCGGCAAGCCGGTGCAGAACGCCTTCATCGAGAGCTTCAACTCACGTTTACGCGACGAATGCCTCAACGAGCACGTCTTCCTCACGCTCGCCGAGGCGCGCGCAACCATCGACGCATGGCGTCAGGATTACAATCAGCTGCGACTACACGGCAGCCTCGGCGCCTTGACACCGACCGAGTTCGCTATGCTTAAAAGACTGGAAGAGCAATCGCCCGAAGAGGGCCATAACAACGACCGACTCGACTTATGATCTGACGGGCATCGGGGGACACGCCAGCGCTCCAATCGATTGGCTCCAAAAGCAGATGGGCCATCGAAACCTTACCATGCTGATTCGTCACTACTGGCGCTGGATCAATCCAGGCGAGCTCAACCACGAGACTTTGGCCCGCCTGGGAGCCGTCAAGATCCCCTCAAATCAACCCCACCCTGACCCCACCCGGGCCAGGGAGCTTCGAGAGAGGCTTGACCCCGATGCTCGATGCCAAAAAGTGCAGGAATTTGGCGGAGAGGGAGGGATTCGAACCCTCGGTACCGGTTACCCAGTACGCCAGATTAGCAATCTGGTGCCTTCGACCACTCGGCCACCTCTCCGCGCTGAATAATCGGCGGATTATCGCACGCTTACGCGGTCGCGGGAACATTCGCAATACCATCGTCGCTCGCCAAAGTGTCGTTCTTGTGTCGGAGCGGGGCGCCGCCGAGAATAGTGGCCGCCAGTTTTTGGATCGAGCCGGTCGGCGTCTTCGAGAAATAGTGGCTGTAAACTTTCAACGTGATCGCCGCCGACGAATGCCCGAGCAGATGCTGAACCTCGGTCACGGGCGATCCGTCCATGATCAGGCGCAGGATCGAAACCAGAGCAGCCGGGATCGGGATCGTGCGCTTCGACGTTTTGGTCTTCGGCGGAAAGTATCTCGCGCTCGCGCAAGGGTTTCCTGTCCGCCAGGCATGAGGCGGTGCGGACCAAGACGACGGAGGAACCACAGGTACAAGATTGCCCCGGGCGGCGAAACTCAGGCCAAATTTGCACGGCGATACATCGTGACGACTGCGGCTCCTCCAAGCCCGAGATTGTGCTGGAGGGCGACCTTGGCGCCCGATACCTGCCGCTTGTCGGCTTCGCCCCGCAATTGCCAGTTGAGTTCCGCGCACTGCGCCAGGCCAGTTGCGCCCAAGGGATGGCCCTTCGAAATCAGCCCGCCCGATGGATTCACGACCACTTTGCCACCGTAGGTGTTGGCGCCCACGTCGACAAATTCACCGCCCTTGCCCTCGGGGCATAGCCCCAGCGCCTCATAAGTGATCAGTTCGTTGCACGAGAAGCAGTCGTGGAGTTCGACCACATCGACGTTCTCAGGCCCCAGACCGCTTTGCTGATAGGCCTTATGCGCGGCCGCCTTCGACAGGTCAGAGCCGACCATCTTGATGCAACTACGCTCGGAAAACGTGCTGGCAAAGTCGGTCGCCATCGCCATACCTAGAATCTCGACGGCCTTGTTCTCGAGGCCCTGCTTTTTGACGAAGTCGGCGCTAGCCAGAATTGCTGCACCCGACCCGTCGGAGGTCGGGCAGCACTGAAGCTTGGTGAGCGGCTCATACACCATCGGGGCGCTGAGGATTCCTTCGAGTGAATACTCCTCCTGGAACTGCGAGTAAGGGTTGTTCACCGAATGCTTATGGTTCTTCCATCCGATTTTTGCGAACTGCAACGCGGTCGTGCCGTAGCGCTCCATGTGCTCGCGTCCGGCGTTGCCGAACATCTGCGCCGCCGGCGGCGCCGGCGCGAAGCCGCGCAGGTCAGCCATCAGCTGGATGTGCTTGTCCATCGGATTGATGCGGTCCATGTACTTGGCGCCGAGCGAGCCCTTCTCCATCTTCTCGAAACCGAGCGCCAGCACGCAGTCCGCGATGCCGCCCTCGATGAATTGCTTGGCCATGAACAGCGCGGTCGATCCGGTCGAGCAGTTGTTGTTGACGTTGTAGATCGGGATGCCGGTCATCCCGAGTCCGTAGAGCGCGCGCTCGCCGCAGGTCGATTCTCCGTAGCAGTAGCCGACCACCGCCTGCTCGACGTTTTCGTAAGTGATTCCGGCGTCCTGGAGAGCCTTGGTGCCGGACTCCTTCGCCATGTCGGGATAGTCCCAAGCCCGCGAACCCGGCTTCTCGAACTTGGTCATCCCGACGCCTACGACGTATACCTTCCGTCCCATTTTTTCTCTCCCTGAAGGCCGCACTGCGTGGCTGTGGCTACTACAAACTCCCAAAGCGGCGAAAAGTCTAGAGTTTTGAGATTCACCGCAATTGTCAGATACAGTGCTCAGGCAGCGCTTCGTGCTGCGCCAGCCTTCTTGTGCCACTTGTCCATGTGCTGTTTGTGGGTCTTCAGATACGCGCCCGCCGGGTAGTACTTGTCGTAGAACTCGAGCTCGCAATGCTGCGCCTGGATGTAATAGAGCAATGCCATCGGCGGCACGGTTGCAGGGAACGTTCCGTAGGTGTCCCAGATATAGCGGCAGGTCTCCTTGCAGATCTCGATCGACTTCTCCGGCGTACGCGGAATCTGGCGCAGGAAGTCAGCCCGGTTTTTGTACGGCGCCTGCTTGTCCGAGAACGGGTTGAAAGCGCCGTTGGGTCCGAACTTGCGCGCAACGATCGCGTCGACTGCGGCGTCCATGTTCTTGTAGTAAGGAGGACGGTAGCTCTCGAAACCGCCGTCGATTCCGACCGGCACCGAGAAGGCGTTGGGATCCTTCGGATTCGCCTCGAAACGGAAGCCGAGCCCCTGCCCCATCGGCGTTCCGCCCATGACCACGAACGGGACCGCGCCGCCAAAAAGCCATCCGCCGAGTCCCATCGCCTGCAGCGCCAGCGTGATGTTGTGCCCGATGAAAGCGCCCTCGGCGCCCCCGACCGCGCACATCATGCTACTCTCGATCATCGTCAGCGGAACCGGCGTATCGACCCATCCCTCCTTGATCCACTTCTCGCTGATGGTTGGGCGATTGCCGTTGCGGTCGTCGATCAGGTACTGGCCGAAGTCCGCACTCAACATGATGATGTTGATGTATTCTTCGGTGATGTCGGAGACCGGCATGAACAGCGTCGTGCCGGGCATGTTCATATTCCACAGATTGAACGAATAGATTGCGCCCGTGTTGCGCGGAATATCGAGACGGCCGCCGAACAGCTTGACTCGGTTGTCGCGGACGAACTGGACAAGCTTGTCCCGGTCGCTCTTGCCTTCGTACTCGCAGAACTTCGAGGGTTGGGCCTCGCGCAGCTTGAGCAGATACACGCCCTCATCGTTGGTGTAGAAAAGCTCGGTGCCATGGGCGCCGCACGCGCTGGGCCAGCTTCTGCCTGCGTATTCGACCAGGGTATTACCTTCGCCGCACCAGTTCTGGAGCTGATCGATCTTCTCGGGGCGGGCGGCCCACGGCAGATCGCCCAGGTTCAGGCCAGTGATACCTGTACCGGCGGCAATAAGCAGCGCTTCCTCCAGCTCATCCAGAGGTGTCGGAGGGTTGGTGGACTTGAACTTGTTGGGCCCCTCAGTGATTTCCATTCCTACACCGAAGCGGCGTGATCGGCGGCTCATGATCGCGTCGAACAAGGAAAAGTTCCACGCTTCATCGACTTGTTCGAGTTCTGACACTTTTTCGCGCTCGTTATCACCGCTCATGTTTCAATTCTCCCCGTCCGAGTTAGATTTTCTGACCAGAGGACACACCGTGCTAATTGCTGAAGGCAATTCCGGTGCCTACTCTTTGGGAGCGGCCAGCTTCGAATTTTTCCACCGTTTTCCGGGTTTTCCCAATGCTTGCGGAAGGAGCCTGGACCGTTTGACTGAAAGCTTTAGAGCTAAGCGCGTTGAATCCGAATGATGCATGGACTGCTTCGGACGGAGACAGTCCAAAAGATCACTCACGATCGCAGGAAGATCATACGCACGGCCGCCACCGAGCATTCGACCGCAGCTTGGCTCTCGCGCCAGCTAACCGAAGCGTTCCCGTGAAATACCGCTCCGCGCTACCTGGTGCGCCATCGCGACGCCTCATATGGCTCTGACCTCTGCAACCGGAGGCGACGGCAACAGGTCATTACGGCGGTGAATCTCAAATCACCAGGCTTTTCAGCGCTTTCGGAGTTTTTGGCAGCCACCGGAGTTGAGATGCTTGTGCTGAGCCGCATCGGTCCGCCGACGCCCAACGCGCTTGCGCGGATCGCGTTCATGCGCGGCGTTGCGGAGGTCAGGCCGCGCGACGTCGTGATCGGCTACGACGAGATCCTGCTGACGTTGCTCGCGGGCTCGAAAGCAATCGAGACTTCGCCAGTCCAGTGGCCCGCGGCCGTCAATCCCCGTTGCCAGCCTTGCGCGCGTCGGCGCGCCGTTCTGTTTCCCACGGCGGTCCAAACGGGCGGTTCAATGCAGGACGCGGCGGCTTCTCGTAGCTCGGCAGCTTGCCGGCATAATCGACGTAATCGGCGAAGTACGAACGAATTCCCGCGCGTTCGAGAACCGCGTCGAGTGCGTCGCTGCGATACTTCGCATAGCGGGCGAGCAGGGTCTCGCGGGCTTCGGCAAGAAACGGCGTCACGGCGATTTCGATGCGCTGCCCACTGGCGAATGCAAGCTCCGCTTTCCCATCCACCGCCGCGCGGCTGACCCAAGGCAGGTAGAACCGGCCGAGTTCGGCCAGAATCGCGATCATCGTCTCGGGCACTTCGCCGGGCGCGGTCCATTCACCGAACCCCTGATCCTCCGGTTCCATGATGCGGTAAGTGTGCGCGACGATGGCCCGCGCGTCCGCATCGACCCATCGCCGGCACAGCGGGTCGTTGATGAAATGCGCCGCGCTGCCGCCGAAGAATGCGAAGTCCGCGAGCGATGGACGCGCGCCGAGGAAATACGGATGCAACGCGAGATGCGCGCCGGTCACGCGAAGCCAAGGCCGCAGAATTTCGCCGATCCATGAATCGATGTTCGCGACCGTCACGCCGAAAGGCTCGCACGTCGCGGTGACGTGCGCTTTAACCACCGCGTAAGCCTGGTCGCACGGAACCTCCAACTCATGGGTGGCGTCGCGCGCAAGCTCCCATCCGCCGACGCGATGGTTTTCCTCGTAGAACCATCGCGATCCCACCGCGGCCCGATAGAACCATTCGTCGAGCGCATCTTCGAGGACGTAGTCGATGAACCGCAGCACCGGATCGGCGGGAAACACGCGAGGCTCGGGAAAGCGTGACTCCAGATGATGAATCATCGCGGTCGTATCCCACATGAATTCGCCGTCAGGCGTCTTCACCACCGGCATCGCGCCGGGCCATCCGGCCTCGCGCGCCGCGGGATTTGCGCCCGCGAATCGCCGCAAGAGATATGGGATAGCCTTGTAATCGAGATAACCGGTGAGTTTGCGCGTGAAGTAGGACTGCGTCATCCCATATACGTGATAGCTCGCGGCGCGAGGCTTGCGGTCAGACGGCATCGCCGACGTCAGCCACGCAGCCCCGCAATACAACCCGCACGATCGAGGACTGCGTCAATAGCTCGCTTGTCGGGCAGCGCGGCGTATTTTTCGCGCAGCGCGCCAAGGGATTTGGCGTGATACTTCTGCGGCTTCTGAGTCCACGCGCGGCCGGCCAGTTCCACGCTGAATTCCTCGCGCCCGGCCGCAATGGCCGCCGCGTTGGCTATCGTCCACGGCATGAAGAGCCGGCCGACCTGCCGCTCCAGCAGCGGCATCAGTGTCGGTTCGAGACTCGCCCACGTCTCGAACTCACCTTCCGCTCGCGGCCACAGCATCCGATGGACCCACGCAAGAACATTAGGCGCGCGAGCTTCGATCAGCGCGCCCGGCGTGGGATCGGTCCACGCGTTGTAGAGCTGACCCCACATAGCGAAGTCTCCGAAGGCCGGCCGCGCGCCAAAGAGATAGGCCCGGTTCGCCAGGTGCGTCTCGAGGATCGCAATCGTCTCGCAGAAGGAGCCTTCAATCTGGGGCGCGGACTGTGCGTTCGAGCCAACGAACCAGAGCCGCCCGACCATCCGCTCACGCACCTGGGCAATCGCGACGGAAAGCTGCTTCTCGTCCGCCGCCGGCATCATCATGCGCGCGATCCGTCCCGCGGAACTGAGCTGATCGACGTCGCGCGCCCATCGATAGTGGAACATCCACTTGTTGCCCCATTCGTCGCCAAATTCCTCAAGCAGGACCGAGACGAAGGCGGCAACCCGATCCGACGGATGAATCGGCGGCTGCGGGTACTCAGATTCAATGCGCTCGATTATCGGGGTCGAGTCCTGAAGGCCTTCCTCCTGCGGTGTAACGACGAGCGGCACGATCGGAAGGCGGGCATATTTCTGATATTCGGCCTGGCTATCGGAGTTGCGGATTATCCACTTGTGCGGGATTCCCTTGTAACGGAAATAGGAACGAACCTTAACCGAGTAAGGAGACAACTCAGCGCCAAATATACGGTAGATATTCGTCATTTGATTGCTCTCGGCCGGCCTCCCTGTGAGCGAGGCGACCAGCTGGTTCGCACATTGACACATTGCGTGAAGCTGATGCCAGCATGCGAATTTCAAGGCGTCCGCAGTTCTGTCCGGCACCTCCGCCAAGCATCGGCTTGCGTGCCGAGAATCGGGTGCAGTAGTGGGAGAGATCCTATGGCCACCGCCTCCGTTCAGCACCGCGATACTCAGTGCCCACTGAGTGCCCGCTCCCGGCTTCTACTGGGTGATCTACGGTAACGCTAGCAGTCAAAAAGTCCGCGTTCTTGCTAGCCACCGAGCCTTAGCTCACTTGCTATACTGCACAGAACGCGATTTCAAGACCGGTGCCTTCAACCACTCGGCCACCCCTCCGGGCCTTATTTATTAAGCACTTACGGCGATTTGCGCAATCTGACGGCTGGCTCGAATGCCCACTTACTGCCCACTCTTTTTGAAAACCGGAATCCGCGCGGCCAATGCATGCGACGAGCGAGGAGTTCGAGTCCTCGTCGCTGAGGATCCGAGCCCTTGCGCCCATACACGATCTGGTCCGCTGCCCGAAACCAGTAGCGCATCGATCACGGGAGCAACTGGGTCCAAGCCTTGCCCAGCCCTGCTCATTCCGTTCGGGTGAACACGCCTGACGAAGACATAACTAGCTGAATCTCTCTGGTGTACCTAACTTGAATCGCGCCCTCTGTGGAACTGCCATCAGGTCCCTGAATATGGGGCAGATTGCGCGCGTTGAACAATCCGGTTACGGTGGTGGTCGTGCGGTCTCTCGCTATAATTCTAATCACTCTGCTGCTTCCGCTAAGCCCGAGTGTGCCGTCTGCGACGGCGTTTTCCGCGACCGCGTGCTGTGCGAATTGCCCGAAGACCGCTCCGATGAATCAGTTGAACTGCTGCAAAACGCCGACGGCGCCGGATAGAGCGACCAGCCAAGCGCGAGACGCGAATCATTTCGACTCGGTCGGGAATCTGCCTATCACCGCGGTGATAAGCGCGATTTCATACGTTCGAAATACCGTCATCACTCGTGGGTGCTCGCCGCCGGACCGTCTCCTTTCGCTTCTGTGTTCCCGTCAGATCTGAGCTTCCCCTAAGCACGTGAGCCGAAGCGCGGATGCTTCGCATCCGTCGCCGACGCTCGCGTGCTGCTCGCTCGCGACAATTCGAAAAGAGATCTGCCAATGCGATCGGCAGACAAAGACGCGGGTCTTCAAAAAAACCTGCGGATACGCAGCAGCGCCGCGATCGATCGCGGCTGGAAGGTTGGATTTTTGTGAAATGCTATACGCAAGCATTCGCCGCATAGCGGCGCGAAATTTAGTAGCCACCCTGATCGCCATCGCGATTCCGGCCTTTATTCCGTCGTCAGGACACGCACAGGATAGTGCCGCTCTCGCGACTCATCAGGAAGTCGCTCAACCGGGCGCTGGCACTGAAACACCTGCCAGTTCAGATCGACTGCGAGCGCTAGTCGACGAGGCCCTTTCCCGTAGTCCGGTCGTGCTCGCGGCGCGAAGTCATTGGCAGGCTCAAATGAAGGTGCCGATACAGGCGGCGACGATCCCCGATCCACAGGTGTCGCTCCAGCATTTCACCGTTGGAAGTCCGCAGCCGTTCTCGGGTTATGAGAGCAGCGACTTTTATTACACCGGCTTCGGCGTCTCGCAGGACATCCCGGGTCCGGGCAAGCTTCGCTTGCAGAAATCCGAGGCCGAAAAAGACGCCGACTACGCCAAGCGCCGCTATGAAGCTGCGGAGCGTGGGGTCGAGGAAAAGGTCAAGGAGATTTACTTCGAGCTTTTCTATCACGCGAAGACGGTGGCGATTCTCGATCGCAATCAGGAGGAGCTGAGACAGATCCAGCAGATCATCGAAACCAGGTATCGCCTGGGACAGGGTCTGCAGCAGGACGTGATCAAGGCCCAGCTCCAAACCACCGAGATCTTGAAGGAGCACGCGATGCATCATCAGGAGGAGGACCAGGCACAGCTCGAGCTCAAGCAGATGCTTGGGCGCGATCCCGACTCGCCGAATATCAGCATCGGCGAGGTCGAAGCGACGCATCTGGACCTCGATACGGCCGAGCTTGCACGGCTCAGCGACGCCGGCTCGCCCGAACTCGGATCGGATCGTGCGATGGAAGCGCGCAGCGCGGAAGCATTGAAGCTTGCGCGTCAGGGGTACTGGCCGGACTTCACGGTCGGCTACTCGTACCAGAAAACCGGCCCGGGATTCCGCGATTACTACATGCTGAATCTGGGCGCGAAGGTTCCGCTCTATTTCTGGCGCAAGCAAACGCCCGCGATCGAGCAGGCTGCGCTTGAAGCCGAGTCCGCGCGCGCGCAGACCCGTGCAACTCAACTGCAGGTTTCGTCCTTTGCTGAAAGCAGTCTAGTCGCAATGCGCACCGCGGAGCGAATGATGTCGATCTATCGCGACGGCCTGATCCCGCAGGCCGAAACGTCAAAGGCCTCGGCGATGGCTGCGTATCGAGTCGGCAAAGTCGATTTCCAGACGCTGCTCTCGTCGGTTCTCGATTTACGCAACCTGCGGCAGGAGTACTACCGCAGCCTGGCCGACCACGAAATCGCGATCGCCAAAATCCAGCAGGTAATCGGTGACCCAAGATGAATTACAACTCATCACAATTGCGGCTCAGCATAGTCCCCTTGGTGCTGGGATCCCTTCTGTTACTCGCGGCGCCAATCGCGTACGGAGCGGATTCCTCGCTCGCGCCAATACGAATCACGCCGGAGCGCCGGCAATTGATCGGACTCAACTTCGCGACCGTGGTGCGAAAGAACGTAAGCGATCGCCTCGAGACCACCGGCAACATCGAGATCGACGAACGGCTGCAAGGCTACGTGCAAACGCGTTTTGCCGGATGGATCGAACAGGTGTTCGCGAATTCAACTTATCAATACGTCGGCCGAGGCCAGCCGTTGTTTACGATTTACAGCCCGGACCTCGTCAGCACCGAGAACGAATATCTGCTCGCCGTCGATGCCCGCAAGCGCGTTAAAGACAGCTCGGTCGCCGATGTGACTACCGACGCGGCATCGCTGGTTGATTCCGCCGCGGAACGTCTCAGGCTCTGGGGAGTGTCGCCACGCGAGATCGCACGGTTGGAACGCGAGCGCATTGTACGCCGCGCCGTCGAGATCGATTCGCCCATGAGCGGATACGTCGTCGAGCGCAACGCGCTGCCCAACATGTACGTGCAACCGGACACGCGCCTGTTCACGATCACCGATCTGTCGAAAGTGTGGATCTATGCGGCGGTGTTTCAGGATGAGATCGGCAAGGTCCGTCCCGGCGATCTTGCAACCGTTACGGTCGACGCTTATCCGGGTACGAACTTCGATGGGCACGTCGATTTCATCTGGCCGCAGATCGATCCGATCACCCGCACCGCCAAAGTGCGATGCGAGTTCAATAACCCGAAAGGCCGGCTTCTTCCGGGGATGTTCGCGCACGTTGCGCTGGACCTGCCGATGGGCGAGCAAACTGTCATTCCGGACACTGCGGTTCTTCGCACGGGCAAGCACAATGTAGCGTTTATCGATCGCGGTGACGGTTATCTCACTCCCGCCGAGGTCGAGCTGGGACCGCACTCCGGCGATGAGTTCATCGTGCTCAAGGGACTCGCGCCGGGTCAGCGGATCGTCAGTTCCGCCAATTTCCTGATCGACTCGGAAAGCCAGCTCCAGGCCGCCGCGGGCGCGTTCGTGCCACCTCCGCCGGTCGTCGGGGCGAATGCGGCTGGACCAGCGGCCGAGCCTGTGCCCCAGGCAAGCATCGCGTTCACGAGCGACCCCGATCCTCTCGTGCGCGGCCACAACAAGGTGATCGTGACGCTGCGCGATTCCGGAGGCGCCCCGATCTCGGGCGCGAAAGTGACGGTGTCTTTCTACATGGCTGCAATGCCGGCGATGGGAATGGCCGCGATGCGCACGCAAGCCATCGCAGATGACCAGGGCAACGGCACCTATGCTGCAAATATCGAACTGCTTAGCGGTGGCACCTGGAGCCTGACGATCGTCGCGTCGAAAGGAGGCCATCCGATCGCGACCAGGCAGATGGACGTATCAGCAAGCGGCTCCATGGCGATGTGAGGAAAGAACGATGATCGAGAGAACTATCGACTGGTGTAATGCGAACCGCTTCATCCTGTTCGCCGGTGTGATTGCGCTGGTACTCGCGGGTGTTTGGTCGCTCGATCGGATCCCGCTCGATGCGCTGCCGGACATCTCCGACGTTCAGGTGATCATCCACACCGAATGGATGGGGCAGCCACCCAATCTCATCGAGGATCAGGTGACCTACCCGATCGTCACCGCGATGCTTGCTGCGCCGCATGTGAAGGCAGTCCGAGCGCAGACGATGCCAAGCGATTCATACGTGTTCGTCGTGTTCGAAGACGGCACCGATATCTATTGGGCGCGGAGCCGCGTGCTGGAATACCTCCAACAGATAGCCGGCAAGTTGCCGGCGGGAGTGAATCCCGCGATCGGCCCCGACGCAACCGGCGCGGGCTGGGTGTATGAATACGCTCTGGTCGATAAGAGTCATCTTCACAGTCTCGCCGAGCTGCGCAGCTTGCAGGATTGGAACGTGCGCTATGCGCTCGAAACCGTGCCGGGGGTTTCCGAGATCGCAACTATCGGCGGCTTCGTTAAGCAGTACCAGGTCAAGCTCGATCCCAATCGGTTGCTGGCGCTCAAGGTCCCGCTGGAGACGGTGATCGACAAAATCCGCGACAGCAACGGCGAAGTCGGTGGACGCGTGCTTGAGATGTCAGGGGCGGACTACATGATCCGTGGCCTCGGCTACGTCCATTCCGTAGCAGACCTCGAAGAAATTTCCGTTGCAACCAACAACGGCACACCGGTGCTGATAAGGGACTTGGGCGTGGTCAGTCTAGGACCCGATCTTCGCGAGGGCGCCGCCGAATGGAACGGCGACGGGCAAACGGTCGGTGGCATCGTCGTGATGCGTTACGGGCAGAATGCCCTCACCGTCATCGACGGGGTCAAGCAGAAGCTTGCCCAGATTCGAAAGACTTTACCGGCGGGAGTCGAAATCGTCGCCGGCTACGACCGGTCGGGACTAATTCAGGAATCCATCAACACACTGAAACGCGACCTGCTCGAAGAGGCCATCATCGTCAGCCTGGTGATCATCGTTTTTCTCTTTCATCTGCGTTCGGCGCTGATCCCGATTCTTGCGCTGCCAATCGCGGTCATCGCGACGTTCATCCCCATGTACTATCTGCAGATCAGCTCCAACATCATGTCGTTGGGCGGGTTGGCGCTGGCGATAGGTGTGCTGGTCGACGCTTCGATCGTAATGGTCGAAAACGGGTACCGGCACTTGTCGGAGGCACAGCACGAGGCGTCGCAGAAGGGCGAGTCAGTATCCGAACCCGAACGGCAGCGGATTCTGCTATCGGCTGCGAAGCAAGTCGGCCGCCCGATTTTCTTCTCATTGATTATTATTGTCGTCTCGTTCCTGCCGGTGTTCCTGCTCGAATCGCAGGAGGGAAGGATGTTCCGGCCGCTGGCCTACACCAAGTCTTTCGCCATTGCGTTTTCCTCAGTTCTCGCGATCACGGTGGTCCCGGTGCTGATGGTCCTCTTCATACGCGGCAAACGGCTGCGCCCCGAGGAGAACAATCCCATCTCGCGCTTCTTCCAGGCCATTTATCTGCCGGTGATCCGATGGTGCCTGCATCATCGCGCGCTGACGATTACCGCCAACGTTATTTTCCTGCTGCTCACGGTTCCGCTGCTTTTCAAGATCGGAAGTCAGTTCATGCCGCCGCTGTATGAGGGATCAAGTCTCTACATGCCTACCGCGCTGCCCGGGATTTCGATCACGTCGGCGGTAAATCTGATGCAGAAGCAGGATCAGATCATCCGCACGTTTCCGGAGGTCGAGAGTGTATTCGGCACCGTAGGACGGTCAGATAGCGCGACCGACAACGCACCGCTGGACATGTACGACACGACGATCATGCTCAAGCCGCTCGACCAATGGCGAAAGGGCATGACTTACGATCAGCTCGTTGCCGAGATGGACGACCGGCTGCATTTCCCCGGTTTGTCGAACTCGTGGACAATGCCGGTCGAGAACCGGCTCGACATGGAGCTGACCGGGATCAAAACTCCGGTCGGGCTCAAAATTCAGGGTCCCGACGTCGACCGGATTCAGCAGATAGGTTCTCAGATCGAGGAAATACTCGGTTCCGTTGGGGGCACGCGGGGAATTTTCGCCGAACGAGTTTCTCAAGGATTCTACATTAACGTTAATGTAGACCGCGCCGTCGCCGCGAGGTATGGCCTGACGGTTGGAGACGTTCAGCGGGCGGTCAGCTCCGGGATGGGCGGCGAGAATATCGCGACCACCGTCGAAGGGCGCGAGCGCTACTCGATAAACGTTCGCTATCTCGCGGACTATCGCAACGACCTCGATGCGCTTCGTCGAATATTGATCATGACGCCGACGGGAGCGCAGATTCCGCTCGGTGAAATCGCGCTTATCAGCCTGGGCCCGGGACCGTCGATGATACGGGATGAAGACGGGCTGCTGACCGGCTACGTCTATATTGACCTCGCGACATCGGACTACGGCAGCTACGTCAACAAAGCGCAGGCGGTGCTCGATCGGCAGCTGCGGCTACCCCCCGGTTACACACTGAAATGGTCGGGAGAGTATGAGTTCCAGTTGCGCGCGCGAAAGCGCCTGACGGTCATCCTGCCGATCGTTTTCGGTCTGATCTTCGTCCTCCTTTACATGCTCTTCCAGTCGGCGGCTGAAGCGATCGTACTGATCCTTCCGACCGTGTACGCGATGACGGGCGGGCTGCTGCTCCAGTACATGATGGGCTTCAACTTCAGCGTTGCAGTATGGGTCGGGTACATCGCACTATTCGGCATCGCGGTCGAGACCGGTGTCGTCATGGTGATTTATCTTCACGAAGCTCTCAATCGTCGCATCGCCGCCGGCGCGCTCACTCACGAGGAGATCGAGTTGGCGGTGATCGAGGGTGCAGTCCAGCGGCTTCGACCCAAGCTGATGACCGTTGCAGTCGTGATGCTGAGTCTCGCGCCGATTCTATGGGAGAGCGGAATCGGCTCCGACGTGATGAAGCCCATCGCCGCGCCAATCGTCGGCGGGATGATCACCTCGACGATGCACGTCCTGATACTGGTGCCGGTGTTCTTCGCGATCATGAAGGAGCGAGCATTCAACAAAAAGAGCCTGCACTGACGGGTCTTCAAGACGATCGCGCGACCAATCCCGCTGTGGGCGCGCGCCGCACTAGCAGGCGACACTGATTACAGTAGCCCCCGCCCATAAGTCCGAACACCCACTGGTCAGACAACAGGTATCTGTCAGTGGTGTTTGTTATGCGAACCGATATGTCAACAGACGGAATTGTGGCTCCTTTCGCCTGCGTATCCGACCCCAGCCCTGCAAGAGGATCAACCGTCATGCTCTCGTGACAGGTCAGATAAATCGAGATCGATCCAGCGGACGACGCAGAGCGTGGAAATAACACAAACAGGCAGAGCGCGAAGGCAGCCAGTGCTACGATCTTCGATTTCAGTGTCATGATTCGTCTCAGACGCAGCGTTGACGCTTTCGACGATCAGCCCACAAGCGCGAGCGCGGTAGCGTGGCGGGGGTTTCATCGACGTTGAGTTATCAAACCGCAGCGCGACCGACAACGTAAGAAATGTGTCTTTTTGTGTCGGAGGCGAGCAAATCCGATACGATGCGAGGGCTTCCGGATTTGGGAAACCCTCGCTATCTCCTATCCGAACCGATGCGAGCCGATGCCGTTAGATGCCCCCGACCATCTTAGCAATCTGGTGCCTTCGACCGCTCGGCACCTCTCCGCTCAAGAGAAAGCGATTGTTCAACATCGATCGCGACCGTGCAAGCCAGTGAAGTAGTTAAAGAGTTGCACCGGAGCGTTGCATCGAAGTAAAGCAACACGAGTGGAGCCGAGCCAGATGACAGAAAATTTCCTCGTCGAGAAAGACGGCCCGATCACGACGATCACGTTCAATCGGCCCGAGCGTCGCAATTGCCTCGATGAAGCGGTCATCCTCGACTTCGAGCGCCGTCTGCAAGCTGTCCGCGACGATCGCGATTGCCGCGTCCTGATCGCGACCGGAAAAGGAACCGCCTTTTGCGCCGGAGCGGACAACGCGATGTTCAAGAACCCGGCCGGTTCCGTCATCGATCCCGCCGAGCGGCGTCGCCGCATGGGCGAATTCGGCAAACGATGGCCGCGGCTGATAGGGCGGGCGTTCGACGTGCTGGCGCATCTGGATCAGATCACGATTGGCGCGATTAACGGCTATGCAGTCGGTGGCGGGTGGTCATTCGCGCTCGCATTTGATTTTGCGATCGCCGTCGAGGGCGCAGAGTTCTGGGTACCGGAGGTGGATCTCGACGTACCGTATCGTGGCGCGCCGGCCAGCGTACTCGCCGCCAGGCTCGGACCGTGGCGCGCGAAGGAAGCGATCCTGATGTGCCGCCATTACCGGGCGGAGGAATTGCTCGCGATGGGCGCGCTGAACCGCGTCGTGAAACCTGATGCGTTGATGCCGGCCGCTCGCGAGCTGGCGAAAACCATGGCGGCAAAATCGCGCGACGCACTCGCAGCATCAAAGCGCGATATCAATGCCGTGTTCTTCGGCCAGCGCCCATTCTAAAGCGCATCAGTAGTCGCGGACCATCCGCATGAAGCCGGGCGCACCGAGCGCGGCCGCGAAATCGCGATGGCGCTTCTCGTCCATAACGCTGAATCCGGCCTTCTCGTATGCGCGCTGTGCCGCGACGTTGCCGATCAGGATCGTAAGTTGAGCCAGGCGATGTCCGCGCGTGCGGCCTATTTCGAGAACCTCGGCCATCAACGAATCGGCCAGTCCGCGGCGCCGGAACTCAGGCGTGGTCGCGACCGACTCCACCACCCACGCGCCTTCAAGCGTGTCGAACGTGCATTGCCATACCGGCGCGGTTCGATCCGCCGATGCATTCTCGTCCGCTTGGGTCCAACCTTTTTCCAGTTGGACTTTTTTCATTGCATCACCCAGCAATTGCCATCCACCCGCGCGCGGGTCAAAGGCGCACAGCGCCGCGGCCGGACGGCCGTCATGCTCCGCCACGATGAAACTGGAGTAGTGACACAACGACAGAGGCTCTGTGAGTGCGAGCCGCTGCAAATAGTCGAGGCAGTTTTCCTCGGAACCGCCGGCAATCAGGTCCCATACGCCACGCGGCAGATGTCCCCGCGACGCGAGCATCATGACTCGCGCCAAAAACGCCGCATCGTCCGCTTTGCCGCGACGAATTTTTACACTCATTGGGCTGACGGCATCGGGCTAGCGCGGCTAGCCAACGATCGCTCAGTCGTCGCGACGGGGGCCAGCCTGCATGAACGCAATCGCCACTCCATCGAGCGGCTCGACGATTCGCGCAATCTGTCCACCCTGAATCGCCAGCTTGGGCTCCGTCGCTTGCAAGCCACCCGCACGCGCCGTTGCAACTGCTCGCGCGATGTCCGAGCACATCAGCGCAAGCCCCCAGCACCCTGGACGTCCACGCGCCGGTCCCACGATTTCGAGCACGGTCTGCTCGAGCTTGAAAAACGCCTGTCTGGCGCCATTGCCAACTTCACGGATTCGCTTGCATGGGACGCCAATCGCCTCGTTCGCAGCGATCGCGTCCTCCAGCACGGGAGTCATCACGACGATATGCTCGAGATAATCGACGCTGTTTGCGTTGCTCCCGCAAAGCCGGCTGAGCGACTGGCGGCGCGATTCGATGTCAAGACCGGTTGGAGCGGCAGCCGTAACGACCCCCGGTAATCCGGACGAAAGCATCGCAGCCCTGGTCGTAGGCTCCGATAGCCCGGGCAGCAGGATTGATTCTCGAGCTCGGCCTGCCCTCGACTCATCTGCGGTGGAGGCACCGTTGACACCCCAGACCCATCCGATGATGCCACCGCCATTGTCATTCTCAATCAATCCGCGCAAATGTTCTGCCAGAGGCGATCCAGATTCGGTGGAGTGCATCGCGCAGAGATCAATTTCCACAGCACCCGCAGCCAGCCGAGCGATACGGATGCCACCGTCGTCGAATCCGTTTTCGTTGTTCGCAACGGCGAACCCGGCCCGTCGCCAGTTTTCGCACGAAGCCGCCAAATCCCGCACGGCGACGATGACTCTTTCAATACAAATGATGCCCACGATCTTGACCTTGGAGGATATCGTCACTCACTCTCGGATGCCACCGGGCAGAAGTTACCCGCGGCTATATGTGCAAGGTACTTTCTTTGCGTCGTTCCAGTCGCGATAATCGGCGCTCGGAGATTTACTTGTATTCTAACAGATTGTAGCTTTTTATGATGTTACGGGCTCAAGGGAAAGGGGGGCCTCAATGAGAATCTCCTGGCAAGCGACTCAGCAGGAGGCGCTTGATTGTCTGCGCGCGCTGCTCAGGCTCGACACCACCAATCCGCCCGGCAACGAACGAATCGCCGCCGATTACCTGGCGGACGCGCTGGGCGCTCATGGCATCGATTTCGTCATCTGCGAAAGCGCTCCAACCCGGGCCAATCTGGTCGCGCGCTATCCGGGTACCGATTCTTCCGCAGGCGCCCTGCTGCTCTCGTCACATACCGACGTCGTTCCCGTCGAGCGATCGGGATGGACGCGCGAGCCGTTCAGCGGCGAAATCGCGCAAGGATGCGTATGGGGCCGCGGCTCGATCGACATGAAGTCCAAATGCGCGATGGACCTCGTGATGATGACCGCGATGAAGCGCGCCGGGGTGAAGCCGAATCGCGACGTCATAATGGCGGCGGTCGCGGACGAGGAGGCTGGCTCGGATTTTGGCGCGAAATTTCTCGTCGAGCGGCATCCCGAACTGGTCCGCGCGGGTTATGTATTGAACGAAGTCGGCGGTTTCACTCTTCATCTCGGGAACCGCCGCTTCTACCCGATCCAGGTGGCGGAGAAGGGCTTCGTCACGGTCAAGATGAAGGTCACCGCGATGCCCGGGCATGGATCGATGCCGCGCCCGGACACTGCGATTTCCCGAATTTCGGAGTTGATCACCAGGATCGTGGAAACGCCGATGCGCAAGAATGTCTTGCCGCTTGTGCGCCGGACGCTCGAGGAGATGGGCGTGCCGATCGAATCGGCCGGGTCGCTGTTCGCGCCGATGCTTGCCAACACGGTCTCGCCGACGATTCTGCGCGCCGGCTACAAGGACAATGTGATTCCCGGCGAGGCGACGATCGTGCTGGACGGCCGCACCCTGCCCGGCGAAGATCCAGAGAGCTTCATGGCCGAGCTGCGCCAGATCGTCGGTCCCGAGCCGACTTTCGAGTTGCTCAGGACCGCACCACCGGCGCAGACGAGTCCTGACACTGCGCTCTTTGAGTTGATCAAGCGGACTGTCGAAGCGGCTGACCCCGGCGCGCGTGCGGTTGCCTGGATGATCCCTGGCGCAACTGACAACAAGTTCTATTCGCAGCTCGGGGCCGCGTGTTACGGATTCTCGCCGGTCAAGCTCGATCCGCAAATGCCGTTCGGCGCGCTCTATCACGGCAACGACGAGCGGTTGCCAATCGAGGGCTTTTACTGGGGACTGAAGGTTTACGCCGAGGTGGTGCTCAAATTCCTCGGCATCAGGTTCGACGAAGTCTTCGCGTGATCGGCTGGCCGCGGCACGGCTCGCGTGCCGGGCTTGCTCAGCTCAGTTCGCCGCGCTGGTCTTCAGGGTCCCGGCCTGCGGCGTAAACGTCATCAGCAGGCGCGGCGGCCCCTCCAGCGGCACGACCGCAAAATGCGCGACCGGCTGCGTGTTCAAGGTCACGGTCGTTCCCGACGAGCTGCTCGAGACGTTGCAATCCTTGAAAATCGACTTGTCGAATACGAGATGAGTCTGCAGGGCCGAGTCGGGTGTAACGTCCTTGAGTACAACCGTCGCGGTCGAACCGCCGGAATTGCTCTGGAGGTTTTTGTCGAAGCTGACGGGCCCGCTGAGTTCAAGAATCACCGACAACGGCGGATCGTTCGATGACAACCTGATCGTCCTGAGGGTCGCGGGACCGGCCGCGGGCGGCTCGCTTAACGACAACGGCGCAGACGCCGACGCGCCCGCGCTCGACTCCATCTGATGCAACGATGGCTCCGGCGCCGACACGGCGGCGCCTGTCATCGCGAGCGCCTGGGCGTGGGCGGCACCGGCGATACTGCCGGTGGGCGCTGGCAGGACAGGGGCAGGCGCACGCATCATGTCCGGCCCGCCGGGCTTTCGGCTGGGAAGATCGGGCTCGGACGGATTGGGCGCGTGCATCATGGCCGGTGTATCCGGCGATGGCGCCTGAGCGCCCCCGGCGGGCGGCGATGACGGCGCATTGAGGATTGGCAGGCCGTCGGATCCGTATGCCGGCGAGCCACCGGCTGACGCAACATCGGTGCGGCTGGGAGTATCGGAGCGCTGGCGCACGACTACCTTGTCCGCATTCGAATCATCGGGATTTCCGCCGTAGCCGGTTTCGGCGAGCACCAGTGGAAGCGGATCTTCTTCGTTATCGATTGGTTGGTGGAGCTTGGCCAGCTCGGCCTGCGCTCTTTTGGCGTAGTTGGAGTTCGGAAAATGCTTCTTGACGGCGGCGAAAGCCTGCGCCGCCGAGTATCGCTTGCCTTCCTTCTCCAGCGAAATTCCGAGCTCGAACAGCGCGTCCGGGGCGACGGGAGTCTCCGGATATTTCTGCATCAGTTCGGCAAATCGCGACTCTGCCGCGCGAAAGTTCGCACGCTTGTAATAATAGTTGCCGACGATCATCTCGTTACGCGCGAGCATCTCGCGGCATACCAAGACCTTGTCGTGCGCCAGTTCGGCGAAGTCACCTTCCGGAAAGCGCTGTTCCAATTCCTGGAAGCGCTTGAGCGCCTGCAGGGTCTTGCCTTGATCCTGGTCCTCGCGCCCCATCTGATCGTAGTAACTCATCCCGATGTAGTAGGTGACGAGCTCGAGGTTCTTGCTGGTCGGATGCATCCGCTGGAAATCATCGAGCGCGCCGATCGTTTCGGCGTAATCCTTTTGCTGGTAATAGGCGAGGCCGATTTTCATCTCGGCATCCTCGGCATACGGACTGAACGGGAACTTATCGATCACCTGCTGATAGTTTTCGATGGCGGCCTTGTACTCTTTGGTCGCGAAATCAAGTTGGCCTTGCGCGTAATAGTCTTCGCCGGAGGGCTTCTGGCGCAGACTGCACGCGGCCGCGGGCAGCAGAGCAAAAACCACCAATATCAACAGCAAGCGTTTCATCGAAGAGTCGCGAAAAGGTTAAACAACGCTGTCCGGCATTGCAATCCGCGCCCGAGCGCCGATTCGGGCATGGCGGCGATAACCGAGCAGATTCAGGGACTTGTTGAATTGCGCGGCTTGCGGAACGAAGCCGAAAAAACCGCCTTCCCCGCAGCTACGTACTTGCGCGCGAACCCAGTCCGAATTGCGCCGGGCGCGGGCTGGACGGCGCGGATGAACCCTGCCGCTTCCATCATCGGGAAGATCTCAGCCGCGTAATCGCGCACGTCAGTTGCGACGTAGGCGGTAGCGCCCGGCTCGGCGGTACGAAACAGGCTCGCGACGAGCATCGGCTTGAACAGCCGATGCTTGACGTGGCGCTCCTTGGGCCAGGGGTCCGGATAGTAGATATGGTAAGCGCTCACGCTTGCGTCCGGGAGCATCAGGTTGACCAGTGTGCGCGCGTCCATTCTCACGACGCGCAAATTGTCGAGCCCCGCGCGGCCGCATCTCACAGCCAGCACACGCGTGATCGTCGCGGAGAGTTCCACCGCGATAAAGTCACGCTCGGGCAATTCCGCGGCGCGCTCGATAATGAATTCGCCCTTGCCCGCGCCGATCTCAATTTCGACTGGCGCGCGACGGCCGAAAATCGCCGGTGGATCGATCGCGAAAACGCGGTCGTCAGGCGTGAATAGTATGCGCTCGCCGATCTCGCGTGCCTTGGGATTTCCCCAAATTCGCGCTGCCTTTCTCAGTCTCGCCATGAAGGTGGTTGAGCATGACGATAGCGCTCGCCGCCCTCCCCCGCCACCCGTGCCGCAGCGAGATGCAACCGCGGCTCAGTCGGGGCGCTTCAGGAAATCCCGCACGCGATCGGCCAGCGGCTTCAGGTCGGTATTTTCGACCAGCGCACTCGCCATCCTGACCGGATCGCCGAAGAAAAAGCGCTCATGAAGAACTTGCCGGCCACCGAACGCACTGCACGCGACCTCCCACGCCAATCGATAAAGTGCGACCCGCTCTTTGGCGGGCGAATCCGCGGCTCCGAAGTAGCGCTCGATATCTGCCACCTCGGCGGGATTCGCGAAGTCGCTCGCGGACGGTATCGCCATCAATGAGATCGAGCTGTTGAGCTGGATAATCTCGACCAATCGCGGATACAGCCGCGGGAAAAGATTGCACGCGGTATCGAGCGGGGCTCGCGCCGGCGTGAACACGCCCCACTTGTCGGGCGCGGCGTCAGCTTCGGCGGCGCGGATGCAGGCGCGCATGGTCTCGGTGGTCGTGATCATCTCGGCCAGCCGCTCGCGAACGTGCTGCAATTGCATCGCGTCGCCAGCTTCGGCGATTAGTGCTGCCAGTCCGAGGATGAACTCGCTCTTTGCGACATTTTTCACAGCCACCTGGTGCATCATGTGGACGACCGCGCCGGTTCCCGCATTCAGCGCGTTGCATCGCGCGACGTCACCGCACAGGAACACGCGCTCCCACGGGATCAGCACGTTGTCGAACACGGCTACCGCGTCCATTTCGTCAAAGCGCGACGCGAGCGGATTATCGAAGCGCGAACGGCCCGAGTCGGACGGGTCGCGGCAGATGAACTTCAGGCCCTTGGCGTTGCACTGGATTGCAAACGACAGCGCAAACGGCTCTGCCGCCGGCTCGGCCTTCAACACGGTCGAAGGAAACACGAGGATTTCCTCGGAGAGCGGCGCCAGCGTCGCCAGCATCCGGCAGCCGTTCACGATAATGCCGTCGCTGGTCTTTTCGACGAGCTTGAGCGCGAGGTCGGCGTCGGTATGTCCCGTCCGTCCTGCGGCGCGGCTCGCGCTCGGATTGACGAGCGTATGCGTGGCGCACCAATCGTGATGGCGCGCTTCGATATAATAATTCCAGATGTTGTCGCCGTGCCGTGGATCGCTCCCGGCAAAGAAATCGCGCGCCGCCGCCATCGCCGCGATGCTCACGTTTAGGTAATCGGGCGTGCGCCCGAGCATCCCGCATCCGAAGTCCGCCCAGGTCTTCATCATCCGCGTTCGCTTGCGCAGGTCGTCGGCGCTTTTCGGGATTATGAACGACATCCCCGCGCGCCCGCCGTCGTCGGTGCGAAACGTCATCGTTTCGGGATGCTCCATCTGCATGTCGTAGAGCGACGCCACCGAGCGCGCACAATTGGCAAACGCGGGATGGGCGGTAACGTCGCCGGCACGTGCGCCGCCGATCCAGATTTCCGCGCCGAGCTTTTTCAGCGACGACAGATAATTGTTGCCCGAGCGCGCGCCCATCTCAGATGACCTCGTTGAGCAAGGGCCCCATCGGCATCGCCAGTATTCCGTGTGCAAGTTTCAACGGCACCTCCGGCTGAATTGCGCTAGGCAGCGGCGCGCTCCGCTCCGCCGATGGACGCTTGAAAGAAAAAAATTGCCTGGCCGGTTCCGAACGCGGCCTCGTATTTCCCGAACTGCTCGCCGCGCCAGGTCCAGGCGTCGCCACCTATCGCACCGGCCATCGTGACGTAGTGCGAGAAGCGGCCCTCGGGCGAGCAATGCGCACGGTAGTCGTCGGCGGCGGCGAGCACCGCGTCATGCCGCCCGGCCTTGAACCATTCCATGATTTGTTCGTCATAGAGGCGATTGGCCGTTGACGCGATGTCGTCGGGCGAGGCCGATGCGCGGTCGAGAATTCGATCGTAGTCCCAGAACTTGTGCGACATCCCGCCCGACGCCACGATCACGACCCGGCGATTCGATTTCCAAATAGCCTGTCCGATCGCCGCGCCATAAGCCAAGTCGTTTTTGACCGACGCTGTCTGACACACGCTGACCGGGAGCACCCGGCAGCGCGCCTCGTGATTGAGATAGTGCATCACGTTGAGCGTGGGATAGTGCACCGGCAAGTTGCGATGCGCCGGCGCAATCGCGCGAATACCGCGCTCGCGTGCCTCGATCTCAACTCCGCGCGCAAGCTCAGGGTCGCCCCGGTAGTCATATTCAAGGTCATGCAGCATCGCCGGCATTTCTTCCGACGTGTACACACCCGACAGCCGCTCGTGCGCATTGAGTACGTACTCCAAAGTGGAGAACCAGTGAGTATCGATTAGTAAGAAAGTGTCGAAGTCGAGATGACGCAGGCGCTCGCGCTCGAGCTTCGGCATCGCGTCGTAAAAGGTCGTCACGTGACGACCCATGTACGCCCGGCGCGCCACCGGATCGGCGATCATCAGCCGCGGTACGTGCGTGGTGAAAACGGCAGCGACGACCTTACCCATCGTGCTCCTCCTCGCCGTATGCGACGCACACGAGTTTTGGCTCGGTCCAGAACTCCATGCTGAAGCGGCCGCCCTGCCTGCCGAGCCCGCTCATCTTTGCACCTCCAAACCGGGCGCGCAGATCGCGCAGAAAAAAAACGTAGCGTCCGGCAATGAACAATCTTGTTTCCATTTCGCTCCGTAGATGGAGTCTCGCGGATCGTCTGAAACATAGCAAAACCGCGCGCCGGTGGTATCTTCGCCGCGACCAGGCCGCCGCCGCGACGCTTTTCCTTGACGCTGGATCGTAACGGCCCTAACCTGATCAACAGGCGCTGACCAGCAAAAGTGGCTGCATTACCCACTATCATTCCGATCTTTCCGCTGCCGAACCTCGTGTTGTTTCCCGGGTTGAGCGTGCCTCTGCATGTTTTCGAGCCGCGCTATCGCGAGATGATTGCCGACGTCGCCGGCTCGCACGGGATGATTGGGATGACGCTGCTCAAGGGCGACTGGCAACGCGACTACCACGCCTTTCCAGATATTTTCGAGGTCGGATGCGCGGGAAAAATCGGCGGCCTCATCAAGCTTGCCGACGGACGCTACAACCTGGTCCTCGAGGGCGTGGGCGAGTTTCGCATCGTGCGCGAAATTCGCGATCGCTCGTATCGGCAGGCGGAGGTCAGTTGGTGTCCGGTTCGGCCCGACGCGCTCGATTGCGATGCCGAGACGATGCACGCGCTGCGCGAGATGCTGTTCAGCTATCTGGGCGAGGCCGCGCATGAGGCTTGGCATGCGATCGTTGAGCAGCGCGGGTTGCGCGGTGCCGCGCTGATCAACTTCCTGTGCTTTCATCTCGACATCACGCCGCTCGAGAAACAAACGATGCTCGAGGCGCTCACCGATCGTGTTGATTGCCTGCTCGACGTACTGACCTTCAAGCTTGAGGAGCGCAAGCGTGGGCCTGCCGACACTAGTGGCGGCCCCGACACCGCCCAATAGCGGTATTGCGCGGAACCGAATTGCTCTGATCTGGCTCTCAGGTTCTGAATCCGGCTTTCCAAATTCACTCAAAACCGCCGGGCATGAGGAATAGCCTGCTTACGGGGCATCCGCGCGACAAATGCCGGACGGTTTGTGGCCAAATCGTAACATGTCGCAAACGAGCAAGTTTCCGCCCAGAGACCGCACAATTCGCATAATGCGGAACGATTTGCGAAAAGATAGCCAATATCCGGAATTATCTCAACAACTGGCAGCCGGACTTGGCGTTCATGATGCTTTAACGTGCTAGCTAAATTATAATAGGGCAGTTGCCGATAAATTCGGCATGATCATTGCGTGTCCTATAGTCGAACGACCAAAAGTCGGAATCCCGGCGAGATCGCCTGACCCCCCGCTTTGCGGCGCAGGCACGGTCGGGTGAGGACAAAGTACGATGGAATGGGAAAATAGCGCTCTCGGAAATCTTTTCGTGCCAGACGTTTTGACGCCTGAGCAGTTTTACGACAGCCGGCGCGACGACAGTAACATCCGCCCCGTCAAGAGGCTGATGATGGCTATTCTGGAGGACGCCCTTCGATGCTTCCAGAACAACGCCGACGCCAGGGGCGGACCACGCAAGCGTCTGTTCAGCGAGGCCGAGCAGTGGCTAATCGGGGAAGGCGGAGAGGGCCCCTTCTCGTTCGAGACGGTCTGCGAAACGCTCGGAATCGAACCGCAATTTCTGCGCAGGGGTCTGCGCGACTGGCGCACTCAGCAGCTTTCAGGCGTGTCCACGCGGCGCTTGGCAAGGCGCTCGCCAGTTGTTCGCAGCGGCCGCATAAGTGCACCCGCACGTCGCGATGCAAAACGCACGGCGACGGCACAAGCTCACTAGAAGAAAAAAAGCCTTCCTGCGGCGCGATTGGCGCCGGACTGAAATTACGCAAAATAGAAAAGGCGACGCCGCATCTCTAGGAAGATGCTGCGCCGCCTGCTTTTTTCATGCGGACGTGCTCAGACCCGCGCGATTTGCGCAAGCCAGCCCGACCCCCTAAGACGTGTTACTGCTGCGCCGGAGCCGGAGCACCACCAGTCGAAGGAGCCGTCGCTGCCAGCGGCGTTCCCGAAGGCGGAGGAGGCACGTAGCCTTTGGGCTGCGCCCGAACCCAATCTTCGCAAGCAGGAATGTCCGCTTCTTCGACCGATTCCTGCTGCATAATTTGCTGATCCGAAGCGCCGTGCGTCTTTAAGTAGTGCACGCCCGGGCACTTGACGGCCAAGTTGAAATTTCTTGCCGTGCCTTGCGATGCCCCTCCGGCCCCCGCGGTGGTGCCGCCGCCACCTTGTTGAGCCGCGCAACCGGCGACCAACAATGCCAGCCCCGAAGCCAGCGCTAATCCGATCTTCCGTTTCATGGCATTCTCCTTCAATCTACGGACCCCTGCGCTAACCGAGCTAACTTGGTTAACCGCCGCTCGTTTGAGCAGGGCCAAAATACACCGTCTGGAAAAATTAGCAAACCCCCCGTAATCCGCTCATAATGCCTGGAACACGATTCGTTCACCTCGCTCCGACCGGCGCGCCCGGCCTTCAATACGGGCAAGTTCCAGGTGCGCAAGGGTTTCGAAGGTCGCCGCCATCACGTGGAATATCGGCCGTTCTTCGCCGCCAAATACTTGTTGCGCGATCTCGAATGCCGTCTGCGGCGCCCTGCGCGTCAAATCGAGCATTTCGGCCTCTCGATACCGGTGATGCTCTATCAATTGATTGGCGCGATGACGGTGGTCGTGATAGACGCCGCCGTGCGCCGGCAAAACCAGGTCAACCTCGAACTTCTGGACCTTCCGCTGCGAGTTGAGGAAGTCGCCGAGCGGGTTGATTTCCGGCGCGTCCGGATAGATCCCCACGTGGGGCGTGATTTTAGGCAGCAGGTGATCACCGGCGATCATCACTTTCTCTTTGCGGAGGTAGATCACGTTGTGGCCCGGGGAATGGCCCGGCGTCCAGATCACTTCGAGTTCGCGGTCGCCGATTTTGACTACGTCGTGATCGTCGATGAACTTGTCGGGTTGCGTGACCGCCCCGTACATCGACGTTCCGATCCACGCCGGGCGCATCCCGGTCGGCACAAATTGATCGGTCGGAAATCCGTGGCGTGCGAAAAACGCGCGCGACTCGGGCCGCTCGTGAGGATTCATCTTTCCGAACTCGCTCATCCTGTCGGCGCGCTCGGCTTCGAGCCGATGAATGTGCGTCGTCGCATGACTGCGGCGGCGAATCTCGCCCGACGCGCCGAAGTGATCGATATGGTGATGCGTGGCGACGATCGCATCAAGGTC
>CAWDLC010000040.1:0-18891 GCA_963803045.1 Binataceae bacterium (SeqCode) | reverse complement strand
GATTCGTTGGCACCGGAGCCTCTTAGGTCAGCGCGCTCAGAACGGCACGCCAGCCTTGGCCGCGACCACCACCATCGCGGACTCGATTAGGTCGAGACGCTGCGCATGGGTGTCCAGTTCGGTTGCGACCTCCAGGAACAGGCGAGCGCAAGCGCGAGGTATTGCGGTTGCGCTTGCAAGCCGCGCGCGCGTGCGGCGTCGCGCGTCGCCTCGTTTCGGTGTTCGCCTCTTCGCCATGGTGCGAAGATACGACGTGCAGCCTACATATGTCAAGCTGCCAGATGTTCATCGCCTGCGACGCTTGGGAGCTTCGGCCCGAAGCTTGTGGGACGTGGACACGCGGAACGTGTCGAGGCTGTCCGGGTCGATGCGTAGGACTTTGCGCACGATGGTTTTCGCTTTCGCCCGGAGCCGGCCTTCTTCTATGGCCTGGTACACCGCCGCCCGCGAAATTCCGAGACGGCGCGACGCCTCAACCACGCTTACCCACTCCCTTGTCTTGCGCTTCGCCATCGGGCGCAGCTTAGCAGATGTCAACCTCGACGCCACGGCCTTAACCCGCCTCCACGCCGCGCAGCTCGCGGCGCGCATCGGCGAGCGCGCGGTTAAGCTCGGCCATCGCCTCATGCGAGCCGCCGTGATCGGGATGGACCTCACGGGCGCGGGTGCGGAACTTCATCTCGGCCGCCGCAAGCGTAATCGCTTCGCCATCATGGAAGCCGAAGACCCGCCGCCACGGGATTCCGGCGCGTAAGTCCTCAAGCGCCCGGTAGCCACGGAACGCCTGTTCCAGCGTGCCGACGCCCCAGCGCTCAATCCCACGGAGCGCCGCGACGTGGGCCGCGATCGCCGCGATGTTGTCGGCGACGCGCGTCCATCGGTCGCACGCGAGCACCGTGCGCCGCTCCTTGAGCGTGAAGTAAACCGCCGCGCCCGGATCGTCCGGCTCCCGCGCGCCCGAGCGCGGCCGGCCGTCGAGCCGCACTTCCACATTGGTTGAGCAAACCGGATGCGCCGCGCCGAGCAGGTCAAGCTCGCGCTGAAGGCGCTCGGTTGCGTCGGCGACCGTCAGCTCGCGAATGCGCTCGCTCGCGCCCGGCTTGGTGCCGAACATCGCGCGTCGGCGCTTCGCGCGTTCGGTCCGCCGCCAGCCCGGCGGCCATGCGAGCGGGTAGCTCGATTCGTTCTGCATGACAGATGCCCTCGTACTCCTACGCGAGCGCCGCAACGCTACGCGCCTCGATGAGCGCGAGAATGTCGGCGAGCCGGTAGCGCACCGCGCGCTTGCCCAGATGCACGCATGGAAGCTCGCGCCGCGATGTCATGTTGCGGATGGTGCCGAGCTTGAGCCCGAGCAGCTCGGCGACCTCATCGGCCGTGAGCAACTTGGCGAGCAGCGTCGCCGGCTCGATTCCGCCGCCGCGCTTGAGCGCGCGCTCGACCGCCATGAGCCGATCAGCGAACGCCAGCTTCTCACGCTCCCGCTTCATGGATACCACTGCACTCATACGACCCTCCTTCACTCCGGTTCGTCCTGGTCGCTCTCGCCGCTCGCCGGCATCGCCGGCGCGCCGTTGCTTCGCGCGCGAATGGGGGCGTCGCGCAACAGGCGCATCAGCTCCGCCGCGCGGCCGGGCTTCAGCATCGCGTCAAAGCACAGCCAGTCGAGCGCCGCGCGCCCATCGCCCAGCTTAATTGCGGCACTGACGCGGGCCTCGTCGATCTCCCGTCCGCACTTCGCGCACGTCATCGGACCCTCCGTAACTCTGAGTAGAGTTTCCTTACGCATCGGCGCCGCCCGCCGGCGCCGGCGATCTCGGCCTCGACGTGCTTGCGCCCAACAACCCACGCGGGGATCTTGTCGGCGCGCCGGATGGCCCCAACGTCCGGGAACGCGCGCGAAGCGGCGAGGTTATAGGGGTCAAGGTCCGGGGGTCCGGGAAATCCGCGATTATCCTGTACATTCAGGCACTTACACGCCCGGACGTTGTCCCTAAGGTCCGGAAGGTCCGGGGCAAGGTCCGGGAAGCGAAAAGCGTAGGCATTTAGCGGGTGATTCGGCATTTTCGGGACCATTTCCCGGACCCCCGGACCTTGACCCCCACTCTCACGCCGTGGAACGCGTGAGCCGAAAGCCGTTGCAAGGCCGCCCTTCCGCGTCGCGGCACTCGGCGCCCTCGATGCGCCAGCCCGCGAACATCTGACCGATGCGCTTCTTCAGCGCCATGCCGAGCCTAGTCTGTTGCGAACGCTCGTTGCCGGAGCCAAGCACGTGCGGGATGAGCCCCTCTGCGAGCGGCTTCAGTTCGTTCGTGGCAACCGGGTCCGTGCCGTGCTTCGCGGCCCACTCCTCGATGAACCGGCGTAAGTCGGTCGCGTCGGCATCGGCGCGTTGCCTGAAGCTCTCCACGTTGCCGAGAAAGTGATCGATCCCCGCTGCGCTCAGGATGCCGCCGATGACGTGCGACCAGGTCTCGAAACTGCCGAACGGCCGCACCGACGGCGCGGGCCGGCCAAGGGCGATCCAGTTTTGGATCACAGTCAGGGCGCTATGCACGAGCGCCGCGCGATTCTCCCGCGCCCACGCTCTCAAGTCCGGATGGCGGAAGCCGGTACGCTCTTCGGGCCGTTCCATCTTCGCGTCGATCCGTATCCCAACCGCGCGCCGGCGCAGCTCGCTCGACAGCGTCAGGTTGTTGCCGGTGGCAATCCAGATCGCGCGGTTCTCAACCGTCACCATCTTCGATTGCCCGAGCACGCGATCGGTCCACACCTCGGCGGTCAGCGCGGCGGAGAATGGGCCGGACATGAGATGGCGGACGACGTTATCGAGCAGCACGATCGGCGGCCCCTCAAGCAGGATGGCGGTAATTGCCTTGTGCGCCTCGCTCTGATCGAAGCGCTCCACTCCCGTCGGCGCGTTCCGGCCGGTCGCGACGACATGGATGACAGACGCGAGCAGGCTTTTACCCGTTCCCGCCTGCGGAGAGTCGATGACGTGCAGCGGCACCTGCCCCTCAATCATCTGCCGGGCGAACGGCGTGAGCAGAAGCCCGATCGCGTTCGCCTTGTCCGCCTCAGCATTGAACGGAAAGCCGTCGAGCAACTCGCTAGTCAGGTAGCCCGCCATCATGCGCACGTGCTCCGCCGACGGCCGCTCGCCAACCTCATCGAGCGCCGCCAGCCCGGCCGGATCGAGAAAGATGCCACTGCCGGAGTCGTAACCAGGCGCCGCGACCAACCGCCCGCCTGCGTCGAAGAACGGCGCGTGCGCGATCCCGCGCAGGTTTGGAAAGTCGTAGCGCGGCAGCGCCAGTATCGAGCGCACCACTCGCGGAGGCGGTTCGGCTATCTGAGTCTTACTGCCGTCGTCTTTGATCCAGTTCGCCGCCTCGTCGAGCACCAGCCCCAGACTGTGTTCAACAAACACTTCGATCTGCGCAGCGCGATCGGTCCACTTGATTCGCGCCAGCGTGCCGTCGCGGTCGAACACTTGCGCACTCTTCCGGTTGCGCGCCGCGAGCGCTTTCAGGCTATCGTCAACCAGGTCACGCAACCGGCGGTTGTAGCGGTTGATGACCGGCAACTCTGCGGCGCTAGCGCCGTCGGCCGCACCGGCCGCGCCCTTGCGAGCCTGGATTTCGTCGGCGCCGAAGTCCTTGCGGGCGCGCTCGACCGCGTCGCGCAGCGCGTCATCGCGATCCTGGTCCGTAAACCACTTGGGCGGTTTGTAGTCGCGCCGGTCGCACAGCTTGACCAGCTCGATTTCCAGCGCGTCGGGCTTCCGGTAATAGTTCGGATTCTTGCTGAGCAGTTCGCGCGCTCGCTTATAGAGCCGGCCCGTGTAGTGCGCAATTTCCCACTCGCGGTCCTTGGGCTTCGGCCCGACCGCCCGCTCTGTTGAATCACTCACTTCACCGCCTCCGCCGCCTCAGTTTACTACTCACTGAGTAATCAACATGGATAGTCATAACGTCAATGATGGGGGATGCCCACATACCAACTCGGCCCCGAAAATCGCTTGTGGGGCGTCTAATCGCGACGTTTATCGGCGCTTTTGCTCTAGCGCCCCGGTTTGCCCGCTTCGGCGTCGGTAGTCGGCCAGGCGCCGCCACCAAAAGCGCCAGAAGCCGAGCGCCGATCGGCGTTCGCGGTCCTCGCGCGCGGCCATCCGGTCGAGTATCACCCTGTTGCGCCGGCGCCGGTCCTCGCACTCGACTTCCGCTGGCCAATTCGTCAGTAGTTCGGGTTCGGTGGGGCGCGACCGGCCCGGCTGAGGTTTTAACTTACGCCTGAAAATGCGGTACACTGGAAAGTGCATCTTCAATCCCTCTTGCGGCGCGCCGGTTCACTCCCGTCGCGCCGCTCCTGTTTCTAGGTTGACTTCCGCGGGTTGCTCTGTTTTTTCACTGCCTCACCACATCGCTTCGCCGCGGCGCGAGCCACAGGCCGATCTCGCGCCGGTCGAATAGCAGCCGGTTGCCGACGCGATAGCAGGGGAGATTCTCGCGCTCCTTGAGCCGCAAGACGCCCGACGGTGTGAGCCTGAGCAGGTTCGCCATCTCCTCGAGCGTGAGCAGGTCGCCCGGCTCAAGTCGCGGTTCCTTAGCCTCGCCGCGATCGGCCATTTGGCTCGCCTCCTGTCAGCCGCCGAAGCAGCAACCAGGCGATGATGTCCTTGGTCAGCACGCGATATTCGCCGCCTACCCAGAACGCCGGGATTTCGCGCGCTCGGATCATGCCGCGCACGGCCGCCGGCTCTAGCCCGAGCAGACGCGTCAATTCGTCGATCCGCCAGAAGCTCGGAAAGGGAAGCGGCCCGATCGCGTCAGCAAGTACGTCATCGCTCATCAAGCGCACGATAGCGCCGACGGCGTGCGGATCATGCTCCAATTTTCAGACGCGCGGTGTGCGCTAGAACCGTTGGGAGAGAAGGGCTTTAAGCGTCTCTGGTCGAAACGAATGACCCCCGATAGTGCCTTTGTCCACAGCCTTTTGCAGGAAGCGGCGGGCGGGCGCGGGCAAATCGGCGTCGGCGAGCACGCTCGCCAACCGTGGCCCTTGCCGACCTTGCTCGGTCTGATTTGCCACGAGCCCCGCGTAGCGGCGCGCGAGGCGCTTCTGCGCGCCACTGCGTAGCTTCGGCGCGACCGAAAGTGCGGTGCGGAGCCGATTCAGATCACGCCAAACGTCGCGATGGAAGGAGTCTGGCAGCTTGCAATCGAGAATCCGCTCGATGCGCGGGATGACGATGGCGCGCAGCGGTAGTGCCTTGGGGTTCAGGTCGGATGGCAGGCCCAGCAGCGCGTGTGCGTACAGGTTGCGCGCCTCGCAGAGCTTGCCGCAGCCGCGATGATAAGGGCGATGGAAGCGCAGCACGATCGGTTTGCCGCAGAAGACCAGTTCCAGCGCGGCGGCTTCGGCGACGATGGCGAACTCGCTCCACTCCCGACGCCGCTGCGACCTCCGGCGGTGGCGCGCTACCTGTGCGAGCAGGAAAGCGGGATAGTCCGGGAGCAGCACGAACTCCCGGAAGGCGAGCGCGGCGCGCTCAGCGGTCCGCCAGGAACGTGCCACCACTACCCCGCTGCGCCTGCGCTGCCCGCGCCCGTCCGCCGCGAGCGGCACGCTCACTGCGCTCGGCAATGAGCGCCGCGATCTCTGCGTTGGAAAGGAACCTGCCATCGGGAGCGCGGATAGCCGAATGAGCCCGAGCCAGGCCGCCGGCGCGGCCAGTGTTTGCGGCGGGAACGGGCTCGGGTGGATCGATCGCGAGCGAAACCGTGATTTCGTGCGCGTGCGGATGGCGCGCGACCGCGGCGCGCATCAGCGCGTCGATCGTGGCATTCACATGCTGGTCGCTTGCAGCACCGGGCTGGTCTGGCGCATTCACGGGCGCCGTGATTGCGGCCTGATCGCTGGCTTCTGGATTCATCGCACCAATCGTGGCGCGCGACCATTTGCAGGCGCAAGACGCCTCGCTCCGGCCCGTTCAAAGCTGGCGCTGGCCCGTAACCGCTGGGCGCTGCTTTTCTGTGCTGGCCGAGCGCTCGCTCGATAGCACTTCCGCACCGTTTGAATCCCGGTTTGCTGCCGGCAACGCAGCGGACCGCTATGCGCCCCCCATCCTTCGGCCTGAAAACGCTTGGGCGCCACGTTTCCGGGTCTCGACGAATCGCAGAGACAGGTCGATGCCTCAATCGGATAAGCTCCTGCGCAAGAGCGCTCAGCGGCCGACTGAGAATGACCAACTGTAGGTCCGCGTTTGACCGACGAATCTCCACAAAGGCATGCCGGGGTTAATAGGCGGCCCGCCTTCAACAGCAACCGTCACGGTGTAGACAGCCCCCGGCGTCAGAGGCTCGCGTGGAATCAAAAGGATAGAGTCCCACATGTTGGCGCGGCCTATGTTTTGGACGGATTCGCTCTCGTTGACATAGCTGGCGGAGTCGATCCCACATGTTTCGACCTGTATCCCGTTCCGCGTAACGGTGAAGCCCGTCAGCTTCGGACTGAACCGGCTGTCAAATTGTAGGGTAATCGGCTCACCCGTCGGCAGGCCGTAGCCGGGGCAACCAGAGAGCGGATTGGGCCACTCACCAAAAAACGTGCCCAACGCAGCGGGGAGCGTGGCTCCGTCGGGGGGAAACTCCACAGGCTCTGGAAAATCTTTTACGTCAGAGGCTGTCCAAGAGGGGCCGAAGTCACAACTCAAGGCCGCCGCACATACGCCATGCTGGCAGTATCGTCCTAGAGCAATGCGCACAAGATGTCGGTCGATGATCGGAGTCCGGTGAAGTGGAGCATTCACCCACGCGTCAATATACGACGCGTCCGACTTTGGTGCGAGTGCGCCGGGCGGACTCACATCGCCCACACCGTGTTGGGCTGCCGCCAAGCCCTCGGGACTGAACCCTGGTAGCTTCGGGTCTTCAGTGTGCATCGCGCCGCCAACTGCGAGCGCTTTGCGGTTCACAATAAGATAACGTGCGTGCGCCGTCAGGCCGGGAATCAAATCGAAGTCCTCGGTGACCGGCGGAACCTTTGCCAAGGTCCGCCAGTAGTTCACCCGCTCAAGCCATGCCGGCGCGGGACTCGCGGGCGCTGGCGAAGCCAGCGCCGCCGCCGACGCGGCTGAAATCGGCACAGTGGGGTTTGCCGGACGCGCGACTACATCTTTCGCGGGCGCGGGAGTCACTAACGCCAGTGGCGTTGCAATCTCGCGTGGCTGGCCGCGCTGATGTTCTAGATAGGCAGCCTTTGCAGGGGCGGTATCGGTGATTCGGTTGAGCAGGTATTCGGTCAAGCCGAAGCCGGCAGCCATCAGGAGCAAAAACATCGAAAGCGCGTTTCTCAAAGCCGCGCGCCGAGCCTTGCGCTTCTCCGCTCCCGGAGCGTCCAGAAAAACGAAGCGCGCCGCGCCGAATCGCAGTTCATCGCCCTTCGCTATCGGTGCGGGACCGCTGACGCGGCGATTGTTGAGAAAGGTGCCGTTGGCAGAGTTTAGGTCGGTGACCCTGTAGCGGCTGAACCGGCGCGAGATGACCGCGTGACGGCGCGAAACCGTCGGATCGCTGACCACAAGATCGCTATCTGCGGCACTTCCGATCGCGACCTTGCGCTTCTTCAGCGCGTGCTCGCGCGCCGCTGACTCTCCGATTCCGGCTAGCCGCGCGTGTGCTCGCGAACACCGGCGCTTTTCCCCTCTCCATTCCAAGCGGTAATCCCGCCCTTAGTATTTGGAAAAGCGCCCGCCGCGTGCAAATGTTTCGTTCATGGTCAATTGAAGTAGGAAAGGCGTGCCTTCCAGGGCTCGCGCGCTACTTAGCCGGCCGGACTAGGCCGCCCGCGATCGCCGACTTCGCCCGTCGCCAGCGCGTGCGGGTCATCGCATCGACCGCCGCGCTCGCACCCGAAGCCGCGACCTCGCCCGAGCCCGACAGCGCCGACAGCCGGGCAAACGGCCACTAAAACGGCCACTTGGCCTTTATCGCGCCCGCGCCGTGATTTCTCGCGTCGCGATAAAGTCCTTCTCTCCGTATGGGGATATGTGGTGGGCGGTGCAGGTTTCGAACCTGCGACCCCCGGCTTGTAAGCTGTGTTCCGGCCAGAAAACGCCGATGCGATTGAGGATCATTCGGTAACGGTTGATAACAGCAAAACCCATGGCGCAGAAGGGGTTTCTCGATCATAGGACGATGCGACTCAGCACTATCGAGTAGGATGAGCTGACATCGGGATAGGGCACAATTTCGGGCACAAAGGGCACAAAATTGGGCACAGTGATTTGGGACTGCTGAGTAGCTACAGAGCAAAAGGATTTGCCGTCGTTAAGGAAGGAGCTGACGGCATGGCGATGGTTTCGGCACCGCTGCGCTCGGGAATGTCGCCGACAATTCCGATAAATGAGTCACTCCCATGAAGCCTTCTCCGGATTCCATCGGCCAGTCGCGCGGTCTGCCAATGCGGGATCGAGCAGTGCCGCAGCTTCAGCATAGCCTGCGCGTAGGTCCGGGTCGACGCCGACCTCCTTTGCCAGCTTTCGGTACGGTACCGCCCAATCCGTTGGCGGGGGAGGGAGGCGATCCGGAAGACCTTGTTGACGTCTTCCCTCGAAGACTCCCACGAGTGCACTGCGAAGGCGCGCCGCGTCCAGCACCATGAATTGCTTCACGAGGACAAGATCGACCAGATCTTTTGCGCGACTGCTCCGCTGACCTTGGCCGTAAGTTCTGGTGTACGCATGGACCTTCTCCGCAACGTGTTGTTCGAGCCGCAGGACCGGCACTTCGATCTGTTCGATGCCGGCGAATACCAGAAGATCCGTTCCGCGAATCGGTTCAGGCTTCCATTTCAGGGGGTCTGAAAATCCGATATCGACCATAACTTCCTCGAACCGCCTACCGCCGAGTTCCGCGCGGACGCGGTATCTCACCGCCGCACCCTCAAATTCTTCGCCCGGCGCGCCGATCTTCTCTATATCGAAAGCAAAGAAATCGTCGAGGTCAACAGCTTGGGCGGCTATTAGATCTGAGGTGGCCACCGCCTCGTTGTCGCCGCGAACGAGATCCATATCTTTCGTGGTCCGCGTGCGTTCTCCCAGCCGGAAGTCGAGGGCCAGCGCTCCCTTGAGAACCCAGCGATCTGGCGCAGCGATGGCGAGGCGCACAAGTAGGCGGTCGAAGACGACTGCCTTTCGCAAGCGGACCAGCGAAGTGCCCCTGTCACGCGATCGCATGAGTAGGCGCTGCTCAAGCGCTTGACGAAACGCGGCTCCGCTTCGGTACTTCACTTGCGGCTGCGCTCCTGGATAGCCTGACGGACAAGACGCTCGACTCGGCCTCCGCGCGCCTTCGCAGTAGCGAGCAGCTTTGATTCGGTTGCCATGCCCCGGTCGAGTGCTTGGCTGACTGCTGCCATTATCTGCTCTGGGGCGGTTCCCGCCTGGGCCGCATCTATGATGGAGCGCGCTGGTGCGGTCACTCGGATTCCGTCGCGGACCACGACGTCGGACTTTCCAAGGCGCCGCGTCGTCGTGTGTATCGCGACCCCCGGAGATGCGGAGCGATAACGCCTCACTCGGGGGACGGTGAGATGAACGACCTCGGGCACCACGTCGGAAAGCCCGAGGATGTCGAGTGCGCTGTTATGTGACACTACGGCCACTTCTCTTCCCGTCACAAGCCACGCGGCGACTACGTCCTCGCGTGGTGAACTCGGATATTCGCGAAGTCGGTAGAGCCCTTGGTGGACTCGGAGGAAGCGACCGGACTTGGCGTGATGGGCGAGCAGCGCCTTGCTGAAGCCGAGCGCTCGCGCCTGAGCGGCAGTGAAGTACCCGCCCTGCTCGGAGGCGAGTTCAAAGAGTCGGGCGTGGCTTGGCTTCCTGCCGTTGCCCCCATCGTTGTCATGCATAGGTCAAATTATACTTGACTTTTTCATGACATCAAGTCTCAAAATTGGACCACCTGTGGCCCAGTTCCTTACGCCGTCAATGCCGGGTTCCCACAGAGCGCGCTGGCTTTTCCTTTTCCAAAAGTGATCTCGCCGTTTCGGCGAGCACCGTTTCAGTCCCCTCCTCATCGGGGAGATCGGTGCGACGGGACAATTTCCACAATGCCAAATAACGAGGTCGGTGTTTCAGTCCCCTCCTCATCGGGGAGATCGGTGCGACTTGGGGAATTATATAGTTTAGTCCCCTTGACATTAGGTTTCAGTCCCCTCCTCATCGGGGAGATCGGTGCGACTTGAGTCCCTTCGTTTCAGATTACGCCGCTTCCGCGTTTCAGTCCCCTCCTCATCGGGGAGATCGGTGCGACCTAGCGATGACGATCAGGTGGTGAAATGCGGAGATTCTTGTTTCAGTCCCCTCCTCATCGGGGAGATCGGTGCGACACGCGCCGCCCTTTCTCCGCGATCTTCACGTCGGCCTCGTGTTTCAGTCCCCTCCTCATCGGGGAGATCGGTGCGACGGCGATCTCGCTGTCGACGAGCTTGACCGTCCCAGCGTTTCAGTCCCCTCCTCATCGGGGAGATCGGTGCGACCGCCCAATTTGCCCTGTAAAATCGTGGACTTGTGCCGCACCGAAGGTTCCATTTTTTCGCAACAGCCTGAATTGCTTCAAATTGCCTCTCATTTGCGAAATTCCTTACCATATGTCGTCGCAGTAGTTGCGAAACTCGCAACCGACGCAACGCGCGCGCGCCGGCGTAGGTTCCGGCATCCTTTCGCCGCGCACGAAGCCTCTAATCTCGTCGATGGCCGAAATCACCTCCTTCCGTAAGTCATCGCCGATCTCGATTCGTATCAATTCCTTGGACGGCACGAGGTATACGAAAGCGGCTGGCACCGGTCGCCTCAGGTTATCCTCGGTCAGAAGCGCGTAAGCCGTCAGTTGGATACGATGGTTGCGTCGGACGCCACCCTCGGTGTCCTTGAAGTCCACCGGATAGCACGCGTCATCCGTCACGATCAGCAGGTCAAGCTTTCCCGAGAGCCCCAGACGCTCGGATTTGACCCACACGCCGAAGCGGCGCTCCCCGCGTTCGAGGCCGTAGCGGCGAAAGCCGCGCCGCTTCTCCATTGCCTCTACTGCTGCTTCGACGTTCTTGCCGCGCTCCATTTTGTAGGTGCGGGTGAATTCCACTGGCATGACGTGCTGGTAGTAGACGATCCGCTTGCAATACGCCCACTGCTTGAGATCGGTCGCAGTGAGTGGCAGCCAGGGCTCGATATGGGCGGCGGTATCAAGCATTTTCGGGATGCACGATTTGGACAATCTCGCGTTTGGCGGACGCGTCCTTTTCGCACAATTGCAGCATGATCACCTTGCCTTCGCTATTGCCGAGTGTATCACCGAGCCGGGCGAACATCTCGTTGCGCCGAGTGGCATCGAGCGGACCACTGAACACGCTGTACTGAACGTGGTCGAGTCCGTAATCCTTGCACACGTCCGCGATCTTGAGCCGGATGCGATCGCTGGTAATGTCGTAGATGATCACGGTGAAGAGTTCCTGTCCTCTCATAAGAGCGCCGTCCTGAGAAGGTCACCACTTGAAGGAAAAGGCCTTGTAGCGCCCTTCGCCACGCAGTGCCGACGCGAGATTGCGTGCCTGTATCTGCACGACGGACTTGAGCTTGTGACGCTGGCCGCGGAAGTTGACCTCGCTTTCCAACCGCTCAAGCACGATCTGCGCAATGGTCCGCCGGCTTGAATCGGTGAGCATTCCCCCTTGGGTCTCGATCGCACTTCCCTTGCCGAGCGCCGCGATAATCGCGCGATCGACCACCGGCTGGCGGAACTCCTCGACCATATCGAGGACCAAGGAGGGTTTGCCTGGGCGGTCGACGTGAAGAAAGCCGGCAAACGGTTCCAGGCCAGCGTTCATGATTGCGCCCCAGACCTGCGTATAAAGCATTCCGTAGCCATAATTGAGCGCGGAGTTGACGGGGTCCGTCGCACCCCGATGCTCTCTTATGTCGAACTCGACTTCCTTGGGTAGCAGGAACCGGACGCCGCTCCAGTAATTCCTGCCCGAAGAGCCCTCGATCGCGAGCAATGCCTCGCGAGCCTCGTCGATATTTGAGGCGGAGACTTTCGCGGTGCTGTTGCGCCCCTTAATTAACCGCATTGCTATTTCCGACAGTTTGGCGAATGCCTCGGGATCGGCGATCTTGAGATACTTGCCGAAGTAGCGAAGCAGGGCGGCCTGATTGCTGAGCTTGCCACGGACGACCGCCTTGGCGAATTCCACGCCGCGCTCATCGCCATACGCGGCGAGCTGCTCGCGGCGCGTCAGCACTGTGGCAGTCAGCATCGGCGAGGAAAGCATCGCGAACGGTTTGCCGCCGCGGGTGAGAAAGGAGAGGCGGATTCCGCGCTCGCAGCAGGCTTCGATCAAGTCTGTGGAGATCGAGACTCCGTTGGACGCAATCACGATATGGCCGACGCGGAAAAGTGGAAGCTCGATTTGATCGCCGGACGATTTAGGTGGTCGAGGCGCGGCACCGTTGGCGCCGAGATGCCGGAGCGGTTCAGGCGGATGCTTTTCGCCGTTGGAAGTGACGACGGTGAGAGTGGGACGGTGATTATCGACTCCAAGGGGGAGGAAGAGCTGTGGACCGCCCTCGATTAGTTCGAGCCTGGGTTTGGGTCCGCGCACGACGAGGCGATCGCCTTTTTTGGCAAGCATCACGCCGTAGTCCGAAACGATTACGCTGTCCATGTCTCCCCCTCGCGCGAAGCGCGGCTAGGCGGCTCTACTCAGTGCCATAGAGAGTAAAGCCAGGCCCGGTATTCACGACTCCAACCGGCACAATGGTTTCGATAAATCGCCGATGCCGGTTACGGCGGGGAGCCCTCCGCGTATAGGAACTTAGCATCTCGAGGTCGGCATCCGGACCGAAGTCATCAAGCGGAACGATATGGGCGCGGGCCGGCGGAGTCCACGTCCCAGTCCGAATGATGGGTTGGGTAAACTCGGATGCGAGGTGCCGCGCGCGATAGGAACGGACGAAGCGCACGAACGATCCTCGTTTGCCGATGTAGCAGATCAGTGGCAGGAGTTGGATCATCTGCCTGGCAAGCAGATCGTCTCCTCTTGCTAAATCGAATGCCCATCTGAGAACGCCTTGCAGATGAGCGATTTCACGATAGGCAATAGTGGAGCTATATGGACTCATGGCATTGGGATCGCGGGATTCCTGTCGCACCTTGACGAAGGTATGCGTCACCACCGCTTTAGGCGTGGGAGCGATCCTCACCTCCACAGGAACCAGATTTCTGAGCAGCAACCCGCATTCAGTGTCGGCAAAACCAGCCCGAAACGCGGCGTCAACCAGCGCCATCTTGATCGCATATGGCGTCGGAATTACGAGAGTACGCCCGACGGAGCTTGTAGCGAGGCTGATCTTGAGGGAAAACAGGGCGGTTGGTTCGAATTCCGCAATCAGCCATCGTCCCGGACCGGGAACTCCGGCTATCCCGGTTTCCTGATCCAATTCAGCGAGGCGAACTGAGCGCGATTCATCATCGGGCGTGTCGGTTTTTGCTTGCGTAGGCATGACTTTCACTCCGGAAGTTCGACTTCGCTGGCGAGATTGGCGAGAACTTTCACGCCATCGGCGAGGCTTTGGAATTGCGCCACATGCACGCTGCCGGTCTTGATTCCATTCAGGACCTCGGCCGCGCTTTGCATCTGCTCGCGATAATCGTGACTGAGCGGGCTTACCGTTGGGGCGGGCAACGAGGTAGCCGATATAGCGACAACACCTTCGCATTTCACGATATGCGGGTTTTGCGTGTTGCGCTGAGCACCGGCGGGTTTCAACAGCGTAGCGGCGAGGGCATGGATCAGTGCCGTCGCGCGCGCCTTTCGCGCCTGTGGACTTACCACGTACTTGCGAGTGATGTCGTTCAGTCCGATACGGTAGAGATCGAGGTTGCAGATGAGCGCATATATCCCCGACGAAGCGGGCCGATGAAAGATCGCCTGCTTACCCGCGACAGTATTGTCGCCGGTTGCAGTGGCACGGCCCTCGGGGGCGTATTTCACGTGAAAGTATTGCTCAGTGGCGGTTAGTGGCTGACCATCCTGATCTTCCGGCAATCCGACCACCCAGCCGAATTCAACCACCGACTTGCGGCCGACCGAGCGGCCCCGTGTCACGAGTGCTCCGGCAAGGTCCGTCAAACTGCACTCGGAGAGCATTTTGGTCATGATCTCCGATTCGGAAACCTTGTCTTCCTTACAGAACTTCTCGAATTCCGGATTCTGCGCGTTGATACGGTCGGCGTCGTGAACCGCGGCTCCGGGCGAGAGTGGCTGACCGCCATCCTTGAGCAACGGGATCAGATGCTCGACCAGGATATGCTTGAACATGTCTCCGCTAACCGCGTTGACGATCGCGCGATGGCCGGTCTGATCAATAATGTGGACCATCCGGGTTTGTTGCTGATTGCCTTCGGTGCCTTCGCTGTTGAGATTATGCATGTCGAGCGTCAACCGCGCGGAAATAGATAATGAATTCAATTGCGCCATCTTCCCCTCCTGACATGTGACTAGTTAGTTTCGGTTTGATTCAAGTTGTGGTTGTCTTCGGACTCATTTCCGTCGCGGGAGACGCGGCACGAGCCATACGCGCACAGCATCGGACCTACGGTGGCGGCGTGATGCGTGTCTATCAGAGTCACGAGCGAAGAGAATTCTTCGGTCGTAACGTTCCGGGGCGCAGACTTGTTCAGTTCCCAACGACGCGCGTTTTCGAAATTGTATTTGGAAATGAATTCCGAGATGGCCTGAACCAGAGGCGCGTTTCCCGGCAAACTGCTCTTGCGCCGCAACTCCGGAAGAAGATCGTATCGAATCTCCCGGTAGTCCGGCCGGTTCATGGCTTTCTGAGCTTGAGCGCTGACCGTCGCGCTGCGAATCGCAGCCGCAACGGCCTGGAAGCCCGTATCGTTCAACACGTCGGCTAGTCGTTGAGCATTCTGCATAACCAACCTCCCAAAGTTTTGAGTCGAGAATTGAGTAACTTTTCGCCCCTGCCCGCGCGCCCTGATGATTAGCGCACCATATGCCGCCATGAAGTCGATGAGCGTGCGAATCGAGTCTTCGCCGCGTAATTCCAGAAACCGGCGATAATGGATAAGGAGTCCAATTTCGTCTGAGTGCTTGTCTTCCAATGAGCGGACGACGCGCTGATGCTCTTCAAGGATGGAAAGAAACGCCAACGCGTCATCGCGACTGTTAATCACCAGCCATCCCGGCAATGCCAGCGTCGCGATAGAGGAGACTGCCTTTGCGCTGCCGAGAGACTGGTACTGCGTCACAGATATTCCGGAAATCACTTCACTGGGACGTTTTCTAATCAGGAAAAGACCCGCAATGGGATTAGCGCTGGCATATTCTTGCGATCGCGTAATGAGTAGTTCCGCCAGCTTAAGCGTTGCGAGACTGTCGAGTTTGGGCGGGCCGCCGAAGACTCCTGCCTGACGCAAAGCTCCGCAGACCTCTTTCAGTGCTCCGACCGAGATATCCGCCGGGATAGGGCAAAGCAGCCTGACGTTCTCAGCTTTGGGACCGTCGAAAAAGGGGCAGGCTACAGCGAAGTAGCCGCGATACCGCAGCCATTCGACAAACGGGTCAGTCCATTGCTCCTTGGTCTTATCGTTGCGTTCGGTGCTGTCCGGCTTGAGTCGCGAATAGCCCTTCGCCGCGTTGGGTGAGAACAGTTGCACCGAACTAGCCGGCCAATCGAGTCCCGACGGCTCAAAGGACCTGAGCGACTCAAGACCTGCCTTCACCTGTTGTGAAAAGTCGGATGGCGTCATGCTTTGAATCAGGGCGTGAATTCGGTTGCTGGTTTCGTCACCCTGAAGCGTGTTCAATACCTGCAGTAAACGCCAGTTCGGTAGCGGTTCGTCTTGGTTGAGCAGTTCTTCGATTTCGGGTCCGAGAGATTTTCTCGACTTCCCTTGCGTCAGCTTTTTGCGGCGATCGGCTTTGGCCTTTTCCGCCTTGTAGTCGACGAAATCAGTGACATCTTTGGGCACCTTTACCTTCTCGTTGGTTTTCAGAAAGGGATACCCCGGCCTCTGCGGGATGCCGTCGCGTGCGTTCGCGGTCACCGCGAAACTTGAACCAGTTTCGCGAATCCGTACCGGAGCGTCGCTCGCGTCGGATAACAGATCAGCAAGTCCAACGGCCGCGAAAACATCGCCGTGCGTACCGGTGATACGGGGCAGAACAAAAGTCGTTTGCTCTTCATTCATGGCATGACCACTCCGAGGTAGCGCGTTGATCGGCAAGCCGCAGCGTGCGCATCAGGTAGGCCACCAGCGGCCACGATTGTCCTAGCGAGTCGCGGCTGGTGGTGATGTTCAGGCAATCTGTCAGAAGCCCTTTTTTGTCTGGCGATTTCGTGAGCTGCGAGAAAACAGAAAGATCGGGCGCGTAACCGTCGAAATTGTCCAAACATTTTTCCCATCCGGAAGCTAGGGGAAAACGCCAAGATCTATTCCGGGACGCTTGGGAACGAACGCTCCATGGTGGGCCAGAATCGCTGCCAGGCACGCCGACGCGACCTCACTCTTGCGTTCCTGGGTGATGCCGTTCAACGCACGGTCGAGAATCGAAAGCGAGTAGAAGGCGCTCGGAGCCGAATGCGGCGGACGGGAACCCGCCGATCTCGCGCGCTCGCGATCCTCCGCGCTGTCGTAATCGAAATCAGTGTGGGCCAGAGGTGCGGCCATCACATATGGAGAATTCTTTAATTTCTGGTATTCTTCCGCCCACTGCTGCCATCGGGTTTGGAGCTTGCCGAGATCGTGCAGTAGTCCGCAGGCGCGAGCGGCCGTCCGCATCTGATCTGCGTTCAACTCGAAGCGGCTTTGAAATCCAGAACCCAGAAGGCCATTCTGGGAGCCATCGCGTTCAAGGCGCGATTCAGCTTCTGCGGCGACCATCCGGGCATGATTTGTCCATATCTCCTCCTTGTAGGACGAATAACCGGGGCGCTTTGGCTCGATACGCGGCGGGCTTTGCAGTGTGCTCGGCTGTCCCAGGCGCAGGCCGGTATCATGGCTGTACCCCGCAAACTCTGGACGCAAACAGACGGCGTACGTCGCACGAAGCTGTTCGCGTTTGTCGAGCGATTGCCACGGCCGCACCTCGTCGCCGCTCCAATACCAGCCAATTGAGTTACCATCGTTCAGATGTGGCACTATCGACCAGCGCGACAGCGAAATGGATTCCATTTTTCCCGGCGATTCCGGGCTCTTGTCCGCGATGATGATGCGTATGGATTCGCTGTCGTTGCCGCGGATCAGATGCGCGATTCCGGCGGGATTGCGCTGAATTGTATTCTCATAGATTGCATCGATGACCTTCCTGGTCCGGGGCCGGTATCCTTCCCGAGTAGCGCGTTCGTCGTCGAGGCCGTGCACCTGTTGTACCCAATCAGCAACCAGCGCCGGATCGAGTTTGTGCTCGGTTTTTTCTGAAAGGAGTTTCCGAGTTGCCGTGAGCGCATCGTCCTCGCCGCCGGGTTCTCCATATGGGAGCCATGCTCGCGGCGCGTCCGGCAGTTGATAAACGTGAACCGTGCCAGTTTCGTTCTCGAAGCGTGCGCACCGGCCCGCCCGCTGCGCCAATGAATTCATCGGACAGAGTTCGGTATGCAAATGTTCGCAGGAAATATCTATTCCAGCCTCGATTACCTGCGTGGCAACAAGGATTGCATTCTCACTGCTCTGCTTCCCGAACAGTTTTTGTAACCGCGCTTCCAGCCGAGTTCGGTCCTGTTTGAAGAATCGGGAGTGAAGCAGGATCGGCTTAACATCAGAACGTTCGGTCAGGAGTTTCTGAAGTTCCAGAAATAAGTCCTGGGCTCGCCCGACAGTGTTGACGATTGCAATTGAGCGCCGCTGATGATTCCGCACGACCGCTTCGGCGCTCAGCGGTCGAGGCTCGGTGACCAGCGTGCGGCGAACCGATGTGACGCTCGGCAGCGAATCAATCATTTGTCGCATCGCGTCTTCACCGTCCGGCACCGGGACCGCATCGAGCACCGAGCGCAGCATCTGTTCCAGCGGCGCGGTTGCGGTGGCCGTCATCCAGACGGACTGGCATAGACCTTTGAATAGCCTCAGCGTCGCGACCCCAGTCAGGAATGCCTTTTCCGGCGGCATCAGGTGGAACTCGTCGAAGACTACCAACGCCCCCGCGATTGCCGCGGCGTTGACATTGTGAAGACGATCAGAGAGGCCATACGGGCCACACAGCAATCCGCTCAGGATCTGATCGTAGGTGGTAACGATAATGCGGCCGCGATCGAAGAATTCGTCGTCGGGCTGCTCGCCGGTCTGCAGTGTGACGAAGGGGGAGACAACTTCACGTCTCCCGTCGATCACGGGTTCGAGCGGCTTGCCGAGAGTTTTCGCCGCGCGGCAAGCTTCGCGATAGATGCCGTTCGCGAGGGTGCGTAGTGGGAGCGCATAGATGAGACGCGTCGGGCGAGCCGTCCATTCGTCGCAGAAAAATGGTGCAAGAACTGCCCACGTTTTTCCGGCACCCGTCGGTGCGCGCAGCAACACGTTCCGGCCTTCGAAGAGGAGTCGTGCAACCCGCTTCTGGTAGTCGTAGGGCAGATAACCTGTGAATTTTTGGAATCGCTCTTCGTAATCCACTGGGACGCTACCTCAGTCCCCTCATCGGGGCTCAGCGCAAGCGGGGGAACAGGGTTGGAGTCGAACCCCGGCTGCCGCGCGGACTGATTACCTTGCACACCTCGTAGGGGATTCTTCGACCACCGCGAGCAGTCCCCCGTCAGTTGGCTTTTATAGAGTCAATTTAGGCCGATCTTTTGAACCTTGTAGCGACCCAGTCCGA
>CAWDLC010000039.1:0-43490 GCA_963803045.1 Binataceae bacterium (SeqCode) | reverse complement strand
ACCACGACGTGGTACAGGCGAGCGGCGACTTGTTGGTGGAGGCGTTGGAGATCGACGTGACCTGACCGGTGATAGCCCCGGCGCTGATCGTGATCGACTCGGGGTTGGGGTTGGTGATCGACAAGTTGAGCGGGCTGGCTCGTGCCGCCTGGGTACACCGGAGGAGCCACTGTCGGTCACCGTGATCGTGAAGTTCATGCCGTTCAGGAGCGAGAAGTCCACCGTGTTGGTCCCGGCACTGGCCGAGACGTTGTAGAAGCCACCACCGGTGTTGTTGGCCGTGAAGGTCTCCGATGCCTGCCCGGTGGAGTCGGTGGCGACGCTGATCGTGTTCGTGCCGTTGCGAGAAGGTCCCCGACGGCCCCAGACGACGGCGCGGTGAAGGTCACGGTCGTACCGGACACCGGGTTGCCGAACGAGTCGGCCACCTTGACGACGAGCGGGTTGGCGAACGCGGTGCCCTGAGTGGCGGACTGGGGCGAGCCGGAGACGATCGAGATGATGGCGGCGCCAGGGTGATGGTCTCTTGCTGGGTCGCCTTGGTGAGCGGTCCCGAGGCGGCCGTGATCGTGGGAGTGCCGGCCTTGGTGTCCCCGTAGTAGAAGCTCACCGACGACTGAGCCGCGGCGATGGTCACGGTCGTCTGACCCGTCGGGGTCGTGGCGCCCTTGGTGGTGTTGAAGATGTAGGTCCCAGTCGAGCTCGACGACAAGGTGACCGTGGTCGCCGTGGTGACGTTCACAGGGGTGCCCGAGGCGTTCTGGACCTGGACGGTGATCGGCCCCAGATGGCGTTGTTGGACGCCGTACCCGATGACCGGAGAGGTTGTGAAGACGAGCTTGGTGCCCGTGGAGCCGCTCACGACGGTCACCGACATCCCCGAGCCACAGGTCGAGGCAGCCGTGCTGTTGTTCCCGTCCCCGCCGTAGGAGGAGTACCAGTAGTAGTTCCCACCGGCCGTCGGCGTGTAGCCAGAAGACGGGTGGTAGATGGCGTTGCCGGACACCGTCGCGGTCCCGACCGTCGTCCCGCCGGTCGTGCAGCTCGTCGGTGCCGAGGACAAAGGTCCGAAGACCTTGAAGGTGATCGTGCCCGAGGCATTGGAGCCAGAGGCACCGCCGAGAACCGAGATGATCGTGGTCGAGCCGATTGCCGTCCCGGAGGCTATCGGTGGACGGGGCCGCTCGCCGTCAGGGTCGGAGTCGCCTTGCCAGACGGTGATCTCGGTACACCGACGGGCAGGTGCTGTGGGCCGAGTTGTTGTTGGCGTCCCCGTTGTAGGAGGCATACAGCCAGTAGTTGCCCACCACGCTCGGGGTGAAGCCGGCGCTCGGGTGATAGGTGTTGTTGCCCGACACCGGCGGCCGTTCCGAGCGAGTTCCAGCCCGAACCGGTGCAACTCGACGGGGCGCTAGATGACGGCCCGTCCTCGTAGAAGGTGATCGTGCCCGAGGAGTTCGTCCCAGAGGAACCGCCCAGAGCCGAGCCGATCGAGCTGGCGCTTATCGCCGTGCCCGCTGGTGTCGTTCGCAGGCCCGGTCGCCGAAAGAGTGGGACTGGCCTTGGAGATCGACTCGGTCTGGGTGGCCGCGGTCAGCGATCCCGAGGCTGCGGTGATCTTCGGGCTTCCCGCGTGGGAGTCGCCGTAGTAGAAGCTCGCCGTAGCTCGAACCGGAGGAGATCGTGACCGAGGTGATCGTCGAGCTGCCGGAGGTGGTGGCGAAGATTCCCCCGGCCGAGGTCGACGACAGGTTGACTGTGGTGTTGGAGGAGACCTTTACGGCGTTGCCGTAGGTGTCCTCGACCTGGACGGTGATCGGGCCGAGGGTGGCGCTCTGGGACGCCGAGCCTGACACCGCACCGGTGGTGAAGACGAGCTGGCTCGCAGTACCTGCGTTGTTGGTCAGGGAGAAGTTGGCCGAGCCGCTCACGCCAGAGGTCGTGGCCGTGACCGTGTAGGGGCCACCGGCGATCGTGTTCGCCGTGAAGGTGGACGAGGTGGCAAGCCCACTTGAGTTCGTCGTGACCCGGCACTGGTTGGAGCTCGGGTTGCCTCCCGAGCAGGAGGCGAAGCTGCCCGAGGCACCAGAGCTGGGGGCGGTGAAGGTCACGGTCACGCCGGGGACGCCGGTCCCATAGGAGTCGGTCACCTTGGCGACAAGGGGGGACCCGAAGGCCGAGTGGACGGTCGTCGACTGGGGCGAGCCCGAGGAGACCGTTATCGAGGCGGGGCTCCCGATGACCGTCCAGCAGAACTTGGTCATGGCACCTTGGTTGCCCGCCCCGTCGATCGTGTAGGCGGTAAAGCAGTGCGGACCCGGGGAGAGGTTCTGGTACTGCCACTCGGCCTGCGACTTCGGGGTCGTCCGTCGTGGTCGGTGTCCCCGTTGCAGTAGACGGGCGTTCCGTTGTCCATCCCGCAGTAGTACGAGAGGTTCGCCTCGGTATCGGCGAGGGTGAACTCGGGGCTCACGTTCGTGCTCGGGTTGGACGGCGGGCCGACGATGGTGGGCGCGGGCGGCGGGATCGTCTGGATCTGGAACTCGGCCGAGACGAGGTTCGGGGTTCGTGGTCGTGTTGTGGAGGGTGTCGGTCGCCCTCACGAAGACGGTGTAGGTGGCGTCGGCGGGCCGGGCGAAGGTGTAGTCCCAGACGTCGTCCCAGTGGCCGTGCTGAACACGAGAGACGAGGAGCTGAACGACGAGCCGTTCCAGTACTGCCCGGAGGACCACTGCAAGATCCCCACCGCGACCGAGGCGACCCCGGACGGGTCAGAGGCCGTTCCGCAGATGCCGACGGGCGAGCACCCCGCCGCATAGGCGGCTGCGTTGTAGTCGGCGGCGTTCTTCGGGGAAGCTCAAGGTGATCGTCGGGGGCGTGGTGTCGACCCGCCAGGTGTAGGAAGTGGCCGAGCTCACCGGTCCCGACCCGAGCTCGGCCTCGACCGAGAAGCTGTGCGTGCCGTCGGAAAGACCGTGTAGGTGATGCCGCTCGAGGAACACGTAGCTGAAGCTCGACGAGTCGCAGCGAGCACTGGAAGCTCACGCCGGACTTGTGAGTCCGAGTATGTGAAGCTCGCCGACGACGAGGCGACGGGGTTCGCCGGCTCGGAGACAATGCTCGGGGCCGGTGTCGTGACGGTCCAGGTGTAGCTGGCCGCGGCCGAAGTGGCCGAGCCGGACAGGGCCTTCACGGAGAACGTGTGGGAACCGCTCGAAGAAAGCGTGTATGTGACCCCGCTAGAGGAGCACGAGCTGTAGGAGCTGGAGTCGAGCGAGCACTGGAAGGTGACACCCGAGAGGGTGTCGGAGTACTTGAAGCTCGCCGAGGTGGCAGTCGTCGGGTTCGCCGGCTCGGATGTAATGGTCGGCGTGGGGGGCACGACCGACCATGTGTAAGAAGTCGCAGAGCTCGTGGTCGTGCTCGTCACGGCCTCGACCTTGAAGGTGTGGCTGGCTTCGGAGAGTGATGTGTAAGCTGATCCCCGAATTGACGCATGTCGTGAAGCTCGTCGAGTCGAGCGAGCACTTGAAGCTCACCCCGGACTGGGTGTCTGTGTAGGTGAAGGTTGCCGAGGTCGACGTGGAGGGGTTGGCGGGAGACGAGGTGATCGTCGGAGCCGGAACGCCTGGGGCGGCAAAGGCCGTGCTCACGAAGTAGCCGATGGCTGCGGCCGCGCCGAGGACACCGACGAGAGCGGCAACTGCCGCCATCGGCCCTGTCCTTCGTATGCGCTGCCAGTGGTTCACTTTCTCGTCTTTCTCTTGGTTTCCAGAAGGGACTCACAGTGGGGATGCGCCCGGACCTCGCGCACCGGGCACATCCCCGGTATTGATTGATTGGGACTTGCCCAGCCGGGCAGGCTGGTCGCGGGTCTGAGACTCCGCGACGCGGCCTGACTACCGAGCTGAGCTAGGGGAGTGAGTGAGCCGAGCCCACCCTCCACAGAGCCGAAGTGGCTACGACGCGCGTCGAGGGTCAGTTGGGGAAGTAGGCCCTCGCAGCCGTTCTGGGGACCACTCGAGTCCGTCAGTGCGATCGTGAACGAGAACGGTCCTGACCACCCTGCTGGTTCGTTGGTCGGGAGTGGCGGGGTTGGTGCCGTAGGCGGCTCGAGCGTGAACCACCCAGACGGCAACCGGTCTCCTGACCGTTGTTGACGTCGCACACGTAACCGGCAGACATTGGTCACCGCACCGGTGACCGAGCTCAGGAGCTGGTTGCCGCCGCTCGTGTTGGTGACGGTGAAGGTGACCCACTCAGTCGTGCCCACCGGGTACAGCGGGCCACCGCCGGTGGATACGCCAGTGATGCTCCAGCCGGCTGAACCGACTGTCACGTAAGAGCTGGTGTTCGTCGCGCTCGCCGTGAAGTAAGCGAACGCCGCCCCGGCGATGCCGAGTGTTAGGGCCAGGGTCGCGCCAACGGCGACGAACTTCTTCGTCCTACTGATGCTCCGAAATCTCTTCATGTGCTGCTCCTCGCAATATTGGATGGATCAATCAATGCGGACGCCGGGTTCGCCACTCGCTCCCCGCAGGCCCGGCGACCAAGCTCGGCCTGCGGATCATCACGTCGCCCTTACCAGAGAATCCAGGGGGGTTCTCCTTGATGCCAGGAGCCGAAGGGGCTGCCTGTTTGTTGCAGGGGACTCCCAGAGGAGTTCCCGGTTAGTGCGGGCCAGGCGGGGCGGGTAGCAATGCCCCGCCTGCCAGAACCGCAACACCTTGTGGGAAACACATGCCCGGGGACTGGAGCCACCGGACACTTCACCGATCGGATCGTCTGCGACCGCGATGGTCGCGAGACGGGTGTCGCAGCGGGGAGCGTCCGTCCTCGGGTCGATACCGGACGCTCCCTGCTGCGTGGGGTGAGGACTGCGTGGCGGCTGTGGAGGGCAGCGACCAGGCAGTCCATGGGTCGAATCGTTTGGGCCAATGGCGCGAAGTACCAGGTGGCGATCGACAAAGAGTCGCTTTGTGGCACCTACCGTCGCCGCGAGCCAGGAGGAGGCAAGGACGCCGAGGATATGAGTATCAATGCGCGACAAAGCCACGGTAGTGGCCCCGGCTTCGGAGCTCCTGTTGTGGAAGACCCATGAGCCTTCCGAATATTCGGCCTCGCACCGAAACCGATGACAACTCATCGATAACCCCACTCCTCGCTCGTGGGTGCCCAGTTAACTATTGCTATCAAGCGAGGACGGTTTCGCTACTAGCTCCAACCAGTCCAAGCGACCACATAAGAACTGGAAATCGACGCTTCCCTCGCAGTGCAAAGTTCTACAGGAGCAGGTCGCCGTCGTCAAGCGGGGAACTCTCACTGGCGATGACACAACACGCCCGCACCAGTCCGGCGGTCGATCGAGTGCACGGAGCGGCGTCCCTGTGTCGTGACCCCGATCAACGAAGGCAGGAGGGGACTGTCCTGCGCTCCGGCGAGCCAAGACGTCAGCTCTGCGGAACGCCGAGATGCCAAGAGGTCAATGCCTCACACGTGCTGAAATTACTGGGCTTCCTGGGTCCCGCTGGTACGAAGGCAGTCGGCATGGGACCGTCCCTGAGTGCTACCGGCCAGACGCTGCGCCGAGGAAGGCGAACTCGCGGGTGGCACGCGGTGACGCCGCGATGAGGGGCGTCTTAGGTGGGAGAATCCGCGCCGTGAAGGGGCTCGACCAGGCTGAGTGGCAATCACTCGACGTGTTCGGTTCACCACGTTCGGTGACGATACGAGACCATGAGAAAGAACCTCCCGCCGCGGCGGTGCTCGCCGCCGGAGCGTCTGCAGAGCGGTCGTAGGTGTCCTGCTAAAAGGCTCCGTTGGGGAGGTGTTCAAGTGATCACATGGAGGGTCGATATTGGTTGGTCCAGGTGTGTTCAGCCGAGTTGTCAAACGTCCTGTGATACAGATAGATGGTCTCATGATTGACGTAGATTGTCAGTGGGGATGCACCTGACGTCCAACTGTTGTCTTAGTTCTCGTGGCTCACGGATGTCGTCATGCACTTGAGCTGAGAGGCAAGGTGCAAGGGTACACAGAGAGCGTGGATGGCCTCGATAGGATTAGTTGTCATATCGGTATCTGTCACTATGCATGTCATCGATATACATCGGTAAATTCATGTTCCTTCTTGTCGAGCGGGCGAGACCGACGGGGCAGGCCTCTCTAGCTCGCTTTGCTCGCAGCTGTTGACCTCTGTAAGGCTCGATGCTGGAGCCATGCCCAATGTTCGCGCGATGGGCGAGCGTGCCGGTTGGCCCGGCCGATACGGGTGGTGAGAGCGAGACAGGCCGAGCCGCGACACCGGGCGCAACTGAGCTCTGCCGAGCGCGACCTGGACAACGAACGCCTCCAGAGGCAATGGTCCGCAGGGGTCGATGAGGACGGCGCGATACACACGAAACTGGCGGACGCGGCGGGTCACCGGTGGCTCCGTCGGCGGCGTCAGCCATGGTTCGCCCATTTCGGTCGGTAGGCGGCCACTTGTCGAGCTTCGTGCCGACCGCGGCCCTTCGGCCGGATTTCGACCCTGGACTGCTCCGGTGCTCGCAGTGGTAAAGAGATCATGTCCTCGATCACCGGTCGCTCCGTCGTGAGCGAGACGTTGGCCGGGGACGGGGCGAGACGCGCGTCGAAGGCAGCCGCCGTAATCGGCGTCGCAAGCATCGCGAGACCAACCAGCACCGTCATCAGACTTCGTTTGGATTTCATTGTTGGTTACCTCTACCTGACTGAGAGAGCATTAAGGATGCCATCGAGCCGCTTCGGAAAACCCCCTGCAACGCACATGGTCCTCATAGCTATAGGTACGCCATTGGCAAATTCGGGTTGCACTAATTCGGAATAAAAAAACGAAAAACGTCAACGGAGAGAACAGCTTAATGAATGTTCAGATTTGGGTGGCGTGGAAAATAAACAAACGTTCAGACGCGAGCCAGCAAGAAACGAAAGATCATACGAAGGTGCGCCGTGCGAGGCAGTAGATAACGGCGCCGGCTATCGCGTAGGCGGCGACTCCCTCCAGCAGCGTCGCGCCGCTGGTGACGACGACCAGGCCGACAACGAGGACGGTAGCAACGATGGCGACGACCTGCTCGATGCGCTTCTCGCGGGCGCGGACCCGGGCGACATGGCTGGCGATGCGCGCCCCGCAGTTGGGGCATACGCCGCCACGCTTGGCGACGAGGCCGGCCCCGCAGCCGGGGCATTCAATTTTCGTTCGGAGCGGCATCGCGGAGTTGGAATTCTGACTCGGTGAAACGCTACGAGGTGTGGCGGCGATTGGCAAGATAGTCAGGGCGGCGGCGCATGGAATCGAAAAAAAAGCGGCGCGCGTGTCGATGACACGCGCTCCGCTTTGTGATTGCCAAGTGATGACGGTCGCGGCGCGACCGTCGTCACTTGTTTCCTGTCTTATGCGCGGGCGCGCGCTTTGCGCAGTTTGCGCGCCGAGCGCTTGGCGATGCGCACGCGCTCGGGGCGGCGCTTGGCGCGCGCCGGTTTGGCCGCGACTTTGGCCGGCTTTTTTTGAATTGCGGCCGCGACCACGGGCTCGCGGGCTGCAGGGAGCGCGACGGCAGCAGCCGCAGGCTGCACCGCAGGCGCAGGCTGCATCACAGCAGCAGGCTGCGTCGCAGCCTCGGCCGCAGCGCGCTCGGCCTCGAGGGCGAGCGCGGCGCGCTGGCTCGCAATCGCGTCAAGGCGCTTCTCCTTCCACTTGCGCAGACCCATCCGCATATACTCGGGATTGATGTCGAGCATGTCGCAGACGTTGTCGAACGAAAAAACCCAGCGCTTGTCTTCGTGCGCGATCCATTCGTCAGCGTCGCGGAACAATCGCTGGCCCTTGCTGGTGGGCGCATCGATGCATTTCATGAAGCATTCGATCGCGTCCTCAAGCACGCTCAGGATGAGCCGCTTTTCGCCCTCGAGCAGATGCTTCTTGCGCATCGCTTCGAAGTATTGAACGGGCAAAAGAGTGTCGGGCTCGAACAGCCCCGGCAATCTTTCGTCCAGTGTTTCCTTTTCCTGCATCTTCGCTCCGTTCTCCGCCTTCAATGTTATGCGTGCATCCACCGCCCCACCCTCCTCATAGTTATGACGCAACCACGCCTACGCCTATTCAGAGTCGTCTTCGTTCTGTTCCTTGTATATTTCGTGCCATGCCATCTGGATGGCTTCCAATTTCGCTTCGTTTGAGCCCTCGCGACTGTCGTCGAATTCGTCGAGATCGATGACCCATTGACGCAGGTCAGTGAAGCGCGCGTCGAGCGGGTCCAGTCCCGGATGATTCTCCGCAAGCACTTCGGCAATTTCCTCGGCCTGATCCCACTTGAGCCCCATCGTCAATACGTCCCTCGCCCGGCTTGCGTTGCAAGTTACCTGGCTAGGAAAGTTCCTCCACTGATTTCTTCTCGAGCGCCAGCTTGATAGCGGCCTCCATGATCCGCTCCGCGAACGGAGTGGTAATCTCGTTCAAGCTCCTCGACGAGTTTTGCGATTAGCTCGCGATCGGTTCCTGTTCGGGCCGCCTCCAGCCGCTCCACCACCTCGTCCATCCGCGCGCGCTCGCCGACATCGACCAAGGAGCCGAATTCGCCGAGCTGCTTTCGAAGTGCGCCCAGGATTTGCTCGGCGTCGTTGCGGTACGAAATCAGCAGGCGCTCCTTGAGATCCTGCTCCCCGAGATCGATGGCCTCTTCGAGCATTCGCTCGATTTCATCGTCCGTCAGTCCATAGCTTGGCTTGACGTCGACCGAGTGCTCGCGGCCCGTGCGCTCATCGCGCGCATTGACATTAAGTATCCCGTTTGCATCGATGAGGAAAGTGACCTCGATGCGCGGGACGCCCGCCGGCTGGGGCTGAATCGGCCCCAGCTTGAAGCGCGCTAAGCTACGGCAATCTTTAGCAAGCTCACGCTCTCCTTGCAAAACATGGATATCAACATGGGTTTGATTATCCACAGCCGTAGTGAAGCCTTCGGCTACGCTGGTCGGGATGGTGGTGTTGCGATGTATGAGACGTTCCATCACGCCGCCCATCGTTTCGATACCTAGCGAGAGGGGAACCACGTCGAGCAGGAGCATGTCGCCCTGCGTGCCCATTAGTACGGAAGCCTGAACGGCGGCGCCCAGAGCGACGACCTGGTCGGGATCGATCGAGCACAGAGGTTCCCTGTGGAACATCGCGGCAACGCGCTGGCGGACCAGCGGCATCCGCGTCGCGCCACCGGCCAGAACGACAGCGTCGATGTCGGCGGGCGTGAGCTTGGCGTCGGCAACGGCCAGTTCGCATCGCCTGAGAGTGCGCGCGAGGAAGGGCTCGGCCATGTGCTCGAGGGCGTCACGGGTCAATTGCTTGCGAATCGAGTGGCCGGGGAGTTCGACGACGACCGGCGTCGCGGCAACGTCGGTGAGGCGTTTCTTGGCGTTCTCGGCGGCCATGCGAGCGCTGTTCCAGACGTGGCGATCGAGCTTGAGAGCGTCGGGGAGTTCGGCGAGCAGCCAATCGACGATCACGCGGTCGATGTCGTCGCCACCGAGATGGGTATCGCCGTTGGTCGCGAGGACCTCGAAGATTCCTTCCTTGATGCTGAGAATCGAGATGTCGAAGGTGCCGCCGCCGAAGTCGAAGACGGCGACGTTGCCGGTCGCCCTCTTGTTCAAGCCGTAGGCGAGTGACGCGGCGGTCGGCTCGTTGACCAGGCGCACGACTTCGAGACCGGCGAGACGGCCGGCATCCTTGGTGGCCTGGCGCTGGCCGTCGTTGAAGTAGGCGGGAACGGTGATGACGACGCGCTCGACTTTTTCATCTTTGCCAGCCGCGCTGAGTGCGCGTTCGGCGCCGGCCTTGAGGGCGCGCAGAATCTCGGCGGAGATTTGCGAGGGCGTGAAGACGCGCCTGCCAATTTGAAAGCGCACCACCGGGCCGCTTAGATCGGCGAACGTGTAGCGCGCGCGATCTTCGGGCGCAATCTCGTCGCCGCCCAATCCCATGTAGCGCTTGACGGATCGAATGACGGCGCCGAATTCGCCGCCGGCAAAACCGACCGCGCTCACGCGGCCGTCGCGTTCGACGGTCAGATGCGGTTCCATCTCGATGGCGCGTTCGCCGACGGTGATGGCGCCGTCGGGCGCAATCGCGACGACGCTCGGCAGCAGCGCCGTGTTGTTCTCGGCCACCGCGATTACGCGCGGCGCGCCGTTCTCCATGGCGGCGATCAGGCTGTTGGTGGTGCCGAGGTCTATGCCAAAAATTCGGGACATCCTTACTTTGTCAGGTTGCTTTTTTTGTCAGGCGGCCTTTGAGTTCTCGAGCGCGCGATCGACGTCGCGAATAAGAGTACGAAGGTAGGCGATGCTCGAAAGAATCGTCTTTAAATCCAATCTAAGCATCTTCTCATCCGGGCGCTGATCCCATTTCAGGAAATTCCGCTCGAGTTCGCCCAGGCTGGCATCCATCGTGGTTTGAAGCTGGCCGCGCCGCTGGGCGACCCGGGCTGCGAGTCCGCGCGCCGCGTCGGAGTCAGCGGGGGCATCGCGCATCTCGGCGAGTTGCTCCTGCACCTCGAAAACCAGCTCGGCGAGCCCGGGCGGAACGCGTTTGTTGTTCTCGGCGAGCTTTTCACCGTTTAGTTCGAGCCAGTAAAGACCGCGGGTGACCGGATCGCGCAACGTGCGGTAGCTGCGGGTCAGCGTCGCGGTCGCGCGCAGACTCGCGTCGCGCACCCGGGCGGCGCCGGATGCGAACCGATCGGGATGAATCATCCGGTTCAGTTCGTGATAGCGGCGCTCGAGCGCGGCGAGATCGATCGTCAGCTTTCGGGGCAGCCCCAGCGCGGCGAAACAATCGAGCGGCGCCGCAAGCGGCGACCCGCAATCAGCGCAAGTCAGCCGCGGCTCTTGGCGGCGTCCGCATGAAGGGCATTCGATCATCTTGAGACAGCAGTCCCCACGTCCGCTCGTTCATACGACGAACGATTCTCCGCATCCGCAACTGCGTTTGACGTTCGGATTGACGACCTTGAAGCCCGACGACATCAGCTCTTCGCCGTAGTCGAGCTCGGAGCCGTTGAGGTAGAGAAAACTTTTCTTGTCCACGATCAGACGCGCGCCGTCGCGCTCGAAAACCTTGTCGCGGTCTTTGGCGGCGTCGATTTCCATCCGGTATTGCAAGCCCGAGCATCCGCCGCCGACGACCTTTACGCGCAGGCCGGCGCCTGCGCCCTTGTCGGCGACGAGTTGCTTGATCTTGTGGACGGCGCCCTCGGAAAGAGAAATCACCACGAAAGATTACGCCTCCTTCGACTGGGGCAGCTGCTCGCCCAAGCCGGCGTTGTCGCCCTTGCGCTTGCGCCAATCGGTGATCGCGGCCTTGATCGCGTCCTCGGCGAGCACCGAGCAGTGAATCTTGACGGGCGGCAGGTTGAGTTCCTTGACGATGATGGTGTTCTTAATCGTCATCGCCTCGTCGATATGCTTGCCCTTGACGAGTTCGGTGACGTAGCTCGAACTTGCGATCGCGCTGCCGCATCCGAAGGTCTTGAAGCGCGCATCCTCGATCACGCCGAGGTCGCTGATCTTCAACTGCAGCTTCATCACGTCGCCGCATTCCGGCGCGCCGACGACTCCGGTGCCGACGTTGGGCTCGTCCTTGGCGAAGCTGCCGACGTTGCGCGGATTGTTGTAGTGCTCAATAACCTTATCCGAATAAGCCATGATTTTTCCTCGAAGCGCCGCGTCGATATGACGTTGTGTTATGACTTCCAACTAACCGACTTGAGATCGATTCCTTCCTTCGCCATCTCGTACAGCGGCGACATTTCGCGCAGACGCTTCACTTCCCTGCTAACCCTGTCCGTCACGTAATCGACTTCTTCCAACGTGTTGAAACGGCCCAGCCCGAAACGAATCGAGCTGTGGGCCAGTTCGTCGTCGATGCCGAGCGCGCGGATCACGTACGACGGCTCGAGCGTCGCCGACGTGCACGCGGAGCCCGAGCTGACCGCGATATCGTTGATACCCATCAGCAGCGACTCGCCTTCGACGTAGGCGAAGCTCACGTTCAGGTTGCCGGGCAGACGTTCGGTCGGATGACCGTTGAGGTAAATTTCGTCGAGGCGCTCGAACAGCCCCGCCTGCAGCTGACTGCGCAATTGAATCAGGCGCCGCGCTTCCTCGGGCATTTCCATCCCCGCGATTTCGCACGCCGCGCCCAGGCCGACGATGCCCGGCACGTTGAGCGTCCCCGAGCGCATCCCGCGCTCATGGCCGCCGCCGTCCATCTGGGGAGTCAGCCGCACGCGCGGTCCCTTGGAGCGAACGTAGAGCGCGCCGATTCCCTTGGGTCCATAAATCTTGTGCGCGGTTATCGACGCGAGATCGACGCCCGCCTTTTCGAAATCGACCGGCACCTTGCCAATCGCCTGGACCGCATCGGTATGGAAAATGATGCCCTTTTCCTTGGCGACCCTGCCAATCTCCGCGATCGGATGAATCGTGCCGATCTCGTTGTTGGCCCACATGATCGTGATCAGCACGGTCTTGTCGGTGATCGCGCGGCGCACGGCGTCGGGATCGACCAACCCGTACTTGTCAACCGGCAGATACGTGACCGTGGCCTTGCCCGCCCTCTCCAGCGCTCGGCAACTGTCGAGCACGGCCTTGTGCTCGGTGACGCAGCTGATGATGTGGTTGCCCTTGTCTTTGTAAAACTCGACGACGCCCTTGATCGCCAGGTTGTCGGATTCGGTGGCACCGCTGGTAAAAATGATTTCCTTGGACTTGGCGCCGATCAGCGCAGCGATCTGATTGCGCGCGCGATCGACGGCCTCTTCCGCCTCCCAGCCGAAGCTATGGTTGCGGCTGGCGGCATTGCCAAATTTCTCGGTGAAATACGGAAGCATCGCGTCCAGCACGCGAGAATCGACGCGCGTGGTCGCGTGATTGTCCATGTAAATGGGCTTCTTCAGCATCTTTCTCTCTCGGTCTCTTTCGCTGCTCCTGTGAAAAACACTCCACTCCTAAATAGTGGACCTACTAGGTATAGTATAGACGCTTTGGCGACGCAGTCAAACGGAATTCAGCCCCTGTCGGACGCCCAACGCAATACCAGACCCAAGTAGTCTAGTAAGGCGATTGCGCCCGCTTGTCAAGGACAATATGAGCTTACCGACCGGTCAAAAACCACAGCAATCGCGCTATTTCGGGCGCGGTTTCAGGTCCATCCGCCGCTCTTCACGCCAATCGCTGAAGCCCAAGCGATGCCATGCGGTCGCTCCGATCCAGTTGCGATGCAACACGCTCAGCGTGACGACCGTGATGCCGCTATTTCGGAACCATTCGTAGGCTTCTTCCAGCATCGGCTTCATTAGGCCCTTTCCTCGAAAGTTCTCTTCCATAAAAGCCTGGCTGATATAACCGATCGATTGAGGAATGGCGCCGTCGCTATTGCGCTTGAGGCGAATCCACAGATGACCGACGAGGTGGCCGTCGTTGGTCTCGTCGGAGCTTGCGACCCAAACCGCGTGATGCTCGCGATTGAGCACGAGCCTCAGCCAGTTGGGCGCATCGCGAATTCCGTCCCAATCGAAACGCGCGCGCGAATCGATCGCTTCCTCCCACGCGGCCAGTGCGGCGACCAGCCGCGAAAGTTCCGGGATATCGGATTCGGTGGCGCGGCGAATCTGAACAGCCATCGTAAGGTTCCTCCGTGTGTCAGAAGGGGCCAGGATTTGTTGGGTCGAACGAAATCTCCAGCATGTGGCGCTCGGCGCGGATCGACTTCAGCGCGGCCTCGCGCGTTTGCTCGAATTCGCGCTCGAGCCACGGCGCAATCCGCTCGATCATTTTTTCAGGAAAGTGCAAATCCGCATCGGCGATCAAATCCCTGGCGATGCGGCATTTTAGCGCCACCTTCTCGATTCCGTCCGCACGCTCGAGGCTGAGCGTCAACACGACCGAGTCGGCGGTGCGCGCGAGCGGCGCGGCGTTCGCAATCGCGTAGATGCCGCGGCCGGTTTTCAACGTTGTTGGCAAGGTGAACGCTGTCCACCGTATCGGCGAATCGTGCGGCGGCCGGCGCTTTCAGGCCGCGCGAGAGGAGGCCGTCCGAGTGCGGCGGGAACCGCCCTCCCAGAACAGCACCACGGGGCCGGCGATATAGATCGAGGAATAAGTGCCCGTGATGAATCCGATCAGCAGCGTGAACGCCGACGGGCGCAGGATCGGCCCGCCGAACGCGAGCAGCGAGATCAGCACGGTGATTGCGGTGCCCGAAGTCAGAATGGTGCGCGAGAGAGTCTCGTTGATCGCGCGATTCATGATCGATGCGATCGGCTCGCGCCGGCGCTTGGCCGAATCCTCGCGGATGCGGTCCGAGACGATGATGGTGTCGTGGACCGAGTAACCGATAACGGTCAAGACCGCGGCGAGTGTGGTCAAGTCGAACTGGTACTGCGCGATCACCAGCGCGCACATCACGACCATCACGTCGTGGACGAGCGCAATCACGGCGCCGGCGCCGAAACTCCAGCTCACGTGGCGAAACTGGATCGCGATGTACACGCCCATGAAGATGGTCGCGATGATAACCGCGAAGAAGCCCTTGCGGCGCAAATCGCTGCCGACCTTGGCGCCGACGCTTTCCACTCGCACCACCTTCGCGGCGCCCGGGCCGTAGGCTTTGCCGAGCGCGGTCTCGAGCTTGGGCCCGATGCCGCCGATGTTCTTGACCGCCTGGAAGCGCGCGAGAAAAGACTGGCCGGCCTTGCCGAAGTCCTGGACGGTGACTTCACCGAGATCGAGTGGCGCGAGCGCGGCGCGAATCGCGTCGCCGTTGGTGCGGGTGGTGAACTCGATTTGCGCGACGCTGCCGCCGGCAAAATCGACGCCATAGTTGAGCCCGCGGGTGAAGAGCAGCACGATCGCCGCGAGATTAATCGCGGTCGAAAGCGCCACGAAGAAAAACCGCTTCCCGACGAAATCGAGATTGATGTCGGGACGGATGAGCTGTAAAGACATCGGCCCTGTTTAGCTTTTCGTTGTCACGCGCACAAGTACGGTCAACTTGCGGTCGCGCGCTTGCGCGTTGATCGGGTTGGCCGGCGCGACGGTCCGCCGCTTTCCTTGACCGCCGCGGCGGCGGCGGCGCTGTTGGCCGCGGCCTTCGCCTTCGCACATGCGCCGCACAGATTGTTCTGATTGGTGGGATCTTCGCTGAGGCCGTCGTCGAGCGAGTGACAGACTTTCAGGCATGAGCCGCAGATGAAGTAGATACCCTCGATCGTCTTGTTGATGCGCTCGCGGTTGAGAATTCTTCCGCGCAGCTTCTCGATCCGGATGCCGAGCAGTTCTCCGTACTGGCGCTTGATTTTTCGCCGGCCGGCTTCGTCCTTGGGAAGGTCGGCATCTTCGTCCGCGTCGTCCGCCATGTCGCCGAACGAGGCGTACTTGTCGCGCTTGGAGGTCTTGCTCTTGCGCGCTCTGCCCATCGCGAATACCCCCTGCCCGCTTAGCGCGTGCGTCCGACGAAGCCGCAGTTCTTCTCGCAGACCAGGTAGAAGCCCTTGCGGCCGAAGCCGGCGAACTTGGTCACCTTGCTGTCGGCTCCGCAACTGGGACAGATGTGTCTTTGCTCGATGCCGAGGTTTTTCTCAGCGGTTTTCGCCTTTTTCTCTGCCATGACGTGAAATGCTCTCGATTTGGATTAATGGCCGCGATTTGGGATTGGAATTAAATCAACACTTACGCGAAACGACCCGGTCACTGGATGATACCATCTGGCCGGGTGCATCCCCAAACGTAAGGTCGCAAGGCTGTATAGTCAATAGGCCGGCGCGACCAAAGAGTTGCGGGCGCGCGCGATGCGTGCAAGCGTTGAATCATCTTGGATTCGCGCCTGAAAGAAAACGACGCTGTAATATTTATCGATCGCAAGGGCCGCCGCTACATGAAGATGCTGCGGGCGGGCAAGAAGCTGCTCATCCGCGGCGAGCTCGGCGCCGACGATTTGTTCGGCGTCGAGGAAGGATCGCGGATCAAGTTCTCGACCGGCGAGACGTTCCTGGTGTTGCGCCCGACTTACGCCGACCTGATCCCGCATCTGCCGCGCGCGTCGCAGGTGATTTATCCCAAAGATACCGGGCCGCTGCTGGTGTGGGGCGACGTGTTTCCGGGCGCGACCGTGATAGAAGGCGGCACGGGAGCGGGTGCGTTCACGATTGCGTTGCTCAGAGCGGTGGGGCCGGCGGGGCGTGTGATCTCCTACGAGTTGCGCGAGGATTTCGCCGACGCCGCGCGCAAGAACGTGGCGGCATTTTTCGGCGACGCGCCCAATTGGACAATCAAGGTGCGCGATCTCTACGCGGGCTTCGATGAAACCGGCGTCGATCGGATGTTCCTCGATCTGGCAGAGCCGGGGCGCGCGCTTGGGGTCGCGGCGTCCGCCCTTCGGCCCGGCGCCGTGCTGGTCTGCTACGTGCCGACCGCCATGCAGCTCAAGGACACGGTCGAGGCGATTCAGGCTCGCAGCGATTTCGGCGAGATTGAAAGCTTCGAGACGCTGCTTCGTCATTGGCAGGTAAAGGGGATGAGCGTGCGGCCGCATTTCCGGATGATCGCGCATTCCGCGTTTATCATCGTGTCGCGCAAGCTGGTCGCCGGCGCGTCGAATCCGCAAAAGCATCAGCAAGAACCGTTCGTTGCCGCCGATTCGGGCGAAAGCGAATCCGAAGGCGTCTCGGCACCGCCGCGGGATGCAGACGAGCCGCGCGACTAGCGGAGCAGCGTTGCGGTGTGCAGCGCGCGCGGATGGGACATCGCGCCGGTCGCGCTGAAGCTGCCGCCCGCCGCAGGATTGAACAGGTCCGCGCTGCTGAGCGCCGCGCCGTGAGCAGCCGGATCGGTAGCCCCTATTCCACCGGCGATCAGCACGCGATGCGGGGTCGGCCCGGTCGCGAGCAACGTTGCGGTATGCCCCGCGCGCGCAATGCTTATCGATTGATTGCATCGCAGCGTTTCGGTGTTGAATCCACCGACGCAAGTGAAATCCTCAGTGTTCGGATCGAACGTCTCAGCCGAATTGCCGATCGATCCCGACGCGCCCGACAGCACACCGCCCGAGATCGCGACTGAACCGCTGAATCCTCCCGCGAGCAGCACGTTCCCGTCGTCGAGCAGCGTGGCAGTGTGGAGCGAGCGCGGCTCGTTCAGGAAGCTCGCGAGCAACAGGAATTCCTGCGAGCCGGGATCGTAGATCTCCGCGCTGCTGTCCTTGAAAAAAAAGCTCGAGCCGCCGACTCCCCCCGTTATCAGGACCTTGCCGGCCAGCGGGCCGCCCGCAAACAGCGTCGCGGTATGCGCCGCGCGCTGATGGTCCATCGGGAAGGTCGCCGGGGTAAACGAGTTCGACGCGGGATCGTAAATGTCGGCGGAGTTAGTGGTGTCGCCGGATAGGTTGGTCGCTCCCCCCGCCACGAGCACTTTGCCGCTGAGCAGAATCGTCGCGGTGTGAAACATGCGCCGATCGCTCATCGTGTTGGTGACCGCGATGAATTTGGCCGCCGCGGGATCGTACAGCTCCGCGCTATCGAGCACGTTGCCTAAATTGTCCTGGCCTCCGGCGACCAGGATCTTGCCATTGGTCAACGTCGTCGCCGTAAAGCCCATCCGCGCCACGGCCATCCCGGCGGCCGGCGAGAACGCGCCGGTCGCCTCGTCGAAAATCTCTGCGCCGCTCAGCACGTTGCCTACGAGAGTGAGCGAAAAATTCTTAATCGCGGCGCGCCCGCTGAAGCCGCCGTCGAGGATCACCTGGGTCGCCGATAGCGCCGCCGCCGATGCGCCCGCGCGACTCGACGCCGCGCTGCCCGTCGCGACGAACTGGCCCGACGACGGATCAAAGAACTCCGCGCTCGCGAGACTTCGATTCGACGCGTCCGCACCGCCCACGATCAACACGTCACCCGCCGCGGGAATCGCGGCCTTGATGCCGCGAATTGCGGCCTGATGGCCGCGCGAGGCCACGCTGCCGACGGCAGGATCATCCGCCACGGATCCGTCGTGGGAGGGCGATTCGATACTCTCGCCGTTAATGCATCCGCTCGCCGCGAGCAGTCCGATCAGTCCAACGAGGGCCAGCGCTGCGAGCGCACTTCGCGCCCATCGGGGGCTGGTATGCAGATTCTTTTGCAAACGCATTCGGCTCTGAGAACTCCCGCATTCACCAACTAAAGTCGCCGCATTCACGGGCATCAGATGGGCATGGATGCGCATTAGACGAATCTCGGGCAAAAAAGTTTCAGATAAGGATTCATGGAACAAACACGGTTTGACTATTCATAGACATCCCTGCGGTGGGCGATGACCGTCGTAGAAATCCTCCCATAGCGCCCCGTGCTTGCGAAGGTCAATCTGCACGGCCACCTTGCGGCCCTTCTCGTCGGTCAGAAATTGAATTCCGGTCATGATGTTCCTCTCTTTGCGGCTCAATTTATCTGATCGGGCGCTCAGGCTCATTAGTGGGAGAAAATCCCCCTAAAAAACTTTCCGACCGCGCCAAAGACGTCGGATGAAGAAGGACTCGCCGACGCGACCGGCGCGGGCGGCGCAAATGCCGGCGCTGGTGGCATCGTAGCCGACACTGGCGCAGGCGCGGGCGCGCTCGCAAACATTCCGCCGTGGAGAGGACACATCTGCGTCGGCTCAGTGCCGATCAGGAATGGCAGCGAGACCTGTTTGGGGCACGCCGAGGTGGCAAGACCACCGGATTCGGGATCGATAGTGGCCATCGTAATTCCCGACGGCTCGGGGAAGTCTTCTGGGTCCGCCGGCGCCGCATCCTGCATGAACTGAACCCACGCCGGCAGCGCCGCCTGCGCTCCCGTCAATCCCAGGCTCTCGGGTTCGTCGAAGCCGACCCAAACGCCGGATACGATGGCCGGCGTGTAGCCGATGAAGTACGCGTCCTTGTAGTCCTGTGTCGTACCGGTCTTGCCCGCCGCCGGAAAATCCAGCCCCAAGCGGCCCGCGCTCGCGCCGGTTCCATAGCGCAGCACGGCTTTGAGAGCGCCCGTGATCAGATACGCGACGGCGGGACGAATCACGCGATTCTCCTCGTCTGCGTGCTGGTAGATAAGATGGCCCTTCGCATCGACGACCGCCTCGACGGCGTACGGCGGCGACTGCAGACCCTCGGTCGCAAAAACCTGGTACGCGGAGGTGAGGTCGAGCAACGTGGTCTCGTCGGCGCCGATCGAAATCGGCAGCACCGCGGGAAGATCCTCGTGGATTCCCATTTCATGCGCCGTGCGAACTATAGTCGCGGCGCCAAGCCGGCTGCCGACGTACGCAGTCGGCACGTTGAGCGATTCGAACAACGCCTGCGCTACCGTCACTTGCGGCTGATAGGTGCGCTTATAGTTCGCGGGCGTCCATCCGTTGAACGTCATCGGCTCGTCGGGGAGCGTGGACGCCAGCGTGAGCGGCGGCGAGAACGGGGCACGGGCGGGATCAAGTGCGGCCAGATAGACAATTGGTTTGAATGCAGACCCGGGCTGACGCTCGGCGTTGGCGGCGCGATTAAACTGGCTCTCAGAGTAGTCGCGCCCGCCGATCATCGCGCGAATCGCGCCGCTGTCGGCGTCCAGCGCGACCATCGAAGTCTGCAACCTGCCGTCAATCTTGGCGCGGCGGAGCCGCCGATGGTTCTTTTCAAGCTGGGCGATATTTTCCGTGACCGCATCGACGGCGTCGCTTTGAAGTTCGGTGTCGAGCGTCGTGTAAACCTTGAGTCCCTCGAGATGGCCGTCGAAGCCGGGAATCTTGGCTACGAACGCGGTCACATAGTCGGTGAAGTACGGCGCGCGGCGCAGTCCCGGCGGCTTGGTGATTTGAATCGGCGCGGCAACGGCGGCCGCGTAGGTGGCGTCGTCGATCACGCCGGCGCGCTTCATCACTCCGAGCACCACGTCGCGCCGCTTGCGGCAGGTGTCGGGATGACGCCGGGGATCGTACAGCGTCGGCGCCTGGATCATTCCGACGAGCGTCGCGGCCTCGGCGGGTGTTACCTCGGCCAGGTCCTTGGCGAAGAAATATCGCGCCGCCTGCGGCATCCCGTCGATCGGCGTGCCCTCGTACTCGCCCATCGGCACGTCGTTGATATAACGCTCGAGGATCTCATTCTTCTTGAGGCGGATTTCGAGCACCGCGGCGACGGCTAGTTCGCGCAACTTGCGGCTCAGGCTGCGCTCGTGGCGTTCCATGAAGGTCCGCGCCAGTTGCTGCGTGAGCGTGCTGGCGCCCTGGACCAGGCGATGCGCGCGAAAATCGTTCACGGCGGCCTCGATGATACGGATCGGATCGATTCCCGGATGGTAGTAGAAGAAGCGGTCTTCGGTGGCGAGCAGTCCTTTGACCAGGTACGGCTTTAGCTGGTCGAGCTGGACCTCGACGCGTTCGGCGGGCGCGCCGGGCAGCAGCCGGCCGATCACTTCAGGCTCGAGCATCGCGTCGGACTTGGCCACGCCGAACGCGTCGGCAACGCCCGAGATACGCGCGCCGTCCAGGCCGACGCGCACCATTTCGGAGGGATACTCCTTCGCGCCGTCGTGAAACGATCGCAAGTAAATCGCGATCGCGTGCGGCGCGCGGGTGTACTCGCCCGGCGTATCGGCCGCCGCCACCTGCGAGTAGCTCAACTGCGCCAGCCGGTCCAGCAGCCCGCTGCGTTCGAGGTCGTCGCCGGCGCGTAGCGGAAACGGCGCGGAGAAGATCGCGGAGGTGAGCGCGGCGCGACGATTCTCGATCAGCGCGGAGATCTCGCCGTACAGTTGTGCGAGGTAAAATCCGAGCGCGAAGAAGACGAACAGGAATCCGCCGGCCGCGAGATTTCGCACGCGCCATCCGCGAATTCGCCACTCGCGGCGTTTCCTTTTCCCCGGATTCGCTTTCGATTGCGCCCGCCGTCCGCCGCCCATCGGTGATGATGCCTCGGCTACAAGGTTAGCCGCACCTCGCCGCCTGATCCATCACGGCGCCTCGCCGCGCGCAGGGTGCAAAAGTGAAAAACCCCCACTGGTCTACGAAATGATTGAGCGCGTGTACCCGGCACCGCCCAAGCTTGAGCTACTCGCCCGTGGGCAGCGAACAGCGTGAAGGATGGAGTGCTCGGGGCAATCCCGCCGCGCCCACAGTCGGCTGGTTCGTTAACAAAGGCCGCGAAGCACAGTCAGCGAGTCCGATCTCTGCGAACGGAGACCAGATCCAGAAGTCGTCTTCGCACCGCGAGTCCGCACGGTTTGGTTCGCGTCGGATCATACGGTACTTTGCCCTAAACAGTGAGTTCAGCGGTACAGAATCTGCCGGAGGTTCTGAAGAAACGACACGAAGTTCCTAAGGAGCATGAGATCGGGCTCCGCAAGTGGATCGGGATCTAAATGCATGACGTCATTGCGAATCTCCCGTATCCTGTGCAGCGGCTTGATAAACTCGCCACGATCGAGCTTCAGCTTTAGACGCTCCCAATGGTCTGGATTTTCTAGTAGTCGTGCGTACTCGCCGAACGTCAGGTCTGACGCCTTAGAGACTACCCGGGACGTATCTTTTTCGTCGCGGAAGTCCCTAAGCTCATCAGCCTTGAATTGTCCCCTTTCTATGAGCACGCGAATATGTTGCTCAATTTCGCCGAGTAAAAGAAACGGCTCGGCCAGTTGACGGAACTCAAGACTCAAGTCGCTCGTCGTCACAATGCCTGTTATCTTTGCGTCCCCTCCTTGGACTAGGACGTACTGATGGCTAATGATGTCGTTGATTGAATCGAACAGAAAGGTATCACCCCTCACTATGTGGGCGGGTTCGAGGCAGTCTTGGACAGTTTCGCATTTGGCTCCCAACGCCGACCGCTTTGCGAGTGAGGATAGACTGATAACACCCCTGAGCGACCGCTCGCCTGACATTACAGGCAACTGCGAAAAATCATTTGCCATCATAATTGTCAGCGCTTCTTTAATAGTCTGCTGCGGCGAGACCGAAACGGGTGGATTGTTAGCAGCGCGGAGCCTGCCCAAACGGTACGTGGGATCAAAGCTAGCTGCTATCGGTGTTTCATCACCGGATGCCGTGCTTATAGCTGGCTTCGGCGAAACCGGAACGGGTCCCAAGGCTATTTCAGCGTCCAGCCATACCGATTCGTAATCTGGTTGCGTGGCCAAGCCGGCTTCGGCCAGAGCCTGGTCGATGATGTAGCACCCAAACGCGCCCCTCCGCTTATACCCAAACCAGCCTAGCAGAGTTCGGACCGTCACTGTGCGAGGCTTCCCACCTTTCCTGATTTCTGCAGCGATGTCTGCAAGAATTTCCTCCGGAGAGGACGGCACCGGAGGTGATGCCATTTGTATATCGGTGCCCGGCGTGCTGTCTCCCGCTTCGCCGTTCGGCGCCGGCACAGAACCCTTATCGACGTTTTCCTCTTCTTTCATTTATCCGGAATTTCTGTTTTTACTTTCTGATTCCCGCTGCCTTATAGACCCGACGGCCTACATTTGCAACGGTTCCGGGCCGGCTTCGTTCACACGATGTTTCCAGCGGCGGCGGTCGGCGCTTTTCTTTGGTCCTGACGGAAGCTGGCTCACGAAAGCGGCCAGTTCACTGCCAAAAACGCCCCGATAGAGCGGCCTCTTCAGGGGCTTAACCATTCCTCAAAACTTTGGGTCGATAATATTCCGTTTCGCTGTAAGCAACATCCGTGAGTGTCTCGCGCCCGTGGCGATCCCGCGTTTATGTTCCGCCGGAGCCGACGGAGGGGACTTCCGACGGATGACTTCGACTCCTTACGAGCGGATGCGCCGGTCGCCGCGCAATCGCGCTGCACCCTCACCTACCTCGCTACGCTCGGCTGCCGTGTGCTCGTGGCACCTCCCGTGAAATCCGCACCCTCACCCGCGCCGGAGACGCGGCCTCTCCCGCAACAAAGCGGGCGAGGCGGGTAAGAAGGCGCGCGGAACGCTACATCCTAACTCGGGCGAGGTAAGATCCGGGGTCCCTCCGCTCCGCAGACTTCGGTCGGGATGACTCAAAAAACACAAGCTGCGGGCATCGAGCCAGAACCATCAACAGCGTTTCTTACCCTTTACCTCTCTAACAGGGCGAAGCCCGCATCTTCTCTTTCACTGGGTACAGAGCCAGTCCTGAGCGAAGCCGAAGGAGGTCACCCCTGGCCGTGGCGACGGCAGCGCAGTATTAAGCCGTTGGCAGGGGCCGCGCGCGACAAGGGAGCGCGGCCTTAATACTGGGTGCAGAGCTCAGCCCTGCCACGCCTGCCATCGCGTAGTCGCGAAAAGATGCGCTGCGCAGATTTTCGCGTCTTCTCACTGAGTGCAGGGGTCACCCCTGCCCAAGGAGGCGCGGAACCCAGGGTGGGTTCCGCATACCCGTCGCGACCCGGCGTTCATTGCTTGTAGCCGAATCGCCGGAGCATCGCGCGGCGCTCGGCCTGATCATTGGCGCTCTCGACGCCCTTGGGCGAACTGCCGTCGATTACCCCAACGATGCCCCGTCCGTCTCCTTCCTCTGCCACGATCACGCGCAGCCGGTTCGCCGTCGCGCAAAAGACCGTGCATACTTCGGTCACGGACTTGATCTGATTGAGCACGTTGACCGGGAATGCGTTGCCAAGAATCACCACGAAGACGTGTCCTGCCCCGATTGCCGCAGCCGCTTCGACCGCCGACTGCTCCAGCGCAGGGTCGGTGCCGGTGCACCGAATCAGGCACGGGCCCGACGCCTCGCAGAACGCCAGCCCGAACTTGATTCCCGGGACCGCTTGCACGAGAGCCTCGTAAACGTCCTCGACGGTTTTGATGAAGTTCGCCTGGCCGACGATCACGTTGGCCTCCGCAGGTTTCGAGATTTCGACGGCGGTCAGTTGCATAGTGCTTGCCCCTTGTGAGTATTGCGGGGATCATAATCCCGTGGATGTGGCGCCGGAAGTGAGTATCCGGCAATGGAGGCGTGGTGGCTACCGGCCTGACACTTCGCACGAGTCCCGAGACGCGGCTGCCGGCGTTTTTTTACCGGCTCTCCTCGCGCGCGCAGCGAACTTACCTGAAGAGCGACACGATCGAGCGCTACGATTTTGTGCCCAACGACGCCGCCCGCAACTCGCTCGACGCCCTGATGCGCGTGCTCGAGACCGGCAACCTCGCTGCATGCACCACTTGCGCGCGCGCGTTGGCGGCGGAGATATGCCGGGGGCTGGCGACTCGGCCCGTCAGCGTCGAGGTTCGCGGCGTGCGGCCTCGCAATCAGCGCGGCGAGCTGCACGGACTGTTCTATCCATACGATCCGCGGATGCGAAGGCCGCCGTATATCGTGCTCTGGATGCGCACGGCGCAGCGCCACGACGTCGTCAAACCAAAGACCTTCGTGCGAACGCTGATGCATGAAGTCGGGCACTATCTTGATTACGCACTGCTGCGGCTCGAGGATTCATACCACACGCAGGGATTTTTCAAGCGCGAATCGTCGCTGGTGCGCGCTTTGTTCAATTCTTGAGCGCCCGCGCTCCGCTGACCGCAGCTTCCCTTGACAGACCCATGCTCGATGCCGATAGCTATTGTCGCGATGCGCCGCGGCGCGCGGAGCGCATCCACATGACGTCAACGCGCATCGGGTGGACGAGATGGAAGAGATGGCTACTGGTATGGGATTTTTTCAGAGATTGTTTTCGCCGGTTTCGGTACGCAGCGAATTGCTCGAGGAACTGGCCGTGCTCGCCGGCCGCAATCAGGGGCTGGTCGATCGCCTCAAGCGGCACGCCGCGCTTATCTCCTCATCGAATATCAAGACTGGAGTCGAGGCGCTCGCCGAAAAGGAAGCCGCGCACGTCAAGCTGATTCACTCGATTCTCGCCGATCACAACGTATGGGCGAAACTGCCGCAACCTGCCCTGCATGACGGCTCGAACAACTGGGCGCGCCTGAGCGGCGACCTCGAGCTAATCGGCGCGCTTGCGGCCGAGTTGCGTATCGATGCAATGAAGTGGGAGTCCGTCGATGAAAGCGTCGCGGCCAAGCTGCTTCAACTGGCTATTGAGGATGACGATCGCGAAAGCGAGCTGCGCAAGCTCGCGCTCAAGTGCGACGCCCTGGCGCTGGACTGAGGGCCCCTGCCTACAGGTAGCGCTGCAGGCCGCGGCGCTCGAGTTCCTCGGTGACGCGGCGGAGGTGTTGCGACATCTCGCGGTGCGCAATCAGGATCGCATCTCCCGTATCGACGACGATCAGATCGCGCACGCCAAACAGCACCATCAGGCGCGAATCCGGGTACGCCAGCACGCGCTCGGAATCGAGTGCGATCGCGTTGCCGCGAAGCACGTTGCCGCCAGCCCCGCCGACCGCGTCCCACAGCCCGTCCCACGATCCCACGTCATGCCATGAAAATCGCGCGCGCACGCCGAGTACGTTGGAGCTTTTCTCCATTATCACGCGATCGAACGAATCGAACCGCAGCCGCCTGTAGGCGCGCGCGAGTTTCGTCCGCCCAGCCAGCGCGAGCCGTTCTGCTGCCTTGCCGAGCGCCGGGCAATGCTCGGCGAATTCCCGCGCCAGCGTCCGCGTGGACGCCACGAACATCGAGGCATTCCACAAGTAACGCCCGCTGCGTACCATCCGGCGCGCAACTGCGAGCGCAGGTTTCTCGACGAACTTTTCGATCTTGAATCCGGCGCCGACCTTCGGACCGATCTTCTGATAGCCGTAGCCGGTTTCGGGCCGGGTCGGAGTAATCCCTACAGCGACGATCGATTCGTTCGCCGCGGCGAGACGGATCGCATCAGCGAGCGTGCGGCGATATTGGGCGGCTGTCGCGATGTAGTGATCGGCCGCGACCGCGGCGATGATTCCGTCGCCCAGCCGGCGCTTGATAATCGCGGCGCCGTAGGCGATTGCCACTGCGGTGCCGCGCGCGTCGGGTTCAACAATCAAGTTATCTGCCGGGATCAAGCCGCGGATCGCACGCCGAAACGGCGCCTGATGCGCCGCCGCGGCCAGCACGAAAATTCGCTCGCGCGGGATGAGTGGCCGATGACGCGCGATCGTATCCGCGAGCAGGCTGGTCTTGCCGTCAATCGAAAAAAGCGGCTTGGGCCTTGCCTCGCGGCTCGCGGGCCAAAAGCGCGTGCCGCGGCCGCCCGCGATAATCAGCACCGAGGCGCTCGGCGGCGCGGAACTTCGAGCCATCGGTTTAGATAGCGCCGAGTTCGCGGAGTTTGCCGTCGAACAGCGCGCGAATTTCGGCCAATCGCTTTTCGCTGGTCGCTTCGAAGCGCGTCACCAGCGCGGGCTGGGTGTTCGACGCGCGCACCAGGCCCCATCCGTCGGCAAAATTGACGCGCACACCGTCGATGTCGATGACTTCATAGTGCTTGCGGAAAAAATCGGCCGCCCGCCGGACCACTTCGAATTTGCGATCGTCGGGGCATTCAACGCGAATCTCCGGCGTGAAGTGGCTTTCGGGAAGATCGGCGAGAATCGCGCCGAGCCCGCGCCCCTCGCGGCTCAGGATTTCAAGAATGCGCATCGACGCGTAGATAGCGTCATCGAAGCCGAAATAGCGGTCGGCGAAAAACATGTGCCCGCTCATCTCGCCCGCCAGCACTGCGTGCTCCTCTTTCAACTTGCTCTTGATGAGCGAATGCCCCGTCTTCCACATGATCGGCCTGCCGCCGTGGCGCGCGATATCGTCGTACATCCGCTTGGAGCATTTCACGTCGCCGATAATCGTCGAGCCGGGACGCTCGCGCAGAATCGCCCGCGAGAACGCGACCATTAGCTCGTCGCCCCATACGATTTTTCCGTTCTCGTCCACCGCGCCGACGCGGTCGGCGTCGCCGTCATACGCGATGCCGATCGCAGCGCGATGCTTTTTCACCGCCGCGATCAGATCGCGCATGTTTTCCTCGACCGTAGGGTCGGGATGATGGTTCGGGAAGCGCCCGTCCATCTCGGTGTAGAGTTCGAAAGTCTCGACTCCGAGCCGCTTCATCAGCGGAGCCGCGACCGCGCCGCCGCATCCGTTGCCCCCGTCCACGACCACCTTGAGTCCCGCCGTGAGTTTGAACTGCGACAGGATGAAATCGTTGTAGTCTGGAATCACCGGGCGCTCGGAGAGCGAGCCTTTGGCGCCGGTCGTGACGAAATCGTGCCGCTCGATTATTTCGCGCAGCCGCTGAATCTCCGCGCCGTAAATCGTTGACGATCCCACGCCCAGCTTGAAGCCGTTGTACTCGGCCGGGTTGTGACTGCCGGTGATCATCGCGCCGCCGTCCATCTTCCAGCTAAGCACCGAAAAATAAAGCAGCGGCGTTGGCACCACGCCGACGTCAACCACGTTGATGCAGGCGGAAAGGAGACCCTCGACCAGCCGATCGCGCAAGCCGCTCCGACGACAGGCGGCAATCGCGGCCGAGCGTGATCGTTTTTTTCCCCGCGCGATGCAACAAGGTGGCGTAGCCGCGCCCGAGATCAACCACAAAGTCGTCGTCGAAATCGTTTGCGACGATGCCGCGGATGTCGTACTCGCGGAAAACTTGGCTGTTCATCTGCCCCTGGTTTCCCCCGGCCCGGATGCAGTGTCCCTTCCCCATCCGCCCGGATATTATCGTCAGTCTGTGCGAGCGACTACGTCAGTGCAAGCTGTATCGCCGATGACCGCCGCCGGGACATCGCCGGCGGGCGCCGAAGCCCGCGTCGCGATTGTTACCGGCGCCGGCCGCGGTATTGGACGCGCGGTTGCGCTCGAACTCGCGCGCGCCGGCTACTCGCTATGCCTCGCCGCTCGCTCGCGCGATGAACTCGAAGAAACCCGCTCGCAGACCGGGCTGCCGCCTAAGCGCGCGTTGATTGTGCTGGTTGACCTGGAAAGCCGGCGAAGCGCCCGACCACCTGATCGCCGCCGCGCTCGATTGCTACGGGCATATCGACGTGCTCGTCAACAACGCCGGCTGGGCTCCGCCGCGAACGCCGCTGGTCAAGATGCGGCCCGTCGATCTGGACCGGATGATCGCCGTTAATCTGCGCGCGCCAATCGCGCTTACGCGGATGGCCGCCGCGGCGATGGCCGCGCGAGGCGGCGGTGCGATCGTCAACGTCGCATCCTCGGCCGCCATCAAGGCTCCCGCCGGCGAGGCCGTCTATGCCGCGACCAAGGCCGGGCTGATCGCGTTCACGCGCGCGGCGTTCGGCGAGTTGCGCCAAAGCGGGCTCAAGCTTGCGGTGATCGTTCCGGGACTTGTCGATACGGCGCTGATTCCGAATAACAAGCGGCTCGATCGCGCGGCGATGCTTTCGACGGCCGATGTCGCCCAGGCCGTGATGCAGATCGTGAACTCTCCGGCGGGCGCATGCCCGGTCGAAGTGATGCTCGAACCGCAACTCGATCCGGAGCGTCCACGCTGAGTTCCGGCGTTCACGCGCGCGCGGCGATGTCATTCACGGTGAGATTCGCGCTCGTGCTGGCCGCGGGAATCGTCGGCGCGATCGTTCTCGCACCTCTCGCAGCTGTCGCGGTATCGGCTGCGGGATGGCGCTTCCCGTTTCCCCGAATCTTCGATCGGACCGTGATGGCGACGCTGCTGATCGCGATGCTTTGGGCCGCGCGCGATTTGAATCTCACCTCGCTGCTAAGCCGCGGCTTCAGGCATCCCGCGGCGCCGAGTATCATCCGCGCGATTCGGGGTTTCGTCGTGGCGATGTGCGCCCTTGCGATTATATTCGCGCTCGCGCTCGCGGCCGGCGGAAACGGCAGCGGAATCGGCGATCGCGGAGCGGCCGTAGCGCTGTTACCGAAATATTTTCTTTCGGCGATGGTGATCGCGATCATCGAGGAAGGATTCTTCCGCGCGTTCATCCTAGGCGGCATGAAAGGCGACTTCGGCAACCGGGTCGCGCTGATTTTAAGCGCCGTTATCTACGCCGTCGCGCACCTCGTGCGCTCTCCGGCCCGCTTCTATGTCACCGGCTACCAGCCCGCGGCAGGATTGATCACCCTCGCCCACAGCATCGACCAATTCACCGATCCCGCGACCGCGATTCCCACGCTGATAGGGCTATTCCTGCTGGGGGTCGTTCTCGGCGAAGCGTTTATCCTCACGGGCAGTGTGTATTTCTCGATCGGCCTGCACAGCGGCTTCGTGCTCGGCGCGAAGATGTGGCCGAAAATAATCCTCGACCGTGCCGCAATCCCGTGGTGGATCGCAGGGGGCGGCGCGATTCCGTTAATCGGCGGCGCCGCCGCATGGGCAATCGCAATAGTTATTCTGGCGGCGCTCCGCCCAATCACCGGCGCGCAGCGAACGGCCGCCTGACTCTCACATTGCGGCTCCCAGTGGGGTCTGATCCATGTGGGTGGAGGCACAAGAGGGCCAATGGGTCTTGCCGCATGGGGGTAATGGGCTAAATTTCAGGGGTGTCACAGACCAAAAACAAAGGAATGGCGCGTCATGTAGAATGTACCGTCTATCACTCACACACCCCCTACACTCTGATTAATAGGTATGATCTGAGATGAGCACCAATACAATAATCCTAGATAACGATTTCGAGTTCATCGGAGAAGGCGGAATTGACGAACGCAAGCGATTCGCCTTGACCAAGGCGCTGGCAAAGCTCGAACAGTGCTTTGACGAGTCAGCCACACTCAAGGCCTTGCACTTCCGCGTATATGTAAACGCGGCTGGACAAATTCTCCTCGACCCGGCCCTGACCGTCCCGGTGCGGGAGATGTGGCTATACCGAAACCCTGTCGCGCTCGCAAAGGTCCGGGAAGGCTTGGCTCAAGCGGCGGAAGGAGACTTCCACGATCTCGGCTCCTTCGCCAAGTTTGCCGATGACGAGATCGACTAATGAACGAGGTGATTTCTATGGATACGGATGAGGTAGTTCCCTGAAGTTCCGATTGAACTTCACCTCGCGCGCCATCAAGGACATGGAAGGGCTCGCGCGAGATGCTGGACTGCAGAAACGACTGAAGTCAGTTCAGAAGGCGCTGGGGATGCTCGAAACGAATCCTCGGCACCCAAGCCTACAAACCCATAAATTTCAGACGCTTCAGGGACCAAACGGTGAACCGGTCTTCGAACCCTACGCGGAAAACAAGACTGCCGCGGCGTACCGGATTTTCTTCTACTACGGTGAGAACGATCAGGTCATGATCGTAGCGGTGACACCCCATCCTTGACCGAGCGTCAGATGTAGTTGAGAAGAAAACGGCCGCCTTGAGCGGCCGTTTTCCTTTAGTGGGGACTAATCGTACAGCGAGCGGGTGCCGCTCACCGGGCGGGTGCGGTAGCGGCGATGCGTCCACAACCATTGCTCGGGATACTTCCGGACCATCTCTTCGATCGCCTTTTGATAGCGCGCCGTGTTCACCAGCGCGTCGGCATCGCGGTCGCCGGTCCGCTGCTGTTCGATCTCCTCGAAAATTTCGATCACGTGACTGCGGCCGTCGGGCTGGCGCACGATAAATACCGGGAGCACGGGCGCGCCCGCCATCTTTGCGAGGCGATCGAATCCACTCGGCGTCGCTGCCAGCTCGTTGAAAAACGGAACCCAGATGGCCTCGGAGCGCTTGGCGTTCTGATCGAGCGGGATGCCGATGATCTCGCCGCGCTTGAGCGACCGCAGCATCTCGCGCGCCGCAGTGTGTTTGCGAATGGTCCGCACGCCGGCCCGCGTGCGGATGAATGTCACCAGTGCGTCACCGGCCAGAAAGCGTTGCGTGTGATGAACCACGGTGATCTGGAACCCATGCAGCGCATGTCCCGCGGGCAGCAGCTCGAAATCTCCAAAGTGCGCGGTCAGGATGAGCGCGCCCTTGCCGGGGTACTTGCGCGCGAGATTGTTCCAGATGTCGAGCCGATTGTAGCTGACGCGGCGCCTCAGGCGCCGGTAGAAGAATCCGCCCAGCCGAACGTACTCGGCGCCGGTCCGGCCAAGGTTTATATACGACGCGCGCAGGATGCGGCGGCGCTGGGCGTCGCTGAGTTCGGGGAACGCGATCTCGAGATTGCGGATTCCGATTCGCGTGTGACGGCGGTCCAGGCGATGGAAGATCACTCCGCCGGCGACCCCCAGTTTGTAGAGGATGAAGTCCGGGAGGAGGCTGAGCGCGTGTATCGCGCCAACCAGCAGCCAGAAGATCAGCCGGTCCTTGAGGCCCAGCCGGATGCGCATGCTCTGCGGGATTTCACGAGCGAGCGGAAAGTCCGGTTCTTTCATGCCGCCGCCGGCTGGAGCCGCGCCGCGCTTTAACACATCGCCAGCCGAATCCGGCGATTCGCGGGGATCGAGCCTGGGACTTGCTGGTGAAGACGCGGATGCCATCGTGTGCGGCGATCTCTCTACAGAACCGATCGTTCGCGCTTGGGGCCTTTGGGAATCACGACCAGGCCCGAATCACTGACGAAGAATCGCCGTCGATCGCGCTCGAGGTCGTATCCTATCTCTTCGCCCTCGGGAACATAGACATTCTTGTCGATGATCGCGCGGCGGATTTTCGCGTGCCGCCCGATTTCCACGTAGTCCATGATGACCGAGTCCTCGACCAAGCTGTACGAATGGACGAATACCGAGCGCCCGAGCACGGAATTGCGAATGGCGCCGCCCGACACGATACATCCCTCCGAGATCACCGAATGAAGCGCCAGCCCGCGCCGCCCGTTCTCGTCGAACACGAATTTCGCCGGCGGCTGATCGAAGTATGCGGTGCGCAGCGGCCAGTACGGATTGTACAGGTTCAGATGCGGGCGCGCGTCGCGCAGGTCCATGTTGGCCTCGAAGTACGCATCGAGCGTCCCCACGTCCCGCCAGTAGCTGAGATTGAGTTCAGAGTCGCCGCGGATATGATTGGTCATGAAATTGTACGCGTAAACCGGCACCCGATTGATCAACGCCGGGATAAGGTCGCGGCCGAAATCGTGATTGCTGTTTTCCGTGACCGAATCTTCGATCAGCGCCTCGCGCAGCACTTCGGGATTGAACAGGTAGTTACCCATCGAGGCCAGCGAGCGCCCCGGCGCGCCGGGCATCTGGGGCGGATTGTCGGGCTTTTCCACGAAGTTTGAAACGCGCAGGCCCGAATCGACCTGGACGATCCCGAACTGATTCGCCTCGTCCACGGCCACCGGCAGAGTCGCGACCGTGACAGCCGCCTTGCGATCCATGTGAAACTCGATCATCTGCTGGATGTCCATCCGGTAGATGTGGTCCGCGCCAAAGACCGCGACCAAGTCCGGCTTGGTGTCGTCGAGAAGATTGAGATTTTGAAAAATCGCATCTGCCGTCCCCTGGTACCACGTCTCGCCCATCCGCATCTGGGCCGGGACCGGGATGACAAAGTGATCGGGCAGCATCCCGCCGAATTGCCATCCGTCCTTGAGATGTTCGATCAGCGATTGGGAGCGCCATTGCACCAGCACATAGATCGCGTAGATGCCTGAATTGACGAAGTTGGAGAGAACGAAGTCGATAATGCGGTATTTGCCGCCGAACGGGACCGCAGGTTTGGCGCGATCCCGGGTCAGCGGATGGAGCCGGGTGCCCTGCCCTCCTGCCATCACTAGCGCCAGCGTTCTCATTTGAGCAAAAGAACTCGAATCGTCATTGCGCGGCTCGCCTCGGCAAATAAGCCCGCCAAGTATAGGTCGCTCGCGGTATCATCGGAAGCCTATTCGTCCGGCACTGAGATGCAGCTTTTTTCATCCGTGAAATCTCTGAGTTGTAGCAAATACCGCAAGAATTCTTGGATAGTGGCACGAATCAGACATACAAAAGAAGCTTCAGCGCGGCGAATTTAGCTTGATTTTACTCGATTTTGGATCTTGCCGCCAATTGTGCCGGAAGGCACGCCATTTGCTTGAAACTTCCGTGGGGATCTTACGTCTAATTGCTACGTCTGATTATGGTAGTCGGATGCGCGAACCCTCTCGCGATGGAGCGCGATGAGAGGAGGATACAGAAAATGCAAGCAGCTAGCAGAAATGAATCGATAACAACCGGTAGCCAGGGAGTAGTTTACCGCACGATTTGTCAGAATCCCGGCTGCGGTTTTAAATTCGACCTCAGAATAACGCCTCAAAACGCCAGTCTTCTCAGCGGTTCGATGGCATGTCCGCACTGCAGGCGGCACGGCGGCTCACTCAAGTCTCTGGGACGCCTGGGCGAAAAGCTCTTCGCTGCCAAGCTGCTGTTCCGCCCCATGGGGGTTGGGCCGACGCATAGCGACGAGGACGAAATGGGAACGGATTCCCGCTATTAACTCCGATGCGGATCATCTAATCTAGATGGACCGTCACTAGATCCGTTTCCTCATTATTACGTCGCGCGCCGTCCGGAAATCCGGGCGGCGCGCGCGTTTTCAGCTACGTGTGCCGGCGCTTGCGCGCCCAGCGATCGCATAGCGTACGGGCCCTCGCCGATCAGCCGCCCGTCACTGGCACCGCGCCGACGCCCTGCAAATTGCGAATACTCGGCCGCTCCATCATGCGCTTGATCCACGCATCGACGTTGCCGCGGTTGTTGCCCAGCACGTCGATTCCGATTTCGTTCAGCACCAGCATCCGCGGTGCAAATCCGATGTCGGCGACCGAGAACTCGCCGGCAAGAAAATTGTTGCCTTGCAGTTCATGGTTGAGGTAGTCGAGCACGCGCTCGACCGACTGATGAAGCCGCTGAACGCGACTGTGGTCGCGTTCGCCCTCGGGCTTGGAGACTTCGGCGATTAGCTGGCCGACCGGCGGCGTGAACGAAGTGTCGGCGAAATCTTCGAACAACCGCGCCCGCGCGCGCATCGCACTGGAACCGATCGGCGGCAGCAGCGGGGGCTCGGGATACTCGTCCTCGAGATACTCGTTGATGATCGTCGAATCGTAAACCGTCGTATCGTCATCGACCAGCACCGGCACGCGTCCGAACGGGTTAAGCCGCAGAAAGTCGGGCTTGCGATTTTCATGCTGGGTCAAATCCACCGCGACCAGGTCGTAGGTCAGGGCCTTCTCGGCCAGGACGATGCGGACTTTCTGACCGTAGGGGCAGGCAAGGAAGTCGTAGAGTTTGATCATATCGGGCAAGTCCTTATTCGGCTTGCGCCGCGACGGTAATCTTCAAGCTGGCCTCAACCTCGGAATCGAGCTTGACCGGCACCGTGAATTCTCCGAGCTGCTTGATTGGCTCGGGCAGGTGAATTTTGCGCCGCTCGATATCGAGACCGTGCTCGCGGAGCGCACGCTCGAGATCGATGTTGGTAACCGAGCCGAATAGCTTGCCCTCCTCGCCGGCGCGCGCGTTGAGCGTAAGCGCGAGCGCTTCGATCCTGGCCTTGATCGAGAGCGCGTCGTTGCGCTTGATCTCGCGGCGGCGCGCGGCGGTCCGCTTCTGATGCTCGAAGGCGCGGATGTTTTTCTGATCCGCCTCGACCGCGAGCTTGCGCGGCAACAGATAGTTGCGCGCGTAGCCGGCGCGGACCTTGACCACGTCGCCGGTCCTTCCCAGGTTGGGAAGATCCTCGTTGAGTATGACTTGCACGTTCATCGTCTTAACCGCCTCGTTTCCGTCCCCGCTGCTTTAGAAGAAATCGCCCAGGTTGTTCGCTTCCGGACTGGGGGGCTTGAGCCGCCGGAAGTCGATCCACATATCGAAGACCCCCGCGATGCACACGAGCGCAGCCACAAACGGCTGCGCGAACACGACAAAATAAATTACGCCGCGTACGATCGCCGGAACCGAGAGCGACTGAAAGTAGAACCCGACAATCGCCAGTCCCTGGCAAAAGTACACTGCCGCGATACAGATGAAGCCGTTGAGCGCGATAGCGCTCACCGCTGGCACCGGAATGAACAGGCCGAACCCGCTCGCGAGCAGCAGCCACACCAGCCATTCCGACGACGACCATCGCGAAAGATCTCCGAACAGGTTGTACGTCAGCCGCTGCGGCCCGGCCCATCGCCAAAACACGCGCAGGTTGAGCAGCATCGAGCCTGCAGCGACAAGCAGCGCGAACGCCGGCGACAGACGCATCGTAAGCGAAATGATGCTGGCTTGCGTATCGGCTGGAATCGTCGATTGAATCCCGAGAAGCTTGTAGAACTCCTGCCCGCGCGCCATCCCTTGTGCAAGTTCGTCATGGATGGTCTTGATGAGCGCGTCCGGGCCGCCCATGACCGCGAGCGCTGCCACGACGGAAGCGGCAACCATCGCGCCTGCGCCAACCGCGGTGATCATCTCAAAGGAGGAGCGCCGCTCGAGCATGTAGCATACGATCCCGGTGCCGAGGCCGAACGACACCAGGTAGCCGAGACCGGCGAACGGTCCCGCCAGGATCGCTACGAATGCGGTCGCGAGCAGGACCGCGATAGTCGCGCGGAGGCTGGGACTGGGACGCCCGACCGCATAGACGATGATTGGCGCAGGCGCAAGCATCATCAGAATTCCGCCGATCATCGGTATCGCGCCGCCGGCGAGGAAGAACGCCGCCGCCAACGCGGCTGCGCGAACCATCCCTATAACAGCCTTGCGCGTCACTGGATTAAGCCGATCTAGACTCCGAGCGTCGAGAATGGCAGCAGCGCGAGCACGCGCGCACGCTTGATCGCCACCGCAAGTTGGCGTTGATGCTTGGCGCAATTGCCCGAGGTCCGGTTGGGGACTATCTTGCCGCCCTCGGTGATGAAACTGCCGAGCGTGCGCACGTCTTTGTAATCGACCTTCAGCGTCTTGTCGGCGCAAAAACGGCATACCTTACGCCGTCCACCCGGCCGCCGACGCATCCCGCCCCCGCGGCCCTCGCCGCCACGGCCCTCGCCGCGTTCGCCCTCAGGGCGTGGCGCGCCGTAGCGTCCGCGTCCTTCGCCGCCTTCGATCCGCGGCCGGTCGCCGCCTCTTTCAGATCTTTCCTCGTCAGCCATTTTTATAGATTCCCCGGTAAAATTTCCTTGACGAAAGTTTACTTGTCTTCATAAACCTCAAGGCGGCGAATTTTCTATCTCACGATTCATGCCGCTCGACCGATGCAGCGACGACTTCGAATGCGGCGCCGGGTCGGGGCGTCTTCGAGCCACCTTTCAACGCTCTCCTTGGTCCGATCAACTTGCCGATCACCTTAACCTCGCGACTTGGCACCAGGAGCTGTCTTGCCGCCAGCGCCGATTCACCGGTCATCACGATCCCGAGTCTCAGTTCCTCGCCGGGCGCGCCGCAATCGACGGTGAAGCGGAGTACGGGCGTGCCTGCCGGGGTGATGCGGACTTCGGGCTGATTGAGCAGCCGGCCTTCGAGCTCAATCCGGTTCCGTGTCACCTTCGGGCCCGGCGATTTCCTCGGCCGCCGCTTCCATTATTTCTTCGGGAGCGTCGGGTGCTTCCTCAGCCCTCTCCTCGCGCGAGGCCATCAGGGCGGCTGCGCGCGCTTCCTGGGCAGCCTTGGCCTCGGCGATACGGCGGTTGCGCGCCTCGAGTTCCTCGCGCGCCTTGGCCACATCGGCGTCGTCGTCCACCAGCACGGACAGGTAGCGCAGCACGGTATCGGAGAGCCGCAAGTTGCGCTCGACCTCGTTCATCACGGGACCGGGCGAGACATAGTCCAGACGGACGTAGAAGCCGCGGCGCTCGCCCTTGATCTTGTAGGCGAGTTCGCGCGATCCCCACTCCTCGGTTTCGATCATCTCGCCGGCGCCGGCGGCGATGATACCCTCGTAGCGTTTGATGGCTTCCTTGATTTGGGGGTCGCCCGAATCAGGGCGGAGAATAAAAATGGTTTCGTAGCGCCTCACGCGCTGCATGTCCTCCTTACGGGTTTCAGCCCCAAGTTGGAGCAAGGAGCAATCCCGTACAGTACCATCGCGCGTATTCGCTCTCAAGGCTGCCGGGCAGTTATTTGACCGTCGCGGACCGCGGCCAGGATGCGCCGGAAGTCTACGCTTGCCGTTGGCCTTGCCATTGGCGGGCGGTCTGTTAAGAGAAGATGCGGTCGCGCTCAAGCAATTCAGGAGGATCCGTCCAGTGGCCAAGTCCAAAAAGAAAATGAAGAAAACGCCGCGGCAAGCCCGCAAAGTCGCTCCCAAAGCGGCCAAAGTAAAGAAGGCCGCATCCAAAGGCGCCAAGGGCGCGCCTGCGCCGAAGATCCCCGGCTACGATGACCTGCCGGTACGGGCAGGCGCGCCGGCAGGCGCGGCATGGGGAGTATTCGGCGACGACGACGAAGTCGGGACCATCAACCTGCTGACGCCCGAGCGCGTGATTGCGGCTGCCGCGTCGATTCGCTCGGGCAAAGTCTTCGCGTTAAATCTCCCGATCAACATCCCCGACCCGCCGCTGTTCAGGCGCGGCAAGCATACCCACACGGTCAAGATTTCCCCCAACGCGAAATTCGTGCTCGACGACTACCTCGACAACTTCTATCCGCAATCGTCGTCGCAATGGGACGCGCTCGCTCACGTGAAGCATCCGATCTACGGGGCATACAACGGAATTCCCGACAATCAAATGACCGGGCGGGGCGGGATGCGCCTGGGGATCGACAACCTGGCGCGGCGCGGAATCGCGGGGCGCGGCGTGCTGGCCGACGTGGCGCGCTATTACGATCGCGTCGGCAAGTCGATCAATTTCACCAAGGCCGAGTCGATTCCGCTCGGCGACGTGCAGGCTACGCTCGAAGAAGAAGGCGTCGCGCTGCGTGACGGCGACGTGCTGCTGATTCGCATCGGATGGACGAAGTTCTACCTGTCGGCGAGCGAGGAGATTAAGGCGAAGCTGGCGAAAGAGACCGTTGTGCCGGGAATCGAAGCCAGTAAACGCACGGCGCGATGGCTGTGGGACAATCATCTGGCGGCGGTCGCGTCGGATTCGCCCGCGCTCGAGGCGTTGCCGAAACCCGCGGGCGAGGAAACTGGAGTTTCTTCATTTCCATATGCTGGCGTTCTTCGGGATGCCGATTGGCGAGATGTGGAATCTCGAGGGGCTGGCGGAAGATTGCGCCGCTGACGGGCGCTACGATTTCTTCCTCACGTCGGCGCCGCTCAACGTGCCGGGGGGAATCGGATCGCCGCCCAACGCGCTGGCAATCAAGTAAACCGTTGTCGCGAGGGGTACAAGTCGGCTTCAGCATCAGGTCTAACGCGTCAGAAGGGATCAAGGAGGGGCATTTGTGGAGGGGTGAACCAAGCTGCGGCCGGCGGAGCTGCGGTGAGAAATCATGGAACGCACCTTTGCCGATATTGATGCGTGGCTAGTAGCGTCGACGGCCGCGTTCGCGATGGTCGTCGGCTGGCTGGCAGGACGCTGGCGAGGACACCGTCTACGCGTGGAGTTGGAGTCGCGGGGTCAAACTGCGGTGTCCAAATTCGAGGACGCCAGTCTCGCGGTCCTTGGGTTGCTGCTTGCATTTACCTTTTCAGCGGCTCTCGGCAAGCACGACCAGCGACGCATGATGGTTTTAACCGACAGCAACGCCATCGGCGACTTTTACACTTGTGCCAGCCTGCTCAAAGAACCAGTACGAACCAAACTGCGGAGCGTCATCCATGATTACGTGGCTCTGCGGGTAGATCTTTCTCAACATCGCTACGACGAAGCGACTTTCGAAGGCGCACTTCGCCAATTTCGGCTGATGCACAACCAGATGGTTGAGTTGGTCTCTGAAGCGCTGGAGAATGGCACACCGATCGCAGTCTCGCTGACCAACACGCTCAACGCTGTAACCAGCAGCCATGCTGCACGCTTGGCAGCGGTCAGGGACCGGCTGCCGATGAGCATCGTGCTGTTGCTGCTCCTGTCCGCCGTGGTCTCCGCGATGCTGGTCGGGAGGGACCAAGGGGCGACGGACGAGTCCGACATCGCCGGCACCGTGTGCTTCATCATACTCGTCAGCTTCGCCATCTACGTTACCTTAGACCTGAACCAGCCAGACCGCGGCCTTATAACAGTCAGCCAAGAGCCGATCCAACGTCTGCTATCAACGATGTCTGAATGAGTTGACTATCTTTGCATCCTGTCGTGAGCAACGATCGTGCACGGCAACGGCGGGGTCGTCGAGTACAAGAGCGCGCATATCGACGGCGTCGAATCCGAGCTGGTCGTGCGTTCGGGTCACTCGACGCAGGCCCCCCGAGACGATCGAGGAGGTCCGCCGCGTCCTCTATGAGCACGCGGGAATTCATTGATGGCGCGAGGCGCACGCGCCTGCGGGCTTCTCAATGCCCGGCTTTGGTTAGCGCTTCGGTCGTGAAGAAGCCCTTGTCTACCGCGCCCATGTTGATGTACCAGCATTCGCGCTCAGGCGTGTCCGGTCCGGGCAGGTAGCAAGTCGTCGAGATGCCGGATTGCACGTCGACGCTGGAGGCCGCGATATTGAATTCACGCTTGAACGGATAGACGGCAACCTTGGCGTCGGGCACCGGGCGATCGCGGTAGGTGAAAAGATAAATCTGCGTCTTCCACAACTCGCCCTTCTGATCGTAGCTGTCCACGTACGGATTGAACCATCCCTCGCCGTCAACGTACACCACCGTCTTCGACTGCAGGGCGCCCGCGATTCTTTCCGGACGCGGCGTGACTTCGACCACGTAGAGGCGACGCATCTCCCAATCGTCGGTGCACGCCGTCGCGCCGCCGTCGGTAGCGCATGGATGCGCGGGCGAGTTCCTGGCGTGCGCGCACGCGAGCATGCTGCGATCGCCCAGGAATTTGAAATTGTATTCCTGCGGCTTGGCGCCGAATCCGCCAGCGTGATCCGCGTCCCAGGTCTGAAGTCCCGGCGAGGAACTCATGAGCACTTCGTTCACGCGGCGCACGCGCCGCGTTTCCGCCAGGTACGCCCACGCGTCGTCGCCGCGGTTCGCATCCCAGTAGCGATAGCGGATGGCCCCGCTGCCGCGATCTTCGGCGGGCGCCAGCGTGGGATACGCTCCGACGCGCGTCCAGATGCCGGTAGTCTTGAAATCCGGATCGGCCGGCAGAGGCTCGACCTCGGTGCGTCCGATATCGGAATAGCCTGCCAGATGGCCGGTCTCGGTCAGCAGCATCAGCTGCTGTTCAGCGCCGGGATTTTGCTTCGCCACCTGGCACTCGAAATAGCGCAAATCGAAGTCGTCGGTCGCGATCGGCTTGAAGTACTGGTTCCACATGATCTTGGTCGCGACGTTGGGATCGTTCGGATCGAGGATCGGGAACGGCTGCCCGGCGACGTAGCCGAGCAGGTCGCGATGGTCCGGGGCCAGGCGCACCTGGCCCGAGTACTTTTCGGTCGCATCCTGGTAAGGCGGCGGCCAATCGACGCGGCTCGGCGCGACGATGTTCATCTGCATGCCCTTGGCGACAGCGACGTAAGTACCCGGACTTACCAGCGTCCGGACCTGTGCCGCGTTCTTTGGCGTGATGACGTCGCCGGGTTTGACATCGGCATGAGCTGGCGTGATCGAGAGAGTCAGCGCGAAAACAACTGCGATAACTGCCAGCATGGTCGCGACACGGGGTCCGCTCGGCTTTTTCATATTCTAAAGTATCACTTTAACCCGACCGCGAGCTGGCGGCAGCGTTCTGTTCGTTTGTTGACGAATGAGTAGACGCCCGCTGCCGGAAGCTTGTCAAGGAACATTCCGGGGTCGTAGCCAAAGCCCCGCGGGCTCGGAACCCTACAAATCGCGGCGGTAGGTGACGAAGTTGCCGGTGACGTGGGCGCCCAGGCTGAGCGCCGTGCGGCGCGAGGCCCAGTTGTCGTCGAGGACCAGAGTGTAGCCGGCAAAGCGCATCTTGCGCCGCGCCATCGCCAGGAACGATCGCGCCGCCATCGCAAGCGCCACGCCGCGTCCGCGAGCTCGCGCAACGACTCCGATATTTATTAGCGCGCCTCGGGTGCCGCCGCCGCGCTCGGGTTCGAGCCGGGCGGCTGTGCGGACGCGGGCAAGCGTGGCACTGAAATCGGGCACCGAGAAGACGGCGCCGACGCACTCGCCGTCGATCACCGCGAGCATCGAGAGATCGGCGACGGGAGTTTCCCACAGCGACGTGAGCATCGGACGCACTTCCGCTCGCGTCACGGGATTCCATCCCCAATGGCGATCGAACGCTGAGTTGGTCACGTCAGTCCACTTGTCGATCGCGGCCAGAAACCCGAACTCGCGCCAACTTTGAATCGCAACGCCGGCCATCGCGGCCGCTTCGGCCATCCGGCGATAGCGCGCCAGGATTTCGGGCCCGAGCGGCGCAGTGTAATCGACCTGCCCTTTTTCGGTAACGAAGCCGGCTTCCTTGAAGTAACGATGATATGAGGCAGGATTTCCGCGCAGCAGAAACGACGGCAACAAGTCGTAGTTGTCGATCGCGTAGGGATAATCGAGAAACGCCGCGAAGCCGCTGCGAACGGCGCGCATGCCGCGTTCGCGGATCGATTGCACGGCCTGCTCGAGCATCGCGGCGACCGCGATGTCCTCGCCTTCGAGCGCCTCGAAGTGAATCAGCTGGCCGAGTTGCTCGTTCCAATGCTCGATGTAGCGGCGATTGATAACCGCGCTGACGCGTGCGACGACCCGGCCCGCACGACGCGCGCAGAAGGGCGTGACTTCGAGGTACGATGAGAGCAGGCTGCGGCGTGACAGAAGATCGATCTCGTTGCGCACGTCGGGTGGCCACCAGGCATCGCGCGCGCCGTAAACCTGGAATGGAAGGCGCGCGAACTCATCCAACTGTTCGCGGCTGGTTGGCCGTTCGATGCAGATGGTGTCGCCGGTTACTTTGGGATTTGCCGCCATGATTCAAAAAAAACCGGATCGCGCGCTCAAGAGTCTTATAGCCGCACGGCGGCCCAAGATCATCTGCGCGGAAGATCGCGCGGGGCCTAGCGGCGCTCGGCCTTCAGCCCGTCTTCATTTGCGAGAAATAGATGCAACTGCGCGGGTCCCGTGTCGCGCGGAATCTCGACCGGATAGTTGCCGGTAAAGCACGCGTCGCAAAATCCCTCGCGGCTGCCGCCGTTGAACGAGTAGAGGCCGTCCCAACTCAGATAGGCGAGCGAGTCGGCAGTGATGTAGCGGCGGATCTCCTCGATCGAATGCGAAGACGCGAGCAACTCCTCGCGCGTGGGCGTGTCGATGCCATAAAAGCACGAGTGGGTGGTCGGCGGCGCCGCGATGCGCATGTGAACTTCGCGCGCGCCCGCCTGGCGCAGCATCGGGATCACTTTCCGTAGCGTGGTGCCGCGCACCAGCGAGTCTTCGATCAGCACGATTCGCTTGCCGCGCAGCAATTCGGCCACCGGGTTGAATTTGATCTTCACGCCGAAATGGCGAATCGACGCGCGCGGCTCGATGAACGTGCGTCCGATGTAGTGGCTGCGCACCAGGCCCATCTCGAACGGTATTCCCGATTCTTCCGCGTAACCGAGCGCGGCGGGCGTGCCCGAATCGGGCACCGGCACGACGATGTCGGCGACGGCCGGAGCTTCGCGCGCGAGCGCGCGCCCCTGCTGCTTGCGCACCTGGTACACGTTGCGGCCGTAAACCTGGCTGTCGGGCCGCGAGAAATACACGTACTCGAAAATGCATCGCTTGGTCGGCGAATGCGGGAACGGACTGAGCGAGCGCAGCCCGTTGTCGTCGATGACGATCATCTCGCCGGGATTCGATCTCGCGAATATATTCGGCGCGCACCAGGTCGAGCGCACAGGTTTCCGAGGCCACGATCGTAGCGCCGTTGAGATCGCCCAGCACGAGCGGACGGAAGCCCTGCGGATCGCGCACCGCGATCATCGAGTCTTCCGTCAGCACGACCAGCGAGTACGCGCCGCGCACTTGCGCCAGAGCCTCCGCGACCCGCTCCGGCAGCGTGGGCGCGTGCGAAGCGGCGATCAGATGAATCATCACCTCGCTGTCGGACGACGACTGGAAGATCGAGCCCGTCGACTCGAGGCGTTCGCGCAGTTCATTGAAGTTGACGAGGTTGCCGTTGTGTGCCAGCGCGAGCCCGCCGCGCGCATACTGGACCACCAGCGGCTGGCAGTTGCCGATGGTCGTCGAGCCGGTCGTCGAGTAGCGGTTATGCCCTATGGCGCTGGTGCCTTCGAGTTTCGCGATGATCGTGCTGTTGAAGACGTCGGCTACCAGTCCCATCCCGCGATGCGCGATCAGCGACTTGCCGTTGGACGAGACGATTCCCGCCGACTCCTGTCCGCGATGCTGCTGCGCGTAGAGACCCAGGTACGCGAGGTTGGCAGCCTCGGGGTGCCGATACACGCCGAATACTCCGCATTCCTCGTGGAAGACGTCGAGCTTCGATTCTTCGACTGCTATGACCGAGTTTTCTTCAGCCACCGCCTCTGAGCCTCCTTGGAATCGCGTCTTCGTAAATTCGCAGCAATTCGGCAACGTCCTCATCGAGACCGGCCGCCGCACCGATCTTGAGCCGGGGATCGGCGATTACGCGTCCGATAACTGCAAACTCCAATCCTCGCGCCG
>CAWDLC010000038.1:0-54528 GCA_963803045.1 Binataceae bacterium (SeqCode) | reverse complement strand
CAACGTCGAGCGCGGTTTTTACAAATCGAGCGCTTCGGTGTACCTGGCCGCATCGCTGACGACTGCGATCGGCCTGGGATTGCTGGCGTTGCGCGGCGGCGCGTCCGACGGACCGGGCGCGGGCTCGTTGTGGACGGCGGCTGCGCTGTGGACCCTGTCGAGCGCCGCGGTGGCCATCTATCTCTACACGCTTTGGACCGAAAACGGTCTCCTCCGCGCGCGCTCGTACGCGCTTGGCTTAGGCCTCGGCCTGATCGCCCTGATTGCCAGCGTGATGCTTCTGATGCCGCCCGACTTCGGCGCAGTCGCGGCCGCCGCCTACGGACTTACTGCCATTACCTCGGCGCTGGTCCTGGGATTGGTGAGCGGTGCGATGATGTTTGGACATTGGTACCTCATCGACCTCGAGATGCCGGTCGATTACCTGCGCACCTTCGTCCGGCTGCTGGGAATTGCGCTGGTCGCGGAGCTTATCGCGCTCGGACTCGCGATCGGACTGCCCCCAATGCTCGGCAGCGCCGGCGCCGGCGCCGCCGTTCATGAGTTATTCGCCTCGCACCTCGGACTGCTGGCAGTTCGGCTGCTGCTCGGTCCGGTCGCCACGATCGTGCTGGTCTGGATGTGCTGGCAGACACTGAAAATTCCTCAGACGAGGGCGGCGACGGGCCTGCTCTACATCGCACTGATGTCGGTGCTGGTTGGCGAGATGCTCGGCCGATTCATTCTGTTCCGCACCGCAATCCCGCTCTGACGCAGGGGCCGGGCGGTGCTTTGGCGCGCCCGGAGGGATTCGAACCCCCAACCCTCAGATCCGAAGTCTGATGCTCTATCCAGTTGCGCTACGGGCGCTGGCTTGACGGAAGCTCGAACTTGACGAGTGTAGGCACGCCTGCCCGGACGCGCAACCAATAGGGCTGTCGCAATCCTGGATTGTTGACTCGCACGTTCGCGCATTCATATTATGACTGACCGGTCAGTATATGAACAGAACAAGCACAAATTCGGCTAGAATTCCCGATGGACGGCCGTTTCACGCACACGACGAGCAAGCCGCCAAGCGCGAACGTATTCTCGCTGCCGCGCTCAAGCTCTTTGCGCACGAGCCCTACCAGGCAGTCACGATGGATCGCGTCGCCGAGGCCGCCGGGGTCGCCAAAGGGACGCTCTATCTCTACTTTTCGTCCAAGGACGCGCTCTACCTCGGCGTTTTGAGCGACGGACTCGACACCGCATATCGCACCTATCAAAGCTGCGCCGACCCAAGGCTGCCGGTGGTCGAGAGGCTGCGCCGTTCGATCGCCGTCATGGTGGAGTTTTACGATCAGCGGCGCGATTTTCTTCAGTTCTTCGCAACCGAGGAACCGCGGCTGGCCGAGGCGCGCAATCGGATTATAGAGGGATCGCGCGAGCGCGGGTTCAATTTTTTCGCGTCGCTAATCGAAGAAGGAATCCGGACCGGCGTGTTCACGCGGCTCGATCCGCGCCTCGCGACGTTTACCATCCAGGGCGCGATTCGATCGCTGCTGCTGTATTACGGTACCAGCCGGCCGGTCTCTGAGCTCAGCCGCGAGCTCGGCAACCTGATGCTCAGATCGCTCGGCGCAGACCGTTCGCAACAGTTCAAGCCGGTGCATCCGCAATGATCCGAACGATCGTTCGCCGGGCCGTTCGGCTGGCTGTCCTGGCCGGTGTCGCCCTCGGATTCTATTTTTTCGGACGCGCGTACTTGTGGCCGCCCGAGGATCGTTCGACGATCAAAGTCGTCGGGATGATCGAGGCGCCTGAAGTGAACGTCACCAGCCGAATCGCGGGCCGGATCAAGGAACTCGATCTGCTCGAGGGTGACCCGGTCAAGAAGAGACAGGTCGTATGCCTGATCGAGGATATCGATCTCAGAAATCAACTCGCCAAGTCGAAGGCCGATCTCGCTCATGCGCTGGCCAACCTGGCGCAGGCGCGACGCGACCTCGTGCGCGACAACCAACTCTTCAAAGCAAACGTGATTGCAAGCAAGGCTCGCGATGACGCCGAGACCACCGTCCAACAAGACGAGGCCGACGTGCTCAGCGCGCAGGCCAACGCGAAGCTCTACGCCGATCAATTGGTGGACACCGAGATAAAGTCGCCCGTCGATGGCATCGTGGTCAGCAAGGCGCTGGAAGTCGGTGAATGGGTGACGCCGGGCGTGCCGGTTCTGACCGTCGATGACCTCTCGACGATCTGGGCGCGCGTCGATGTCGAAGAGACCGACCTGGGTTCGCTGTACATCGGCAAGTCGGCGCAGGTCGAATTGCCGACGACACCGCCGCTGATTTTCACCGGCCGAATAATGGCGATTGGTCAGGAAGGCCAATTCGCGACCGAGCGCGATGTGCGGCGCGGGCGCCAGGATATTCGCACCTTCTACGTCAAGGTCCAGGTGTTGCAAGCGAAGGCGAGCTCAAACCCGGAATGACCGCGGAAGTCACATTTCCGAGAACCGATGGAACGCGAGTCACCAGCAATACAGACCAACGACCTGACTAAGCGCTTCGGCGACTTTCACCGCGGTCGACAAGGTCAGCTTCGAGGTCCGCCGCGGCGAGGTATTCGGACTGCTCGGGCCCAACGGCGCCGGCAAGACGACGGTAGTGCGGATGCTGACCACGCTGCTGGCGCCGAGCGGCGGGCACGCAACCGTCGCGGGTTTCGATGTCGCGCGGTATCCGCGCCAGGTGCGCGAAAATATCGGCGTCATTCCGCAGGCGCTGACCTCGGATCTCGATCTCACCGGATGGGAGAACGTCGATATCTACGGCGAGTTCTTCGGTCTGTCGCGCCGGCGAGCGCCGCGAGCGCGGGCATCGGCTGCTCCATATGGTAGGGCTGACCGAGCGGGCGAACGATCTGGTCGCGACCTACTCGGGCGGGATGCGCCGGCGGCTCGAAATCGCGCGCGGCTTGATCCATTCGCCCGACGTGCTGTTCCTCGACGAGCCGACCATCGGGCTTGACCCGCAAAGCCGGCGCGCGGTGTGGGACCTGCTCGAGCCGCTGCGCAGGGAAACCGAGACTACCATCTCGCTTACGACGCACTACATGGACGAAGCCGAGTCGCTATGCGATCGGATCGCAATCGTCGATGGCGGCAAGATCATCGCGCTCGACACGCCGGTGAGACTCAAATCGATGGTGCCGGGTGCAGACCGGATCGATCTGGTGGTCGAAAAAAATCCCGCCGCTATTGCCGAGATGCTTCGGCCGATGCCATATCTGCGCGAGGTGACTCGCGACGGCGGCAACCGCCTGCAGCTTTCGGCCAACGACGGCGCGCACGCGATTCCGAAAATTCTCGAGGAGGTCGATGGCGCCGGCGACCACGTGAGTTCGATCACCGTGCAGAAGCTTTCGCTCGAAGACGTCTTCATCCACTTCACCGGACGCACACTCCGCGACGAGCCGGCCAAGAAGGTCAACTTGTTCGTGGGAGCCGGGATGCCGCAGCACCGCTAGGGGGATGCGAATGTTCGGGCTGAAGTTCCTCGCGATCATGCGGCGCGATTTAAAGAAGCTGACGCGCAATCCGCTCACGCTGATATCAGTCATCCTGATGCCGCTCGTTTATCTCCTGATAATGGGCAATTCTTTCCAGGGCCAGCTCAAGCATCTGCCGATTGTCATCATCGAACAGGATCAACGGACTCTACGCGCGCCGAATCATCGAGCAGTTGCTCGCGCTGCAGGCGGGACCGAAAACCATCGACATCACCTTCAAGAACGACCCGGGCCCTGCGATCGACGAAGTCCGCGACGGGCGTCTACAAAGCCGTGGTGGTAATTCCGCCCGATTTCAGCCATGCCATTGACGAAGGCCGCATCGCGCAGATCGGATTGTTCACCGACAACGTCGACGAGATCAGCTCCGAGACGCTCGAAGCCGCGCTCGACGCGGCGGCCGCAGCCGTGAGGGTTACCTTCGTCACCGCGCGCGAACCCAAGCTCAACCACATCTGACTGCGGCCCGACTGGTTGTTTCCTTACGTCGACTACGATCGATCGCTCATCCCGGGCGTGATCGTGATGGCGCATCTTCATGGGATCGCTGATGTCCGGTGTATTCAACTGGGTGATGGATCGATTCATGGGCGTGACGGAGGGCTATCTGGTGACCCCCCTTTCACGTTGGGACATCGCCGGCGGCATACTGGCCAGCGGCGTGACCGTAACCAGCACCGCCGGTGTGGTGGTGTTGTTTTTGGGCCTGTTGATCACGCGCGGGCGAATCCTCGGTGGACCCATGGCGCTGGCGATGCTGGTCGGAATAATCGTCGTCAGCGCGGCGGGACTGCTGGCGATGACGTTTGCACTACTGGGACGCGCGGCCCATCCGCGGCTGGTCGGGACGTTCGCGGGATTTCTGAACGTGATCCTGTTTTTTCCGAGCGGCGCGATCTATCCGGTTGAAAGTTTTCCGCCCTGGCTGCGAGCCTTCGCGCACTTCAATCCCGAGACCCATTCGGTGAGCGCGATCAAACAGATTCTCTTCAAGGGAGCGGACTTCGCTGCCGTCAGCGGCGACATCGCGTTCCTGCTGGTCTTCATGGTCCTGATGCTGGTGCTCGCCAGCGTTTCCTTCAAACGCACGCTCTGATTCAGGCCGCGATCCTCCGCTTAGCGCGCGAGCGCTTCGCCGATCACGCGCCGAAGCTCGGCAACCGAAACCGGCTTCAGAAGGGACATGTTCGCGCCGGCCGCCCGCGCCGCTTCGTGGAGTTCGGGCGTGTTGTGTCCCGACATCACGATGATCGGGGTGACCTGCGACTTCGCGCGCGCGTAGCGGATGATCTCGATGCCGCTGCTATCGGGCAGGCTCAAGTCCGTGATCACCAGGTCGGGTGATTCGGCGTCGATCATCTGGATTGCTTCGCTCGCGTCGAATGCGGCGAGGCATCGAAGGCCCGAACGCTCGAGCAGCCGGACGTACGCATCCACTAGATCGCGCTCGTCGTCCACGATCAGAATTTTCGCTTGCGCAGCCATCGGCGTGAAAAAAATCAGTTAGCGGCCCGACCGACTACTTCGCGCGGCCGAGACTTGCGGCGGCGCCGGCGGTTCATCTCCTGCGGGAAGCGCCGCGCGCCCGGCTGACGACTCGCCAATCGTCGGCAGCGTTATCGTGAAGGTCGCGCCTTTGCCCGCCACCGATTCAACCGCGATACTGCCGCCATGATCCCGCACGATCCGCTGGCTCAACCACAGCCCCAGGCCGGTCCCCTTGGGTTTGGTCGTGAAGAACGGCTGAAACAGTTTCCCGAGTACGTCGCTCTTGATTCCTGAGCCATCGTCCGACACCGACAACCGAAGATAACCGGCGCGCTCCGCAGCCGGCGCAGTCTCGATGCGTATTAGGCGCGCGCCCGCATCGCGTGCATTCAGTATAAGGTTGATCAGCACCTGCTCCAGGCCCGTCGGCTCGCCCATCACCTCCGGCAGCGAGCGATCGAGGTTCGTTTCGTATCGGACCGCGCCATCTCTGGGTTCGGCGCGGGCTATCAGCAGCGCCTCTTCGACCGCCACGTTCATATCCATCGCATAACGCGCGCCGGGGCGCTGACGCGCGATCGAAAGCAGGTTGTGCGAGATGCGGGTGGCGCGTTCGATGTTCTTTTGCAGGATCAGCAGGTCGTCGCGCGTCCGCGTGCTCAGATCCTCGCCCAACGCCAGCATCAGCTCGATTCGCGCCGCCATCACGGCCAACGGGTTGTTCAATTCATGCGCGATTCCGGCCGCCACCGCCGCCAGCGCGTCCACCGTTTCATTGCGGCGCGCCTCGCGCTCCATGTCACGGCGCTCGCTGATGTCCGCGACGAACGCGATTACCAGCTTGCCACGACGCGTATCCACCACGTTGAGACTAATCTCGGCGGGAAATTCGCTGCCGTCTTTTCGGCGTCCCGCAACCTCCATCCCGCGGCCCATCATGCGGGATTTTGGCGCCGTAAAAAATGCGCTGCGATGCGCCTCGTGGCGATAGTGGAAGCGTTGCGGCACCAGGACTTCTATCGGCTGACCGACGAGTTCTATTTCGCGGTAACCAAACAGCTCCTGCCCGCGCGGATTGAGCTGACGAATTATCCCGGCGCTGTCCGTCGAGATAATTCCCTCGACCGACGATTCGAAGTAGCCACGCGCCCGCAGCAGTGCTTCGTCTTGCGCCGCAACCGAGGTCCGAATCGTCTTCGTGTAGCGGGATGCGACCAGGTAGAACAGCAGCGTGTTCACGCTTAGGTTAAGCATGAACGAATGCGCCGGCATCAGCGATAGCACCCGAGCGGAGACCGCCATCCAGACGAGAGCGCCGAGCGCGTAGTAAAGTGCGATCCTTATCGGGCGGCTGCCGCCGAGCGGCACATGTTTCAATGCGCCGTACTCCGCCGGATTGTTCGAGCCGTCATTGCGAGCCATCAGACCGGTTACTGTAGTCTTATCTTCCGGCGGGCGCCAAGGTAGCGGGTCAAAAGGCAAGACTGCACAAATAGAACAACGAACAGCTTTGCGGCCAAATGTGGCGATGAGCTACGAACGACCGTCCGCGCTAGTGCCGGATGCTCATTGCGAGACGGGGTGCATGGGACCGATCCAGTCCCTCAACGGCCATCTTGCCGCGCGCTCGGGGCGATGACGTCGCGAATCGGTTTGCCAATAGGACTGCTGATACACGCCACGTTGGAGACAGCGCCGTCACCGTCACGCATCGGGAGAATCATCATCGCGACCGCGATTTCGGCGCCGTCGCTGCGGACCTGAAGGGTTGGAAATCGTGGCACGATTTCTCCGCCGAACGCCCGCTCATGAAGCCGCCGGATTTCATCGCGCCGCCGGGCCGGCAGCAGAATCTCGTTGGTACGTCCGACCATCTCGATGTCTGAGTATCCGTACAGCTGACGCGCCGCCGCGTTAGCCGCCGTGATAGTCCCGGCGGCATCCACACTGTGAACTCCGTCGGGAATCGAGTTGACGATCATCGCCATCAGCTCGTGGAAATCTTCGCGCCGTCTGCTCTCCATCGCCGCTCCGGTCGCAGCCACGAGTTCATCAAACCCTTCGGGCTTGAGCAGATAACGATACAACCCGTGCTTGAACGCGCCCGCCACCACCTCTTCGCCGCCATTGCCGGTCAGCATGATTACCCGGGTCCGCGGCCATCGCTCACGCACGCGCTGGAGGACCGACAATCCGTCACTCCAACCCAGCCAATAGTCAGTTATCACGATATCGCAGCGGTCGCGCTTGAGGTGCTCATTCAACCGAACCTGATCGTCAGCGACCAGAATCTGTGCGCTCGGGAATGCACGCCGGAGCCGGACCTGCATAAGCATCCGATCCGTCGGGTTGTCTTCGACGAGCAATAGGTCCATTGGGAAAAAACCCTCGCGGCTGCTATCGCGCTATTGCCAGCCATGTAACAGCGGAGCAATCACTATGCCGACACGGGTTGAATTTCGTGACCGTTCAGAATACGCACGCGCTGGCTAGGAATTGGGATCGAAGGTCCGCACGAAGCGCCCAACCGTTCAATCGGTTGTTTCGCAAGTGATGCAGGCGCGTCCCGCGATGACACATTTTCCGGATTAAGGCAACGCCCCCTCAGCTTTGCCGAAGGGAGACCGAGCGCGCCAAGGCAGGTGAGGATGCAGCCAACACAGCAGCGGCCGTCGCACCGCCAGCGCGCCGCCCACGCACAGAGGTGTGCAGGGGCCAGCCCCTTCACACCTCATAGAAAGTAGATTCACACGGGAGGTCCGAAACCTGGTGTGGGTTTCGTGTCTGAAAAAATCCTCGGGGAAGTCTAGCGCATCTTCTGCTGTACCGCTTTCTTTGCTTTCGGCGGACGCCCTCGGCGACGCTTCTCGACGCCGGTCGCTTCGAGTTCGTCCTCGTCGGGGCCAAACGCGCTGTCAATTTGCACGTCGTCCTCGGCGGAGCGGGCCGGTTCGGCATGTTCTTCTGAGTCATCCGAGCTGTTCAGCTCTTCGGTCCCGGACCATCGCAGCGCGAACGGTTTGGCCAATCCACCTTGACCACTGCGAGCTTCAATATTCGCCTCGTTCTGGCAATCGACGCAATATTGCGCAAATGGGATGACTTGAAGCCGCGCCAGCGGGATTTCATCGCCGCATCGCGCGCAGGTTCCATAGACTCCTGCTCCAAGCCTGGCTATTGCCGCGTCGATCGCGCTGAGGCGTTCCCGCGCCCGGTCGAACAGCGCCAGATGCGTATCGACTTCGGACAGCGATCTCGCCACGTCCATCTCGTCGGCTGGCGGCTGCCCGCCATTGCGGGCTTGTTCACGCATCAATTCCTTCACCCGGGCGAGCGTATCGGCGCGCTCTTTGGCAAGCAGGCGCTTAAGCGCGTCAATCCGCCGTCCGCCGGTGCTAACTGCGGCTTCCATCTTGGTCTTCGGCCTCTTACGAGTCTTCGTTGGTCGAGTTTTAGATTGAGTCTTCATAGATAAGGACCGTTCGCACGAATCGATCCGTATTCTAATATGAGCACTGATCCTGCCTCGCGCCACTGTTGGAAAAAAACGAGCGAACTCAATAGTGTTACCGAGCACCATTCGAGTCCAGTCCCCTAATTGCTTCAAATCAGTTGCCTCACCAAGAATTGCCGCTCCTGGGGGCGGCAGTGTAATCGGGGCGGGCGGGGCCTGCCAGAGCCTCGATTGCACTGATGCCTAATAATTGAGCAGCATCTCAGCGTCTCCGACGCAAAATCCTTAGATTCCTTTACTAAGTTTCATCTTAGCATGCGGGAGACCGTTGGCACAGGCCGTGCTGTCCCCCTCAGCAGTCCGATTCGGCTAAAAGAAGAAAGGATCTCCAATTAGCATGTACGCATCTGCTTCAGAACAGGTTCAGTATGGGCCTTCTAATCAGAACCGGGTCATCGACGAGTGCGCCGGGCCCGATCCGTGGCTGAATGCAGGCTTCGAGCCGGATTTTCTGGTGCCGACTCAGTTTTTTGACTTGACCCGGCGCAGATCGATGCTCGACGGCGAGACGCGGCTGCTTTTCGCGGTCCTCGAAGACGCGGTCCGATGCTACGTGAAGACGGTGAACTCGTCGCGGCGATGCCACCGCGATCAATTCGACGAGGTTCAGCGATGGTTTCATGCGGAAGCGGGAATCCACAGCCCGTTTTCCTTTGAATACGTATGCGACGTGCTTGGAATCGAGCCCGCGTCATTTCGCGCACGGCTCGGATTGCTGAGCGTCAACGATCTGCCGACCAAGCAGATGCGCTCGGTGGGCCGAAGGCAAGTCGTACGCGCCGGGCGCTCGTCGCGCAAACGATCGAACGGCGGCGGTACCACTTCATCTGCCCGAGGTGCAGGAATGAGAGAGGGCGCGGGCAGTTAAAAAGTTAACAGTTGAAAAGCTGAAAATCGGTCGCCGCCTGATTATTTTCTTACACGCCCGGCGATAGTGCTATTGTGGTGCGCGGCTGCGATGATAACTGCGACCACGATGAGCGATCCGCCCGCAAAATTCGCATTCCGCATTTGGGGAAATCAGCTTGGCCGGTTTCGAGACCGGCTCGCCGCGGTTGCGCGACTTCGCCTGAACTCTCATTCGAACATAGGCTATACTGGTCAGGCGATCCTCGGCGATTGCGAACACTGAACAGGCATGGCAAAGGAAATCGAACGGAAATTCCTGGTTCATCCGCGCAAATGGAGCGATCTTGGCGCCGGCCTGGTCATTCGCCAGGGATACCTATCCGTCTCGAAGCAATGCTCGGTCCGCGTACGCACGCAGGAGGACCGCGGCTATCTGACGATCAAGGGAGCCACGTCGGGAATTACACGCGACGAATACGAGTACGAGATTCCGTTGGGTGATGCGAACGAGATTCTGGGCAAGTTGTGCCAGTATCCGCCAATCGAAAAGACCCGCTACCGAATCGTGTTCAAGGGCCATACCTGGGAGGTCGATGAATTCGCCGGCGCGAATCGTGGACTGACGGTCGCCGAAGTCGAACTCAAGGATGCCAGGGAGCAAGTTGAACTTCCCGACTGGATCGACCGCGAAGTGAGCGGCGATCCGCGCTATTTCAATTCGAACCTGTCGATCAAACCATTCTCGAGCTGGAAATGATTCGCCGGCGAAAGCCGTTGTGAGGGGTGAACCTGAGTGAAAGTCGCTGACTTGATGACCCGTGACGTACGAGCGTGCACGATTCATGAATCGTTGAATGCGGCGGCTCGGATAATGTGGGATCACGATTGCGGATGCGTGCCGGTCGTCGATGGGCGCGGTAGGCTCGCGGGAATAATCACCGATCGCGACATCTGCATGGCCGCATACACGCAAGGTCTGCCGCTCGAGGCGATTCCTGTGGAGCGCGCGATGTCGGCGCGGGTGATTTCATGTGCGCGCGGCGACGATCTCGAGACCGCGCATCGCCTGATGCGTACGCATGAGATTCACCGTCTCCCCGTGGCCGATTCCCGCGGTCGGTTGGTCGGAATCCTGTCATTGAGCGATCTTGCCAACCACAGCGCCGCAGATGGCGCGGCGCCGTCGGATGCAGTCGAAATCGCAGCAACCGTCTCTGCTATTCGCCGGCGGCGCAAGCCGGCAGCCGTCGCTTCGGTTTCACCCAATGGAGATGCGGCGCGGGCGGGCGAATCGACAAAGGCGCCGAAGAAAGCGGCCGCCCGGAGAAGGAAACCATCCGCCGATCTTCCCTAGACCTTCGTCACCCGAGCCATTGCCAAATTACTCGCGGCTGCGCATAAAGCTGGCGCTCTGGTAAACTGCAGCGATGGCTGAAGAGCAGCCGCGAATTACCACCGCAGGCGCGCGCGCCGCCGCCGCATACGGACTGATGATCGGCGGCCTGGTGTTGCTGTATTTGTGGATTCGCTCGTACGGCGAGACGCTGGATGCGCCCGCCGCGAGCGGGACAGCGATCTTCGGCTCGGCCGCCGACGCGTGCGAATAAAGGCGACCTGCTGCACGTGCTGCTCGCGCTGGTGGTGGTAATCGCGACCGCGCGCGCGATGGGCTGGATCTTCCGCAGCGCTCATCAACCACAGGTGGTCGGGGAAATTCTCGCGGGGATCGTGCTCGGTCCTTCGCTGCTCGGGCAGCTCGCACCGGGCGCGGAAGGATATCTATTTCCGGCTACGGTGGGGCCGTTTCTCAATATAATCGCGCAGGTCGGCGTCATCCTTTACATGTTCCTGGTCGGGCTTCAGCTCGATCCCGCGCTGCTTCGCAAACGCGGCCATACAACGGTTGCGATCTCCCACGCGAGCATCATGGCGCCATTCCTGCTCGGCGCGACGATTGCACTTTTTCTTTATCCAAAGCTGTCGACCGCGGACGTGCCGTTCACCTGCTTCTCGCTTTTTCTCGGCGTTTCGATGTCCGTGACGGCATTCCCGGTGCTGGCGAGAATATTGACCGATCGCGGGATTCACAAAACCCGCATGGGTGCGATCGCGCTGACCTGCGCCGCGGTGGACGACGTAACCGCGTGGTGCATGCTCGCCTTCGTGGTCAGCGTGGCGCGGGCACAGGCGGCGGGCGCGGTGGCGACGATCGCGATGGCGCTCGGGTTTATTGTGCTGATGATCGCTGTAGTGCGGCCCGCGATGGTCCGCCTGTCGCTGCTGTATGGAAATCGCGGACGGCTGACGCAGGGCGTGATGGCGTCGATATTCATTGCGCTGCTGATCTCCGCGTCAGCCACCGAATTGATCGGTATCCACGCCGTGTTCGGCGCGTTCGCGCTCGGGGCCGTGATTCCGCACGACAGCGGAATGGCGCGGGAGATGACCGACCGCCTCGAAGACATCGTGATCGTGCTGTTGCTGCCGGCATTTTTCGCGTACACGGGACTGCGCACGCAGATCGGGCTGGTCACTGGATACGAGCAATGGATGATGTGCGCGCTGATCGTCGTCGTAGCGTCGGCGGGCAAGTTTGGCGGCAGCGTCGTCGCAGCGCGAATCACAGGACTTAACTGGCGCGACTCGTCGGCGCTCGGCGTGTTGATGAACACGCGTGGCCTGATGGAACTGATCGTGCTGAATATCGGGCTCGAGATGAACGTCATCTCGCCGACACTGTTCGCGATGCTGGTTATCATGGCCCTGGTCACCACTTTTGCGACCACGCCGATTCTGCATCTGATCACGCGCCGTCAAATTCCCGAGCTTCAGCCGTTTCCGGAGCTCGGCACGTTTTCGCCGGAACCGCTGGTCGCGCCGCAAGCTCCGCTTCGCGCGCCCCATCCCGCGCCGCGACCGGCGCAACCGCCCGCGCGCCCGATACTGGCCGGAACGGAGCACCGCGCCATCCTGGTGCCGGTCTCGAACCCTGAAGGCGTGTCCGTTCTGGTCGAACTCGCGCTGGCGGCGACGCCGCACGGCGCACCCCCGCCGCGCGTGCTCGCCCTGGTGAAGACTCCGCCAGGCGGAGTGCGATCGGGACTGCGCGAGGCCGACCAGCGCGTGCCTCCCCGCTCTCCCGCGCTGGCGGCGGCGATGGACCTGGCACTGGAGCGCGGCAGCATCATTACGCCGCAGGCAGTCTGGACCACCAATCCCGCGGCGGACATCCTGGCGTTCGCCAAGGAGCCGCAAATCGGATGGCTGCTGCTGGGATCGCATCGCGCGGTCTTCGGCTCCGACTTCATGGGTGGCGTGGTCCACGAAATTCTGGACCAGGCCCGCGAGCTGCCGGTTCACGTGGCGGTCGTGATTCACGGAGGCGAGCGGCCGCTGGACCGGGTGTTTGCGGTAGTGGATCGGGGAACGCACGGGCGCGCGGCGCTCGACCTCGCCTTGCGAGTGGCGCTGCGCAAGAAATCCGGCTTGCACGCGGTGCTGGTGCCCCGAGATGGGACCACCGAGGATACTGAACTGCTCGATCTGATTCGCGACACCGGCCGCGCGCTTGGACGTCGGCTGCATACCGACGTGCTGAGCGCGCCGACCGCGGCGCAGCTCGCGCGTCAGACGCCCGGCGGCCTCGTCGTCATCGCAACCAACCTGGCGGACAAGGTCGGACTCTCGCCAGAAGATCTCACGGACCCCAAGCGATGCGTCGTGGTGGTGCAGGGATCAGACATCGCTCCGGTCCGACTCGGCGCGCGCGCTCAGGAGCGCCATCGAACCGCCAAGCCGTAGGAGCGCTATTTCCGGTCGCTTAGCAGGCTGTTGAAAAAATTAATTTTCACAGCCCGTTTCCACGAGGCCGCCGGACTGCCGAACGTAGCCCCCGTCCGCTGACGACGTCCGCTACGGCGCTATGAAGCCGGTCCGAAGATAATCTGGCCGTTGCCACCCGTGTTGCCCGTCACTGAGACCTCTGGAACAGGTGCGCCGCTCGCCTTCAACTGTTTGGCCCCAAACTTCGCGATCGTTCCGTTGTAGTAGTTCATAACCACCAGATTGCCGCTGCTGTCGAATACCAATCCAAATGGTCCGTCAAAAATGGCACTGGTCAACTTCACCGTCGGAACGGGATTGCCGGAGGTGGTCAGTTGACTCTTCGCATACTCGACTACCGTCGGGAAGTTGGCGACCCAGAGGTTGCCCTTCTTGCCGAACGCGAGCTCTCCCGGCTCGGCGAGGCTGGTGCCGCTGCCGTCGTCGGACAGCAAGACCGTGGGCGACTTGCTGCCGCCGCTGGTCAGTTGGCTGGCGGAGAATTCGGCAATCTTATTATTGTGCTGACTATCTACCCATGCATTTCCACCTTTGTCGAACGTTACAAAGAGTGGACCATCCAGATCGGAGGAAGCGATGACTACGGCGGGCTTTACATCTCCGCCGCCAGCAGCCAGCTGTGCTTTCGACAGCTCATCGATCGAGTCGTTTTGGGCGTCGACCACCCACAGGTTACCCTGAGAGTCGAAGTTGCAGCCAAACAGATAAACGAAAGCAGAACTTGTGATGATCACCCCAGGCGTCGGACTCGGGTTGTTTTTCAGGTTCTTGAGTTGCGCGGCAGTGAATTGCACCACCTCGGTGCTGCCGATAATCGCCCAAAGGTTATGAGACTTGTCAAAGGCGAGGCCCGTCGAGTGGCTGGACGTGTTCTGAGTAATTGGCGATGGCGCCCCACTCTTCTTGAGTTGCTTTGAGGTATATGACTCGATGATGCCGGCTTCATCGAACGTTACCCACAGGTTCGCGCTCGCACACCATGCGTGCGACGGCGTGCCGCAAGTCAGCACCAGGAGCGCAATGGCCGCGGCCAAGCGGCGCCACCGAACAATATTGATGTTCATCTTCACTCCCCTCGCCCGAACTGCTGGGCAACAAATAGTCTACTTCTTGATCGCCTCGACATCGATTGAGATCGCGACCTCGTCGCCGACCATCACGCCACCGGCCTCGAGTGCCTTGTTCCAGGTGAGGCCGAAATCACGGCGGTCAATTTTCGTCGTCGCAGATGCGCCCGCGCGCGTGTGGCCCATGGGATCGTGAATCGGCGCCCCCGCCCCTTCAACGTCGAGCACGACCGGTTTGGTCACGCCATGCAGCGTCAGGTCGCCCGTCACTTTCCACTTGCCCGGCCCGGCGGCTTCGACTTTGGTGGATTTAAAGGTGATGGCCGGGAACTTGGCGACGTCGAGAAAGTCGCCACTCTTCAGATGAGCGTCGCGCCCGTCAACCCGCGTGTCGATCGATGACGCGTCGATAGTTGCGTCAATTTTTGCCGAGGCTGCATCAGTTCCATTGGCGCTGATGGTTCCCGAGGTCCTTTGGAATTGCCCCTTCACGTTCGAGATCATCAGGTGGCGCACGGTGAACTCGACGTTGGTATGGGCGGGATCGATTTGCCAGGTATCGGCGTGCACGAGGACGGGAAGCGCGACGGCTATTGCTATCGCGATGGCGATTGCTGATTTCGAGATCCAGGGCTTCATGCAGGGGGCTCCTCGAGTCCAACGGTTGGCGAGCGGCGATCCGATGCAAACCGGCATAGATGCGGTATTGAACATGCGCGGCGGGTGTGTGGCAAGGAGGAGATTACGGGGAAGCCGCGTTCGTTCCAATCGACTTGAGGCGGGTGAGCAGCACAATCCCGGAAACAAGAGCGACCGTGCCGCATATGACGACTGCTTGCAGCGGGCCCAGGCGTGAGCCCATGTAGCCGACCTCGAGCGCCCCGAGCGGCACCATCCCGACGGTCGCCAACTGATAGGTGCTCATCACGCGGCCCCGCAAATCGTCGCTTACGAACAGCTGCACGAGGGTGTTGTTGCTCGCTCTGAAGTTGGTCACTCCCGCGCCGATTACACACTGCGCGACCATCGAGAGCGCGATCGAGCGCGACAGCCCGAAGACGATGATTCCAACCGCGGAGAGAAAAAGCCCCGCGATGAGATTGTTCCTGATTCCCCGCGTCGTGACGCGCGAGGCCAGCGTGGCCGCACCGATCGCCGAACCCAGTCCCTGTGCCGCGACGAGGAATCCATAGGTGCTAGCGTCGCCGTGGAGCACGTTGCGGGCAAACAATGGAACGAGCACCATATAGTGGAAGCCGAAGGCGTTGGTCACCGCGGCCAACGCCATCTGCTGGAAGATCTGGCCATTGGTCCATACGTAGGCGAGACCTTCGCGCAACTGATGGAACATGCGCGCGCCGACCCCTGCGATCGCGCGGGCGGGGATCTCCATCTGGAACAGGCTCCAGATAACCGCGAGGAAACTCACGCCATTCAAGAAAAAACAGGTTCCGATGCCGAGCCATGCGATGAGCAATCCCGCGGCGGCGGGGCCGAGCATGCGCGCACTGCTGACCATCATCGAATTGAGCGCGATCGCGTTGCCGAGATCTTCATAACCCACCATCTCGACCACGAACGACTGCCGGCCGGGCATGTCAAATGAGGCGACGGTGCCGTTGAATGAGGCGAGAAGGATCACGTACCCGACGCGGACAGTGCCCGTCCATGTCAGCGTCGCGAGCGTGAAGGCGCTCAGCATGAGCAGGGTTTGGGTCGTGATTATCAGGCGGCGGCGATCGAGGCGGTCGATCATTACACCGGCAAACAAACCCACCAGCAGGATTGGAGTGAATTGAGCGAACGATACGACGCCAAGCATCGTCGCCGAGTTCGTCAGCTTCAGCACCAGCCACGCCTGGCCGGCGCTCTGCATCCAGGTGCCAGCCAGAGAGATGAGCTGGCCGAAGAAATAGAGACGATAGTTGCGATGGCGAAGCGCGCGAAACACCCCGCCGCCCTCGCCGGTCCCTTCGCCCGACGCTTGGAGCGGGACGGGCTGGGCAGGCTCCGCTGCGGGCGCGGCGTCGCTGTCAGGCACGGCATCGCTGTCAGGCACGGCGTCCCGATTTATTGGTAAAGGCCGCGATGCGCTCGCGCATGTCGGGACCGACACCGGGGTTTCTGTACACTTCATGCGAAAGGCCGGCTCCGAGTGGCAGGCCGTCGGTTTCTATCAGCAGACGCTTGTTGGCGCGGTGACTGAACCATGAATTGGCGAGGATCGTGTCGGCCAGCGCGCGAACTTCCTTGTCGAACGAATCGTCGGGCACGCAGACGTTGGCAAGGCCCATCGCGGCGGCTTCAACGCCAGAGTAAGTGCGGCAGGTCAGCATCATCTCGCGCGCCTTGGACGGACCGACGCGCCGGGGCAGGCGTTGGCTCATCCCCCAGGTGGGAGTCAGCGCCCATCGCGCGTGAGTATCGGCGAACTTTGCGGACTCGGCGGCGACGATCAGATCGCCGGCCAGCGCCAGTTCGAGCGCGCCAGTGTAGCAATGTCCATGAACCGCAGAAATGACAGGCTGCGGAAGGTCCGCGAGCCGTTCGATCGTCTCGGACTGAAAGTTGGGCTTGGGCGGGCGCTCGCCCGTGGCGATGTCGGCAAGATCATGCCCGGCGGAGAAGCATTTGCCCGCCCCGCGGACGACGACCAGGCCTATGCGATCGGTCTCGCGCGCAATTTGGTCAACCTGGGCGCGCAATTCGACAAACATCTCGACGTTGAGCGAGTTGAGTTTCTCGGGCCGATTCAGCGTGAGCATAGCCAGACCGTCCCGGTCTTCGCGAAGCACTAATCCCGCCATAATTGTCCTCTGATCGAGATCGCAGACTAGCCAGCGCGGTGTCAGTTCGCAAATGTGCGGGTCCGAAAATCGTGCGCCGCGGGCCTGACCTCGAAATCGATTCACGAGCCGATTAGAAAAGCTTGAATTGCGCGGGCAAACCTATTAGGAGAAATGTAGCTATGGATAATCTTGAAATTTTCCAAAAAGAGACGCGCGCCTGGCTGGAGGCGAATTGTCCGCCCGAGATGCGACGCCCGATGCAGAGCGAGGAAGACACTTGCTCGGGCGGCAGGCATTGGGTTTTCCAATCCGACGCGCAGCGGGTGTGGCTCGAGCGCATGGTGGCAAAGGGTTGGACCGTGCCGGAGTGGCCGCGTGAGTACGGCGGCGGCGGCCTCACCCGCGACGAGGCCAAAATTCTGCGCCAGGAAATGCGCGCGCTCGGCTGTCGCTCGCCGCTGAACAGCTTCGGCATCTCGATGCTCGGACCGGCGCTGCTGAAGTACGGCTCCGAGGAGCAGAAGCGCGAGTATCTGCCGAAGATTGTTCGAGGCGAGATTCGATGGTGCCAGGGCTATTCCGAGCCCGGTGCGGGTTCCGACCTGGCGTCGCTGCAAACCCGCGCGGAAGACAAGGGCGATCAGTTCCTGGTCAACGGGTCGAAGATCTGGACCACGGCCGCAAACAAGTCGGATTGGATCTTCTGCCTGGTGCGCACGGACTCGAACGCGCCCAAGCACGAAGGCATCAGCTTTTTGCTGTTCGACATGGAAAGCCCAGGGGTATCGACCAAGCCGATCGCTCTGATCTCCGGCGCGTCGCAGTTTTGTCGAGACTTTTTTCGACGACGTGCTCGTGCCGAAAGCGAACCTCGTCGGCAAACTCAACAAGGGATGGGATGTCGCGAAGTACCTGCTGACTCATGAGCGCGACATGATTGGCGGCATGGGTACCACCACGGAAAACCGCCCGCTCGGACAGATTGCCAGCGAGACGGTTGGAACCGACAACGGTATGCTCGCGGACACCGTTTTGCGCGGACAGATCGCGGCGTACGAGGTCGACGCGTTCGCCTATCGCTTCATGATGGAGCGCGTTGGCGACATGGCCAAGGTGGGGCAGGCTCATCCCGCGATATCGTCGTTGCTGAAATACTACGGCACCGAACTCAACAAGCGGCGGATGGAATTGATGATGTCGGCAGGCGGCACGGACGCACTGGAATGGGAAGGCGAGCGGTCGCGTGAAGGCCGCACCGCTCGAATGTGGCTGCGTTCCAAAGGCAATTCGATCGAGGGCGGGACCAGCGAGGTTCAGCTCAACATCATCGCCAAACGAATACTGGGCTTGCCCGGTGCTTAGGGGCCCGGCCCATCACCGGGTTCGGCCGCTACAGCATCGATCGCAACGGAGTCTGATCACATGGCGCTAGTTCTCAACGACGAACAAACGATGCTGCGCGACAATGCGCGCGGCTTCCTCGGCAAAAATGCGCCGATCGCCCATCTGCGGGCGCTGCGCGACAAACGCGACGCCGACGGATTCTCGCGCGCGCTTTGGAAGGAGTTCGTCGAGATGGGGTGGGCGGGAATTCTCGTTCCTCAAGAGTACGGCGGCCTGGGACTTGGACATGTAGAGGCCGGCGTGGTCATGGAGGAAATGGGTCGCACGCTCACGCCCTCCCCGTTTCTTTCGACCGCGGTTCTGGCCCCAACCGCGATCGCTCGAGCTGGCACCGACCAGCAGAAAACAAATTACCTGTCGCGAATCGCTGCCGGCGATTTGATCGCCACGCTGGCCCTCGATGAAACCGCAAAGCATCATCCGGAAAACACGGCGATGACCGCCGCTCGTGCCGGCAACAGCTTCAAGCTCAATGGCGCCAAGACTTTTGTGATCGATGGCCACGTCGCGAATCTTCTGATCGTGGTCGCTCGCACCGCGGGCAAACCGGGCGATACCAGTGGACTCACGCTGTTCCTGGTTGATGCGAGCGCCACGGGAATTCGCGCCGAGCGCACCCCGACTGTAGATACGCACAATGCTGCGCGGCTCACGTTCGAGGACGTAAATGTCGGCGTCGACAATGTGCTGGGCAAGATCGACGCGGGCTGGAACGTCCTCGAGGGCGTGCTGAACGCTGGCCGCGCCGCCGTAGCGGCGGAGATGGTCGGCGCCAGCGACGAAGCGTTCAGCCGGACGATCGCCTATCTGCGGGAACGCAAACAATTCGGCCGGCTGATCGGCGAATTTCAAGGGTTGCAACATCGGGCCGCTCACCTCTACTGCGAACTTGAAGTCACCCGCTCGGTCGTGCTGAAGGCTCTGCAGACGCTCGACGATTCCTTCGATCGCGCCGGCGCGATCGTGTCGGTGGCAAAGGCCCGGGCCGGGCTTAGCGCCAAGCTCGCCGTGAATGAAGCCGTCCAGATGCATGGCGGTATCGGAATGACTGACGAATTCGATATCGGCTTGTTCATGAAGCGGGTCCGCGTCGGCCAGGAACTGTTCGGCGATGCGAACTTTCACACCGATCGGCTGGCTCGACTCAACCACTACTGACACGCGCGAATCCTACGCGCGTTTGTGCGGGGGGTAGTCCACTGAGCGATTCGCATCGAGATCGAGACTCCGTGACGGTTGCGATCGTCGGCGCTGGCGAGATGGGCGCCGCGGTGGGCGGCAGGTTGCGCGAAGCAGGTGCGCGCGTATTGACGTCGCTTGCCGGCCGCAGCGCGCAAAGCGCCGCGCGCGTTCGCAGCGCGGGCCTCGAAGTAGTCAACGACGACGATTTGCTGGTGCGCGACGCGAGCTTCGTCCTTTCGATCGTTCCTCCGGGCGTGGCAGTCGAGGTCGCCGAACGCCTTGGTGGTCCGCTCAGCCGCGCGCAAGCAAGGCCGATCTATGTCGAATGCAACGCGATTTCTCCCGCGACTTGCCGACGCATCCGCGACCTGCTTGCCGCCACAAGCTTCATCGACGCCGGCATTATTGGAGGACCGCCCATCGCCGGCACTCAAGATCCCACCAAGGGTCCGCGCTTTTACGCGTCGGGCGTCGATGCTCCCCGGCTGACACGCCTGGGTGGCTTCGGTCTCGATATTGCGATCCTCGACGGTCCCGTTGGCGCCGCCTCCGGCTTGAAGCTCTGCTACGCCGGACTGACCAAGGGCTTCACCGCGCTGTGCGCGACGATGCTGGGCGCCGCGGCACGCGAAGGCCTTGCTGACGCACTGCGTGCCGAACTCGCCCGCAGTCAGCCGAACTTCCTCGCACGGCTGGATCGCGCCGTTCCTGCAATGCGCCCGAAGGCGTACCGCTGGGTCGCGGAGATGCAAGAGATCGCAGAGTTCGTCGGTGGTCCCGATGACGGCGCGATGATCTATGACGGCGCCGCCCGGCTCTATCAACGAATCGCCAACGACCAGGATACGCGCCGATCAGCGGATCGGTAGGCCACGCTCAATCCGCGCGCTGTGCCGCTTAGCTCGTCTCTGTTCAAATCGCTTGAGCTTTTCTGACTATCGCGACGTTCCTCGATTCTGAGGCATGACAGTTGCTTCTCTTCCTCCTGCGAGGGCGTAGAGCCCTGCGCCAGGGAGTATAGGATTCAAATTGGGACGCCCCGAGACCGATATCGGCGAGAGAAGCCGGCGGCTGGCTGCCGAACGCGAACTCGAAGCTGTGCGCGCCGAACTGGCCGAGCAGGTCGCCGCTCGCCATGAAGCCGAAGTCCGCCTCGAACAGGAAGTTGCGCAGCGCGACCGCATCATAGCCGAGGGCGAGCGGACTGCGGCCAAGTTGCGCGAGAGTGAGATGGCGCTGCGCCAACTGTTCGATCAGAATCTTGATTCGATGACGATTACCGATCTCGAAACCGGCAGATACATCGATGTCAACGAGGAGTACACCCGAAATAGCGGCTACAGCCGCGAAGATGTAGTCGGCAAACGCTCGCGCGAACACCAGTCATTCGAGAACGCTGAGGAGGGCCTCCGTTACGTCGAAGAACTCAGACGAGCCGGACTGGTCAGGAACATGGAGGCCACCCTTCGCCACAAGGACGGCAGCACCTATTCCGGCCTGATCTCCGCGGTCAATCTCAAGCTGCGCGGACATTTATGTTCCGTCTCGATCACTCGCGATATCGGCGCGCTTAAGGAAACACAGCACCAGCTAATCGCCGCGCGCGAAGCCGCGCTCGAGGCCTCGCGGGCCAAGTCTGAGTTCCTTTCGAGCATGTCGCACGAGATTCGCACGCCGATGAACGCGGTGCTGGGGATGGCGGACATGCTGGCGGAAAGCAACTTGAACACTGAGCAGCGCCGCTACCTGGACATCATGCGTAGGAACGGCGTCACCCTGCTCGACCTGATCAACGAAAGCCTCGACCTCGCCAAAATCGAAAGCGGCCAGCTCAGCTTCGAGGAAGTCGACTTCGACATCCGCGAACTGATCGACACGGTCACCGAGACGATGGGCGGACGGGCGCACGAGAAGCGCCTCGAACTCGCCAGCCACGTGGCGGCTGGCGTGCCGCACAACCTGATCGGCGATCCGCTGCGCCTGCGCCAGATGATTGTCAATTTGCTCAGCAACGCGGTTAAATTCACGGACCACGGCGAGATCGTGCTCAGCGTCGAGATGGCGCATCCAGATACCGGCACGGGCACCGCCTCGATACGCTTCTCGGTGACCGACACGGGGATCGGAATCCGGCACGACAAAATCGATTTGATCTTTGGCGCATTTTCCCAGGCCGATTCCTCGACGACGCGAAAGTATGGAGGAACCGGGCTCGGTCTCACGATCGTCAAACGCCTGGTCGAGATGTACCGTGGCCAGATCACCGTCGAGAGCGAACCAGGCAAGGGCAGCACCTTCAGCTTCACCGCCGAGTTCAAGACTCGACCTGCCCCTGTGACGCTCGCGCTTGACGCGGCGAGCGTGGAGCTGTCCGGCATACGGATTCTGGTCGTCGACGACACCGCCGCCAACCGAATGATCCTGCGCGAGGCGCTCACCTGCCAGGGCGTCCTGGTTACCTGCGTAGAGTGCGGCCAGGCTGCGCTGGACGAAATCGATCGGGCCGCGGCCGGCGGCAAGCCCTATCGCGCGGTACTGCTGGATTATCGGATGCCCGCGATGGACGGGATAGAAGTGACAGAGCGGATTCGGCATCGCGGGCTCGGGCCGCACGACCCTTCGATCATGCTGATGCTCACGTCCGACGAGTTGAGCGCAACCATGGCGCGCGCTCGCGAAGTGGGCGTCGAGATCTTCATGATCAAGCCGATAAAGCGCGCCGATCTGTTCGGGGCGCTGAGCCGCGCACTTGGCGCCCCGGGCGCATCACCGGCAGCCCCCTCGGCCGCCGATCGCGGCGGCGTCGATTCGATGCTGGGCAACGACGTATTCGACGAGGTGCGCCCGCTCAAGATCCTGTTGGCCGACGATTCGCGCGACAACCGGTTGCTCGTGCATGCCTACTTCAAGAAGACGCCACACATTATCGACGAAGCCGAGGACGGCGCCGCCGCGGTCGAAAAGTTCAGGACAAGCATCTACGACCTGGTGCTGATGGACATCGAGATGCCGATCATGGACGGCTACTCGGCGACCCGGGCGATACGCGCGATGGAGAATGAAACCGGACGCCGGCGCATCCCGATCCTTGCGCTAACGGCTTCCGTCCTCGCCGGCGCGGTGAAGCAAGCACTCGACGCGGGATGCGATGCGCACGTCGTCAAGCCGGTCAAGAAAGCCGCCCTGCTGGCCGCCGTTCACAAGGCGATCCGCGATGCCGAAACGTACGATGGAGGCTTGGGCGTCTGAACCGCCCCGCACGCGCATTCACCGAAGAGTTGAGATGTGAAAATTGGTGATCGGCAGAGCGTCGTTACGTTCAGCCGGGGAGTTGCAATGATGCTCCGCCATGACGAGCGAAGTCCGCAACAAACTTCTCCTAAAGATCCGGGTGCGTTGATTACAGATCTCGGCGAAGTGTGTCTACTGCGCCATTTTTTTCAAAATTGGATGCGCGGCGAATCTCCGTTGCGACGAATCGCCGGGCGGTCTAGGGTCGAAGCCGCGCAGTCGCGACAATCTGCCCAACCCGGTCGCAGCGTCTGATAATCCCTATGTCCCGAGCAACGGTCCCGCGATCGGCGATCTGATGACTGTCTTCGATTTCGCTCACAAGCAGTCCAGCCCGCCATTAATTATCCCCGGCGGAATCTGAGGTTCCGAGCGGCTGGAAAGGCCGTGGAGCGTTGCAGTTCGTCCGGCTAGTTCAGCACACCGACAGAACTCAGCCACGTGATTCGAACAACGCTGTACGCGGGTATTACAATTGCCTTGTCAGCCGAGACGGATTTGACCTGAACCGGGCTCCGCTCTGTATTGCCAAGGTCGGAACCGCCGATTACTTCAACGCTGCTCGGCTTGGGCAGCGGTCCGCCGCCGATGGCGTCGAAGGTCCGAGCGCGGGCGCCGGCATTCTGGAGGATAAACGTCGTCCCATTCGTACTGCTGAACAAACCTCCCTCGATCTCTCGATAGGAATCTCCCATCGGGTCGGCGGGCGAGATCGGATCTCCGCGTTGTTCCACGACCCTGCGGAAACTTTCTCCATGGTTCGCCGCGTGATCGAACCATCCAAGAATCTGCGCGTCAGCCATTGGACGATAAGAGCCGTCCGCGCCTTGCACGAAATGCGAGTACTGGGGCGGAGTAGCGAAATTCAGCGTGAAAAACAGTTCACGCGTGACCTCCGGATGTCTCAGAAAAGCGAGCATCATTCGCGCGACCGCCAGTGCGAACATCGGCGGCGTAACCCGATCTCTCTTTGCCCAACTGCCCGGCCCATGCGGCGCCCATTCCGTAATCCAGATTTCCTTGCCCGGGACTCGCGACGCGACATCGCGAATCGTGCGATCCACACCTGCGTCGCAGCGTGCCATCAGATAACGAAACAGGCCGTCCGGCGTATCTGCGCCGGGAAGCCTCTCCATCTGATCAACCAGGGGATAGAGATGAATCGTAACCGCCTCGAACCAGTCATCCGAATGCAGGCTCTCGTCCCAATTTTTGAGGCGCGTAACCATAGGACCGCTTGCGCCGGGCGTTACCCAAAACGCATATCCCGATGCCTGCACAGCGAATTTGGCTCCCGGCGCCGCGAGTGGCCGCAACGCTTGCTCATACCTATGCATCACTTCCATAGCCGATGGCTCATCGGGCCATCGCCGAAGGCTGTCGCGGTCGAATCCCATCGCGATCCAGAACTCGTTTCCGAGCTCGACGGAAGTGGGTGCGATGGCCTCGGTTTGGAGCTGCTTCAACCATTGCGCCTGGCTTTCAATACTCGAAGTTTCGAGGTTGGCGACCACGATAGTGTCCGCTCCGATATCGCGCGCGAACGGTTCAAATTCCTCCAGGTGCACTCCGTGCTGAAAGCTGAATGCGATCTTTTTCGCCACCCCGTCCCAGAACTTGACGTACATCGAGCTTTCGGGATTTGCGTGAAAGTCGAGGAGTCCGGTCTTCCAGTCGTAGAAGTTGGATTGCGACCCGCCCGGAAATCTTAGCCACGCCGGCGCAAGCTCTTTTAGCGCCCCCGCTTTGGCCTTGTCGCCGACTAGATGTTCGATCATCGGCTCGGAAGATGAGCCGCACAGTCCACGAGGAAGTTGCCGTGGCGGCCCTTCCACCTCGAGCTTCAAAGGTACCGCCGTTTCCGTTGCATCAGCAGCTACGCGCGCCGAGCCGGCCGCCACAAGCAAGATCGCCAACGCCGGTATTAGTCGCGATACTCTCACGCGATTCGATAAAACAGCGCCGCCGTTGAGGACACCCTTGCGCCGGAATTTACATTTTGACTTGCCAAACACGCGGCTTTTAGCCCGGTGGCGAGTCGATTGTCAATTCGTCGTCCGGCTGACGCTCGCAGCCGGCTCCGAGCAGCCTCCGGGAGGTTCGCTTACGCCTGGTTCCGGCCGGCGTTGCAGCGCGAAATCAAGGTGTCTATTGTGCCAATCAGAACCCGCTCTCGGCCTGCTGGCAAATGCCATATAGGGAGCGGCTGCAGACGGGGCGCTGACGTCCGACAGGAGGTAACTGCGCACATGGGCGAACTACCGAAACGCACGCTGGGCAGAACGGGCCTCGAAGTGACGACGCTGAGCTACGGCGCGATGGAGTTGCGCGGGGCGTCGCCGCGCGGACCGGCGATTACCGACAAAGAGGCACAGACGATTCTCAACGCGGTCTTGGATGCCGGCATCAACTTCATCGACACGTCCATCGACTATGGGCAAAGCGAAGAGCTTATCGGACGCTTCATCGCCTCCAGGCGGTCCGAGTACTTCCTCGCGTCCAAATGTGGCTGCGTGCCCGGAGCACCGATGGGTACTGAACACATCCACACCGCCGAAAACATCCGCGCTGGCGTGGAGCAAAGCTTGCGGCGAATGAAGACGGACTATCTCGATCTGGTCCAGTTTCACCGAAGCCTCACGCGGCGGGAGTTCGAAGAATCTGGTGCACTGGAGACGGCCTTGGCACTGAAGAAGGAGGGTAAGGTGCGCTTTATTGGCGTGTCCGGGACCCTGCCCAATCTTGTTGAACAAATTGAGATGGGCGTGTTCGACGCATTCCAGATCCCGTATTCGGCGCTCCAGCGCGAGCACGAGGAGGTCATCGCGCGGGCGGCGGCAGCCGGGGCCGGGATCATCATCCGCGGCGGCGTCGCGCGAGGCGCGCCCACTGACTGGGAGCGGCGAACCTATTACATGGTGCCATTCAACAGCCTGCGCGAGCGTTGGGAGAAGGCACGGCTCGACGACATGCTCGATGGCATGACCCGCATGGAATTCACCCTGCGGTTCACGCTTTCTAACCCGGATCTGGACACCACGATTGTGGGAACCAAGGACCCGGTGCATTTGCGTGATAACCTGGCTGCCGCGCTCAAGGGTCCGCTGTCCGATGATGTGATGCGGGAGGCGAAACGCCGGCTGGCGCAAGCCGGTTCACATCCGGCCTAGAAGATTACTGGCTCAACACGGATGGTCAAACCGAGCGAGCGCGCCCAGCACCGCTCAGTGCTACTTCTAGTATCGATCAGCGGGTGGCTCGGCCTGAAATGTCGTGGCTGTGGCGCGCTGAAGATATGAGAATCCCGCCGATAGCGGAGCGAGGCGAACCTCAATCGCGGGGTACTTTTCATCGTTCGGAGAAGAGCATGAGTTGGTGAAGTAGTCGATACGCGCGCGACGGTAGCGGATCTGGAGCAGGGAAGCCTCGACCCACGCGATACTGCCATCGGTAACTTGTCGGGCGGAGAATATCGAAGGACCCTTGCCGATTGGCATTCCATGCGGGACGACGTGAACTGCCCAAGACTGCTGCCTGCGGATCAAACCGGATTCGACTTCCACCAACACTGCATCCTCACGCCCGTCCTGAGACGCCACGCGGGCGATCTCGCGACTGGATGAAACTACTCTTAGCGATGGGAAGGTCTGTAGAAGAACCGGCGCTAGCATGCCCACCAGGAAGACGGTCAGCAAGGCAAGGCGTCTCAGCATTACTGAGTCGGAAACTGAGCCATCGCATTCTGTCTAATTTGCATCTGTTGCCGCTGGGCTGATTATGCAAGTGAAATTGGCGCTGGGGTCGAGGCGCACTTCCACATAGTAACGCCCCTCTTCGACTTCGCCGGAATGCCACACATTCGAGAAGGCGCCGATGCATCCGCGGTCGTACTGGACCTCCAGGAGCTGAGACTTGCTCCAGTGCAACTTGGGCGGTCTGGTGAAGCGGCTGCCTCGAAGAACAGGACCCGACGCGGGAGCTGGGTCGCCGCTAGGAACCAAGTACAGTGCTTCGCCATCTCCGATGGACTTGAAGATTGGCTCGACGAAGATCGCATCCACACGGCGGTCGGGCGAAGTCGCGCGCACCAGCACTCTTTGATTCCACTCGATTGCATAGTCCCGAAACGTCTGGGCCGCCGTCGCGGCCAGAAGACCGAGCAGAAAGAGCGAGGCGTACGCGATGAACGGGGGTTTCGCCGATGACACGTTGCTTCTCGAGACGCGTATTTGCCTGAAAGTAGGAATAGTTATGCTTTGTGGCTTGCGTTGCCGTGAATCACGAGAAACTGGCACTGCTGAGTTGATTCTACCTCGCAGCCGATCGCGCCATCATTTGCGCTGTAACTCGTAATAGTCGTCGTCCCCGATTTTGAAATCTGTTTCTTCGCGATCGTAGTTCGCGAAAATCTGTTCGAGCTCACGATATAGCGACGCTCCGTCGATCCGCAGGTACTCGGTGTGCACGTAAGCCGAGTACGGATCCTTTGTACCCGCAAGATCGGAGTAAGACTCGGGATCGAAGACGTGCCCGGCCACGTACACGTGCCCACCGGAATCCAGCGTCGAGTCGATTTTCATCCGCAGGTTGTCGCGCCATTGCGCTCCGCCCGGAACCACGAAGTCGTCGAGGATTGCCATCGCGCGATCTCTCGTGGGCGTGTGGCCAAGGCACATGAAAATCAGCTCGTAGTCCATGTCGCCGTACCAATCTCCTTTTCCGAGCGCGATCATGACGTCATGGTCGTGAACATGCTGGTCGATTGACGCGAGTATGGGCTCGGGGAAAAACCGGCTGTACGCAACGTCCTTCTGATGATTGAAATAGACGTTCCAAGCCATTATCAGCACAGCGCCTGCGGTGAATGCCCACCGCGCTTTCCATGTCCGTTGGCCGCCGAGAAAGCCCACGCAGACGAGCGCGGGAAACATGTCCGCTACCCAAAAATTCGGAGTCACCGCTTCCCAGGAAACTACAAAGGCCGACCAAAACACAATTGACGATACACTCAATGCGAACAGCGCGTTTTCCCGCGCGAGCTGCACCCCATGGCGGATTGCTCCCGTAACCCATGCCCAGATAGCTATTCCCGCGATCAGAAGAATCCCAATACCGCTGTAGATTGCGGTCACGGTTTTCACAGAGAACCACGATTGGAGCATCGGCTCGATCGAGACGCTTTGCACTATCGATTCCGAGACTCCGATTGTCGCTCTGCCGAAAGACGTGAAAACGCCGAGCTGCGATACCTGCGGAGGATGAATTTCCTCCGCATAGCCCGCTGCCCAACGCAGCATCGATTCGCCGGGCGAAAGAATCCACCAGAACCACAGATACAGCGCCAGTACGAATACGGTGATCGAGCCGCCCCATGTAACCGCGCGAGTAACCCGCAGCCGCAGAGAATCGCGACCAACGAAGAACAATACGAGAACCGTAGCTGGAACCAGCGTCACGGCGCCCTGATGCATCGAGATTGCTGCGATGATGCACAGGGCAGATGCGAACAGCCGCAATCCGGTTGGCGGACTGCCGTCGGCTGTGCACCAAATCCTCAAATTGAGAACGATCGCGAGAAAAACGATCGGATACGGGCGATTTTGAAATCCCAAGTACCAAAACCACGGCGAAAGAGCGACAAAAAGGACGCTCACTACCGCGAAAAGATTGCTGGCACTAATCCTGCGCAGCAGCAGGTACAGCAGAAACAGCGTGATGCAATTGAGCAGAATCCCCAACACCTGGAACGGCATCGTCGTGGGGTGCGCGATCCATTGTGAGAAGCTCACGAGCGCGATCTGTAGCGGGTTCCAGAGGATGTGATTTGGTTGCGCGTTGTAGATTGGCTCCGGATCGAGCGCATCGAGACGATCGGGGAAGCCGTCAATGTCAAAAAGCGGCGGCCGGACTGCGAAGTAAAACAGCCCAATCGCGGCCGCGATCAGCGCCCCGGGTGCCCAATCCCAAAGGTGGTTGGGCTTGGAAGATTGCGTTGCGGATTGCATTGCTTGCGTCAATTTTGGCTTTCGACGAACAAGCAAATGGCGTATTTTAACGGCTCGCCCCGGCAACCTCTGGAGCCCTGCAATGGCAGGGTGCGCAAGAGCATGTTGCTTCAGTTCTTCGCGCCGGCGGGCGGCTTACAGACTTCATTAAGGCGGGAAATCGTATAGACGGTGTCGTCGTATTGGCCGAGTCCCAGTCCCTTCGATTCGGCTATTTCATCCAGAAAGGTGAGGCCCCCGTCGTATGCATAGTTGGGATTAATGTTATAGACAGGATCTTTGAGCGCCTGCTCCAGTGATACAAATTGCACACCCTCGCTCTTCCAACGCTTCAGGATCGAGTCGATAGTTATTGAATTGAAAGCATTAACGTGGATCAGCAGGATCTGCGCGATCCGCCGATTGAACAGGTACTCGGATACCGCGTTGACTCCTCGTACGTGACGATCGGCGCCATCGACGACATGATTCTCCAGCCAATCGACCGATTTGTCGTCATGCTGGCCAAGACAGCGGTTGTACGCGTCGTTCCATGCCCAGTCGAAATAGTCGGTCGTAACTTCTGCGATCAGATAGTGGTTTTTCGCGAGATAAGAGCGGACTGCATTGCGTTTGGTTAGCGTATTTCCTTCTTCCAGAAACGGGTACCTGAACACGCGTCTGCGACGAAGGCCGGCGGTGGAGTCTTCCATTGTCGCGAGCAGTTGATCTTCCTTGTCTATGTCCTCAATAAAGGCTTTGACACCGACCTGGTTGAGATTCGGATGGCTGTAAGTGTGATTGCCAAGCGGATGCCCCGCGGCCAACCACATCTTCAGTATGGCTACTTCACTTGGATCGTAGTCCATGAATTTGCCGTTGGCGAAGCCGTAGGGCTCGTCCACGCCGCCGGCCTTCAACACATTGATCATCTTTTGCGCGATCGACGCTCGGGTGACAGCCTGGGGCGCGTCCCCGGTCTCGGGCCAATCGTCGATGGTGACTGCTATCTTCGTCGGGCCGAGCGGCCGGTCGGATGCGAGCGAATCGGGACCGGCTTGTGCTGCACGCCCGAGCAAAGCAAGCACGACAAATACGAGCAGTAGACTACTGAGCAGCTTCAGAAGTGACTGGCTCCAACACCCCGGCTCGGGCGGCCTCCGGTGCGCGTGGCGCGAGACTTGTATGTCTGAATCGGAGGGAGTGTGACCACGAACCGACGCGGCTCGCGGCGCTCGAGAAAATGTCTTGCGCGCCGAATCTGAGTCGAACGTAAGAGACGATTCCATACATGAGATAGACTGCGTTGATGACTCCATAGATCCCATAGCCAAACCCACCCCCACTGTGCATCACGCGTCCAGTCCAGAGCAAGATCGAAATCAAAATAAAAACCGGCATGAGTACCTGGACCGGCGGCGCCGCGGTTCGTCCCGGAACTTTGGGCGTACGAGTGAACGGCGAGGGCCGCCCGGTTACGCCCTGTCGCAATGATTTCAGTAGACCCGTGAGATTGACCGGAATGAGTAGAAGATCCATCGCGTGGACTCGAGGAAGGTCCCACCATTCGTAGCCGCAGTTGATCAGGTCCTTGCCAAGAACCCAATAGTAGGGAAGTACGCACGCGAGTAGAAGGAAAGCCGGAAAACGCCTCCCGTCTGGAAACGGCACCGAGATAATGAACAAGACCGACGCCGAACCCAGCACCGCGGTGAGGGTATACAGTCGCAATAGCGCTTCGGGCAGTCGCGCGAGGCGGCCCGCACCCCTCGTCGCATAGCTCAGCAGCTTAGGAAGGATCAACACTGGGCCGTTGGCCCAGCGCCTTCGTTGAATGACCAGAGCGCCAAAGTCTGGCGGCGTCGCCGTGTAGGAGAGCCGCTCCGGGTGGCAATATACTTGCCAGCCGCGGCGTATCAGATCGATTGTCGACTCGGTGTCTTCGACCAGCGTCCGATCGTGAATATAGCGCTTGATCTGAAATCCGCGTTCGAAGACGGTCTCGCAGATGTCATCGAGTGCGGTGCGGCGCAACAGCGCGTTCGCTCCCACCCAGAACGAACCCTTGTACATTGTTGAACCCTGGGTTGAGAACCACTGCACGTCGGTTTGTGCACCCGCGATCCGCTCCAGGAGCGATTCACTCCCAGGTACTGCGGTGAACGGCGATTGCACGATTGCGTACCGCGCAGCTTCGGGCTGACTCATTATATGGGTGAGCTGCAAGGCGTAGTCGCCAACTAGCATGCTGTCGGCATCCAGCGTGATGACATAGTCGGCGTCGCGCACCGAAAGCTCCGCGCGCTCCGAGTCGCATTCTTCCAGATGCAATCCGCCGGACCCCACCACCTCGCGCAAGCATTTACCAAGCAGTGCTAGATAGCTGTTGAGGTTCATTGCCTTGTTCGATGCATGCGAAAGATTGACGAACCGCTTGCGCTCGAAACTGCTGAGCTGTACCGAGAACAAAGCCTCAAGCCGCTTGTATTCCCGTGCAATCAGCGCCTCCGTTAACTTGGGCGTATCGTTTCTACGGGACTGGTCGAACTGCCCGGCACGCGCGCGATGCGCCCGCGCAGGTTCGAGCAACACCTTGCCGACGTAGAGTGCGTCATAGTGATCATGTTGCCGGTACGAACCCGCTCGCGCCTCAAGCCATGCCGCTGCTTTCCTATAGAGCCGCGCTACACGGCGGCTTTCCAGCCTCAAGTCGAGCGAACCGGCGGCGCTCCGCGCCTGGAAGGCCTCCAACTCGGCGGCATACTTTCGCTGCTGCCCGAGAAACAATGCGTTCAGTTCACGAACCAGATCGCGCGTTGCAGCCAGTTCTTTCTGCGCCGCCGGTTCGGACGGATTCGGCGGGTTATCTATCAATAGGATGACGCGGCGATCCGGATACTCATTCAGTGCCGCCGACATCAGAGTCATTCGCAGGACCCGCAGCTCTTCGCAGAATGAAGGGACCAGAATCGCAAGCGAGTGTGGACGTTCGCAATCGTAAATTGACTCAAGTTCGTTCCGATCGAACGGACGATGCTTCAGCAGGCGCTTGAAATAGCTGAGCCGGTTGAATTGATAGGAAATGATCCGGAACATGAGGAACGAGAAGTTGATGGCGAAGAAGGCCTCGATCACCGCGAGCGTCGCGTGCCCGGTGACGAACCGGTCGTAAGAGACGTGAATCAGGGCGCCGATCGCGAGCAGCGAAGTTGCGAGGCTCACCAGGATGGCGACCCGGGTGTGCCGGATCTCGCGCCGAGGTTGCGGCGCGCAACGGTCGAAGACCGGGTTCGGTATTCGACTATGGCTGCTTTCAGCCGCCGGACTGGTCAGCAAGTGAGTGCCCTCTGACTTCAAAAGGTGTAAGTCAACCCCAAGCCGGTTGAGGTAGAACTCCACTGTGCCGACGCAGTTCCGCTCCAGTAGTATTCGACCAGCAGGTTTCGCGTCAGTCGAAAGCCGAGCACAGCCTTTGCGCCCGCGTCGTAGCCGCTCGACTGGCCATTGGCCTCAGGGCTCGAGACACGCACGATTCCACGGCCCCCGGACAGCTCTATGCGGCCGTAGGTGTCGATCCAATCGAAGGTCCACGCTATCGAAGCATCGTTCGAAAGAGCGAGCTGCGGCGCCCAATAGCCGTTGTTGGTGTTCCTCGCGAACCCCTGGTAGTTGAACGTGTAACCCACCACCAACTTGCCGTTCGGCAGGGCTAAGGAATAGCCCGGCGAAAACTCGAATTCGTTGGAATTGTTTCCGTCAGAATAGATTCTGTGCTGGAATTCGACATCAGAGCTGAAACGATCGGTAAAAGGATCTGATGCACTGACGCTGAAGTCCGTCTGTCGGATGTTCGTGCGAATTTCCTGCGCGGAGCTTGCGAGCATGTCGCGCGAAAGACTCGCCTCGATCGTCGCACGACCAAAATCCGCATGCATGCGAAGCGAACCCACCAGATCAGTCCATTGGCTGTTCGCAACGGTGCCGAAGCCTCCGCCGATCCCGAACTGTTCGCCAAGGTCTCTCTGAATCGAGAACAACGTTGCTTCTGACCGCTCTGCACCGAGCCGATCGCTCGCGAAGACGGTGTCCTTGCGCAATGTCAAAGTGAAGTCGTGCGTGGTTACGCCCAGAGAGGTGCTAGCGGTTAATCTCTGGTAGTGCTCGGAGTCATTGTAGAGGTCGAAACGCTTCACCAGGGTTGGGTCCAGATCCTTAATTGGATCTTCAATTGGATCTTCCGCTTCGTCTGACTCTCCCTGGTCTGCGTCTGATCGGTCACAATCCGTGTCTGGTTGGCGGTCCGACAGCTTGGATCCGCGAACCTCGACGTCGTTGAGACTCCCGTCTTGGCGAGCCTCGTCCCCGGTTGGCGACGCGGCGTCGCTTCCCGAGTCCGCTGACGTGTCGGTGGCTTCGTCGCGATCGCCCATAGGGTTCGCAGTCGAGGGCTGCGAATCATCGCAACCCTCGGTCAGCGAGGAAATTCCTTCCTCGTTGTCTTCGGGGAGTGCGCGGACTGAGTTCAGTGAAGGAATCTCCAGAGCCGAAGGCCACGCGAAACTGCTTTCAGGCAACATTGCAAGCACCACCAAGAGGACCGGCAGAAAGCCTACTCGTTTCGAAACGAGTTTTACTATGTCAAGACCCACCCTGGATCGCATCTCAAATTCACTCTTGGTTAGCAGATTGCGGCCTGTTTTATACCCCGTGTACCAACTTGACGCCACCGCGCACCAGCGGCAATAGCTGAGCGCTTTCGAGGCGCCGCGAGCGAAGCTGCGCCATGTCGAGCAGCTTGAACGCCATCAGCAGGCCCTTGGTTCCTGACCCCCTTCGGGTCACCCGGAAGATCTGGTCTCCGGGCGCGCCGCGGATACACGGCGAATTGTTGATGCTTCCGATAGCGGGCGCTGAAAATGCCGTAAAATCGGGCCCTTAACGTCATTCCCGGTGGCGACGCACCACGCCCCGAAGGACTTCGGTGCTATCGGGGGTGCGGAGGGGGTGGGATTCGAACCCACGAGGGACTTTCATCCCTGCCGGTTTTCAAGACCGGTGCCTTCAACCACTCGGCCACCCCTCCGGGCCTTATTTATTAAGCACTTGCGGCGATTCGCACAACCCACGGATCGCCCAGAGTGCCCACAAACTGCCCACTTTTTTCAAGAAGAGGGGGATTCCGTGCCGCCATCTGTTCCCGATGACACGGCTTATGGAATTGCCAGCAGTTCCTTCGAATGCGCTGCCTTGATTCGCTCGGCAGTTCGAGTGGCGACGCACCAACGATGCTCATCGCCGCGTAAGCCGGAACCAGTTGGGCCGGTTCGTCCAGGAGCGCGACGGGGAAAATATACGGCGCTGATCGAGAGCGCAGGGGAATCGGCGGAAGAGCTGGTCCGATTGCTGAGCACCGCGCAACGCTGTATCGCTCCGCGCATCACTCCAGCGATAGATCGACGCGCGTGGTCTTGCCCTGATCCTTGATTCCGCTGGCGTCCAGCTTCGGCGCGATTATGAACATCCTGGATGCTTGCAGTTGTTTCGTACTCAGATACGCGCGCACCGCATTGGCGCGCGCGTCAGCCAGATGCTGAAGATCCTGATCGCTCGCGGGAGTGTTGGCGAAGATTAGCTTCTTCATCTCGTCCGGCGGCAGCGTCTTCGCCAACCCGATGAAGTTGCGCGGCTTCTGAAATTTTCCCGCGCTATAAACTCGCGCCAGGTACTTGTTATAGTCCGCCGTGGACAGCGCGGCGGCTTTGGCATTCGCTTCCGCGCTTTCTCCCTCGTCCTTGCGCCTGAGCGCCTCGATGCTGTGTTCCAGTGAGGCTTCGCGGTAGCCATCCTTGTCGAATTGCGGATCGACACGCCCCGAAATGTTGAGTTTCAACGCGGTTCGATCCTGCAACGCCGCCGCTACCGTATCCAGTTTCTTTTGACTATCCGGCGTCAGCGTCGCGTAGCCCGGCGTAAACTCTATGTTGCCAAGGTCTTGCTGCGCGCCGCTGCCGCCGAAGGCGGCCGCCAGCAGCGTGAATGGCGACGTCGCCGCCTTGACGATCAGATTCATGAACGCGCCCAGGATGACGCTGCCGATGCTGAATTGCGGATCCGACAGCGAGCCCGACACCGGCACTCGCACGTCGATTTCTCCCTTCGAATTCTTGAGCAGTGAAACGGCGAGTCGGATCGGCAAGCTCGTCGCGTCCGGGCTGTCCACGTGATCGCCGAACGTCAGTTGATCGATGAAAATGTGGTTGTCGGCCGTCAGCTTTCCCTGGTCCAGCAGGTAATGAACATCGACGGTCAGCATGCCCTTGACGATCGGATAGCCGGTGTATTTGGTCGAGTACGGTGTGAGTCCCGTCAGTTCGACGCCGTCCGCCTTCGCCTTAATATCGACGAACGCAGCCGGCGCGAGCGGATTTATCGATCCGTCGATGTTGATCGGCGCGCTCCCGTTGATTTTTCCATCGAGCGAAACGTCCGCCGGCGATGTGGATTTCGTTCCGAACGCTCCGACCTTGCCCTCCATGCCGCTCAGGTTCGCCGTGTAGTTGGGCTTGATAAAGTTGTCCGTGTAATCGACTTTGCCGCCTTTGAGCACGATCTTGCCCAACTCGATATCGGCGTTCATCGGCTCCCCGGTAGTAGCCGGTGCCGCCGGACTCGGCGCTGCCGCCGGCGTCGGCGCCAGCGCAACTGGGACCGCTCCCTCCGAGCCCGGCTGTCCGGTGGCTCGCGTCAGCGACGTAGGCGCTTCCTGCGGACTCGCTGTGATGTCCTTCAGGTTCAACTTGCCATCGCTGTTGAGAATGATCCGCGAATAAAAGTCGTTCAGCGCAATTTCTCCGACGTGTACCTTCGGCGGACCTTTGCCGAGCGCGAAATCGATTCTGTTCACGTTGAGCGCGGCCATTTTGAAAAACAGATCATTAGTCAGCTTGTCGAACATCCTGACGCTGCCGAGCGATGCGTCGCCTTTGTAGCTGACGATAAAATCATTGCGCGCCTGCTGCAGGCCGACCGCCCCGTCCATCGTCAGGTTCGCGCTTCGGATCGTCGCGTTCAGCCTGCTGCTCACGTATGGATCCGCAAAGGTCAGGTCCAGGCGTTTCGCCGCAACGCGCAGGTCGGCCTTGAGCGGTGCAACCGCTGCGGTCCCCGTAACTTTGAAAGTGCCTTTACGATTCAGCGTGCCGTCAACCTCGACTGCGATCGGCTTGGTGAAATCGCTCGACAGATCCTTCAGATGCAGATTCAGCGGCGCCACGGCCACCATGACCGGTTGCGGCGCGGTGTCGTCCTCGAAGGTGGCGTCGGTCTGTTCCATTGCGACCAACGCGACCTGGAATTGAAAATTCTGCGACGGCGGCGCAGCGGGCTGGACGGGTTTGCGCGCCGCGCGCCTCGCCTTGCGCGCAGTTTGCTTCGTCTCGCGCGCGGGTGAGCGCTTGCTGCGCGGCGGTGGCGCGGAGCTGCGCATCAGTGACTCGAGGCTCAATTTCCCGTTGCGCTCGCGGCGAACGAACAGGTGCATCCCGTCGCTGCGCACTTCGGTGACCGTCGCCTGATGCGCCGCCAAATCGAACTGTCCGATCGCGACGCTCAGATTCTTCCACCGTACCGGTTTTTCGCGCTCGCGCGGCCCATCGATCTCGAAATTGTCGATCGCGACGCTCGCCGGCTCCGCGTGCACGTTGAAATGATTGCTCGCGAAATGCGTCTGCACGCTGGCCTTTGCGCTCAGCTTGCCCGACGCCACTGTCGCCGCCAGTACCGACTGCGCGAACGGCTGCAGCGCCGGCAGATCGATCTGATCGACCGACACGTCGGTCGTGACCTGCGACTGCGCGAGATCCAGCGCGCCCTGGACGGCGATCGCGCCGCCGCCGCGAATCTTCCCGTTCACGGTGAACGTCGCAGGTGAGTTGCCGATCGTCCGAAGATTCTTGAGCCCGACCCCAAGCGCATCTACCACCACCGCCGCCGGCGTCGCCCCGCGGTCATCCTGCACCTCCACCGCGCTGTTCGTGAGATCGAACGACCCCAACTGAAAATCCATCGGCGATTTCGCCGCCGAGTTGGAGTTAGATTGCCCCGCGACCGGCGCCGGCGCTTGCGCCGGATTGCTCGCCGGCGCCGCACCGCCGCTCGCGAGCGGCGTGAGATTGTTGGTGCCGTCGGGATTGAGCCTGACCTGCGCGTTCAGTCCATCGATCCAAATCGATTTCAAATAGAATACCGCGCCCAGCGGCTCGACGTCGGTCAGCTTCACCTCGAAATGTTTCAGCGCGACGATCGGTGCATCCGCGGTGTCGCGCACGTCGAGCTGATCCAGAGCTACGGTTCCGTTCAAGCGAATCAGCGGCTGCGCTTGCTGCTGCACGAAATGCACATACAGATCCGCCGACAGCGTCCCATCCGGAATTTTGACCGGCAGCTTCATCGGCGCGTAGCTGACGTAGAGCGGCAGGTCGAGCCGATGCAGTTTCAGGTCAATCACGGAGTCGTGCGAGACCTTGAACGGCTTGGCCACACCGGCAATCCGCATCGGACTGCCATCGATCACCAATTGCAGCAGCGGCTGGACAAACACGTCCACGTCGGAAGGCAGGTTCGCGATAAACGGCACGTTGATCTGAATCTTCTCGACCTTGTGTTGCTTGCCGAGCAAATGATCGTCGATTGTCACTTCGCCGTCGTGCAGTTGAATATTAGAAACCGCGAACCGCATCGGCGCGCTCGGCGCCACCGGTTGCGATTTCTCCGGCACCGGTGCGCTCTCGAGCAGATCGGAAAAGTTGAATTTCTGCTGCGACTCTCGAACGACGTGTATTTGCGGCCGTTCGACGAGAACCTCGCCGATCACCGGCGCTAATCTGAAAATCGACGCCCACGAAGCCTTCACTCTCAGATGCCCGATATCGACGAACGGCTGGGGACTGTCGCGCTCGCCGATGTGCAGATGGTCGAGGTCGAGCTTCAGCCGATAAAGATCGAAGCGGATTTTGCCCACGCTCACCTGGCGATGGATGCTGGCGGCGACGGGCACCGTTAGAACGTGCCGCAGCACTGGCGGAACGGCGAGGTAAGCCGCCGGGCCAATGAACAACAGGGCCGCGACGACTATCAACCCGATTTTGCGGACCCTGCGCGAGCGGCCCAGCTCCCTGGCGCGCGAAACCCACGGCCTGCTCGGGTGAAACGCCGCTCTCAAATGCCCGAGCGCGGTTTCTATGTACTCAAGCACGCGATTGAGAAAGTCGGCCATGAACCTAAGTCCACCTGACGCCGCCAGCGTGAGCCGCCGCCGGCCAATAGTCAATTCATCGAAAACACTTTAGGCGCCAATTCTTGTATCTGCACCACATAAAAGCGGACGTCGACCGATACACTGTCCGGTGATATATCCCGATTGCGCGGTGCGGTGTTCGGCAAATTTGATCGTTCTTTTCATCGGGCATTACGCAAAACTCTACTCGTCGTGCAAAGCCGGCAACGCGGCAGATTGCGAATCGCTCTCGGTATGGCCGAAAACGCAGACCGATCTCGCCCGCAACGCGTGCACGACCGGCGACGCGATCGCGTGTCGAGTCGCCAGCTCGAGCGGCATCGCAATGAAATTGAAAAGAGAAGCGGCCGGGTCGGCCGCCCCGATTTGAAGGCTCTCCCGCAATTCTCGGCGAGCTGCTAGATGGACGGTATGCCCCCCGCGTCAGCCACAGGCATCTCGCGTTGGCGCAGCGAACCGTTTCGCATCTTCTTTCCGCTGGGTGTATTCCTCGCGTGGATCGGTGTGGGCCACTGGCTTCTTTACACGACAGGAGTCGCCGCGACCTACTCGTGCAGGTTTCACGGGTTGGTGCAGATGCAAGCATTCATGATGGCGTTTGCCATTGGCTTCCTTCTCACGGCGCTGCCGCGTCGTACACAGACGCAGCCGGTCGACAGGATGGAGATGGTAGCGCTGGCGGCGGCACTGGTTGTCAGCACGGGTGCGGCGATTGCGGACCACTGGCTGATCGCCGAAACCGCTTACGCCGCGATATTCGTACTGCTCATCCAGTTTGCGCTGCGTCGTTTTCTGAACGGCGCGGGCCGCCGCCCGCCGGCCGCCTTTGTGCTGTTGCCTATCGCGGCGCTGCAGGGACTGGGGGGCGCGGCTTTGATTGCCGCAGCCGAGGTGAACAAGGTGGCACCATCGGCCGGCCATCTGGGTGTGCTACTGGTCGAGCAGGGCGTATTCCTGTGCCTGGCAGTCGGCGTAGGCAGTCTGGTCTTGCCGCTCATGGCTGGAATACCTCCTCCCGCCGACCTCGGCTCCGCGCCTCGCGAAACGTGGAAGGCGTTGGCATATGCCTGTGCCGGGGCAGCGATCTTCGCCAGCTTGCTGTTGGAGCAGCTCGGTTTCGAGCGAAGCGGCCCGATCCTGCGAGCGATTGTGGTTGCGATCGGTCTGGGGTTCGGAGGCGCGGCGTGGCGCCTGCCAGGCAAGCCGGGCGCGCATCGCAAGCTGGTCTGGCTGGCGGTCTGGCTCATGCCGGTCGGCTTGATCGTCTCGGGACTCTGGCCCGACTATCGCGTACCGGCGCTGCACATTCTGTTTATCGGCGGCTTTAGCCTGATGGCTTTCGGAGTAGGCACTCACGTGGCGATGAGCCATCTCAACATGGAGCAACTCGCGCTTGGGAGGCCGCCCGCCGTGATCATACTCGGCGCAGCATTCCTGACTGCGTTATGCGCGAGGCTCGCGGCCGATTCCAGTAACACGTACTTCCTTCACGTCGGATGGGCAGCTGCCGTATGGATCCTGGGCTCGGCCGTTTGGCTGGGATTTTTCGGCTCGAAGCTGCTCCGTTCCTGATCTCGGCATCGGCCGACAAATCATCTGCTTGGTCTCCTATCCAATCGGTTGATTCTTATCCATCTTGAACGATAGAAGTCGGACTTGCCGAAGCGGAGCGCGGACGTGCCAGACCCACAAAGCGCCATCATCCCTGAACCTCGGGAAAGTGCATTATTCCTCGTGCTCGGGGTGCGCGATACTGTTGCTCAGTGTCAGTCCGTGGCACACGTTCTCGCGCGTATCCCTTCATTGACCGAAGAATTGGCGGCGCTCGATCCGCAAGCCCAGCTGGTTTCCGCCGTAGGCATCGGATCAGACTTATGGAACCTTGTTTCACCACAAAGGAGACCAGATGGACTCCGCGCGTTCAGCTCAGTTATTGCCGATGGCCGCAGTGCCCCCGCGACCGGTGGCGACATCTTGTTCCACATCGTTTCCGGACGGCACGATCTAAATTTTGAACTCGCTGTAAAATTGGTGCGCGAACTAGGTGCCGCGGTCGAGGTGCTCGAAGAAGTCCATGGCTTTCGTTATCTGGACGGTCGCGACTTGACCGGGTTTATCGACGGTACCGAGAACCCGAAGGGCGCCGAAAGGGCAGCGGTTGCTCTAATCAGCGGCGAAGATGCCGATTTTGCTGGAGGCAGCTTTGTATTCACACAGCGCTATGTACACGATTTGCGCAAGTGGATGGCGCTGGATACACGAGATCAGGAGCGCGTCATCGGCCGCCGGAAACACGACAGCGAGGATCTTGGCGATGCGACGCCTTCGACAGCGCACATCAAGCGGGTGACCATAGAGGAAGACGGCAAGGAACTGAAGATCTTGAGGCACAGTTTTCCCTACGGGACGGTGTCGGAGGCCGGCCTGTTCTTTGTCGCGTATTGCCGAAGTCTCGATATTCCGGAGCGCATGCTCAGTCGGATGTTCGGAACAGCCGGCGATGGGATGCACGACCGGCTAACGGAATTCACAACCCCGGTTTCGGGTGCGGCATTTTTTGCCCCCTCATTGACGGTACTTAAATCGCTTGCGAAGCAGGGCGCGCATTGAGAATTGGGTTGCTCGGGGCGGTCTCAGGCTATTACCGGATTTTGACTACGGTCAAACGGCGAGCACGGGGCAGCGGTTCGACATATGTAACGGATCGCGGATTGCCAAGAGAACACCACCGCGCTTAGACTTAAGCGGCAAGCGCGCGGCTCTGTCAGACTACAACAGCACAACATGGCACTTGCGTCACAAGTGCATTGCAGGTGTTCCGGCGCCTGAGGAACAAGGTGGGCGCAGATGAAGACGCAGATCCTGGCGGCGATCGGCGAGAAAGAATTGCAGCCCGCGGCGTCTCTGAACGCGGCGTTGGCGGCAAATGACCGGGTGAAGTACGCCTTCTCCCTACTGCAGATGGCCGCGGACCATGCCGCGCATCCGGAGCGGCCGGCGGCCACCCTGAAGCGAGAGCGCATCGCCTGCGGCATCGACGAGCCGGATTTCGACAGCGCGGTGGCTGGAGCGCGCATGATGGGAAAATCCTGCCGCGTGGCCGGCGCTACACGGATCATTGCGCGCATCGCGGACGACACGCGTTTGATGGCCGCGCCCGTGCTTGCCACGAAGCCAGACGGACTCGCCGCGCGGCTCGATGGATTGCTTGGTGCGCTGCCTGCGGCGGCCGACGACCTGCTCGATCCCGACGCCATTTCTGCAATGACGCAGATGGGGCCCGACCGGGCCGACAGCCTGCATCGGCTGGTGATGGATTTGCATAAGCGGCTCAACGCCATGCAGGCAGAGCTGGCCGAGGAGACAGTGGACGGCGCCGCCGCCTACAATCTGGCCGAGGCAGATCGCCCGTTAGTCGCGGCATTCATGAGCGGGCTTAATCGCACTGCGAAGCTGAAATTCTCCCATCCGGGCCTGGCCACGACCGCGACTCGCACTGGCGGCCGACTGGTGATCCAGAACGACATCGGCGCCAATGACGCGCATGTGATTGTGGTCCATGTGCAGGACTACACCATCAGCGTGACCTATACCGATGTGCATCCCGAGCGGCTTGCATTCTTCCAGGACATGCTGAAACCGCGCTCGGCGACGTGGGAAAGCGAGCGCACCGCGGCGCTGGCCGGCGCGCCATTCTATCTGGCAACCGGGCGCATCGAGGCGACGGATGCCGATGGCTGTCGCGCGAATCTCGAATTTCTCGGCTCACGCCTGGTGTTCCTCATCGACTGGAACCGTGCGCGCAAGCAGTTGCGGGGGTTCTTGCGGGGTCCAGACCGCGTGGCGCTGTTGCGCTCCGCGGCGGTTGCCGAAATCGGACATCGCGGCTTCCTGGAACTGGGTGGCGCGCGACTGGTCAACCAGTCGATCGAGGCCACCGCCGGATCGTCGATGCATTTCGGCGACCGTCTATGCGACGTGCTCGGCGATGCGGAGGCGGTCGAGTTCCTGCGCTTCGTCTTCCGGACTGCGACCGAAGGTCTCCTGAACGGACTCTCGCAGGGGCTGATTCGTGATCGCATCCGGGTGACTCTGGCCACGCATTTCAGCAACGAGGGAATACAGCTACTGCGCCTCGCTGGCGACCACGCCAGTCTGATCTTCGAGATCGCCAGCTCGGTCCGCGACGGGCTGAAGGCGGGGCCGAATGGCGCAGATAAACGCGCCCGGCGCGCCGACCGGTTTGAGCACGATGCCGACCAGCTGGTCGTAGCGATGCGGGAAGCTGTCCGCCGCCGTCCGGAGTACGCAGTGCTCATACCATTGCTGGAAAAGGCCGACGACGCCGCGGACGAGCTCGAGGACGCGGCCTTCCTGCTCGTTCTGAACACGCTTGAGGGCAAGGCGCTGGAGGCATTGCAGATACTGGCCGACCTGCTGGTGGAAGCGTCGCAGGAATGGATCAAGGCGCTGGGCCATGCCACGCAAATCGGCCGCGCGGCCAGCGATGCCGAGACCGAAGACTTCCTGAAGGCCATCGACCGCATCGCCGCCCTCGAGCATCAGGCCGACGATGCGGAGCGCGCGCTCGCGGCGATCACTGTCCGGCACGCGCCGGATTTCCGCCAGTTGCATCTGTTCACATCAATCGGCGACAAGCTTGAGGCGGCCGCGGACGCGCTGAAGCACGCGAGCTTTATCCTGCGTGAACACGTGCTTGAGGATGTGATCCATGGCTGAGTTCTACCCAATTCTGCCCGGAGCAGCGCCGTCGAAGGGCGGTGCGCAGGAGGTTGGCAACAAGGCCTGGAACCTGATGCGCATGGCGGAGATCGGCCTTCCGGTGCCGCCTGCTTTCGTGCTGCCCACGGCTTGGGGCCGGCGCCCCCTGGCGGCAGACGAACCAGTTCTGAAGGACGCGTTGGCCAAGGGTATCGCCAAGCTGGAAACCGCGACCGGCTTGGGATTTGGTGCGACGCGCCGGCCGTTGCTCGTCTCCGTCCGCTCGGGGGCTGCTGTCTCCATGCCGGGAATGATGGAGACCGTGTTGGATGTCGGCCTGAACGAGGACACCGTCGAGGGCCTGATTCGCTTGACCGGCAATCCGCGGCTCGCCTGGGACAGCTACCGCCGGCTGGTGCAGGGCTACGGCGAGGTGGTAGCGAATTTACCGACGGCGCCGTTCGACTCGCTGGTAGCGGCGGCGCTGGAGCGGGCCGAGGCGGAGAGCGAGCAGGAGCTCGATCATCGCGAACTCCGGGCGCTGACAACCGCAATGCTGGATTGCTACCGCACGCTGACTGGCAGAGTTTTTCCGGCAGATCCTCGCGAGCAGCTCGCGGAGGCCGCGGTGGCAGTGTTCCGCTCCTGGGCTGCGCCGAAGGCAGCCAGCTACCGCCGATTGAACGGCATCAGCGACGAGGCCGGCACGGCCGTGACCGTACAGACCATGGTGTATGGAAATGCCGGCGGCACGTCGGGCGCCGGCGTGGCCTTCACCCGCAACCCCGCAACCGGCGCGCGGGAGCTGTATTACGACTTTCAGTTCAACGCGCAGGGCGAGGATGTGGTGGCCGGGCGCCAGAAGCTGCTCGACAGCGAGCGCCTGCGCCTGGTGCTGCCAGCCGCCTGGGCGCGGCTGAACGAGATATCCCGCGAGCTGGAAGTGCTGTTTGGCGACGCACAGGATTTCGAGTTCACGATCCAATCCGGCGTGCTGTTCCTGCTCCAGACGCGGCGAGCCAAGCGCACCGACTGGGCGGCGCTGGCGATCGCCGTGGACATGGTTGCTGAAGGGCTCCTGACGCCGGCCGACGCGCTCGCACGCCTGGCCGGCATCGACCTGAACTCCGTGGTCCAAACGAGTTTCGCCCCGCCGGTGCCGGATACCCTGGCGGTGGCGCAAGTGGCGGGCATGGGCGTAGCGAGCGGCGCCGTGGCGTTGGACCCTGACGCGGTGAAGCGTCTGACGGCGGCGGGCACACCGGTCGATCCTCGTGCGGCTGGAAACGGTAACGACCGATATCGAGGGCATGGCTTTGGCGGCCGGGATCCTCACCGGCTCGGGAGGGCGCACCTCCCATGCGGCGGTGGTGGCGCGCCAGCTTGGCAAGGTGTGCCTCGTGGCATGCCCGGGGCTGGAAATCGACCTTGACCACCGCCAGTGCCGCATCGGGAGAACGGTTCTGAACGAGGGCGATTTTCTGTCGCTGAACGGCAATACTGGCGCGGTTCACCTTGGCCGGCTGGCCCAGTTGGCCGAGCGGCCGGAACGGGCCCTGGCCGCCATCGCCGCCTGGCGTACTGCCGCGGCGGCGTAGCAGCGTCATACGGCGCACAGGTCAAGCCTGGCCACCCAGGTCGCTTGCCTCCGACGATCGCGACGGTGCTCGCCTGCGGACCTTCGTCACCCTCCTCCTCGGCAAAGCGCACCGCGGTTCCGGGCGCCAGATCGTCGAAATGCTCGCCGAGGACACTGTGGCGATGGAAATAGATCTCGCGGTTGTCCGGCGTTTCGAGGAAGCCGTAGCCCTCTTTCGGGAAAATGCGGGCAACGCGGCCAACCGACGGTAGTTCGTGCGCTTTGACGTCGCGCCGAGCTCGCGAATATGATCCTCGAGGCGGCGCCGAGCGGCATCGAATGCATCTCTGATCGCGATCGCCAAATCATCGGCCGACTGCCGGTTGACGGAGACCTCCGCACGGGGCACGCGCAGATCATCGAACGTTGAACGGGCCTCCTTTGCGATGGTGGTGAACCGGAGCCTCGACCACGACGTGGCATCCGGTGAGCCGCGGGAAGTAGAGCTGTAGGTCGTCGGCGCGTTCGCGGATCTGCGCCTCCATGGCCGGGGTCAATTGAAAATCACGCGAGGTAATTTGAACGGGGCGCTGCATTTGAATTCACCGTCCTGGGCGTCGAGTGTTGAGACACAGTGCGCTGAAGTCGCATCGGATGTGCCAATTTACGGCCGGTCCCTCCCGTCTTCCTTTTCTCTCTAGCTGGTGCGCGAATGCAGGTACGCAACACAGCCATTTAGGCTGGTCATTTGCGGATAGTCCGCCTCGGGAATATCCACTCCGGTCGCCTCGTGAATGGCGATCACGAGGTTCAGGATGTCCATCGAGTCGAGGTCGATTTGCTCGCGCAGATCGACTGCCGGATCGATTTCGCTCAACTCGGCCTCGGGCGCGATCTTGTGCAGCTCGCGCAGACAGAGCGCCTTATCTCGTCGTCGGTCATAGCTTTTCCGGCTCCTGCAATAGGCGCTCGATGGCAGCGAGGAACAAGCGCCTCGATGTCCGTCGCTGGCGCGATGGTCGGCCGCCAGGCTCGCCATCATGACCGGCCGCGCGCCGACCATCCGTCGCTGCCCACGGGCGCTCGACGATCTTGCCGAAGCCGACCAGCGCAACCTGCGGCGGATAGATGACGCCGAAGACGGTCTCGACGCCCTGCTCGCCCAGGCTGGTGACGGTGATCGTGGCGTCGGCGATCTCCGAGCTGCGCAAGCACGCCGGCGCGCACCCGCTTGACGAGGTCGCGCAGCTTCGCCATGAGCTCGTCGAGGCCCTTCCTGTCGACATCGTGGATCGCCGGCGCGATCAGGCCGCCCTGGCGGAGCGAGATCGCGACGCCGACGTGAACTGCGTCGCTCGGCTTTGAACGCCCCGTCCATCCAGAAGCCGTTGATCTCCGGTATCTCATGCGCCGCCAGAGCGCCACCGCCTTGAGCAGCAGCACCGAATAGAGCAGCCGCTCGGTCACCGGTCGCTTGAGGTTCTGCCGCCGCAGCCAGGCCATCGCCCGGCTCATGTCGATCTGAGTGCCGAGATAGTAATGGGGGATCTCGCGCTTGGAGCGCGCCATCGCCGCGGCGATCACCTTGCGCATCGCCGCATGACGGTCCGCGGCGCGACGGCCGGCTTGCGCTGGGGCGCAGCCTTGGGTGCCTCCACGGCCGGCGCCGCGCGCTAGGCGGGCGCCGTTGCCGTCGGCGGCGGGCGCGCGGCGCTTGCGCGGCGCGCTCGACATCGGCCCTGGTGATCGCACCGTCGGGGCCGGTGCCTTTGACCGCGCAGAGATCCACCCCAGTTCCACCGCCACGCGCATCGCGAGCGGAGATACGCGCAGGCGGCGCGGCGCGCCGGCGGCGCGGGCGGCGGACGGCTTCTCCAGCGAGCGCGCAGCCGCGGCGAGCGGCGGAGGAGCGACGGGCCTGCCGGCGGCGGTCGCGGCGGCGGGCTTCGGCTTGGTCGCAGGCGGCGGCAACCTCACCATCGGTGCGGATCACAGCCAGCACCGTGCCGACCGGAACCTTCTCGCCCTCGGGCACGACGATCTCTTCGACGATCCCGGTCTGCGAACACCTCGACCTCGATCGCGCCCTTCTCGTCTCGACCACGGCGACGATGTCGCCGCGCTTGACCGCGTCGCCGGGCTTGACCAGCCATTCGACGAGGGTGCCGGCCTCCATGTCGGCGCCGAGCGAGGGCATGCGGAACTCGGCCATCGGCTCGCCCATCACTGCTGCGCGCGCGGCCGCGACGATCGTCGGCGCCTGCGGCAGCGCCGCCTCCTCCAGGTGCGCGGCGTAGGGCATCGGCACCTCGCGCTGCAGACGCGCGCGACCGGCGCGTCGAGGTCGTAGAACGCGCCTCTCCATGATGCGCGCGCTGATCTCGGCGGAGAGCTGCCGCTGCGCCAGCCTTCGTCGACGATCACCGCGCGCTGCGTTCGGCGACCGAGGCGAGGATCGTCGCCGTGTCGAGCGGGCGCAGCATGCGCAGGTCGATCACCTCGGCCTCGATGCCCTCGTCGGCCAGCTGCCTCGGCCGCCTCCAGCGTCTTGCACAAGCGTGCCGCCGTAGGTGATGAGCCTGACGTCGCGTCCCGGGCCGGCGCACCGCGGCTGTGTCGATGTCGACCGCGCCCGCGTCCGCCGGCGAGCTCGCCCTCCATGTTGTAGAGCATGACGTGCTCGAAGATCAGCACCGGGTCGGGATCCTGCGAGCGCCGGCCAGAGCATGCCGCGCGCATCCTCGACCGTCGCCGGCGCCAGCACCTTGATGCCGGGAATGTGCGCGTACCAGCCTTCGAGGCTGTGCGAATGCTGCGCGGCGAGCTGGCGGCCGGCGCCGGTCGCCATGCGGATCACCAGCGGCACGTCGAACTGGCCGCCCGACATGTGCAGGATCGTCGCGGCGTTGTTGACGATCTGGTCGAGCGCCAGCAGGCTGAAGTTGACCGTCATGATCTCGACGATCGGCCGCATGCCGCCCATCGCCGCGCCGATCCCGGCGCCGACGAAGGCCGACTCCGACAGCGGCGTGTCGCGGATGCGCTCGGGGCCGAACTCCTCGAGCAGGCCCTTGCTCACGGCGTAGCAGCCGCCGTAGCGGCCGACGTCCTCGCCCATCAGGAAGACGCGCGGGTCGCGCTGCAGCGCCTCGCGGATCGCCTGCGCGCAGCGCCTCGCGATAGGTGATCGTCGGCGGTCATGCGCAGCCGCCGCTCATGCCGGCATCCGCTCCGAGTAGACGAAGCGCGTCAGGTCCTCGACCGGCTCCTAGGTGCCGGCCTCGGCGAAGGCGACCGCGTCGTCGATCTCCGCGGCGACCTCGTCCTCGATGCGCGTCGAGCTCGTCGTCATGCGAGCAGCCTTCGTGCCTGCAGACGCGCCTGAACAGCGTCGCGATCGGGTCGCGCTTCTTCCACGCCTCGACCTCGGCTTTGTCGCGGTAGAGCTGCGGGTCGAACATCGAATGCGCGCGGAAGCGGTAGGTGCGGCACTCGAGGAAGTACGGGCCGCTCGCCGGAGCGCACCGCGCTCGACGGCCGCGGCGCGCCGCGCCTCGACGGCGACGACGTCCATGCCGTCGACCGGCCACGCCGGCATGTCGTAGGCTGCCGCCTTGACGCGCAGGTCGGTCTCGCGCCTCGGCGCGCTCGAGCGCCGTGCCCATCGCGTAGAGATTGTTCTCGCAGACGAACAGCACCGGCAGCTTCCACAGCGCGGCCAGGTTCATGCGACTCGTGGAACTCGCCCTCGGCCACCGCGCCTCGCCGAAGAAGCAGGCGGTCACGCGCGTCGCGGCCCTGCATCTTGTCGGCCAGCGCGATGCCGACCGCCAGCGGCAGGCCGCCGCCGACGATCGCGTTGCCGCCGTAGAAGCGCGTCGCCGCGTCGAACAGGTGCATCGAGCCGCCGCGGCCGCGGCAGCAGCCCTCGTGCTTGCCGTACATCTCGGCCATGATCGACGTCGGCCGGAATGCCGCGCGCCAGCGCCTGGCCGTGCTCGCGATAGGTGGCGACGACCGCGTCTTCCGGCGTCGAGCGCCTGCATGCACGCCGACCGCCACCGCCTCCTCGCCGATATAGAGGTGCAGGAAGCCGCGGATCTTCTCGCGCTGTAGAGCTCGGCGCATTTCTCCTCGAAGCGGCGGATGCGCAGCATCTCGCGCAGCAGATGCGAGCAGCATGCTGCGGATGCGCAGACGTGACACGCTGGTCGGACTGCGATTCATTCGCTCGCTCTCCAGCGTCGAGATGTCGCCTTCGGGCAGGCCGAGCTCGCGCGCCTTCAGCAGCCGGCGCATGATCTTGCCGCTGCGGGTCTTCGGCAGGTTGGCGCGGAAGTCGATCTCCTTCGGCGCCACCGCGGCGCCCGAGCCGCTTGCGCGCGAAGCCGAGCAGCTCGCGTGCGCAGCGTCGTCGCTCGGCGTCGTAGCCGGGCTTCAGCGCGACGAACGCCTTGACGATCTCGCCGGCCATCGGGTCGGGCTTGCCGATCACGCCGGCCTCGGCGACCGCCGGATGCTCCATCAGCGCGCTCTCGACCTCGAACGGGCCGATCAGGTGGCCGGCCGACTTGATCACGTCGTCGGCGCGGCCGACGAACCAGAAGTAGCCGTCGGCGTCGCGCTGCGCGAGGTCGCCGGTCAGGTACCAGCCGCCGGCGAAGCACTTGCGGTAGCGCTCCTCCTCGTGCAGGTAGCCGCGGAACATCGACGGCCAGCCGGGCCGCAGCGCCAGCTCGCCCTCGATCTCCGGCTTCGTCGATCGCCTCGACGGTGCCGTCCTGCGTGACGCCGCACGATGGCCGGCCTCGATGCCCGGCAGCGGCCGGCCCATCGAGCCGGGCTTGATGTCCATCGCGGCGATAGTTGGCGATCATGATGCCGCCGGTCTCGGTCTGCCACCAATTGTCGTGGATCGGCAGGCCGAACGCCTCCTGCCCCCAGACCACCGCCTCGGGATTGAGCGGCTCGCCGACGCTGGCGATGAAGCGCAGCGCGGCGAAGGTCGTAGCCTTGCGGATCACCTCGGCGCCGACCTTCATCATCATGCGGATCGCGGTCGGCGCGGTGTACCAGACGGTGACCTTCTGCTCTGCGAGAATGCCGTACCAGCGCTCGGCGTCGAACTCCGCCTCGTCGACGATGCTGGTCACGCCGTGTGGTAAGCGGCGCGATGATGCCGTAGGACGTGCCGGTCACCCAGCCCGGGATCGGCCGTGCACCAGAAGATGTCGTCCGGATGCAGGTCGAGCGCGTAGCGGCCGGTCACGTAGTGCGCGACGACCGCCTCGTGCACGTGGATCGCGCCCTTGGGCGTGCCGGTGGTGCCGCTGGTGAAATGCAGCAGCGCGAGGTCCTCGGGATCGGTCGGCGGGATCTCGAAATCTTCGCTCGCCTCGCTCATCAGCTGATGGAAATCCAGCGTGTCGGGAATCGCGCGATCTCCTTCGGGCCTGCCGATCAGCAGCACGTGCTTGAGCCCGGGAGCGGGCGCGCACCTCGGCGACCTTGCGCCGGTACAGCGCGTCGGTGGTCACCAGCACGCGGCCTCGCCGATGCCGAGCCGCTGGCGGATCGGCTCCGGGCCGAAGGCGGAGAACAGCGGGCAGAAGACGTTGCCTTTTTTCAGCGCGCCGAGCGCGCTGATGTAAAGTTCGGGAACGCGCCCGGCGAGCATGAACACCCGCTCGCCCTTGCCGACGCCCAGCGTCCGCAGCACGTTGGCGAAACGGTTGGTGAGCGGCGCAGATCGCGCATAGCTGAAATCGCGCGTCTCGCCGCCCTTGCCGAGCCAGCGCAGCGCCAGGCGATCGGCGAGCGCGCCGGCCGCGTGCCGATCGACCGCCTCGTGCGCGATGTTCAGCCCGCGGCCGCCGGGCAGCCCGTCGAGTTCGCGCCGCGCCGCATCCCACGAGAATCCTGCGCAGACTTTCTCGTAGTCGAGCAGATTCGGGGCGACCGCCCATCCCTGCTTCGGCTTTTCGATAGTCTGGTAAAGCATTAAGGATTGGCTCTCAGCGTTACGAGCTTACCATGACGGTAAGCTATTTGGCTCTGGGATTCATCGGGATCGTCGCTGTATCCAGCGGTATCACTGCTAATGCTAGACTTCATTCCCCGCTTCGGCCACGTGAAGTCCCCGGCGATCCTTGCCAATGGCACGGTTGAGGCTGATAACAAATGAGCAACCTGGATTTGCGGATGTACTGACATGAATCTCGTTGTTGTAGCCGGCTCCGGAAACCCGCCGCTTGCCGACTCGATTGCCCAAAGGCTCGGAACCCGAGTCTGCCGCTCTGTTCTCAACCGTTTCCCCGACACCGAGTTGCACGCAGAAATAGAAGAAAGCGTGCGCGGATGCGATGTTTACGTGATTCAGCCGACCGGTCCTCCGGTGGACCGTCACCTGATGGAATTGCTCTTTCTCGCTGACGCATCCCGCCGGGCGGGCGCCTCCCGTCTCACCGGCGTAGTTCCGTACTTCGGATATGCGCGTCAGGATCGCCGGGCAAACGGACGGGAAGCGGTTGGCGGACGAGTGATCGCGGACCTGCTGGAAGCGGCACCGGCTTCGAGCGAATTGTCGCCCTCGATCTTCACACCGTTTCACTCGAGGGCTTCTTCGCCATGCCGCTGGAGCACCTGAGCGCGGTATCGCTCTTTGCAAACGCGATCGAGGAATTGGTCACTGACAAGACCGTGATCGTCGCGCCGGACTTTGGCGCCGTCAAACTCGCCGAACGTTACGGCGAACTGCTGGGCCGGCCATCGCAATCGCTCACAAGATCCGCATCAGCGGAGAAGAAGTAAAAGTGCGCGGCATCGTTGGCGAGGTCGCCGGCCGCGGCCCGATCATCGTGGACGACATGATATCGACCGGCGGCACCGATCGAGGCTGCCGCGGCCGCCCTGATCGCCGCCGGTTGTTTTCCCGAGATCACGGTAGTCGCCAGCCATGCATTGCTGGTCGGCCCCGCGATCCGCCGGCTTTCAGCCTTGCCGCTCAAACGAATCGTGGTGACCGACAGCCTGCCGGCTCCGGAGCACGGTTCGATCCCGCTGCAGGTGGTAAGCCTGGCGCCGATGCTCGCCGAGACCGTGAGCCGCCTGAATGTCGGCGAATCGATGACCGAACTTCTGAGTCACCGATGATCGCTGAAAACAAATCATGAACGGATGATTTCTCCGTCGCGCCAGGCGAGAAATGATGGACCTGATCAAACTCAGCGACTATCTGTGGGAGATTCCCAACACGGCGCGATGCGGGTCCCCGGGCGAATCTATGCCAGCGCGAGGATGATCGAGGATATGCGCGACGACCCGGCCCTGAACCAAGTGGCCAACGTCGCCTGCCTGCCGGGGATCGTCGGCTACTCGCTCGCGATGCCCGACATCCATTGGGGCTACGGCTTTCCCATCGGCGGCGTGGCGGCGTTCGACGCCGAGGACGGCGTCATCTCGCCGGGCGGCGTCGGCTACGACATCAATTGCGGCGTGCGCCTGGCCCGCACCGAGCTCCGACGCTGACTTCGTCGAGCCAAGACTAGATCAGCTGGCCGACGCGTTCTTCGCGACCATACCGGCCGGAGTCGGCTCGGAAGGCGCGATCCCCGGGCTTCCGTCGATGAACTCAAGGAAGAGGCCTGCGCGACGGCGCTCGATGGGCGCTGGCGAACGGCTACGCGAACCAAGCCGATCTCGACCATACCGAGGAAGGCGGCCGGCTCGCGGGCGCCGACCCGGACGCGGTCAGCGACCGCGCCTATAAGCGCGGCGCACAAACAACTGGGCACGCTCGGCTCGGGCAATCATTTTCTCGAATGCAGCCGCGTCGACGAGATCTACTATCCCGAGGCCGCACGACGCTTCGGCATCGAGATCGGGCAAGTCACGGTGTTGATCCATTCGGGCTCGCGCGGGCTTGGCCATCAGACTTGCGACGACTATCTCGAAGACGATCGGCAAAGCGATGGCCAATTACGGAATCCAACTGCCCGACCGCCAGCTCGCCTGCGGTGCCGATCAAGTCGCCCGAAGGCCAGGCGTATCTCGGCGCGATGGCGGCGGCGGCCAATTTCGCCTGGTGCAATCGCCAGTCATGATGCACCTGCCGAGCAGGCCTTCCTTCAGGCGCTCTGGCGATCAGCGAACGTGACCTGGGCTTTTCGCTGATCTACGACGTCTGCCACAACATCGCGAAATTCGAGGAACACGTTGTCGAGGGCAAGCGGCGCCGGCTATGCGTCCATCGCAAGGGCGCCACGCGAGCCTTTGGTCCGGGTCACGAGGCCCTCCCGCCCGCGCTGCGCCCGACCGGCCAACCGGTGCTTATTCCGGGCGACATGGGCCGCTATTCGTTCCTGCTGGTTGGGCTCGAACACGCGATGAGTGAAACCTTCGGCTCGACCTGCCACGGGGCCGGGCGCGTGATGAGCCGGACACAGCCAAGAAAGAGCTCGCGGCCACGACATCTTTGCCGAAATGGCCGCGCTTGGCGTCACCGTCAGGTCGCCGGGCCGCGCCGCATGGCCGAAGAGATGCCGCTTGCCTACAAGGACGTCGCCGAGGTGGTCCAGGTTATGGAAGCGGCGGGAATGAGCCGTCGGGTCGCAAGGCTAAAGCCGTTTGCGGTGATAAAAGGCTGATGTCGGACAAAACAATGCGCCGCCGGCGGATGACGCCGTTCTATTTCGCGAGTTCGAGCACACCGGCGACCTCGGAATCGAATTGAAGGCGCCCACGCGCGGCGAGTTATTCCGTCGCGCCGCCGTTGCCATGGCCGCCTGCTGGTCGAAGTGGCCGGCGCCGCCGAACCGAGCAGCGGCGTGATCGTGGTCGAGGCCGACGCGACCCGACTTATGCACGACCTGCTCACCGAGTTGCTCCAGCTCTTTCATGGTGGAAGGATTCATCTGGCGCGACGCCTCAGTCGAGGAAGCCGATCGAGCACTTCGCGTCACAGTTCACGGCGAACCTTTCGACCCGCCCCCGCCACGCGTTTCACGGAGAGATCAAAGCTGTTACGTACCATCAATTGACCGTCGAAAAATCGCCTGACGGATGGCGTCGCGCGTGATTTTCGACGTTTGAAACGCGCCCGGCGCATCGACCGGCGCTATCGCCACCCAGTCACTTTTTGTCACAAATGGAAGCTAGACAGCCGGGTTAAATTAGAGTGACCAAAGCGCTGACATAAGTATTGCGTCACCAAATCATTAGTCTCGTTTAACTGGTATCTCTGTTTGACTCGGCAAATCAACAGGTACGCAGGAAAACACGACTCGGCGCGATCGCGATCCTGGGTGCGGCCTGTTTTGCCGCAATTGCTGCCGTCGTCGCCTCCCGGCTGCACGCGAGCGGCAACACGATAACGGTGAACAATATCACCAACCGGCAAGCATGTCAGGGAATGGGTTCTGTACCCTGCGCGAAGCGATCAACAACGCCAATAACGCGTCGGACACGACCAGCGGTGACTGCGTCGCGGGAACTGGCACTGACACGATCAATTTCAGCGTCAGCGGCACGATCACGCTAGGCAGCACGCTTCCCGCCATCGTGAACACAGTTGATGATCGACGGCACTGGGCAGACTATTACGGTCGACGGCGCCAGCATTTATCAAGTCTTGTACGTGAACTCAGGCGCCACGCTTAATGTGAACCAATTGACGATTTCCCACGGTACGTCAACGCCGGCAACGGCGGCGGCATCGACAACAGCGGCACGCTGACGGTCACCAACAGCACCTTCTCCGGCAATAGCGCGGCCGCCGGCGGCGGCGGCATCTACAACAGACGGCGGCACGCTGACGGTCACCAACAGCACCTTCTCCGGCAATAGCGCGGCGTACGACGGCGGCGGCATCTCACAACGGCGGCACGGCACGCTGACGGTCACCAACAGCACCTTCTCCGGCAATAGCGCGCGCCGGCGGCGGCATCCTTAACAATCGGGCACGCTGACGGTCACCAACAGCACCTTCCA
>CAWDLC010000037.1:0-3600 GCA_963803045.1 Binataceae bacterium (SeqCode) | reverse complement strand
TTGCCGGCAAAGTCAACGAAGATCTTCGGGACGAACCAAACTGATGCTTCGCGACAAGAAACGAAGCGCCGTGATACCCGGACGCCTCTTCGATCGCCTCTGAAAATCGCGCCGCGCTCAGCTCTTCCAGTGATTGCCGTACTTGTCCAGGTACGCGACCTCGCTCACGGGCCGGCGCCTGATCGGTCCGAACTTCCCCTGCGGATATCCGATCGGCATCAGCGCGTACGTCTGCACTTCGCGCGGCAGCCCCACTATCGCCTTCACCTCGTCCTCGAAAAAGGTGTGCACCGTCGTTATCACTGTGCCGAGACCGAGTCCGCGACAGGCGAGGATAATATTCTGCACGGCGGGATAGATGCTCAGAGCCTGATATCCGCGCCTGCCTTTTCATCGCCGTGGCCACCTCGGGCGGAAGCTTGGGCGGCGCTCCCGCCGGCGCCGTCTGCTTCAGGCATGCGATCAACAGCACCGGCGCGTCGGCCATGTGATCGATCAGGTAGGTCGCCGACGCCCTCAGTTTCCGGTAGGCGTCCTCGTTCATGTGCGCAGGCTTGACGCGATTGGTGTAGAGCGCCGTCATAATTTCGCCGGCCTTGCGATACACGTCGCCGATCTTTTTGCGCTGCGCCGCGTCCTTGATGACCACGAACTCCCAACTCTGTTGGTTGCTGCCCGACGGCGCCCGAATCGCCGCGTCGAGCACCTTGGTGATTACCTCGTCAGGAACCGGATCGGGTTTGAATCGCCTGAGCGACCGTGCCGAGTACATTGCCTCGAAAAGTCCTATTTCTGCCACCGTTAAGCTCCTGCTGCGGATTGTTTTGTTGTCCAGTCGGAGAATGCATCCGGCGGCGCAAAAAGAAAACAACCCCTCTCCCGCGGCGGGGCCGATTTCCCCTGCCCCCTGCTCAATCGATGCGAATCAGTTTGTGCTTGATCGCGTATCGCACCATCGCCGCCGTCGAGCGCAGCCCGAGCTTCTGCTTGAGGTTGTCGCGATGCACCTGCGCGGTCTTAACGCTGATGCCGAGTCGTCGTGCGACCTCTTTCGTAGTCGCGCCCTCGCCTATCAGCTTGAGGACTTCGCGCTCCCGGCGCGTTAGATTCGCCGCGCCCGACGCGTTCGCAGGCGCGCCAATCCGCAGCCGCGCGAGCACCATCGGCGCAACCGTGGGGCTCAGGTAGCGCCGCCCCGAGTGGACTGCCCGCACCGCGCTCAGCAATTCAGCCGCCGCGTCGGTCTTGACCACGTAGCCCGCGCAGCCCGCTTCGCCGAGCGCTTCCAGCACGTATTCATAGTCGTCGTATTGGCTGAGCACCAGCACTTTGCACGCCGGCACTTCCTTGGCGATTCGACGCGCCGCGGCAAGTCCCCCGATTCCCGGCATCCCGACGTCCATGACCACCACCTGCGGCTTCAGTTGCGCGGCCAGCGCGACGGCCTGTTCGCCATCGGATGTTTGCGCGACCACGTCGCACTCGGTCGCGAGCACCATACACAGCGCCTCGCGAAAGATCCGATGGTCATCGGCGAGCAGCACGCGAATCCGCTCGTGATTATCCATCACGCGAACTCCGGAATTTCGGCGACGACTGCCGTGCGGCCTGCCCGCGATTCCACCGTCAAGCTCCCGCCCATCAACTCCAGCCGCTCCCGCACGCCCGCCAGGCCAGTCCCCTCGCCCTTGATGGTGCCGATGCCACAGCCGTCGTCAGTAACCGAGATGCGCGCGGCCGCATCGGTGCTCTCGATCTTGATTTGGACCGACTTCGCGCGCGCATGCCGAATCACATTGGACAGCGCCTCGCGAACGACCTGGAAGCATAGTTGCTGGACCGGGCGCGAGATTTTTTTCTCCGCCGCGCCGTCGTGAACCAGGTGCAAAAACTTCGCCTGCACGCCCGCGCGATTCAGCCGCGCGAACTCGCGCTCGATTGCCTCTTCGAGCGAAGCGTCTCCGATCGTGACAGGACGAAGTTCGCGCGTCTTGCGGCGCAACTCCTCCTCGACCTGCTTGAAGATCGAGCGCGCCGCCTCGCGCCGGCCCTCGAGCGCAATTTTCGCGGCCGCCAGCAATTGCGCCTGATCGTCGTGCAGGTCGCGTGCGATTCTGGCGCGCTCCTCGTCGATCGCGGCAAACATTCTGAGCGCGAGCTGGCGCACCAGGAGGCTGTGCCGCGCGGCCTCCCGCTCCATCACCCAGTTCGATGCGATTGGAGCCAGCCGCTCGACAATCGCCTCGGCCCTGGATGCGGATGCGTGCCCGTCGCGCGAGGCCAGCGCGATCGCGCCGGCCTCGAACGGGATACACACGTACGAACCGCCGAACCTCCTGTCTTCGGAAGATTGTTTGGCGCGATCGACGATACCCGCGTCGCGATCGCGCCAGCGCGCAATCACGATACGGCGCCGGAAACTTTCCCTGAGCGCGCTGTCAGCCTCGCCCAAATCCAATTCCTTCAGCCCCCAGGACGAAGATGCGGCCACCGTCAACGCGCCGCCTTCCGCGACCGCAACCACCCATTGGTCGAAGCCGGCCCCGCCCGCGACCAGTTCGCCGAAGCGGCTGAACCGATGGTTCGGCCGCCCACGCCGCGCCGCCGCAACCGCCTTGTCCAGGTGATGCGCCGCCGCCCGCTCGCGGACCAACTCTCGCTTTGCATCGGCGGCCTGGCGGCCGCTCTCGGCGCCGTGGGTCCGCCAGAATTCAAGCGAGGCGCGCGCGGCGGCCAGCGCCATCTCGGCGAAAACGGCGCGCGCCATAAGTTCAAGCGATGCTTCAAGTTCGCCGCGGCCCCGATCTGCGCGCGCCACCATCGCGATTCGCACCGCGCCCACGCCTTCGGTGAACGCCGACGCGGCTATTTGCCGCCCGTCTATTTTTTCGGCCCGCACGATTGCGTCGATTTCGCGCGAGCTCAGCGCAACCCTTTCAATCGATTCGATGGAACCCGGCGCGCGGCGCGCTCGCTTCAACCCGTATCCCGCGCCCGCGTCAGCGAGCCGGTTATCGAGTGCAACCAGGACCGCATTCACCACCTCGTCCCATCGTGAATCTCCATGCGGCGCATACACCACTTGGTCGGCGCCGGCGCTCGATGGGACCGCGATCGCACATCGCTCGGCCCCAAGCGTCCCGGCGCCAAGCTCGGCAATAGCGGCGATCCGATCGCTGAAAAATGTTTGACGCGATGTCGGTCGCGGCGAGACAACCGCCAGTTGATTGCGTTGTTTCAGAGCGTCCCCCAAAATTCCTCTGGGTTAAAGGATGACAGAGGAAAAGGGCCACTCTAAAGAGAACGCGACCAGATCCGGCGCGCATCCCGTTACGCAAAGAACAATTTGTTGCGAGAGCGAGGAATGCGGAGTTCAGATCCCGAACCCTCACGCAGGTTTCGGGAACGTCACGGGTTAGGTGTGGAGTTCTACGGATGTCCGGAATCGGGCGGCTTTGACAGCTCGTCGCCGAGTTGCTTCATCTCCGCGCCAAACGCCGTCCAATCGCCCGCGCGAATCGCCTCCAGCGCGCGATTATAATGCTGCGCCGCGCTCTGGATGGCGGCCTTAGGCGCGCCCACGGCGATCGGCTGTGGGGC
>CAWDLC010000036.1:0-164761 GCA_963803045.1 Binataceae bacterium (SeqCode) | reverse complement strand
CAAGGAGTTTGGCGCCGTGCGGCTGCGCGCTTTCGGCAATTATTCCTACCGCATCGCGGACCCCAGGAAGTTTTTCACGGAGGTGGCGGGGACGCGGGAAAGCGTGTTCGCCGCGGACCTGGAGGGGCAGCTGCGCACGACCATTGTGGCGCGCATGACGGGCGATTCTTGCCAGCAGCGAGGTTTCGTTCCTGGATATGGCTGCGGATCTTGGCGGCATGACGGCGAAGATCGCCGACAGCGTGAGGCCGAGCTTTGAGGCGCTGGGGCTCAAGCTGGATCAGTTTGTTGTGGAGAGCATCTCGCTGCCCGACGACCTGCAGAAGGTGATCGACCAGAAGATTGGCGTGAGCATGGCGGGAGACCTGGGAAGGTTGACGCAGTTCGAGACGGCGGAATCGCTTGAGGAGGCGGCGCAGAACACGGGCGGCGGCACGGCCGGAATGGGCGTGGGATTCGGGTGCGGGCCGGGATCGGCGCAGGCCATGATGGGACAATCGCTGCCGGGGCAAGAGCGGCCGGGAGCGGCAGCGCCGGGAGGATCGGCGAACGCGAGCGGCACGGGACCGGGAATGAAGTTCTGCATCGAATAAGGCAAGCCGATGCCGGAGCGGGCGAAGTTCTGCCCCGAGTGCGGGAAGCCGCAATGAATTGCCCATCGTGCGGAGGCGGGGTGGCCGTCTGGCGGCGGCGAAGGGAATGTCTAATCCGCGGTCCTGGCCAGGATCTCCGCCCATGAGCTGGCGTACCGCGAACTCGAACAACTCCTGGCGGAACGCTTGATCGAGCAGGGCCAGGTGAAGCTGTTTTATATTCGAATTTCCGATATCCTCCGCCATTACATCGAGAATCGCTTCGCCTTGCACGCCCCGGAACGGACGACGGAAGAGTTTCTCGCCGAGCTCCAGCAAAGCGCCGTCCTCGCGCACGGGCATAAGATTCTGCTGAAGGAATTCTTGCTCCATTGCGACCTGGTAAAATTCGCGGAGTTGCTTCCAGCAAACGACCAGATCCAAAAGACGTTTGATCTGTGCAAGCTATTTATCGTGGAGACACAGGTGAAAGAGGAGCAATCAACGGTTGCTGGATGACGCAGTCCGATGCGTACTGCTCTCCGCATCAACCCGTCAACCGGTTGACACCCATACGGCGGTTGACAAGTGGCGGTTGACGCCCGGTGGTTGACGCGGCGGCCGTTCTTAAAACGCTGTTATTCCCCGTTTAGCACCCCCTGCGCTACTGGGCCTACACGCCGAGAAACAGCGACGATGACGGGTCGGCGCCGAGCGCTTTCGCATTGGCCATCAGCTCGTCGCGTGTGCCGGGCAGGCGCGGCAGCTTGCGGATGTCGTCAGTCGATTCAACTCCGCGCACGGCGAGCATCGCGCCGCGCGCATTACCGGTCAGTGCCATCGAGCACCGGATCGCCCACGCCGATAAACGGCTCGGTCGGCGCAGTCGGCAACGCCGCCCTGGTCTGGAAACCGCGAAGCACCCGCAGCGAGGTCGCGGAGGGAAGCTCGCTCAGCGCAAAGTTCTCCTTCGCAAGCCACGCGATGCGCGGGTACTGCTGCTTCAGTTCCTCCGGCGACGGCGCGAGGCCCTTGCAGTAGCCGTCGGTGAGCAGCGCGTAGTCCGGACCCTGATCGCTGGTCACCAGCGCCGCGAACGGCACCGGGAGCAGCGCCGCGTCGGGTACCAGGACCAGGTTCTTCTTGCCGGCGAGATCCGGTTTGAATGGCTCCAGCAGCAGCTTGTAGAGCGCGTAGGCGTCGGCGACATCGTAAGGCCGGTCGGGCAGAAGGCTCGCGGCAGGCGCGCGACCATGGCGTCGAGGTTGGATCGCTTGATCGGCAGATCGCGATAGCCGATCGGCGCATCGACCCGGACCATCCATGCCAATACGCGGTCACCGAGGGTGAAGTAGGTGACTAGTGCCTCGCGCGGGCGCAGGAGCTTCTGCGCACCAGCGGTCGTGATTGGATCGGGCGCGGTGATTTCGCGGAACTTCGGGAAAGCCTTGTAGAGTCTCGTTGCTCGCCGTGGCGAGTTGACCATCGAGGCTGTGTGAGAGCTGCTGCAGGTTCTTGAGCCTGTCCGCACTCTGTTTGTCGGCCGGCTTGGCCAAAGCCGATAATCCGGCGAGTGAAGATGTCCATCACCACCATGACCCAGTCCCTTCATGGGCAACCGGCGGTCTTAATTCCTAAAACTCGATTGGCAATGCCTGCGACATCAAGCCCGACGAGACGATTTCCCCGTTCACCTGGCATACCGAGCAGAAGATGGTTTACCCGACGCTCATGCGGCGGATCCAGTTCTACATCGATCATGAAACTTACCTGGAACTGGGTGAGGAGCTACCTACCCACAAGGAACCGCCTTTGGTTGGCGGCAACTATCCTCTCGTGCTCAGCGGCGGTCACACGCGCTGGAGCATTCACGCCGGATGGCGCGACGATCCCCTAATGCTGCGTGAACAGCGCGACGAACCTGTGATGTACATGAACATCGCCGACGCCAAGACGCGCGGAATTTCCGATGCCGACATCGTATAAGTGAAGAATGACGTCGGCTCATTCGAGATTCAAGCCAAGGTATCGCCGTCCGTGCGGCCCGGCGAGGTGATCATCTACCACGCATGCGAGAATTTCCAATTCCGGGGCCGCAAGGGATTTCAAATCGTGATGCCGTCGCCGATGAATCCGGTCGAACTTGCGGGAGGACAGTTCCATCTAAGGCCGATGTCCTCTTGCTTACAGCCTTCCTTTAACGACCGCGATACGCGAGTCGAGGTCGTCAAATCGGCGCCGCAATCCGCTTGAGGATCACGCAAGGCGGCGGGTTGCATATGGAAACCGCGGGTAGCCGAATGACGCAACTTGATTTTGATGTGATAACCCTGGAAGACCGTGCCAGCGCGCGCAGCGCGCTTTATCGGCTGCTCGGCCATTCGTTCAATTTCCCGACCCTGGACTTTTATGTCAATACATTATTCTGGGAACAGCGCGTCGAATACGGAGGCTCTTTTGTGAAAGTTCTCAGAATGCCCGACCAACGATTTGCCAACCTGCCCGATTTTCCATTCAAGCCGCACTACCGCGAAGTGAAGGATTCGGACGGCACCGCGATCCGGATTCATTATCTGGACGAAGGCCCTTCAAGCGCCGCGCCCGTGCTGCTCATGCACGGTGAACCGTCGTGGTGCTTTCTCTATCGCAAGATAGTCGCGGGACTCGTCGCGAAGGGGCATCGCGCGGTGGCGCCCGATCTGGTCGGCTTCGGCCGCTCCGACAAGCCCGCCGAGAAGTCCGACTACACCTACGAACGCCACGTCCGCTGGATGAGCGATTGGCTGACCGCGCTCGACCTTAAAAACATTACGCTCTTCTGCCAGGACTGGGGCGGACTAATCGGGCTGCGGCTTGTGACCGCATTCCCGGACAGATTCGCGCGCGTGGTGACGGCGAATACGGGTCTGCCGGTCGGCGTCGGTTTTTCTGCCGGCTTCGAGCAATGGCTCAACTTCAGCCAGACGGTTCCCACTCTGCCGGTCGGGGATATCGTGGGAATGGGCACGGTGCGCAAGCTATCGGCGGCCGAAATCGACGCCTACAACGCGCCCTATCCCGACGAATCGTACAAGGCCGGCGCGCGGATATTCCCAACGCTCGTGCCGATCACTCCGGAGCACGGCTCCGTCGCTGAGAACAAGAAGGCATGGGAGGTGCTCGAGAAGTTCGAGAAGCCCTTCCTGACCGCGTCTTCAGATTCCGATCCCGTCACAAAAGGCGGTGAGACAATTTTTCAGGAGCGCGTGCCGGGCGCCAAGGGACGGCGCCACGTTACGATTACCGGCGCGGGGCACTTTCTGCAGGAGGACCGCCCCGAGGAAGTGACGCGAGTCCTCGATGAATTCATCCGCGGATCGCTCTAGGAGACAGACGAAAATGAAAGTCGAAAACGCAGTGTACCCGACCGGCAAGCAGATCGAGGCGCTCCGAAACGACCGATCGCCAAACCGATCGTGATGCTCAACCTGCTCAAATTCCGCGCCAGGGCGGAGTATCCCGACGGGCGCAAGACCGACCTGACGGGCGCGCAGGCTTATGGAATTTACGCGGAGGCGATGCAGAAAGTCGTCGAGCACGAGGGCGGGAAATTTCTCTTCGCAGGCAACGTGAAGTACCTTCCGGTCGGCGAGGTCGAAGACCTCTGGGATGTCGTGGGGCTCGTCGAGTATCCGTCGGCGGCCGCCTTCGCAAAGATCGCAACCTCGTCCGAAGTCGCGGAGATCGGAGTGCATCGCACGGCCGGCCTCGAGGGTCAACTCCTGATCTGCGTCTCGCAGCGTTGACCGGCAGGTGAACGGCGGCCATGCGGTATTTTCCGCGCGTCGTGCTGGCGCTGATGATGCTGACGAATGTCGGACGCGGCTGCATCCACGCCTTCGCGCCCGACGGCGGCGCTCATTCGATCGCGGGTCTCGATCTTTCCAACGCGCGCCAGACCATCCTGAGTCTGTTCGCGGTGATGGGATTTCACCAGCTCGTAGCGGGCGGCTTTCAGCTTTACGTGCTGGCGTTCAGGCGGGATCTCGTTGTGCTCGCGCTGGTTCTACAGACGGCGGAGACACTGGCAGGAGTCGCGAATCTATATTTTTACCGGACGCTGCCGGTAGCAGTGCCGGGCGCGCCCTTCAACGCTGTCGTGCTTGTCGTGCTGGCGGTTGCGGTATTCGTGGCCGCGCGGGAAGAGCCGCACCGTACATAATCAGTCGCATAGTCGTATAATGATTTTCCAAGGTTATTGCTGACAACGGGAAAAGTGAAACAGTTAATTTTCGCACGGGAGTCGAAGCCGATGGGACGCAATATCCTTTTTATCACCACTGATCAGCAGCGCTACGACGCGCTGGGGTGCAACGGCGGCAAGATCGCGAAGACGCCGGTCGCCGACCGGCTCGCCAACCGCGGAATCAACTACCGACGCGCGCACAATCAAAATGTCGTCTGCATGCCGGCCCGCTCCACCATAATTACCGGCCAATACGCGCGCACCCACGGCGTCGTCGCCAACGGTGTTGCCCTTCCGCCCGATTCGCCGAGCGTCGCCGCGTGGCTCCATGACAAGGGCGGCTACCGCACCGCGCTGCTGGGCAAGGCGCATTTCGAGCCCGCTTTCGATTTGCAGGGGCGATGGTTCGAGAACCAGATGGCCCGCAAAAATTCAACCGGCCCGTATCGCGGCTTCGATCGGATGGAACTGGCGATGCATTCGCCGATCGGCGGATGGCATTATTCGCTGTGGTTGCAGAAAAACTATCCCGACGAGATCAGCGGCTTCGCGCCGATTTTGAGCGCCCTGCCCGGCGGCGACACCGGCGCGCCCGAAGTGAAGTACAATCCGATTCCGCGCGAGCATTACCACACCGACTGGGTGGCCGCGCGGACGATCGCATACCTTGATTCGCTCGATCCCGACGACAACTGGTTCGTGTGGATGAGTTTCCCCGATCCCCATCATCCATGGGATCCGCCGCAGGACGAAGCGCGGCGAATCAACTGGCGCGATCTCGATCTCCCCGCCGGCTATCCCGGCTCGCGCGAGAAAATTGAAAAAATACTCGCCGGCAAGCCGCGCCATTGGCTCGATTGGTTGTGCCTAGTCAAAACCTAAACCCGGACATACTGATGATGCAGCCCGCCGAGGATTGGTATCGCTGCGATGCGGCCGATCTTATGCGTCGGCCGAAAATCCGGAGCATCTCCATCCAATGAGAGATGGGTCCGCACCTCATTGTAGTACGAAGCGTAAGCCTTCAGAACACCGCGCAAGTGCGCTTCGCCAAACACGATGAGGTGGTCGAGAGATTCGCGACGTATCGATCCGATGAGCCGCTCAACGTGCCCGTTCTGCCACGGCGAGCGTGGCGCCGTGGGGCGATCACGGATCCCCATCGCACGAATGCGGCGGCTGTACGCCAGACCGAATGCGCCGTCGCGGTCCCGAATCAGGTGACGCGGCGCTTCGTCCCAGGGAAAGGCGTCAGTCACTTGACCTGCGATCCACTCGGCGGTCGGATTGTTCGTCACACGGATGCTCACCAGTGCCTTCGGGCGTGACGAAGAATTACCAGAGCATAGAGCAGCTTGAACGAGACAGTGCGAACCACGAACAGATCGATAGACGCGATCCCCGCAGCGTGATTACGCAGGAATGTCTTCCAACCCTGGGAGGGTGGCCCCTGACGCCTGGTCATGTACCTCGCTACGGTTGATTGGGCGACTTCGATGCCGAGCATCAGCAGTTCGCTGTGTATCCGCGGTGCTCCCCACAATGGGTTCTCCTTGTTCATCCGTCGGATGAGATCGCGGATCTCGCGATCGATTCTGGGGCGGCCACCACGCCGGCGGGATTTCCAGCGCCAATAGGCGCGAAAGCCGCGCCGATGCCAGCCGATCACGGTCTCCGGCTTGACCACTGTGATCGCATCCAGAATCGAGGGAAACAGTCGGTACAGCCAGACCAAGATCAGCCGGTCGATGTTTCTCAGCCACACCCGAGACCGGGACTTGCGGCTCAAGACGATCACCTGTTGCCGCAGAACCAGATTTTCAGCCTCGAGTCTCGCCCGTGACTTCAATCGGTATCGCGCGACGAGCAGGAATTTCGTCAGGAACTCGACCATCGGCGTTCCTGTATCACGGCCCGACCCGCCCGTCACCTCGGATTGGGTTTTCGGTAGCGACAACCGCCCCATTCACGACATTTGACAATCACTCAAAAGAAATCCTGGCCTATGGTCATTAGGGTTCTTGACACAAATGAGCAATGTTGCTAATAGAATCGGCCATCACGGAATCGCCACCCGGGGTGAAGCTGTTTTGATGGCAACCGAAGGCACACAGCGACAGATCGCACCGACGCGCACGGTGAACACCGATAACGGAGCCGTGGTCGCCGGGGCCGAGGACATTCCTGTCGCTTCTCCGACGAAGGTCTTTCACTTGACTTGGATTTACTTGCAGGAACTGCTCCTTTCCTCACCGTTTTACTGAGCCTGATAGATTATTTGGCCGAGCGCCCACGGGGCAGTGTCCTCGCGCCGGTCGGGGACAGGCGCTTAATTTGGGCGGCTGGCCGAGGTGACTCGCGCCAATCGCGGCGATCGAATATCTCGAAGCCGCACTTGCGTTCTCGGGCCATCACGGCCTCGGCATGGCGATCGCACAGCTCGATTTGACGAACCGGCCGGCCGGCTGCATCGATCTTCCGAAGGACTATCGTCGCTCTGCGCGCTGGGCATCGCGGCGCCCGGCACGGCGCCGGGTAGGCGCAGCGCCCGATCTGAACGGCCGTCGGAACGGGATCGAAGTTAGGCTCGACTCGCTGAAGCGCGGATCGGAGTTGAGTTGAAGAACCGCGTTACGCCGAACGTACACGGAAATCCGTGCAGTGCCTGGAACAAGAGCCCCCAGCGAGGCGCGCGCCCAGCCCCCCCGAGAGGTGACGCCGTGCACTGTCCGCCGCCGGACTTGCGAGTGATTCGATGCGCTGTTCAAAACGCACGACGAACGATCCCTCGGCCGAGAACTTTCGCGCGGGATGCGGAGGCGGGCCTCGCCAAGCTCTGTGCAAAATGCAAGGCCGGAAAGCCGCAGCCATCCGGATCTCCGAGGGTCCTAATACTACTCCGAACCCAACTTCGTATCAGCGTCGACCTGCGCACGCTTCAGCAGGAGAGCCCAGGGCGCGAGAAGCAACAGCAGAACCGCGGTGACGCGGTACACATCATTGTACGCGAATAACCAGGCCTGCGACTTCAGTATGCTCGTAAGATGACTGGGTGCAGACAGCGTTGTCAGGAGTTGCGCTTCGTAGCGCCGGTGGCGCGAAGTCAGCAGGTTGGTTGAGACCGCGATTCCGGCCGCTGCGCCGGTGTTGATCATCATGGAGAACAGGCTTGATGCGAAGCCCATTCGCTCACGGCTGATTTGTCCGATGCCGAGTGCGGTTACGACCGGAAAGATCGCGCCCAGCCCGAGACCGAAGAGAAAGATCGGCAGCAGCAGTTCGCTCTCGCGCACGCCGATCGTCCACTGCGACATTCGGTACGCTTCGTATGCGCCAACCAGGTATCCCGCGCACACCAGCGGTCGCATCTCGAATCCGCGGCGTGACAATTGTCCTACCGTCAGCAGGGCGACCACCACCCCGAGTCCGCGCGGCGCAACCGCGAGCCCGGCTCTCAATGCGTCGTAGTGCAAAACGTTCTCGAGGAACAACGGATTCAGAAGGTTGACCGTCCACAGCGCCAGGCCCTGGAGTGAAATCAACACCACCGCGATTGAGAATCCCAGGATTTTGAACATCCGCAGGTCCACTATCGGCTCCGGAAAGTGCAGCTCATGAATGACCAGCACGACCATCGAGAGCGCCGAAAGCGCGGCTCCGTACCTGACCCACCGGGCGGCAAACCAACCGTCGTGTCCGCCGCGTCCCAGCACGACCTGGAGCAGTCCGAGCGCTGCCACGATAAGTATGATCCCGGCGTAGTCAACCTTGCCGCTGCCGCGTTGCGCTCGCAGATAGCCCGGATCGTGTACGTACGCAGAGACCATCGACGCCGCGAACGCGCCCGTCGGCAGGTTGATGTAGAAGTTCCATCGCCAGCTCCAGGTCGCGGTGATCCAGCCTCCCAGGGTCGGACCGATTACCGGCGCCGCCATCATTCCGATCCCGAAGGTCGTCATTGCGAGCGTGTGCTCCTCAACCGGGAACGTCTTCGAGCATAATCGCCTGTGACAACGGCATCATCGCTGCGCCAGCCGCGCCCTGGATCACGCGGAACACCACCATCTGGCCGATGCTCTGGGCTAGCCCGCAAAGCGCAGAGGCGGCGACGAACAGCACGACCGAGATCAGCAGGTAGCGCCGGCGTCCGATCCGCACCGCGATCCATCCGCTGATCGGAATCATCACGCTGACCGCCGCCAGGTAACTGGTGACCACCCAGCTGATCCGGTCGACACCAACGCCAAAGCTTCGCTGCATGTACGGCAGAGCGACGTTGACGATGGATCCGTCTAGAATCGTCAGGATCGCGCCGAGCAACACCGCCGCCGCGACCAGCCACTTGTGCGGCTGAGGTCGCTCGGGCGTTACCTCGATCGAGCCAGCAGTCGCGGCCGCGAGGATTGGTTTGGAGTCCATATCTGGTGATCATCAAAGTAGCGTATCTCTGATAACGGTGCAGCTTGTAACAGAGAACACAAGAGAAACCTGCCGGATCGCATCGATTAAGTAGTCAGTGGGGTAGACGACGCTCCAGGACCGAAGAGCGGCCGAGGCGTGATCGAGCGCAACAGCATTGGATTATTGAGCAACTATCACCGCGAAGTGTCGGATCGGCCCTCTACCAGCTGGCTCGGCTCGCACAGCGACCGGGAGCGGGTTCGCGGCCCGGGGTTGTGGAACAACAATCATGTCGATGAGGATTACGATCCTCGGTTCTTGTCTTTGTTGGAACGGTGCGTGGGGAAACCTCCCCCGGTCGCGGCATTTAAGAGGCCAGAGGCTGACGATCTGATTCGCAGCAAGACCCACTACACCCAGTTGCGCCTCGACCCGCTCGGACGCGAGAGCGCCGCCGAGATGCTCCAGTCCTTACTGGGATACAGTGCGGCGCTCGCGCCGCTCAAGCGGCTCATCATCAGGCGATGCAACATTTCGAGGCGGCGATCGCGTCATACAACGAGAGCGACTGGTCCGGGGACGTTTGGAATCCTCATGTCGACGCGCTGTCGTCTGATGGGCCGTGGTGTTGTGGAATTTGGGGAGCGGCGATCAGGGGCGAGCGAAAATTCGCGAGTCCATTTCCTTGTCCGAGCGCTTGAAGAGCCCCGGGATGCATGCCGGTCTCGCTCGGAAACGCAAGCGGTTTTTACATGAACCTTCGCGAGCCCGGCACCGTGCGGGAAGCCGCGGAACGCCTATCCACTCTCGCGAGCGAACAACAACTCCCACAATTTGTGGCCTTAGGGCTCGGTTTATCGCGGATGGGCGATGGCCGAGCAGGGTCGAACTGACGAAGGCATCGCGCTGATTCGCGCCGGACTCGATTCCTTGGCGACGCTCGGCACCAGGTTGAGTTTGCCACAGTTGTTCATCGCGCTGAGTGAGGCGCAGGCGCGCGCGGGTAAATCGAAGAGGCGCTCGCCACGATCGAGCAAGCCTTCTCCGCCGTTGGAGAACATGCAGATCTTTTTGCCTGATGTGTTGTGGTGGCGGGGCGAGTTGCATCTGAAGCGCGGCGACGAAACTCAGGCAGCCGGAGATTTCCGGGAAGCGATTGCCGCCGCCCGGCGCATCGGCTCGAAAGCATACGAGCTGCGCGCGACGACAAGCCTCGCGCGCTTGCTCGACAAGCAAGACAAGCGCGATGAGGCGCGCACGATGCTCGCCGAAATCTACAACTGGTTCACCGAGGGTTTCGACACCGCCGACCTGAAAGATGCGAAGGCGCTGCTCGACGAGTTGAGCGACTAGGATTGTCAGCGCGCGTTGAACCCCTGATGACGCGCCTTTTTGGTGCAATACGTTGGAAGAATTAGTCTGCGCTCCGCTCAGTGTGATCGCCGAGTGACGCATCGCGCTGACTGCGTGTCAGGCGGCGCAAGCAGAGCGCTAAATGACCGTTCCGGGGCAGCTTTTCCGATCCGAAGTCCACTGCAGCAAGCTTGGGGTCGCAGTTGCAGTGGCCGCGGGCCGAGTGCAGAGTCGCGCCCAAATTCATCATGCCGGCCCGTGCCAGGGCGGACGCCTCGAACTCATCGCCCCGAAACCAGCCGTCCTGGCCAGCTCCTGCGTTTCCGTGCGCGCGGATTAGTTTTGGGAAGCGGCACCGGCCCGTTCACGACATTTGACAATCACTCAAAAGAAATCCTGGCCTATGGTCATTAGGATTCTTGACACAAATAAGCAATGTTGCTAATAGAATCGCCCATAGTTCCGGCTGAAGCGTCTACAGCACGCACGCGTGGCACGACGACCGCCACTCGGAAGCGTGCGCGCCCTCAGCGGGCGTGAAGAACACCCCACAACCTGCGTGGCGGCGCGCGACCTTTAGGGGGAACGAGAAATTCCACGGGGCCGCCCGTCCGCGCGAACGGAAAAGGAGAGACTGATGTTAGGCGAACAGATCGGTGAAGAAAAGGGAAAAGTAACGGTCCGCAGGGTGCTCTCGACCGACGGGGGTGCCAAGGTGGAGGTAAGCTTGCAGAGCAGCGGAAAGCTCTTGGGGGTCGAGCACCAAAGCACAATCACGTACACTGCGGCCGTCCGGCCGGACGGGACCGTCTACGGCGAGGCGCAGGGGGTGGTCACGGGCAAAGGTGGCGAGCGGGCCACGTTCAAGGCCCAAGGAGCGGGCAAGATCCTCGACGGAGGAGGAGTGAGTTATCGTGGAGCCCAGTACTTCTACAGCGACTCCCCGAAGCTCAGCCGCTTGAACTCAATCGCTGTTGTCTTCGAGTACGAGGCGGACGCTGAGGGGAACACGAAGAGCAAGCTCTGGGAGTGGAAGTAGGCGCTCCCGTCGCGCGGCGCGGAGGCTTAGCCCCTGCGCCGCGCGGCTTTTCCTCGCACCCGGTGGAGGCTTCGGCGACGGGGATATATGGCGAGCATCTATCGAGCATCTATAAGGATGCGGCAGGTCGAAACCGCCGCAGATGCGTTGTCGTCCACGGCGATCGCCTGTAACCTTGACAAATGAATGCGGCGCGGTGATCAGCGAGGAGTTGCGCGATGGCACTTTACGACAGGCGAACTCTCGAGGGCGTTTACAGCGTCCACCAGAGCGTCATCTATATCCAGAATTATCGCTACGCGGAAGAACGCATGATGCGCATGATGGCCGGATGGATCGCGCTCACGCCGGAGCTCGCGGTCAAGCTCGAGATGGCCAAGCAGGTGTACGAAGACGCGCTGCATACCGACGCTCTGGGCAAGCGGCTGCCCGAACTTCGCGCGCAGCCGCAGATTTCCAAGCCGCCCAACGAAGCCTTCGTCACGTTCATGAACACGATTGAGGACAAAGAGGAATGGGAGGACACCATCGAGCGGCTGGTCGGAATCTACCGTGTGCTGAAACCGCACCTGATCTCTCATTACAGCTCGCACGTCTCCGCTATGAATCCTGTTTACGAGGCCCCGACGCTCAGAATTCTGCAACGGCTGGTCGAGGAGGAGAAAGCTCACGTCGAACGCGGCAGCGTGCTGCTCGACGAGCTGCTCGACTCGAAGGAAAAGCATCTGCGCGCCGCGCAATGGCAATCGCGTCTGGAAGGATTGCTCGGTGCTTCGGGCGGAGTGACGGGCTTTGAATCGGAGGCCGAACAGCCGCACAGGAAAGTCGGCCGCAGCTGAGCGCGAGGGAGCGAAATGAAAATGCCTGACCTTGGAGAGCGCGGCAATGTGACGGGCCCGCAGCCTATTGCGCAGATAGTCGAGCCACCCGCCGCGATGCTCGCCGCGGCCAAGAGTGTTCTAAATACGCTCATGCGCGGCGACCGGGCGGGCGTCGAGGCTATGACCGCCGAGCAGGCGCGCGAGGATATGGGCCGCATCGCGAATGAGATCAAGCCGGGCAAATATGATAAGTTTGAGTTAATCGGCCGCGGACGCATCTCTCGTCATTATTTTCTGAAAGCGCGACTCACGGGAACCGACGCCCCACCATTCACGATTCAGTTTCGGCTCGGCGAGGACGACGGTAAGTGGACTGTTCGCGAAGCGTTGAACCTGACCGAACGACGGTCGGGGTGGACCAAGTGAAGGAGCAACCTCGATGCAAAGAATGATTCCCGTCGACAAGCTGGCGCGTCCCGAAGATCATATTCTGCTTCCCGCACAGCGGTTGCGAAAGGCGCGCGGCGAGCAAGGATTGGCGCCCGGCAATGCGATGCCCTACGAGGATGACTTCCTGAAGTCGCGCATGCATGGCATTTGCGCCGGCGAATTCCAGGCAATGGAAGCGGCCGGCCGCACGCTCTACGACTTTCGCGACGCGCCGTGGGAGTTCCAGCTCGATATGGCGCGCCAGGTCTGGGACGAATCGCGCCACGCCGAGATCTATATGAAGCTGCTCGAGTACGTCGGCTCCTACTACGGCGAATTCCCCGAAGGCGAGGTACTGTGGTCATGCACGCAGGCGGAGGATCCCGCGGCACGCGTAGCGGGAATCAACCGCGGGCTCGAGGGGCTGGCGTGCGACGTCTTCGAGCAACTCATTCGCATCGCGCAGAAGATGGGCGATTCGACTATCGAACGGTCGGTCGATTACGTGCTCGCCGACGAGATCACCCACGTCCGCATGGGCTCGAAGTGGATGCGCCAGCTGACCGAGGGCGACCCCGAGCGCTTGAAAAGGGCGCAGGCGTTCCAGGACGGCATCGACGATCTATTCAACTTCGGCGGCGGCCGCACGACGGCCGAACAGGCCGGTCACATCAAGCAGCGCGTCAACGACAAGGAAATCGAAATCGACGCGAGTATCACCATCGCGCGCGAGGCGCGCCTGCTGGCCGGCTTCACCGAAGAGGAGATTGATCGCTTGGTCAAAGGCTTCGGCAAAAGTGCCGCCTACTAGCAGCGCGACACGGTTTCATCGGCACGTCTATCCGACTTCGACGGATGCAACTCGGGAGATATCGACGTCTTGCTCAGTACCCTGCACCCTGATGTGGTCCACTACTTTCTGTCTGAACGCTTCAGGCCTATCCGCGGCGCGGAGCATCTCGCCAAGCACTGGCGGGAATATAAGAACTTCCTCGATCCCGTTTGGCGCGTTGACCGTATCATAGCCCAAGGTGACGAAGTCGTGAGCGAATGGAGCCTTCTCTACACACCACAGGGCACACAGCGGCGCGTGATGCACCGGGGAACTGAGTGGTATGTCATGCGCGGTGGTCTGATCGCCGAGGTCCGCGCATACTTTCTGCACGACGATGCCACTGACACACAGCTAGGCGGCTTCCCCTATGGTGAGCGCGACTATCTTGAGGCTACGCGGTAATTCCCACTAATTCTCTCTGGCGAAAGCAATGCCGCGTCTCGAATCAAAGAGTCTTCGCCGCCCGGAGCAGGTCCGGCGGTTTCCTAACGGGCGGGTTGAAACCGTTTCCCTTCACGATACGACCATTGGGCGGTTCTCATTGGAGCCCGGCTGGCGATGGTCGCGCGATGTAGGGCCAATCGCTCACACTCACTCCTGCCAAATCCATCATCAGGGTGTTGTTCTCACGGGTCGCCTACGCATCGAGACTGACGCTGGCGAAGTGTGCGAATTCGGAGTCGACGACGTTTACGATATTCCGCCGGGTCACGATGCGACGGTCGTCGGCGACGAGACTTTTGAGGCGATAGAGTTCGCCTCGGCCCGGATTTTCGCCATGCCGACCGACGGCGATCGCGTACTCGCGGCCGTACTTTGCACTGATATAGTCGACTCAACCTCACATCTCCGAAGGCTTGGCGACTCCGCCTGGCGCGAACTGCTAACGGAGCACAACCAGCAGACGCGTAGGGAGCTTGACCGGTTTCGCGGGCGCGAGATCCAGACTACCGGCGATGGCTTCCTTGCCGTATTCGACGGGCCTGCACGGGCAGTTCGATGCGCGCAGGCAATCGGTTTGTCAGTCGGCAACCTCGGCATCGCTATCCGAGCCGGAATTCACACAGGCGAGGTCGAATTAGTCGGCGGCGACGTTCGAGGCCTTGCTGTCCACGAAGCTGCACGCGTCGCGGGTGCCGCGACGGCAGGCGAAGTCCTCGTCTCCGCAACGACAAAACTTTTGCTTACTGGTTCGGGGCTCTCGTTCAAATCCGCAGGGATCCATCAGCTCAAGGGCCTCGGCGACGCCTGCGAGCTATTCAGGCTTACCGGATCTGGGTGAGCGTTGCCGCAAGGGTCCTCTGGTCGCTCCTAAACTCCGCGACCCTCTGCCGATTCGGTCCGCCGCCGCCGCTCCGACGCTCGTCGCCAACGACGGCCCTGTGCTCCCTGCCTCTGCCCCCGCCGCCGTCGATCACTATAAGGGGAATCCACCCTAAATGGAGTTTGCATCTTCAGACCCGTGCTCAAAGTTGCGTGACAATTGCAACTTCGACGGGTGCGGGAAGGCCGTCAGCTACATCCGCTGGAGTCCGCTGTCCGAAGCGTATCCTGACGTTCATATCTATTGGCGAACAGTCTTTTCCGCTGACTCTTACTTGGAACAAGAAGGTCTGATCCACAGTAAACACGTCAGCAGCTTTGATCGGATTTTGTTCATGGCCAACCTGCAATCGAGCATAGTTGCCACCAACCTCAAGAAGATTTAAACGCTGATCGACACCAAGTTCGAGCGTAAGGGGCGCACTGTCGTGAAAGGACCACACAAGATCAAGCGGTTCATTGAGAGCAGTAGGTTCCCAACCATTGTCGCACTCACAGTGAAAGAGGTAGCCGCCATTTTTGGCGTGGCGGAGCCTACTGTACGGCTATGGATTGGTAGGCGAACCGTCGCGGTGATTCGACTTGGCAGGAGCGTCCGGATTGCAAAGGCGGAAATCGAGCGCCTGATTTCCGAAAACACCGTGCCGGCATTGAGGCGTCGATGAGTTCAGCGCGTGATCAAGAATTTACCATTCATTGCCGAATCGCGCCGTAAAATCGGGCGTCGGAACGCGCGCGGACGGCCCCAGCGCGCTGTGTTCCGGGGCGTGGAGGCGTGTTCCGACGGCGAGAGGCGGAACCGAACTCGACCTGTGTGCAAGCCGCCGAAACAACGGAGCCCGCCGAAGGGCTAAGTCGAACCGGCTGCCCTATGGAGCGCCATATAGTGGAGTCCTTTCGATATCGGCGCAAGACCGGTTGCGATCAGTGACCAATTTTCGCCACTGTCATCTGTCGCGAAGACCTCACCCGAGGTCGTCCCGACGAATGCCGAGAACGACGCGCCCCATTCTTCGAGTGTCATCGCTTCGATCGCGGATTGCCACTTATCGGGCGCCGGCAATCCACTGCCGAGAATTTGCCACGAGCGCGTGCCGTCGCGGCTCATTGCGATCCGCGAGCCGGCGAACCCGGTCTGCATCCAAGTGGGCGGACCGCCGCGCGCCCCGGAGGCAAGGAAGACTTCAGGGCGGCTCGGCAGATACGTGAGCTGATCGGGGTAGCCGCCGATTGGCGAGCGTTCGTCGGCACGGCGCTCCCAACGTATTCCCCTGTCGCCGCTGACCCACAGTCCCATCCCGCCCATCATATAGAGGCGCACCGGATCCTTCGGATGGATCACCAACCGATGCACGTCGTAGTCGAAGTCTCCGCCGAAGCCGGAGAGTTCTCGCCAGGTCTCGCCCGCGTCGGTGCTCCTCAGAAGGTCGCCCTGTTCGACGCTGGCGTAAATCGTTGCCGGATCGTCTGGCGCTACGGTGATCACCTTTACGTGAGCCTGATGCGGCGGACCGGGGAAAGTCCATCGAGCAACCCCTGCACCGGACCGCAGCGACGGCCTCTCGCGCCAGTTGGCACCAAGGTCATCGCTGATGTAGAAATGCGCAGGCTCGGTTCCGGCAAATAGTCGTAATCTGCCATTCAAGGTCGTGGCTCCGAGACTGTGCACATCGTTATCAGAGATGCCGTTGTCGCGGCGCTCCCAGGTTCGGCCCCAGTCCCGGCTCATCATAATGCCGTCGTGATAGATCGCTGCGAGTGTAAGTTCGGGCGCGGGGAAGATTATCGAGCTGATATGCGAACCCTTAAGCGAACGCGCGGCAATTCGCCATTCAGAGCCGGGGCGGTGCTCCGTGCGCTGCAGGGTCACAACGCCGTCGGTGGTGCCGATCAACAGCTCGTCAGAAGGCGAGTCGGATGCGTAGACCGAGGCGCCGCTGTGCGTAAGTGCGATTGACATTGCTGTTCTCCTTAGATCGCAACGCGCGTTTCGAGTCTGATAGCCTAGTCCGGGCGCATGCGACGACCCAGGGGCCGTCAAGCGTCACACTCGCCCGCACCGATCGCAAATGCTGCCGGTTCCCATGGACCCATACCTTGAAACGCGACCGCAAAGCTAGATCGCGCCCATCGTCATTGCTCAATTTGCGTACCTCAAAGACGTTGCACGGGCAGAGCCGCACGCAAGCGTCTTTACCTTCGCATCGATCGCGACTGATAACGGGCGCGAACGTCGGGCGCTGCGCGTCCGGCCTCGGCGCTAAGTGCGTCCGTTATTTCCTCTATTAGGTTATTCCAATCCAGTTCGGCCGCGACGCCGGCCATGACCTCTGCGGCTGTCGGGTTTCGGTTCGTCATCCTAGGGCTAGTTCTCGTTAATTTCCGCTACGTTCGGCCAGCGAAGGACAGTCATCGACGCGGCCGCAAAGGCGGGGATCGCGGAAAAAACCCTGCGGCGCGCGAAGCGGGAAGTGCAGGCAGTCTCTGTGAAGGACCGGCGTTTCGGCAATTCGCAAACGTATGGCGCCGTTGAAGGCGTCCCTGCAAATTCACCGGCAGCACCTTTTACCTTTTAGTCGTTTTTATGCTACTAACTGTAAGCGTCGAATTTCACCTTTTTGATGGGCGATGCGGGACCCGGCGAATCGGCGAATAAGGGGGAAGGAATGGGATCAAATGGCACGCATCAAGGAACCCAGTTTTGGACGGGTCATTCGTGAGCGCAGACGGCAACTCGGCCTCACTCAAGAGAAAGTGGCCCGCCGCAGCAAGATCTCCACGCCATACGTCGGGCTCTTGGAATCAGGCAAACGCCATCCTTCCGATAAGATTGTAACGCGCCTGGCGGGAGTACTCGGACTCGACCGCCGTGAACTGTTTTTCCTCGCCAATCCTCGCACGCAGGCTATCGTTAGCCCCCGACACAACGGCGACACTGGAGCCGAATATGCCGCGAAGATGCCCGAGCCGGAAACGGAGACGAAGTCGGCTTGGGAAGAGTTCCGCCAGCGATGGGCGCCCTTTTTTGTGGCCGCACAGCCACCCCAGAAGCACGACATGCATTCAGACAGTACGACCCCATCGCCACGGCGACATCCGGCGCGGCTAAAGGCGAACAGGGCACGAAGAAGGGCCATTCCTATGGCGCTCGACACCACCGCCAATGGCGTCACGCGGACTGTCGCGAAGGTCGCTTCACGCTCCTTAACCGGGGGCCGCTAGGATCGCTCGCATGCACAAGCTGACTCGGAACAAAGAGGGCGTTGTCGGGTTCAACTGCGAGGCGTGCTCGGCTTGGAACCCTCTGCGGCGAGGAAGCAAAGCCAGGTTCGGTTACGGATCTCGGTTCGCCCTTTCATGTGCAAGTTGCGGAGCGATGAACGAAGTCGCTGTTATGAGCGCAGTTGGATTCAGATACAGGCCTTACCTCTGCGAGGACTGCGGGAAAATTACATCGGTGAAGCCAAGGTTTGAAGGCACGACGGCGGTTCTGACCTGCGAACACTGCGGCGCAGAAACGAGACCCGAATCCGTTTCGAATCTGAACCAACCAAAGCGCTCGGAGTGGAAGTCGATCTAGCGGAGGCCGCTAGGAGCGGATACCCGAATTTGGGTCTGTGAGGCGTCTGGCCGATGCCGCGGGCAACACGAGATCGCCAAGCTGGCACGAAGCGTGATGGAAGAAGCCGAGCCTCGCCAATCGAGCCCTCTTCGTGTCGTTTTAGGAACACTGCGGCGTTTCGGGACCTAGCAAAATCGCGCCCGGATAGGCTTCGCCAAATTCGGGCAATATTGGCCGACGCAGAGGCACCCTTCGTCAGATCCTTGATGGCTATGCATCCCGAAAGACAACCGAAACCTGCAGCGTAATCGAAGCTCTAATTCAGCAGGTCCGAATTATTCTGGATGCTCCAGGTCGGAGATGAGGCCGGTTTGTGTTGGGTGCCATCCCAGGCGATCCTGTGTTTTCGCGCTCGAGGCCGGCGCGTCGCCGACGACGAAGAATGCGAGCCAGCCGAAATGCTCGGGTGCCTCCTCGGGGGTTTTGGAGACGACAGGCGCGTTGATGCGTCGGCCGACTGCTTCGGCGATCTCTCGAAGCGGCACGCCCTCTTCGGCGACGGCGTGAAACCGTTCTCCCGCAACGCCCTTTTCAAGGGCCAGCCGGTAGAGCCGCGCAGTATCGATCAGGTGCGCCGCGGGCCAGCGGTTGCGCCCATCGTCGACGTACGCCGAGACTCCCTTTGCGCGAGCCAACTCGATCAGGTAGGTGATGAGGCCTTGCTTGTTCCGGTTGTGGACCTGCGGCAGGCGCATCACCGACGCGCGCACGCCCCGCGACACCATCTCGATTGTAGCCTCTTCCGACGCGCTGCGGGGGCTCGATCGAGCTCGGAGTGGGCGGATCGTCTTCCGGTTGCGGCGCGGCCTGGCGTGAGGGCCATAGCGGTCCCCGAGGTGACGACCAAGGGCCTGTCCGATCCGGCGAGCACGGATCCTAGAGCCTCGATAGCGCGCCTGTCTGCCTGACAGTTATCCATGTACTTCGAGAAGTCGTGATTGAAGGCGAGGTGAATCACGCCATCCGACATGGCAGCTCCACTGCGCAGGCTTTCGAGGTCTTCAAGATCGCCGCGATGCACCTGCGCGCCAGCCTCGACCAGCGACTTGGCGCCCGCATCCGAGCGCGCAAGACCGATCACCTTATGGCCGGCGTTGATAAGCTCCGGAATAACTGCAGTACCGATAAAGCCTGTAGCACCGGTTACGAAGACACGCATTTCGACTACTCCTTCAAGTCGATTTTCGACTGGTTCATTTTCGATTTCCTCATCTCGAGGTCTCTCGCCTGGCGTACACTGGGACCTAGCAAACACCGATCCCGACGTCATGGCCAGGATAATGGCATCGGCATTGATGGCCCTGCCAGCAGGAAGAATGTTGCTCCAGGAAAAGATCGGCGCAACCCAAATTCACCCGGAATCGACTTCGCGCGACCCGATCGAGCAAAAGCTAGCTTTATGAAGCAAACCTGGCGTCCACGGGCGATTTGCCGCCTGCGCGCAGCCCCGCGCAAAAGGCTTCATGAGCATCTGTTTGCCGCGCTCGCCGCGGGCGGCTGAATTAACTTCCAGCACCAGCCACTTGCCGGAATCGGACCCCGCGTGGCCCAGCCTGGACCAACACTCCGTGTAAGCTCCGACCGTTTGCGCTACAGCGCGCGGGCGAGCTATCAGTACCCCGACCCGGAGGCGTTAAATCGGAAATTCCCGGTAAAATGCGTCGTTACCTCTCGATCCTTAGCCCACCTGCACGAGGAGAGCACTGCATGTGCATTTCACGGCTTCGGTGCGCGGTTCGAGTTCTGCTTGGCATATGCCTTTTGTCATGGACCTTGCCGGCTCGTGCTCAGCCCAATCAGGGCCGCGAACGCAGCGAGGCGCTCAGGTGCGCATCAATGGGAGACGCGATACCGAGCGGACTCGTCGTCCTTCTGCCGTCGGGGGAGAAAAATTATCGATCTTTGAATCTGCAAGTTTTGAATAATCCGTTCATGAGCGGCGCCGCGGTGCAGATCAATTGGCGCGACATCGAGCCGGTCCGAGGAAAACCGGGTTGGTCGCAGCTGGATGCACTGTTCGCCGCCGCGGAATCGTCGAAGAAATGGGTGCATCTCATCATTTTCCCGGGCTTTTTCTCTCCGGCATGGGCGCTCGAAGGGGCGCAGACCGATCTGTTCAAAATACAATATGGGCCTGGCAAGGGCACCGTCGCGAGGCTCCCGATGCCATGGGATCGCGTGTACCTCGACCGTTGGTTCACATTCATGAAACTACTGAGCGCAAGGTACGGCGGATCGCCCGCCTTTAGAATGATCGCGGCCGCCGGGCCGACATCGGTTTCCGTGGAGATGACCTTGCCGAACTCGCCGCCGGCTCATCGGCGATGGCTCAACGACTCTTATACGCCCGCCAAATATCTGGGCGCGTGGGAAGACGCCTTTCACTTCTACGCGGACGCGTTTCCCAATCAGTGCATTTCTTTGGCTGCTCCGGGTCTCCCGATTCTTGGCCCCGGGGAAAGGGGTCGTCCCGCGCATCTGCGCGTAAAACAAGAACATCTGCGCGCAAAGCAAGAAATCGTCGACCGGGCAATGCGGGTTCTCGGAAACCGGCTTGCGATTCAGTCGAGCGATCTTCACGCTGGGCACGCCCCGGTCGAAGCGCCTGACAACACCGATTTTATCAAAGGTTACAGCGGACGGATTATCACTGGCTTTGAAATGCGCAGCAGTTCCCAAGGCGACATCGCCAGCAAAATTATGGGCGCGGAGGGCAATCCTCCTCTGGCTTTGAGAAGATCAATCGATAAAGGGATGGCGCCGAACAACGCCGGCCGACATGTCAATTATCTGGAAATTTACGTGGGAGATGTACTTCCAGCCTATATGCAGCCAGTACTGCAGTATGCAGCGTCGCTGTTCCGCCGGTCACACCCATACGACAGCTCTCAGTGATGGCTTCGGAACAGCTCGACGAGCGGCCGGGACGCCCTTTCCTCAAGCCTACCAACAACGGCTCATCAAAATGTTGTCGAACCAAACAACCAGCTGTCGTCGGGCTGTTCGAGAGTCGGAACTGCCAGTTCGAATTCATCTTGCACCAGCGAGTTGTCCGTGAAGCGATCGGGAGTGCCTTGAATCGCGAGCACATCGTTCTTCGTACAGCCTATCGTGAAATAACCCCCGAGGCAGGAGTTTCAGCAGTTTGCGAGTACAGCGTATAGTCAGCACGTTCCAGACGGTTTGCATTCAAGGGTGTCGCGGTTGAGTCGTCCGATCCCGCCGGCCGACCAACTGAAAATACCCTCCAGCTTCTCCAAGGCTCGACTATCGCACGCATTTGGTGTTTTGAGTAGGCACAGCTCGATAACCTTGCGATTGAACTCTTCGCGTTCGGGATTGGGCATAGTATTCCGCCTCCGTGCCCTTCTACACTGCGCGACAATGGCGCAGATCACCAGACCCGAAGATAGTGTCCGGGACCAAGGCGGCGAACATCGACGGTCAAATCCCCGATGCGCGGGATCGCATCGAGGGCGCTCGACACTTGCGCTACAGGGCGCATTGGGCCTATGGAAAACCAACACACAAGGTGAAAAACGGAAATCCCGGACTAATGCGCAAGCAGGCGCGCCGGCGCTGTGGCTGAATTCAGTCGCGCGCAATCGCGCCGGCTGAATCAAGCACAAGAGCGGCGGCTGAGAGTTCCCGCGCGGGCGGGGAATCAAACTGATGGCTCAACTTTCCGGCAGAGTGGCAATAGTCACTGGCGGCGGACGCGGGCTGGGGCGCGCGATGGCGCTCGGATTGGCGCGCGCCGGTGCCAACGTGGTTAGCACCGCCGCGCGCAGTCGCGGGGAAATCGATGCGGTGGCGCAGCAGGCAGCCAACTTGAAGTTGGCGGGAACGATCCACGCGCTCACGGCTGACGTCACCAATGAAGACGACTGCCGGCGCGTCGTGGACGAGACTGTGCACCGCTTCGGCGCGGTTCATATCCTGGTCAACAATGCCGGCCGCGGGATGCGCTTCGTCAGCGAGCGCTTTTTCGAGACGCCGACCAGATTCTGGCAGACCGATCCGGCAGTTTGGCGGATGGTCATCGACACGAACGTGAACGGGCCGTTCCTGATGGCGCGTGCGGCCGTGCCGCTGATGCTCGCGCAGCGCTGGGGGCGCATCGTCAATATTTCGATGAACCATCAGACGATGCGCCGCGCGGGCTTCTCGCCCTACGGGCCGTCGAAAGCGGCGCTCGAATCGGAAACCATCATCTGGGCGCAGGACCTTGGCGCGACCGGCGTCACCGTCAATTCATTGCTGCCCGGCGGCGCAACCGCCACCGGGATGGTGCCGGACACGATTCCTCCCGAGGCGCGCCGGCGCCTGCTAGATCCGGAGATTACGGTCGCGCCGCTGCTGTGGCTTGTCTCGGAGAGCGCCAACGACGTCACCGGCGCGCGCTTCGTCGCGAGCCTCTGGGATTCATCGTTGCCGCCGGAGCAGGCGGCGCAAAAGGCGAGCAGCTCCGCGGGCTGGCTCGTCCCGGCCCCGTGAAGGGAAACCATCGCATCGGAAGCCGATTGCCTGTGTGTGGCGAATTGCTGATTCTGGGAAAATCAGTAATTCGCCACACACAGGATAGGCCGGGCTATTGCCGCCCTTCTCGAGGATGCGAAGGTGGCGGTCAGCGGTACTGTTCGAAGAGCGGGTGCGCCCAAACGGCGGCGTGGCGGTATCACTGCAGCGGGGAGACGTCGTTTGTCACAGGCGATGAAAAGACGCTGGGCAGAGCGGCGTATAGGGAAGACTCCCGGTAAGGCCTCTGCGCCCAAGCGACGTGGCGGGCTCACTGCTGCGGGCCGGAAGAAGCTCTCTGAAGCGATGAAGAAGCGCTGGGCAGAAAAAAAGAAGAACGCTTCCTAAACTCGCTCCTGCCTACTGCGCTTTTCGGGCAGGACGACAAATTCCTGCCCTGTAGCTCCCGCCAAACGCGTGCTCTGCATGCCGAAAGCATCGCCGCGATCGATATGTTCGTCGTGGCGTCCGCATCGTTTCGACTGCTCTACGTGATGATCATCCTTGGCCACCCTCGCAGGAAGATCGTGCGCACGGCTGTCACAGACCATCCTGTGAGGCTAACACGGAGCGAAGGGCGAATTTATTTTCTTAGGAGGAATGACAAGTCACGGATGCGTTCCAAGCGCGGGCCACCGATTCTCGGCTCAAAGTGCGGTGGATGGAGTTTTGGCGAGGCACAGGTGTCACCCTTCGACGCCGATCAGGGCTCAAACGGCATGCCGATTCACATTCAGAATGACTATCTATCATAGACTGATGCACACCTGGGTGTGTCCAACCAGTCCAATTCTGACGCGGACGACCCACGCACCGGACGCGGCGTCCCATGCCCAGCCTTCGTCCTCGCCGCTCAGTTCCGCGTTCACTGCGCTGAGCGTCCGTGTCTTACCTGGAAGCGCTGCGGTGACCGTTGCTGGCCGCCTGGCTGAATGCCCGCGGACGTCCACCGGCGTGTCGGGTGCACCAAGCACATCGAAGCACACTCTGTCGCCCGAGCTCGTGATGTGCGCAATCCGCCGGTCGCCGACCGTCGCATACTTAGCCACGTCGCCGAACACCGCGATGTCGCCGGGCAGCAGGGGGCACAACACACGGTAGTCCCAGTCCTGAAAGGACAGCTCAAGGTCCCAGCCTCCGCCGCGCTCCAAGCGGCTCCATGTGCGGCGCCGCCAGTCGTACGCGAGCACCGGCCCGACCGGTTGCAGGGCGCCGAGGTCCGCCAGCTCGACCCGGCAGCGCAGCGGCTCCTTGATGCGGCTGGCGTTGAAGGTCGTGACGTACGTCCACCGCCCGGCGGGATGTGCGGAGTAGGTCTCGCCGATGAGCGGTGCCCGCTCGAAAAACGCATTGGCGCGGAAACAACGGTCGACCGCCGCCAGCGGCACGTCGGGCTTCACCAGCAGGCCGTCTTCGCGGCACGTCCGCATGATGAGGTCGCGGTTGCTGCAGCCCAGCTGGTCGCCGATCCCTACCGGCCCGGTGCTAAGCGCCGCGAGCAACGCTTCGACCTCTGCATACGGCTCGCCCGCACTGAAGGTGGTCTGCCCATGGGACAGAAAGACGTCCTTGAATGGGTTAAGACCAAGCGCCCGCGCCAGGGCGTTGGTGTGCAGAAACCAGACCCAATTCAGCCCATTGTCGAACAGATAGCGATAGTCGCCGCTGGTGCGGATGGACGCGACGTTGCGCAGCGTGACGGTTTCGAAAAAGTCCGCGGGCGTCGCCATACAAAATTGAAGATGCAACCCGTGCTCACCGGCGGCGCGGTCGAGTTGCTGCTGCCAGGCGCGCGCGCGCCCGGGCTGCTCGCGCAAGCCGCGCACGCCGAGGAACGACTCCACCATCCAATCTTGCTCGTAGGTAATAGCGCCCCAGCTCGCGGCCTGCGCCATGAGCAGGTCGTAAAGTTCGCCGTCCTGCGGATGTGCGTACTCGCCATCGCGCCATGCGGGATGACGCTCGAAGTACGGCGACCGGTTGGAGAAATGCCGGCTGTGCAAGATGAGCGGCAGACCGAGCGCCTGGCGCAGACCGCCGATCCCATCGGGAAAGAGGTCGCGGCGCGGTTCCCACCTCATCATCCCGCTCGGCGGCACCAAGGGGGCTCCGTCGTCACTGACCGGACGCAGATGCTGGTGCGGGTAGAACCACGAGTCAAGTTGCACGGAACGCGCCGGGATGTCCCGCGCGCGCAAGTCGCCGACGACGCGCTCGAGCGTCATGGTGTAATCGCAACCCGCTTCGGTGCGGTAGTAGTAGACAGACCCGTTGTCAGTCCAATAGGAAAGCTTGCCCAGGAGATCGTCCGCATAGCGCGACGGCCGCTGCGTTCCGTGGCGACGGCATAGGAGCTGTGCCCATGCGTCGAGCAGCACGCGCGGGCCATCGCCGGCCCAGATCGCCACTTCGGTCGCGAATCCGGCGGGCACCTCATGCAGATCGCCGTGCCAGCCACAGCGCACGCCGCTGCCGTCGCGGGGCACGGCGATCACCTGCTCATGGAACTGATCGAGCGGCGCCAGCAACAGCGTGCGACCGTCCGGCGCGATGAACAGCAACGGCGCGACCACTGCCGGACGGTGCGGCGCCAAGAAAAAGCCGCCGCAGGTTGCGTCGCCGCTCACGGGTAGGGCGAACTCGCTGTACTGATGGCCATAGGATCGCGTGCCGGCGGGCACGCCGCCGGTCATCCGTTCTCGGGGCTGGAAGGCCGGCCAGCTCACCGACGGTTGCTCGAAGCTCCCGGTGGTCAGCTGACCGAGGCGATCGAGCGCTTCCAGTCGAAACACCAGCAGCGGCACATCGGCATACGCGCGCACCTTCGTCCGCAGTGGGACGGCCAACCCGTCCCACGCCACGCCGAAACCGTGATAGGCGCCTAGATCATCGCTGCCGCCGAATGGCTCGAGGCGCGGCGGCGATGCGTCCGCCAGCGCTGGAGCGGCCGCCAGCATGAATCCGATTGGTCCCAGCCAGTCGGGCTCGTCCCACGCGAGACGAAAGTGGGACGTCCCGTCAAAGTGGAGCGCGAGTCGGCGAGCCGCGCTGAGCGAAACATCGGTGGTCATTGCTTCGACTCGCCGCGGTTGCCGCAAAGGACCGTTTCGGCGTGTTCGACGTCCGCGGCGGTTGTTACTTCGAGCCGGCAGCGCATACGAACGGCGAGCACCGTGCCACCCGCTGCGACGAAGTCGTTCAGCGCGGTGGAGATGTAGCGTTCCGTCCCCAGCGGGTGGACATGCTGGATGTAGCTGCTCATGGCAGATGGGAGCCAGTACACCGGCAGTGCGACGCTGCCCGACGCCACGCTTCCGGGTGCCGGCTTCTCAACGATCTGCTTCACGCGATCACCGTCGAGCAGTACCGCGCTACGATTGGTTGTTGCTGCACGTCCCATATCGAGAACGCCGACCACCGCGGTGTTGAGCTGTGTCCGACCGCACGCGACCAGCTGCGCGACGTCGTTTGGATCGAAGAGGCTATCGCAGGCACAGGCCAGGTAGCCGGCTTCCTCTTCGACCAGCGGCAGCGCCAGACGCAGGGCGTCGGCGATGCCGCGGCGCTCGGATTGGATGACCAGCTGCGCGTCGCGCTGCGCATCGTGCAGGTAGTCGCGCAAGTGCCCGTCGGCCGCGTGCCCCACGACAACCAGCCGCTCAACACCGGCGGCCCGCAGGCGGGTCACGAGCCAACCGATCAGCGGCTGGCCGGCGATGGGTGACATCGGCTTCGAATAGCGCGTGCCGAGCGCGCCGAGCCGCGTACCGGCGCCAGCGGCGAGGATGACGGCCGTTAGCGCCATGGACCTGCGGTCGGCGTCAGTTCCATCCGACAGGCTACTACGGTTGTCGCACTGCCGCCTCGCAACCGTCCCATCGTCACGCTTCCATTATCCAGCCTGTCTCGCTGACGGGCACCACAAAGACCTCGCTGCGCGTGAGCCCCGCGCGTTGCGAGGCGACGCGCAGCGCCTCGGCCAGCGCCTGCTCCTGTCCCGGCGCTGGCAAGGCGAAAATACCCCCACCACCGCCGGCACCGGTCAGCTTCGCGCCGAGGGCGCCGGCGTCATGCGCGGCCGCGATCAGCGCGCGCACCTCCGCACCCGCGCCACTGGGAAAACCGCAAATATGCATCATGGTATCGATCAGCTCTTGGTTGCGTGTGATCTGCGCGCCAAACTCGTTCAGGTCGCCGGCGAGCAGCGCGATTTTTCCTCGCCACGCCGTCTCGCCGAGCTGGCGTGCGAGCTGCAGCAACGGCCCGCTGCCGCGTCGGCGTTCGTCGAGGTAGCGGGCGCGCATCGGCGCGTGCGTTCTGCCCGAATTACGCTGCACGCCGGTGGTCGCAATGCAGAAGCGCAACGGCGGCGCCCAGCGGCCGAGGGGCTTGTAGGTCGCGAACGGTTCCTCGCCCACAGGCGCATGCCAGAGCTTGCCATGGTAGCTGAGGTAGGCGATGCCCCCGAAGAGCGGCACGTAGCGATCGGCGAAACCACAGACGATGCCCATCTCCTGCTCCTCGGCGCGTTGCGCGATCTCAGCAAGCACGTAGTCGTTACAACGCCGCTGATCGAGCGCGTAAAACGCGCGCAGCACCCCCAGGACGGCAAGCAACAGAACCGAGGAGCCGGCCAAGCCGCTGGATGCGGGGATGTCGGTCCATGTGCTGATCGCCGCACCACGTTCGCGCAGCCGGGGGCCAAAGTCTGGGACGTAGCGGAGCAACGCATTGACCGCAGCCGCTTCGATGTCAAAGCCCCGCGCGTCGGCGATGCGCTGGCGCGGAAAGCTGGCCGTCTCTCCCGCTGCACGGCAAAACTCCAGCCCGTCCGCCGCTCGGATGCGCGCACCGCCGCGCCGGTCAACAGCTGCGGAGATGGTTGCGTAGGCACCCTCGACCGCATCGGTCGGACTCCCGGCGATGTTGATACGCGCGGGCAGGGAGATGCCTCAGCATGCGGACGACAGTATCGCCGCATTCAATGAAGCGCCACTGGCCTGCTCCCCGATGCCCGTCAGATCATAAGTGGAGTCGGTCGTGGTTTTGGCCCTCTTCGGGCGGTTGCGTTTCCTGTCCTCTAAGCATGGCGAACTCGGCCGGCCCGCCGCTGCCGTCGTACACCGCTCCGCCACGAATCAGGATGCCGTACGGCATCGTCTCACTGGGCACGCGTACTTATCAGGCTGGACGAGAACCTGCTTGTGCAAGGCGCCGCTTCGCCTCCTGTAGCACGTCCTCGGGAAGCGGCCCCTTAAGAGCGGCAGCAATATTATCTTGCAAATGCCCAACGTCCCTTGTTCCTACAATCGTCGTGTCCAGGTCGGGATTGGAAAGGGTGAAACGCAACATGAACTCCATGCGGCTCATGCCATTGACCAATTCGTCCAGATGCGCCTCTTGCCAACGATCGCGCATCGTATTCCGCGGCATCATTCGGTATGTTCGCCCTTCCCAGTCGGTAGGCGCGCCCCGCGCCACTCCGCCGCGGATGACGATTCCGGCACCGGCCGCCGCGGCCCGAGAGATCGCCTGCTCATGCTCGCGCTGAAGCGCTGAATACGGAATCTGGAACTCGTCGAACACGCCCATATCAATCTGCTCAAGCAGGTTGGGTAGGGTGGCGGACACCCCGATGAAGCGCACCTTGCCTTCTTTCTTGAGCGCCAAGACCGTCTCCAGCGCACCCGTTTCCTCAAACTCCTTGCGGGTGAGGCTCCGATGAAACTGCACCAGATCCAGATGGTCCGTCTTCATCTTGCGCAAGCTCTGCTCGATGCCGGTTCGAATATTTTCAGGCGTATGAACGTGGTCGGAGCCTCCCGGCATCCCGGGCACGCAACCACATTTGGATGCCAGCAAGTATTCCGCGCGCCGATGCGCGATGAAACGTCCGATCAATTCTTCGCTGCGTCCATAATCGATGGACGTATCAATAAAGTTGATGCCAGCGTCCAGAACCGCGTTGAGAACTCTCTCTGCTGTCTCATCGGAGACTTCCGGCCCCCGTGGTGCCCCTCGCAGTTCCATCGCGCCGTAGCCCAGTGTCGTAACTTCAAGGCCCGTGCGGCCCAGCCTTCGTTTTGCCAATTCGCTCATATGTAAACCCTCCTCGATAATCAGGTCCGATTTTTCGGTCATGAGATCCTCCACGTCAGTCGCGGGATCGCCGATGTCGTGTCTCCGGTGCCGTCGGTCCGGTGTCGAGCCTAAGGCATGCTTCGACGGTGATTCGGTTCGCACCTGCGGCACTGCATTCACCAGTTGCGCGGCGACCATCAGGGCGCCCTGCTCGCCGTGCAGAAAGTTGCTCAGACGAAAGCTCGCCATCCGTTTCTTCAGCTCCCATACCGTTTCCGCGCTGAGCGAGCGCCAGTACGAGGTCTGTTCGACCGGAAAGCCGATTCCGAGCGGCGTGGCAGCCAACGCAATGTGATCGATCGGCCGCTCCCAGTCGAGGTCGCGTTCAGCGATCCACTGCGCCTCCAGGGCCTTGACGTACAAACGGCGCAGCTCCTCGACTTCGGAACCGTAGTTCCACTGATAGACGACCTTCATCGCGGTCGACAGGTCAGGTTCCTACGTGGCGGAGATAATGTCGAATTGACTCATCGGCGTGTTGGGCTCTCCGGCTGCGATGGCGTTGCCCGACGTTAGCGCCAGACATCTGACGGGACAAGTGCGCCGCAACGCTATCGGGACGGCTCGAGCATCATGTCGGCGAGCTGCTAGGTGGCTCGACTTGATCGCGTCAATATGCAGGCACTGCGACGTGCGAAGCCCACTTGAGCAGCGCCTGTTTCTGCTCTTCGGTGAGGCGCCGAGTGAGCCACTGCGCGAAAAAAAATCGCCCGGGGGAAGAATCGCATCGATTTGCTTCGAGGCTACTTGCCATAAGATCGGACGGCGCACTAAAGTTCCCTCGGTCACCTCGCATAATTTCTGGCGCGCGGAGGTTTTATTCCCGTGGGTCGCGACGAATGGAACGGCCACAAATGGTCGAGCGCTAGTGGCCGTCAGATCGAAATCGAACCCGGCAAGCCGCTCATTCAACATCGTTGTTCCCGATGCAAGCGTGACTTCGCGGAAGACACGTCGACCGGCGAACGATACGCCGTGTACGTTTCAGTATTCAGCTTTCGGAGACTTCCTGATCCGGTTAGCAGACAGTGGCTGCGGGAACTGTGTCCCGGCGCCCCACTTCCATACGACATCGAAATCCGAAGCAAGTTGATTGAAAAGCGCGCCAAATAAAAATCGCGCCGATCCGCCACGCCGCCGCGCTCGCGGTTTCTTGGTATACCGTGTCTAACTCAGGACACTAGCGCGGGCGGATAGTCCAGCCGCGGCCCGAGCAGATCACCTCGCCCGCCTGGTTGTAAAAGACGTTGTCATGGACCACGAACAGGCGTTCCTTCCTGATGAAGCGGTCGAGCGCGCGCGCCACCATCCTGACCGTATCCCCGGGACGCGCCGGGACGTGGTAGAACCATGACTGCCCCGCATTGATCGTTCCCGGCGTGCGCATCCAGTCGTCGTCGGGCGTGCACGCGAACATGAGCAGGATATGGATGCTCGGAGGCGCGATGAGCCCGCACCAAGGCGATTGCGCGGCGTAATTCTCGTCGAAATAGAGCGGGTTCAGGTCACCCACCGAACGTGCAAGGCGCTGGATCGCCTCGCCAGTCAACGTGACCGGAAAGGTTCTGCGCAGTTCGCCCGGGACAATCTCATCCCAGGTCTTGCGTTTGTCCGCTTTTTTCCAGAAGTCGCGCTCGAAGGCGGCCGGATCGAAAACGCTCTCTGTGCCAGTCGTTGCGCGGCTTGCGCCACTCACGCCCGCGGCCGGCCCGCCACCTGCTGCCGCTAAGCGCGGCGTCCCGCGAAACTCCGCCATCGCATCGCCCGTGGCAGTGGTCTCGCCGCGCTGGTTCTTGACCTCGACTTCGAACTGGAGCCAGCGGCCCTTGTCGGTCGCGACTTTTGCCGAGACGCGTGCGTGCGCGGCGATCGTATCGCCCACGCGCACCGGCCTTAGCCATCGCGTTTCGAGCCGCCGATGGATTGCGCCGCGTGGACCGAGCCAGTCGGTCATGGTGCGCGTGATAAGGGCGAAGGTCATCATCCCATGCGCGATAATCCCGCCGAACCGGGTCTTGCCGAAGCTCCCCTCCATGTATTTGTCGTCGAGATGGAGCGGGTTGAAGTCGAGCGAGGCTTCCGCGAACTCGCGGATACTCTCCTGGGTGACCTCTAGGCTGGGGCCGCTTATGGCCTCACCGGGCGCGATTCGATCCCAAACGTCGTGACTGGCCATACTCTTTCCTGTTCGTGGTTATACCGGCGGCACCGAGGTTCTCATCGCCAGATACGAAACCGGTCTGTCCTTGCCAAAAATTCTCATCTGGACCGTAACTTGAGTCATCTGCGAGAATCGCAATCGAGATGCTCCCTTCAAGATATGCGATACCCTTGATCATTTTGTTCCGTCTGGCCCGGCCACAGCCACCTTTCCGGCTGACGGCTATTGTCCGCGGCCACGAAGAATCGCAGCCATCGTGGTGGCGTTCATGATTCCAAAATTCTGGTAGCAGTTGTTGAAGATCACATACGCACGCTTGACGCCTCTTTCTTCCAGATTTTGCAGACCTCGCGCGAGCGACTGAAGCTCGCGCTCCGAGTACAGATATTTGAACCGCTCGGCGGGCGTGATGTTCCGTTTGAACCAGTTGTCGCGATTCCTGCCGTGAAAGCGCATGTACACCTAGTCCCCGGTCGCTTCGACAAATGAGGGTACGATCGAGTTGTCTTCGGGCGCATCGATCGAGGTGTAGTAGAGACCATGCGATCGCAGGAACTTCATCGTCTCGGCACGCTGCGCCTTGCCCCGAACCCTGTCGCTACCAAAAACTCCGAACGTGCCGGAAAGTCAGGAATTTTTGGATCCACCGACGCAATATCGCCGGCAGGCTTAAGCTCGAGCGATCCATCATCTCGGCTGTTGCCCGCCACTTTCGGAGCTTTTGGCAGGCACAACGCAGGATTATAAGTCGAAGCGATGTATACCGCGATCGGCTAGCTCTTCGCCTGCGAGTTCTGCACCATCATCGCCGTCAGTTGCCGCGCCATCCGCATAAAGTCGTGCGGATACGGCAGGTGCGGTTCGCTGGCCGCGTCGATCCGCTCAACGGTGTCGTTGGGAAGCACAACGTCGAGCGCAGCCAGGTTTTCCTTTAGTTGCTGTTCGGATTTCGGCCCAATGATCGGTGCGACGATGCCCGGACGCGCCAAGTTCCACGCGAGTGCAAGCGCGATCGGCGACACATCGAGCTTGCCGGCTTCTTCTAGCACCACCGAGACGATGGCATGATTGCGCTCGTTTAGCGCGCGCGTGCGCCATATGCGCTGAAACGCTCCCGGCGCCGCGAACCGCGTGCCCTGTCGCGGTTCTTCGCCGGCCTTGTACTTGCCGGTCAGCATGCCGCCGGCCAGCGGGCTCCACGGAATCACGCCGAGCCCGAACTTGCGGCAAGCAGGCAGGATCTCGACTTCAATATCGCGGGTCAGAATACTGTACTGCGGCTGCAGGCTCACCAGCGGCTCCCAACCCCTCGCAGCGATGATCGAGCAGGCCTCCACGATCTGCGACGCGCTCCAGTTCGACACGCCGATGTAACGCACTTCGCCCTGGTGGACCAAGTCGTTCAGCGTGCTGAGCGTCTCCTCGAGCGGAGTGGTCTCGTCGTATCGATGCATCTGATAGAGATCGATATAGTCGGTGTCGAGCCTGCGCAGACTGTCCTCGCATGCCTTCATGACGTGCTTGCGGCTTGACCCTGAATCAAACGGACCCGGTCCGAGCGGCGACGCCGCCTTCGTTGCGATGACGACGGCATCGCGCCGGTTCTTCACCGCCTTGCACGATCGTCTCGGACTTGGTGCCAGAGTAAACGTTCGCGGTGTCGATGAAGTTGTGTCCGGCGTTCAAATACGCATGAATGATTGCGATCGACGCCTTCTCGTCGCAGCCAAACTGCTCGTTGCCGAAGTTCATCGCCCCCAGGCAAAGCGGCGACACCCGCAGCCCCGACCGACCCAGATTCCTCAAACCCTTTGATGCCATGCTGGCAATTCCTCCGATGAGTTTTCATCGCGGCGCGGGTTGGCCGAAAGCCCATGCCAACTACTAAAAACTCCGAAAGCGGCGAAAAGTCCATAGTTTTCGTATGGTCCGAAGTCCAGCTTTTCCGACCGGCCCCTCACGTCATTAATGTGCTTATGTCCGTATTGAGCGTTTGCCAAGCCATCTCCAAGACTCAGGATCCTGGAGGAATGCAGATCTCTCTCCGAAAGCAATTTGCGGCCAAGCCATGGTGTTGTCCAAAGGAGGATGTCTATGCAGCAGCAAGTAGTTCGGTTAACCCGGCAAGAACTATACGAGAAGATGTGGTCGCGACCGGCGATCTCTCTCGCTGAGGAATTTGGAATCAGCGGACGCGGCTTGGGCAAGATCTGCAGTCGCTTCGAGATTCCCGTCCCTCCCCGCGGCTACTGGGCGAAACTTGCGGCAGGAAAGCATGTGACCAAGGCCCCGCTTCCGACCGCAAAATCCGACGTCCCTTCAGAAATCCTGATTCAGCCTTCGCCAGAGGGCCCGGCAGCTGCCTTGCCGGAGCAGCTTCGAGCCGATCGGTGAAGGAAGAATGTCTCTCCAGGCTGATACTGTTCAGCGAAGCTTCATTGCAGCGAGCGCTGAACGAATTTGTGGCGCACTACCATGCCGAGCGCAATCACCAAGGCATAGGCAACGTCTTGCTGTTTCCAGCATCAATCGATATTCCCCGTGTCGGCGCGGTGCAGTGCCGCGAACGACTCGGTGGGTTGCTACGGTACTATCAGCGCCAAGCAGCCTGAAGGGCGAGGGTTGAGCGACTCTGGCATTCAAACCACGGGGCTGTACCTGTGCGGTTTTCTCACCGCCGTACTAACCCTATTGAAATTCCTGGGCACGATCGATTGGTCATGGTGGCGTATGGGTTTACCGCTTGGCGTCTATGTAGGTTTCCAAGTGGCTTACATCGTGACGGGGTTCATCTACTTAAGCCAAGCCGGCATCGAAGAGCAGCCCCCAGAAGAAGAAACGGAGTTGCTCACTGGACATAACGACATCCCCTATTTCTGGCTCGCTTGGGTAAACTTCATTCTGTTCGGGGTGAGTGTAAGCGAATGGGCGCAGCCATCAGGCGTTTGGAATGGATTCTGGCAGGCGTTTGGAAATCCAGCTGTGATGATCGCGTTTGGAGGCCTGCAGAAGTCAACTTGTTCCTATTCTGGTCGAGTATTGACCAGCTGCTCAACGGCTGAGGTGAGACCACCCTCCCAGCGCCAAATGACGAATACTTTGACCATACGGGACGATTACGCGAGCGGTACTGACTCGGTTCTCGACGGAGAGAAGCGAGCATGAATCAGCTGCTGCGGGCAATCTGAGCTTCTCCGGTTCCTTTAGGTAGAAGAAAATCCGCTAAGCTGCTATTTCCCCTTTGGGAAAAACTCTCGCAGACAAAAGGAAAGAACGCTAAAATCGCGGAATGGTTGGTGGGCTGTTCGGCACGACGATCTTCAACGACTTGGGTGTGCGCATCATCAAGGTCGAAGCTTGCAGCTCGCGCCTGACAGTGATCAGTTTGCGCCATGCTCGCGAGCGGCAGAGGATAGCTATGAGGCTCTTCTACGCGGGTTTCGCGGTAACGTTGTCGCTGGCTGCGATCGGCTGCAAGAAGGGGACCCCCGCGCTGGCGCCCACCCCAGAGGTTGTCGTGACGTCGGTCATCCAGCAGGACGTGACATCGTACTCGGATTTTGTCGGCACCACCGTTGGGTTCGTCAACGCCGAGATCTATCCAAAAATCTCCGGCTATTTACTGAAGCAGGATTACCGAGACGGCTCGCACGTGCACGCCAATCAACTGCTGTTCGAGATCGACGATCGCCAGTATAAGGCCGGGCTCGACCAGGCGCTCGGCACACTCGCCGAGGCACAAGCGACCCTAAAACAAAATCAACAGGACCTTGACCGTGATACCGTGCTCTATAAACAACGGGTGATTCCTAAGGAGACTTTCGACCACATCACCCAGGCGTTTAGGGGAAGCGCGGCGCAAGTGCAGGCCGATGAGGCGGCGGTCGAGAACGCCAGGCTCAACCTCGGATGGACCAAGGTCTACTCGCCGATAGATGGCGTCGCGGCAATCGCGCAGGCCCAGGTCGGCGACCTGGTCAGCACCACGACTCTGCTGACGACAGTTTCGCAGCTCGACCCCATCAAAGTCACATTCCCAATCCCCGAGAAGGTCTACCTGCAGTTCGCGGCACGGATTAACGCGGTGGAGAGCGGAGTCGCGATGCCGGCGCTGCCATTCCAAATGATTCTGGACAATGGCCAGACCTACCAACATCCAGGCCAGTTTTACGCCGCCAATCGGCAGGTTGACATCCAGACCGGTACGATTCAGCTTCAGGCAACTTTTCCGAACCCCGACAATATTCTGCGCCCTGGTCAGTACGCGAAGATCCGCGCCCCCACCGACGTCCGGCATAACGCACTGCTCGTCCCGCAGAACGCCGTGCTCGAGACCCAGGGGCAATACCAGGTCGCCGTCGTGGGCTCGGACAACAAAGTGACGATGTGCACCGTTGAGATCGGCAAGCAGGCAGGCGGCCTTCGAATCATCGAGAAGGGAGTCTCGCCCGACGAACGCGTCATCACCGAGGGATTGCAGATGGTTCACGACGGGATGGAAGTGAAACCGCGTGTTATGCCCGCCCAGCCTGCACCGGAGAGTACGCCTGGATCTGCCGGCGAAGCGCCCTCGCCCGGCGCGGCCTCAAGCCCCCAGAGCTAGAGCAGTGTCGAAGTTTTTCATCAATCACCCGATCGTTGCCGTCGTTATTTCGATCTTCTTCGTTATCGCCGGTGCAGTGATGGCGCTCCGGCTTCCAATCGCGCAGTTCCCCGACATCGTGCCGCCTCAGATCCAGACCACGGCGATCTATACCGGCGCGGATGCGCTCACCGTCGAGGCTTCCGTCGCCACCCCGATCGAGGAGCAGGTCAACGGCGCCAAGCGCATGATCTACATGCAGTCCATCAACGGCAACGACGGGTCGATGACGCTGCAGGTCAGTTTCGAGGTTGGCAGTGATGTCGATATCGACCAGGTTCAAGTCCAGAACCGGCTGTCCCAGGCGACCTCGAGCCTGCCTGCACAGGTCAACAGCTATGGGCTGACGACGCAGCAGACGGTCGGCATCCCGTTGCTAGTGTTTACGGTAAGTTCGCCGAACAGGACCTGGGACGCAACATTTTTGGCCAACTACGTTGCGATAAATATCAAAGACGAGCTTGCCCGGATTCCCGGCATCGGCCAGATCCAGTTATATGGAGCGTCCAACTATGCGATGCGGATTTGGGTCGCACCAGATGTCCTCTCCAAGCTTCAGTTGACGGTAGCAGATCTCGAGAATGCGATCGCGGCCCAGAATGTGGTCAATCCCGTGGGCCAGCTCGGAGGTGAGCCAGCCCCGCCGGGCCAGCAACTCACCTACACCGTGCGCGCACAGGGCCGCCTGATGAAGGCGGAGGAGTTCGGGGAAATTATTATTCGCGCCAACCCGGACGGATCGCTCGTACGGCTAAAGGATGTCGGCCGGATTGATCTCGGCGCGGAAACCTACACGGAGCAGGCATCCTTCAACGGAGCGCCGGCTGCGATCATCGGCCTTTTCCAGAACCCGGCCTCCAATGCGCTCGCCGCCGCCAACCTGGCGAAGGCCAAAATGGCCGAACTCGAGCGTCATTTTCCCGCAGACATGAAAGCCAATCTAACGTTGGACACGACTATCCCCGTCACCGAGGGTGCCTGGGAGATCGTGAAGACGCTGCTGGAAGCAATCGGCCTCGTGATCCTGGTGGTCTACATCTTTTTGCAAAGCTGGCGGGCGACGTTGATCCCGCTGCTTACTATTCCCGTCTCGCTGGTAGGAGCTTTCATGTTCTTCCCGGCGGTAGGGTTCACGGTCAACACGCTTGCGCTTTTGGGGCTGGTGCTGGCGGTAGGCCTGGTGGTGGACGACGCTATCGTCGTGGTCGAAGCGATCGAGGCAAAGATCGAGCAGGGACGGTCGCCCAGCGACGCGGCGCGGGAAGCTATGGACGAGGTGGGCGGGGCGCTGGTCGGAATCGCGCTGGTGCTCTCCGCGGTGTTTATCCCGGCCGGATTCATGGCGGGAATAACGGGCTCGCTTTACCGCCAGTTCGCACTAACCATCGCATTTTCCGTGCTGCTCTCGTGCTTCAACGCTCTCACGCTGAGCCCGGCGCTCGGCGCAATTCTGCTGCGTCCAAAAAGCACTAGCACCGGCCGCGGACCACTCGCTCGCTTCTTCGCAATGTTCAACGCGGGTTTTGCGCGCGCGCAAAATGGCTACATCCGGACCTGCGATCTGCTCATCCGTAAGGTCGTGGTGGCGATCGTTGTACTAGGGGGTTTTGCTGTACTTGCCGGCGGCCTGGGAAAGATTTTGCCGCAATCATTCCTGCCTGACGAAGACCAGGGCTGGTTTCTAATTAACGTCCAGCTTCCGGCGGCTGCCTCGCTCCAGCGGACTAACGCCGCGATGAAGCAAATCGATCAAATCATCAGGAGCGAACCTGCGATCCGCTACTATAGCTCGAGCTCCGGCTTAAACTTACTCACCCAGTTGAGCAGCCCCCGAAGCGGAACCTATTTCTGTCAACTGCAGCCCTACGACCAGCGGGGGACCGCTGCTCAGCAAGCCCCAGCGATAGTAGCTGACCTCAACCGCAAGCTGGCGGCGCTGCCTCAGGCGCAAGCTTTTGCATTCTTGCCGCCGGCGATTCCCGGCATCGGCCAGGCTAGCGGTCTCGATTTCTTCGTTCAGGACCGGGCCGGCAAAACGGTCGATTATCTATGGGATAATACTCGCAAGTTCCTTGCCGCGGCGAAAAAACGGCCCGAGATTGGGCCTATGTACCTCCTGTTCGACCCGGCGGTTCCGCAGTTGTTCGCTGCGGTTGACAAGGACAAGGTGTTCAAGCTCGGCGTTCCTATCGAAGACGTGTACAGCGCATTGCAGACCCTGCTTGGTGGCTATTACGTCAACCAGTTCAACCGCTTCGGGCGCGTGTGGAAGGTGTTCGTGGAAGCGGAGCCGCAGTACCGAATCAGCGCGACTGACATTGGTCAGTTTTACGTCCGAAACAACGCGGGCTCGATGGTTCCGCTGTCGACGCTGGTCGACATGAAGCGGGCGTTCGGGCCCGAATATACCACCCGCTTCAACGAGTACCGCGGCATCGAGATATACGCGGCGCCGGCTCCCGGCTACAGCACCGGCCAAGCGATGGACGCGGTGGACCAGCTGGCAAACGAGGCCCTCCCCCGTGATATGGGGTATGCCTGGAATGGAATGTCTTACCAGCAGGCTGTCGCCGGCGGTGGGGCTCAAGTCTTCGCGCTGTCGCTGGTGTTTGTATTTCTGATCCTGGCTGCCCTCTATGAGAGCTGGTCGCTGCCCTTCAGCGTGCTGCTTAGCGTGCCGGTCGCCGTATGTGGCGCATTCTTTGGCCTATGGTCACGCCATCTCGACAACGACGTCTATGCCCAGGTCGGTCTCATAATGCTGATCGGTCTGTCGGCCAAGAATGCCATCTTGATAGTCGAGTTTGCCAAAGCCGAGCTGGAGAAGGGCGAGTCTATTGTCTCGGCGGCGCTCAAGGGCGCCCGCGTGCGTCTGCGGCCCATTCTCATGACCTCCTTCGCCTTCATCATCGGCCTGTCTCCTTTATGGATCGCTTTGGGCGCCGGCGGCCAAGCCCGCCGTCTGATCGGGACGGTCACCATAACCGGCATGTTCTTCTCCACGGGTTTCGCAATCTTCCTCATTCCCGCCCTCTTTGTGATCGTCGAGCGGCTGGCGCATATCCGCCAGGGAGAGAAGCCCGAAGCAGGGCCCACGGAGCAGAAGCATCCGCCCCAAGTGTCCGCTGTGCCTACAGCCGACCGTGCGGCGAAAAGCGGCTGACGCATCTGATGCTGGAAGCTGTGCCTTCTCAAAACCTGACCTGTGGCCGATGAGGATGCGACTATGAACTCAGAGTACTTTTCCGCGTTTGCCGCGCTCGCTGGATCACTTATAGGCGGCCTGACGTCGTTGGGGGCGTCATGGCTGAGCCAGAATGCTCAAGCCCGATCGGAGCAACTGGCGCACAATAAAGCCAGGCGGGAAGAGTTATATAAGGACTTTATCGAGGAAGCGACGAAATTGTATGGAGATGCTTTAGGACATAGCGAGGCGCAGATCGCCAAGTTCGTTAAACTGTACGCCCTGATCGGCAGGATGCGGGTTCTATCGTCGCCGAAGATCGTCGAAACCGCAGAAAGCCTTGCGTCCACCATCATCAAAACGTACGAGGCGCCGAACATAACGTTTCGCGACATACGAGGCATAGTGAACAGCGACGCGATGGATCCCTTTCGTGCGTTCAGCGAAGTGTGCCGCGACGAGTTGCGGAGCTCTGGCCCGTCATTTTAGACGCGGCGGACCTGTTGTGGCTGGTCATAATTCCGTATGCTCTGAAAACATTGGAGTTCTGCGCCGTGTCCCGGGTCAAAACTTAAACCCGGATGTATTGATGATGCAGCCCTGCAAGGATTGGAATCGCGGCGATGCGGCCGATCTTCTGGGTCCGCCGAAAATCTGGAGCATCTTTCTCCAATGAGAGATGGGTCCGGACCTCATTGTAATATGAAGCGTAAGCCTTCAGGACAGCCCGCAAGTGCGCTTCGCCGAACACGATGAGGTGGTCGAGGGATTCGCGACGTATCGATCCGATGAGCCGCTCGACATGGCCATTCTGCCACGGCGAGCGCGGTGCGGTAGGATGATCGCGGATCTCCATTGCACGAATTCGGCGGGTGTAAACCGGACCGAACGCGCCGTCGCGGTCACGAATTAAGTGACGCGGCGCTTCGTCCCAGGGAAAGGCATCAGTTACCTGACCTGCAATCCACTCGGCAGTCGGATTGCTCGTCACGCTAATGCTAACCAATCGTCTTCGCGCGTGCCGAAGAATGACCAAGCCGTAGAGCAGCTTGAACGAGATCGTTCGCACCACGAAAAGATCAAGAGAAGCAATGCCGGCAGCGTGATTGCGCAGGAATGTCTTCCAACCCTGGGAGGGCGCCCCCTGACGCTTGGTCATGTACCTCGCCACGGTTGATTGGGCGACTTCGATGCCGAGCATCATCAACTCGCCGTGTATCCGCGGCGCTCCCCACAGTGGGTTCTCCTTGCTCATCCGTCGGATGAGGTCGCGGATCTCGCGGTCGATCTTGGGACGGCCACTAACTCGGCTGGATTTCCAGTGCCAATAGGCGCAAAACCCGCGCCGATGCCACCGGATCACGGTCTCGGGCTTGACCACAGTGATCGCATTCAGAATCGAGGGGAACATTCGGCACAACCAGACGAAGATCAGCCGATCGATGTTCCGGAGCCGCACCCGCGACCGAGCCTTGCGGCTCAGTACGATCACCTGCCGCCGCAGGACAATGTTTTCGGCCTCGAGTCTCGCGCGTGATTTCAGTTTGGATCGCGCGACGAGCAGCAGCTTGATCAGAAACTCGACCATCGGGCGTTCGACTATCACAGTCCGACTGTCTCGTCACCCGGGATCAGGTTTTCGGTACCGACAACCGGGGTGAAGTTGCGCTGTTGAGCAAGAAGTCTCCATCGAGGAAAGACATCCAGCGCGGCAGACGGTACAACTCAAGTCTGGGTATGCGAATAACCTGCTCAATTCTCTAGTCAGAGCTCCAGCATCTCGAGCAGGAACTGATCGACATACGAGGCGGAAACGTCGCCGTATCCCGGTTCAGGCGCATAGCTATTTCCCGGGGAAGGTGCATCAACCGCCCAAGCAGTGCCCCAACTATTGCGGAAAATAAAGTAGCCCAGGGGCTCTGTAGAATCAGCAATCGGTACGAACCCGACCACGCACACAGCATGAGCGTCGACCTGTGACTGACTGGTCGGGGGAGGATTGATTACACGGCCATATTGGACCGCCGAGGCGGTAACCCAGGTGTTGATTGCCTTTCGCTCTGCGTCGGCAAACATCGGAAGTGTGATTGCTACTGGCCGCCCGCCTTGCATAGCAGCGAGAACTTTAGCGGCCCAACCTCCTGCGTTGCCTGCCGATTGGTATTCTCTTGGCGGACATTTGTTCGCGGCGGCGGCGGCGATCGCCGCTGCCCAGGGATTGCCCCCACCTATCTGAGAGATGTCCGAAAGCCGCGCCGGAACGTATGGCCAGATACTGTCCGGACAGATCCCGTAGTTTTGAAGCGCGTCGCGTGCATACTGAAGATGAGTGGCTTCTTTGTTGTAGTCTACGAGAGTGTCGTCAGTCTGTGTCTTTATCACCGCGTACAGAAACTGTTCGGAAAGCGCGGTTGGTCCGCCGGCGGCACTGCCATCAAAACTCACCCGCTCGGCACATGCGGCGGAGGCGAAAGCTACGCAAGTGTCGCGCTCACCCTGGTTGCGCACCGGCCATTGCGGAACCCGGAGATCGATTCCGCCAGCGGGCGGCGGTGCCGGAGACGCTGCAGGGGCCGGTGGCATCGGCACCTGAGTCCCCGGCGACCATATTCCCCCGCGGGGTGCGAAGCGCCCTTGTGGTGCCGCGGCCGGGTAGCGAACGAATCGATGCGGGCGGCAGCGGCGGCGAACCGAGAATCGATTCGACCGAGAGCTACGCGGGCGAGTGTTGGTAACCTCAGCCCCGTATGCCGCAACGATGGAAAATTCCGGAGCAGACTGTCTAGGTCGCCGAAGGATCGCACCCCGGCCGATCTGAGAATAGTTATCTCGATAGGAGATAGAGGGATCTCCTTGCGCAGTATATCGACGAAATCCGGCTCCATCTCAACTACGGCGACGCCATATGGACCATAGCTTGAAACTAGTTCGTCTCCCTGGACTATTCGGTCCCTTTGGCATGTCCCGAGCTGCCGGAGGCGGTGCTACTTTTTACCTTTCCTCCTCCGGCGGTCGATCCGCCTTTCTTGCCGCCGCTCGCGGAGGCTTTTGTCTTGCCACCAGCCGTCGTGTTCGTCGTCGACGAGCTCTGGTTCATATACACCACAACTTCCGCTCCATCCTGATCGGACACGAGCAAGCGATGTTCACCCGCGTCGGCGCTCCACTTCACCTCGATTGTAACGAACAAATCGGTCTGGCTCGCGGTTTCGACGTATAGGTCGTCGTCAACGACTGACCAATGGTAGGGCGGAGCCCCTCCGATTAACTTGAGGGTGGTCGATTTGCTTTTGTCGACGGATACGACGTCGGCCGGCAAAACCTGAAAGGCGATCTTGTCCGGTTTGGGCTGCGGCTCGCTTTGGTCCGATGGCTTGCTACTGCTGCTGCTATCAGCGTTGTTACCGTCGGCAGCCGATGAGGCTGATGACGTGTTAGCGGTCTTTCCGCTGGAACCGCTCTTTGTGGTTGAACTGCTCTTCGAAGATGTAGACTTGCCCGATGTGGAATTGTCCTGCGTTTTGAGCGCCAAACACTCAGTATAGCCTTTCTCAGGCAGCTTGAGGTCAGCGACCGCCTTGTTAAGGCGTGAAGTAAGCTCGGTCGTTGATTGAATCAGGTGGTCTATGTCGCCACAGTTGGCTGGCGCTTTCACAGCCTGCTTTTCTGCCTGAGGTTGGGCACCGGCGGCGGGGGGCGCCTTCGTCGACGGCATTGCCGAGTTCACCGATTTGACGGCTTGCTCTATCTGCGCGGCGTCGGGAACTCCGCTTTGCGCCTCGGCGAAGGCGCGCACGTCGATTGAGTCAACGGCCTCGACCAACTCAACGTTCATAAGCGCCAATCGATCCCTCGCCGCAGTTTCATGCTGCTTGGCCAGATCATACTTGGCAGCCGCAAGGTTGAGCAGGGATGCATCGGACCTATTGCTGTTGAGGCAGAGCTTTGCGTTGCGCAGATTATCGTCATTCGCTCCGTAGGTGAGATCATTTCTCACATCCGGCAACCCCGCGAGCTTTCCCTGGAGCGGTTCTGATTTAGAGATTACGCACTGCAACTGCATTATCGCGTCCGAATATGCCTTCGTCTTCACTTTGTTGTAGGTTGCGTAGTCAAGCGCCAAGCCAGCGCCGGCGCTGGCTCCCAGCGCGGCTGCTCCAGCGGCGCTTACACTTGCGGCGGCGACCCCGGCGGCGCCAGCCGCGAGCATCGCGACCGTAGCTCCCGCGACCAGCTGCCGGCTCTCACGGCATTCCAGGAAGACGCCGTAGTTGTCGCGCGTTGTCGTTGCGCAATTAATGCCGTTCTCGAGCGTGTCATTTGACGAACAGACCGGCTCTTTGGGAAGAGTAAGGCTCAGGCAACTCTCTTTGCTGAAGTTCCTGGTCACCGGGCCGGGCGGGTACAGCTCAACACTCGCACAGCCGGACGCGATCAGAGAGCCCACCAGCAGTGCGGCGAATGCGCATTGAGTACGAATCGCCGACCCTTCAGTTGACGCACCCCGCGCCGATGAGTTTTGCGTTGATTGCCGGTTGCTATTCAACACGGCTGATTTCCCCCTTTGGTGTTCTAGTGTCGTGAAACTATGCAAAGCTCATGCGTGGCCGCTCATATGAGCGGCCACGTGGAATGACGCGCGAGAGCGCTGCGAAAGTGCGACTCGCGAATCGTGCGCTTTTCACCTACCAGTCGTGCGTCCGAAACCATCGTTCGCGTAAAATCAGCCAATCTCGCTCGCGCCAGCCGCTTACGTCCTCCACCTTCCTTGAGGATCTGCACGTCGGCGCGTTCAGCCAGTTGGCGCGCCAGATGCTGACAATCAGGATGAAAGGAGTAGCCATGCGCACGCGCTTCTGTTTGAAGCAGTTGCCAGGCCTGGCTCGGACTCGTAAAGAACTCCGCCAATTCGGGGAATTTGCACGCGCCATCCTTCGCTTGCTCGCGGCGAACCTCTAACAGCGCATGATCGAAAGCTTGCGAATTTGCGGTTATCGGACGCTCCGCCGGAGGCACGTTGCTGATACGCGGGAATTCGTAGTTTGGGGAGGGCGGGCAATCAGTCCTGACGACCGGGTTGGTGCCCACGACGTTTAGTGCGTCGGCGATGCTCTGCAGCGCAATACTGCCGGAGGCGCGCTGGGTTACGACGTCCGAGTAGAGGCCGTCGAAACCAAACTTCTGCCCGATGAAACGCAGGAGCGAGGTGTGATCCAGCGCGCCGTGAAATACTCTACCCGCGTTCACCAGCGGAGATACCAGGTATGCGGGCACCCGAATTCCGGTAGTGGCAAAGCTCGCGGCGCCGGCTATTTGAGTTGGAACAGCCAGCGGAGAGACATGATCGAACAGGCCGCCGTTCTCGTCGTAGAAAATGATTATGAGCGTATGGTCCCAGCGTGGCGAATTGCGAAAAGCCGCGTAGACGCGCTGCAGGAAAGCCTGTCCGCCGGCAACGGAGGAAGGCGGATGGTCGTCGCTGGGTACGGGAGCGCTGAAGTGATCGTCGGTATACTTGGGTTCGAGAAAGACCAGCTGAGGAAACGGGTCTGCCGAATTCAAATCTTCTTCCAACTTGTCGAGCGATCGAAACTTATCCTGGGCCACCGCGTCAGCGACGATCGTCAGACGCCACCGAGGCATCACCATGAAGAAGGGCCACCCCTCGTGATAGACGCGCCAGCGCACCGGAGGCACCTGACGATCACACCAGTCATAGACCAGTTCCTGGTCGGGAACCGTGTCGCTGAAGGTGTTGTCGATTTCTGAGTATCCTGCCATCGCCATCAAGCGGTTCGGTTGGGTGCTGGCCGGCAGAGAGGAGAACCATCGATCGCAGATCGCGAAATTCTCAGCCAGGAAATGCGAGATGGGCACCTCGGCTGGCGTGTAGTAACCCATAACTTCCGAATATGCCGACGCCGGTACACCAGGCCCGGTCGCATAATTCAATGCAAAGCCGTTCATCGGCGCCGAACCGCCGGGCCAGGGGAAATCCGCGCCAATCTGCACCCGCATTTCCCCACGTTCATGCGGCGGATCGCCGGAGAGCTCAAGGTCGGAGCGATAAAAGGGCTGAGCCGGGTTGCCGTTAAAGCTGTTGGTGTATCGATCGAGCCAGTTCGCATCGAGCCTTTGCCCATCAACATCTTTTCCGTAAGCGGGAAGACTGCGATAGCCCAGGATGTGATCGAACGAGCGGTTTTCCATGATAACAACCGCAACCGTTTCGATTAGATCGAGATTGAACGGCATCTATTAACCTTTTCGGTCATCGATTAGGCAGCGATGCCGAATCGATCATGATTCGCCCGGATTGCCAGCATACTTCTTGACTAGATATGCGCCCTGGCCCAGCCCGAAAGCAGCCAGCAGTGTCGAGTCGACCTCCGGGAGCGAAAGGATATGAGTCGTCGCGTCGCCTACAAGCGGAGTACCCAGGAAATGAAACACCTGCAGCAAATACACAGCTGCAGCAATTAGCGTTATGAAGAACATCTGGAAGTCGCCGAAGTCCACCTGGCCGTTGTCGTTGTGAAACAGGTCGTACGGGAATTGCGGAGTGAGCGCCTTGACCTTCCCGATGGTACCGCTCTGGATCGCGGTGGCCTGCTTGTTAGTGGTAATACCCTTGGCTGCACCCAGGGTGAACGCGCTCGCGCCCGAAAGAGCCAGGAGGTAAGGCTGGATCCCTACGCCTCCGATCTCATGGTCGCCCTTCCACCAGCGAAGCCACAACGCGGCCGTGTAGCTCACAATCAGGACGGAAAACCACAGCGCCATTTGAAACTTGGAATTGCTGTAGCGGTTGTCCTCGCCGACGATTAGGAGCTTCAGCTGCCCTGAGAGGAGCACGGCGGCGATTACGAGGAGCGCGCCAGCACAAATGCCGAGCACCAAGAGTCGAGTCGGACGGGCAGCCGGTTCGGCTCCGGTGCCCGCGTTGGCAAACGCTCCAGCCGCGCCACCTGTACCGGTTGATCCAGTTCCCGCATCGGTCGCACTCGGCGAGGCGTTCGTGTCGGCGCCACCTGATTCAGCCACCACCGCCGACGTTCGCTGCACTCCCGCGGGCGAGGCAATAGCAGTGGTTCGAGGAGCAAGCAGAGCAAGCGCGACAGCGCCCAAAATCAGACCAACACCTCGGTAGGAAATGTCCATGGCATCTCCCTCCTCTTGCCAGCCTATGAGGTTTGGCGCAGCTTCTACTTTTTGCCCACTTCTTGTCAAGAGAGCTTGTTTCGCCCGCTTCGTCCAAGCACAATTACGACCGTTGAAGCGCTCTGGGGGTAGGAGCTATTTCCCGCGGTCGATTCGAATTCCAAGAGTGTTTCTTCGGAGACGTTTAGCGAAAAATTCCAGGAACCACACTGGGTATGTCAATGCGGAGCCGTCGGTGAAGTAGTCGCCACCTTCTTCTTCCATGATTCCGGTTTGCGGACTTGCGGCGGCAACTCGGTCTCATCGTCACCTTTAGCTGAATCGACCTGCTCCTGCGTCAGATTGTTAGCGTAGCGCAGGTCCGCGCCGTTCAGGTCCGCGCTGTTCAGGTGCGCGCCCTTCAGGTCCGCGTACGCCAGCTCCGCGCCCCCCAGGTACGCGCTGTTCAGATGCGCGTAGAACAGGTCTGCATACTCCAGGTGCGCGTGATCCAGATCCGCGCCCATCAGGTCCGCGCCCCCTAGGTGCATGCTCATCAGGTACGCCTGCTTCAGTTCCGCGTCGCTCAGGTGCGCGCCCGCCAGGTTCGCGCCCTCCAAATTCAATCCTCTCAGGTCCTGTTGCTCCAACTGCGCTTTCCCCAGATGTAACTGACGACTCGGCAGCGATTTTCCTTCCAGCAGAAAGCAGATCGGTAGAATGGTAATAACAATGCTGCAGAGCAGCGCCTGCCAAAGCATAAGTCTAGAACTTTTTCGCGTTCGATCAGAGCGACGGCGTAGCTGGAGAAAAAGAAATACTGCAATGAAGGCACTAGTAAGACTGACCAATACAGGCCCTTCAGGTCGCGGCAGCGCCTTCCAGACGAAAACTCCCAGAATAACAGGAACAAGCCAGTAAAATAGGAATTTGGAAAGCCAGTTGGCAGTGCGAGATTGCAGATTGAAAACGAACGGAAGTTCCGTATGCGGTGCTTCTCCGCTTGCTGGATAGGGAGCTGGTCGCTGGCGCGACAGCGTTATCCAATACCCGGCAAAGATGTGCAAATAGAATGAAAATGCAGCCAAAATCAAGGGTGCAATGATAAGGAAAACTACGAATGAAATTTTCGCATTCCGATCGGCGTTGACAACCTCGCCCCTTTTCGCCTTCCTCCTCAGGGAGTCTGGCACGAATCTTCAAGTGCAGTCACATGACTCGACTATCACGAATGCGGGCGACGGCTTTCCAGCCTCGGTATCCTTTGGCTGCTCTGGGGACCGGCTGGCCACTCGATGGTGTTTGTGGCCGTTAGTGCACTCAAGATGATACAGCGCAGCGTCGTCGCTGCAGTAGAGCAATCTTCTGGTGACAGTGCTTCCGCACTCATTGCAAACGAACGCCACAAAGAGACCCTTTACCAGCGATTCCGATGATTCCAGGGAACCGCGCATAGATCGCGCCGAGCACGAAGGTACGCTGCTTGAACCGGGTTCGGCTGGATTGACTCGCAACTGCCCGGCCTTCACGCACGCGTCCCCTTCGGGCGTTTTGCCCGCTATCGTCGCCATGCATCAGGCCGCGTTCCATCGAGGTTGGATTCTCTGACGGCTCAAGACTTCGATCACGCGCACTGGCTCGCCGAGATCGCTCCATTCGCATCCGTGAACCGGAAGCACGGCAAGATTGATCGGACACCTGGCCAAAACGTCCCGTGAGAAGTCCGTAACGTCTATGGAAGAGTACAAGAGCTTGACAGATCGCTCCTCCGAGCTGGTCAGGAGTGCCCGACTTACGAGTGCGAAGGAGCGGTAGAGTTCCGGCGCGGATACCATGATAAGTCCCAAGAGCGTGGATAAACGAGCCACCATCACGAAGCTGTTCCACAGGCAAGCGCGATCAAGAAGTCGTTTGGCCAATTCCGCCGACGGTTTCTCCCAGAACCGACGAACATCGAAAATGCCTGCATGCTCCGTACCTATCGGTTGCCCGGGTTCGATCCAGCCGTACGCAGTTTCGCTGCTGTCTGCAGCAATGCCCAGCAGCACGGTCAGGTCGGGTCGGAGTCTGACGGCATCGAAGGCCAGATCAACGTGGCGCATGAAATGCCGGTCGTCGCTTACAAAGTGATCCGAAGGTAACAACGCTACATATGCGGTGGGCGCCAATTTTGACAATCGGAGTAGCGAATAGAGGATCGCCGCGGCGGTGCCACGGTTGTCGGGCTGAATCACGAGGTTTTGCCGCCGCATATCTCCAAGCAGCGGTCCGTAGTAACCCTCATGTGCGCGAGTCAACACGACCATGGTGTGGTCGTCTGCGACGGATAGAGAAACGCGACGGCGTGTTTGCTCGACCAACGATGAATCGCCGATCACAGAGCAGAACTGTTTCGGCCTGCCATCACCGGCGATGCGCTGCGTCAGCGAAGATAAGCGCTTCCCCTCTCCGCCCGCCAAGATGATCGCCCAGTGATTCTGATTTTCATCGTAGGACCCCATCACTTGCTCCCTTCAGGCTGCGCCTGCGGTTGAGCCGTCCAAATGCCGATCCAGCAAAGTTGCCGGAAATAGGCCGACATTTGGCTGGCAAATGTGAAATCTTCGCGGTTCTCTTGCGTGGTACTTCTGCGACGGTGGTCTTTGTTGGGGTTGGCTCCTTGCCGTTTCTCTGCTCGCGTGTAGCGAGGTTAAGGTAATCCAGGTATGCAGTCGTTCTCTTGAAGTTCTCGTTTGTGTAATAGGGAGTTCTTATTCTGTCTGCGGGGTGGAGAAAGTTCGAAAGTAAAAGACCACTTCAACGCGATCAACGAAAGATCTCCCACCATTTCGGTTTTACACCGCCAACCAGTGTCTGGGGCGCCGCTGGGATAAGAGCGACGATGAGCGCACCCTGTTAACACCCAGGCCGTTTGGGGTCCTGCGCTATCTGACTAAGGCGGCCCTCCATCGAGCTGCCCCTCTCCTGACGAAAATCGAGGTGCGCGAATTCAAAAGGCTTGGTCTAGGCGAGCATTCGCAAGCCTTGTGGACCCATTTCGCCGATGTCGACCGAACGTTAGGTTCTTTCCGCGGGAGGATCAGACTAGCCGAGCCGCCAGCAGGCGGATCGCATATCTATTATCCTCCCTTCCGCGCAAGTGCTGTGCCATAGTGGCGAAGCGTGCACAGTCCAACTTTGTTAGGCAAACGACCTTTGTGTTCGTGCTTTGTTTCTAAATCGGCTAAGTCATGTCGAATTTTTGGACACCAGTGTTCAAATTCTAGGACACCGATTTGGAACATCTGAAGTCTGATGCGAGCCTCTGATCACGCTGGTGCGACCAGTCGCGAGTTCGTTAGATCGTCGATCGCGGCATCCTCGCGACATTTCAAGCAGCGAGCGATTGATTGTCGGATCCGTCGGATCACGCACCTTGAAGCAACCGCGATGAACGCCGGAGATTTACTAGCCAGTTGGAAGCGTCAGATCGATGCCCACTATGCTTAACGACTTTGGATGGCACCACGGCAGAAATCGCCTTCTTTGCGGCCCTGCCCGCCGAGTCTATGCTCGCAGTCGCGATTCACGCGAGCCCAACTCGTACCCCCGGCCCGCACTAGTGGTTCAATCAGTGCGCGGCGACCGATGCCGGCGTCAGCGTCAGTGGAACGGCAGTGTTACGAGTCGAGCGAACGGCGGCCTCATCAGTCACGGGGGCTGAGTGATCCAACTTCAGGATAGTGAGGCTTTCTGGCCGAACGCTTCCGATCAACTCGTGCGCGATTCGCGTAGCCGCATCGTCCACGACAGTGAGGTCGATCTTGAAGCGAGCGACCGAGTCGAGGACAGACTCGCGACTGTGGTAGAACCCTCCGGGTGTGCAGCGAACTTCGGTCACGTTGAATTCGGACAGTTTCAACGCTTCGGCGGATTCTGTAAGGCAGTCCTCGGACAGGACATCGCGGACACAGTCGGGACGAGCGCGCATGTGAGATTGGCGTTCATGATCAACCGATCTACCAATTGATTGGAATCGTCCAATCGACGCCAATGACCGTCGTCAAATTGGACGGTGCTACCGCAGAGGTAGCCGCGACATTCGTGCCCACCGAACCGAACAAGGCGAAGCTATCATTGATCTGGTATTGCGCTCCCACGTCCATCAGCCAAAGCGTCGCGCCATGTCCCGAAGTCTGAAAATTCAGCCGCTGTTCGCCGAGCAAGTCCAGCTGCTGAGTAACCGAATAATATGCCGCGAGACCAAGCGCGATCTCATTGGGCAGCGACCGATCGTGATATCTCCAGAGAAAGGCGAATTCGCCGATGAGGAACAGATCCCCAAACTTGCGTGCTACATCGAGCGGAACTTCCATCGAATATTCTCCGGAACCGAGCCCCTGGTTCACCGCGCCCGTGGGAAAACTGAATTGCGGAAAAATTGAGATCGAAAACGGCCCGCGGATTCCGTAGGACGCCTCCGATTGCCGCGGATCGCAGGTATCCTCGTCCTCGAGGCCGTCGACTTGGTCCATAAATCGATACTTGAGGCCAGCCGATAGGTCACCGAAGCCGATCGCACGCCGTCCGTTGTCGGGTGCGACGGTGGTCATCGGGATTTCGCCCGCGATCCGCGCTTGGATACGGTCGGTCACCCCATAGTTGAGCTGCACGATCGGGACTGACATGTCGAGATGACCGCGAAACTGTACGGTGTCGAGGCGGGCGACGAGTATCACAATCGCGTTTCGAACATCTAAGTTGACACTGTACGGATCGCGCGCTAATTATCACTTCGTTCGTGGGATCGGAGCCGCGCTGGGCAAGTGGCCCTAGTGGCGGCGAGAGAGGGAACTACATGCTCGGCAAAATCGGCTTCGGTCGCGCATCTATCGTTGTGCTCGCGGCACTTCTGGGCGTGGCGGCGGTGACGCCCGCGGCTTCGGCTACGGCTCCAACCCCACTCTCGGCCTGCCAGACGATCAATACTCCGGGGAATTACATCCTCACCGGCAACATGACCGCGACTGGCAATTGCTTCGTGCTCACCAGCAACGGCACCAGCGGCGGTTCTCCCACCAACTCGGTCGGGATCGACCTGAACAATCACAAAATCACCGGCAACGGCACTGGTAGCGCGATCACCGATCTCGGAACCGGCGCGGCTCATACCGTAATCGTCAACGGCACAATCAAAGGCTTCGCTGAGGGTGTCTCCCTCACCAACGGCGGTTTCGACACGATCGACAATCTCAACTCCTCCAACAACACGGCCGACGGCGTTCTGCTCGGAGGCGGGATTGACACCGTCACCAATTCGACTTTCGAAAACAATGGCTCTAATGGGCTCGAGATAGACCAGTGCTGCAACACGGTCGCTAATGTCGCTGCCAATGGCAACACCGGCAGGGGAATCTTCATCGAGGAATGCTGCAACCTGATCACCGACAGCACGGCGACGAACAACACGAGTACCGGAGTTGAGGTCGACGAGTGCTGCAGTTACCTGGCTGATCTCAAGGTCATGAACAATGCCGCTGATGGCATCGATATGCCGGAATGCTGCAACATTGTCAGCAACAGCACGGTCGAGAAAAACACCGGCACGGGCATCGCGGCGATCGACTGCTGCACCGCGGTCGATGGAAGCAAGGTCGAGAAAAACACCGGCGACGGAATCAATCTCACCGGTTCCGACAACCTCGTGAATCAAACCACGGCCAGTAACAACGGGGGCGATGGAATTGCCCTCGACCGGGGAGTGAGCAGTAGAGGCTTCGACTTGGTGACCAGCAGCACCGCCGACGGCAACACCGGCAATGGAATCACGCTCACCGGCACGTCCGGCGGCAATGCCGTCATCAGAAGTAGCGCCAGGCACAACACCGTCGACGGGGTGGACATCAAATGCCCGGGCAATATCCTGAAGCTGACCGCCGGCGGCAATGGCACGAACCTGGACGTCACCAGCGGGACCTGCACCCAGGACTGAAAGGGGAGGAGCGAGCGATGTTCAACAAGGCAATCAGGATGAGTTCGCTGGCCTTGGTCGCGTTGCTCATGGGGCTGATCCTGGTCGGCGCGGCCAAAGACGCCCACGCCATCTCGGCGACGCCGGTGTCCGCGTGCACGACGCTCTCCGCAGCGGGGACCTTTAAGCTTACCAAGAACCTTAGCTCCGCTGGCAACTGCTTCATCATCGCGGCCGATAATGTCGCGCTCGATCTCGGCGGCCATTCCATCACCGGCCCAAATAGCGGAAGCAACAGCGCGGTCACGGATAACGGGTCCCACTTCAACCAGATCATTATTGCCAACGGAACGATCAGCAAGTTCCAGAACGGCATCGACCTGTCCAATAGCGGCGACGCAAGCATCGACTCGATCACTTCGTCGCACAACAGCGAGGACGGCATATTTATCGACGGCGGAAACAATACGATCACTTCCGTCACCGTCGAGAATAACGGAGAGGAGGGGCTCGAGATCGACGGCGGGGACAACACAGTCGCCAATGTGGTCGCAAAGAACAACACAGATGGCGGCATCGTCCAAGGAGGCGGCGACGATCTGGTGAGCAACGTTAACGCGCTCAATAACGGCGGTGACGGCGTGAGCATCAGGGGCGGCGGCAACTTCGTGGATTCATCAAAGCTAACCGGCAACAAAGATGCCGGCTTCGATGCGGTTAGCGGCGGCGACAACTCAATATTCGCCAGCACGATCATGAACAATGGCACGGACGGCGCCGACGTTAATGGCGATGATGCGGTGAACGACAGCAAGCTCGGGGGCAACGGGGATGATGGCGTCTTCTCATCGAGCTTCAACGTGCTGGTCAACGGCAGCACCACAAATGACAACACTACCGACGGTATCGAGCTGGGCGGCGACGGCGCGCTCGTGACCGGCTGCACGGCCAGTCACAACAAGGACAACGGGATACACCTCCACGGCAGCACGGGCGAAAACGTTATAGTCCGCAGCGTCGCCGACTCCAATAAGTCAGACGGCTTGGAGATCGATAGTTGTCCGAGCAACGTCGTCGCCTCCACCGCACTTCATAACAAGAGCGGCAATCTGAGCACGTCCGGCTCAGGCTGCGTGCTCCTGAACAACAACGCGCCCTAACTAGCGCGCAATCGGCCAGGGGTTGCAGGGGTTACAGCATCGCTCTGGTCGGTGGCCGACATCAGCACGATGATGTTGATGGTTCGCCTTTACGAATTGTGGCGCAAAGAAGGGCGCGAACCGGTGGAAGCGTTACGGGAGGCGCAGCAGTGGGTGCGGGACTCAACCAATGGGGAGAAAAAAGAATACTCCCTCTCGGCAGCCACTGTGGGCCGCATGCCGGCGCAGGTGGCCAATGCGCTCTGTCAAGAGGTCCTGCTTTCCGATCCGAAAGGTCGCACATTTGCTCATCCCTACTACTGGGCGGCCTTTAGTTACTTAGGTGCTTAGCCAGTCCCTAGTCACAACTAAAGCCGACGTATTGGTGATGCAGCCCGCCAAGGATTGGAATCGCTGCGATCCGGCCGATCTTCTGCGCCCGCCGAAAATCCGGAGCATCTCCCTACTCGCGGGTCCGTTCTCAAGAGCGCTTTCATGCTGTGGTTCCTCAAAAACTGTGGTTCCTCAAAACCTCATCCGCGCGCAAGGAAACGCGGGAAGACTGGCAATGTTACGCCCAAGCTGCCTGTGCCTGTTCAAAACCTAAAGCCGCACGTATTGATGATGCAGGCCGCCGAGGATTGGTATCACTGCGATGCGGCCGATCTTCTGCGTAGGCCGAAAATCTGGAGCATCTTTCTCCAATGAGAGATGGGTCCGGACCTCATTGTAGTACGACGCGTAAGCCTTCAGGACAGCGCGCAAGTGCGCTTCGCTGAACACGATGAGGTGGTCGAGTGATTCGCGACGTATCGATCCGATGAGCCGTTCAACGTGCCCGTTCTGCCACGGCGAGCGTGGCGCCTTAGGGCGATCTCTGATCCCCATTGCGCGAATGCGCCGGGCGTACACTGGACCGAAAGCGCCGTCGCGGTCGCGAATCAGGTGGCGCGGTGCTTCGTCCCAGGGAAAGGCATCAGTCACCTGTCCAGCGATCCACTCGGCAAGAGGATTGCTCGTCACGCCGATTCTCACCAATCGCCTTCGGGCATGGCGAAGAATGACCAAGCCGTAGAGCAGCTTGAAGGAGATGGTGCGAACCACGAACAGATCGATAGACGCGATCCCCGCGGCGTGATTGCGCAGGAATGTCTTCCAGCCCTGCGAGGGTGGCCCCTGCCGCCTGGTCATGTACGTCGCCACGGTTGATTGGGCGACCTCGATGCCGAGCATCAACAGTTCGCCGTGTATCCGCGGCGCTCCCCATAGTGGGTTCTCCATGCTCATCCGTCGGACGATATCGCGGATCTCGCGCTTGATTCTCGGGCGGCCACCACGCCGGCGAGACTTCCAGCGCCAATACGCACGGAACCCCTGTCGATGCCAGCGGATCACGGTCTCGGGCTTAACGACAGTGATCGCATCCAGAATCGAGGGGAACACTCGGTACATCCACACCAAGATCAGCCGGTCGATGTTTCTCAGCCACACCCGAGACCGGGACTTGCGGCTCAGCACGATCACCTCCTGCCGCAGCACCAGTATTTCAGCCTCGAGTCTCGCCCGTGACTTCAGTCGGGATCGTACGACGAGCAGGAACTTGATGAACTTGATCAGAAACTCGAGCATCGGACGTTCGAGTATCACAGTCCGAATGGCCCGTCACCCCGGATCAGGTTTTCGGTATCGACAAGTACTGGACGCTATGTGCACGCGCGCGCCGCTCGGTCTCGGGACTGTGAATCGCGGCGATGTAGGCTACAAGTGCGTGGCGGGCGCGTTTTCGCACTTGGTCAAGAAGCCAGCCGCGCGTCGATTCCTCGATAGCCTCGTCGTCGATTACAACTATCCTGACGCCCTGTGGCTACCAAAAACTCCGAAAGCGGCGAAAAGTCTAGAGTTTCGCGAGTCACCGCCGCGGTGCGGCCGACATGCTTAAGCTCATGCGTTTCATCGTTTTGTTTCATAGAAATCCGCAATTCTCCATTTTTCCTAAGTACACCGCCGGCATCTGCATGCGCCAGCCGCTTTCAAGACCCTGGGAGATGCAGCCGACACGAGTGCTTGGAGCGCGCAAGCAATCTCACCAGGTCGAGAAGGCGCCCGGCCTGGTCTCCTGCGCGACGATCTCCACAGTGGTGGCGATTGCGGGCGCCTGCGCCAACTCTGGCCGCTTGCAAACCGCGTGGCGCTGATGCGAGCCTCACCTCGGAGGAAATTCCCGGGATGGCGAAGACCAGGACTCCGTCACCAATTGCGCTGACCAACGACATTTACGGCACGTGGAAGTCATTGACGATCGCGGCAGGTCTGGAGTTGGACGTGTTCACGCTGATTGCCGGCGGCAAGCGCACCGCCGCCGACGTCGCAGCGGCGGCCGGAGCGGACTCCAGCGCGATGCGCCGCCTGCTGGACGTCCTGGTGGCGCTCAAGTATCTCCGCCGCAAGGGTGACCTGTACTCGCTGGAGCCTGTCTCGGCAACCTTCCTGGCGCGCGGGAGCGAGCTCTACTTCGAAGGTGGGGCACAGTTCGTCAAGGGCGGCGCGATGGCCTTTTCGCAACTGGCAGACGTCGTCCGTTCCGGGCGGCCGCTCGCGCCGCCCGGAGCCGAGGCGGCGGTCCAGTTTTTCACGATGCTGGTGCGGATGATATTTCCGATGAGCTACGTACCGGCCAAGGCGGCGGTAGCGGCGATCGGAGCGGCGCGGGTAAGGAAAATATTCAGCGATCCTGGACGTCGCAGCCGGCTCGGGAGCGTGGTCGCTTCCCTTTGCACAAGCCAGCCCAAAGGCGCGCGTGACCGTGGTGGATTTCCCGGCAGTCACCACCATAACCCGCGAGTACGCGGCGCGCTACGGAGTTGGCGATCGCTACGACTACATCGAAGGGAATCTTCGTGAGCTGGATTTCGGCCGCGACAAGTACGACCTCACGATCTTCGGCCACATTATCCATGGCGAGGGCGCCGAGTGGGGGCAGAAGCTGATTGGGAAAACCGCCGCTGCCCTCAAGGACAAGGGTCAGCTTCTAATCGCGGATTACATCCCGAATGACGAACGGACCGGGCCAGTGATACCGATGCTATTCGGGCTCAACATGCTGATTCGCGCGACGCCCGGCGCGGACGTTTTCACGATGCGCGAGTACCGTACATGGTTGAAAGAAGCGGGATTCCGCAGCGTCAAGACGATCCCGGCGCCGTCTCCATCGCCGCTGATACTTGCTACAAAGTAGACTGCGATCGCGACTCCGCATACCGGCGCGCCTTGTGCCGACGCGTACGGGCGATGGGCAACCAGCTGCCGTAACGATGTAATACGTCGGAGCCGCGAGACATAAGGAATTGGTTAGACCGCTGCTCCTGAATTCGCCGCGGGCGTCCGTGCGCGCGGTCAATGAAAGTCGCGCGACGAGGGCAGGGGACCCTCGAGTTTCATCTCGGCGAAGCCTGCAAATGCTGCGCGCTCCGGTTCGACGGCGATAAGCTTCCTGCTTCTCCTGGCTGAATTTACAGTGTTCACCATTTGCAAGACCGGGCATTGTCAACTGCGCGAAAAACCGCTGCCAATCGTCTCCACCGTCAGCGGAGGCAACGAGTGTTCCCATTCACGAACTTCTCTCCTCGGTATCGTTTCTTTTTCTCATCGTAGGCAATTACGAGGTGCGATGTTGTGCCATAGATGTTGTGATACCTCATAGAACTGACGTCGCCATCCTTGCGATAAGTATCGAAGTCTGGTTCGTAAAGAGCCGAGCCTGAAATCTCTGCCCCATTCTTGATTTTTCTGCTCACAAAGAGAACGTTAAGCGGAAAAGCGGACAACTCGGGCCTACGTGGTATCTCGAGGCGATGCGGAACGAATCCCGAGAAAGCTACTCGCCGCATCGCTTCGCTGCTTCTTTTGTCGTCTATTCCCATAAACGAGAGCTATTCTCTGGAGAGGGAAGCGTGATTACCAACGTCGGATAGAAGGTACATCAGCCGGAATGAAAATTCATCCGGTTGGGGCTGGGGCTTCTCCGCAGCGAACTTGACTGGGTTGTGAATCGACGCGATGATTTCGAATTCGTCGGCGCTACTGTCTGTCATAAGCCATCTTTCGCCTCATCCCTTGGTTTCGTCGCCAGGATGGTGCGCGCTAGTTCGATTTCGGCCTCGCTGACCACCGGCGGTTCTATAGCTATCGGCGGCGCCTCAATCACGGGCGTAGCCTGAGCCTCGATGCTAGGCCCATCCGGAATTTTACCGTCAATGAGCTTTAGAAAGTCAAGAATCGTTGGCGGTTTACTAGGAGCTGAGTCGAGCCGCGCTGGAATCTGGTTGGCCAACAAGAGTTGGATACTGCGGTGATCGCCCGACGCTGCCTTGTTCACGATCTGCTTGACGATCACCTGCTGCTTGGTAATCCTTTTCCGGTGCCCGTTCTCGCTGATGATGACCGGCTCGTGCAGTGCCTCCATTAGGAGCGTCGCGTAGTTCTTCGCACCTCGCGGGCGCCCTTTGGGATTTCCTGACCGACCCTTCTGAAATCGTGTAGGGCACGGCGGCTTGCCGTAACCGATCTGGTATCCGCGTTCGTTACTGTCGTTTTCCACTTGCCTCCACCTCCGCTTCCATTTGATCAAACGATCGGCCACTCGCGCCGTGCTGCGCACTGTCTCGAGTGAAAGACTGCCACCGACGAACAATCGTATCGACATAAAGAGGGTCCAGTTCGAACCCGTAACAGCGCCGCGCTGTGCGCTCGGCGGCGATCACGGTGGATCCGCTGCTCAGAAATCCGTCCAGCACGACGTCCCTTCTCGCAGTACAGTCCATGATGGCGTCTGCGACCATTGCAACCGGCTTCACCGTCGGATGCATCGCGAGCAGGTTCCCCTCGTCTCCCGAGCGTGAGAGCGAGTGTGCGCTTGGGTAGCGCCACACGTTTGTGCGGTTGCGTCCGAACCGCCCTAGCTGGACGTTGTTGCGGTGCTTCGCGCGGCCGTTCTTGAAAACGAAAATGAGTTCGTGCTGACTTCGATAGAAAGAGCCCATCCCAGCGTTGTCCTTGGCCCAGACGCACAGGTTCATGAGCTCGGAGTAGGTTGCCTTGCCAGCCGCCAGCATTTCCGACAAATGCCGCCAGTCCATGCAGATGAAGTGCAGAGAACCATCAGCGCTGTTGCGGGCGAAAAGAGAGAGGGCATTGGTCAGAAATCCGGTGAACTCGGCCTCGGTCATTTCACCCGAGGCCATGGCGAACTCTCGATGTTGCACCGTCCCAAGCCCGCTCACGTTGCCATTGATTCGGACGTTGTACGGAGGGTCGGTAAAAATCGCGTCCGCACAGTCACCGTCCATCAGAGTTGCATACGCCGATGCATCCAGGGCGCTGCCGCAGTAGACCCGGCTTCCTCGCAGCAGCCACAAATCGCCTGGTCGTGATACTGCAGGGCCGTTCGAAAGACCGGACAGGTCGTCAGCTGCGTCCGGTTTACCCTCGGAGTCCGCATTCAATTGTTCGATGTGCAGGTCGATCTCACCCATCTCGAAGCCGGTTGCCTCGAGACTAAAATCGAGGTCGAGCTCCGCGAGATCCTTGAGCTGCTTGGCGAGCAGGTTTTCGTCCCAAGCCGAGTTCTCAGTCAGCCGGTTGTCGGCGATCATGTACGCCCGCGCCTGCGCCTCGGACAGATGCGACAAACAGATAGTTGGTACCTCGTTCCAGCCGAGCAACCGAGCCGCCAGCAATCGGCCATGGCCAGCGATCACTTTGAGAGTGGCGTCCACCAGCACCGGGCAATTGAATCCGAAAGCCTCGATGCTGCGGGCGATTTGTCGGATCTGCCTGGCGCTGTGATCGCGGGGGTTCTCAGGGTCGAGTCGCAACTCGTCGATGCGGCGGTAGACGACCGTCACAGCGCCAGCAGCCTTGTCACCTACCTGCCCACTGTGTACGGCGCGGGGTCGACTGCTGCTGTCTGCGTGATGGTCGAAGGAATTACTTACGATGCTCTTGGCTGGTAACGCGGTCATATCTTCTTGCTCCTAATCTCGACGCATGTCGATGAGACTCCATTGATCGAGACGATAGCGAATCTGCCGCGTGCCTGATCTAGGCATGCCGGATTCTTGGGGGAGGCGGACTAAAAGCGACCGGAAACAGGGCATAAAAGAACCGTAAGCATTGACATATTTGGTCGGAAAGGCCAAAAACGGTTATATTGGTTTTGGTGCGGAAATTGTCCGCCCTGCAAAAGTGGCTGCTACGTTGGACGCTGATAAAGAGGTGGGCAGGAGCAGCGGCCCATCCCAAGACGGGTCTATCTTTCGCTGAGATCAAATCAGTTTTGCGTAATAGCGGATCGTCGAACGCCGTCAACACGTCGATATCGCGTGCCTGCCAGCGGCTGCAGAGGCGAGGGTTGGTCCGCGTCGTCCACGGTCCCGCCATCACGCAAGCTGAGCGATATCAGCTCGGGAAATCGAAGCGCCGGCGGGTGGTGGCCTACAGATCATGGCAGGCCGGCATCCGATTGACCGACGAAGGCGCCAAGGTAGCGGCGCACCTCATGCCCGCCGGGACTCAGCTGGAGATGCTGCTCGAGCCGTTTATCCGCTGATGACAGGAGAGATCGCGTCTTGGATCTGCTTGAAGCTGGATTCGTTCAAGTACCCACGAATGCAACCGGCCAAATTATTCGTGTTCGAAGCGTTATCCAAGAGAGCCGATCCCATAAGCGAAAACACGGGGGACAAGTTCAGCTGCGCTCCAGCACAGCTATTTGGTGCCGCAAGGCTATCGATTCCAACAGCAGCTCAGTGCGGGTTCGAGGTTCGCTTCGAGCGACCGGAACCTCTGCACTTGTCGGCATCGCCATGCACCGCCGGCTATCGCCGGCCCATCGAAACCACCAACGAATTCGCGCGGATTAACTTAGGAGGAACCACAACCTGGTTTCGCGGCGAGCAAAACTTTCAATTCGCGAGGCGACAGGCGTTCACGACGATGCTGTGGAGTTCATCGTGCCCGATGCCCCAGGTCGAAAGGAATCTTTCCGCCTCGGCGAGGAAGGATTTACTGTTCACGGCAGGATAATTTGGTACGGTCGGTCGCTCCCAATAGCTTATGCCATCAAAACTGACCGCGCGTCTCGCGCCACACACAGGAGAAAGACCCGTTGACCGCATTCGCAGAGGTTGGACCTTTCGGAATGCGACATGTGAAACGGGACTGCGAAAACTGCGGCAATCCAACATCCGATTCACACGAAGGACTGATTACAAGGACCGTTACAAAACCTGGAGTGAAGCCAGCACCCTAAGCGAATCGCGTCAATTTTCAGAGCAGACTAGTCAAGGCCAAGCAGCCAGCGTACTGGGATGGAATTTAGCCGCCGCGATTTTTTCTACTCCATGGATTTGGCGTCGTCCCGACCGCGAGAGCGTGCCCCCGGGGGCATGAGGGCCCTCTGGCGAGGGCTGAATCAAGATTTCTGAAGGGAGGTCAGATTTTGCGGTCGGAAGCGGGGCCCTGGTCACATGCTTTCCTGCCGCAAGTTTCGCCCAGTAACCGCGGGGAGGGACGGGAATCTCGAAGCGACTGCAAATCTTGCCCAGGCCGCATCCGCTGATTCCAAATTCTTTAGCGAGAGCGATCGCCGGTCGCGACCACATCTTCTCGTACAATTCTTGTCGGGTTAACCGAACTATTTGCCGCTGCATAGAACGTCCTCCCTGAGACAACACAATGGCTTGCGCAAATTGCTTTCGGAGAAGATCTGCATTCCTCCGGGATCCTGAGTCTTGGAGATGGCTTGGCAAACGCTCAATACGGACATAAGCACATTAATGACGTGAGGGGCCGGTCGGAAAAGCTGGACTTCGGACCATACGAAAACTATGGACTTTTCGCCGCTTTCGGAGTTTTTAGTGGTTGGCATGGGCATTCGGCTCACCCGCGCCGCGATGAAAACTCATCGGAGGAATTGGCAAAATGGCATCAATGGGTTTGAGGAATCTGGGTCGGTCGGGGCTGCGCGTGTCGCCGCTGTGCTTGGGGGCGATGAACTTCGGCAACGAGCAGTTTGGCTGCGACGAGAAGACGTCGATAGCGATCATTCATGCGTATCTGAACGCCGGACACAACTTCATCGACACCGCGAACGTTTACTCCGGCACCAAGTCGGAGACGATCGTGGGCAAGGCGGTGAAGAACCGGCGCGATGCCGTCGTCATCGCAACGAAGGCGGCGTCACCGCTCGGACCGGGTCCGTTTGATTCAGGGTCAAGCCGCAAGCACGTCATGAAGGCATGCGAGGACAGTCTGCGCAGGCTCGACACCGAGTACATCGATCTCTATCAGATGCATCGATACGACGAGACCACTCCGCTCGAGGAGACGCTCAGCACGCTGAACGACTTGGTCCGCCAGGGCAAAGTGCGTTACCTCGGCGTGTCGAATTGGACCGCGTCGCAGATCGTGGAGGCCTGCTCGATCATCGCTGCGAAGGGTTGGGAGCCGCTGGTGAGCCTGCAGCCGCAGTACAGCATTCTGACCCGCGATATCGAAGTCGAGATCCTGCCCGCTTGCCGCAAGTTCGGGCTCGGCGTGATTCCGTGGAGCCCGCTGGCCGGCGGCATGCTCACCGGCAAGTACAAGCCCGGCGAAGAACCGCAACAGGGCACGCGGTTCGCGGCGCCGGGACCGTTTCAGCGCGTGTGGCGCACGCGCGCGCTCAACGAGCGTAATCACGCCATCGTTTCGGTGGTGCTCGAAGAAGCCGGCAAGCTCAATGTGTCGCCGATCGCACTTGCACTCGCGTGGAACTTGGCGCGTCCAGGCATCGTCTCGCCGATCATGGGGCCGAAATCCGAACAGCAACTGAAGGATAACCTGGCTGCGCTCGACGTTGTGCTTCCCAACGATACCGTTGAGCGGATCGACGCGGCCAGCGAACCGCGCCTGCCGTATCCGCACGACTTTATGCGGATGGCGCGGCAACTGACGACGATGATGGTGCAGCAGAACTCGCCGGCAAAGAGCTAGCCGATCGCGGTGTACATCGCTTCGACCCGTCGTCCGGCGTTGTGCCTGCCAAAACTCCGAAGGCGGCGAAAAGTCCAGAGTTTTGAGATTCAGCTGTTTTGACTATTTCGTATAGTCGAAGATCTCGTGCTCTTCGGTGAGGAAAATCGACGAGCGCTCGAAATCGACAAACTTCGATTCATCTTCGAGCAGCGCGCGCGCCGCCTCAGCGCGTTCTTTGGGATCGCCGCCCGAACTAAAATCCTCGAGTGTGTCCCACCATACTTCGGTGATCCCGTCGTAGGTCTCGGTCATTTTGCGGGTAGCGCGAATTTGTTTGCCCGCGTCTTCGAACACGGTATGACTCTGCACGTATTTCTTGGCGCGCATCGCCTTCGCGAAGCCGCGCACCAGCGGTCCGTGCTTCTTGAGCCAGTGCTCGTGGAAGTCCTTTTCCGAGACCTCTTTGCGCTTTCGGACTACATAGACAAGTTTGATCATTGGCGGTTCCTCTCACAATGATTGCGGTGTCAGGCCGCAGCGGGCGCTCGGCCAGCGTGTGACTATAGACTTCGTCGAGCACTATCTTAAAACGCAAGCCGTAAGAGATTCCGATCCTTCGTTCCTGTGCGTTCCAAAGAAAAGGAACCCTAAATCTCAGTTGCGGAATCAGTTCGTCATTCGCGAAGGGCTGCGAGACATCCGGTCTTTTGCAGCACCGCGTCGATTGCACTCTTGTCAGGCAACGCAGTGTACTTCCCGCGCAGAGCGCTCAGGAATTTAGCGTGATACTTCTGCGGTTTCTGGGTCCAGGTCTTGCCCGCCAACTCTACGCTGAACTCTTCGCGACCGTTTGCGATCGCCAACGCGTTAGCGACTGTCCATGGCATGAAGAGTCTTCCCACCTGGCGTTCAAGCAGTGGCGTCGACTACCTCGATCAGACGCCCGACGCGGGGCTCAAGGCGCATCACGCGGGTTGACCCGCTGCGCTACTCAGCGAGCGTGCGCTTTACGAATTCACCCTTGATGGGCTGAATTCCTCGCCGGTTCCGCCTACGCGGAATGCTGCAGTAGTGTCAGTTCAATCGCCGCAGCGGGCTGATCGTCGCCATCTTTGAAGAACGCGCCTGCCAACACGAGCGGAGCCTCGCTGCTGAACCATGCCCTGCGCCGATACGCCTCGCCGCGAAAGCACGGCTTGCGATACACGATCCGCGCGCGAGCCGCGAACAGCCGCTTGAGATCATGTCCGGCGCCGTAAAGCGAGTCGGCCACGAATTCCTCCATCGCTCGGAGATACGCGGTTCCGTTCACGTGCCGGTTGGGATCGGTCTGGCCATAGTGCCAGACGTGATCGCGCGCGTCTTCGAAATCGGGCTTGCACGCGAGATCGAGCAAGCTCTCGATGCGCAGAACTTCGATCACCCGCTCGGGCTGGCTGCCCAATCCAAGCTCGGGAGGAAGCGACGTGACTCGGCGCCGCGCCGGATCGGGATCGTAGCGCGTGAGGACGTTGAGCATCCGCGCCCGCGCTAGGATCGTGCCGCGAGCGTCTATCACAGTATGATTGCCTTCGCGGACGAGATTGCGCACCCCGCCGGATTCATCGAGCGCGCGGCCGAGAAACGATTCTCCGCGAACCTCGACCTTTACGTTCGTGTCGCACGGTGCGTCGGTAGTTTCGATCTCGACGAAAACCAGCGGTGTGAAGATGCCCGCCATATTCGTAAAATCGTGCACGCCCCCGAGAATGGAATTCCACGGCATGAAGTGCGAGCGCCCGGTGTACTCCGTGACGGACGACAGGCGAATGGCGCGGTTCTCGGTCAGGGACTGGAAGCCGATAGGTTCCCGCAATCGCGTGCGCACGATGCGGTCGGCGCGGTTTACGAACCGTCTGGCCATGGAGATAATTAATTTAAGACGTTCGCGCGGATGCGCCTGAATCGATCTCCCAGTACCACAATCCTAAACCAGGGTTGCGCATGTGTTGCAGCGCCTTGGTGAAGTCGGAAACTGCCAGAATTGCGAGCACACGGCCATGATCGTGAGGAACAGGCCGCGACGTCTTACGGATGGTTGCAATGATGTGCTCATACGGTGTTCCCCTACGAGTCGCCCAAGCCCACTTATCACGCGTGCGCCGTGGGTACCACCCCGAGCAGATTCAGGAATGGATTGATGAGATCCCGCCGGGTTGGTCGAAACGCTCGGCGCGCGGCTAGCCAAACTCTAAGCATTTTTCAATCCGTTCGCGAGACAACTCCCGTCACTCGGGTGGTTCGCCCTGCCCCGTCGCATCGTCTGGCTCGAAACCAAAATTTGCCAGTCACTCAACATAGAGTCTGGGACGACCGCGCTATCTGCCAAGGGGGCTCAGTGATCGCGATAGCTCCACTCGTGTAGCGAGGAATTCTCAGCGACCGATTTATCGGCCGTTCTCAGAACCGGATCGGCTGCGTCGGTTCGGTTTCGAGCCCAACTGAACCAATCGCGAGTCTCCGCCGGCAATTCGTGCTCTCCTAGCGTTTTCTTCGCGCGTTCCTCAAGTTCATCGAGAAAGATGCGGACGATACTAGCCTGGTGCCACAGCGTCGCGGCTTCACTCTCATCCGGCAACTACTTTCGCTCGGGGCTGGGTCCATATAAGGGACAGGTGATCCGTATTTTACCGACGGGCTGCGGGCGGTCGCCGCGCAGCACCTGTCACATGATCAGAATTTCATCACGCACCCTATTCCGATCTCACGCCGCTTGCGCGCTGGTTCATCATGCTGCGTGCGCTTGCCACCGTGGCGATTTGCATTTGGATGTCGTGATCGCTTCGCAAGAGATTTTTGAAGTCCACCTCTCTTAGTACCAGGAGCTGACAGTAGCCGCGCGCGTGGACATCTCCCTGGCGGCGCTGGCCGGTAACGAGCCCCATCTCGCCGAAGAAGTCGCCGGGGTTCAGCCGGATCTTCTGACCCACACTTCCACCTCCACGCTGCCCGACGAGATGAAGTACATCGCGTCGGCGTGGTCGCCGTCACGAATGAGCTGCTCGCCGGGAACTGCGAACCGCGGCCGCAACAGGCGCGCCATGGTATCGAGCTGCACCTTGGTGAGCTTGGCAAATATCGGCACCTTGGAAATGAGCTGCCGGGTCTCAAGACCGAGATCGAGACGCGGCCGCACCTCGACCTCGGTGCGGGTGAGCTTCACCTCGCGGCGCAGGGCGCTATACAGCTCGGGACCAATCACACCGTCTTCGAACAGGGTGCGGTATTCCACGTCTTCGCGGCGCAGCCAGGTTTTGTGCAGGATGCGCCGTTCGAGTTCCTCGGCATACGCGGGATACTGCTGGCGCAATGCGTCCAGCGCCGCGCCGGTCATTTCGTGACGGCCGCGCAGCACCTCGCGCAGCATCGACGCCACCTTCTCGCCCAACAGCGGCACCAACTTTTCTTCGATGTAAGGTTCGAGCTCCTTCAGCACGATTTGCTGGACCAACAGAGACTCGAAGCGATCGGCGAGGCGATCGACCAGCGGTCCCTCAATCCTGAGATGGCGGTGGGCCCAGAGAGCAAATCGAAACCGCGGCGAGAAATCGACAATGTGTCTCGCGGTGCGGAGATACTCAGCCGGGTCCCCCGCACGAATGCGATCGACCAGCCGTCCGACAAAGGCGAGCATCTCCTCGACGATGCGTCCGGACATGGTTCGTTCGCCAAAATGATGCAACACGAGCTCGCGCTCGTGACTGGCTAGCGCGGCCAGACCGAGGAGGAGCTGGTAGTCGCCGGCATCGCCGGAGCGCAGCGCCGCACCATCAGTGGGCAAGTCGGGTTCGGCGACGGCGCGGTTGCGAATCACATCGGAGATGAGAGCGTCAGGGAATTCATAGTCGGTACCGATTGTCCTTACGGTGTCTGAAATGCGATCGCGCGACAGTCTCAGTACTTGATCGCGCAGCGCCTGGTCGACCGTGGAAAGCCGATCGAGGCCAACAAGACGAATCAGCAACCGAAGCGTCGTGCCATTGACGAGCAACGTGAAGAGGACAAAACCAGTCGCGAGGATGGCGACGAAGCGTTGAACATCCGGCGCGATCTTGGTGTTCTCAGTCACCGAGAGCGCCAGCACCAGCGTGAGTGCGCCGCGCAAACCGCCCCAAAGAATTACAGCCTTGAAACGATTGCTGACGGTCTGGCTCAGGTGCAACGTGGCCATCAGAGGAAGTAAGCCGAACACAACGACCGCGCGCGCCAACATCGCCGCGCCGATCAGCACGGCGAGCAACACCATGTCGTGCCAACCTATGTTGAACAGCATCCGCGGGACGAGCAGTGAGGCGAAAACGAAAATCAACGAGCTGGCCCAGAATGCCAACTGCTCCCATAGCTCGTGCAGAAAATGCCAGTCATCCGGCGACATGCGCCGCTGCGCCATCCCGCTCATCACAAGGCCCGAGGTCAGGGTTGCAACTACTCCGGAAACCCCCAGCTGCCGCTCGGCGACGATGTAGACGAGATACGGCAGCGCGAGTGTCAGCGTAACCTGCGCCAAACGCATGTCGAGCAGCCATCGCAGGACACCCGCGATGAGGCGTGCGCCAATATAGCCAACGGCGATGCCGCCCGCGAAGCTACGTACGAAACTCACTGCCGCAGCACCCAAACCGAGTCGCTGCCCGCCGATCAAGGTCCCCATGAACATTACGAATAGCGTGATGGCGACGGCGTCGTTCAGAAGGCTTTCGCCTTCGACCAGCCGGTTCAGGCGCGACGGCGCGCCGACATCGCGGAAGATGGCGATCACCGCGACCGGATCGGTGGTGGCCACGATCGAACCCAGCATGAAGCAAGCGGTGGCTGGAACGGCCACCAGCGGGATTAGCGCCGCGCCGATTGTGACGGTGGCAACCAGCACCGCCACGACCGCCAGCAGCAGAATCGGCGCGGCGTCTTCCATCATGCGCCGCACCTCGATGTTCAACGCGGCGTCGAACACCAAGATCGGCAAGAAGATGTAGAGGAACGCGTCGGGATGAACCGGCAGATTGACGATCACGTTTGCCACCGAAGCGAACCTGCCGAGGCCTTCAGCGCGCATCAGGTACATCGACGTCAGTCCGATCGCTATGCCGACCAATGCCAGCAGGACGGTCGGCGACAAACCGAGGCGATCAGCCAGCGGCGCGGTGAGCGCGACCGCGATCAACAGTCCAGCGACCAACAACAGAATGACTTGCAGATCCATGTTTTCGAAAGGCTTCGCGCCGGAGCGATAACTCCCTTCCTCCAAGACCGCGATGAAACTGAGCAATCAAACCCTTTCCTCAACAGCCTGCTAGTCCCGTGGAGGAAAGTGAAATAGGAAAAGCGGCCCTCTCCTGAGCAAGAGAATGGACTTGGCCCTAAGTTCCCCAGCGCTCAGGCTGATGCCGCGTGATTTTCTTTCTGGCCTCCGCCGTCGACCTGAACAGCGAGCACTGGACACGGCGCTTGGCGCACCAGCTTTTCCGCCAGGCTCCCCAGGATCCTTTCGAGCAATCCGCGCTGCGAGCGAGCCGCCACCACGGATGAGATCAATGTCCAGCTTTCGGGCAAGTTCCGAGATGACTTGGTGGACGATACCGAAATGGAGTTCGCTGGTGCATTTCGGGTATAGGCTGAGCGCGCGCTTCGTGAACCCCGCAAGCTGGTTTCGGCCGTCCTCTGCTAGATGCTCCAGGAGCTTCGTTGGATCTGACGAGTGGCCTACCCCGTACGGTAAGGACTCAATCACGTGCACGAGTACAATCTCGGAGTCGTGCTCACGTGCGAGATCGATTGTACGCTCGAGCGCCGCGAGTGAGCGCGGCGAAAAGTCGGTAGCCATCAGAATTCTTTCTGTTTTCATCTTCGTATCCCCTCATATATGCGGCCTCAAAGTCTCATCTTGGCCTTAGTGCGGTGCGTCGAGGGCCAAGTTTAGCTTCACTCCGCGAGCGCGTCATCTGAAAGAAATCTCGGCAGATGAAGCTCGCTAATTCCTCGGGACATCGTGAGTTGAAGAGAGTCCGTACCGTTTGCGCCTGCGCCACAGCGTCGCGACATTGATGCCCAGCTTGTGTGCGGCACTTTCAAGCGTGGGGCTTTCCGCCATAACGCAAATGATATGTTCGCGCTCGATGTCATCGAGACTTGCCGATGGGGTAGTGGTCAAGCGTGAATCGTTACAAAGCAGGTCAGGCAGATACTCAGGCGTCACAAGGTCGCTCGGGCACAGTACGACCGCGCGCTCAATGACATTGCGCAACTCACGGATATTTCCTGGCCATCGATAACGCACCAGTGCCGATGATGTTTCGGGTGAAAGACGCAGACCCGGACGGTGGTTACGGACGGTGGCGCCGGCAAGCATTCGAATCGTCAAGGGCAGGACGTCTGCTGGACGTTCCCGCAAGGCGGGAACTCGCAAAGTGATCACGCCAAGTCGATAGTACAGATCCTCGCGGAATCGTCGTGCCACAACTTCCGAAGCCAGGTCATGGTTCGACGCGGCGATGATTCGAGTATCAACCGTTATAGTGTTTTCACTCCCCATCCTTTCGAACGTCTGTTCCTTGATGAAGTGCAGAAGTTTGGTCTGAAGGGGTGCAGTCAGATCTGCAATTTCATCGAGGAAGATGGATCCGCCGTGGGCGGCTTCGAGGCTTCCAGGCTTATTCTTGATTGCGCCGGCGAAAGCACCGCACGTATGGCCAAACAACTCGCTCTCGAGAAGATGTTCAGAATGAGTTGTACAGTTGACGGTCGCAAATGGACATTCGGCGCGAAGGCTCCATCGGTGGATCTGATGCGCAAGAACGTCCTTGCCGGTACCACTCTCGCCAGTGAGGAGAATCGTCGCGTCGCTCGCGGCTGCGCGCTTCGCCTTCTCCAGCAGTCGCTGCATCACGGGATCGTTCGATTCGAGCAGGGGAACGAAATCGTCAGCAGGGCGCGGTATCGGACGATCCAGATCTTCGTGTTCTTTGTCCACCGTCGGCCCCTTATTCAAAAGTCAGTTCCTGCGTTCAAACCCGACAACGTCGATGCGAAAACCTTCACCGCGGCTCAGCAGATCGGAATAAACAGTAAGCCCAAATAGTCGAGAGAACAGAATCGGGCGGTCCCGAGTAACGAAGATCCGGCCAACGTTACATTGTCGCGCGAACCGAAGTAGAGCGCCGACCAAGTCGGACGATTCGAGGCGTACGATTTTCGCGCCGAAGAAGGTAGCGAGGATTGCGTCGTCGATCAGCGCACGAACCTGAGCCTTTCCAAATCGAGTGTGCGGCGAATCGACTATGACCGCGTAGAACTCGCCGCCATGTTCGCGCGCGCCGCCGTAGGCCTTGCGCAACAGTTCACTGTTGCCTGAACTACGGGCAGTTAGACAGACCATCACCGCTGTCTTTGGTGATTCATCTGGAGTCCGAACAATCGCCTGGATGTGACTTCTGCAGTCACTCCTGACCAGCCTCAGATTCGGCTGCGCCATCGAGCTGTCTTGTAACCCCGACTTCCTCAATGGGATGATGCCGGACATACCTTGGAAGAAAGCATCAAGTGTGCCGTCGCCAACTATCATACCGGCCAACGATTTTTTTGAGCGCGCAGCGGCGACATTTCGAATCGCCCGTTCAGCTCTTTTCAATTTGAAATGATGCGACGGTGAAGAGAAAAGCCAGGTCGCGCCGCTTGAGGCCAAGTGTACGCCCTTGATGCATACCGAGTGCTAAGCCGCCCTCGTTTCCTGCCTGCGAGTCGGCTTCGATGATCTACCAACATCCATGAGACCGCATAACACATCGACAATTCTCGACATATACTTAAGAAGTCGACTTTCGCGCTCAACCTCAGGGATCAGGTACTCGAAGACTGGAAAGGCAGGACACGGTCCTCGGTGAAAGGTGACTATGCGTTTGGAATTCTCGGGTTCGGGTAGATGCCTGCCCAAGCCGTCCAAGGCAATGATCGAACCGCGCGAATCATTGATACGAAAAATCCACCTGCAGCGAACGCACGTATATAGATACGGCTGTGGGCGGAAGGACCCGGGTTTCTCCAGGGCCTCAATCGCGAAGTGATGGCGTGTTTCCTCCGCGGTGAAGGCCATCTTCCGCCTAGCGCGTCCTGCGCCTTCCTGCGTCGCGGACAATGCTACGCTTCCACCAACTGAGTTCGCTCCGAGTATCTCGCGTCTCATGGGACTATCCTGAGTTGAGGCTGCTAGAAAAGATGTTCTTGAGGCGTACTCGCTAGCATGGCCTGAGCTCTCTTGGTGAGAGAAGCCAAAGCCCTCAATAAGCGAAGCTTCACCATGCTCGATTTGACGGTCGCCGCTGGTCGACCCTGTCGGGGGAATTTCGGAGCGAACTTGAAGCTGGGGCATGGACCTTCAGCAAATGTCTCAACCTGTCTTGAGTTTTCGGGCTCCGGCAACGGATTTCGATCGCGATCGATCGCTACAATCGAGCCGCGGTGCTCGTTGACCAGAAATATCTGGCGGCATCGCACGCACAAGTAGATATATGGCCGGCGTGCAAAAGAGTCGGCTTCTCAAGCGCTCGGATCGCAAAGTTGTGTTTCATCTCCTCAGGCGAAAAAGCACTCCCGGAATACCCGCGCCCTAGCGAGGTATGCGTGCGATACAACTCGCGGTATCCATTCGCGGAAACTGGCAAGGGAATCTGAATCCCAGTTTTCGCAACTGGCGCGATGATCCCGATAGAAGAAAGATTACGACGCTGTGTCACGGTTGCTTTCATGGTTTCTGCTCACGCACCTCAAATCATTGACTTCATGCTAAAGCAACCCTTGCGCCAGAGGTGGTCGCGATGGCGCACCAGATTGGGTCGATAGAAAAGCCGCGCAACCGTTCAGGATTTCCGCTCTTGCGCTTCAGATCGCTTTTGTGTTCGGACCGGTTCGGCGGCGGGACATTTCAAAATGAAAACTCGCCTCGTTTAAAAATTAATTGTTCTGCACGCGAACGGCTTAAGGAAATCCTTTTGAGAACAGGGTTTTTTCGTCGGCACGCGCCATGCATTTCCCTCAGACAACGTGCCGAATCGCCCGTCGGCCAAACATGAGTGCGAAGATGAAGAGAATCGAATTAGTAATCGATCCAGGCACTCTCGACCGCTTCACCGAAGCCGCCGAAGGCTTGAACTTGTCCGACTTCGACTTGACCGAAGTTCGCCGCACGGCCCGTTCGACCAGCCGTGAACGCCAGCGGCTTTACCGCGGTCGCGAGTTCGTCCTCGACCTGGTCGAGCGTCTAAAGATTGACCTCAGCGTCGCGGACGATGCCGCTACGCGAATCGCTCACGAATTGATCGAACGTGTTCGGCCAGAAAGCATCGCCATCCTGAGGTTAGATCACCCAGCCGCTGTCACTGATGAGACTACCGCTCGCTCGATTCGTATCGCTGCTGTTCCAAACCCTTCGGCATCGGTCGCGGCGCGCTGATTGCGCACACTGATTGAGTGACTATGGCGAGCATACTACGGGCTCCCGCCCGCACGGATCGCGACTCTAGCTCGGACCCTGCGGAGGATGGACCGCACCAGCGATCGAAGATAGGTGGTGGTTATGCCAGTTGGTCTGTTACTGCTCGTTGCGTTGGTCGGGCTTGTCCTCTATCTGGATCGAGGTGTGTGTTAACAGGATAAGTGAAATATATCGATCTTCCGACAAATAACCTTACCCAACAGAATCTAACACCTTAGCGTCTACATTCAATCGACATCTGTAATAGATGCTGACCTTGCCATTGGCTACAAAAGGCGAGAATGCGGCATTGTATTCGTGTCGCGGTCTTCCTTCTGACATTTAATATTTAATTCTGATCAAGCGGGGGTGTCGAGTATTTTCGCACTCGCACGCGATCAAGGCAGCACCTTTGGCAATAAGGTTATTTATTGTCCATTACCATCCGACTTTTCGGGCAGCACTAAACTTGCTTCAGGGGATCGAGATGGGCCAGCTATGGCGCCATGGAGGAACGGAAAATGAACGTCGCAATCTGGCTTCCGGCAACATTGGCCTTGGGTCTGCTAGGTCTCGGCCTTTGTTTCGCGTTTATCGTCGCTTGCGAGAAGATTTAGGGAGGCGCCCATGACCTACGTAACAGCCGTCGTCGCGGCCTTCGTGTTCGCATATCTACTCGCGGCCATGGTACGGCCCGAGTGGTTTTAGTCATCAACTATCAGACTCGATAGAGGACGAATGCTATGTGGCTTTTGCCCATTACAGTAATAGTACTCCCCGTAATCCTCGCGGTCCCCTTGAGCGGCTTTATGGCTCGCATCATGGATGGGAATTATCGACCCTGGCCCGTATTTGAATGGTTCGAGAAGCAGCTCGACTCCGGTCATCAGAATTGGAAGCAGTACACGGTGGCGCTACTGATTTTCAACACCCTGCTCTACCTATTTGGTTTTCTGGTCCTGTCGTTGCAGCCGTGGATGCCGCTCAATCCGAGGGGCCTCGGCATGCTTTCTCCAAGCACTGTCTTCAACACAGTTATTTCCTTCAGCACGAACACCGATATTCAACATTACTCTGGGGATCAGTCCTTTTCGAATTTCAGTCAGATCTTTTTCTGTTTACCGATGTTCTTTCTGTCGGCAGCCATCGGCCTGTGCGCTTTGACCGCGATCATCCGCGCATTCCGGAGCGACTCGCACCTCGGCAACTTCTTCGTCGATATGTGGCGGGTGGTTATCTACCTGTTTCTTCCGGCCGCGTTCGTCCTGAGCATCTTGTTTCTGATCCAGGGCATGCCGATGACCTTTCAAAGCGACTACCAGGTCAACACGCTCGAGCCCGCCGCAATGGGCACTGATAACAACAACCAGCCTAAGCAGCAGACGATCGTGGTCGGTCCGTTGGCCGCGTTTGTGCCGATGAAAATGCTCGGCACCAATGGCGGCGGTTTCTTCGGGATGAACTCGGCCCATCCGTTTGAGAATCCCACTGCTGGAAGCAACATCGCCACTACCTCATCGTTTATGTTGTTCCCGATGGCCCTTGTTCTAATGTACGGCCGGATGCTCAGCCGCCGCCGCCATTCGGTCGTGATCTTCGCCGTGATGCTGACCCTGCTTGTCGGCACCGTCCTCTGGACGATCTACTTCGACACCCTTAAACCCAATCCCGGTTTGACGGCTCACCCCGGCCCGCAAAACTTCGAGATCGCAAGCGCAACAGCGCCGGGCGGCAAGCGGGTTATTACTCTGCCTGCCGTGGCCGGACTGCCGGTCGATCAGCATCTTGGCAATCTCGAAGGGAAGGAACTTCGCTTTGGGACTTCAGCCGGTTCCACCTTCGCCGCCCTTACTGTCGATTTCACCTGCGGCGCGATTATCTGTGAACACGACAGCCTGAACCCAATCGCCGGATTGTCGCCAATGTTCGGGATGTGGGTTAACTGCATATTCGGCGGCAAAGGCGTCGGGATGGTCAACATGCTCCTATTCCTGATCATCGGAATCTTCGTCGTCGGTCAGATGGTCGGCCGCACGCCGGAGTATCTAGGAAAGAAGATCGGCCCGCGGGAAGTTAAGCTCGCCATGATCGCGCTGCTTGTGCATCCGCTGGTAATACTTCTGCCGACGGGCCTGTTTGCCGCAACCAATTGGGGGATCAAAGCGGAGAGCAATCCGGGGCCGCATGGATTCTCCCAAATCGTTTACCAGTTCTCCTCTGACTCAGCTAACAACGGCTCCGCTTTCGATGGCCTGGGAGTCACCTATGGCCTCAACAATAACCCGAGTCCGGCGCCTGAAGCGGTGCCATGGGATATCGCCGCTGGCTTTGTGATCATGTTCGGGCGATTTCTGCCGATTATCGCGCCGATTGCGATGGCCGGCTTTCTCGGTATGAAGAAGAGTTCGCCATTCGGACTGGGTACTTTGCGCGACGACACCTTTACCTTCGGATGTCTTCTGTTCAGCACCATCGTAATCATCGGTGCGTTGCTGTTCCTGCCGGCCGCCGCACTCGGACCACTGGCGGATCATTTCGGTCCTATTCCGTTCGGAGGCTGACTGACCTCCCAAGGGCCACGACATTTTCGTAACGACGCCGGAATCAGTTGAGGAAAAAATGGAACCATCTAAGTCAATACAGCCGCAATTCGAAGTAGTTGCGCCGGAGACGAAACGGTCTCCTGGGGAGGGGCAAGCGATCAGGCGCGCCCGACACCTGGATTTGTTTGCGCCCGAGTTGGTGGGACCGGCACTAAAGCAGGCGTTCGCAATGCTGCGACCGGACACCCAATGGTCCAATCCCGTCATGTTCGTGGTCGAGATCGGCGCCCTGCTTACTCTGTTCTTCATCATACAGGCGCTGGTGAGCACCTCCGCGAGCCAAGTTCCGATTACTTATTTCATCGCGCTCGATTTCTGGCTTTGGCTGACGGTGTTGTTTGCAAATTTCGCTACCGCACTGGCTGAGGCTCGCGGCAAAGCGCAAACCGACTCGCTGCGAAGGGCGCGACGCGACACGCCGGCATTTCGACTGCGCGGAAAAGATATTGTCGAAGAGGTTCAATCGAGCGAATTGAGACCGGACGATCGGGTAGTAGTTCAAGCCGGGCAGATGATTCCGGGGGACGGAGAGGTCATCGAGGGCATCGCGTCGGTCGATGAAGCAGCTATCACCGGGGAGTCCGCCCCAGTGATTCGCGAAGCAGGAGGTGACCGCTCCGGCGTCACTGGCGGCACGCGCGTTCTTTCTGACCGCATCGTGGTGCGCATCACGGCCGCGCCTGGTGAATCTTTTCTCGATCGAATGATCGCATTGGTCGAGGGCGCCGTTCGCCAGAAGACACCCAACGAAATTGCGCTCACCCTTGCTCTTTCCGCACTAACGCTCGCGTTTGTGATCGTTGTGATTCCGCTCTGGCCGATGGCTTGGAACGCGGAACAATACATGGCGGGTTACGTGGGAATTTCGGAGCCACTGAGGAGCCTCGGCACCGACGTTCCAACCCTGGTGGCACTGTTGGTTTGTCTCATTCCCACCACTATCGGCGCTCTGCTTGCTGCGATCGGCATCGCCGGGATGGATCGCGCGCTCCAGGCCAACATCCTCGCCAAGAGTGGCAAGGCAGTCGAAACTGCGGGCGACATAGACACGGTGCTGCTCGACAAGACTGGCACGATCACGATGGGTAACCGCCATGCAACCAAGTTCCTCCCGGTCGGCACCTACTCGACGAATGACCTCGCCCGCCTGGCGGCATGGTCGTCAGTCGCGGACGAGACGCCGGAAGGAAAGACTATCGTCGCTCTCTATAAGGAGCAAAACGTTTCGCCGGATCTGAATTAACGCTCGCGACGCTCGTTTCGTTCCGTTTACTGCGCAAACCCGCATGAGCGGAATCGACTTACCCGATGGAAGACAAATTCGTAAAGGCGCGCCTGATGCTGTAGTTCGGTACATTCAAAGACAGGGCGGAAATGTCCCGAAAGACCTACAGGCAATCGTTGACAGCGTCGCGTCCGAGGGCGCTACCCCGCTAGTGGTGACTGAAGGAACGAGGGTGGCTGGCGTGGTGGTACTCGAAGACATTTTGAAGCCCGCCATAAGTGAACGTCTCGATCGACTCCATAGGATGGGAGTTCGCACGGTCATGATCACGGGCGACAATCCCCTGACCGCGGCGACAATTGCGAAGCGGGCGGGGGTGAATGATTTCGTAGCCGAATGCACACCCGAATCGAAGCTCGCTTATATCCGCAAGGATCAGGCTGAAGGCAAACTTGTCGCGATGATCGGTGACGGCACCAACGACGCTCCTGCCTTGGCGCAGGCGGATGTGGGCCTGGCGATGAACTCAGGAACTCAGGCCGCCAAAGAGGCGGGCAACATGGTCGATCTCAGACAGCAATCCGACCAAGCTGCTCGAGATCGTGGAAATCGGGAAACAGCTATTGATGACTCGCGGAGCGCTCACGACGTTTTCCATAGCAAATGACGTCGCCAAGTATTTTGCGATCATCCCGGCCCTATTTGCCGGAACGCTGCCTTGGCTTGTGGCGATCGATGTGATGCATCTACATTCCCCCACTTCTGCGATATTGTCGGCGGTCATTTTCAACGCGCTCATCATTCCGGCTCTCATCCCCGTCGCGTTGCGGGGCGTGAAGTACATACCGCTCGGGGCCGACGCTCTGCTCCGAAGAAACCTGCTCATCTGGGGGCTGGGCGGTGTGATAATGCCATTCGGGGGAATCAAGTTGATCGATCTGGCCTTGGTCGCTCTGCATTTGACTGCCTAAGCGGCGTGAACTGAAGGAGTGATAAGATGTCGCGCTATCTATCGAAAAGTCTATGGTTACTCGCGATCACAGTAGTCCTTTGTTGTCTAATCTATCCGTTGGCCGTGTGGGCAATCGGGCAGACGTTTTTCCCGTTCACCGCAAACGGCAGTATGGTCAACGGACCCGACGGCAAGCCGGTGGGCTCGCTGCTTATCGCGCAACCGTTTACCAAAGACGAGTATTTCCAGCCGCGACCTTCGGCGGCGTCTTATGACGCATCGGCGGGGACTTCATCCACACTTTCTGCCAATAACTATATGCTGCGCTATCGCGTAGCGCAGGCTTTGGGTCCGATCGTAAAGTACAAGAGCGGACCAAAGGCGGGTCAATTGGTGTCCCCCGACATCGAAGCGTGGTTCCAGCAGGATAGCTTCGGCGGACAGCCGCATATCGTCGCGCAGTGGGCGGATGCTCACAACGCAGCGGCACAGGGATGGGTCAACGCTGATCCAACGCACGGCAAGTACGTAGGCGACTGGGGCAAGACTCATACTAAAGAGGTTCAGCAGTTCATCAAGGACAATCCCGGGACGCTGGAACCTAAAGCTCCCGACCTGGCTGTTGTGTTCTTCGAGAGTTTCTCGAAAGAGAACCCCGGCAAATTTCCGTCCGCTGTGCAGCATCAGACCAAGGACGGAAAAACCGAGACGGTAATCGAGCCAGTCAAGGACGGCTCCGACATCCAGTCAAACTTCTTCGACATGTGGCGCCAGGATCACGCCGATGCGGACTTGCAGGACGTGCCAGGAGACATGGTGACGACTTCCGGCTCAGGCCTCGATCCCGACATCACGCTCGAGAACGCGGAATATCAACTCGATCGCGTATCCTCTGCCTGGGCCAAAGACACCAAGCGCGATCAAGGTCAGGTTCGCACCGAGATCGAGCAGATGGTCGAAGCGGATGCGGAGGCGCCTCTCGGCGGGCTCTTCGGTGAGAAGTTCGTCAACGTGCTGCAGCTCAACCTCTCTTTGAGAAACAAGTACGGGCAGCCTCAATAGAACCGCAGCGCGGACCTCGGGTATTTGCAACGCCCGGGGTCCGTTCAAGCAGGGCGAGGTTCCCAACCTGGAAGCCAAGCGTTAGACGGGAATTGTGCGCAAATTCCCCGGGAACGGGCACATCGAAATCTGCGATTCCGATTCGTGCTGTCCGGCTCTCATCGCTCGACAATGCAAAATGAAGTGTCAGCACTATTTCATTTTTAATGCTTTGCGTTCCGCTTCTGCCCCTCCAGAAGGATATTCAAGGCTAATTTGTTAGGCACAGCCCTTGCTGCATACCCCATCGGGTGAGATTCGATGGGCAAACCGAACACGGAGAGTGAATTTGGCCGATTTCCACTTCACAAATTCTAGGAAGGTAAGGAATCACACATGATGGACATAGTCGTACTGATTGGGACGGTGGCGTTTTTCCTGATCGCGCTCGCCTACGTCCAAGGATGCGAGAGTCTATGAGCGCAGAGAATTTCTTGGGGTTGATATGCGCTGTCGCGCTGACAGTCTATCTGGTTTACGCGATGTTACATCCTGAGAACTTGTGACAGGACCAATCGAACCATGAATTCAAATGCAATCATTCAGATCGCGCTCTTCTCCCTGATCATTATCGCGATCAGCGTTCCGCTCGGTCTCTACATGGCGAAGGTGTTCGCCGGAGAGCGCACTTTCCTGGATCCGGTACTTGTGCCTGTAGAGCGGTTTATCTATCGGCTGTGCGGCGTTGATCCAGCGACGGAACAGACTTGGATCGAATACGCGACATCGCTGTTACTTTTTAGCCTGGTCGGAATGGTAGTGTTATACGCACTCCAGCGTTTGCAGGGTTTGCTTCCACTTAATCCGCAAGGGCTAGGCGCAATTTCGACCGATTCGTCGTTCAATACTGCGGCTAGCTTTACCACCAATACTAACTGGCAGAGCTATACCCCTGAGACGACGATGAGCTATCTCACCCAGATGGCCGGGCTCGCCTTCCACAACTTCGTCTCGGCAGCGGCAGGTCTTGCCCTCGCGATCGCGGTGATTCGCGGTTTTGTGCATCGCGAGAAGAAAACTCTCGGAAACTTTTGGTACGATCTGACCAGAGCAACCCTGTGGGTTCTCGTGCCTATCTGCGTGGTGTTCACGCTGATTCTGATCTGGCAAGGAGTGCCTCAGAACTTCAGCGCGTACACACAAGTAAAGACTCTTGAGCATGCCACTCAGACGATTGGCCAGGGCCCTGTGGCGTCGCAGATCGCGATCAAGCAGCTCGGCACCAATGGCGGAGGTTTTTTCAACGCCAACTCGGCACATCCGTATGAGAATCCCACTCCGCTGACCAACTTGCTCGAGACGATAGCGCTTTTCGCGCTGGGCGCCGGCTTGACTCACACTTTTGGAAAAATGGCCGGAGACAGGCGGCAAGGCTGGGCGCTGTTTGCCGCGATGGGATTGCTTTTCCTGATGGGCGTAACAGTCGCGAACTGGAGCGAACAGCGTGGCAATCCGCAGTTTGCGAAGCTGGGTATCGATCAATCCGCAACCGCAACCCAGAGCGGCGGCAATATGGAGGGCAAGGAGGTCCGGTTTGGAATCGTCGATTCCGCGATCTGGGCGACGGCCACCACCGACGCCTCGAACGGATCGGTTAACTCCATGCATGACAGCTACACCCCACTCGGTGGACTGGTGCCGCTGCTCAATTTGCACTTGGGAGAAGTGGTCTTCGGGGGAGTAGGAACCGGTCTCGCCGGCATGATCGTGATGGCGGTGCTGACCGTTTTCATCGCCGGCCTGATGGTGGGACGGACGCCGGAGTACCTGGGCAAGAAGATTCAATCGCGAGAGATGAAATTGGCGATGCTCTATATCCTGATCTTTCCTGCGGTAATACTTCTGCCAACGGCCGTAGCAGTCACGAACAAATTGGGACTTGCTGGAATTGCGAATCCGGGACCACATGGCTTTTCTGAAATTTTGTACGCCTACAGCTCCAGTGCCGCAAACAACGGATCAGCATTCGCGGGCCTGAGCGCTAATACGCCTTTCTACAACTGGACTCTCGGGTTCGTGATGCTCTTCGGGCGGTTCATGATGATGATTCCGGTTCTGGCTATCGCCGGTTCACTTGTACACAAGAAAGGGGTGCCGGAGAGCGCCGGAACATTTCCTACTAACGGAAGCGTGTTTGTGATTCTGCTCATCGCAGTTGTATTGATCGTAGGCGCGCTGACCTTCTTTGCCAGTTGGGCTCTCGGCCCGGTTGTCGAACACCTGGCGATGATGGCGGGACACCTCTACTAGGACGACGGAAGAATATCCATGAGTGATCGAAAAGTACCTTCCCTTTGGGATCGTGGCATAGTGCGGGTCGCGATAGGCGAGTCGTTCCGAAAGCTCGACCCGCGCGTTCAGGTCCGAAACCCCGTCATGTTCGTGGTCGAGGTCACCGCATTGGCGGTGACGATTATTCTCGTCCGCGACTTCTTCGGCGCCCGAAGCAACCTGGCGGGTTTCGAATTCCAGATCGCGATTTGGCTGTGGTTCACCTTGCTGTTTGCCAATTTCGCCGAGGCGATGGCCGAAGGCCGCGGCAAGGCACAGGCGGACAACCTGCGCAAAACCCGCACTGAAACTAAAGCCAAGCTCGTTACGGCCAGCGGCGCGATTCAAATTGTTTCCGCGACGGCGTTGCGACGCGGCAACATCGTTCGGGTCGAAGCCAGTGAAGTAATACCGGGCGACGGCGAAGTCATCGAAGGTATCGCCGCTGTGAACGAAGCGTCGATCACCGGCGAATCCGCTCCGGTTATCCGGGAAAGCGGCGGTGATCGCAGCGCCGTCACCGGCGGAACCACCGTTATTTCCGACTGGATCAAGGTTCGGATTACCGCCAATCCAGGCGAGACTTTCCTCGACCGGATGATCGCCCTCGTCGAGGGCGCGGAGCGCCAGCGAACGCCCAATGAGATCGCACTGAGCATTCTGCTCGCGGGGTTGACTCTAGTATTCATGCTGGTTTGCGTAAGCCTGCAGCCCTTTGCGCTCTATGGCGGCACTACACTGTCGTTACCGGTCCTGGTGGCGCTGCTGGTCTGCCTGATCCCGACCACTATTGGCGGATTGCTTTCGGCCATCGGCATCGCCGGCATGGATCGCCTCGTACAACATAATGTGCTCGCGATGTCGGGGCGCGCGGTCGAAGCGGCGGGCGACGTAGATACGCTTGCTCCTGGACAAGACCGGCACGATCACGCTTGGCAATCGGATGGCAACCGAGTTCATACCGATGCTCGAAGTGCCAGTCGAGCAGCTCGCCGACGCGGCCCAACTCGCCTCGCTCGCGGACGAAACAGCGGAAGGCCGCTCCATCACGGCGCTGGCCAAACGTGACTTCAATCTGCGCGGACGCGAATTCGCCCACAAGGAAGCGCAGTTCATCCCGTTCTCGGCGACGACGCGGATGAGCGGCGTTGATCTGAACGGCCGGCGAATCCGCAAGGGTGCGACGGAGCAGATCGTCAAGTTCGTGCAAGGACAATGGCGGCACGCCGTCTGCGGAGCTGGCGGGAATCGTTGAGCGAATCGCAAGGAGCGGCGGCACTCCATCTGGTCGTCGCCGAGAACTCTAGCGTTCTCGGTGTCATCCATCTCAAGGACGTTATCAAAGAAGGTATCCGTGAGCGTTTCGCGCGGCTTCGGGCAATGGGCTTGAAGACCGTCATGATCACTGGCGACAATCCGCTGACGGCGGCCGCGATTGCCCACGAGTCCGGCGTAGATGATTTCCAGGCCGAAGCCACACCCGAGACCAAGCTTCGGCTCATTCGCGACGAGCAAGCCCAGGGCAAGCTGGTCGCGATGATCGGCGACGGCACCAATGACGCTCCCGCACTGGCACAAGCTGACGTTGGAATCGCCATGAATGCCGGCACTCAGGCAGCGCGCGAAGCCGGTAACATGGTCGATCTCGATTCGAACCCGACCAAGATCATGGAAGTGGTCGAAATCGGAAAACAGTTGCTAATCACACGCGGAGCGCTGACCACTTTCTCGATAGCCAACGACGTAGCGAAATACTTCGCGATCATCCCGGCGATGTTCCTGCTTGCGTATCCGGAATTGCAGTCGCTTAATATCATGCATCTAGCAACTCCGCAGAGCGCTATTCTGTCAGCGGTGATCTTCAACGCACTGATCATCATTGCGCTGATCCCTCTGGCTCTGCGCGGCGTGCAATATCGTCCGCTGGAGCGCCGCCGCAATTCTGACTCGCAACCTGTTAATCTACGGCGTGGGCGGGCTCATCGTTCCGTTTATCGGAATCAAACTGATTGACGTAATCGTCGTGTCGCTGCATCTTGCGTAGGAGACTCATCGCGATGCGTGAATTATGGATTTCCATTCGAATGACCGTCATTTTGACGCTCCTCCTAGGCCTCCTTTATCCGGTCGCGATGACCGCCATTGGTTACGCGATATTTCCGCGTCAAGCCGAAGGGAGCCTGATCGCGCGCGATAGCACAATCGTCGGCTCCGAACTGATCGGCCAAAGCTTTACTTCAGCCAAATACTTCCACAGCCGGCCGTCCGCAGCAGGCAACGGCTATGATGCAACCAGCTCAGGTGGTTCCAATGCTGGGCCTACTAGCAAGAGCCTGATCGATTCGGTTGGTAAGAGGATCAAGGATGTGACGCAGAGCGAAGGCGTGCAAGCTTCCCAAGTCCCGATCGATTTGGTTACTGCCTCGGCCAGCGGTCTCGATCCTGATATCAGTCCTGCCGCCGCCGATCTGCAGGCCGAACGCGTCGCGAAGGCCCGCGCAGTCAATCCTGACGCGGTACGTCAACTCATCCAGGACAATACGCACGGCCGTTGGCTTGGGCTTTTCGGAGAGCCCGGGGTAAACGTTTTGAAGCTAAACTTGGCCCTCGACTCGCTGCACTAGCATCAGACGCTAAAGCCGCAAGTCCGAGGTATACGAAGATGAAAATCGAAAGAATTCTGGTGCCCACTGACTTCTCGCGGCGTTCGCTCGCAGCGCTCGAACGCGCAATCGACCTCGCGCGTGAGCACTATTCACAGATTGTGCTAGTGCACGTTATCGAACCCCTGCCGTACACAGTAGGCCCCTGGTCAGATTCAACTCAGCTCCTGGAGCATTGCGCAGAGGACGGCCGAAACCAGCTTGCCCGGTTAACAAAGCGTGCGGTCGCCCTGTATCCAAAGTGCACCAGCGAAGTTCATTTCGGTATCCTCGACGAGGCCATCTCGGAGCTTGCCCGAAAGCTGAATGTCGACCTCATCGTGGTGGCAGCTCGCTCGCACCACGGATTCTTCGAGAGGATTCGGGTAAGCTCGGCCGAAAGGCTCCTGCGCCAGGCGCCGTGTCCAGTGCTCGCTGTCCAAGTGGGCGGCGGCGTCGACAAAGAGAATCACGTTTCCGCCCTAATAAACTGAAGGGCGGCCCCCGGCGCAAACGCCGGGGTGCCGCTGGCACTGGGTTAGGTCCCCTCTATGGACGCCACAGCCAATATTGGTGAAAATGGCAGGACGGCGGCAATCCTGGAAACCCTCGACGTCGCTGCGATCCTGATAGACCTCGACGGTATTGTTACCCATCTCAACGAGCAGGCCGCACTGATACTTGGGATTGAGCGGCACGAAATCCTGGGCCGTTCGTTCTACGACCTTGAAAGTAACAATCCTCACTACGTGAATGTCCGGGCCGCTCTTCGGCGCGCTCTCGGCTACCCACGAGGCGAACAGCAGGCAGAAGTAAGTCTGCACGTTCGCGGCCGCGATCATACGTACCTGCTCAAGCCTGCACCGCTGCGTCTCGATGATGACACTCAGTTCGGCACGATGATCACTCTTCATGACTTGACTTATCTTCGTGACAAGGAAAGCGCGCGCACGAACCTGATCGCTACGCTTTCAAATGAACTCAAAACGCCGCTCACATCGCTGTCGCTCGCAATCGAATTGCTTCAGAGAAAAACGTCCGATCCGAAGCAGCACGAAATCATCGAGACGGTGGTCGAGGATTTGGCTCGCATCCGCGATTTGTCCGATGGTCTTTTGAACGTCACGCGCAATGAAACCACTTCGATCGCAGTCCGGAGCGTCACGTTTGATTTCGCCAGGCTCGTGACTTCGGTGACGAAAAAGTTTTTGTTGCAGGCCGCGCAGAAGGAAGTCGCGCTCAGGACCCACCTCGGGAGAGCCCTGGACTGCTACGGGGATCCGGTGAAGCTCTCGTGGGTGCTATCGAGTCTGGTCGCCAATGCGATCCGCTTCACTCCGGAGGGCGGATCAGTCGAGGTTTCGGCTGGCCGGGACGGACAATCGCTACGAATATCAGTTTCCGATTCAGGGCGCGGAGTACCGCTCGAGCTTCGCGACGTGCTCCTCGAACAATGTCCCCAATGGAAGCCGGAAGGACTTGAGAATGGGTCCGCAGGACTCAGCCTTGCCATAGCCAAAGAGATAGTCGAAGCGCACGGCGGCAGGATATTTATCGATTCCTCCACAAATGGGAGCACGTTTGTCATCCAGCTACCTTGCGCGCGGTGAATCTAGATGGCAAAACTGCTCGTCGTTGACGACGAAAAAAACATCCGTGACGCCCTCGGTCGCTTCCTGGGTTCCCGGGAGCACGAGATTGCCGTAGCCGAAAACGGACGCGAGGCGCTCGCCGTGATGGATCGCGATGGAGCGTTCGATCTCGTTCTCAGTGATTGGCGAATGGCCGAGATGAACGGCCTCGAGCTGCTCAACGCGATCAAAGCAAAATTTCCGACCACGATCGTGATACTGATGACTGCTTATGGCACGATCCAGAACGCGGTGGCGGCGATTAAAGCCGGGGCTTACGACTACGTCACCAAGCCATTCTCGCTCGATCAGATTCAGCATGCGGTCGACCGTGCGCTCGAAGTAAAGGAACTGCGTACTGAGAACCGAGCCCTTCGCAATTCCATCGATGGCGTACCGCTGCTAACAACCGGGAGCCCTGAATTCGGCTCTCTGATAGAGACTTCTCATGCCGCCGCGTCGAGCGACGCGACAATCCTGCTTACTGGGGAAAGTGGCACCGGCAAGAACGTTCTCGCGCGGCAGATCCACGAATGGAGTCCGCGCCGCGATCGGCCGTTCATCATCGTCAATTGCACGACGCTTTCGGAGCATCTGCTGGAAAGCGAGCTCTTCGGGCACGTGAAGGGTTCTTTTACGGGCGCGATCAAAGACAAGCCCGGGCGCCTTGAAGCGGCAAATGGCGGCTCGGTATTCCTCGACGAAATCTCGGAACTATCGCCCGCGTTGCAATCCAAGTTCCTCCGTTTCTTGGAGGATGAGCGTTTTGAACGCGTGGGTGGAGAGGAGACCATCAAAGTCGACGCCCGTATCATCGCAGCAACCAACCGCAATCTTCCGCAGGAGATCAACGCCCAGCGGTTTCGCAGCGACCTATACTACAGACTAAATGTCATCAACCTCCGCGTGCCCGCGTTGCGCGAACGGCCCGAAGATATTCTGCCGCTCGCCGAAAAGTTTCTCGCCGAGACTGCGGCTCGCAATAGCCGCATCGGATTGCAGTTTTCGGACGAAGCTCGCAAAACTTTGGTGTCCTATTCATGGCCGGGCAACATTCGCGAACTGCGCAATGCCGTCGAACGCGCAGTCGTGCTGAGCCGCGGCGCGACGCTGCGCAAGGAAGATCTGCCGGACATCCTTTTCCAATCGAGCACTCCGCACGGAAACCTGCCGGAGCAATCGACGCTCGAGCAGATCGAGCAGGAGCACATCCGGCGCGTGCTCGCGTTGGCGCCAACTCTCGAAGATGCGGCTGCGACCCTAGGCATCTGCATCTCGACCCTGTGGCACAAACGGAAACGGTATCATCTCGATTGAGCCAATAGCGGGCGGCAAGGATGTTACATGTGTGTATCGCAGGTTCGAGACACAGGCAGCCGGCCACGAGTGCGCAGCATTCCAATTCCAATCTGGGCGCGATCGATCCGATCGCGACCTGGAAGCCGTCGTTCATCCCCAACCTGACGCTGGAGACCGAATACCTGTACGCGTCCCAAGAAGGTTCCGTGATCAACGGTCACAGCGCGTCGTGGCAGGGAATGGCGCAGTACCTGGTTTACGATTTCACGCCTTCGCTCGAGTCGGCGACGCGCGGCGAATTCTTCCAGGACAAGGACGGAGCGCGCACGACGGGCATCGGGCAGACGGTGTGGGAGATCACCGAGACGTTGAGCTACAAGATCCCCGAAGTGACCGGACTGATCGCGCGTTTGGAATACCGGCATGACAATTCGGATGAGAACGTGTTCACCAACAACAGTCTCATCAACCCGGTGACCGGCACGAATTTTCATCTATGGCGCGGCCAGGACACCTTGGCCGCCAATTTCATTTACGCCTTCTAACGCTCGGCGGAGGAGCTGAACAGTCAGTCGCGCAGCGATGCGCCAAGCGGCGGGTTCGAACAAGCGGACCTGCCGCTTCTGTTTGCAGGGGCGATAGGGCCGCGCCGACGCTGGGCATCTGCATCTCGACCCTGTGGCACAAGCGAAAACGGTATCATCTCGATTGAGCTCTGTGTTGGGCGGTGCATACCGAGAACTCGGATCCGCAAACCTAGCAATGACGTACTCCTCCGAGGACTTGACAGCGATCCGATAGTGCGGATTCGCTGCACTCGCCGAAAAACGGTGTATAGGAGAAATGCGTTCGAACTTGTTTGTCTTCGGATGCATAAGCCTTTGAGGAACTGAGGCCTAGGCGCGGACTCGCTTCGGCACGCCGATGATACCAGCGTTCTTCCAATCAGCTAGCCTCGCCGGCCGTTTAAGGCAAACTTTTACACTTTTGGGGCGAATTGCGCCGCGTTGATGTTTGCGGCTGTGTATCCTGATCGAACTTAAACCACCACCGCGAAACTAGGAGACTGGGAGTTGGCGCGCCAAAGGCGCGCCCGTCCAGTTTGCTCCGCGAAGAAACCTGATGTTTTCGTGATTGCACGAACGGTGCATTGCTGCATTAGTTGTGGGGAGATGATGACAGTGATCCTTACGTCCTTGACGATCCTAGCGGTCCTGCTAGGCCCAATCCTTGTAAAGCCGATCGAGCGGAACGTGGAGTTTTTTTTCCTGCTGATCGGAGTGCTGACCGCCTGGATCATGGGACAATTCCACGCGGCGCTCGTCTGGGCGGCCTTGAGTGAACCTCTATCATTCACGGTGGCCGTTCTGGTTTTTGGCGCCACTTTTCGTCTCCTGAGAGACTATCTCGATCAACTACTGCGTCGCGTAATCCGACTGCTGGACCCGCGGATTCTCTGCTTCTGCCTGGCGATCGTACTTGGCTTTCTCGCAGCCTTCATAACTCCGGTCGTATCTGCCCTTGTGTTCGTGGAAGCAGTTTCCCTGCTTCGTTATGACCGACGGGCCGAAATTGCCGCGACCGTATTTGCGTGTTTTGCGATCGGCTTTGGTGCGGGCCTCACGCCTTTGGGCATGCCTGGTATTGCGGTCGTTCTCCACTCTCTGCACGCCGACTTCTGGTACCTTGCCCATCTTCTCGGCCCATTCGTTGTTGTCGGCGTCACTTTGGCCGCGTCTCCTATCTTGTTTTTGCCGTTCGCTTCCAGCGAGCCGCTGGATACAGCCGAAGCAAAGGATTCGTGGAGGATTGTCCTGTTGATTCGTCCCGGCAAGGTGTACGTTTTTATTGCCGGACTTGTGGCGCTTTCCGATGGGCTCAGGCCCGTGGTCGACGCGTACATCCATCGCCTTCCAGATGGATTGCTGTTCTGGATGAACACCATTCCCGCGGTGGTCAACAATTCGACCCTGGCGGCCGTGGAGATAGGACCGTCCCTGAGTATGAATCAGCAGCGCGCGGCGTTACTCGGTTTACTAATCAGCGGAGGGGCGCTTGTCACTGGCAACATACCCAATATCGTCGCCGCGAGCCGACTGGGAATCACGAGCCGCGAGTGGGCGAAGATTGGCCTTGGCACCGGGGTCCTGTTGCTGATTCTCTGTTTCGCGGTTTTGCGCTCGATGGCTTTTTTCCAGTCTTGAGGATTTTTCTTCGTCTGAGGAAGAACAATGAAAATAGAACGGATTCTGGTGCCGACTGACTTTTCCGAACATTCGCTCGCTGCGTTAAAATACGCGATAGAATTGGCGCGCGAGCACGAATCCGAAGTGGTACTCGTTCACGTAGTTGAGCCGTTACCTTACGGGATCGCGCGCTGGTATGAGCCCACAAAATTGCTCGAGCACTACGGCGAGACGGCATCGGTCGAGCTCGAGCGTTTCGAGAAAGAAGCAACGCAGATCTACCCAAAATGCCGTTCCGAACTCCACTTTGGCGTCGTTCACGAAGTAATCGGGGAGCTGGTGAGCAAGCTCAAGGTTGACCTTATAGTCATGTCCATGCGTGGACAAACTCACCTACTTGATCTTTTGATCGGGGGCACTGCTGAAAAAGTCCTGCGCTATGCACCATGCCCCGTCCTCAGGATACGTACGGTCTGAGTATTATAATCCGGAAAGATGCTGGTAAAGAGGCTTTCCCTGTTCTGCGGATCGAATTCCCTGTTACGTCGAAAAAATTCCCTGTTCCTCCAAAATAATTCCCTGTTCGGTTGAGTAGGGAATTTCGATGAAAACCCCACAGAAGACGAGGCTTTTTCGGCTGCAACTCGACCCCAAGGCAGCCGAAATCGCGAAAATTCCCTGTATTTTCCCTGATGATCAGGGAGTTTGACGCGGAGAGCAGTTCGCATCAGACTGCGTCATCCGCCAAGCAGTCCGCGATTTCTGCGCTCTCTGCACAAAACTCGAAAATAGTGCGCACGTTCGCGCATTTTCTTCTGAACAAGGGTACCGGAGAGGCTTAGATTCGGAAAGATGAGTGCGGGTGCGTTGGTAATAGTCGACGTACGAGGACAGGACGCGGCGCAGATGGCGCTCGTTGAAGATCACAATGTGATCCAAACACTCGCGGCGAATCGAACCGATCACACGCTCGACGTACGCGTTCTGCCAAGGTGAGCGCGGCGCCGTGATGACTTCCGTGACCCCCATCGCTTCGACTCGGCTGCGGAAGTACGAGCCATACGACTCATCGCGATCACGCAGCAGATAGCGCGGCGCCGTGTCCCACGGGAATGCTTCGGTTACCTGGCGCGAGAGCCAGGCTGCGGTCAGGTGTTCGGTGACAGCCGTGCGCACTATCTTCCTGCGAGCGTGGCTGAGGATCACGCTCACGTACAGCAGACGAAACGCAGCGGTGACGCCGATCCGCACGTAACGGGAATGAGCTGCACGTTCGCGGGTAATCCGGTGAGCGATCTTGAATACTCATATGACGCTGATGGGCGGGTGATCCAGAAGACGGGTAGTTTTGACGCAGACCAACCTGCCGCAGACGGTGACGGGCAACACGTTCAACGCGGACAACGAGATGACCGCTTTCAACGGAACAGCCTTGGGCTACGACGCCAACGGCAATCTAACCAACGACGGTACGAACACCTACGCTTGGGACGCGAGGAACCATTTGGCAGGGATCATTGGATCGAGCACGGCTAGCTTTGTGTACGATGGCCTCGGGCGGCGAATGAGCAAGAGTATCGCGAGTACGCCGCCGCAATATCTCTCCGGAATTTCCATTTTTCCGGCCGCATCAGCCTCACATTAACCTTCGCAGTTTGGCAAACGGAAGAGGTCACGGTGAGGGTGCGCTAGAGCGCCGAATCTTTCGGCCGCACAGGCTTAAGGTTCCGGGATCTTCGTTCGATGCGCGGAAGCGGAATCTTATGTCGCGCGAGCGAGACGCTCGCGTGACGCTGCGGACCCTCACCTTTAACCTCTCCCGCTCCGGGAGAGGAAGCAGAAAAAGGAGAGGAGGTGACAGGACCCTAGACGAGCACGTTGTCCGCGCGGAGTTTCGCGATCTCATCCGCCGAAAGACCGAGCAGCTCGGTCAGGACTTCATCGGTCTGCTCCCCCATCGTGGGAGCGCCGCGATACGCCGGCTCGATTGCGCTGAATCGCGACGGGAGCACAGGGATGGTTCGCTCGCCGACGGCGCGATGGTTGAGCTTCACGAGCATCCCCGAATTTGCGAGCACATCATCGTGCAGCAGGCCTTCTATGTTATACACGGGGCCCGCCGCCAGGCCGCGCTCGCGCAAGCGCGCGACGAGTTCCTCGCGCCCGAAGTTCCGCGTGCGCGCCGCAACCTCGCTGTCGAGCATCTCGACGTTGCGAAGCCGGTCCGAAAGCCGCGCGAAGTCCGGGTCCGCCGCGAGCGACGGGACTCCGAGCACGTCGCAGAGCGCGCGCCACTCGTCGTCGGTCGCAATCGCGATCGCAACCCACTGATCATCGCCGCTGACCGGAAACACGCCGTGCGGCGCCATCGCGTCATCGCGATTTCCCTTCGGCCCCTCATCGCGCCCCGTCATGAAGTAATCCATCATCGCCTCGGGAATCATCGTGGTGACCATCTCCGCCATCGAGACGTCGAGGTGCTGGCCCTCGCCGGTGCGATTGCGGTGATGGAGGGCAGCCAGCATGAAAAACACAATTCCGACGCTCACCGCGAAATCGGGCCACGCGGCGGCGATTCCGGACGGACCGCCGCCCGGGTAACCGGTCAGATGACACAGGCCGGCGAACGCCTGGGTCGTCGGTCCCCATCCCACGGTTCGCGCGTACGGGCCGTCCTGGCCGAGCGGCGTGCAGGAGAGCATGATGATGTCGGGTTTGATCTTCTTCAAATCCTCGTAACCGAGCCCGTACTTGCGCAAGTTCCCGACGGTGAAGTTTTCCGATACCACGTCACCGAGCTTCACGAGCCGGCGCGCGATCTCACGCGCTTGCGGCCTGGTCAAGTCGAGCACGATGCTCCGGCGCGAGAAGTCGACCGCGTTGAAGACGCCGCTGCGGTCGAAAAAGATTTCGCCGCTGGGGCTGGTAGATCTGCGGATCATATCGGGAGCGCGCGAGGTTTCGATTCGCACCACGTCGGCGCCCATCGAGCCCAGCCACGCGGTTGCGTGAGGCACCGCCAAAATCCATCCGAAGTCGATGATCCTGATTCCGCTGAGAGGTAGCTTCGCGCTCAAATGACTCCCTCCTCCGCAAGCGCTCCGAGCTCCGCGTCGCCGAGCTTCAGTTGCTCGCCCAGGACCTTGTGATTGTGCTCGCCGAGCCGCGGCGCGCCGCGTTTGACTCGCCATGGCGTCCCGCCGAACTTGCACGGCGCGCCGGGCATCGTGACGCGGCCTGCGACCGGATGATCGTGCTCGACGAAGAAGTGCCGCGCCGCATATTGCGGATTAGCCGCGACCTCCGCCGGCGAGTAAACGGGGAAGCATGGGATGTGATGTCCCTGCGCCTTCTCGAACGCCTCCTGCCGGGTAAGGGCGGGCAGCCACTCCCTTATCTTCGCCTCGATTTTTTCGACGTTGTCCATGCGCAGGGTAGGGGTGGCGAAAATTTCCTGGTTCATCCACGCCGGATTTCCCATCAACTGTTTCCATGCGTTCCAGAATCGATCGCCGCCGGCGGCGAAGGTCACCCATCCGTCCTTGCACGGATAGACCCACGGCGATCCGCGCTTGATGCGCTTTGCGACGCGGTCGTATATCGGGTTGCCGGGAGATTCGTGCGAATAAATTCCCATCGCCGTCCTCATCATGTTGACCATCGACAGCCACTGGCTCACGTCGACGTGCTGGCCCGCGCCGGTCGCATCGCGATGGAACAGCGCGATCATCGCCGATGCGGCCGCAGTGTATGCGCACAGGTAATCCGACTGCCGGCCGCCGATCCTGAGCGGCGGCTGGTTGGGAAGATCGGTCACCTGGTTCCACGGCGTGCCCCAGCCGACCCCGCTCATATGCGTCGCGACGAGATCGCCGCCGCGGAAATCCCGGTACGGGTTTCCCGTGCCGAAAAACGTCACCGAGACGACGATTAGTTTTGGGAAGCGCTCGGCCAGCGTCCGCCAGGAAAGGCCGATGCGCTCGTTGACCGCCGGCAGGTTGGGGTTGAATACGATGTCGGCCGATTCGAGCAATCGCAGGACGAGGTCCCGCCCGCGCGGTCGCTCGAGATCGAGAGTCACGCCGAGCTTGTTGGTGTTGAGAAAGAGATGAAGCCCGCCGGTCTCGGGATCGGGTCGCGCGTCGCGAAACGGTCCGAGTCCGCGCTCCTTCGCGCCGGTGCGCGGAGGCTCGACCTTGATCGCTTCCGCGCCGAAATCGGCGAACAACTTCGCCGCCATCGCGGCTGCCATGAACGGGATCGTATCCAGGCACGGCAGCTCTACGACGCGGATGCCGTCGAGCGCCTGCGGCAATTCCCTGTACTCTTCAGCGTCATTCATCGCGGGACGGTCCTTTTTGCACTGAGGCTTTCGAGGAGTTAACCGGAATTTCCATTTTCAATCCTGAATCCATTTTCAGTCCTGAATCTATTTTCAATCCTGAATCGGATTACCGCCGACAGCGGGCGCTTCGCAAACGCAGAGTTCGAGCCCTGTGCCTACTCAAAACGCCAAATGCGTGCGATAGTCAATCCTTGGAAAATCTCGAGGGTTTTTTCAGTTGGTCAGCCGGCGGATCAGGCGACTCAACGGACACGCCCTTGAATCCAAACCGTCTGGAACGTGCTGACTATCCGCTGTACTCGCAAACTCCTGAAACGCCTGGGCGCGGAAGCGATCGTTGATCCGCCTTCACCGACCAACCGCCTCGGCAACTGGTATGCCAATCTGGTTTTCGTCAGGCACGTGCCGCTTATCATTTGCATTAGCGAACGGTCGCTGCTCCCGGTGATTGTTGAAGCCAGAGGCGCGTCTTCCTTCAGTCCGCGTTTTCGGGATGCCGCTCGGTCGGTGCTGCAAGGCATCGGCGCGGGGCCGGATATGGTGGGCCGGGAAGTGCGAGAGATGGGTTCGTTTGCGATCGGCGTGACCGCGAACCGCCGCGTGCTGGGCTCGCTCAACGACCTGGCTTCGCTCGCTCGCTTCGAAATTGAGGATAATCCGTCGATCGATTTGGTGACTCTGGCGGTCAAGCTAGCGGAGACGCCGTGCTCTCCGCTCAAATACGAATCCCCAAGGACAGTCTCTTTGGCTCTCCTGCGGCACGCCAGTTCGTGATTGGACCGGGACGCGGCCGTGCACGCGATCAGCCGTCGCGAATTAGGCTGCCAGCCGTTCGTAACGATGGTGAAGGCCGCCCACCTCCTCGATGGCGATCAGCTTGGCCCGATTCTCCGATTGGACGGGGCGAGGGTCCGGACAGTCCTTCTGCAAGGAAAGATGGGTCCGCGACCGATGGTAGTAGTCTCGATACGAGGTCGGTACCCGCCTCGAGTGACGTTCGTTGAAGATGACGATGTGGTCGAGGCACTCGCGCCGGATCGATCCGATGACGCGCTCGACGTACGCGTTCTGCCAAGGTGATCGCGGTGCGGTAACGACCTGGGTGACGCCCATCGCTTCGACCCGGTTGCAGAAGTACGAGCCATACGACGCATCGCGATCGCGCAGCAGATAGCGCGGAGCTGTGTCCCACGGGAACGACTCGGTCACCTGGCGCGCAAGCCAAGTTGAAGTGGGATGCTGGGTCACGTCGAAGCGAACGATCCTCCTGCGGGTGTGGCTCAAAATCACCATGACGTACAGCAGCCTGAACGACGCGGAAGCAACGACAACCAAGTCGGGCGCCAGCTACAGCGAGGACGAGTATGCCGCCTGGCTGCGGGAAGCCGGCTTTCAAGATGTGCAGCGAATGTTCTTGCCGGGACCGACCGGCCTGATGGTCGCGAGCCGTTGACGGCGCCGCCGCCTTCCCTGGTAGCAATGGCGCATGTGGGCATGGAGATGGAGAGTCGGTGACCTTCAACCCGGCAGGCACGACTTCGCATCCTGTCCCTTCTCAAAACCTAATCCGCGCGCGCGAATGGCCCATCCGGCCTGCTCATACAATAACATCGTTTTAAGCGTTTGGCCGCGCGTCAACCACCGGGCGTCAACCGGTTGACAGGTTGACAGAGAGCGGTTCGCGTCAGACTGCGTCATCCGCCACCCAGTCCTTGTCTCCGGAGATTCTCCGCTAAAGTCGCTGAATAGCGCGCGCCAGCGGCTTCTTTTGCATGTCGGCGGTAGCGGAGAAAATTACTTTCCGGCTAGTGACGCGCAATTCGCGGCCAAAGTCTCTGTTGGCAAATGAGGCGCGACCATCCGTGCCAGAAGCGACCGGATTGAATCTCCAGGAGCCTGGCGTGCACGTGCGTCCGTGATCGAACCTGAGAAGAATTCCCCGGGCAGGACGGCGGGATGCATCGCACGATGGTTGGGTACGGGTTTTCTGAAAGCAAGAGCTGCTGATAGCCCTACCGCTAGTTTCGTTTTGTGCTTGCTGGTAGACTGCGGGCGGTGAAAGACGCGCTCGGAGGAGAGGGGAGAATATGTCGGGGAGCAACCGGAAATCAGTCCAGCGCCCGATGCCGAAGGCCGGTCTGTCGGCGGCACTCGTCGCGCTGCTTGCCGGGGTGATCGCGTTCGGCACGGCAGGATGCATGCTGCCTATGCTTTCGATGATACCGTCGGTAATCAGTCTTGCCCACGCGGTTTACACGGCAAATAGCGGCGCGGAAAACGACGCTGACGCGAAGAATCGGGACGCCGAGGCGTTCACCGCGGCGACGAGCTCGCCTCCACCCAAGCTGACCCCCGGGAATGTGTGCCAGATGATGGCAATTGAGCGTCCGAATATGGTGTTGGTCGAGTTGCGCAAGAACGTCGCAGGCGCTCCCGAGTACCGTGAACTTCGGCTGCTCAATTCTGCTGACGAAGCGCACTGGACTCCTATCGTCGACGGCGAGACCGGCGCGAACGGCTGGCTTCCGGCGGTGAACTTTCTCAAGATGGATTTCAAGCCTGCTCTGACTGACGCAATTCCCGATGCTGGGACGTGCTACCTCGCCTATGCTCCAAGCGCGATAGACCCGAACGATCCCAACCAGGCAGCGGAACTCAAGTCGCGTCTTGGAAGTGAAGTTGGCACTTTCTCCTGGGCCGGACGAGTCTATCAATACGCGGTGGCGCGCACGCTGCCCTGTCTTTCTCCATCTTCGTAGCAGTCTGTCCGCGTGTTCGAGATTCGCCGCTTTGGCAAGGGCGGCGATGTCTTCGTGGGAGTGACCTCGATCTCCATTTATTGAACGGTCATTATTTACGGTTCCGACCGCATACTATCAGGACTGGACAAGGGGACTCGCGCTCGACGCTCTCCGCAATGCTGCCGAGCAGAAACCGATCGAACCCCTTCCTTCCGTGTGTGGCCATGACTATGCAACCGGCAGGAATTCGGCGCGCTGCTTCCAGAATGGACTTGGCCGTGTCGTCGCTCTTTTCAACAAGGATTTCGTAGCGAATCTCGGCGCCGAAGTGTTTACGCGCAATCTCTTCAAGTTTCTCCTTCGCTTCTGACAGAGGTACCGTCGCCTCTTCATCGGTAAGAGGGAATTTAAAATTCATCGCGTGGAACAGATAAAGGCGTCCATCCGTTCCCTGCAGCATGTCGCGAGCTGTTTTCGCCGCGACAATAGAATTCTCATCGAAATCCACCGGACAGAGAATATTCTCGAAGAGCCGGGTCATTCGCTTTCTCCTTGCTGAACTTTCGCCACTCTGGTCCCTGCTGTCCGAGGCGCGAAACTATCGAGCGTTTCGCTTACAGATCGGCGGCCCCTTCTCAAGACTTAATCCACGCAGATTCATTGGTGGCTTCGATCGGCTGCGGATTAGGTTTTGAGAAGGGTCAGGTCAGGGCGAGCGTGAGCACAACTGCTGGGCGATGCCGCCAGCAAACCGCCAGCCGCTTCCTGAGCCTTGCTCGCTTTCAACCCAGCGCGCCGGGGCTCATTCTAGAGCCTGGCGCGCACCGCTACTTTTTGCACAAGGTCCTGACATACGCGACCAGTGCCTTTATATCGTCGTCCTCCATCGCATCGCCATAAGCGATCATGAACTTGCTCTTGCCCACCGCCGCGCCGCCCTCCTTCAGCTCCTTGAACATGGCGTCGTCGGCAACCTTGGCCATCTGGGCGCAATCGGACAAATCTCCGCAGCTGATCAGCTTGCCTTCCTTGTCCTTCAGTTCGGCCGCTTTGGGGCCGTCGCCCTTGCCGGCCGGGCCGTGACACTTCGCGCACGCGTCCGAGTAACTGCTGGCCGCGGCCGTGAGGTCGGCGGCGCGGGCGGCGGTTGAGATCAACGCCAGCGCTGCAACCGCCGGTATGGCCGACGCGGTCCAAATCCACAGTCTCGATCGAATCTTCGTTCTCAAACTCTTTGACATGGCTCCTCCTCCATCTTGCCGTTTCTACTTGGGGGCTGCCGTTGGTGATTTCTTCGCCGCGTTCTTTTTCGTCATGGCGCGACCGCTATCACGAGCGGCGTGGCGAAGTCCATCGCGCCCGGGGTCTGGGTGCTGGCCTTGGCCAGTACCAGGGTCTGATAGTGCTCTGATTCTCGAATCCGGGTAAACGCCCGCACACACTTGCGCTGCTCATAAACCTTACAACGCATACATTAGACGCCGCAAAAGTGGGACCTTCAGCATGTCTAATGCAACCAAGTAGAGGACACATGCCAAAATCACTGAGCCGATGACGACCGCCGGGAGAGGTGCCATGAGAATTCCACGGGTCGATAAGAGGCAGACCACGATCACATCCAGAATGGAACTAAGAATCATCCATCGGCTCGGAGCAGAATTCCAAAAGTGACGGCGCTCGCGCACCAGATAGACCATCCCCTGACCCGTGAACACGAGCGTCACAAAGACCAGCGTCTGCAGTTGAGGAAGCGGCAGGCCGAGAAAATAGCGCCCATAGAAAAACAGCCCGAAAGACAGAAGCAGAACGAGACTGCCGAGGCTTGTTCCGGCCAGCATCAAGGTCCGGATGTGCCAGCGATCCGGCGTAGGCGAAGCGGCTACGTGATCGGTCGCAATCGACATGGTCACGAAGTCGTTGGTGAACAACAGCATTACGATCAGCAGCGGAGTGATGATGAAAGTGCGCGTAAGAATCACACCGATGCTGAGGAATAGTCCGACCTCGACAGTCTTGATGATCTTGTTCAGCGTATAGGTCAGCATGCGCTGATAGATTCTTCGACTGGTCTCGACCGCGGCCAGCGTGTCGGTGAGACCGGGATTGGTGAGCACCAAGCTTGCCGAGGCTTTCGCCACGTCGGTGGCGCTGGCGACTGCGATTCCGACTTCCGCTTGTTTCAAAGCTGGAGCATCGTTGACCCCATCTCCGGTCATGCCGACTATGTGGCCAGCCTGCTGCAAAGCACGAACGAGATGAAACTTGTCTTCCGGAAAGACACCGGCGAAGACTGCACAATCGAGGGCCTTATCGATGTTCTCGCGCAGGTCCTGCGCCGAGCAGGCGCGCCCCGCGATCCCCACCTGTGTTGCTACTGCTTGAGCCGTTGCGATCCCGTCCCCGGTAACCATCGCGACGCGCACACCCAATTTGTTCAGGCTTGCCACCGAAGACTTGGAGTCCTCGCGCGGCGGATCCTGGAGCGCCAGCAATCCAACCAGACGGATCGCGCCTTCAGGTCCACCCGCCACGGCCAGCACGCGGTAACCTCCCGCTGAAAGGCGCTCCACTTCGGCGTCTAGGTTTGCAGCATGGCCAACACGGGTCGCGATTGCCTGGGGCGCCCCCTTCAGAGCGCACAATTGCTTGCCGTCCTGAATAACTGTGGCCTCGGCAAGTTTGGTTGCTGGCTCAAACGGAACGAACCTGAGACGCCGCGTAGCTGCCGAGAGTGCGCCTTCGGTTTTCGCGCGAGAGAAAACAGCGAGATCGATCGGATCCTGGCCTGCTTCGTCGCTCGCATACGCGGCAAACCACAACAGGTCCTGCTCAGTGAAGGGTGCGTAAGGATACAACGCCACCAGCGACAGCTGATTTTGAGTTATCGTCCCGGTCTTGTCGCTGCACAACAAATCCATCGCCGCCGCCTCCTCGATCGCCGACAGACGCGTGACCAGCACTCCGCGCCCAGCCAATTCCACCGCGCCGAGAGCGGTTGCCAAAGTGAAAGTGGCCGGCAGCGCGACCGGAACCGAAGCCACCAGCAGTATCAGCACGAATGGAAGCGTCTCGGCGAGCGGCATCCCTGCGAGCCCGGCGTACAGGAACACTGCGACTGCCAACGCGGTGTCCATTGCGACGAGGTACTTCACGATGGCGAAGACGATGCTCTCCAAGTGGCTGGCCGTCTTGGCCGAAAGCACCAGTTCGGCGGTCTTTCCAAAATAGGTTCGCGGGCCGGTTGCCGTGACCTCGCCACTTCCCTCACCGCGTTTAACCAGCGAACCAGCATAAACAGTCTTGCCCCTATCCATCTCGACCGGCACCGACTCGCCGGTAAGCGCCGATTGATCGATCAAGACCCCTCCTTCACGGAGGACAATGTCCGCGGGCACAAGGTCGCCGATTTGCAGGTGAACGAAATCACCGGGCACCAGCTCCTCCGCCGGAATCAGACCCCAAACGGCGTCACGCAAAACCCTGGCCCGCACGGCTAGCCGCTTCTGCAACAGCTCAAGAGCGTTGAGCGCTCGGGTTTCCTGGAAAAGACTCAACGACGCATTGAACACCAGCAGCACCGCAATGATGACGCCTTCCACGAACTTGCCCAGGACAAGTTCGAGAATAATCGTCGCCTCAAGCATCCAAGGCACCGGGGCCCAGAATTTGCCGACAAGCGCGAAAATTGGATGGGGCTTTTCCCTGGTTACCGCATTGGGGCCACACTCCAGAAGACGCCGACGGGCTTCCTCGCTAGAGAGGCCACGCGACGACATCTTCACCGGCGACTGGCTGACAGAATCGCCCATTCAGACACCCCCAAACGATTGGCTAGTCTTTGCCTTGGGCACAACGAACGTCTTCGACCAAGCTTGCGCTATCAGTTAGCCGTCCTCCGTCGCTCAGGATGGCACCAACCCGAACAGCCATTGTACCAAAGTACAATTGATGTGATTGTGCGGCGAGGGGGAAAAAACAGGATCGTGCTTTTATCGCAACGATCGACCAACCGTTATTCGCAGGAGGAATATGAATCGACTAACTAGAAACGTGAGTTTGCTCGTCCTGGCCGCCTGTCTCCTTCCACTGAGTTCGCGGGCGCAAGATACCGGCCCGGCGAGTGCAGCGAAGGCAGAGATGAAGACTGACGCATTGAGTGGATTCGGGCGCGAGGATCTCGAAAACCGGCGGCAGGAGATTGTCGTCGCCAACATGAAGTTCTCCAACGATGAGCAAAAGACCAAATTCCTCGCGGTTTACGTTCCATACCAGGAAAAGCTCATGAACAACCTCAAGCAGCGCAAGAAGCTGCTCGCCGATTACCAGAATGGGCAGCAGAACGGCGTGATCTCGGACGCGCAAGCGACCAAACTTCTCAATGAGAACCTGGTGTTGGACAGGAATCGAGTCTTGGCGGAATCAACCTATCTTCACTCGTTGAAAGCCGTCATGCCGATGGAACAGGCACTGAGAGCCTACCAGATCGATGAACGGCTGAACGCCTTCTATCTGAATGACATACTCGGCGCGATTCACTTGGCCAAGTAAGCAACCGATACAGATCCAGCTCCGGGTCAACGTCCCCCGGGGGACGTTGACCCGAGCGCACTCTCCCACTCCATTTCTAGCAGGCCCCTTGGACGGCGTTCATCCCGAGCGGAGCATGACCGCTCGACTTCGCCAGGATGACGGAAAAGCAGGCGCGCGGAGAATAGTTTGCCGGCTACTTTCGTGCCTTGCGGCCTTTGGGTTTGCGCGTGGGCGCGGACTCTCCGTCGATTGGACCGGCTTGCCCGTGCTCCCATGTTTCGATCGCCGCGCGGCTGAATCGCCACGCACTGCCGACGCGGAAGCCCGGTATTCGTCCTTCGCGCAATAAGCGGTAGATCGTAGTCGGATGGACGCGAAGATGCGCCGACAACTCCGATATGGTCAGAATTTCTTCCGAGGATGCCATCTAACGCCAAGCCTCCCCTCGGGGAGATTTATCGGTTCCCTTAAGCGAGCTGCATCGCTCAATATCGCGCCCCAATGAGCCTCTAACCGTGCCACGATTAAGTCAATACTGACTATTTGTGCCCGTCAGAGGTTAAGAATCTTGGCGAATGCGCGTCACATTGCGTTATGGCTAGCGAGAGACGGGCAGAAGAACTCACCGCTGCGCCTCAAAATCCTGCGGATTTGCCCGGCTCTGCGCTCACGCTGGCTACATCGCGGGTGCATGGCGCTTCTCGATAAACGCAGGCCGCGTTTCGCCCCCCATGCCCGACGTCCAAAGAAAAAGGGGCGGTTCGATAACCGCCCCTAAAGCACTCGCGATAAAAACGCCGCTCGCTACCGGCTCGCCATCGTCGTCACCTCGCCCAGGCGCGCCACCAGATACTCGGGCTGGCCCCCATGCCATACGCGGAATTGCACACGCTGCCCGGGAGAATACTGCGCGAGGAGACCGTCAAGTGTTTTCGCGTCGGGAATCGTTTTCCCGTCAAACTCGCTGATCACGTCGCCCGGCCTGATCCCCGCCTTATCCGCCGGCGACCCGATGAGCACGGCCTGCACCTTCGCTCCCCAGATTTCGGGCGCCCCCGCCGCCGTCACGCCGAAGTATGCGGGACCATCCGCCGGTCGAACGTCGGGATGCAGAAAATGGACCCGATTCACGCCGTTCACGCGGTGCACGATTTGCGTGATCTTGCGCGCCTCATCCAGACTATAAACTTCGCCCGCCAGATACACGTCGCCCATCTTTGACGCGGATACGCCGATATCGGGGAAGGCGCGCAACTTAAGCGTGTTCTTGATTCGGGCCTCGAGCTCGCCGGATTTGAGCCTGCGTCCAGCCGACGCCAGTTGGACGCCGGTGTCCGGGAGTATGACGAAAGTCGTTATCAGGTCGTCCACGCTCATCCGCGAGGATGCCTTCAGCGCCGGCATCGCGATGGTCTGCGCCACCAATTTTGGTTGGTTATTAACGATTGGCGCGCGAGTCATCAGGAACGCCGTCAAGACCATCAGGGCGGCACTCATCGCGGTGAACGCGTAGTCGCGAACCGGGAAATGGCGAGCCGCGAGTGCCGCCCCACCCGCTTCGCCAACTTCTCCCGAGCCGTCTTCGACCTCGGCATTCTGTGGCGCACTCGCGGGAAAATCTTCCTCGCAGGCTTTGTCAGCAGCCACGATTTGCTCGAGTTCCTCAAGCGTACGGGGAATGCCGCCGATCACCGCGACGATATCCTCGCCCGCCGGCATCCCGGCGTTCGCTTCGTCGCGCTGAGCGGCGGCACTCGCGCCGTCGTCTGCCGGCTTGAGGTCGCCTGCCGCGGTCCCATCGCCCTCACGCTTGAGCGTGGGCGAAGAGCCAGCGTAGCGGACGTCGGAGGCCGGTGCGGTCTCGTCCTTGGTCCCTGCGCCACCTTCACTCCTCTTGCGCGCAAAGAGCCTGAGCGCTTCTTCGAGCGTCAAGATGGTGTCAGTTGGCTTGCCGCCGTTCTTGCCCATCGCGCCGCTGCCGTCCTTGTGGATTAAGCACCCCTGAACTTCATCGAAGCGCCCTTACTACTCATAGCAGGGAATTGCTACTTAAGCCACCATGGGCGAAACAATTGTTAACAGCAGCGGCGCGAGCTTTTGAAATCATCTAACTAACGCTAGATTGCCTCGCTAACCGCATCTTCGCGCTGCGTCGGCTTGGGCCGCGATTGTACCGGGATGTAGTGCCGTGTCGGTTCGCCGATATAGATCTGGCGCGGCCGCGCGATCTTCTGTTCGTTATCGCGCACCATTTCTGCCCATTGCGCCATCCATCCCGAAGTCCGCGGGATCGCGAACAATACCGGAAACATCGTCATCGGAAAACCCATCGCCTGGTAAATTATCCCCGAATAGAAATCCACGTTGGGATACAACTTGTGCGAGATGAAATAGTCGTCCTGCAGCGCGATTCGTTCCAGCTCTATCGCTATATCGATCAGCGGATTGCGCCCGGTCACCTCGAACACCTGCGCCGCCATCTCTTTGAGAATTTTCGCGCGCGGATCGTAGTTCTTGTACACTCGATGCCCAAAGCCCATCAGCCGGCGCTCGCCATCCTTGACCTTCTTGATCAGCGCGGGAATCGCCGATACCGAACCGATTTCCATAAGCATCCGGATTGCAGCTTCGTTCGCGCCGCCATGCAGGGGGCCGTAAAGCGCTGCGATCGCAGCGGCCGCGCACGCGTAGGGATCCGGCTGCGAGCTTCCCACCGCGCGCATCGCATTCGCGGAGCAGTTCTGCTCGTGATCCGCGTGCAGGATGAACAGCACGTCGAGCGCGCGCTCGAGCACCGGATCGGGCTTGTACTTGCAGCTCCGTCATTTTGAACAGCATCGCAAGCAGATTGCCGGTGTAGCTGAGATCGTTGTCGGGATAGACGTAAGGAAGTCCCCTGGTATGCCGATACGCGAACGCCGCCAGCGTCGGCATCTTCCCGATCAGCCGGCGCGTCTGCAGTCGGCGCGATTCGAGGTCATGAATAGCGTTCGCGTCGGGATAAAAGGTGGAGAGCGCGCCGACCGTACTGAGCAACATTCCCATCGGATGCGAGTCGTAGCGGAACCCCTCCATGAACATCTTGATATTCTCGTGCACCATCGTGTGAATCTTGATGTTGTGCTCCCAGCGCTCGAAGTGGTCCCGGTCCGGCAGCTCGCCCTTCACGACCAGGTACGCGGTCTCGAGGTAATTGCTTTTCTCGGCGAGTTCTTCGATCGGATATCCGCGATAGCGCAGTATTCCCTTGTCGCCGTCGATGAACGTGACCCGGCTGCGGCAGGACGCCGTGTTGCCGAACGACGGATCGTAGGCCATCAGGCCGAAGTCGTCGGTGCCGGTCTTGATTTGACGCAAATCCATCGCGCGAATCACTTCGCCCTCCTCGATCGGTATCTCGTATTTCTTGCCGGTCCGATTGTCCGTAATCGTCAACGTGTTGTTTGCCATTGAGATTGCCTCCACGGGTTCGTGACGTTTCTGTTCAACACATATATACAAGCATGCACCATTAGATGTCCAAATATATACAAGCGTGCGCCATTAGATATCCAAATATATACAAGTATGCGACATTAGAATCCAAGGCTCCGCATGCCCCTTTTGAGCCGCCCGTCGTCTCGCAACCGCCGCCGCGCCATGCCACCCTGTGTGCTTGCGCTTTCGCAATAAGAGCGCATCGAAAAAATGCTCGATAAAATAATCTCCGGCCTCTCCGCCTTCATCATCGCGACGATTTCTGCGCTCGGCTGCGGCGGGGTTGTCCTCATGATGGCGATCGAAAGCGCATGCATCCCGCTGCCCTCCGAAATCATCATGCCGTTCTCGGGCTACCTGGTCGCCACCGGCCGCTTCGGTCTGCAGATGGTCGCGATAGCGGGCGCCGCCGGATGCCTGCTCGGCTCGTACGTCGCGTATTTCGTCGGCTCCTGGGGCGGCCGCCCTTTCATCGAGCGCTACGGCCGTTACGTCCTCATCGCTCAGCACGAACTCGAAATTGCCGACCACTTTTTCGCGCGATGGGGTTCGCACACGGTCTTCTGGAGCCGCATGCTGCCGGTAGTGCGCACCTTCATCGCATTTCCGGCAGGCGTATCGCGGATGAAGCTCGTCCCGTTCACCATCTACACACTGATCGGGTCGTACATATGGTGTCTCGCGCTGGCCTACGGCGGGATGAAACTCGGGCAGCACTGGAGGGACCTCGCGCCCTATTTTCATCGCTTCGACGCACTGATCGCGATGCTCTTGATAGTGGGCGGCGCCGCCCTCATCTATAATCGGGTAATCGCGTTCGCATCGACCTCCGCCAGTTGACTGCATGGCGACCAGGAAAGCGAAGCTTTTGGGAAAGTGCTCCCTCCCAGCCCTCCGCTCTGTACGCCAACACCCGTCCCCCACCTCGGAACGCGAAACGCGCACGTGAGTTCCAGATCGATGGCTCTTCAATGGTGGCAACGCGCCGTCTTCTATCAGATCTATCCGCGTTCGTTTGCCGATTCGAACGCAGACGGCATCGGCGATCTCGACGGCGTTACCGCGCATCTCGACTATCTCAATGACGGCACGCCGAACTCGCTCGGCATCGACGCCATCTGGCTGAATCCCATCAATCCGTCGCCGCTGGACGACTGGGGCTACGACATCAGCGACTACTGCGCCGTCCACCCGGATCTCGGCGATCTCGCCGCCTTCGATCGCCTGGTCGCCGAGGCGCATCGGCGCGGCATCCGCGTGATTGTCGATCTGGTGCCCAACCATACCTCGAATCGGCATCCATGGTTCGTCGAGTCGCGCGCGTCGCGCACGAATCCCAAACGCGACTGGTACATCTGGATTCCCGGCCCGCCGGATCGTCCGCCCAGCAACTGGCAGAGCCATTTCGGCGGTCCGGCGTGGAAATACGACTCCGCCACCGCGTCATGGTACTTGCACATGTTCCTCGAGCAGCAGCCCGATCTGAATTTTCGAAATCCCGAAGTGGTCGAGGCAATGCACGGCGCCATCCGCTTCTGGCTCGATCGCGGCGCTGACGGTTTTCGTATCGACGTGGTCCAGGGGCTCATCAAGGACGACCAGCTCCGCGACAATCCGGTCCGCGTCAAGCGCGACCCCGACATCCCGTGGTACGCGGAGGGCTCGCAGGATCCGCTGTACAGTTCGGACCGGCCCGAGGTTCACGAAATCATACGCGGGTTCCGCCGCGTCACCGACGGCTACGCACAGCGGATGCTGGTCGGCGAGACGTGGCCGCGCGAGCAGGAACGGCTGGCGGACTATCTGCGGCCCGACGAACTTCAGCTCGGGTTCAACTTCCGCTTTCTGCTTGCGCGCTACGACGCCAGCCGCTTCCGCGCCGCGATCGAGCTGACTGAAAAGTCCTTCGGACCCGGCGCGTGGCCCACCTGGACGCTCTCGAATCACGATTTCTCGCGCCATATCTCGCGCTACTCGCGCGATGGCGACGGTGACGCGCGAGCCCGCGTCGCAGCCGTGATGCTGCTGGCCTTGCGCGGCACGCCGTTCATTTACTACGGCGAAGAAATCGGGATGCGCGACGCGAAAATTCCTGCCAATCGCAAACGCGACCCGGTCGGACGCGATGGTTGCCGCTCGCCGATGCAATGGTCCGGCGCTCGCAATGGCGGATTCTCCGCGAGCGCGAGGACATGGCTGCCGTGCGGCGACTTCAAGGCCGTCAACGTCGCACGCCAGATGAACGATCCACGCTCGATGCTCTCGCTCTATCGCCGGCTGATCCAACTCCGCAAATCAACGCCGGCGCTGGTCGAGGGCAGCTATCGCGCCTTCGATGGCGCGCCCGAAGATTGTCTCGTGTTCCATCGCGATACGCCCGCGCAGCACCTGGTCGTCGCGCTGAATTTCACCGCCGAGCCACGCGAGATCGACTTGCCCGCCGGCAAAATCCTGCTGAGCACGATCGCCGCTCGCCGGGTTAAGTCCACGAAATCTCCCCTGACCCTCGCCGCAAACGAAGCCGTCATCGTGGAAACCGGCTGAACTTTCCCGTTTGCGCGCCGCCACTTCCGTTCATAACATCACCGCCAAGCCGGCGCGCGCAAAAAAAACGGCGGGCCATCGGCCCGCCGCCTTCAATCTGACAATTGACTATCCCTGCTTACGCGTCGTAGTAGAGCGCGAATTCGTACGGATGCGGCCGCAGACGCATCTGCGCTGACCTCGTTCGCCATCTTGTATTCGATCCAGGTCTCGATCAGATCTTCCGTAAAGACGTCGCCCTTGAGCAGGAACTCGTGATCCCTCTTCAGGTTGGCCAGTGATTCCTCGAGCGACGCGCGGCATGCTCGGCACCTCGGCCAGCTCGGCCGGCGTAAGTGCGTAGATGTCCTTGTCGAGCGGCTGGCCCGGATCGAGCCGGCGCTGGATTCCGTCGAGCCCCGCCATCAGCATCGCGGAGAACGCGAGATACGGATTGCAGGTCGGGTCGGGGAATCGTACTTCGATTCGCTTGGCCTTGGGCGACGGCGAATACATCGGTATTCGCACCGAGGCCGAGCGGTTGCGGCTGACGAGTACGCCAGGTTGATCGGCGCCTCGAAGCCGGGCACCAGCCGGCGATAGGAGTTCGTGCCCGGATAGGTGAAAGCCGCTAGCGTCGGCGCGTGATGCAGGATGCCGGCGATGTAGTGCATCGCAAGTTCCGACATCCCAGCGTAGCCGTTGCCCGCGAACAGCGGCGTGTCGCCCTTCCAGATGCTCTGATGCGTGTGCATGCCGGACCGTTGTCGCCGAAGATCGGCTTGGGCATGAAGGTCACCGTCATCCCATGGCGCACCGCGACGTTCTTGCACGATGTATTTGTACCAGGTCAGCCAGTCGGCCATTTTGACCAGCGGCTGAAAGCGCATGTCGATTTCAGCCTGGCCTGCCGTGGCGACTTCGTGATGCTGCTTCTCGACGCGGATACCCACCCGCTCCATCTCGAGCACCATCTCGGTGCGGATGTCCTGCAGGCTGTCCGTCGGGCGGGACCGGGAAATAGCCTTCTTTGTATCGCGGCTTGTAGCCCAGGTTCGCGCCCTCCTTGACCGCGCCCTCGCGACCGCTGTTCCAGTTACCTTCGTTCGGAGTCGATGTAGTAGTAGCTGGAATGCTGGTTGGTGTCGTAGCGGAGCCGTCGAAGATGAAGAACTCCGGTTCGGGGCCGAAGTACGCCGCGTCCCCGATGCCGGTGGACTTCAGATAAGCCTCGGCCTTGCGCGCGATGTTGCGCGGGTCGCGCGTGTAGTCGGCGCGGGTGATCGGATCGGAGATGTTGCAGATCATACTCAGCGTGGAATCCTTGGTGAAAGGATCCATCACCGCTGTATTCGGATCGGGAATCACCAGCATGTCGCTGCTCTCGATCGTCTGCCAGCCGCGAATCGACGACCCGTCGAAGCCCAGCCCTTCGTCGAACGGTGCTTCATCCTTGAACTCGGAGATTGGGGTAGTGAAATGCTGCCACGTGCCGAGCAGATCGATAAACTTCAAATCGACCATCACCACGCCCCTGTCCTTGATCATTTGCAGAACTTGTTTAGGCGTCATCGAACCCGTAACCCTCCTGGCCGCTTAACGGGGCGGCATTCCCGTACTTGTTGATTGATCTCCAGAGACCGCGCGCCGTCCGCACTTGCGGACGATGGCATCAGACGCATCAGGAATTATACCGGCCGTCACAGCACACTCATTCGAACGCCACGACCGACAACGCTTTTGTCACGAAAAGCCCCGTAACGCAACGCCCGTCGAACGGGCATCTGACGCATATTCGGGCAGCAGCGCATGCCCAATGACTTGCGTTCGGTGGAGGATCCAATGCATCGGAGCCTCTATTTTCCCGCACATCAGCCCAGCAATTTAATCGCTGCAAAATAAGTGCCTGGCATGACCAGCCCCATCGGCACGCGCATCCCGGCGGGCGCCATTCCCGAAAAGGAAGCGGCGGGTCCGCTTCTTCGGACCCGCCGCTGGCGCATCGCTGCGCGCTGATTGAAAAAACTCCTCCGCCGAGTGTTAGAAGGCGTAAATGAAATTGGCGGCCAAAGTGTCCTGGCCGCGCCATAGATGAAAATTCGTGGCGGTCAGCGGGTTGATGCGACCGTTGTCGGTGAACACGTTCTCGTCCGAGTTGTCATGGCGGTATTCCAAACGTGCGATAAGTCCCGTCACTTCGGGTATCTTGTAGCTGAACGTCTGGGTGATCTCCCACACCGTCTGGCCGGTGCCTGTCGTGCGCGCCCCGTCCTTGTCCTGGAAGAATTCGCCGCGTGTCGCCGACTCGAGCGAAGGAGTGAAATCGTACACCAGGTACTGCGCCAGTCCCTGCCACGACGCGCTGTGACCGTTGATCACGGGACCTTCCTCGGACCCGTACAGATATTCGGTTTCCAGCGTCAGGTTGGGGATGAACGACGGCTTCCAGGTCGCGATCGGATCGACCGCGCCCAGATTGGAATTGGATTTGCCCAACAGGTTCGGCCCCCAGATGCCGTTGACCGCGAGGCTCAGCGACTTGTCCTTGTTGTTGACCGTGAGGCTCGCCTTCGTAGTTGGGACCGCCGTTGTTGGCCGACGCAGGATCGTCCCAGCCGTTGTTCAAACCGACAGTGGCCGCTACGTAGTCGTTGAAGGTGTAGCTGGCGCGGATGCCGGTATGAGTCAGCGGTTCGCCCAGGTTAAAGAGCAGCCCGCGGGTCTCGTTGAAGTTCTGGTTGTTGTAAACCGGAATGACCTCGGCGCCCAGCAGCGTTACGAAACGGCCGGCCTGAAAACTCACGCCCGATCCGATCGGCGCAGTATAAGTCAGGTAGTACTGCGTCGGATCGACGAACTGGCTGCCGACCGGCGCCACGTTCGAGTAGTGCGTAACCGAGGAAATCGAGTTCGCGACCTGACCGAAGTTGATGTCGGTCACAAATCCAACCGTTCCATCGCGCTCGACGTGCAGGTTGCCCTGCGTGAGCTGAAATCCGTCCTCGTCCCAGGCGCGGAACGCGTTGAAGTTGGAGTTCGGCTGATTGAAGTTATGCTCGTAGCCCGCATCAACCAGCGCGTGGACGCTGATACCAAGGTTGTCCGACAGGTTTTTCTTGATGTCGCCGACATCCTTTTCGACCAGGCCCACGTGCTCGCCGATCGTGGCCGGCTTCGCACCGGCCGTCGCCGGCGTTGCGACGGTGATCGCCTGCTCTATCTTCTTGACCTCGCTGGTTGTGTCGTCGGTCTGCTTCTGCAGATTGCTGATCTGGCCGGACAGCGCGTCGAGCCGCTGCTGCTCGCTGGTGCTGGCGACGACGGCGGGTGTGGTCACCATCTTGTGGTGATGTTTCTTCTTTGTCGTTGTCGCTGGATCTGCGGTCGATGGATCTGCCGCCCAAGCATTCGTGTTGCACAGCAATCCAATCACTGCGACGCCGGCGATTAGGTGAATCCAGGCAGCGACCCGGGTCGTTTTTCTTCTGCTCACTCTCTCTCCTCCCTCCGAGATGCGCGGTTTCAGTCCGCGGCTAACTGCGCCCACACGTAGCGGGCTGCGGTGATGAACCGGTTGGCTTGGTTTCAAGATTCATACCGGGGTAATAATTGAACGACGCCGAAAAGAAAATCCTTGGTATCGCCGATGAATTTCGGCCGGTGTGTAATTGGTGATGCCCGTATATGACGCATTTGCCGCTCAGTTAATCAGATCAACGCTCGATCGTGAATCTTGAAATTGATCCACGATAGGCACCGCTCGCAAAGTGCTGCGTAAACATTTTAATCTGAAAACCGGTTGCAACATGAATCTTGAATTGACCGAAGCCCAGGACGAGATCGTCAGGCAGGTGCGCATGCTGTGCGCGAACTTCCCGGACGCGCCGCATGCGTAAGGGCGCGATCCTCGTTCTGCTCGGCGCGCTATGCTTCGCGGGCTACGTGTTCTACGCCTTGGTCGGCGCGGAACCGGTCAAGGTGGCCGAGACGCGCCTGGTGCGAAGCGGCGACCGGGTGTTGGTCGAAGGCGAGGTTCGCAATACAGGCGACGACACGGGCCCGCTTCAAATCGAAGTCCGTTATTTCGATCGCGACGGCCACTCGATTGGCAAGGATACCGTTTCGGTGGACGGCCTCCGTCGCGGAGGCGCTGCGCACTTCAAGAGTCCACTGCATCCCGGCGATGGCGTCGCCGATTTTTCCATTTATCTCAATCACGGTCCAAATCCCTACGGAAATTGAGAGGAATCGCCCGTGAGAATGAATAATACTTATTCGCAAAACAAGGTATCTTTATATCGAATATCCCTAAGGTCGCGAAGTCTAAACAGTTTGTAGAGCGACGCAATTCGCAAACGTATGGCGCTGTTGAACGCGTCCCGACTAATTCACCGGCAGTACGTTTGCCTTTAAGTCGTTTTGGTGGTACTAACTGTAAGCGTCGAATATCACCTTTTTGATGAGCATGCGGTAAAATGACGGATGGCGCCAAATGGCACAAGGGGAACAGGACATCAATGCGACGCATCAAGGAACGCAGTTTTGGACAGGTCATTCGTGAGCGCAGACGGCAACTCGACCTCACTCAAGAGGAAGTAGCCCATCGCATCAAGACCTCCACGCCATACGTCGGCCATCTGGAATCAGGCAAACGCCATCCTTCCGACAAGATTGTAACGCGCCTGGCGGAAGTACTCGGACTGGGTCGCCGTGAACTGTTTTTCCTCGCCAATCCTCGCGCGCACGCGCTGCTGAGTCCCGAGGTTGAGTCCGCGGCCGATTCGGCTTGGAATGATTTCAAGAAGAACGAGCAACTGCGGCGCGTTCACAACATTACGGGCGACGAGATGGAGATGCTTTCGCGAGTGGCGCTGCTCGGCGACGTGCATTCGGCGCGCGACTTCATCTATATCCTGAATACCGTGCGCCACGCAGTCGGAAGATAGCAAGTATCCGCCGCGCCGATCCGACCCCAGGCGCAGCCGATTCCCTAAAGACGCGAGAGGATTGCCCCCCGCGTCTTTTTCTTGCGCGCGCCAAAATCGCCGCTCTGGTCAAGATTGCATCGCACAGCCTAAGCTCCACTGCATCATGGGCGAGGCTGCACGTGCGCGCGACACCCGGTCTGGAATTTCGCGATGGCCGCAACGTTATACGGTCGTCGCGCTGTTCTTTCTCGGCACCGCGCTTTGCTACATCGATCGCATCAGCATCTCGGTCGCGATAATCCCGCTCGCCCGCCAATTCGGCTACAACTCCGCCGCGCAGGGGTTCGTGCTATCGGCGGTGTTCTGGGGATACCTGTGGACGCAGCTCGTCGGTGGATGGATGGCCGATCGATTCGGCGGCCATCGCGTGCTGGCGGCCGGGGTCGCGATCTGGTCGCTGGCGACCTTCGTTACGCCATTCGCCGCGGCCGCGACATTTTCCGCGCTGCTCGCGGCTCGCGTGCTGCTCGGGCTGGGCGAGGGGGTGAATTTCCCATCGATTCACAGTCTGACTGCTCGCTGGACGTTGCCGTCCGAGCGCGCGCGCGTGTTATCTCTCAACTATAGCGGGATGTACGTGGGCACCGTCATCGCGCTCAGTGCAAGTCCGCTGATTATCAAGTCTTTCGGATGGCCCGCGCTCTTCTATATTTCGGGTGCGCTCGGCGCAGCATGGGTCGTAGTCTGGATGTACCTGGCCGCCGACCGGCCTGAGACCTCATCGCGCATCGGCCCAGCCGAACTCGAACTGATCACGTCGTTGCGCTCGGCCGCGCCGCGCGCGGTCCGGGTACCGTGGGCGGCAATCGCGCGCGAGAAAGCGGTCTGGGCGATCGTCGTCGCGCATTTTTGCAGCAACTTCGGATTTAACATTCTGCTGCTCTGGCTGCCGACCTATCTGCATCACACGTTTGGCGTGCCGCTGGAACGTGTCGGCGAGTATTCGATAATTCCATGGATCGCGACGTTCTTCACGATAAGTTTCTCGGGCTGGCTGGCCGACGCCCTTATCGCGCGCGGCCTCGGCGTCGGGACGGTACGAAAGTCGATGCAGAGCGCGGCATTTGCGATCGGTGCGACATCGCTGCTGGCAGTGCCCGCAGCGGGTTCGCCGGCGATGGCGGTTGCGCTGCTCACGGTCGCAGCCTCGGCTAACGGCATCGCTTCCGCGGCCTTCGGGGTGAATCACCTTGACGTCGCCCCGACCTACGCCGGAATCCTGATGGGAATCTCGAATACCATCGCGACTATCCCCGGCATCGTCGGCGTCGCTGCAACGGGCCTGATTGTGCAGGCGACCAGGTCGTTCAGCGCCGTCTTTTTTCTGATCGCGGCGGTCTATGGCTTCGGGATGTTTTTCTACCTGCGATGGGCGAGCGGCGATCAGAAGATCTCGAGCTCTCGCGCGCCGCGGCGCCAGTTTTCCGGTGGCGCGATGGCCGGGAGGCGGGCTATACCGTGAGCACGAACGGGAGCGCGATTAATCGATGAGCCAGCCGAGCAAACTCTCGCCTTACCGATGGATTATCGAAGTCCTGCTGCTGCTGCTCTTGACCGCGCAGTCGCTCGCCTGGCTCGCGCCCGCACCGATACTCCAGGAAATAAGGAACGGGCTCAAAATCTCGCTAGGCAATGCGGGCCTGATCATCTCGGTCATCGCGCTATGCATCGGCATCTTCTCGCTTTTGGGCGCCGTGGTGGTCGAGCGGATCGGCGCGCTGCGCGCCTTGGTGACCGGAATCTGGTTGCTGGCGATCGGACAGGTCGCCAGCGGCTACGCGCCTGATTTCGCCGCGCTGCTCGCCTGCCGCGTGCTGGAGGGAATCGGCTTCGGGCTCGTGATCTCGCCGCCCGGCGTGCTCACGATGCAGTGGTTCGGCGAAGGCGAATGGCCGTACATCAATATGATCAACTTCGCCTTCGGCTACGTCGGACTCACCGCCGTGTTCCGCGCGACACCGGCGCTGTTCGCGGCGGTCGGGTCGTGGCGGATGGTCCTGCTGTGGTACGGCGTCGGATCGGCGGGCGTCGCGCTGTTGTGGACGCTTTTCGGCCGCGAGCATCGGACCGAAACCAGCGTGTCCGCACCGGACGCGGTCCAAGCGCCGGCCGAGCGCGGGTCAGCGCTGATGGAAGTCGTGAAGATGCGCAACGTGCTGTTGATCGCGGCCGGGCTGTTCGGCGGGATGTGGGTGTTTCAGATTTACACCGCGTTTCTCCCCGAGTTCTTCCGCACTTACCGCGCCATGACGCTCTCGCAAGCCTCGCTGATGACGCAGGTGCTGCCGTTCGCCGGCCTGTTCGCGGCGTTGGGCGGCGGAATCGGCACCGGGATGTCGGGGCTGCGCAAGCCGTTCACGTGGCCGATCGCATTCGCAACCCTGGTCGGATGCGCCGGCGCGATTGTACTCCCCGATCCGATGTGGATCAGGCTCTCGCTGGTGCTGGTCGGGATCGGAGCGGCGGGATCGCTCGCCGCGATCACAACCCTGCTGATGGAATTACCCGGCATGAATCTGACGCGGTTGGGAGCCGCAATCGGCCTGGTTTGGGCGATCGGCTACTTCGGCGCGTTCATCTCGCCCTTTCTGGGCGGCGCGCTCGCGGCGCGGATTGGACTGCGTCCCGTGATGCTCGGCTTTCTGGTCTTCCAATTCCTGCCGATCGTGACGATGTATTTCCTGCCCGAAACCGGGCCGCGCCGCGCGCGTTATGAAATCGCCGCCGCCTCCGCCGCGCCGTAAGTTCCGGCCCTTCCCGGCTACGGCTTGCGCGCCGGAGCAGGCGCCACCTTCATCAACGCCGCATGCAGGATCGTGTTGTCCGCGATCAGCCCCTGGAGCTTCACGTTGCGCTGATTGAAACGAATCCCGCGTCCTTTGATATCAGTGATCGTGCCGCCGGCCTCGGTGAGCAACGCCGCACCGGACGCGATGTCCCACTCGCTTTTTGGCGAGCGCGTGAACGTCGCATCGCCCTTGCCCGCCGCGACCAGCGCGAGCTTATACGCGACGCTGCCGGTCGGGCGCACTTTCAGCATCCCGCGCAACACCTGCCATTCGCCGCGCGCAGTTTCGCTGCGGCTGGCAAGCACGGTCGCGCGCTTGAGCGTTCGCGTACGCGTGACCCGCACGCGGCGCGTATTCAAGTGGCATCCAACGCCGCGCGCCGCCCAGTACATCTCGCGCTTGATGGGATTGTACGTTACGCCGAGCACCGGCACTCCGTCTTCGACCAGCGCGATCGCGACCGCGAACTCGGGAACGCCCTTGATGAACTCCTTGGTGCCGTCAAGCGGATCGACGATCCACACACGCCGGCATTTCAGGCGGTCGTCGTTGTCCGCCGTCTCCTCCGAGAGCCATCCGTAGCCGGGGAACGGATCGCGAAGCAACTTCTTGATTGCGCGATCGGCCTCGAGGTCGGCTGCCGTAACTGGATTGTCGTGTCCCTTCGATCCGATTTCGTAACCGCCACGGCGCCAATGACCGTGCAAAATCGCGCCGGCGGCGCGCGCCGCCTTCTTTGCGAGCGCCAGCTCCCGCGTCAAATCAATGGCGGGCGCATTCGCGCCAATTCGCCGCGCAACGCCGCGTTTCGCGCCGCGATTGAGTGCCATCGATTCTTCCATCGTTCCTTCCGGGCCCCGACGTGCGGCGCGAGTTGCCCGGCAACCGCCGCTCGACCAGCCGCGCAAATCCTATCTTCACCTCGACGGCGATTCCATCGCAGGCTGGTTTGCCCTTTTTGCGATCACGAACCTAAGATGGCTGCAGGGACCAAAAAAAGTACTCGCCGGCTTGGGGAGCATCGATGGCGGTTATCGCGATCAGCCAACAGATAGGCAGCAGGGGCATCGAGCTCGGTGAACTCGCGGCGCGGGAACTCGGTTATCGGTTTCAGACCGGTGAGCAACTGATCGCCGAAACGGCGAAGCGCTTCAACGTGAGCGCCGAGCAGATGAAATGGTTTGACGTACGCGCTCCCCATTTCTGGGAGCGGAAGACCGAGAGCAGCCGTTTCGCCGCGTACTATCGCGCCGTTTTCCTGCAAGCGGCCGCGCAAGACCGGATCGTCGTCGCAGGACGCGGTTCGGCGCATTTTCTCCCGGAAGGTGGATACGGCATCAGGGTGCGCACGATGGCTCCGGTGGCCGAGCGCATCAAACAGGTGGCGAAAGACGAGAACCTCGCAGTGGCGGCGGCGGACAAGCGCCTTCGCGACTTCGACACGGAAGTGAGGGCGCGCACTCAGAGTCTGTTCGGGCAGGATATAGACGACGCCGCGATTTACGACCTGGTTATCAACACCGCGCGCCTTTCGCTGGGATTGCACGCGAGCACCCTTGCGGCGCTCGCGACTCATATCGACAACGAGGGCAACCCGGAGCGAACGAAATTGATGCGCGACGCCGCGATCGCAGCGCAGGTCCATGCAGCATTAGTGGCGCATCCGAAAATTCGCAACGCGCAGATGTCGGTCAGTTGCTCGGCGGGATGCGTGCGCGTGAGCGGTCCCGGACTGGTGCCGCCGTGGGACGATCTCGTGATCGGAGTCGCGCAAACGATCGAAGGGGTCGCCTCGGTCGAGGTCGGCGCCGAAGAAGACCCTGTAACCTTGACTACCAGCTAGCTGCTTGTCGCGGGTGTTCCTGCATCTGCGGCCCGCGCACTCGATCGCACTTACCCCGCTGCGGCCCGCCATGCTATCTTCGCGGGGTCCGTTTTACCCGATGCGCTGGCTCATAATCTTCTTCGGCACTGGAATCTATTCCGGCTACTCTCCGATTGCGCCGGGAACCGCAGGCTCGGTGGTCGGGCTGGCCGTCGTATGGCTGGGGTTCGGGCCGCTCTGGAAGCATTCGCATCCGCTATGTTTGATTGTCTTCGCGATCGCGTTTGCGATCTCGTGCTGGATTTCCGATCGCGCCGAGAAAATATTCGATCAGCACGACGATCCGCGCATCGTGATCGACGAAGTGCTCGGTATGGCCGCCACGATGTTCGGCAATCCCCTCACGTTCGGCTATCTGATGCTGGGATTCATTCTGTTTCGAGTGGCCGACGTGATTAAACCGTGGCCGGCGGACCTGATCGATCGCCGCATGCGCAACGGCGCAGGCGTCATGCTGGATGATTTGGCGGCGGCGATTTATGCGAATATTGTGCTGCAGGTGATCGTGCGCGTGCTCTGAACGTACGCGCCTGCAAGGAGTTCGCGATGATTCAAAGCGCTGTGATTCTTTCAACCGGCGATGAAATCACCGGCGGCAAGGTCGTCGATACCAACGCCAACTACCTTTGCGACAAGCTCTCGGAAATTGGAATCGATCTCGTCGCGGTGATTACGGTCGGCGACGTTCCCGACCGTCTGGAATGGGCATGGCGCACAGCCATCGGGATGGGCGACATCGTGATCTCGACCGGCGGCATCGGACCGACCGCCGACGACCTGACCACCGAAACCGTTGCGCGCGTCGCGGGCGTGAAATTGTGGCGCGACGAGGCCACCGTCGAACTCATGAAGCGCTTGTTTGCGACGGGTGGCCGCGTGATGCCCGAGAACAATCTCAAGCAGGCGCTCTTTCCCGAGCGCGCGACCGTCATTCAGAATCCGCTCGGCACGGCGCCGGGGTTCAGGATGCCGGTCACTCTCGGCGGCCATAGCGCGCATTTGATCGTCCTGCCCGGCGTGCCCCGCGAAATGAAACCGATGATGGAAAATACGGTGCTACCGTGGATCTCCGGCAATCGCGGCACCGACAAAGTTTATGCGGTACGCGCCTTCCAGACCTTCGGAATGAGCGAGTCGGCACTGGACGAAGCGGTGGCGGGATTGATCAAACCGCAAGAGGCCAAGGTCTCGTTCCGCGCGAGCTTCCCGCAGATTTCGCTGAAGATCAGAGTGGAGGGACAACCCGGCGAAGTCGATCGCAGGGTCGAAGAATTATCGCAGCGGGTGCGCGAGAAAATCTCGCAGTTCGTTTACGCCGAAGGCGACACCTCGATGGAGGAAGTCGTCGGCCGCCTGTTCATAGAAAAGAAACTTACCCTGGCGGTCGCCGAATCATGCACCGGCGGCCTAATCGGACATCGCATCACCAACGTCCCCGGCTGCTCGCAATATTTCAAGGGCGACCTCGTCACCTATTCCAACGACGTGAAGTCGGGCGTGCTCGGCGTTTCGCAGCAGACGCTGAAAGCGCACGGCGCCGTGAGCGAGGAATGCGTACGCGAGATGGCGGCCGGCGTTCGCAAGCGCACGGGAGCGAGCGTCTCGGTCGCGACCTCGGGAATCGCAGGCCCCGACGGCGGCACACCGGACAAGCCGGTCGGCACGGTCTGCATCGCGCTGTCAGCCGACGATCAGAGCTTCACGCGCCGATACCAGTTCCGCGGCACCCGCGACTGGGTGAAACTGATCACCTCGCAGGTCGCGCTCGACTGGCTGCGGCGCTACGCGCTGGGTTTGCCGATCGCGGATTCGACGGTGCTCCGCCGCTGACGCGCCAGGCGCTGGTGGCGCGAAGCCGCGCTGCTCGCGTCTGCGCGTTTCAGCTCGCGTGCTTGAGGTCGCCGTTGGCGGCCGCGTCGGCTGCGGCGGTGAAAATATCCATCGGCGCCAGCGGCGGCCGGCGTTTGCGCTTCAAGTCCGCCAGCTCGGCCTCGGCCCTGGCCTCGGCGTTGCGCTGACGGATCGCCTCGAGCTTGTCGCCGAGTTCAGAGTCGGCGATTTCGCGATTGACGCCCGCCTGCGCGAGCATCCGCTGAACCGACTCGCGCACTTCTTCGAGCGCGCGGACGTCGTCGTCGTACGAAATCTCCTCGAGCGCACGCTGGATTCGCACCCGCGCCTGCGCGTTCTTCAGCCGCGCGATCATTCGCACCTTTTCGATCTTGAGCTTCTCGATCTCGCCCTTGAACGCGATCAAATTCTTCTTCGCGTCCTCGGCTTCCGAAGTCAGTTCGCCGAGCTCTTCGCCGAGCCGCGTGCAATCGCCGTCGAGGATGTGCTTGCGCTGAATCAGAATCAGCGCGCATTGATCCTCGTTCATATCGGCGGCCTGCCCCGCTTCTTCATCGACTTCCTTCATCTCGGCGAGCTTTTCACGCAGCTCGCGCTCGAGTTTGTTGCGCATGTAGATAACGCCAGCCGCCGCGGTCTTGAGCTGATGATAGCGCCGGATTCGATCCGAGATGGCGGATTCGTACACCGCCTCGGGGTCGCGCGCCTCGCGCGCTTTAATCCAGCGGCTGAACTTGCCTCCGATCAATTTGAATAATCTTGATAACACTTCCGTTCTCCTTTTCGGCCCCGAGCGCGATTCGCCCGCGCAGCCGCCTGTTGCTGAAGTTTTTTTCAGATCCAACGTCTGACGCGATTCTTGTAATCGGCGTAATCCTGGCCGAAGAGCCGCTCCATCGTCTCCTCCTCGCGGGGAATTACCATCCGATCGATCACCGCAAAGAACACCGCCGGCGCCAGCAACATCGCGATCGAACTGAAGAAGATTGCCAGTCCGATCAGCGCGGTCGCGAGGCCCAGGTACATGGGGTTTCGCGTCCAGGTGTACGGCGCCTGAGCGACGAAGGCGGCCGGCTCGCCGTACGGATTCCTGGTCGTCCCGCGGGCGTGGAAAATCGCGACCGCGAAACACGACACTCCCACGCCGGCCGCAACCACCAGCAGGCCGATCGCCTGATACCATCCCACCGAGCGCTCCTCGGGCAGGATGAAGTGCAGCACCAGCGTGCCCAGCACCAGCGCAGCCGCCAGCAGGGGAGGATAAATTTTCATGGTCGTGAGCGTATTGCTCGGGGACTGAGGTTCAGTCGAGTTCATCGCTTACCGTCTCCATATCTGCGCGAAATCAATTCCCGTCACCCTTGGGCGCGAGCCCGATATCCGCGAGTGTGATCCCCAGTTCGCGCATTTTTTGTTGAAAGCTTTGCCGGTAGATCCCGGTTCGTTCTGCGGCACGCGAGATATTGCCGCCGGTCGCCCGCAGCGCGCGGACGAAAAACTCGCGTTCCCAATCGCCGACGAATTTTTCTTTCGCCTCGCGAAACGTCAGCGCCGAGTCGGCGCCTTCGCCTAGCGCAGATGCGTGATTCGACACGCCCAGCGCCGGCGAACTCGCGCGGTCGCCATCCGGTTCCGAGCCGGCGAAAAGATCTTCCGCGGTGATCTCGGCGCCGGACGACAGGATCACCGCCTGCTCGATTGCCGCCTTGAGCGAACGCGCGTTGCCTTTCCACGGCGCCTCGACACACGCGCGCATCGCCTCTGCCGTAAGCTGCTTTTTGGGCGCGGAGAAACGTTGGCATGCCTCCGCGATGAAGTGCTGGACCATCAGCGCAATGTCTTCGCGCCGCTCGCGAATCGGTGGCACCCGAATCTCCACCACCTTCAGGCGGTAGTAGAGATCCTCGCGAAACTTCCCCAGAGCTATCATCGCTTCGAGGTCCTGATTGGTCGCCGCGATTATCCGCACGTCCACGCTCAGCGGTTGATTCCCGCCGATCCGCTCGAACCGCTGCTCCTGCAGCACGCGCAGCAATTTGGCCTGCGTCTCGAGCGCCATGTCGCCGATTTCGTCCAGGAACAAGGTGCCGCCGTCGGCCGCTTCGAATTTGCCTTCGCGACGCGCGACGGCGCCGGTAAACGCGCCTTTTTCGTGGCCGAACAGCTCGCTCTCGACCAGCTCGCGCGAGAACGCCGCGCAATTGACCGCGATAAACGGCTTGCGCGCGCGCGGACTTCGAAAATGGATCGCGCGTGCGACCAGCTCCTTGCCGGTGCCGGACTCGCCGCGTATCAAAACCGTGACGTCGGTCGGCGCGACCTTGTCGATCGTCTCGAACACGCGCATCATCGCGCGCGATCTGCCGACCATATTCTCGAAAACTCCGGTCTCCAGACGCACCTGTTCGAGCAGCTGGCTATGCGCGCGCTTGAGCAGCTGCGTCTCCATCACCTTGCGCACTTTCAGGCGCAGCTCGTCGTTGTCGAACGGCTTGGGCAGGTAGTCCTCCGCCCCCGCCTTCATCGCTTCGACTGCGATTCGCTGCGTACCGAACGCGGTGATCATCAGCACGGCGCACGCGGGATCGAGTTCGCGGACCTGCTTGAGCAATTCGAGCCCGCTCATTCCCTTCATGCTCAGATCGGTGATGATCACGTGGAACAGGCCGGCCTTGACCTTGTCGAGCGCTTCCTCGCCCGACTGCGCGGTCTCGACCTCGTAGCCCTCCTTGGTGAAGAGCCCCTTGAGCGCGATGACGATTCCGTGCTCGTCGTCAACTACCAGCAATCGGCCTTTCAATTGCGTGCCCTCGAGCTCTCGGTGGACGGCGCGCCCGATCCCAGCGCGACGATCGGCGCGGCGACCGCGCTGCGACCGTTGTTTGCCGGCGCCGGTTCCCCGGCCGTTTCGCCGGCCAGGTCTGCTGTGGGCGATTCGATCGATGAATCGGCGCTATCGCGCACCGCGTCGCTGAGCGGAATCGCCAGCACGAATTCGGTTCCATTGCCCAGTTTGCTTTGCACCTCGATCGTTCCACGATGCGCGTCGATTACTTTTTTCGCGACGCCCAGCCCAAGCCCGGTGCCGTTGGTCTTCGACGTGTAGAACGGGTTGAAAATCTTGGCGATCTTGTCGTCCGCAATTCCGCAGCCGTTGTCGCGAATCCTGACCGCCGCCATTCCCGCACCATTGTTCTGTATCGCCAACTCGAGCCGGCGCTCGCCGCTCGCCGATTCCATCGCGTCGATGGCGTTGTCGATGATGTTCGAAAAAACCTGCCGCAGCTTGTCGGCGTCGGCGCGCACGGTCGGACCGCTCAGGTACGCGCGCGACACCGCCACCGAGTTCGCCTCCAGTTTGCTGCGCATCTGCGTCAGCGCGCCGTCGAGCACCCACGCAAGATTGACGTTTTCGAACTTGTAGCCTTCTTCTTTCGCGTATTTGAGCAGATGCGACACGCTGCGCTCGACGCGTGCGAGCTCGTCGAGCGCAACCTTCGCGTATTCGACGTTCTCGTGCGAGGTCGGATCCTCGCCCATCTGCTGCACCAGGCTCTTCGCCGCCGCGATCGGGTTTCGGATTTCGTGGGCAAAGGTCGCGGTCAACTCGTCCAGCGACGCCTGCTTCTCCGTCCGCAGTTGCTCTTTCTCCTGCAAGACTTCGCGCTGAACTTCGCGTGCGATCGCAGGTTGGAAAACCCGCTGATGAACCCATCGCCAGCCGTACACCGCCGCAAAGTGGCTCGCGATTCCAAATCCCCAGAAGAGCGCCGGCCACAGGAACCACGGATATCCGCCGAACCCGCCCGTCAGCAGATTGATGACGAACAGGAAGCCGATGATGATGCCGTACCACATCAGGTGCACGAAGAAACCCGCCTCGGCCTGGGCGCGTTTGTGCGCGCGCTCGTAAGTCTGGCGCTCGGCGTCGTTCTTGAACTGCGGCGGCGGCAAATCTTGCGCGGGATCCAGGCTGACGCCGCTGTATTTCTGCGTCTGGCGATCGAATCGCGCCCGCAGCTTGCGCTCGAATCGCTCGGCCTTGGCCTCGAACTTGCGCGCCATCTTGCTGTCGAAGTCGCGCTTTATTTTGGAATGAAGGTCGTTTGCGAAGCGCTCAGCCGACGCCGTCGCCGAGGCCTTCGCGTCTGCCGTCCACTTCGACCAGTCACGGTGCGACCACTTTGACCAGTCGCCGTGCTTCGACCAGTCGCCGCCGTCGCCCCATTTCATCCAGCGCAGCCGTTTTCGTTTTCGATGTTGGACGACGGCGTAAATGATTAGCGCTATTAAAAAGATGCCCCACATCTTGCTTCACCTGGGGGCCGGAAATGCCGGTCCGTGTAATTGACCTATCGTAGTCGCCAGAACTAAGACAATCGATGCCATCTGCCAGTGCTGACCTCGTCCTGAGTTCTAGGAGCAAAGCCGATGCCGAGGCCCGATTGCGCCAAAAACCGCGTATTCGTGCGGATTTCAACGATCGCTCGGTCGTGCGCGACGGCTGGGTGCAGTCGCGACGGTGCAGTCTCCGCGCTGCATCCGAGGTTTAGTCGCCGCGCCGCTTCCGCTCCGCTTTCTCTGTTCCTTGACTTCGACCGCGATCGGCATATTTTCAGAAGCAAGCTGGCCGGATTGCCCGCGATGAAAGGATTCAATGACCCAGTACTGGCCATTTTCGGGTCTGATACGACAAGGAGCGCTGCGCGAGCGGCTGATCGTGTCGCTCGACCTGCGCGACCGGGATGGCGCACTCAAACTGGTGGACCGCCTCGCACGAGCGGTCGGGATGTTCAAAGTCGGGCGCGCGCTGTTTGTCGGTGGCGGCCCTGATTTCATTCGCGAGATTCGCCGGCGCGGCGCCGAAGTTTTTCTCGACCTCAAGTTTCACGACAGCCCGCAAAAGGTGCTGCGCGCCGCGGTCGAGGCGACGCGGCTGGGCGTCAAGATGTTCGACATCCACCCGTACGGTTCGACCTGCGGCTCGACCGACATGATGACCCGGACGCGGGCGGAGGTCGCGCGTATTTGCCGGACCGAGGGGCTTCGGCGGCCGAGTATTCTGGCGGTCGCGATGCTCGCGGATCTGAAGTCCGCAAATTCAAGCCCGCGCTCTGTCGGATCGCCCGACCGGGTCATGGAGATCGCGCGCTTCGCCGCGGGAGCCTCACTCGACGGCGTCGTCACCTGGCCGCATGAAGTCACGCACGTGCGCAGCGCTTGCGGACGCCGATTCATTATCGTGACGTCGGGCGTGCGGCTGCCCGAGGCAGCCTTCCCGGCCTCGCATGCGATCACCGCCGCCGATGCGATCCGCGCAGGCGCCGACTACGTCGTCGTCGGCAGTCCCATCTGGCGCGCTGCCGAGCCGCTGCGCGCCGTGCGCGAGATTACCGACGACATCGAGCGTGGACTGCGCAACAGTCCCCGGCGCACGTTTGAAATTCTCAACCCTCGTCCCGTGTAGTTCATCTTCGTTCCGCGTCTGTCTTTCTCAATCGAACCAAACTGCACTCGGAGCCTGTTCTTGCTCGAAATCCTCATCGACCTGTTGGCGCTTGCAGTCGGCGCCGGATTCATCGGCGCGATGTCGGGTCTCGGCGGCGGGGTCTTCATCGTGCCCGCGCTGGTCATCGTGGCGCACATGCCGATGAAGGTCGCCGTTGGCGCGAGCCTGATCTCGGTTGTCGCGACCAGCGCCGGAGCCAGCGTCGCATTCGTGCGCGACGGGTGGACCAACCTGAAAGTCGCGATGGTGCTGGAATGCGCGACTGTTACCGGCGCCGTGATCGGCGCCTATCTCGCCGGCGTCGTGCCGGCCGTGGTGCTCGAGTTGCTCTTCGCCGCCATGATGCTCCAGTCGGCATACTTCACGATGAGCAAGCGCGGCGACGACATCCTCACCGAGGGCGACCCGCTTGCCGAGCGCCTCGAGCTCTCAGGCGAAGTGCCTGACCTCAGCGGCAACCTGGTCCATTATGAAGTCGTGAAAGTACCGCAGGGCGGCGCTCTCATGGTCGTCGCGGGCCTGATGTCGGGTCTGCTCGGGATCGGGTCGGGCGCGCTCAAGGTGATGGCGATGGACTACATCATGCACCTGCCGCTCAAGGTTTCGAGCGCGACCAGCAACTTCATGATTGGCGTCACTGCCGGCGCCGGCGCACTCGTGTTCCTCGCGCGTGGCGACGTTGCCACCACCATCGCGGCCCCGGTGGCGATCGGAGTCACGGCCGGGGCGCTCGCCGGCAGCCGCGTCCTGCCCCATCTCAAGGTCGAGTCGCTCCGGACCGTATTCGTGATAATTCTTCTGCTGATCGCGGTCGAGATGGGATGGCGCGCATTGTCGGGGATCTAAGCGATGCCGGAACGGGAAGAAGACCGGATACTCAGGGAATGGACGCCGATCCTGCTGCGATCGATTCTCATCGCCGCGATGGTCGTACTCGGCGCCGGACTCGTCCTGACCTACACCTTCGCCCCGGACTACTATGTCGAGCGCTACCAGGCGGCGCAGCATGGTCAGCTGATCGGCAAGGAAACGTTGGGCCTGTTGTTTGACAGGGTTCGGCAAGGCAATCCGCATGCGGTTCTGACGATCGGGCTGTTCGTGCTGACGTTGGTCCCGCTCGCGCGCGTCGCGTTCTGCTTCATCCTCTTCATCAGGGAACGCGACTACACGTATGTTGCTCTTACGGCTTACGTGCTCGCAGGGTTGATCGTTGGTGCGCTGGCAGGGAGTGTCGGTTAGTGATCGATTAGTATTCGGACGGAGGATCGCACAATGGAAATAAAAGGAAAGGTCGGTGTCATCACCGGCGGCTCATCGGGGATCGGGCGTGCGACGGCAGAGCGATTGGCGAAAGAAGGCGCCGCGATTGTGGTCGCCGATCTCGACGAAGCCGGCGGCGCCGAAACCGTCAAGCGAATCGAGAGCGCGGGCGGGCGTGCCGTTTTTGTGAAAGCAGACGTCACCAGGCTCGAGGACGCTCGCCGGATGCTCGACACCGCGGTCTCCAGGTTCGGCCGCCTCGACATCCTGCACAACAACGCCGGCATCGGCGTCGGCGCGCCCGGCTTTCCCGAAGCACCGCCGGAGCGATGGCACCTGGTGATCGAGATCGATCTGCAGGCGGTCATTCTCGGCACCGGGCTTGCGGCTCCGCTGATGCAAAAAAACGGCGGCGGTGCCATCATCAACACGGCCTCAATGGCCGGCTTGTATCCGCATCGCCAGGACGCGGTTTATGGTGCGGCCAAGGGCGGTGTCGTGAACTTCACGCATTCCCTGGCGTTCTGGGAAGCGGAACGGAAAATCCGCGTCAACTGCATCTGCCCGGGAATCGTCGATACTCCGTTGGTGCGCAAGGGACTCGAGGCGGCCGCGAAACTTGGTATCAAGAGCTGGATGCCGACGAAAATAATTCAACCCGAGGAAATCGCCGACGCAGTCGTGAGCCTCGTGCGCGACGATTCGCTGTTCGGATGCGCGCTGGAAATTCGCCCGACTGGCCGCCGGATCGTCGATCCACGTTCCGCTCCCGGCTCCCGAAGATAGCCAATCTTGCGATGGAGACTGCTCCGCATTCGGGCCGCCGCCGGGCGGATGCGACTCGACGATCGCGCGCGTCAGTTCTGGCTGGAGGTGCCGCCATCCGGAGCTTTCATGTTTCGCTCCAGACACCAACGGTCGATCACCTCGGCGTTGAAACGCCAATCGGTGCCGATCCGAAAACCCGGCAGCTCTCCGCGACGAAGCAGCTTGTAGATCGTCGACGGATGCACGCGCAGATATTCGGACAATTCCTTGACCGTCATCACTCGCGGCAAGCTATACTTAGTTTCACCAGCCATGATATCCCCCGGTAACGTGAGCCCCGTCCGCCGACCGCCAGCTAGATTTGATGCCTTTTTTCGCATCGGTCAAATGCTTAATCCGCCCCTTACGCTCACCATGAGTCTATTTGAATGTCTCAAAATCACCGGTGCCGGTCAAGAGCAGCCTAAGCCGATTTGTGCTACTTTTCGCTCTTTCGTCCCAACTCGTTGTATGCGAAGTCACCAATTCCTGCAAGATTTCGATACAAAATGTACGTCAAGGCTCTAAACGAGCCTTGGGAACCTTGAAAATGATCATAAGGCCAAATCTCCAACGGATTTCAGTTGCGGTAATCTTCGTCTTGCTTGGCCTTGCCAATGCTGCCCAGGCGCAACTGACGCTGACCAGCCCTGCGATCGCTCCTGGAGAAGCAATCGCCGATGAGTACGCATGTACTGGTGCCGATCGATCCCCCGCGCTCGCGTGGAGCGAGGCGCCGCAATCGACGAAATCATTTGCATTGATCGTCGATGATCCCGACGCTCCCCGTGGAACATTTATTCATTGGGTGGCGTACAATATCCCGGCTCGCGAAACTTCGCTGCCCGCTGGCCTGCCACGGACCGCGGAAATTGCGGGTGGCGGAACAAATGGAATCAACAGCTTCGAGCACATCGGCTACAATGGACCGTGTCCGCCACCGGGGAAATTGCATCATTATCATTTTCAACTCTTCGCGCTGGACTCGACGTTGACTCTCGACGACAAGGCGGACGCGGCCGCAGTCCAGTCCGCGATGAGCGGCCACGTCGTCGCGACCGCTGAACTGGTCGGCACATTTCAAATAGTTAGGTGAAAGCGATTCATCGATGAAGACGGTACTCAAAATCCTGGCTGGATTGATTGTTCTCGCAGTCGTCGCGATCGTGGGATGGCGTTACTATCAAACGCATCGCGCGCGGCAGGCCGGCCTGCTCACCGAGAACATCGGACATGACGGCGACGTTTGGAAGGCCGATTTCACCGCGCGCATCCCGGCCCCCGAGCAGACCGTCTTCACCGCGATTCGCGGCATCGAAAACACGCACAACGATCAAGTCAAAGCGGTGCGCGTCGTATCTCAGAGCGGAAATGAAAAGACCGTCGATCTGGATATCGCGGGACCGGGCGGACAAACGTTCACCACCGAGCTCGAGTTCTATTACCTGCCCGACCAGAAAAAGATCGTCTATCACACCGTCAACAATCCGCTGCTCGATACTCAAGCCGTGTACCAGCTCGGCGATGAAGGCGCGAGCACCTTCATCGACTACCACGAAACCACGCATCTGCTGCAGCCGCTGCCCGTCCCTGACGGCGTCATCAAGCAGGTCATTCGCGGCATCTTCATCGCGCAGCTCGAAACCCTGAAGCGCACCCTCAACATCAAGACCGGCGACGAGGCCAACTCCAGCGACAACGAACCCTGACGGCGACAGCCGTTTGCGCGCGAGCATCACCGTGAACGGAATCGGCGCGCACCTGGCCCGGTCATCCCGCTGCGCATCGAGCTCGCCGGCTGAACCACAGCTCAACATGATTCGCTTCACCGCAGAATTCGTTACATCCGCATTCGCTCTCGACGGATGCCCGCGATGGAAGCGCGCCGAGGTCGCCCTCGCCGGCCGATCCAACGTGGGCAAGAGTTCGTTGCTCAATGCGCTCGCCGGAGTCAAAGGTCTCGCGCGCACCAGCAAAACCCCCGGACGGACGCGATGTCTCAACTTCTTCGCAGTCGGCGGCACGCTCGCGCTGTGCGACCTGCCGGGCTTCGGCTACGCGAAAATGGGTCACGACGAAGCGGCCAAAATCGCTTCCATGATGCACGAATACATCCACGCGCGCGTCAATCTCGCCGCCATCGCGATTCTGATCGATTGCCGCCGCGGTCCTCAGCACGACGAACTCGATCTGGCGGCGATGGCCGCCGATCGCGGCATCGAAGTGATCCCGGTCGCGACCAAGTGCGATAAGTTGCGCCGTTCGGAGCGCGCCGCCGCGCTCAAACGCTTCGACTCGATGCGCGCGCGCCCAATTTTCTGCTCGGCAACTTCCGGCGAGGGAATCGACGATCTGCGCCTTCGAATCCTCGCGGTCGATCGCTCCGTCACCGTCAAACACGCCGATTCGCGATGACTCCCGAAGTTTCGGTAATTATCCCCGCTTACAATCGATGCGCGATGCTGCTCGAGGCGATCGATTCCGTGCTCGCCCAATCGAGTCAGGCGTTGGAGTTGATCGTCATCGACGACGGCTCGACCGATTCCACCGCCGCCGCGCTCGCGCGCACCGCCAACCAACATGCCGCCCGCCGTGGAATCGCTCTGATTGTGGACCGCATCGATCATCGCGGTCCCGCCGCGGCGCGAAACCGCGGCGTCGCCCTGGCGCGCGCGCCGCTGATCGCATTCCTCGATTCCGACGATCTCTGGTCGCCGGCAAAGCTCGAACGCGAGCTCGCGTTCATGCGCGACAACCCCGGCTGCGCGATCTCGCAAACCAACGAAATCTGGCTCCGCAACGGGCGGCGGGTGAATCCCGCAATCCGCCATCGCAAGCGCGCCGGCGATATTTTCATCGACTCGCTTCGCACCTGCCTGATCGGTATGTCGTCGGTGATGATACGCACCAATCTTTTCCGCTCATCCGGCGGCTTCGACGAGCTCATGACCGCCGCCGAAGACTACGACCTATGGCTGCGAATTCTCATCGACTATGAAGCCGGCCTGCTCGACGAGCCGCTGGTGACGCGCCGCGGCGGGCGTCCCGATCAGCTCTCGGCAAAGACTCCTGCCCTCGATCGCTTCCGCATTCTCGCCCTTGCCAAATTGCTCGCGGACGATCGGCTTTCCCCTGCGCGGCGAACCTCGGTCGTCGAAGTACTCGCCGAGAAAAGCTCCATCTACGCGCGCGGCCTTCGGCGTCGCGGCAAAATTCACGAGGCGCGACTGTACGAATGGGTCGCTGACCAGGCGCGAGGCTGGGATACGCGTGCGGCTCCTGAAATCGGATGCGCGGTCAAGTCGATGCGAGCGATGCTTCGGGTCGAAGCGCCCTATGCTTCGCGAAATTCCACATGAATGCTGACGAGATCGACGCGCAGATTCGCGAACTCGCTGCCCAGCGCCGGCTGCCGCCGAGCCATCTCGCGCGATGGCTCGCGATGGACCCGGCGTCGCGCGCCGCGATGCTCGGTATCGCGCGCGTCATCCGCCTGCGGACCGGTCAATTGGTGACCGCGCTCGAGACGCTCGAGGAAATCGCCGTGCGCGAGCGTGTCACAGTCGCCGGCGTTCTCGACCGCCCCGAAATCCTGTCCATCGCGAGCGGTCCCGGCTCCGCGCCGTCGCGCGCGAGCGCGCTCCTGGAAGCACTTCGAACGCTTCGCTACCCTCGACTGAAGAAAATGCAGGAGCAACTGCGCGCTGAAGTCTCGGCGCTGAAGCTCCCCCGCGCAATTTCGGTGGCCTTGCCCAAAGAGCTGGGCTCTGATGAGCTCACGGTTTCGCTTCGGGTGCGAAGCGCCGCCGAACTGGCGCATCTGCTCGAGGCGCTCGATCGATCGCGCCCGGGACTGACAAGGATTATTGAAATGCTCGGCGGTAAAAAGTGAAATTCGATCTCGACGCGGTGTTTGTCGAGCATGGATGCGCCGGCTCTGCACTGGCGACTCGCATCCTGCGCTCGCTTCCGCGCCATGTGCGCGTGGCGCATGTCGCCGACGCCCGCGAGGTGTCCCGGCCCGCATCCGGCGAGCGCGATCCGTTCGGCGCCGGCAAACGCCGGATGGTGATCGCGCGGCGCAAGACTCCGTTCCTGAACCCCTGCCCTGCAGGTTCCTCCAGGTTCGCCTGCTGCGGATACCTCGTGCTCACGCTCGCCTCGAACTGCCCGATGGATTGCTCGTACTGCTTTCTGCAGGAATTTCTGGCTGACAATCCCGCCTTCCAGGTATACGCGAATTTCACCGACTCATTCGACGAGCTCGACCGGCTGATCGGCAACGCTCGCGGGCGCAGCTTCCGCGTCGGCACCGGCGACCTGGCGGACTCGCTCGCGTTCGACTCGATTACCTCGATCAGCCGCGACCTGATCGATTTTTTTGCCTCGCGCGAAAATCTGACCCTCGAACTCAAGACCAAGACCGACGAAATTGAAAATCTTCTTGCCGCTGGACCCGCGCGGCCGCGTGCTTGTCTCGTGGACCTTGTCGCCCGACGCCGTCTATCGCAGCTCGGAGCATCTCACCGCTTCGCCCGCGGCGCGAATCGCGGCGGCGCGCGCCGTCCTCGACGCCGGCTACGGCGTCGCGTTTCATTTCGATCCGTTGATCGCATATCCCGGCGCCGAGCGCGATTACATCCGATTGATCGACGAGTTGCTGGACATGGTTGCGCCCGAACAAATCTCGTTCATCAGTATGGGCGGTCTTCGGATGACGCCGGGGTTGCGCGGCGCCGCGCGCAGCCGTTTTCCCGGCGATCCGATGCTGTGCGGCGAGGACCTGCTCGCCTCCGACGGGCGCTTTCGGACCTTCACGCCGCTGCGCCTCAATCTTTACCGCACGCTCGCCGATCGTTTCCGAAAAGCGGGCGCGGAAATCCCCGCCTATCTGTGCATGGAACCGGCCAGCGTCCACCAACGCGTCTTTGGCGCGCCGCCCTCCCGACCGGCCATAATCGGCGAGCGCCTCGCGCGCGGATGAATAAATGAGCAAGCACCAGCGGATTCAGATGCCGACCCGCAAAAAATCTGCACCACGGCCAAACTCGATCGCGGCGTCCAACGGGCTTCTTCGCGGCTCGCGCGCGGCGATCGACCGGCCCATCGGCGTCTTCGATTCGGGAATCGGCGGACTCACCGTCCTCAAAGCGCTGACCGCGGCTCTGCCCAATGAAGATTTCATCTACCTCGGCGATACGGCGCGGCTCCCTTACGGCACGAAATCCAACGAAGTCATCGTCCGCTACTCGAAGGAGAACACCAGCTTCCTGCTCGCCAAGGGAATCAAGATGCTGGTGGTCGCCTGCAACACTTCCAGCGCGGTCGCGCTCGACGCAATCGCGTCGGACACGATGGTGCCCGTGATCGGCGTGATCGAGCCGGGCGCACGCGCCGCCGCCAAGGCCTCGCGCAACGGCAAAATAGGCGTGATCGGCACCGAAGCAACCATCGCGTCCGGCGCTTACACGCGCGCGATCCAGCGGCTCAGCCCGCGCGCGGAAATCTACACGCGCGCATGCCCGCTGCTAGTGCCGCTGGCCGAGGAAGGATGGACCGACAATGCGGTCGCGGAATTGACCGTCGCCCACTACCTCGAGAGTCTCAAACAGAGCGGCATCGACACGCTGCTGCTCGGATGCACCCATTACCCGCTGCTGCGGGAAATGTTCGCGCGAATTCTCGGCCCGCGCGTGAAGATCGTGGACTCCGCGACTGCGACCGCGACCGAAGTGCGCAAAAGGCTGCGGATTCTCAAGCTCGCCCGGCGCGGCGGCAGCGGGGTTCAGAGTTTTTTCGTCACCGAGACCCCCGATCGTTTCGTCCGCGTCGGTCGCAGATTTCTCGGCCCGCAGGTCGAATCCGCCGTCCGCATCGAGCGCTAGCAACGCCCCCCATGTCATTCAGAGCGAAGCGAAGAATCCCGGATCCGGTTCCCTTCGGCTTCGCAGACCCCGGTCGGGATGACGGATTAAGTTAATTTGGATTCATTCGCTGCGCGGGTGAGTCCGCCGCATAGCTCCCGGTCCCGCCGCGTGACCGGTGGACTCGCGACCGCTATCATCTGAACCGAGACATCTCAGGTCTGCCGAAGGAGTCGAGCACAGGCTCACAACTCCCGCGATTCTTTTATGGACGATTCTACAAAAACTCAGCCTGTTGAGAGCCGCGCGGCAAAGATGCTGCGCGAGGTCTTCCAATCAGGACGGCCGCTCACCTATATCCACTCCGCCGAAGAGCATCGAATCGGAAGGGTGCTGCGCGAGGTCGGCCGGGCGCTGCACGCATCCACACCGGTGCCCGTTTGGACCTGGAGCCTCACGGAAGGATTGCTTCGCGATGACGGAGTGGCCGAGACCGGCACTCTCGATCCTCGCGAAGCTCTGGACTTCATCGCCGCCCACAAGGACGCCGCCATCTTCCATCTCAAGGACTTTCACGAGCCGCTGCGCGAATCTCCGGAGGTCAGGCGCCGTCTTCGAGACCTGTACGAAAGCTGTCTCGATCAACGGAAGTTCATAGTCATCAGTTCGCCGGTGCGATTCATTCCTGAGGAAGTCGAGCGTGACCTTTTGTATCTCGAGCTGCGGCCGCCTGATGTCGTCGAGCTGGTCGAGTTCCTGCGGGGCGAGGCTCAGCAACTCTCGGCGGCTGGCGTCAGCACCGACATGAGCGAGGCAAGTCTATACCAGTTCGCGCGCGCCCTGCAGGGGGTCACGCTCCAGGAGGCGCGCCACGCGGTGCGCCGTGCCTTGGCTGCGGGTCGAGGCCTCGGCGCCGAGTCGCTACCAGCCATGCTCGAGGAAAAGCGGCTCCTGGTCAACCGCGGCGGCGTCATCGAGTACGTTGCCGACAGCACGAGCATCGGGGAGGTCGGCGGCCTGGAGAAGCTCAAGCAGTGGCTGCTGGAGCGTCGTAAACTGTTTCAACTCCGCGAGAGCCTGAGCACCGACATAGTGCCCAAGGGCGTTCTTGTCATGGGCATCCCGGGCTGCGGCAAGAGCCTCTGCGTCAAAGCCATCGCCTCGCACTTCGAGCTTCCTCTCTATCGAATCGACATGATCGAGGTCTTCTCCGGCAGGCATGGGGAGCCCGAGGGAGCATTCGTCCAGGCCTGCAAGACGCTCGAGGATATGGCGCCCGCGGTGGTTTGGTTCGACGAGATTGAGATGGGGATTACATCGGGGGATCCGGGCGGCCAGCAGGGCAGGATCTTCGCCTTCTTTCTGACCTGGATGCAGGAGAAGGCGCGCGGGCTCTTTGTCGCCGCCACCGCAAACCGAATCGACCTTCTCCCCGCCGAGATGATTCGCAAAGGACGTTTCGACGAGGTCTTCTTCGTTGACCTGCCGCTGGTTACCGAACGGATCGAGATCTTGAAGATTCATCTCGGCCGCCGGGGAATGGATGCGGCCAAGTTTGATCTGGAACGATTGGCAGCCTACACGAAAGGCTGGACCGGCGCCGAGATCGAGCAGACGGTCATATCGGCGCTGACCAAGGCGCGGCTGAAGGACCATGAGGTTACCGAGCAGGATCTCTTCCTGGCCGCCGGTGAGCTGGTTCCGCTGGCGCACACCATGAAGGAACAGATCAATCACATTCGTGCCTGGGCGTTCGAGCGCGCGGTCCGCGCATCTCCCGTCCACAGCGGCGGGTAAGGCTATGCGCAAATGAAAAGGCCGGGAATTTCCGCGTTCGCGAAAACCGCCCTGCTTTCGCTTGCAATCGCGATCGTCGCGGTACCATCTGTGGCGATAGCCGCGGACATGGACGGAGTAATTAAATGCGACCGAAGCGATGCGGGGTCGATTTCCGCTCCCTAACCCTTTCCTCGGACAACGAGTCGGTATTGGAACGGCGCCTCTCGCCTATTGCCGCCCCTGCCTGCTGCCCCGATTTCACGATAAGATGATTTACAGCTAAACTGCGAAATTGTATCAGCGGTCAGATCGCGTCGCTGTGGCTCGTCGAGAACCCGATCTCAAAAGAAACTTGCCGCGAAAATCACTCATATAAGATGGCTTCAGCTATTTCCCTCGTAGCGCGGAAAATCTTCGGCTCGAAGAACGAACGCGAAATCAAACGGCTGCGTCCTGACGTGGACGAGATCAACCGGCTCGAGACCCGAGACCTCGGCGCAGAGCGACGACGAGCTGCGCGGCCAGATCGCCGAATGGAAGGCGAGTATCAGCGCGATCGAAGAGCGCGAGCGAGCGCGACGAGGCGATGCTGGAAATCCTGCCGCAGGTCTTCGCCGTCGTGCGCGAGGCCTCCAAGCGGACGCATCGGCCAGCGCCACTTCGACGTCCAGATGATCGGCGGGATGGTGCTTCATCAGGGGCGAATCGCCGAAATGAAGACCGGCGAGGGCAAGACCCTGGTCGCCACTCTGCCGGCCGTGCTCAACGCGCTGGCGGGACGCGGCGTGCACGTGGTCACGGTCAACGACTACCTGGCCCGGCGCGACGCCGAATGGATGGGGCGCATCTACAACTTCCTGGGCCTGACGTCGGCGTGCATCGTTCACGGCGTGACCGACCAGCGAGCGCAAGGCCGCCTACGGCTGCGACATCACCTACGGCCAGAACAACGAGTTCGGCTTCGACTACCTGCGCGACAACATGAAGTTCGACCTCGAGGACTACGTCCAGCGCGAGCATCAACTTCGCGATCGTGGACGAGGTCGACTCGATCCTGATCGACGAGGCGCGCACGCCGCTGATCATCTCCGGCGCCTCCGAGGAATCCACCGACACCTATTACGTGGTCGACCGCGTGATCCCGCGGCTTGAAGCCCGAAGAGCACTACACCATCGACGAGAAGATGCGCACCGTGGCGCTGACCGAAGACGGCGTGACGCGGGTCGAGCAGCTGCTCGGCGTCGACAACCTGTACGACCCGCGCAACATCCTGCTGCTGCATCACGTCAACCAGGCGCTTCACGGCGCACACGCTGTTCAAGCGCGACGTCGATTACGTGGTCAAGGACGGCGAGGTGATCATCGTCGACGAGTTCACCGGGCGGCTGATGCCGGGCCGGCGCTGGAGCGACGGGCTGCATCAGGCGGTCGAGGCCAAGGAAAACGTCAAGATCGAGTCGGAGAACCAGACGCTCGCCACCATCACCTTTCAGAACTACTTCCGCATGTACGAGAAGCTGGCCGGCATGACCGGCACGGCCGACACCGAAGCGGTCGAGTTCCAGGAAATCTACAACTCGACGTGGTCGTGATCCCGACCAATCAGCCGATGATCCGCATCGACAATCACGACGTCGTCTACAAGACCGAGACGGAGAAGTTCGACGCCGTGATCGAGGAAATCAGCGACTGCCACGAACGCGGCCAGCCGGTGCTGGTCGGCACGGTCTCGATCGAGAAGTCCGAGCGTGTCGCCGACAAGCTCAAGAAGACCGGCATCAAGCATCACGTGCTGAACGCCAAGAACCATGAGCGCGAAGCGGAAATCGTCGCCCAGGCCGGCCGCTTCGGCGCAGTCACGATTTCGACCAACATGGCCGGCCGCGGCACCGATATCGTGCTCGGCGGCAATCCCGAGTTCATGGCGGCGGCCGCAAGCCGGCACCAAGGACCCGGTCGACCCGAAGTTCCAGGCTGCGCTCGCGAAGTATCGTCGAACAGTGCGCAGGCCGAGCGCGAGCAGGTGCTCGAGGCCGGCGGCCTGCACATCCTCGGCACCGAGCGCCACGAGTCGCGCCGCATCGACAACCAGCTGCGCGGCCGGTCGGGACGCCAGGGCGACCCCGGCTCGTCGCGCTTCTACCTGTCGCTCGAAGACGACCTGCTGCGCATCTTCGGCGCCGACCGGCTCAAGGGCCTGATGAGCCGAATCGGGATGGAGGACAACGAGCCCATCGAGCATCGCTGGATATCGCGCGCGATCGAAAACGCGCAGAAGAAGGTCGAAGCGCACAACTTCGACATCCGCAAGCATCTGCTCGAATACGACGACGTCATGAACAAGCAGCGCGAGGTGGTTTACCATCGCCGCCGCGAACTGCTCAGCGGCGCCTCGCTCAAGGATGACGTGCTCGACATGTGCGACGCGCTGATCGAGGAAATCGCGGCGGCTCACGCGAACAACGAAGTCGAGCCGGCGCAATGGGACTGGAAGGCTGATCGACGACGCGTTCTTCAAGCAGTTCAAGTTCCGCCCCGGCTTCAACGCGCAGAGCGAAGTGGGCGGCAAGCCGGTTCAATCGGCCGACGATCTGATCGAGATCGGTTGCGCGCGCGTGCATCAGCTCTACGATCAGCGCGAAGCGGAATTCACCGAGCCGGTGATGCGCCAAATCGAAAAGATCGTGATGCTCCAGACGCTCGATTCGCTCTGGAAAGACCATCTGCTCGCGATGGACCATCTGAAGGAAGGAATCGGGCTGCGCGGCTACGCCCAGGTGAATCCGCTGGTCGAATACCAGAAGGAAGGGTTCACGATGTTCGAGGCGCTGATGGCGGTGATGCAGCAGGACGTGGTTGAGAAAGCTTTTTCCGTCCAGGTGCAGCGCCAGCAGGACGTCGAGCAGATTCAGCAGCCCAAGCCGCAGCGCGTGGCGATGAGCCATGGCGGCGAGAGCGAGACGCTGGCTGCAACGCCCGCCAAGCGCGAGCGCCGAAAAAGTCGGCCGCAACGATCCATGCCCGTGTGGCTCGGGCAAGAAGTACAAACGCTGCCACGGCAAGTGACGCAGAGGCCGCGGCGCAACCAGCGCCGGTTGGAGCAAGCGATCGCAGCCGCGCGCACGCGGCAAGCTAAAGCGCTGGCCCATTTTCAACTCGCGCTATTCCACGACAACAACGCTCGCGAGCACGATGCGATCCCGCATTACGAAGCCGCGCTCAGGCTTCGCCTCGATTCTTCGCTCCGCGCTGAGGCGCTGGCGTGGCTGGCCAGCAGTCTTTACAAGACCGGGCAGCCTCGACTAGCCCTAAAGAAAATTGCTGAGTCGCGCAGCCACACACGCGATCGCGGGCTGCGCATATTTCTTGACGGCCTGGAGCGGCGCGCACTCTTGCGTGCGCGCCCGGTCCGCGTATAGTTCGGCGTACGGAGGATTCGCAGTTAGATGAAAGTCGATCTCAAGCCCGCCGCCGTGCGCGGATTTCGATTCGCCGGCGTCAGCGCGGGACTGAAGACCAAGGCGGGCGCGCTGGACCTTGGCCTTATCGCCGCCGATCGCCCGGCCGCCGCAGCCGCGGTGTTCACCGCCAATCGTGTTAAAGCCGCGCCCGTATATGTGACGGCGGAGCGCGTCAAGTCGGGCCGTTTGCAGGCAGTCGTCGCGAATTCGGGATGCGCCAACTGCTTCACCGGCGCAGAGGGGATGCGCCTTGCGCGCGATTCATGCGTGGAAGTCGCGCGATTGCTCGGATGCGCGCCGGAACTCGTCGTGCCATCCTCGACCGGTGTGATCGGTCATCTCTACGACTTCGCGAAATTCAAAAGCGGCGCCGCCGATGCCGTGCGATCGTTGCGCGAAGACGGGCTTGCCGACTTCGCGCATGCGATCATGACGACCGACACGCGCGCCAAGACCGCCTCGACCAGCTTCAAAGCGGGCGGCTCGACCATCACGCTCGCCGGCGTGGTGAAAGGTGTCGGGATGATCTCTCCAAAAATGGCGACGATGCTCGGTTACCTGGTCACAGACGCGGTGATCGCTCCCTCTTTACTGAAAAAATCGCTCAAGTCCGCGCTGCCGGCGAGCTTCAACGCGATCACCGTTGACGGCGACATGTCGACCAATGACACGGTGATAATTATGGCGAGCGGCGCCGCGGAAAATCGCGCATTCGGCCCGCGCGAGCAGGCGGCATTCGATCGCGCGGTCCAGCGAAATCTCGGCGGCGCTCGCGCGCGAACTCGTGCGCGACGGCGAGGGCGCGACCAAGCTCGTCTCCGTCGAGGTACGCAGCGCCCGCACCGCGGCCGACGCCGAGCGCGCGGCCCGGCAAATCGCAAACTCGCCGCTGGTCAAGACGGCGTTCTTCGGATGCGATCCGAACGTGGGCCGAATCCTGATGGCGGCGGGATCGTCCGGCGCGTACGTCGAACCCGGCAAGCTGACGCTGTCGATTGGCGGAGTGAAAGTTGCCGCAAACGGCCGGCTGCTGACCGAGGCGCTGGCGGATGCGGGGACTCGGATGAAAGAGCGCGAATTCGCCGTGCGACTCGATCTGCGGTTGGGGAAATCGAACGCCCGGATTCTAACTTGCGACCTGAGCTACGACTACGTGCGAATCAACGCGGAGTATACGACCTGAGCGGTGACAATTGCGGATGGCAAGCTTCAGCGCGCGGCAAACATGCGGCCCGCGGCGTAAGTCACACCCGCGGCTGCTATTCCAATCAACATGCTTTCCAGTCCGCTGCGCCACCACGAACGGCTGGTGATAATCGTCTTCAGCGCGCCGGCTCCGAACAGCACCGCTACGGTCGAGATGGCCGACACGATCAGCGCCCGGCTCGGCTCGAAAAAAATGTACGCCCAGACGGGCACTGCCGCGCCTGACAGATACGACAACCCGACGGCAAGCGCGGAGCGGATCGGGCTGTCGAAGGATTCTTCGTGGAAGCCCAGCTCCTCGCGCATCATCACGTTGCTCCATCGCTCGGGGTCCGACGTGATGTGCGCGACGATCTGATCGAGCAGCGGCCCGGCGAACCCCTTTTCTCGATATATGGTGCTGATCTCTTCGCGCTCGCGTTCCGGCCATCGGCGGATTTCGTCGCGCTCGCGTTCTATCTCGCTTTGATAAAACTCGATTTGCGAGCGCGCGGAGGCGAACGCCGCGAGCCCCATCGCTACCGCGCCGCCAAGCATCTCCGAGAGTCCCGCCATCATCGCCGCGTTACCGGTCACGAATGCGCCCGCGACGCCGGAGGTAACCGCGAACGAGGCCACCAGTCCGTCGTTCAGCCCGAGCATCACGTCGCGCACCCAGTTTCCGCCGGCGGCGTGAACCTGCTCGGTGTGATGGTCGTACTCGCGGATGCGGATCGAAAAAGCCACTACTGAGTTCCTCCGGCGAGCGGAGCCACGACGCGCTTCGCCGCCGGGACGCCGCGGCGCTTGCGGCGATCGATCGACTCGCGCGCCGCTCTAACTTCGGCGACCATCCTGCGCGCAGCCGTGCGGTCCGGCCGATGGCCCAGGTAGGAGTAAAGAAAATCGAGCCGCGCCGCGCGGCAGAGAAATCGCCCGATGCTGCGATCGAGATGCACCAGGTTTAGAACTCGCCGATTCCACGAGACGCTGGCGGCGCGGCGGAAATCCTTGAGATCGATAAAGTAAACTTTGAAGCCGCCGGAATCGTTTTCCTCGGCCATGATGTTGGTCTCTTGCAGATCGCGAGTGTAAAGACCGGACTCGTGGAGGCGGCGGATTTGCGCGGCCACCGTATCGGAGATCTGTTTGCGGCGATGCACGTCGCGTCCCTTGATTTCTCCAGGACCGAGCATAAAGCGGCTCAGAGAGTCGGCGTTGATGAGTGCGCGGCTGACGAGATAAGAGGCTCGAATCGCACCCGCTTGGTACAAATCCATGGCCGCCAGCGGCTCTGGATGCGCCAAGCCGTGCGCCTGGAGCATCGCGGCGCCGGCGAGGGATCGCGCGGCGCGAGACCCGCGAAATCGCGCGTAAACGCCGCGGCTCCATGAGGAAACCTCGACGCGCTTCAAGAACGCGGGCCCGGCGCCGGGGACGTCGAGAAATCCAGCCAGCGTGCGGGCTTCAGATTTGATCACCCGAAAATCCGGCGACGCCATCAATTCGTCGGCGCGCTCGACTACCGCGCGCCAATCGGGCGAACGCGCATAGAGGACTACCGTGCGCATGCGCGATCAAGCTTAGCCCTTTCGCGCGCCGATGGCATCGGCGCAACGCCGGGGATGCGCTTGTTCAGCAGGTCACGAAAATCTGCCACGGCAACGGCGAAACTCAGCCATTGAATCGCTTTGCGAGCTTTGCCCATTGCGCGTCGTCGGTGCCCGCGCGATACGGAATGTAAAACGCAACCCGGTCGAGCAGCCCATCGTAACGCTGCATCACCTTGTCCGCGATCTCGTCGTAGGTGCCCGCGACCGTGTACACGTCGAGCATCTCGTCCGTGATCTCCTTGGCCATCGAGATCAGGGCCTGCAGGGGATCCCCGCCCGCACCGCTGGACAGGGACCAGATAAAAGCCTGGAAATCCATTCTTCGGACCCGGTCGGCCAGGGCGGCGCCTTCGAGCTGCTGCGGTTTCACCGTGACGTTGATCCGCTTCAGGAAAGGCATGATCGCCTCCACCACCACCACACCCCAGGACTCGTTGCTCGTGCCGATGCACTCGAAGGAAAATCCTTTTTCGTATCCCGCCTCTTTCATGAGCGCCCTGGCCTTTTCCGGGTTGAATTCGTACCCTTTCGCCCGGGGATCGAAGGCCGGTGAGGTCGGGGGGAGGTACCCCACGCAAGGGAATGCTTTGCCCTTGAGAAGTTTCTGGATAATCAACCGGGAGTCGATGGCGTAGTTGATGGCCTGGCGCACCTGTTTTTTGGCAAAGGGCGCATATTTCGGGTTGAACCCGATCAGCCGGGTGAAAAGCTCGGCGACCTCCACCATGTTCTTGGAATCCGGGGGTCTTCTCTGTAAACCGGGTACTGGGTGGCGCCCACCAGGGTGGCATCCAGTTCTTTCGCCCGGAAGGCGATATCCCGGGAAGCTCCCTCGGGCATGATCTTGTAAACCAGCCGGTCGAGATAGGGTTTTCCCTTTTCATAGAAATCCGGATTTTTCGCCAGGACGATCTCGCTCCCCTTGACCCATTTGACGAATTTGAAAGGGCCGCACCCCACCGGGTCCAAACCGAAAGCGTCGCCTTTCTTCTCCACCTCTTCGCGGGGCAAAATGGCCGTTCCGGCGTCATACAGGGTGTAGGAAGGGTCGAGGGGTTTGTCCATGGTGATTTCCAGGGTGGCATCATCGATCTTTTGCAGGCCGGAGATCCGATTCGCCCGGCCTTCTTCATAATCCCTGGCCCCCTTGATCACGCGGACAAACGGGGCGGACGGGGAAGCGGTCCTGGGGGACATGATCCGCTCGTAACTCCAGATGACGTCATCCGCCGTGACCTTGCGGCCGTTGTGGAATTTTATGTCCTTGCGCAAAGAAATCCGATACGTCAATCCGTCGGAAGAGGCTTTCACCGTTTCCCCCAACTCCAACCTGGGACGATTGTTCCGGGGGTCCCAGCTGTAAAGGCTGCGATGAATATTCATGGCGACCAACAGGTCCTGGGCCGCCGGGCTGCGGTGGGCGTCGAGGGTGGAAAGGTCTCCCCCGTAGGGGGCGCAGAAATTGAAGGTTCCTCCCGACCTTTGAGCGGCGGCCTCCCCGGCCATGATCCCCCAGAGAAGGACCCCTGCCGCCAATATCCACGCCTTTCTCATGGCTATTTTGCCTTTCAGATTGAGCCTCTTTCGGGGGGGTCGATTTGCATTTGGAATGAGTATAGCGGGAAGGCCATCGGGGTGTCAAAGAAATTGGGACCCGAATACAAACGCTAGAAGGACTTTGACGTTAGGCTCCCTCTCATTGTGAGGGGAGAGGGAAATGAATTTGAGTCAAAAGATCTAATGCCTTTGTATTAGTGTCGTGTCTGGAAGATTCGCCACACTTTTTATAAGTGCTCAAAGGGCTCGCGGGCCCGGTCCCGCCCCGAGCGGGATTGTCACCCTGGGGCTCCGGGATGTCCGCAGATGGGCCGGGGTCGCTTCATCAGCCGCGGATGGGAAAAGAAGGCCGCCGCAAGAGTGCATACGGCGATGATCAGGAGGGGGAGTTTATATGAACCGGTCTGGGCGACGAGAAGGCCGCAGAGCCAGCCCGAGATCAACCCGGCCCAGACCTTGGCGGTTTGGGTGATGCCAATGTTGGTGGTCGCATACCTGGCTCCGAAATAATCCCCGATCATAGCGGCATAAAGGGCGAAAGGAGCGCCCCCCAGAAGCGCGCAGAGGAAGACGGAGGCGACAAAAATGAACGGGTTGGTGCCGAAAGATATCAGGGTGAGAAGGGAGAGGCCCAGCAGGGCAAAAAAATGACCATCGTCTTTTCCGTTCCGATCAAATCCGCAATCACCCCTCCGAAAATCCGGCTGACTCCGTTCCCCAACGGGAAAAGGATCAGAAGCAGGTCAAAATAGGCCTGCGGGATGGCGAACTCATGGGCGATCATCTTCATCTGCGCCGCAAAGGTCAGGACGGTGGAGACGGTGAAGGTAAAGGAGAAGTAAATGACGAACCATTGGCGGGTCCGCAGCATCTCTCCCGCCGCTGTAGCCCGCGACGGCCCGAGGGGCCGGGAAGATCGGGCTGCCGGCCCGAGGTTCCATCCGTCCGGGGGTACCGGAAAAGCAAAGCTGCGGGGACCAGAATCGCCAGCATGATCAGACCCACGTAAATGAAGGTCAATCGGAACCCGAAAGCATCCAGGAAAGCCTGGATCATCCAGTTGAAGACGGCCGTGCCCGCTCCGTACCCGAACGTCGTCAGCCCGGAGGCCAGGCCCCTTTTGTCCGGAAACCATTTGACCCCGCTGGCCATGGCGATCGCGGTCAGGGCCCCCACCCCGACGCCCCCGATTGCCAAACAAAGGCAGAGCTGCCCGGGCGATGAGACCTGGGAAGAGAGGAGGAAGCCGAGGCCCACCAGCAGGGCGCCCGTAATTCCTACTGCCCTTGGTCCCCGGGCATCGGCAATGGCGCCGGCAAAGGGCTGGGAAAAATTGGCCAGTTGAAAAATCGTGAAAGCCAGGCTGATTTCGGCCAGGGACCAACCAAGCTCTTTCCGAATGTTGTAGGCGAAGAGGGACCAGGAATACTGGTAAATGCTGACGGTCATCGTGATGATGATCGCCAGGCTGATGATGAACCACCGATAGCGCAGATCTTTGCTTCTCCGCGATGATCGGGTTTTCGCTGATTCCGGACATGGGTCCCAAAATTCACCTTCTTGGTTGCAGTGCGGAGGCTAGAATTTCCTTCTATTCCGATCCCCTGGCGGGTGTCAAGGAGAAATTTTCCCTTGCCCATCCCCAGTTTTGGGCGAAGCCCCCGGGCCCGGCGGGAGGGCGATTCCTTCGGACTCCAAGGCGGTAGTCCCTCCCTGGAGCGGGCGGGCTTCAGCCGAGGTTTTGGGGCAACCCTTCGACCCCGCCTTCCTTTGCGGAAGACCCGAGGCTCCCGGCAGACGAATGGTATGCATTCAACGTCTTGAAAATGGACCGCCGAATCCCTTTAAACGCTTAAGCCCTTCAGGATTTCTTGCGCTGGAAAAGATCGTGGAGGCTGCCGTAGATGCCCTTGGGAAGGAAGATGATCAGCAGGACGAGGGCCAACCCGTAGATGATCTGCGAAAAGCCGACAAACGTTCCCCCGTAGGAGACCCGGATATATTCTTCCAACGCCACGATCAACGCCGTACCCACCGTCGGCCCCCAGAGGTTGAACATCCCCCCCAGAATCGCTTTGAAGGCAATCTCCAGGGAAATGGGCACGCCCGATAGAGGTATGGGGGTTCAGGTAGGTCACATATTGCGCATAGAGCACGCCGCCCATGGCGGTCATGAAGGCGCTGATCATGGTAATGATCATCTTGTACCGGATGATCCCGATGCCCAGGGTGGAGGCGGCGACCTCATCTTCCCCGATGGCCCGCAGGGCTTTCTGCATTTTGCTGCGGTCGATCCATTTCCAGACGAGCAGGGCCAGGATGAGAAAGGCGAGGGAGATGTAATAGAAGTGAATCTTTTTCTCAGACTGGAGGTAGAGCAGGGAAGTGCCCAGGGATTTTAGGGTGAAGCCCAGGGATCCGCCGGTTACATCGCGGAAAGCGATGATGGTCAGGGCGACGATCTCGCCCAGGGCCAGGGTAACCAGGGCGAAGTAATCGCCGATGACCCCGAAACGGAAGCAGGAGTAGCCGATCAGGATGGCGCAAAGAACCGCCACCAGAGCCCCCAGAAGCATCCCGACCCAGGGAGAAAGGCCGTAAAAATTAAAGAGCAGGGTCGAGGTATAAGCTCCCAGGCCGAGGAAGGCTCCGTGTCCCAGGGAGACCAGACCGAACCGGCCCATGTAGGACCAGGCGGTGGTCACGAACGACCAGATGAAGATCAGGGTCCCGATGTGGATGAGGTAGGGGGAGGGAATCAATTGGGGAAAGACGGCCAGGGCAAAGAGAAGAGATGATTAAAACGATGCGCGGTGCGCAAGCAAGTCCTCCTACTTGGATACCCTGATGCCCAGAAGACCCTGGGGCCGGACCAGGATCACGGCGATGAAAATCACCAGGGCCAATGATGTCGGCGATTTCCGTGGAGGTCAGGGCCGCGGAAAGCGAAGTGACAATGCCGATGATAAAGGCTCCGATAAACCCTCCGAGCATATTGCCCATCCCGCCCAGGACGACGATGATGAAAGCCATCATGGTGAAACTGCCGCCAAAGTGGGGATGGACGGCGTAGATGGGCGAGAAGAAAGCCGCGATGAGGCCGTCAGAAGTCCCCCGGCGGCCATGGTCAGGTAATAGATGGCCCGGGGTTGATGCCCATGAGCCGGGCGCTGTCCAGGTCCTGGGCGATGGAGCGAATCGCCAGCCCGAGGTAAGTACGGTTCAGGAACAGGTACAGTCCCAGCAGGGTCAGCAAGCGCCCCGACGAAGGCGATGAGGTTCGAGGTTCGGAGGAAGATGTTGCCGATGTGGATGAGGGAAGTTGCACATTGATGCCCCGCAGGTCTGCGCCCCAGATCACCTGGGCCAAATTTTCGAAGACGATGGTCAGGCCGGCGAGGGCCAGGAGCTGGGTGAGGGGATTGGCTTTGGCCTTGAGCAGCGGGTTGATCACCAACATCTGCAGGAGCAAACCCCACAATTCCCATGAGCGGCAGAGTGATGAGGCAGGCCAGAAGAAGCGGCAGTCCCAGGGGAACCACCAGGGTATAGATTAAGTACAAGCCCGAGCATGACGCACTGGCCGTAGGCCATGTGGATGATCTTGATGACTCCGAAGATCAGATTCATGCCGAAGGCCAGCAGGGCCAGGACTCCGCCGAGCAGAATACCGTTGATCGCGCGTTGAGGAGAAGTTCAAGCATGCATCACAATCCGATATAAGCCTTTTTGATGTAGGGGTCTTCCAGAAAAGACTGCTGCGTTCCTTCTTTATGTACCCTTCCGGACTCCATGAGGTAAGCCCGGTCCGAGAGCTGCAGAGCCTTGCGCACGTTCTGCTCCACCATCAGGATCGCATACCCCTGGGCTTTGATCTGGTGGACGAACTCCGAATACCCGGGAGACGACCCGGGGGGCCAGGCCGGAAGAAGGCTCGTCGAGGAGGATCAGCTTGGGCCGGGACATCAGACAGCGGGCGATGGCCAGCATCTGGCGTTCCCCGCCGCTCATGGTGTCGGCCAGCTGTTTCTTCCGTTCGTCCAGGATGGGGAAGAGGCGGTAGATTTCTTTCAGGGTGGCCGCCGCCTCGCTGCGGGCCCTTTTCAGGTAAGATCCCACTTTGAGATTTTCATAGACGGTCAACTGGGGGAAAAGCCGCCCTCCCTCGGGAACATGGGTAATCCCCAGTCTCGACGATCTCGTGGGCCGGAAGCCGATCGATGCGGTTTCCCAGAAAGGTGATGGTCCCGGACGGGGCTGGAGCAGCCCGGAGATGGTCTTGAGGAGGGTGGATTTCCCCGCGCCATTGGGGCCCACGGTGATGACGGTTTCCCCCTCGGAGACCCGAAGGGAGGCGTCGAATAAGGCCTGGAATTCTCCGTAATAGACGTTCAGATTCTGAATTTCAAGCATGGCTCGGCGGTCTCTTCCTCTCCCAGGTAGGCTTCGATCACTTTGGGATTCTTGGAAATCTCTGCGGGAGTACCCTCGGCGATGATCTGGCCATAATCCAAGACGGTAACCCGCTCGACCAGGTTCATCAGGGCGGTCATGATATGCTCCACCCAGATGATGGTGATCTTCATCTCCTCCCGGATTTTTTTCAGAACCTGCGAGGCCAGGACGATCTCTTCCTGATTCGAGGCCGCTCATGATCTCGTCCGCCAGTAGGAGCCTGGGGATGGGTGGCCAGGTCCCGGGCCAGCTCCAGGCGGCGCAGATTGCCGGCCGTGAGTTCTCCGGGCATGGTGCGCTCATCCACTTTGAGCCCCACAAACTCCAGCCACCTCAAGGCTTCGGACCGCGGGTCCTCCTCCGGAAGAAGTGACCGCCCCTTTGCCGAAGAGGGCTCCCAGCATCACGTTTTCCACCACCGTCATTTCCTTGAAAGGCCGGGGGATCTGGAAGGACCGGGTGATTCCGGCGTGACAGATCTTGTCGGGGGTGAACTCGGTGATGTCCTGGCCGAGAAATTTGACCTGCCCGGCAGAGGCCGGGTAGACTCCCGAGATGACGTTGAAGAGGGTCGTCTTTCCCGAGCCGTTGGGGCCGATCAGGCCGCGAAACTCCCCCTCCTCGACCTGGAGGTTAATCTTTTTCAGGGCCTGGAAGCCGCCGAAAAATTTATCGACTTGAAGGATCTCTAACATCGATAGTCAGCGATTTCCCCATCAATCAAATCCGCCCAGGCTCCCCCTATAGCGATGAAGGTGTGAAATATTCCCTGAATCACCCACCCTCCCCCCTCAAGGGGGGAGGGTTTTTTTCTCATTTCAATATGTTTACCCTCTTCACGCCTTGGCGTGACGGGAGAGGGTAGGGTGAGGGAGATATTCCGATTTTTTCTCACCTTCGATGGGGGGAAGGGGGATTTTTTGGTTATTTCACCGCCAAAGGCCAATCCGGCGGAGCGGGTAGTTTGGGATCGATCGTCTTCAAAGCATTGGGCCAAACGAGCTCCATCTTCCCTTTCAACCACTGCATAATCACCGGGTAAGAACGTCAGGTTCTCTCCGGCAAATTTATGCTCCGGGGGCGCAAACTTGACGCCGTAGCCGCAGGGAGTCGCTCCCTCGGGGATGTCCAGTTCCAGGGCCGCCTTACGGATGTTGTCCGCGGTGGGGGCGCCATATTTTTTGATGGCCTGCTCGATGGTCTGCAGCAGGATCCAGGCATGGCCAAATCCCTGGGTCGCGTGGCTGGGCGGGTCCGCCTCCTTGTATTTCTCGTTGTAGCGCTTCAAAAATTCATCGATAATGGGGCCGATTTCCTTCTGCAACTTTTTCTTATCCAGATCTTGAGCCGGAGCCGGGTCGATGTCATAGACGTATTGGATGATCTCCCGGCCCAACTGTTTCTCCAGGTTCGGGAAATTGGCATAACCGGCGCCGTGGCCGATGATGGCCTTGGTCGGTAACCCCATCTCCCGGGCCTGGCGGAAGAAGAGGACGATGTCCGGGTAATAGCCGGTGTTCAAGATGGCGTCGGGTTTGGCCGCTTTCAGTTTCAAGACCAGGGAAGAAAGGTCCTTGGTCTTGTGGTCGTAGCCCTCGGTCAACACGACTTTCATCTTATATTTTTCGGCCTGGGACAGATTGGAGGTCTTAACGCTTACCCCGTAGGGCCCGTCTTCGTAGGTTACCGCCACTTTGACCTCGCTGGGGTTCTTATATCCCAGTCTGGATAGATTGTCTTTGAGAAATTCGATCGAGCTCTGCTCCCCACTGGGAGCCCATGGGCTGGGGCCGGAAGACATATTGCAAATGCCGGTCTTCCACGACTTTGTCGGAGATGGCGATGGTGATCCAGAAGATGGTCTTGTTCTTATCACAAATCGGAGCGAGGGGAACGGCGATGGAGCTGGAATAAATCCCCAGAATAACCGGCACTTTTTCCACGTTGATCAGTCGCTCGGCCTCGCGGATGGCCACGTCCGGGTTGGACTGGTCATCGGCCTCCACCGGGACGATTTCGTATTGTTCAAGATCCCGCCCGCGGGCATTCCACATGTCGATGGCCACCAGGGAGCCCCGCTGCCCGGCCAGTCCTCCGGCCAGGGCCAAGGACCCCGTGAGGAATGCATGACGGCGATCTTCAGCTTTTCCTTCGCCCAGAGGGGAGATTGCAGGGCGAGGCATAAGGAAAGGATCAGAAGGACCACGAAGAATCTTTTTCATTGCGTTCTCCTCCTTCATTAAATTTTTGATCCTTGATTTATCCGATTTTCGACCGAAGGGAATGGGGCCACAAACGGGAGGGATGATATTAAAAAAGGAGAGTCTTTGTCAAGATGATTTTTCTGGCCGGCGCCATGGCGCCAAGGCCCGGAAAAGAGAGAACAGGGGAGTGAAAAAGATTACCGGAATGAGTCGGGGCGGACCGATTCCTACGCGGGTGGAGGGTCCCCGCTCGATCTCCTCGCAGAGATCCTGGATCCAATCGCTCTTCAAGGGTTCGGGTTTCCCCGGCGGGAGGTCTTCGCCGGCGGGATTTTTCTTCCTGGGCGCTCATGATAATGATGACCACGTCCGTCGTTTTTCCGGGTCCATTTTCCTTCTTGGCACGGGGGGCGAGATCTTCTCCCGGAGCTTGGCATTGAGCTTCATGAGGAGATTCATCAGCTCATTGAGGGATTTGGCGGATGGCGACTTTTTTCCGAGAAGGTTCTTTAAACGGTTCCATATTCTCCCTTTAATGCGCTTTTCACTCTTTACTTTCGTCGGTTAAGCCCGGTAGGCGATTTTGCCGGGCAACTTCTCTTTGTTCAACCTCCGATGGAGGTACAGGCCTTCGAGGATGAACTCCAGTCCCGAGGCCAGGGTGGCCGGGCTTTTATCGCACTGGAGTTTCTTCAAGCGCTTCCAGCAGGCCTCTCATTTCCGCGGAGTGGGGCTGGGCTTCCGTGGGCCTTCTCTTCATAGGCGGAGGATTTCATCCCCTCCGAAACTTCGACCGACCATCCGCCTTTGAACCGGGACAGAAAATCGTCGAATTGCTGGACCTGGAAATAGCGGTTGAAGGTGTTGAGGACGGCCTTGGCAATCAATTTTTCGATCAGGCTTTCGCCCCGGTCTTCATCGACGGTTTCCAACTCGATCTTTCCGCCGGTGGAAGCGACCAGGTAGGGAAGATCGCTGACCCGGGGGACGACTTCGCGCTCGCCCAGGCGGATGGCCCGGCGCAGGGCATTGCTGATGACATTTTCATAATTGGAGATGGAAACCCGCACCGAAACGCCGGAGCGCTGGTTGATCTCCGGGGACTTGCGGGCCAGGGCCGTGATCTCGGCGATGATTTCCTTGAAGTAGGGGGGAATGGTGGTCTGGAAAGCGCCATCGTCATCGAAGTGGGTCCGCTCGCTGTTCCATGATCTTGATTTCGGCCTCCAGGGACCGGGGGTAATGGGTGCGGATCTCCGAACCATAGCGGTCTTTGAGGGGCGTAATGATCCGGCCGCGGTTGGTGTAGTCTTCGGGGTTGGCGCTGGCCACGATGTAAACGTCCAGGGGAAGGCGGATCTTGTATCCCCGGACCTGGACATCCCGTTCTTCCATGATGTTGAAGAGCCCCACCTGAATCTTCTCCCCCAGGTCGGGAAGTTCGTTGATGGCAAAAATCCCGCGATTGGTGCGGGGGATGAGTCCGTAATGGATGGTCAGTTCATCGGAGAGGTAGCGGCCTTCGGCAACCTTGATGGGGTCCACCTCCCCGATGAGGTCGGCGATGGTCACATCCGGGGTGGCCAGTTTCTCTCCGTATCGCTGCTCCCGGCCCAGCCAGACGATCTCTGCCCGGTTCCCCTCGCGTCTTGAGCTTTTCCTGGCAGCTCTTGCAGATGGGCTGGAAAGGGTTGTCATTGATCTCGCATCCGGCCATGGCCGGAATTTCTTCGTCGAGCAGGTTGACCAGGCTGCGCATCATGCGGGTCTTGGCCTGCCCGCGCTCGCCCAGGAAGATGATATCCTGGCCGGAAAGGATGGCGTTTTCCAATTGGGGGATGACCGTCTCCTCATATCCGACGATCCCGGGGAAAAGCTCTTCATCTTTACGGATCTTGGCGATCAGGTTTTTACGCATTTCCTCCTTGACCGTCAGAACGGTGTAGTCCGCCTTTTTTAATTCTTCAATGGTACGCGGTTTTTTATTTTTAGGGAATTTGGCCACCACGTATTTCCTCTCGCTCGGTTGCTGGAACAGATTTCCTTCACTTTTATTTATAGCCCAGAAGCCTTCCGGCGTCAAGGATGTCAGAGTAATTTGCGGACCGCGGAAGCAAAAAGCCCACCATGAAATCGGTCAAGAAGTGGCTAAGCAGGGCTAAAATCTCCTTGAAAATTTTTGAACATCGAGTTAGATTTGAGAATCGTTGAGGTTTTCAGCGATGCGGATCATTCCCGACATACCCTTGGAACCACAGAGGTCTCAGAGAAATACTCTGGGTCCTTAAAAAGAGTCGATCATAGGAAGAAGACATCTTTAAGCGTTCTGAAAAGGCTAATTTCTCTGGGGTCTCTGGGGTTACTTTTGAGGGTCCCAGGAAGGTTAAAGGGAGGAAAAAATGACCCAGGATGTGAAGGAAGAGCTGAAAGATCTCAATTTAGGGCAGAAGATCAAAACCTTACGGCAGCGGAAGGGGCTGTCCCTGCAGCAGATGGCGGAGAAATCCAGCCTTTCCGTACCGCTTCTCTCCCAGATTGAAAGCGAAGTGGTGGCGCCTCCGGTGGCGACTCTGCTGAAAATTTCCAGGGCCCTGAACGTGAACATCGGTTATTTTTTCCAGGAGGAGGAATCGGGGAAGAGGGCGGTGATCGTGCGCAAGAACGAGCGCAAGCAAATTTTCCGGCGCATCCATGAAGACCCTTCCAAGGTGGGATATTATTATGAATCCCTGGCCTATCCCAAAGCGGACAAACACATGGAACCCTTTCATGTCCAGTTTGAAGTGAAGAAGAAAGAAGATCTGATCTTCTTCAACCACAAAGGGGAAGAGTTTGTCTTTGTTTTAGATGGGCAGCTGGAATTTAACTACGAAGATGAAACATTCCTTTGGAGCCCGGCGATAGCCTGTATTTTGATTCCAGCTTCCCCCATGCGTTCCGGGCGGTGGGCAAAAAAAATGCCTTAGCCATCGACGTGATCTACGCCGAGGAGTAAGAGATTGGGGATGGCGAATTTCGGAATGCGGAATGAGAAAATCCGAGCGTCAACCCTGAATTCCGTCCAGCCGCAATCCGAGCTCGGCCTTTCCCCTTGACGGCTTTAGGGGTTTGATGGAAAAATGGAAAGAGAAAAGCAAATTTGGATTCGGTTCATTTTCGGGGGTGCTGGATTCGAAAACTTCGGCGCGGGCATAGACCGAGGGAATAAGGAGTCGTTCGGATGGCCTTGGGAATGCGAGAATGGAAATTGTGATGAGATCAAGAAGGTCTATCCCCAGAAATTCGTCCCCGAGGAAGAGATCTTCAGCCACATCCATCGGGGGGACCGGATCTTTATCCATACCGCCTGCGGGGAGCCCCAGTATCTGGTGCAGGCCCTGATTCATTTTGTCGAATCCAACCCCAAGGCTTTCTTCGATGCGGAAGTGATCCATGTTTGGACCCTGGGGGTCGCTCCGTACACGGATGAAAAATTCAAATATAATTTCCGCCACAACTCTTTCTTTGTCGGCAACAACTCCAGAGAAGCGGTGAACCGGGGACTGGCCGACTACACCCCCATCTTCCTGTCCAATGTCCCCAGCTTTAATATACCGGGGGCTGGTGCCCATCAACGTGGCGCTGATCCAGACCTCGCCCCCGGATGCGCATGGATATATGAGCCTGGGAGTCAGTGTGGATATTGTGAAGGCAGCCGTGGAGAAGGCCTCCCTGGTCATTGCCCAGGTCAACAACCATATGCCCCGGGTGCACGGGGATGGGTTTATCAACATCAAAGACGTGGACTTCATCATCTGCCATGATGAACCCCTGCTGGAATACGAGGTGGTGGCCCCGGATGAAGTCGCCCAGCAAATCGGGAAGTATGTGGCCCGCATCGTTCAGGACGGGGATACGATTCAGGTCGGCTACGGCAGCCTGCCCAACGCCATCCTCTCCAATTTCGGCGATAAGAAGCATCTGGGAGTCCATACCGAATTGCTGACCGATGGGATCGTCGAGTTGATGAAAAAAGGCGTGATCGATAACTCCCGGAAGACCTCAATCGGGGCAAAACCGTCACCACTTTTTGCATGGGACATCAAAAGACCTACGAATACATCCATGATAACCCGGCCATTGAATTCCGGACCATCGACTATACCAACAACCCGCTGACGATCTCCCGGCTGAGAAATATGACGGCCATCAACAGCGCCCTGGAAATCGACCTTACCGGACAGGCCACCGCCGAATCCCTGGGAAAAACCTTCTACAGCGGCATCGGGGGCCAGGCCGATTTTATGAGGGGGGCGGTGCTGGCCCCGGGGGGAAAATCCATCCTGGCCATCCAGTCCACGGCGGAATGGGGAAAAGTTTCCCGGATCGTTCCCTTTCTCCGAGAAGGGGCGGGGGTCACCTTAATCCGGGGGGACATCCATTATGTGGTCACGGAATACGGGATCGCCTATCTTCACGGGAAAAACATCCGGGAAAGGGCCATGGAATTGATCTCCATCGCCCACCCCAAATTCAGGCCCTGGCTGATCGAAAAAGCCAAAGAGGCGAATCTGATCTACCGGGACCAGGCCTTCATCCCCGGGAAGCGGGGGGAGTATCCGGAACACCTGGAGACCTTCCGGACGACCAGCAAGGGATTTCCGATCCTGTTGCGGCCGGTGAAGATAAGCGATGAGCCCCTATTGAAAGATTTCTTTTATTCCCTTTCCGACAACAGCCTGTACCGCCGATTCATCTCCTTGCGCAAAGATATGCCCCATGAGCGATTGCAGGAGTTCGTCATCATCGATTATACCAAAGAAATGACCATCCTGGCAACGGTAAAGGAGGGGGAAAAAGAGAAAGTCTTGGCGGTGGGGCAATATGGTAAGAGCGAAAACGCTCATACGGCCGAGGTCGCCCTGGTGGTGAGGGACGAAAATCAGAATCAGGAGATTGGCACGGAACTGCTGTCCTATCTGACCTACCTGGCCAAGAGAGAGGGGCTTTTAGGGTTTACGGCCGAAGTGCTGGTGGAAAATCGGCCCATGCTCCATCTTTTTGAAAAAATGGGCTTTGACATCCAGAAGAGAAGTGAACAAGGGGTGTACGAATTGAAAATGGCTTTCCGAGAGGAATGATGGGAGATCCAAATCCAGATATCAAATACCTGTTCGAGCCGCAAAGCATTGCCGTCATCGGAGCGGCCCGGGACGAGAATAAAATCGGCTACAAGATTCTTAACAATATCGTAGCCGGGGGCTTACCGGGGCAAGGTCTATCCGGTCAACCCCCAGGGGGGGGAAATCCTGGGATTGAAAGCCTACCGGAGCATCGAGGAAATCAACGGGCCGGTGGATGTGGCCAGTATCGTGATCCCGGCCAAATTCGTGTACGAAGCGGTCAAGAGCTGCGCCCGCAAGAAGGTGAAATACCTGATGATCATCTCCTCCGGGTTCTCCGAGATGGGGAATAACGAGGAGGAAAGGAGAATCGTCTCCTACGCCAATGACGCATCAGATGCGGGTCCTGGGACCCAACATCTTCGGGATCTATTCGGCGGCGGCTTCCTTAAACGCCACCTTCGGCAGCTCGCGGATCAATCCCGGGAAGGGTGGCCATCATTACCCAGAGCGGGGCCCTGGGGATTGCCATGATCGGCAAGACCACGGTGGAAAATATCGGCCTGTCGGCCATCGTATCGGTGGGCAACAAGACCGATGTGGATGAAGCCGACCTCCTGGAATATCTGGTGACCGATGAGCACACCAAAATTATTCTGATGTATATCGAAGGCGTGCGGGACGGGGAGCGGTTCATCCGGGCGGTGAAGAAGACCACCCAGAAGATCCCGGTGGTGGTGATCAAATCCGGCCGGTCCGAACGGGGGGCCATTGCCGCGGCCTCCCATACGGGTTCGCTGGCCGGGTCCGATGAAATCTTCGACGCCATCATGAAGCAGTGCGGGGTGATCCGGGCGGAGAGCGTGGAGGAGGCTTTCGACTGGTGCAAATTCCTGGCCAATACCCCTTCCCCTGCGGGAGAAAATACGGTCATCATCACCAACGGCGGCGGGATCGGGGTCATGGCCACCGATGCCTGCGAAAAATACGGGGTCAAATTGTATGATGACACGGCGGCCTTAAAAGAAGCCTTCTCCACCGGTGACCCCGGATTTCGGCTCCACCAAGAACCCGATCGACCTCACCGGCCAGGCCACCTCTTCCCATTACCATTCCGCCCTGGAAGAAGCCCTGAAGAATGGACGAGATTCAACTCCGTCATCGCCCTCTATGGAGAGACCGCGGTCTTTGATGCCGAGAACCTTTCCTCCCTGATCGAGGAAAATGCCCGGAAGTATAAAGTGGAGAAGAAGCCCCTGGTCTTCTCCATTTTCGGGGGGAAGAAAATCGAAGAATTGCCTGATTTCTCTGAAGAAGAGCGAGATGCGGCCGTTTATGGGGATGTTTACGAAGCGGTCTCCTGTCTGGGCTCAGTCTATGCCTATTACCATTATCTGCGGGAACATTCCGATGCGATCGACGAGGCCGAAATCGATGTGCCGGCGATCGAACCGGTGTTAGAAGGAGCCCTGGAGAGAGGGAAGGTCCTTTCTGCTGGCCAACGAAGGGCAGGCGGTCATGCGAGCGGCCGGGATCCTGATTCCCCAGAGTATCATCGCCCGCAACCTGGATGAAGCCGTCCGGGGAGCGGAAAAAATCGGGTACCCGGTGGTCATGAAAGTGGTTTCCCGGGATATCCTGCATAAAAGCGATGCCGGCGGAGTGGCCCTGGACCTGGACGACAAGAACGAAGTCATTGACGCCTATCAGGCCATCATGCGCAATTGCCGGGCCTATAACGCCGACGCCCATCATCGACGGCGTGGAGATTTCCGAGATGGTGGCCAAGGGCATGGAGACGATCATCGGGGCCCGGCGGGATCGGACTTTTGGCCCGATCATCATGTTCGGCCTGGGCGGAATCTATGTGGAAGTGATGAAAGATGTCGCCTTCCGGGCCCTGCCCATCAACCGGAAAGAAATCATGTCCATGGTGAAAGAAATCCGCGCCTACCCCCTTCTGCTGGGAGTCCGGGGGGAGGAGAAGAAAGATGTGGACAGCGTGGTGGATACGATCATCAAGGTGGGGACGATCCTGCAAAACTGCCGAGCGCATATCGGACATCGAAATCAATCCCGCTGGTCGTCTATGAACACGGGCGGGGGGTCAAAGCAGTGGATGTAAGAATTCTGCTATCCAGCGGGAAGAAGGGGGCATAAATGGATAAGGTCGTCATCGCATCCATGCGGAAGAGCGCGGGGAAAACCAGCGCCATCGTGGGAATCGCCGGGGCCTTGAACCAGAAGATCGCCTACGTCAAACCTTTTGGGGAAAGGATGCTCTACCGGAAAAAGCGGTTATGGGATTATGACTCGGCCCTGATTATCGAGCCTCTTCGGCTTGAAAGAAGACCCGGTGGATATGTCGTATCGGGTTTGATCATTCCAAACTCCGGTATATGTATGATGAGGAGGGAACCCAAAAAGAAGCTCCTGGAGACCATCGGCCGCATCGGGAGCGATCGAGGAGATCCTGTTCATCGAAGGCGGAAGGGACCTCGACCTATGGGATCTCCGTGCACCTGGACACCCTCTCCCTGGCCAAGTATACGGGGAGTAAATTGTTTATCGTGGTCAGCGGGGAAGAAGATTCGATCCTGGATGACCTGCTTTTCTTGAAGAGACATGTGGACCTGGCCGGAGTCAAACTGGCCGGGGTGATCATCAACAAAGTGCAGCACCTGGATGAATTCCAGTCCACCCATCTTCCGGCCATCCAGAAAGAGGGAATCCGGGTGATCGGGGTGCTTCCCTATCCAGAGCGAACTGACCTACTTTTCGGTCTACTACCTGGCCGATCGTCTCTTCGCCAAAGTCATTACGCGGGGAGGGCGGGCTGAAGCGGGTCGTAAAGAATATTATCATCGGGGCATGGTCCGCCAATGTGTTCCTGCAAAATCCCCTGTTCAAGAAGGAGAATAAACTGGTCATCACCGGGGGAGATCGGACCGATATGATCCTGGCCTCTCTGGAGAGCGATACCTCCGGGATTATCCTGACCAATAATATTCTGCCGCCCTCCAATATCATCTCCAAAGCCTCGGAGCGGAACATCCCCCTGCTGATGGTTTTTGCGGACACCTACCAGACCGCCAAGCAAATCGAAAACCTGGAACCGCTGCTTGACCAAAGATGATAGCGAAAAGGTTGAATTGCTGAAGCGCTTGATCCAGAAGCACGTAAACCTCAAAGAGAATTCGTGGGCGGCTAAAAGCAGAAGGATTCGAAGACCGGTTCGAACAAGCATCGTTGGTTGCAACTGTGCGTGCGGGTTGTAGTGCGGAAGTACTGCTCGTTCAGGGACTGTAGCAGCGGCAGGCACCTGCCGAACGGCAAGCACGTCGTTAGGATGTTCACCCTGAGGATCATGTCTGAAAAGTTCATCATGGCCCTGGATCAGGGGACGACGAGCTCGCGGGCGGTGATTTTTGACCGGCAGGGAAAAGTGGTCAGCCTGGCGGCCAAAGAGTTCCGGCAGATCTATCCCCGACCGGGATGGGTGGAGCATGACCCGATGGAGATCTGGGATTCGCAAATGGAAGCGGCCCGGCGAGCCCTGGATTCCGCTGAATCTTTCGCCGCAGGATATCGCGGCCATCGGGATCACCAACCAGCGGGAGACCACTTTAGTCTGGGACCGGGAGAGCGGGCACCCGGTCTATAATGCCATCGTCTGGCAGTGCCGCAGAACGGCCCCGCGCTGTTCGGAAATCAAAAAAACACCCTGGGCCCGAAAGATCGGCCGCAAGACGGGCCTGGTGGTCGATGCCTATTTTTCGGCGACCAAGTTCGATTGGATCCTGAACCATCAAAAATCCATCCGCCGGGCGGCGGAAAGAGGAGATCTGGCGTTCGGCACGGTGGACAGCTGGCTGGTCTACAACCTGACCGGCAAGAGACTTCATGTTACGGATTACTCGAACGCTTCCCGGACCATGCTTTACAACATCCATCATCTTTGCTGGGATGAGGAGATTCTGAAATTACTTCCGTATCCCCGATAAAATTCTGCCCTCGGTCGAACCTTCCAGCCGGATTTACGGGACCACTTCCAGAGCGGCTTTCTTCGGCTTTGAAGTTCCGGTCGCCGGAATCGTGGGAGACCAGCAGGGGGCTTTATTCGGGCAAGCCTGTTTGCGCAAGGGGCTTTCCAAAGAATACCTACGGGACAGGATGTTTCCTGCTGATGAATACCGGCGAAAAACCGGTGCTCTCCAGGAAAAACCTCCTGACTACGATCGCCTGGGGAATCGACGGGAAAGTCGAATATGCCCTGGAAGGCAGCGTCTTCATCGCCGGCGCGGCCGTCCAATGGCTGCGGGACGAAATGCGGCTGATCCGGCAGTCTGCGGAAAGCGAGCGGCTGGCCACGAGTATTCCGTTCGAATGAGGGAGTCTATTTTGTCCCCGCCTTTGTCGGCCTGGGAGCTCCCTACTGGGATATGTATGCCCGGGGAACGATCCTGGGGATCACCCGGGGGACAACCCCGGCCCATATTACCCGCGCGGCTTTGGAGTCCATCGCCTATCAGACCCGGGATGTCCTGGAATGCATGGAGGCGGATTCGGGAATCAGGCTGAAGGAATTGCGGGTGGATGGGGGCGCAGCCGCCAACGAATTCCTGATGCAATTCCAGGCTGACATTCTGGGTGTTCCGGTGGTCATCCAGGAGACCAACGAGACCACCGCCCTGGGCGCAGCCTACCTGGCCGGATTGGCCGTGGGGTTCTGGAAGGATCAGAAAGAACTTGCGGCCAATTACAGGGTGAGAAAAAGGTTCGTTCCCCGGATGAGTTCGAAGCAGAGCGAATCTCTTTACCGGAAATGGAAGGAGGCGGTCAAGAGGGCCAGAGGGTGGGAGGAAGAAAAACCTCAAGGCGTAAGGCGTAAGATAAACGGAAATTCCCCTTTTTAACTTTAGGCACTTTAGAGCACTTCAAACTTTGGGCATTTTTCTTTATCCGATCATCGCCAGCTCCAGCCTTCCTTTCCAGCGTTCCTTCAGGGTTTCTTTCATGAAGAGGTGCTCGGGTTGAGAAAGGATGGGGTCCTGGGAGATGATCGCAAAAGCTTCTTTGCGGGCTTCACTCAGAAGCTGGATATCCCGCAGAAAATTCGCGACCCGAAAATCGGGAAGCCCGGATTGCTGCGTTCCCAGGAGCTCACCCGGGCCGCGGATGGCCAGGTCCTCTTCGGATATTTTGAACCCGTCGGTGGTCTGTTCCATCGTCCGCAGGCGGCGCACGGCCTCGTCCGTCCTGCGGTACTGAGCGATGAGCAGGCATTGGGATGGGTCCTTTCCCCGGCCCACCCGGCCGCGAAGCTGGTGGAGCTGGGAGAGGCCGAACCTTTCGGCATGCTCGATGACCATGACCGAGGCGTTGGGGACATCGATGCCGACCTCGATGACGATCGTGGAAACGAGGATGTGGATACGGCCGGCCTTGAAGTCGGCCATGATCGTCTCTTTCTCCTCGCTCTTCATCCGTCCATGAATGAGCCCGACCTTGAATTCCGGGAAAATGTCCTTCTGCAGGTGCTGGGCCATCTGCGTTGCGTCCTTCAGGTCGAGGCGCTCGGATTCTTCCACCAGGGGATATACGACGTAGGCCTGTTTCCCCTTGGAAATTTCCTCCCTCATGGTGCGGTACACCCGGAATCGCTCCTTGTCGTTGAATACCCTGGTCGTAATGGTCCCCCGGCCCGGCGGAAGCTGATCGATGATGGAAACATCCAAATCCCCGTAGATGGTCATGGCCAGGGTGCGGGGAATGGGCGTGGCGGTCATGACCAGGACATCGGGGTTGTAGCCCTTTCTTCTTCAGCGTGGCTCGCTGGATTACGCCGAACTTGTGCTGCTCATCGATGATCGCCAGGCCTAGCTTTTGGAACTCCACCCCTTCCTGAATGAGGGCATGAGTCCCGATGGCGATGTGAATCTTCCCGGCCCTGATCTCCCCGTACAGTGCCTCTTTGGCGGATTTCTTCAGGCTGCTGGTGAGCAGGCAGGCCGTCAGACCCAGTGCTTCCACCAGCGGCCGGATGCCCAGAAAATGCTGCTCCGCCAGGATCTCCGTGGGGGCCATGAGGGCGACCTGGTATCCTCCTTCGATGGCCATTAGACCGGCCATCAGAGCCACGATCGTCTTGCCGCTGCCCACGTCCCCCTGGAGGAGGCGGTTCATGGGGTGGGGTTGGCGCATATCCGCTTCAATCTCTGCCAGGACGCGCTCCTGCGCCGGCGTGAGCGTAAAAGGAAGGAGATCCCGGAGCTGCTTCGTGTACCGGTGGTGGATGGGGAAGGCGATGCCTTTTTCCAGCAACGTGCCGCTGCGACGCAAAGCCAGTCCCAGTTCCAAAAAGAAGAACTCGTCGAAGATCAGCCGGCGATGGGCCGGGGATTTGCCCTCGTTGAGCAGAGCGATGTTTTCTTCCGGGTCGGGGAAGTGCGCCCGCCGCAAGGCCTCGGACAGGGGGATGAGCTTCTGCCGCTGGCAGACCTCATCCGGGATGCCGCTGAAGGCCTTAGCGGCGAATTGATCCACGACGTTCTTCAGGATGCGGCGGAGCAGGCGCTGGCGCTGGTAAAGCCCTTCGGTCTCCGAGTAGATGGGCACGATGCGCTTGAAATTCAGAGAATCGTCCGGTCCCGCCTGGCCGGCAGCCGCTTCTCCCTGGGCGTCCGCTGCCTCGTCTTCGAGGACCTCCAGCTCGGGGTGGTGGATTTCTTTCTGGAATTGGAAGAGCCGGACCTCTCCGGAGAGAATCAGCCGCATGCCCTTGCGGAACCTTCCCTTCATGTACCGGGGATTGAAGTTGAACCATTTCGCCAGCAGGGTTCCGGTTTCGTCCCCCACGAGCATTTCGAAGGTGCGACGCCGGCTGTGAAAAGCCATATCGGCGGTCAGGACCGTTCCGATGACCGTCTCCATCTTGCCCACCGTGAGCTGGGAGATGGTCTTTATCTGCCGCCGGTCCTCATAGAGCCCGGGGGAGAAAGTAGAGGGCGTCCTCCACAGTCCGGATGTTTTTTTTCTTCAGGATTTCGGAGAGGCGGGGCCCCACCCCTTTAATGAACTGGATGGAAGTCTGCAGATCTTTCCGGTCCTGCCGAAATTCGACGGGGGTCGGCCAAAGCTGACAGGGTAGGGGAGCTGAATCGTCGCACTTGAGGTCATTGAATATTTTTTGGAGTTCCAGTACCCGGGCCTTTTTCAGAGTCAGGTCCATTCCGTCGAAGCCCTGTAACCTGAGTCCTCAACCGGTGGAATAAATCTTGCCTTCGTGGGCTCAAAGGAAGGCCTGAGGCCTTTCCCAGCCAGTGGGCCATGTACGGTTCGATCGCCTTCAATGTTTTCAGGTTGGCATAATCGTGCCGCGGAAGCATAGAGGAGGGGTTTTTCGATCGCCTCGAGGATTTGTTGGAGTTCGGGAGAGGACATAGAACGCGGCTCATGAGAGGATTTTGTTTCCATATGGATTCATTGGTACCAAAATTTCTTGCTCCCGAGCAAGAAGAAAAGATCAACCCGGGATTACGGGGAATCAGTAGCTTCGCATATGAAACGAGAGGATCTATTGAGAGGGCAGGAATTTCTATTTGGTTCCCATGCGGTTTATGATATAAGGAAGAACTTCTTGACGAAAGGGGAATAGCGTTGAAGCGAGGGGATGACCTATAAAAGCGCCGGGGTGGATATTGATGCCGGGAATAAGTTTGTAGATCTGATCCGCCCCCTGGTCCGGAAAACTTTCCGGCCGGAGGTGATCACGGACATCGGGGGGTTCGGGGGGCTCTTTTCCTTCAAGGCCAAGAAGTACCAGAATCCCGGTCCTGGTCGCCTCCACGGATGGGGTGGGGACGAAACTGAAGGTGGCTTTCATGATCGGGAAGCACGACACGGTGGGGATCGACCTGGTGGCCATGTGCGTCAATGACATTGTCGTGCAGGGAGCGGAGCCGCTCTTTCTCCTGGATTACCTGGCTACCGGGAAGCTTTCCCTGGGGGTTTCCACCCAGATTATCAAAGGGGTCGCCAGGGGATGCGTGGAGGCCGGGTGCGCCCTGATCGGCGGAGAAACGGCGGAGATGCCTTCTTTCTACAAGAAAGGGGAGTATGATCTGGCCGGGTTTACGGTCGGAGTGGTGGACCGGGATCAGGTCATTGATGGCTCTTCCATCCGGTCGGCGACCAACTGATTGGCCTGGGGTCCAGCGGGCTGCACAGCAACGGGTACTCCCTGGCCCGGAAGGTTTTTTTCGAACGGATGGGGTTGAAAGTCACGGATCGGGTGAAAGGCCTTTCCCGGACGATCGGGGAAGAGCTGCTCGTACCCACGCGCATCTATGTCAAGCCCCTCCTGCGACCTGTCAAAGAATTTCACATCCATGGCATCGCCCATATCACGGGCGGGGGGTTCACGGATAATATCCCCCGGGTGATCCCTCCGGGGTGCAAAGCGGTGATCTGCGCAGGAAGACCTGGCCCGTCCCCCCCATTTTTAAGGTCCTCCAAGAAGGGGGAAATATGTCCGAGGAGGAGATGCTCCGCACTTTCAACAACGGGATCGGAATGATCCTGGCCGTTCCCGCCGAGGAAGCCGAAGGAATCATCTCTCCGCTTGAAGAGCTTGAAGGAGAAGGCCTACCCCATCGGCGAAATCGTCAAAGCCGGCAGAGGGAAAAGCGCCATCGAATACGAGTGAGGTTGGTATATGGTGAATCTGGGTGTCCTGGTTTCGGGAAGCGGTTCGAACCTGCAAGCGATCATCGACAACATCGAAGCCGGGCGTCTGGACGCGCGAGATTAAAATCATGATCAGCAACGTTCCGGATGTTTTCGCCCTGGAGCGGGCGAAGAAGCATGGCATCCCATCTCTGGTCATCCGCCATAAGGGATATAAGAGACGGGAGGATTTTGATCAAAAACTCGTGGAGGCTTTGCAAGCTCATGGGGTGGAGCTGGTCGTCCTGGCCGGGTTCATGCGCATCATCACCCCCGTGCTTCTCCGGGCCTTCCCCATGCGGGTCATGAACATCCACCCGGCTCTGCTTCCTGCTTTCCCGGGGACCCATGTCTGGCAGGCCGAGGTGGACTACGGGGTGAAATTTGCCGGCTGCACGGTGCACTTTGTGGATGAGGGCACGGATACGGGCCCGATCATCATCCAGGCCGTGGTGCCGGTCTACGATGACGACACGGCGGACACCCTGAATGCCCGGATCCTGAAGCAGGAGCACAAGATTTTTTCGCAGGCCATCCAGCTGTACGCCGAAGGACGCCTGGAGATCCAAGGGCGACCGGGTTCTGGCCAAAGGTTTTCCCAAAGCGCCGGACGCATTCATGATCAACCCCCCGGCGAAGATCTTTGATCGATGAACGGTGGACCTGCCTGCTTAGGACGGAGGCCGGAAAAGAAGCGGAATCGGGTTTTGGAAAACGTTCATTTTCCGGGGACGCAGATCCATTTTGCCTTGGCGAGGGAAATAAATTTCTTGCCTGAATTTGCGGGAATGTGGTATAAAATAGAAAAGCAGGGGAAATGCCCCTGCTCTTTATTTTTCAATGGGGAGGAGTTCGATGGCTCGGGCATGTGAAATCTGCGGGAAGAGACCTCAGGTAGGGCATAGTGTAAGCCATGCCAACAACCGGACCAAACGGCGCTGGTACCCGAATCTTGCAGCGGGTCCATGCCATCCAGAATGGGACGCCCCGCCGCATTCGGGTTTGCACGCGCTGCCTTCGTTCCGGATCTGGTCATCAAAGCAGTTTAAAGACAATTTCGAGTTTCGAGTTTCGGGTTGAAGAGATCAATTTCTGAACTGAAACCCGAAACTCGAAACCCGAAACTTGATTCTCAGGCTCCAGCCTCCTGTCTCTTCCCTTTCCCCCGTCGGCAACCCCCGCAGCCGTTCCACTTTCAGGACATTCTTGAGCTTGCTCAGCGCCCGGAAGGCGTTCTGCAGGTGCTTCAGGTCGCGGACCTCCAATTCAAAGTTGCAGATGGCCTTCTTGTCTTCCGTGGTGATCACATCGGCCCGGACGATGTTCACTTCCGAGGAGGCCAAAGCCGGAACTGATGTCGGCGAGCAGACCTTTCTTGTCGTTGCAGGTCACCCGGACCCGGACGGCGTGGACGGCCTTTTCTTGCAGATTCCAGGAAACCTGGATCAGCCGCTCCGGATCACTGCCCAGGATATTGGGGCAGTCGGCCGTATGCACAGTGACTCCCCGGCCCCGGGTGATGTAACCGGAGATCGCATCCCCGGGCAGGGGGTTGCAGCATTTGCCGAACCGCACCATCATGTCCTGAGATGCCCCGGATCTGAATGCCGCTGGGCTCCCGGCGGATCCTTTTCGCCAGGCGCTTGAGGCGGGATTCCTCCTTCTTTCCTTTTTCGAGTTTTTCCGGGGGGATGAGCTTGCCCACGATCTGCCGGCAGGAGACATTTCCGTAGCCCACCTCGGCCATCAGGTCGTCGACGGATCTGGAGCGAAAAATCCCGGATGATCTTTTTCATCTCCTCGGACTTGATGATTTTGGCGAAGTCGAGATGGTACTTTTTGAACTCCCGCTCGCAGATCTCCCTCCCCAGGTCCACGGAACGTTCCCGGGCCTCCGCTTTGACCCACTGGCGGATTTTGGTGCGGGCCCGGGAGGTCTTGACGTACTTCAGCCAGTCCTTGCTGGGCTGATGGTTGGGGGCGGTAACGATCTCGACGGTGTCCCCGTTCTTGAGCTGGTAGCGCAAGGGAACGATCTTGCCGTTGACCTTGGCCCCCACGCACTGTGGCCGATTTCGCGTGTGGATGCTGTAGGCAAAATCGACCGGGGTGGACCCGATGGGAAACTGTTTTACAGCTCCCTTGGGCGTGAAGACATAGACCTCGTCGGGGAAGAGGTCGATCTTGACCGTTTCCAGAAACTCCCGGGGGTCGCGCAGGTCCTGCTGCCACTCCAGGAGCTGGCGGACCCAGGCGAACTGCTTGCTGTCTTTGGGCGCAATGCCTTTGCCTTCTTTGTACTGCCAGTGGGCGGCGATGCCCTCCTCCGCCGTCCGGTTCATCTCTTCGGTGCGGATCTGGATCTCCACCCGCTCCCCGTAGGGGCCGATCACCGTGGTATGCAGAGACTGGTATCTGTTGGCCTTGGGCATGGCGATGTAGTCCTTGAAGCGGCCCGGGACCGGCTTCCAGAGGGAGTGGATGATTCCCAGAGCCTCGTAGCAGTCTTTGACCGTGTTCCAGGATGATGCGGAAGGCGATGACGTCGTAGACCTGCTCGAATTCCACGTTCTGGGCTTTCATCTTCTGGTAGATACTGTAAAAATGCTTGGGCCGGCCGCTGACCTTGCCCACCAAGTCCGTAGGAGGATAACTTCTCGGAGATGATCGAGCTGACCTCCTGGATGTACTTCTCGCTCTCCTCTTTCTTCCAGGCGACTTCCCTCGCCAGGTTCCGGTACTCGTCCGGGATGGAGGTAACGGAAGGAGAGGTCTTCGAGCTCCGTCTTGATCCGGTCAATCCCCAGGCGGTTGGCCAGGGGGGCATAGATGTCCAGGGTCTCCTGGGCGATTTTGACCTGGCTTCTCCGGCGGCAGATACTCCAGGGTGCGCATGTTGTGGAGCCGGTCGGCCAGCTTGATGAGGACGATCCGGATGTCCTTGGCCATGGCCAGGATCATCTTGCGGAAGTTCTCGGCCTGCTGCTCCTCGTGGGTGGCCAGGGTCATCTTGCTGATCTTGGTCAGGCCGTCCACGAGGGCGGCGATCTCCGGGCCGAAATTCTGCTGGATCTCGTCGAGGGTGGCGTAGGTGTCTTCGACCGTGTCATGGAGGAGGCCCGCGGCCACCGTGGCGATGTCCATTTTCATGTCGGCCAGGATGGCCGCCACTTCCAGGGGGTGGTTGAGGTAGGGCTCGCCGGAGAGGCGCATCTGTCCCTGGTGGACCTTGGCCGAAAAGACGTAGGCTTTTTCGATCAGGCTGAGGTTGACCCCGACCGATGACGAGGGAACGGAGAGGGCTAGAGGACCGGACGGGGCTCCGCACGGTCCCGAGACCCTCGGTCCCGTGTCCGCCTCTCCGAAGCATTGCCGGGCCATCGCCTCCGACGCCCTTCCAAGGGACGAAATAGGTGAAGGCGTCTCGGGGAGAACGAACCCCCATGGTGGCGAACCGCAAGGGACCAAGCAATCGAGCAGACCTACTTTTTTTGAGCACGGTGGCGAAGGTATTCCGGTCGTTGACCGAACCCTCAGAGCTGACCCGTTGGTTCCTCAAGTCGGCCCGCTTGCCGCATACGACCGGGGCAACCTCAGATTCAGTCTGGCAGCTCGGCTACCGCCACCGACCCCAAGGTCATCACCCCTCGTCCGGAGCCGGAAGCTCTCCCTCGAGTGGCCTGCGAAGGGGCTCGGAATGACCCAGGTGACCTTCACCTTCGCCGCCCGGAAGGGCGAGACCCGTGTCACCCTCCGACATACCGGCTACGGGAGGACACCTGCCTGGGTCGATAACTACGGGGGGACGTGCGAGGGATGGGCGTACCTCCTCACGAACCTGAAGTGGGTGGTTAAGAACGGGACGCGGCCTTCAGAAGGTTCGGCGATGCATAGTCTCTTACCTCTCCTCATCGATCGGGCCGGTGAATCCATGACGAAGTGGCCGGGTGAAAAGAAGCAAAATGATTGTTACATCATTGCCCATGGGCAAGAAAATCTGGCAATTAAGCGAACTAGTCAGCGGCTTAAGTGGTTATGCCCACGATGATTTTGGGAGGAACTCGGCTTCACGTACATTGGGCCGGTGGACGGACACAGTATTCCCGACCTTGAGAGCGCACTTTCTAAAGCCAGAGATTACTCTTATAAACCGACTTTAATTCATGTTATCACCACAAAAGGCAAG
>CAWDLC010000035.1:0-6584 GCA_963803045.1 Binataceae bacterium (SeqCode) | reverse complement strand
GTCATCGCTGCATGAAATCTGATTTCCTGGATTCCCCGCCTAAGGCTCGCCACCACCATCATCATCTCGGACGCGCCAGCGAAAGAATCGGCCGGGACATCAAGCTGCGACTTGCGCACCTTCATCTTGCCCGCGGTGTAGCTCGTGCATGAGGCGATGCCAGATTTGGTGTTGAGCGTGTCAACCATGCGAAGCGTGCCGTCGGTGTTGAAAAACGAGTGCTCGGTAAGTGTCGAGCCTGGGTGTGGAGTCCGGGTTTGCGACGTACAGCCGTTCGTTTTCATTGTCGTGCTCGCCATCCAGGTACCTGGTCTCGCCCTTGATCTCTTCAGATGAGTTGTCGTCGCGCAAGACGGTGAAACGTGTAGATCCAATCGTTTGCTTCGCGTCGGGACTCAAGATCTTGAACTGGAGCGCGCGGAAATCGAACGCGCCGGCCGGACTCGCCTCCAACGCAGATGCGTTGCTCCGAACCACCGCGCTCGCGGCCAGCGAGAACACGACCAGCAGCGTCGTTTTCAAAATCCGACGCCAGAGCAAGGAGCAGAATCGATCGTCACATGCTGCGGTGAACTTCTGTTGCGAATTGCGTTGCAGTCGAATTGCGCCCGAATCCCGAGTTTGCAGCTCCATGGTGCGAAATCAGGGCCTCCAGAATTTCGGGGACTTCAAACACCGCACGGTTGTCGAATGCTTCCACTCTGGCGCGCAAGCGGAGGAACTGTCCGCGATCCAACATCGTCGAGACCGCACTCGCGATCTCCCGGAATGAAGGCAGCACTATTCCGAGCCGATTTTGCGCGATCCAATCGGTGTTGAAGCGCTCCTGCACCATTGTCCAGACGTTGCGCTCTACTATCAAGGGAAGGCCCATAACGAGCGCCTCGCTGATGCTGCCCGGACCCGGCTTGCCGATGAAAAAATCCGCAAGTTTCATGAAGTAGGGAATTTTTTGTGTAAAGCCAACACAATGAAACGGAAAGGGCAGCTCCATGCTTTCGATATGCTCGCGCAGCTTGTCATTGTGACCGCATATGAAAATCATCTGAGTTTTCAGCCGGGCGGTTTCGATGCTTCTCGGAATAGTTGCCATCTGGCTTGAGCCGTAGCTGCCAAACATCACGATCCCCGTCGGCAATTCGGGGTCGAGCCCCAGCCGGCTTCGCTCGGCTTCGCGGCTCAGCTCCATCTGGCAATAGAACTCAGGACGCACGATCATTCCCGAGGTGCGAAACACGCGCTCCGGGGCATGTCCCATCGCGATTGCCTGGCCTGCCGCAGTAGCAGTGCCGCAAACCAGGTACTGCCTTTGGCGTTCGATCCAGAAGTGCGGCGGACAGTCGGCGAGGTCGGTAAGAATCGTTACCATGGGAGTTTCGGATCGTGCCTGCGTCGCGTCGGCTTGTCGCAGGCCTTCCAAAATCGCGTGATTGAAATTGGGGATCATTGAGACCACAAGGTCGGGCTGCGAGTGCTGCCAATGGCGCGCCAGCAGCTTGATTATCGTCGGCTCAAGTTGCCGAATCAGCATCTGCATTATTCGCAGCAACGGACCGGTGCCGATGGTAAGGCCGTATTTGAGCTGCGAGTTGTAGAAGTTTTCCACGCGAACTCCGGTGAGGCGCCGGATCACGTCGGCCGGTTCGAGCAGGTCGCGCAGGTTGATTAGGTTGATATGCCACGAACGATGCTGTTGCCCGGCCACCGACATCAGGGCCGTCGCCGAAGCGCGGTGTCCACCGCCTGCGTCGAAGTAGATCAGATCGAGTTGTGGACCTGGGTGATTCGTCGATTCGAGAGGATAGGTTGTCACGAGCCCACTCCCTGCGACATCGGTTCGGAAACCGAAATGTTCTGTGAACCACTCCAACGGATGACCTGCAGCGCCCCGTCTTGCTCCTCGACCACCGCCGTCCGGTTCTGCACCCAATCACCGTCGTTCACATACAAGATGCTTCCGATCAGGCGATGATCCGAGCGATGAATATGCCCGCAGATCACGCCATCGGCTTTGTGGTCGCGCGCAGCTGCAAGGACCGCTCGATCCCGGAAGTCAGTGAAGAACTCAATAGCCTTGCGGGCGGGGTAACGGAAATAGTCGGAAAGCGAGCGGCCTTCATCGCCTCCCTGTCCGGACTTTCGATGGTACCAGTCATGGACCCGCTGGGCTCGCGCGTACGCGTGGTTTCCAATCATCGGCAGCAGGCGATTTGGATTGAGCGAGCCGTCGAACTGATGCCCATGGATCACGAGCATCCTCGCACCGTCGGCAGTGGTGTGAATTAAGGAACTTGTGGAAGGGATCGGGCCGAACAGCTCTTCAACCAGGCGAGCCTTGGATTCATCGTGATTTCCCGGCAGGAATACCACGTTGGCGCCGCGGCGGCGCCATTGCACGATCTCATTCACCAGCTCTTGTTGAGCCAGGCTCCAGTGCCACGAAGGTCCCAAGTTAAACCCGTCTACTATATCGCCAACGAGATAGAGCGTCTCGGCAATGTGATGGCGAAGAAAATCGAGTAACGAGCTTGCCTTGCATGCACGCGTTCCGAGATGAACATCGGATATCCAAATCGTTCGGCGATACCTAGGTTGAGCCATGGCCTACCCCTCCCCCCTTGCCTCGCATTAACAGCAACACGAGCGTCCCATCCGCCTGCATCCCTGCGATCCGCCGATGGTACTTTATCTATATCTATGCAATCAGATCGGAACTTCGACAACTACATAATTAGTGAACTGCGGCTGAAGAGTTGAATACAGAAGAATGATAAGTGTATTAGCAAATTGATACTCGGAGATTAACGCAGGACGACATTCACGATTAGCTATTCGAGGCCGATGTTTCCAGCACTGCGATTTAATGGCGCATCGCAGCCAGTTCCAACATCAGTGGCCGATCGGCTAGACGCTCGCGCCAGTGAGCGTCCGCACGTGCCGCGTTCTGGAGTGCGCCACCGCGGAACTCTGCGCCGCGAACCCCGGCGCCGATCTGCAAGCGAAACGCCCGATAGTTTCGCGCGTTTCGTCGTCGGTTTGTGGCCTCGCGCAGCTCGGCCTTGGCAGATATTGTTAGCTTGCGCGGTGCGTTCGGGTTCGGGGCATGGATCAACGAACGGACGATTCGAAAGCTCAACCGTAGAATGAGCAGGGAATAGCCGCCGGAGAGATCAAGCGCAATGAGCACGCTCGCTGAATCCGTAAAGGATCGTCTGAGCAGGGCGCGTCAGCTTCTGAGTCAGATAAAGGCCGAGCCCCGGCTCGACGTGGTCGGCCGGCCGGAGATCGAGGAGGGAATAGTCACGCGCGTTCGCGGGTCGGTCGTCGACGTCGAGTTTGCCTACGGACGCCTGCCGGAAATCAATGATTCAATGACGATCGAGCTGGACGGACAGGTCGTGCTGGTCGCCGAAATCCAGGAGCATCTCGATCTGCATACCGTCCGCGCTGTTGCGATGGAGAATACTTCGGGTCTGCGCCGCGGTGCGATCGCTCTCCGTGCCGGGCCCATCCGTGTGCCTGTCGGGGAGAAGGTGCTTGGCCGTCTCATCAACGTGATCGGCGATCCGATTGATCGCCTTGGGCCAATCGAGTCCGCAACCCGCTGGCCGATTCATCGCAGCGCGCCCGCGATCAATCGTCAGGATCACAAGCGCGAGGTCTTCCGTACCGGCATCAAGGTAGCCGACCTTCTCGCACCGCTCGCGCGCGGCGGCAAGGCCGGGATGTTCGGCGGCGCCGGCGTCGGCAAGACTGTGCTGATCATGGAGCTGATTCGGAGCACCGTCGAAAACTACTCCGGCATCTGCGTATTCGCGGGCATCGGCGAGCGATCGCGCGAAGGCCACGAGCTGCTTGCCGAAGTCCGCAAATCGGGCGTGCTGAGCCGCACCGCGCTCGTCTTTGGTCAGATGAACGAGCCGCCGGGCGCGCGCTGGCGGGTTGGCATGACCGCGCTGACCGTCGCCGAATATTTTCGCGACGTGATGGGACAGAACGTTCTGCTCCTGATGGACAACGTGTTCCGATTCGTGCAGGCGGGCTCAGAGGTATCGGGGATGCTCGGGCGGTTGCCGTCGCGTGTCGGTTACCAGCCCACGCTTGCCACCGAGATCGCCGAACTCGAAGAGCGAATCGCGTCGGTGGCCGGCGCATCGGTGACCGCAATCCAGGCAGTGTACGTGCCTGCCGACGATTTTACCGACCCGGCGGTGGTCGAAACGTTTCGCCATCTGGACTCATCGATCGTCCTGTCGCGAGATATGGCGGCGGAGGGACTGTATCCTGCGATCGATCCGCTGGTGTCGACGTCGGTCCTGCTCGATCCGCGCGTCGTCGGTGAAGAGCATTATGCGGTCGCCGAGGAAGTGCGCCGAACGATCGTGCGCTACAAGGAACTCCAGGAAATCATCTCGTTGCTGGGCGTAGAGGAGCTGAGCGCGGAAGACCGGCGCATCGTGGCGCGCGCGCGGCGCCTCGAGCGTTTTCTCACGCAGCCGTTTTTCGTGACTGAGCAATTCACGGGAGTTGCGGGAAAATCCGTCGCCGTCGAGGAAACCGTCAAGGGTTGCCGCGCGATACTTGCGGGCGAAGGCGACGAATGGGCCGAAAGCTCATTTTACATGGTCGGGACTTTCGAGGATGCTCGCGAAAAGGAGATCGCTGCGCGCAAGCCGCAGTGATGATCCGATTGCAATGAGGCTCGTCGTCACCACGCCCACCGCGATCGTGCTTGATGAAAGTTCCGTCCGCCACGTTCGCGCCGAAGATCCCAGCGGCGCCTTTGGCATCGAACAGGGCCATGCGGATTTTCTCACCACGCTTTCGATTTGCGTCGTGAGATGGCGCAATGGCAGCGGCGTCGAGCACTACATCGCCGTGCGCGGCGGCGTGCTCCGCGTCCGCGAGGGCAAGGTCGTGGAGATAGCAACCCGTGAGGCGGTCATCCACGATGATCTGGGACATTTGCGCGGCGAAGTTCTCGCCACGATGACCGCGGGCATCGAGGCCGAACGCTCGGCCCGATCGGGACTGCTCAGCCTGGAACAAGCCGCAATTCGGCAAATCTATCGTTACTTGCGGCCGACCGATCAACCGCTCAAAGTCAGGCCGGCGAAATAACCGCGGGGCGCTGGTCGTGGCAACCAAGCAAGAGCATGGCGGTCATGAGTTGAGGGCCGACGAACGCGAATTGGAAGAAGCGGTTAAACGGGCGCATAGCCGGCGCGAGCACAGCCGGAGGACCGGAGAATGGCCGGTGGGCCGCGGCGCTGGCGATGATCGGGCGGTTCGGATGGACGATCGTCGCGCCCATTCTCATCGGCGTGGTCGTTGGACGCTGGCTCGATCGCACCTTCCATAGCGGTGTGTTCTGGAGCGCAACCCTCGTCTTTCTTGGCGCCGCATTTGGTTTCTGGGCGCTTTGGAAGAGGATGAGCAGCGAATGATGGGAGTAGTCGTTCTGCGAATAGTATCCTACGGCGCACTCGGAGCGTTGATTGGCATGGCGTATTTCGCGGCGCTCGCATGGAATGTCCGGCTTTACGCCGGCCACGGAGCCGGAGGAACCCTCCGTTGCTCCATCTCGCGCGCCTTGCCGTCGCTGTCGCGGCTTTCACGCTCTGTGCCAGGCAAGGCGCCGCACCCATGCTCGCAAGCTTCGCGGGGTTCCTGGCGATACGGACGATCTCGGTCAATCACTACCGGCGCGCGCAGAGAAATCCATGAACCGCTCGCCCCTCCAGACCGCGATCCTGTTTCACATCGGCATCGTTCCCATCAGCCGCACGGTCGTAACCACGTGGGGGTTGATGGCGGCGCTGACGGTCGCGAGCTGGATTGTGACCCGGAGCTTTCGCGTCGATGCAGGCGGATGGCAGGCGATGGTCGAAACCCTTGTGGTGGGAATCGAAGAGCAGATAGCCGCGCTGCTGAAGCGCGATGCGGCCCCGTTCCTGCCGTTGCTCGGAACACTGTTCATCTTTCTGGTGGTCGCGAATCTTTGCGGGATCGTTCCCGGAGTCACGCCGCCGACCGCATCGATCGAGACGCCCGCCGCGCTCGCCGCGATAGTTTTTCTATCGGTGCATTTCTATGGCGTGCGCATTCAAGGCCTCGGCGGGTACTTGAAAGGCTATCTCAGGCCGAATCCGGTCATGTTGCCGTTCAATATTCTGTCCGAACTGACGCGAACGTTCTCGCTGGCGATGCGCCTGTTCGGGAATATCATGAGCGAGGAGGTGATGGGTGCTATCGTTCTGGCGCTGGCGGGTTTGCTGGTGCCGATTCCGTTCATGGCATTCGGAATTCTGATTGGCCTGGTGCAGGCTTACATATTCAGCGTACTGGCCACGGTTTTTATCGGCGGCGGCATCGGCGCGATCAAGAAATGAGGGAGGTCGGAAGAAGATGACGGTCCAAATGCTCAGCATAATCGGCGCGGTGGTCGCGGTCGTAGTCGGGTCGATCACGCCGGCGATCGCCGAAGGCCGCGCGGTCAGGGCGGCGATGGAAGGCATCGCGCGGCAGCCCGAGGCCGCCGGACTCGCTGGCGCGCACCCTGTTCGTTGGCTTGGCGATGATAG
>CAWDLC010000034.1:40000-77134 GCA_963803045.1 Binataceae bacterium (SeqCode) | reverse complement strand
ACATGAGCGGTGTGGATGCCTTCAATCGTCACGCCTGCGCGCGAGATTGCCAACTGCACGGCCTCCTCGACCGAGTTGGCCGAGATGCCGGTGAGCTCGATCGTTTTTTCAACCATGACGCTCAGCCGCTCCCTGGGGGGCATCATTCGCCCGCGCTTGTTTGACCCTTCCACTGGCGCGGCGCTACGCTCGCCCCTGCGTAGTGGTTAGCGCACGCAGAGATCGGAAACAAGGTGACATCGCGCGCGCATGCTCTCGGCGCCTGTCAGGCAACCTGAACGGACGCGCGCGATTGGTCGGCCCGTCGGGAGAGTCTCTAGTTGCCAGTCAAAATCGAGTCGCCCTCGGGCGAAGAAGCGCTCACCGAGTTCGTTCTTTTTCAACATCGGGTTTACGAATACCGCAGCGCGCGATGGGCCGCGATGGTCGCGGTGCAATTGCCGATCCTGATGGGCAATGGACCGTTCGCCGCCGGGCGCAGGATCCGGCCGTTCGCCGCGCGGGTCGATGGCAATATCGTTGCCCGTGCCGTCGCGATAATCGACGGCCACTACCAACGTCACTGGGACGAACCGCTCGGGCATATCGTAATGTTCGAGGCGATGCCCGGCACGCGTGACGCCGTCAATCTGATGATGGACGCGGCATCAGCGTGGATGAAGGCGGAGGGCGCGAAGGTGGCGCGCGCCGGCTATGGGTTGCTCGAATTTCCATTCGTGATCGACGACTACGAAACCCTGCCGCCTGACATCGCGCGCCAGAATCCCGCGTACTATCACGCGTTGCTCAAGGACGCGGGATTCGAAACCGAGCGCGGATGGGTTGACTATAAAATTGAAGTGACGCCGGAACTGATCGCGCGCTACGAAAGCGCACTCGAAGCAAGCCGCCGCGCTGGTTTCCAAATCGTCGCGCTGAAGGACTTGCCTGCCGCGCGCCGAGTCCGCGATTTCGAGTACACCTGGAACACCGCCTTCGCGCGTCATTGGGGCGCGACTCCCTTCAGCACCGACGAACTCGCATTCCTGTTCGAGTTCTTCGCGATGTCCGGCGCGCTTGAGACCTCCGTGCTGGCGTATCGCGATGGCCAGCCGGTGGGCGCCCTGATGGTTACTCCGGCGAATCCGGACGCCGCAATCCTTAAGCCCGGCCGCAAGCTCGGCGATCACGAGAAACTCAACTTTCTCGGCATCGGCGTGCTCGAGGCGGCACGCGGCCGCGGCGTGAACCTTGCCATGGCCTCGTATTCGTACCTGCACCTGATCCGCCAGGGCGCGAAGTATCTCAGTTACACGCTCGTGCTCGACGACAACTGGCCGTCGCGCCGCACCGCGGAAAAGCTGGGCGCCAAGGTCTGCGCGAACTACGTCACGTATCGTCGCAACTTCTGAGCCTCGAACAACGACCTCTTGCGGCGGCGCAGCCTCCCCTCTGTCATCCCGAGCGGGGTCTGCAGAGCCGAGGGACCCCGGATTTTTTTCCTTAAGTCCTCTCTCGCTCCCTCAATTTCGCCAACTTGATTGCGCCGACCGGGTGCAGTACTTGGAAGTAACGGCTCACCCGAACGAAGGTGCGTCAACTTACCGCCGACACTCAAAAGTGATAACTGCAAGCCGATGGTCGTCCAAATCTACAGCATGACGTCTGTGTCCGACGCGGTTGCAACCGCCGAAGCCGGCGCCGATCTGATTGGCCTCGTCATTGCCGAGCCGGGTGTTGTGGCCGAAGCAATCGGCGCGGAATTGGCCCGCTCGATTCTTGCGGCGATACGGCCGCGCTCGCGCGGTGTAGCGCTGTCGCTGTCCGATGATCGAGACGAGATTTGCGCGATGGTTGACGCGGTGCGGCCCGACATCCTGCACGTGGCGGCGCGCGAAATCGAGCCTGAGGACTGCGCCTGGATTCGAAGCCGCATCGCGCCCGTAATGCTCCTGCGCGCGATTGCCGTGCGTGCTGGCGAAACGCTCACCGAGGCCGACGCACATCAGGACTGCGCCGACTACCTGATGCTGGATTCAGGCGCCAAGGGGCGGCTGGTTGCCGGCGCAATCGGCGAAACCCACGATTGGTCGATTAGCCGCACCGTCGTCGAGCGCTCGCGCATCCCGGTGATCCTCGCGGGCGGACTTTCCGCCGACAACGTCGCGGATGCAATCGCTGCCGTCAGGCCTTGGGGCGTCGATTCGTTTACGCACACCGATATTCCCGGCCAGCGCGGAAAAAAGGATCCGGCTCGCGTGCGGGCATTCGTCGCCGCCGCGAAGCGCGCGTTTGCTTCGGTCCAGACGCCGACTCACTAGTTTATTCTCGCGGAACTTTTGAAGGACTGGATCGCCAGGCGCTGAGAAGATTGCCGCACCAAGCATGACTCGGCGCCCTCTAGGCTCAGCCGCGGTGACAGTTTAGAATCCAGCCTCTTGCGGACCGGGCAACGCTCGATCTACCCGGCATGGGGGGCAAATTGATCCCGATCCGTTACAACTTGCGCAGCCTGATGGTTCGCCGCGCGACCAGCGTGATGACGGCGTCGGTGGTGGCGCTCGTCGTGATGCTCCTGTTCATCTTGTCGGGCTTCGTTGCGGGCCTGCGCGCAACTGTGATGCGAAGCGCGATCACTGACAACTGGATTGTGCTTAGCCGCGGCACAACCAACGAGGGCGGCAGCTTCATCTCGCGCGAGCAATACGAGATCATCAAGAGCCGGCCTCAAATCGCGGCCACTCCCGACGGCCAGGCGCTGGTCTCGCCCGAGGTGATCACCGGTTTCAATCCTGTCCCCGACGCCGCGCCTTCGAGCGCGATGTTCACGCTCCTTCGCGGCGTCTACCCAATCGCCTACCAGGTCCATCGCGACATGCGCCTGGAGAGCGGCAGGTGGCCAAATCACGGCACGGCCGAGATGGTCGTCGGCCGCAAGCTGGCTGCGCGTTTTCATAACCTGGCGGTCGGCAGCGATTTCAAATTCGGGCGGCGAACGTGGAAGATCGTCGGGGTCTTTTCCGATGACGACAGCGCGCGCGAGTCGGAAGTGCTGACCGATCTCGATATCCTGACTCAGGATATCCGCGTCGCCAACGGCTTCGAGGTACTTCACGTCGTCCTCAAGCCCGGGGTGCATGACGACTTCGCCAAGTCGCTGACGACCGATTCGCGGGTCAAAGTCGATACGATGTCGGAGCAGGAATTTTACGCGAAACAAACCGAGTTCGTCGATCAGTTGCGCGCGCTCGGCCTGATCGTCGCGCTGATTCTTGCGATTGGTTCGGTGTTCGGTGCGATGAACACGATGTACTCCGCGGTCGCGCGCCGCACCAGCGAGATCGGCGTGCTGCGAGTGCTGGGCTTCAGCCGCTTCAACGTGCTCGCGAGTTTCGTAATCGAGAGCATCGTGCTCGCGCTTGCCGGCGGCGTGCTTGGCGAGATGCTCGGAGTGTTGGTCGCGTACTCGACCGGCCTCGCCAGCCAGCTCATGAACGTCGGCGAGTTCATCTTCAGGTTCCGGCTGACTGCGGGCGCGTTCGCGTCGGGAATGATCGCGGCAATTGCGATCGGCGCGCTCGGCGGATTGCTGCCCGCATGGCGCGCTTCGCGCATTGGTCTGGTCGAATCGCTGCGCTCGGTCTGAACGGGAATCATCGTGTTCAACTGGATCAAATTGGTCGAGCGCAATATGCGCCGAAATTTGCGCCGCACAATTCTGACTATCCTCACCATCGCGCTGGCCACCTTTATTTACACCGTGCTGGTGTCGGTGCCGGCTTCGATGGATCGCGTGGTCAAGGACGCCTCCGGCACGCTCCGTCTCATAATCGCCAACAAGACTGCGCCGTGGGGGGATCTGCCCGCGCGCTTCTGCGATGAGCTCAACAAAATGCCCGGCGTCGCCGCGTGCGTCGCGATCACCGGATGGTTCGCGACTTGGCGCGATGTCAGCGAGCCGGTCTTCTGTGTCGGTGCCGGCCCGGAGGTCGCCGATGTGTTCCCCGATTACGCGCTGACCACCCAGCAGCGCGAGGCGGCCGCGAAAGATAAGCGCACCGCCATCGTCGGCGAAATTCTCATGCGCAAATACGGCTGGAAGATTGGCGATACTGTAACCCTGCGCGGCGCCGACTCAGAACATATGGAGATGACCTTCGTCATCGTCGGCCAGATGGCGTCCAAGCGTTATCCCAACATCTTTCTCATGCGGCGCGACTACCTGATGGCGGCGCGCAAAGCGCACGGGCTGCCCGACGAAGACGTCGCCTGGAACGTCATCGTGCGCGCCACCAGCGCCGACGCGATGGGCCCGCTCGGCAAACAGATCGACGAGCATTTTGCCAACTCCGATTACGAAACGCGCACCATGACCGAGAGCGACGCGCTCTCCTCCGGCCTCTCCGCCATCGGCAGCATCAGGGCTATCGTGTTCGCGCTATGCCTCGTCGTGTTGCTGACGGTCCTGCTCATCGCCGCCAACTCCACCGTCATGATGGTCCGCGAACAAATCAGCGACGTCGCCGTGATGCGCGCGCTCGGCTTCAGCCGCACCGCCGTCGCCTCTCTGTTATTCGGCGAATGCGCCGCGATCGGATTTTTCGGCGGAATCGTCGGCGCCGGCGCGGCGCTCTGGATGTTCTCCGGCGGCATCACGCTCGGCGCCGCGCTCGGCGGCAACGGCGCGCTGTGGGTAACTCCCGCGCAAACCCTCAACGCGCTGGTCGCCGCGCTGGCCGTCAGTACCGTGAGCGGCGTCGTCCCGATCTTCGAGGCGGTCCGACTTCCGCCCGCCCTCGCGTTGCGCAAGGTCGTCTAGTCTGGGCCGTTAGATCGTATCCGACACCCCCGGGATGAACAGCGGCTCCATCGCATAGCGCGCCACGTCAGCCTCCATCTCCGAGCGCGCCGGCGCCGTCGCTTTCACGCTCGCCGCATCCAGAATATCGCGCAGGAGGGTCGCGTCGCTCGAGCTGTTCAGGAACAGCCCCGGCCGGCTTAGCACGAAGTGGACGCTCCTGCGGATCGCGTCGCGATCGCGAAGCGGCTCGTACCAGCTGAATTTTCGACCGTCGCCATTTTGCCATCTCCGCCGCGCAACCGACTTGATCGTCTGCGTCGCCACGCCCCGCTCGCGGCAAACTTTGAGCAGCGCCTCAACGTCGGCCGCATATTGTCCGATACTCATCATGGGGAAGTTGTACGGAAACAGGATCGAGTCGAACGCGAACCGCTCCAGGCTGCGGCGATGCATCGCGGCGACCTGCGTGCCGTGACCCGTTACTCCGATGAACCGCACCAGCCCCTGCGCCCGCGCTTCCACAATTGCTTCGAGAGCGCCGTGCGCTCCCAGAGCCGTCTCCCATTCATTCTCCGCGACCAGATTGTGCATCTGGATCAGGTCAACCTGATCGACCCGCAGCCGCTCCAGCGATCGATGGAGGCTCGCGCGCGCGCCTTCATACGTGCGCTCGCCGGTTTTGGTGGCGAGGAAAAACCGCTTGCGATGCTCCCGCATCCACGGACCGACCCGCAATTCTGAATCGCCGTACGACGCCGCCGTGTCGATATGATTGATGCCGTATTCGATCAGTACCTCGAGCACCCCGTCGGCCTTGTCCTGCTTCATCCCGCCCAGCGCGGCGGCTCCGAAAATAACGCGCGTGCTCTGATGACCCGTATTTCCAAATGGATTCGTCTCGATCACGATTCACCTCGGCGAAATTTTATGAGCCGTTATCTTACCGCGAACCGCAAAACATGGGTACGCCACACCCCCCGCCTGCCCCCGCGTGGGAAGGGGCTACGGGTTAGGTTAGCCCGCGTCGTTCCCGATGCCCGCGCAAGTAGATTGTAACCCCGACAAATCTCAGCTACCTTTGGCTCACCCTCCCAAAGGAGGTGCGTTTCATGATCACGACGAGTAAGCATCTTGCGCCCGAAGTCTGCGAAACGCACCTGCCGCCCCGCTGTCGCTAAGCAGTTCGCGTCATTCCACATTCGGCAGAGCGTTTCGCCAGGCGCTGTTATGCGCCGCAGAAACGCCTCGCACCCGGGCGACATCTTTCTGCGGCAGAAGCTAACTCCGAGGCAAACAGGAGCAACGAAATTGAACCTTTTCAAATTCTTCTCAACGATCGAGCGATATCACACGATCCAGAACCCAACTTCCGAAGAGAAGCTGGATTTAGCCGCACGTTACTGCGCGATTCGCGACGGAATGCGCATTCTCGACGTCGGATGCGGCAAGGGATGGCTGCTGCGCCGGCTCGCCAAGCAGTTCGACATTCAGGCTGCGGGCCTTGAGATCAACCCCATCTTCGCGGCCGAGGCGCGCCGTCTCGTTGCCGCGGAAGGCCTCGGCGACCGAATCCAAATTGTCGAAGGACCAGCGCTTGAGTTTCGCCCAGAGCCGGCGAGCTTCGACGTAGTGATGTGCATAGGCGCGTCTTTCGCGCTCGGCGGCTTCGAGCACGCGCTCGGTTGGATGAGCCAAGCGGCGAAGCGCGGCGGTGCGATCGCGCTCGGCGAGGTGTTCGCCAGGGAGCTGCCGTATCCCGCGGAAGTGCCGCGCGGGGGCCGAGCCGACCTCGAGTACCCAGACCGATCGCTGTGGACGACAGTGGAGACGATGCGCGCGCACGGGATGCCGCTGCGCGGGATCATCGAAGCCTCAATAGACGATTGGGATCGCTACCACTCGCTGCATTGGCAGGCGGCGCTGGATTGGGCGCTCGAGAATCCCGGCCATCCCGATGCCGCCAGGCTGAACGATCCCGCCATGATGCGCCGCAACCTGGAACTCGACCGCCGCTATTCAGGTTGGGCAATCTTCGTAGCCCGCAACGGCCCGGATTGAGCGTTGATCGAGTCCGTGTGGACTGCTCAACCGAACATTGTTCACGGATGAATCATCGACGCATAATCTCGCAAAACGCTTGCGCTTGCTCTATGTAAATGAAGAAATCGAATTGAGGGACAAAAGAGTAGATGGGTCCAATAGGCAAAGGCATTTTTCTGACCAAGGGCGTCGGCAGGCACCGCGAGAGACTCACCTCCTTCGAGCTCGCGCTTCGCGACGCGCGGATCGCCGAGTTCAATCTCGTTCGAGTCAGCTCAATTTTTCCTCCCGGCTGCAAAGTCGTCTCCATTCAGGACGGACTGAAGACCCTGACTCCCGGCCAGATCGTTTACACCGTCATGTACGACAACTCGACCGACGAACCGCATCGCTTGATGGCCGCGTCGGTCGGCCTCGCAATTCCCGCCGACAAGGATCAATACGGCTATCTGTCGGAGCACAAGAGTTTCGGGCAGACCGATGAGAAGGCGGGCGACTACGCCGAAGATCTCGCCGCCACGATGCTCGCGACCGCGCTCGGCGTGGACTTCGATCCCAACGTCAGTTACGACGAACGCAAGGACGTATGGAAGCTGTCCGATAAAATCGTTCAGACGCGAAACATCACGCAATCCGCAATCGGCGATCGCGACGGTCTATGGACTACGGTCGTTACGGCCGCGGTATTTATCAATCTACCGGCGGACAAATAACAGCGACGGGCCAAGTAGGCCGTTATCTTGAACTGAATAGCTCGAGCCGCGAACTAACCACCCCTTTCACAGCCTCGACCGCCGCCGCCAGTATCTTATAGGGCGCTACCTCGTTCGGCTGCGCTGCCAGCCCCGCTTCGACCCCCTTTCGCCATGCGAGCCGCAGTTCGGTGTTGACGTGGACAATCGTCATACCGGACCTGATCGCCCTCTTGAAATCGTCGTCGTCAGTGCCCGACCCGCCGTGCAATGTCATGAAGATCCGGACCGCGGCTTTGATCTCCGCGATCCGCTCGATATTCAGCCGCTTCCGAACGTCGCCGCGAACCATGCTTGCGAGCATTCCGTGCATGTTGCCGACCGCCGGCGCCAACACATCGACCAAAGTAGCATCGACGAATTGTTTCGCCTCCTGCGGCGTGGTTAAAACGCCAACACCCTCCGGAATCTTGTCGAGCACCGCCGACGACGCGCCGATCCAGCCGATCTCGCCCTCGACAAGAATGGCAGGGTTGATCGATTTGATCGCCTCGATCGCTTTCTTCGTCTGGGCGATGTTTTCCTCGAAGGGGAGCGCCGACCCGTCGAAGATGATTTCGTCGAATCCCGCTTTCGCCGCCGCCTCAGCCTTGGCGATCGAGTGAGTGTGGTCGGCGTTCAGAAAAATTGGATAGTCGTACTCGTCACGAACCGCCTTCACCAACGCCGCAGCCTGGCGGACGCCGGTGAACTCGCGCTCGCCCTCGGACAGACCCACCATCACGGGCAGTCTCTTGTCGCGCGCGGCGGCAACGATCGCGTTGAATCCGACCAAGTCCGAAAAATTAAAATGACCGACGGCAACTTTGTCCGCTTCCGCCCGCTTCAATACTTCACGCAGCGATGTCATATTCCGTTTTCTCTCCGTTGGCGTCCGTCGCGTTCGAGCAGCAGGCCGGCTGCGCGCGGGGTGCCCACGCATCCGCCTTCCCGCTCCCAGTTGAACCCGGACCTGCATTGAAACAGTCTATCGCATCGCGGATGCTGTGGCTTCCGTGAGCGTCGTTCCAAAAGGAGTCGGGTTTTGAGTGCCAGGAGCTTGATGGTAATGGGCACGGCGTCGGACGTCGGCAAGAGTGTGGTGGTCACCGCGCTGTGCCGTGCGTTCGCGCGCGCCGGCGTCCGCGTAGCGCCCTTCAAATCGCAAAACATGTCGAACAACGCGGCGGTTTGCCGCGGTGGCGGCGAGATCGGACGTGCGCAGGCCGTGCAGGCCCAAGCGTGCGGGCTCGAACCGAGCCCCGACATGAATCCCGTGCTCTTGAAAACGCAATCCGGCATGGTTTGCCATGTAGTGATTCGGGGCCAAGCGCGGTTTCAGATGGGCATGAATGACTATGAGCGGTATCGTACTGAGGCATGGCCTGAGATAGTCAGTAGCTATAACAATCTTGCGCGGGATTTTGAGTTGATTGTTATCGAAGGCGCGGGCAGTGCGGCAGAGATCAATCTGCGCCATCGCGACATAGTTAACTGGGAAATCGCCGAACTGGCCGACGCGCCGGTCCTGTTGGTCGCGGACATCGACAAGGGCGGAGTCTTTGCTTCGATCGTCGGCACGATCGAGCTTCTCGCGCCGGACGAGCGGCGTCGCGTCAAGGGAGTGCTGATTAACAAGTTTCGCGGCGTTCAAGAGCTGCTGGAACCCGGCCTTCGCTTTCTCGAGCAACGCACCGGTATCCCGGTAATCGGAGTGCTGCCGTGGCAGAAGAGCCTGGGACTACCGCAAGAGGATGCCGCCATGTTGGATGGGATCGCGATGCATCCCGGCGACAAGCCACTGACTATTGGAGTGATACACCTGCCGTGTATTTCCAACTATACGGATTTCGAAGCGCTCGAGGACGAACCGGATGTCGCCGTTCACTACTTGAGCGATCCGGGCATGGCGCCGCGCCTTGACGTTCTGATCGTTCCGGGGACCAAGAACACCGTCGGCGATCTGAAATGGCTGCGCGCAGCCGGCTGGGAGAACTTCCTCGTCCGGCACCGTCGCGCGGGTGGATGGGTGCTTGGAATCTGCGGAGGGTACCAGATGCTTGGACGGCGCGTCATAGACGCCGATGGGGTCGAGAGCGATACGCGTGAAACGATTGGGTTGGGATTGCTCGAAATGGAAACCACCTTTCAGGCCGAGAAAATCACCGATCGAATCCGCGCAATTCATCTGCCGACAAACATCCCCGTTTCCGGTTACGAGATTCACTCCGGGCGCATAACCGCCGTCGCGGCTTCCCGGGCGCTGTTCAGATTGACGCACAGGGACACTCGGGCCGTGAACGAATTGGAGGGTGTCAGGTCGGACGGTGGACGAGTGATCGGCAGTTCGATTCACGGGATGTTCGATTCGGCCGGCTTTCGACGAAACTTTCTCGACGAGATCAGGACTTCGAAAGGACTCGCCCCGCTCGAATCCGCCCCGCAGGATGACACCGGCGCCAATCGCCGCACGGCCTTCGATCGAATCGCCGACGCGCTGGAAGAGTGCGTGGATATGCCGCGAATCGCGGCGCTCGCCGGCCTTAAAAGCGCGTTCACTTAATTGAATGTGAACCCCACGTGGGTTGCAGGAGTGACCCCTGCACTCAATGTTAACGCCGCGCTCCGTTGTCGCGCGCGGTGCCTGCTGCGGGCACGCGCTTAACACTGGCCAGCCGTGCCAACGGCCAGGGGTGACCCCTACACTCAGTGAAAGTGAAAAGAGAATCGGCACCGCCGCGGGATGCGGGACTTCGTCCCTGTTAGAACAGGTTAAGGGGAAGAGGTTGTTCCTCGTCCGAGATTACCTCGCCCATTATTCCGCGGGAGAGACGGCCGGGGCCGCATCGCGGCCGGCAGATGAGGTGCAGGAACCGCATCTCGAGGGCTCCCTCCTGACCTTCGGCGCGTCCCGGCGCCGCTCCGCGCCAGCGCGTGTCGACAACCGGATCTGTTGGCATTTCGGAGCGTCAACTTCGAGCGTACAATCCAGCGATATGTGGCCACTTGGTCGCGACGACAGACGAACGCTAGATCACTCAACCATCGACGGGACCCTTCTGCCTTGAGTACAGGAATCGATCAGTCAGCTTCGGAAGGGGCTCGCCAACGTTTCGACACATACCGTCTCTTCTTGTTTCACCTTGCGGAGATTTTTAGAGAACAAGGCCAAACTGAGACCGAAATACTCACACAACTTTTTCAACAGCAGAAACAGTACCTGGGCAACGCCCGGCCTTCTCCTCTGAGCGAGGAAAATCGAAAGCGCATAGAGAAGCTGCTGTACAACGCATGGAATTCTGAGCTTGTCGCTCGGCTCAATAGCTCTTTCGATCAATCGTTGCGCACGGTTACAAATCATTGGAAGCCGATCCAAGCTTACTACGCAATGTATTTCCTATTGACCCCTATTCATAAGGTTAAAATGGAGCGAGAATTTGATCGAGCCCTCGACACTCACGCGCGGACTCTGAGATTCGCCACTAACAGTTTATGCGCCAATCTTCCGAAGCCGTGGCGCTGCAGGTATCACGTCGAAGAACACGCTTGGCGGGAATTCCCTCAACGTCCTGAATCTCGTGCGAAGAGCGGTTGGAATCTTAGCCGTAACATCGGCTCTTATGAGCACTTTGCTCAATTCCTCCGCACGACCGGGAAACACAAACGCACCGAAACGTGGCTGAAGACAAAGTCGCAGAAGCCTAGGCCCGGAGAGAAGCGCCAGAAGAAAAAGAATATTATCTTGGGATACGTTTCTTTCTGGGATGCGGTTTGGCGGTTTAGGCGCTGGGCAAACTATCTGGAAGCCCGAGCACTGCTGGAGGGTCAAGAGGAAGGCCTCGCGATCGAATTCGATTCAAGTATGAACCTTGTCCTAATGTGCAGCATGGCCGTGTTGGAGCGGGTACTTTCGGCGCACTTGGGCAACGAATTCATGCGTCGAGCATATGATGGCTACTTGAAAACGATTGGTGACAAAGTCTCTGAGGGCGAAGTTACTAAGCACTTGATTGTACGGCGCGATCTCATATGCGCCCACTGAGAAAAGGCCGTCCCTCCTCGAAGCGAGGGCTCAGCGGAGAAATGAAAGTGGACGAAAGCGTTTATCCAGAGACTAGATTCAAACGCACTCGCTGCGCTCGCGCGCGACTATTCCCCTCCCCCAAGGAGTATAATACCGCCGTATGCCAGTGCACTGCTTTTCCAAATTCTGCGGAGCATTTGAGGACGAGCGCAAGGAACAAGGAATCGGATCCGGGGAATTCCATTGTGAGTGCGAAGCGGGGCACCAGTACCACAAGCTGCTAGGCCCTCGGGAGCGAGACCTCCCGCAGGGACCTTGCCCCACAAAGTGCAAGTACCACGACGAGACGAGACCTGCGTTTAGGTAGGCGCGCTCGCTGCGCTCGCGGGCGACTATTCCCTTTTCTCGCCGATCCGCGTGAGGCGCTCGCCGCGAGCGCGTCCTATTCTACCGCGCTCGGCGCGGCGCGGGGGCGGCGGATAGAGGCAGCCATCGTGCCGCTTGAATCGTCGATCGGGGCAAGCGGGTCGATGTTTCTCAATCGTGACCAAGGATATCTGCCGTGATAGCCTTCGTGTAACCGACAGGGAGGAACGCCTGCCATGCCCGACAAAAAACCGTGGACCGCCGATGACATGCCGGATCTTTCCGGGAAGACGATTGTCGTAACCGGCGGCAACAGCGGCATCGGCTATGAAGCCGCGCTGCAGTTCGCGCGCAAGCGGGCGGATGTCATCCTGGCCTGCCGCGACATGGGAAAGGCTCGAACCGCCGCCGCTCTGATCTCCGCATCATCGCCCGGCGCCAAAGTCGAGGTGATGGAACTTGACCTCTCGAATCTCGCGTCGGTGCGCGGCTTCGCCGACGCGTTCCATCTGGAACATCCCACCCTGCACGTGCTGTGCAACAACGCCGGCGTTATGGCGATCCCGTACCGTCGCACGGTGGACGGCTTCGAGATGCAATTCGGCACCAATCACCTGGGTCATTTCGCGTTGACCGGCCTGCTGCTCGATCGGTTGCTCGCCACCGATGGCGCGCGAGTGGTCACCGTCAGCAGCGGCGCGCATCGCGCGGGCAAGATTCGTTTCGACGATCTCCAATGGCGCAACGGCTACCGCAAGTGGGGGGCTTACGGGCAGAGCAAGCTCGCCAACTTATTGTTCACCTTCGAGTTGCAGCGGCGAGCCGACGCAGCCGGCGCAAAACTGCTCTGCGTCGCGTGCCATCCCGGATATGCGGCGACCAATCTGCAAGCCGCGGGACCGCGGATGGAGGGATCATCGACGCTCGAATATATTTTTTCAGTCAGCAACAGCCTGTTCGCGCAAAGCGCCGCGATGGGCGCGCTGCCTATTGAGTATGCTGCCGCCGCGCCCGATGTCCACGGCGGCGATTACATCGGCCCTGACGGTATCGCCGAGATATGGGGGCATCCGGTCAACGTCGGTTGTAGTGCGTCTGCCCGCGACACTGCCGTCGCCGCCAGGCTTTGGGAAGTGTCCGAGCAACTTACCAATGTGCACTACACGCTATGAACAAATTCGCTCGCCCGCGCTGCCACTGAGTTTAATGCGAATCGTGGCGCCGCCAGCGATGTCAGCGATCAAAAAACGCGGGCACCGCATCGTGCGGCGCCCGCGCCAGTGCAACGAGAATTACGGGATGATGTCGAGGCAGCCAGAATCGTTCAGCGGAAGGTCGAACGTTCCGACCGCAATGAAATTACTCGTTTTTGTCTTGCAATGAGTGAAATCATAGGATCCGACGATATCGTCCGAAGTGCCCGGGGCGGCGATAATTTTCGCTTTGCATTTGCCGCCGGCGAGGGCTGTCGCAGTGAATCCGGCCGCAGTCGCCTTTCCAGAGAGGGGGCCATACGCCCAGTCGACACCACTGTCCCACACGAACTCGTAGTAGCTTTCGTTCTTGTTCTTTCCGCCTTTGATATTTTTGCCGCTCTGGATGATCCAAATCCAGCCGTATCCGGTCCCGTAATTCTCATCCTCCAAGCTGCCCACTATGCTCGAACCGTCCCAGCATCCATTGAAATTGTAGGGTGGTGGCTTCTTCTTGTCCGGTTGCGCCGTGGCAGGTCCTGCCGCGTGTCCACCGTCGTCAGCCTGCGAAGCCGCTTGCTGGGCGCGCGCGAAACTCGCCGAGCCGGCGGTAAAGCCCGATATCAGCACAACCGAAGCCGCCGACATCGTCAGATGCCTTAGAAATCCTTTCATGACAAAAATCATCCTCCCGGAGATAAGAGCGAAATCCCTAGCCATTGTCTAGGTATCTCAAGCCTCAAGCAATCCTAAACGACTATTGCCCGGAGATGCTCGCGATTTGGCGCGAGCACAGCGATTCACGTGGCGCGTGGTGGAAGGCCCGCCGCCCGATAGACGTCGTCGATCACGCGCATGTTGATTATTCCCTCGGCGCCATCGGTGGGAAATTTGGCCTCGCCGCGCACGGCCTTTACGAACGCGCGCAACTGATGGGTAAACGTCGTGTCGCCCGCCACCGTTTCATTCTTTTCTCCGGCGCCGGTCTTCACCGTGAGCTGATGCCCGCGATGGGGCGCGACTGGATTCGTCACGCGCAGCTCCCCGCGCTCGCCGCGCGCCATGAACAACGCCCGAAACGCCGTATCCTTCTTCATCGCACAGCTCATCCTGGCCGTGACGCCGCCTGCGAGTTCGAGATCCACATCCATCGCGATGTCGATATTCTTCGGTCCGGTCTCCGCCCTGGCGCGGACCACCCCGGGGCGTCAGGCCGGAAAAATAGCGGATCATGTGCAGTGGATAGCATCCCAAATCCATCGTGGCGCCGCCGGCAAGGCTCCAATCGAAACGTATATTCGTTTCCGGAATCGACGCCGACAACTGGCCCTCGACATGGACGAGACGGCCAAGCGTCCCGTCGTTCATAAGCGCGCGCACACGATCCGCAAGCGGATGATAGCGGTAGTGGAAAGCCTCGCCGAGAATCATTCCGCTTTCTTCCGCCGCCTTCGCCATCCGCTCCGCCTCCGCCGCGTTGGAAGCGATCGGCTTCTCGCATAGCACGTGCTTGCCCGCGCGCAACGCCGCGATCGTCCATTGGCAATGAAGCGAGTTCGGCAGCGGATTGTAAATTACGTCGAGTTCGGGGTCGTTGACGACATCGTCATACGTCGCGTGCACTCGCCCGATACCGTGGGCGGCCGCGAATTCGCGCGCCCGTATCGGATCGCGTGCTGCGATCGCGGCTACTTCGGCATCCGGCACGTTGCGCGCCGCCTTGATCAATGCGTCCGGCACGATTCGCGCCGCGCCGAGTATTCCAAACCGGATTGGGTGTTTTTCTGCCATGGCCATGCCGCCTGATTTTGTATTGAAGCGAGTTAGACGCTACCGGAATTAGTTACCCCGATACGCCGGCTCAATCAAAGGTAACTTTACGACGGATAAAATCCAGTCCTGACGCTGTGAGGAGTAAGCGGCGCGCGACCGCCTGGCGGCTAATCGCTGCTCGCGCTCGTGGCATCTTTCCCGCCGTTCGAATTCGGCTTCGCCAGCGCGTCGTCGTGCTCGGACTTTTCGACCACGTCCGCAATCGCCTGGAGCAGAGTCGATTTCCTGACCGGCTTGCTGACGTGCAGGTCGCAGCCCGCCTGACGCGTGCGCCGCACATCACTTTCAAGCACGGAGGCGGTAAGCGCGATAATCGGCGTCCGACGACGTTTGTTCGCCGTCTCCCACTGACGAATCATGCGCACTGCGCCGTAACCGTCGAGCACAGGCATCTGGATGTCCATCAGGACCACGTCGTAGGTGCGCGTCATGAAGCGGTCCAGCGCCGCCTGGCCGTTGTCCACTTCGTCGAGCACATAGCGGCTTTTCTTTAGATACGCCGCGATCAACAGGCGATTGTCTGCCGAGTCATCTGCCAGCAGGATACTGAGCGGGCGGTCGAGCAGATGCGCCTTGGAACCGTTCAGCGGGGCCTCACGGCGAGGCTCGACGGCCGCTTCTTGCGCGGGCGCGGCAACTTCCGCCATCGCGTCGTAAATAGCGGCGTACAATTCGTGGCTCTTGACCGGCTTCGCCACGTAATGATTCACGCCCAGCTCCCTCATCGCATTCAACCCGGTGGCCAGAGCGCTGGAAGTCACGAGCATGACGATCGGCGCATTTCCATTCGGGCCAAGCCGCATCCGCCGGATCATCTCGAAACCGTCCATCGCGGGCATCTGCAAATCAACCAGCAGCAGGGCGAACGGCGCGCGATTGCGATTCGCATCGTCGATCGCGAGCAGCCCTTCGGCCCCTGACATCGCCTCGGTGACTACGGCGCCTTTGGCGCTCAGCATCTCGCTGACGATCGATCGAACGGCCGCGTTGTCGTCCACCACCAGCGCGCGGACTGAGGGCAGCTCGGGGCCGCGATGCTCCGGCGTTTCGCTTTCGTTGGTGACCGCGTTTGGCAAGCCGAGTTCCGCGGTGAAATAGAAGATGCTGCCTCTGCCGAGTTCGCTTTCGACCCAGATTCTGCCCCCCATCAGCGCGACCAGACGCTTGACGATTGCCAGACCAAGTCCGCTGCCGCCGTATTTTCGCGTGGTCGATGAGTCAGCCTGGGTGAAGGCGGAGAAAATCTTGGGCAAAAAGTCTCGCGGTATTCCGATGCCGCTGTCGCGCACCGAAAATAGAAGGCTGCCCGGGTTGGACTGGCCCGGGTTGGGCGCAACGTTAATCACAACTTCACCGTGCTCGGTAAATTTGATCGCGTTGCCGATCAGGTTGGTGAGCACCTGGCGCAGCCGCAGCGGGTCGCCAACCAGCATCGCCGGCAGACCGCGGGCGAATCGCACCGCGAGCTCGATTCCCTTTTCGTCGGCGCGCACCGCGAGGGTATCGGCAACCTTCTCCGTCAGCTCGACAACGTCGAACGCAACCGCCTCCAGGCTCAAGCGCCCACTCTCGACTCGGGCGAGATCCAGAATGCTGTTGATCAGTTCGAGCAGCGTGTTGCCGCTGCTGATGATGATATCGAGATAACGCCGCTGTTCCGAATCGAGAGCGCTTTCGCCCATCAGGTCGGCCATCCCAAGGATCGCATTCATCGGCGTGCGAATCTCGTGCGACATGCTGGATAGGAATTCGGTCTTCGCCCTCGATGCCGCCTCCGCCTTCTCTCGTGCCGCCTCCAGGTCAGTGACATCGCGCGCGATCGACAGCGCGCACTCGCGCCCGCCGAGCTCGAGCACAACCGCCGAGATCAGCGCCGGAAAAGTACTGCCGCTGCTGGTGCGGAAGGTGGTTGCGAAGTTGCGGACCTCGCGCTGCTTGCGCAGGGTTTCGGCGAAGAGACCGAGCCGCTCGATGCTGACCCAGACTTTGAGCTCATTGAAGCGCTTGCCGATGATTTCATTTTTTGCCAGCCCGAGCGATCGCGCCATCTCATTGTTCACATCGATGATGATGCCGTCGCTCATGCCAGTCAGCGCGATGTTGTCGACGCTCGAGTCGAATATCTCCCGCAGCATCGCTTCACTGCTCTGCAGTTTTCGCTCCTGTTCCTTGAGCTTTGTAATATCGCGGGAAATCGTCACCACCCGCAGCTCACCGCCCAACTCCACCACCACCGACGACAGCAGCACGGGAATCTCGACGCCACTCTTGCTCCGAATTGTCACTCCGAAATTGCGCACCTGGCCGGTCGTCCGCAGCGACTCGACGTATTCGCTTCCAGTCCCTGCATAACCGCTGTCGGCGACTCCCGGCGAGATCTTTCCGATGATTTCTTCGCGCGAAAATTCAGTGAGTCGCATAAATTCGTCGTTGACATCCACAAAGCGGCCATCAAGGTCGGCGATCGATAACGGGTCCAGGATTGAATCGAAGACTTTGCGCAGATTGGCCTCGCTGTCTATGAGCTTTTGTTCCGCCGCTACGAGATGGCTGATGTCGCGTGCGATTGTCAGCCAGCTCGGCTTGCCGTCCAACTCCAGCAGCACCGCGGACAGCAGGCATGGAACGACCCTTCGATCTTTAGCGTAAAGATTGACCCGCATGCTGCGGACTTCTCCGGTTCGGGCCAGAGCCGCCGCAAGATTGTCGGACTCTTCCCGGCTCGGCCATAGGCCGATCTCCCAATAAGTCTTGCCCAACACCTCTTCTCTGCTAAAGCCCGTCGCGCGGCAGAATTCGCGATTGACGTCGGTGTAACGCCGCGTCACTGGATCAATGGTCGTCATCGCATCGAGGTTCGCGTCGAAGATCTTGCGCAGCGTGGCCTCGCTGTTGCGCAGTTTCCGCTCCGCTTCTTTGATGTCCGAGATTTCATGGATCACGTTGATCGCGCAGTTCTGATTGTTCAGCCGGACCACGACGGCGGATATCAGCGCGGTCACCGGTCGAGCATAGCCAACGTCGTTGAGCTGTACCTCAAGGTTTTGCACCGAGCCGCGGGCTTGGAGTTCCTTAATGAATCGCTCGCGGGTACCCGGCTCCGCCCAGAAATTGAAGTCGATACTGCTGCGGCCCACCGCCAGCTCCCGCGGCACACCGCTGCGTTTGACGAATTGGTCGTTGACTTCGAGGATCGTGTCGGTATCGAGGTTGCTGACCACGATCATGTCGCCGCTTTGCTCGAAAATCTGGCGGAACTTCTCTTCGCTCTCCTTGAGTTTCTGTTCCGCCTGCCGATCGCTGCCCCACCGGTCTTCGAGGTTTCGCGCGGTTTCGCGCCGATGCTTCACCTGCAAATAGACGTTTGACTGCGCCACCCCGACTGCGGTCGTCAGTCCCAGCCAATGCATAAAGGGATCGGGATCAACGACCCCATGCGCGCGCGTGAGGACGTAAAAGCAAATCATCCCGATGACGCTAAACGCGATCTGCCAACGCCATTCCCACGGGCAAAGCGTCCCGACACCGACTATGGTGACAAGCACTACCACGAACACCGGCTCGACGCGCATCGACTCAACGCCGATCGCAGTGTTCGATACCACGAATGCGGTGCAGAGGCAGATGGTGATCTCGCGCCAATAGAGCCGTATCGCGGCGGTGAAGGTCGACAGAAAAAACACGACCCCGACGGCGATGCTGATCAAATAAAGGCCCAGAGTCGCGTCGAAGGCCCATGCAGACGTATAACGGTACTCCGCTGCATAAACTAGCTGGAAGAAGATCATCTGCAGCGCACCCGCCCGCGCCAAAGCTGTTACGTGCTCGTCCACGACGGGCGACTCGAACAAAGTGATCCGCGGCGGCCTCAGCTTGGGCAAAGTCAAAGCGTCGCCCTTCAACTGGTCGAGCTGGGGTTTCCTTTCACGCGAGGCCAAGTCGTTCTGCTTGGGCGGAGCGCCCATCCGATTTCCTTCCCGTCCCTGGCCGCTGCCGGGATCTACGTAGCCAAAGCAAGTCCAATGCCCGAAAATCTGTCGCATAACCGCGAAGGAAGGGCCCGATGGTTTATCTATTCGCGCAGGCGACGGAGCGATTAGACGCTATGTGTGCCGTTTTGGGATTTGTTTGGCCGCCCGCATGCCCGCAACGTTTGTGAACTGCATGTGAATTCTGCAAGAATCTCCGGCAATTCATAGCACCGAGGTCCATCCACATGAGCGCGACTGTTTCGATCCGTCAAGGCAAGCTCGAAGGTGACGATCAGGGCGGACTATTCGTCTTCAAAGGAGTGCCGTTTGCGGCTCCTCCCGTAGGTGCGCGCCGATGGCTCGCGCCCGAGAAGCCCGGGTCGTGGACCGGGATCCGCGACGCGCGCCGTTTTGGCGCGGTGTCTCATCAGAACCAGGCTGCGATTGGCGCGCTCTCCGCGATGGTGGTTGACGGCGAACAATCCGAGGATTGTCTCTACCTCAACGTCTGGACTCCCGCGCGCGATGGCAAGCGCCGGCCCGTGATGGTCTGGATTCATGGCGGCGCCTTCACTATCGGTTCGGGTTCGCAGCCGATCTACGACGGTTCCGTTCTCGCACGGCGCGGCGACGTGGTCGTCGTCTCCGTCAACTATCGCCTCGGCCCACTTGGCTTCATCCGCCTGGCCGACGTCACCGACGGCAAGATTCCGGCGACCGGCAACGAAGGAATTCTCGATCAAGTCGCGGCGCTCCAGTGGGTCCGCGACAATATCGCCGAATTCGGCGGCGATCCCGGCAACGTCACGATCTTTGGTGAATCAGCCGGCGGCATGAGCGTCGGAACTATCCTGGCGATGCCCGCTGCGCGTGGCCTGTTCCACAAAGCGATACCGCAAAGCGGAGCGAGCCACACCGGTGCTCCCGTCGCGCGCGCGAATCGCACCGCCGAGAGAGTATTGTCGAAGCTCGGCGCAAAGCCCGCCGACGCCGCCGCAATCCGCGCGTTGACGCCTGCGCAATTGCTCACCGGCACGCTCCTCGACGATGGCAGAACGCCCGATCCCGAACTCGGGATGGCGTATCAGCCGGTAGCTGACGGTACCCTCGTGCCGCGCGCCGCGATCGAGATGGTGGCCGACGGCTCGGCGTCGGGCGTGGCCGTGATGGTCGGTTCTACGCTCGAGGAGTGGAAATTGTTCTCCATGATGGATCCTTCGCTGCACAAGCTCGACCGCGCCGGCCTGGGCGCGCGTATCAGCAGGGGCTTGACCGCTCCTGCCGCCGATGCCCTCATCGACACTTACGAAAAGGCGCGCGCCCCGCGTGGCGAGTCTGTCACGCCCGCTGAACTGTTCACCGCAATCGAGACCGACCGCGTTTTCCGCATCCCCGGCGTGCGCCTCGCGCAAGTTCAGGGACGCCACGATCCGCGCGTTTTCAGTTATCTGTTCACGTGGCCATCGCCCGCGCTGCACGGCGCGCTTGGATGCTGCCACGCACTCGAGCTTGGCTTCGTCTTCGGCACCAATCACTTGCCCGGGATGACCGCATTCGCAGGCACCGGCCCGGCCGCGGAAAAGCTGGCAGTTCAGATGCAGGACGCGTGGCTGGCATTTGCACGATCAGGCGATCCAAGCTGCGCGAGTGTCGGTGCCTGGACGGCTTATACCGAGGCGCGCCGGCCAACGATGGTCTTCGGCGAGAATACCAAACTCGAGGAGGCGCCTCGCGACCAGGAGCGCCGCGCCTGGGACGCGATCCCCGATCGCATTTTCGGCTCGCTCTAGCAGCGCAGCGTGCATCACTCCAGCGATAGATCGGCGCGCGTCGTCTTGTCCTGATCCTTGATTCCGCTGCCGTCCAGCTTCGGCGGCTTGATAGTCAATCCATCGCAAACGCCCTGGCTGTGGCTATCGATTGTGGATACCCAGCCAGCGCCGGCGGTCTTCGATGATCGGCCGCTGGGTTTTCAACAGCGCGTACGCTTCGTCAAGCGTCTTGCCGCGCTTTGTCTTCAGGAACCATGCCACGACCAGCGGTGCGCGTTCGCATCCCTCCTCGCAATGGACCAGCACGCGATGCCCCAGCGCAAGTTCTTCCTCGATCAGCGCCGCCGTCCTGTCGAGCGACACGACCCCATCTGCAAGGAATGGCATGTGAATCGCCTGCGGCGGTTCGATTTCCGGCACGTCGGGAAGCACGCTGATAATCGTGCCCTCAAACTTGAGCGCGTCCTGAAGATCGCCGACGAACAGGCTCGGAATTATCTCGCTCTCTTGCCAACTCGCAGCCATATGCTTGTGTAGCTTGACGGGCCAAAGCACATTGCGTCAACCTCGCGCCACGGAGTGAGTCGAATGCCAAAGACTGGTTTGCCGCGGCTGCACATCGAAGGGCGATGGTTCCTCGACGAACACGGGCGCCGCGCTATTTTGCGCGGCGTCAATCTGGGCGGCGATTGCAAGGTCCCCTACCCCGACGGCGGCACCAATTTTCCCTCCGACTTTTCCAACCATCGCGAGGTCTCCTTCATCGGCCGTCCGTTTCCGATTGGTGAAGCCGGCGAATACTTCTCGCGCCTGCGCGCGTGGGGCTTCAATTGCCTGCGCTTGCTGACCACCTGGGAAGCCGTCGAGCATCGCGGCCCGCGCGACTACGATGTCGCGTACCTCGACTACTTCGCCGAGTTGTGCCGGCTCGCCGGTGACTACGGCTTCTACCTATTCGTGGATTTTCACCAGGATGTCTGGAGCCGAATGACCGGCGGCGACGGCGCGCCCTGCTGGCTATTCGAAAAACTTGGGATTGACTATCGCCGGCTCGCCGAGTCGGGATGCGCTCATGTAATGCAACATCTATATGACTATGCGCGCGGCGGCCGCCAGGAGGATCGCTACCCGACAATGAGCTGGCCGGAGAATACGCACCGTCCCGCCAACGGCATCATGTGGACCTTGTTTTTCGCCGGCCGTGATTTCGCCCCCGGACTGACTATCGACGGCATCAACGTGCAGGACTACATGCTCGATCACTACCTCGGAGCGCAGCGCGAGATCGCGCGCCGCATCCGCGATTTGCCCAACGTGATGGGCTTTGACTCGCTCAACGAACCCGCCGCCGGATGGATCGGACAGTCACTCACCTATCGCCATCTCGGGCCAAGCGATGCCAACCCCACCCCTGCGATGCCGGGTCTGGCGTGGTCGCCGCTCGACGGCTTGCTGGTGTCGCATGGAGTTGCGCGCTCGATACCGGAGCTTGAGTTCGATCCGGCGGGAAACGCGGTGGTCCACAAACAAGATCGCACAATCAATCCTAACAACATCTCGATCTGGACCGGCGATCGAAGCGATCCGTTCGAGGATGCGGGCGCGTGGCGGCTCAATAGCGACGGCAGTTTCGACGTTTTGCGCGACGACTTTTTCCAACGCGTCGGCGATCGCAAGGTCAACTTCATCGAAGACTACATGGGACCGTTTTTCGCGCGCGTCGCCGAAAATATTCGCCAGATTAATCCCGATTGGATCCTGTTCGCCGAGCTCGATCCGCTCTCGGGTTTTTTCGGACCGGGATTCCCCGCCAAGACTCCGCCCAACAGCGTCAACGCCGGTCACTGGTACGACGTGGTCACGCTTGCGATCAAAACGTTCAGTCCGAATTTCAGCCTCGACGTGATAACCGGCGAGATTGCGACCGCCGCCGGACAGATCCAGGCGCGCTACGAACGCCAGCTCGGCAAGATAGCCGGGATGTCAGAGACGGTGAACGGCGGCGCGCCCACCCTCATCGGCGAATGCGGAATTCCATTCGATTTGAATGGCGCCGAAGCGTACCGCGCCTTTCACGCCGGCGATCGCAGCGATGCGCCATGGACTGCTCACATCATCGCGCTCGATCTAATGTATAATGCACTCGATACTCTGCTCATCAGTAGCACGCAATGGAACTATACTGCATCCAATAGTAACGATCTGGCTATTGGCGACGGTTGGAATCAGGAGGATCTGAGTATCTTCTCGCGCGACCAGCAGACCGATCCGGCGGACATCAATAGCGGCGGCCGCGCGCTCGCTGGCTTCGTTAGACCCTACGCGCGGGCGACACAGGGTATTCCGCGCACGATGAAATTCAATCGTATCAGCGGCACTTTCGAGTTCATGTTCGAATCCGATCCTGGCGCTGCCCGCTCGACCGAGATCTTCGTGCCGCGCATTCAGTACCCGCACGGATGCGTGCTTGAAGTGTCCGGCGGCGACGCCGAGCTGGAGCTCGACGGCCAGCGCGCCGTCGTCAAGGTCGAGCGCCCCGGCGAAGTTCGCGTCATCATCCGCCGCAAAGCTTGGGCGCCTTAGCTGTATTTGCGCTCCTGCCACCACGGAAAGTACGCGGGCATGTCGTGTGAAATCTTGTCCGGAAATTTTGCCGGACGTTTCTCCAGAAATGACGCGACGCCCTCCTTCGCATCCGCCGAAGGGCCGCGCGCAAAGATTGCGCGGCTGTCCACCTTGTGCGCTTCCATCGGATGGTCCGCGCCGGCCATCCGCCACAACATCTGCCGGATCAATGCGACCGACACTTGCGACGTGTTGTCCGCTATCTCGCGAGCGAGCGCGCGCGCCGCTGGAATAAGCTGATCGGGTTTGTAGATCCTTTTGACTAGCCCGCCTTCGAGCGCCTCCTCGGCCGCGAAAACCCGACCCGTAAATGTCCATTCCAGCGCCTGTGCAATGCCGACAATCTTCGGCAGGAACCAGCTCGAGCATGCCTCCGGCACGAGCCCGCGCCGCGCGAACACGAACCCGAAACGCGCGGTCTCCGACGCCAGCCGCACATCCATCGCGAGCTGCATCGTCAGGCCGACGCCGACCGCCGCTCCATTCACCGCCGCGATCACCGGCTTCAGACACTCGAAGATGCGCAGCGTCAGCCGTCCGCCGCCGTCGCGAATCGCCTCGTTGCTCCAATCCACGGTGCCGTCGGCTCTGATCGCCGCGCGCTGTTGCGGACGACCCCCGCCGGTCGAGTCGAACGTGCCGGGACCCGCCGACAGGTCCGCGCCCGCGCAGAACGCGCGCCCCGCGCCCGTCACGATGATCGCGCGCACGTTGTCGTCCGCGTCGGCCTTGTCGAACGCGTCGATCATCTCGTTCATCATGATGCCGGTGAATGCGTTGAGCTTCTCCGGCCGGTTGAGAGTGATCGTCGCGATATTGTCTGCGACCTCATAAACGATCTGTTCATACGCCATGCACTGCTCTCCCGCGCCGCCTTCTACTTCACGAACAGCATCAGTGCTTCGTACACTACCGCCGGCTTCTGCTGGCCTACGACCTGGATTTCCGTCTCCCGCGTGAGCATCGTGCCCATCGGCCGCGGCTCGACCGCGATCAGCCGCGAGCGCGAATGGACACTGGCACCCGCCGGCACCGGCGCCACGAAGCGCAGCTTGTTCGCGCCGTAATTCACCACGTTGCGAAATCCCGTGACCGTGTATTCCTCTTTGCTCTTGAACGCCGGCAGCAGGCTCAGCGTCAGAAAACCGTGCGCCACCGGTCCGCCGAACGGACTTTCCTTCCTGCACCGCTCAATATCGATATGAATCCACTGATGGTCGCCGGTCACGTCGGCAAATTGATTGATTTTTTCCTGCGTCACGTGAATCGGTTCGCTCCACGGACCGAATTCCTTGCCGATCTTGGCCGTAAGCGCCGCTATGTCGTCAAACTTGATGGTCTGCATATTTTTTTTCTCCTCGGAATTGGTTTTTTTGCGCCGAATCGTTTCCCGTTTTTTCGTTGCTACCTGTCTAATCAACTCAGTTTCAAATTGCAACTAAAATCGCGGATCACAGGCACGGACGGCGCCTCACTGATTCGCCACCTCAAGCCCGATCCAGTCCGCGTCGTCCGTCGGCGCGCTCGGATGCAGCGCCGGGCGGGGACTCGCGGATTCTCGCGCTTACTCGCCGCTTTTACCAGAGCGCGGCAGGGGATGGCCCCTGCCGAAACCTGCGTGAGGTATCGGTATCATCGGGATTTTTCCCGCGGTCTGCACCTCGGTAAGCGACGAAATCCGCCGTTCTCGATAAGCTTCACGGGCATATCTGTGAGAACAGTGAAAAAACGAAAAACTAGATTGGAGGATGCTTGTCCTTCCAGGGGCGGGCGCGTTCGAACTCGGCTGCCAGCGCGATTGCGCCCGCTTCATCGCCGGGCCGGCCGACAAGTTGAATCGCCAGCGGCAATCCCGCCTTGCTGAATCCGTTGGGGAGCGAAATGGCCGGCTGACCGGTCGAGTTGAACGGGAAGGTGAACGCGATCCACCCGTAGATTTCATCCGCGCTGGTGGCGGGATTCGACGGTAAGGTGCCGAGCCGCACCGCGGGCCGGGTGAGCGTCGGGGTGAGCAGCGCGTCGTAGGGCATGAGCGCGTGGATGATTTCGCGCGACGTATTGTGCATCCCGGTTACCGCGCGGATGTAGTCGGCGGCGGAAATTTTGGCGCCCCATTCGTAGCTCTCGCGCACCATGGGATCGAGCAGGTCCGGGTTGGGGATGTTCAGCGCCGAGACCGACGCACCGACGATCATGCGCACATGCTTGCCGAGCTGCGCGCCGGGATCGAGCGTCAGCGGCTCGACGCGGTGCCCCATCTCGCGGAACACGCCGCATGCGGACTCGAGCGCGGCGAGAGTTTCAGCGTCCACCGGGCCGAGCGCGCTATGGTTGATAACGGCGAGCCGAAGTTTTTTCGGATGCGCCGAAACTTCTTCGACGAATGGACGCGCCGGCGGCCGTGCCGCGTACGGATCGCCCGGCATCATCCCCGCCATCGCATCGAGCATCAACGCCGCGTCGCGGACCGTGCGCGCGATCGGGCCGGTAGTCGAAAGTCCGGCCCATGCTTCGCCATCCTGCGGCGCGCGCGTGATTCGCCCACGCGACGGTTTGATTCCGACCAACCCGCAGCACGCCGACGGGATTCGTACCGAACCGCCGCCGTCGCTGCCCTGCGCCACGGGATGCAGTCCGGCGGCGACTGCGGAGGCCGACCCGCCGCTGGAGCCACCGGCGGTGTGCTCGAGGTTCCAGGGATTTCGCGCGGGCGCACAGAGACCGCCCTCGGTGGTCGGACGCAGGCCGAATTCGGGGGTGGTCGTTTTGCCGAGCAGAATTCCACCCGAGTTGGCGAGCCGCACGGCGAGTTCCGCGTCGGCGGGCGCGTGCCAGTTCTCGTAGTTCCTCGAGCCGAAGGTGGTGCGAATATCTTTGGTCCAGACCAGATCCTTGAGCGAATACGCGACGCCGAACAGCGGCAGCCTGGCCGCATCCGAAGCCTTCATCTTTTCGAGCCGGGATGCGTCCGCGAGCGCGCGATCGGCGGTGACGGTCATGAATGCGCCGAGCTTGGGATTCAGTTTCTCGACGCGCGCGAGAAAAAATTCAGCGACCTCGCGCGGCCGAACTTCCTTCCTGCGGACCAAGTCGCGCAGATCCCAGGCTTCGATGAATGGATCAAGCATCGCAGACCATCGTTATTCGCATCGACAATAGTACCTGACTCGATTCATCAGTTTGTAGTCCTGCGGCAGATAGTTAGCCAGCCCACCTGGGCGATCGGCGTAAAGTACCTGGACAAATAGTCATTGAGCCGCGGGAAGGCCTGCAGCGACTGCATCGAATCCATCTCGTTGCCAACGATATCGGGCGCGAAGTCACCGGCCTCGACGACAATGACGGCGGGATGAGCCGCCTCGAGCTCGCGCATCAGCGTGGCGCGCAACTGCGCCTGCTGCCAATCCGACCGGAGCGGAAAATCATACACGTAGCGCGAGGCGTGCGGGCGCCGTGCGAGCCAGTAAATGACAGACTCGGAGCCCCAGATGAAAACCGAATCATGCGGATGCGTCACTCGGTCGACTATAGCCGCGGTCATCCGGTAAGCGACGGGATCGGTAAAGTAGCTCTCGTACAGCCGTTGGTCGAGTTCGTCACGCGTGTATGCGGGGCCCACACCCAGCAGCCAACCCATTCTAATCGCGCTTCGACGCCAGAAGTTGGGGAGCGCGCGTGACGATCCAGACTCCGGCAACAGCGCGGGAAATACGATTCCGACTGCCAGCACGATAGCGGCAAACCTGATTTTTCCCCGGGCGCCTGCTTCCCTGCTCCTTTCCCATATTGCCGCGAGTCCGCCTCCCGCAGCGACGGCACACAACATCACGGCGACCGCGTAGTGGTATCCGAAGAACTTGGCCTGTACCGCGATGCCCGCAAGCTGCAGCGCGATCATCGCTCCGAGAAGCGATGCAGTGGCTATTCCGCCTGACGCGCCACGCCGGATGACGATTGCGGCTGCAAGGCCGAGCACAACGATGATCGGCAAGCGCCTCAAGAAAACCATCACGGTCTCGGCTACGACCGAAGTCAACGCCAAATGCGTTTCTGCCGCCGCCTTCCAACTCACGCCAGCGTGAGCAGCGGCAAAGTGCAAGCACGCTTCATACATTGGATCCCAAGCGCCCCGGAGCCAGAACCATGCGGCGAATCCTGCGATCGGTGCGAGTGCCGATGCGCCTGCGATCAAGGCCGGCACAGGAGCGCGCGCGATCACTCCCGCACGCCGCCACTCGCTCCATCCCGCATACGCGGCGCATGGAATCGCACTGAGCGCGAGGTTTGGCTTGAGGAGAAAACAGATGCCGAACAAAAAGCCCATCGCTGCCCACGCGCCCACTCTGCCAAGTCGAGGTGCACGATCCACCGTCACGCCCAGCGCCCAGATCGTCATCACGGCGCCGAAATTCTCGGCCTGCCCAGTGTGCCAGTAATCAGCCCCGGCGTAGGCAAGCGCGGCGAGCGCCCAGCCGAAAATTCCAGCTTCGCGCGAATGGTAAAGGTCGCGGCCGATTATTCGAAACGGAACATAGAGCGAAAGCAGCCCGATGACTTCAAAGATACGGATCGCCTCCATCCGGCGGCCCACGACGTACTGCGCGAGCGCATAAAGATAAAAAATGACGGGGGGTTTGATATCCCAGGCATCGCGGTACGGCATCCCGCCCGCGAGGATCGTGTCCGCAATCACGGCAAAAATACCCTGGTCACGACCAAACGGGAACATCAGGATCTGCGAGCACGCGAAAATGACCACAACCCACGCTGCGATCTCAATCCATCGCTCGGCGCGCAGCGATGCGCCCTGCACGCAAGCGCCGGTGGGCTGAATTACGGGCGCGATCGACGCGGAGTCGCGAGCTTCCAGTACCGGCTGCGTCATCGCATGCAATAGTCTCACATCCTTTGGATCCGGGCGACGGCAACGAAGTAATCGATCTGCGGGGTGTCATGCGGACGCGCGCCGGGTTAGTCTTTTTGCGATTCGACGAGGAAGGAGGTTCGGATTGTTTGGTACGGCGACTCTCTGGACGCACGCGGCGGCCAGCGCGATTTGGATCGGCGCGTGCGCATGCTTCGCGATCGCGGGCCTCGCACTCGGGACCGGAAGCGCCGAGCAGCGCAATTTTGTGGCGAACTCGGCGCCAAAGATCGACCTGCTCGGCCTGGTCGCCGCGGCGGTGCTGCTCGCAACGGGATTGATCAACCTGATGGGGGCGGAAGTTTGGCGGCGGTTCGCGTTCTCGACCGCGTTCATGACGGTGCTTGCCGTCAAGACTGCGCTGTTTATCGTTATGATTGTCGTGATGGCGTGGTCGATGAGAGTCGGTGCGGTGGTCCGAGCGGCAATCGCGCGCGGGCGCATCGACGCGGTGGCGAGCGCGATGAATCGAATGGTGAAGGCACACCTTGCAATCGTCGCCATGGGCGGTATCGCGCTGATACTGGGAACGTGGTTGATGGGAAGTTGAGGACGCGCGATGGCTGAGACACCAGCGAAGATCAAAGTCGGCGGGTTCGAGGTGGCATTCCTTGCCGACGGTCTGTGGCGCAACGACGGCGGATGCATGTTCGGTGTGGTCCCGCGCGAACTCTGGAAACGCGACCATCCTCCCGACGAGCGCAACCGTATCCGCCTGAACCTTACGTGTCCGCTGATCATGAAGGGGGCCGACGCGATTCTGGTCGATACGGGAATCGGCAACCGGCTAAGTTCCGTCGAGCGCCAGATCTTCGATCATGGCGACGGATGGCTCCCGGACCATATCCGCGCGCTGGGAATGGAGGCGGGCGACATCACGCATCTGATCGTGTCGCATCTCCATTTCGATCATTGCGGAGGAATCGTGCGGCGGCGGGATTCCGGCGCGCTGGAAGCTGCGTTTCCGCGCGCGCGAATCTTCGTGCAGAAAGGCGAACTCGAAATCGCCGGCGATCCGCGCAATGAACGAATCCGCGCGGCGTATCGCCACACTGCGGAGGTTCTCGCGCCCGTGCGATCGATGCTCGAAGCAATCGATGGCGATACAGAAGTAATCGCGGGCGTGCGTGCCGTAGTCACCGGCGGCCATACGCGGGACCATCAGGCGGCGCTCGTCAGCGATGGTGGCGAATGCTTCATGCACCTCGCCGACATCGTGCCCACGCGCTCGCACATCCGCGGTCCGTGGAACCAGGCCTACGATCTCGACGCGATCCGCACCATGGAACAGAAAGCGCACTATCTCGGGCTCGCCGCGGAGAACCGGTGGTGGCTGTCGTTCGCGCACGACGACACAGTCTTCGCAGCAATCGTGAGAAACGATCGCGGGCGCATCGTGCTGGGCGACACGGTCCCGATTTCCGAGCGGTTATTTCAGTCTTTTCAGTAAAGTTCAAATTTGCATTCTGCCGACCCGTTGATGCGGAACGCGCCTGAGTGTGTTGCGCACGCCGGTACCAATTTGGGGAGTATCCGTGCACCTATGTTGTTGTAGATCGATGGCTCCGTTATACTCGAACCAGGATGGGCTTCGGAAATAGCACGGCCCGACCGTTTTTACCTTCCCAAAGCAGTATCTCTGCACAACATTTTACAATCCGAAGGAGATAGCCGATGGCGGATCTCAATAACTTCGAGCGAGTGATCAAAGAAGACCGCGCGGCCCGCGAGTCGAAGCAATGGCGCGGCACGTTGCTCGAATATCTCGAGGTCGTGAAGGCCGACCCGACCATAACCAAGCTCGCGCACGCGCGAATCTACGACTTGATCATTTCGTCGGGCCTTCATTCGCTGCACGACACCGATGATCCGCGCACCAAGCGGCTGTACAAGGATGAGCCGCTGAAGGTGTTCGATTTCTTCGCCGAGGAATTTTTCGGGATCGAGCGCACGATCGCGCAGATCGTCCGCTACTTCCATTCGGCGTCGCTGAAGGGCGAAGAGAGCCGGCAGGTTCTGTACCTGATGGGCCCGGTAGGTTCGGGCAAGAGTTCGCTGGTCGAGCGAATCCAGCGCGGACTGGAGCAGATCGGACCCATCTATGCGATCGAAGGATGCCCGATGAACGAGGAGCCGCTGCATCTGGTCCCGCGCCATCTGCGGCGCGAATTCGAGAAGATGCTCGGCGTGCACATCGAGGGCGACCTCTGCCCGGTATGCCGCTATCGGCTCAAGTACGAGTTCAACAATCGCTACGAGGAATTTCCGGTCATCGCGCGCAACTTCTCCAAGCGCAACCGCGTCGGCGTCGGCGTGGTGCCGCCGGTCGATCCGAACAACCAGGACACCTCGGTGCTGATCGGATCGGAAGACATCTCGAAGCTCGACCAATACTCCGAGGGCGACCCGCGCGTGCTCGAACTCAACGGCGCGCTCAACGTCGGCAACCGCGGAATGGTCGAGTTCATCGAAGTTTTCAAGAACGAGACCGAGTACCTGCACGCGATGATCACGGCGACGCAGGAGAAAGTGATTCCGGCGCCCGGGCGGCACGGAATGGTGTACGTCGATACCTGTATCGTCGCGCATTCGAACGAGGCCGAGTGGCAGAAGTTCAAGGCCGACCACACCAACGAGGCGATCCTCGATCGTATCGTCGTGGTGAAAGTGCCGTACAACCTGCGCCTGTCCGAAGAGGTGAAGATCTATCAGAAGATCATCAGGAACTCCGATTTCCGCGCGCACGTCGCGCCGCACACGCTCGAGCTCGCCTCGATGTACGCGATTCTGTCGCGCCTGGAGCCGACCTCGAAGTGCGACCTGATGACCAAGCTGCGGCTCTACAACGGCGAGGAGGTCGTCGAGAAAGGACGCACCAAGAAGATCGACGTGCAGGAGCTGAAAGAAGACACCAAGCGCGAAGGGATGTCGGGCATCTCGACGCGCTTCATCATGAAGGCGCTCGACAACGCGCTCTCCGACAACGTGACCGGCAACTGCATCAATCCGATCAACGTGCGCGAGGCGCTGATCTCGATGACCAAGGAGGCCGACCTGCCCGACGACACGCGCAAGCAGTACCTCGAGTTCCTGCAGGACACGCTGCACAAGGAATATCTCGACCTGCTCGAAAAGGAGATCACGCGCGCGTTCGTCTACTCGTATCAGGAGCAGGCCGAGTCGCTGTTCCAGAACTACCTCGATCACGCCGAGGCGTACGTCAACAAGACCCGCGTGCGCGACCGCAATACCAAGGAAGAACTGGCGCCCGACGAGGGCTTCCTGAAGTCGATCGAGGAGCAAATAGCGATCATCGGATCGGCCGCCGACGGATTTCGCCAGGAAGTGATCGCGTACCTGTGGGCAACGTCGCGGCGCGGCGAAAAGATCAGCTACAAGAGCTACGAGCCGCTCAAGGAAGCGATCGAGAAGAAGCTGATGACCTCGGTGCGCGACATCTCGCGCATCATCACCAAGGCACGCACCCGCGACGAGGAACAGGGCGAGAAGTACGGCTCGATGGTGAAGAACCTGCTCGAGAACGGCTACTGCGAATCGTGCGTGGACGTCGTGCTCAAGTACGCGGCGAATAATCTCTGGAAGGACTGAGGAGGGTCCCGGCTGCAAAGCGAAGAAACCCGGCGAGCAATTTCTTGTGTCATTCTGAGCGGAGTCTGCGGAGCGAAGAAACCCGGAACCGTGCCCAGAGCGACGATAGTGCGTTGAAAGACACTCGAACGCTGCGGTCTTCGCCAACTAATTTTGACGGAACGAACCTAAGAATTCGTCGAAGTCGAAGAAAAGACCGCCGGATGAGCAGACGATGAGCAGCGCCGACACCATCTTCCGCGAATACCGGATCTCCGACGCCGAACGCTCCGACCGCTCGGCCGGCGACCGGCTGCGCCATCGCCAGAAAGTTCGCGAGTCGATCCGCGAAAATATCGCCGACATCATCGCCGAAGAATCGATCATCGGCAAAGACAAAGATCGCGTGATCAAGGTTCCGCTGCGCGGAATCAAGGAATACCGCTTTGTTTTCGGCGACAACGCTCCCGGTGCGTCGCAGGGCGACGGCGACTCGCGGCCCGGGCAAGTGGTGGGCAAAACCGGCAAGGACGGTCCTGGCAAAGGCGACGAACGCGCCGGCGACCGGCCGGGCGTCGATTACTACGAGACCGACGTCACGCTCGAGGAATTGATCGAGATCATGTTCGAGGATCTCGAACTGCCCAACCTCGAGCGCCGCGCGCTGCGCGAAATCCAGTCCGATTACTCGACGCAGCGCAAAGGCTACCGCAAGGTCGGCATCCGCATCCGGCTGGACAAGCGGCGCACCGCCAAGCAGCGCGTGATGCGCATGCTCGCGTCCGACAAGCGCAACGACGCGGTGGCGCGTGCGCTGGAAGAATCGAAGGCCGACCGCGAACTCGATGCCGACGTTGAAGGCGTGCTCGATGAAAGCGCGCTCGAAGAAGGCCGGCTTGACGAAGAGGCGCTCGCGGCATCGACCGGCACCGCATTCCAGCGCGTGCATCGCCGCTTCCCGTTCCATCAGGACGATCTGCGTTACAAGCACGTCGAGATCGACACCAAGGAGGAGTCCAACGCCGCGGTAATCTGCATCATGGATACGTCGGGCTCGATGGACACGATGAAGAAGTACCTGGCGCGCAGCTTCTTCTTCCTGCTCTACCAGTTCATCTCGACGCGCTACCGCAACGTCGAAATCGTTTTCATCGCGCATCACACGCGAGGCCAGCGAGGTCACCGAGGAGGAGTTCTTCCACAAGGGCGAATCGGGCGGCACCTTCATCTCATCCGGCTACGCCAAGGCGCTGGAAATCATCGCCGCGCGCTACCATCCGTCGCTGTGGAACATCTACGCCTTCCATTGCTCGGACGGCGACAACTTCGACTCCGACAATCCCGCCGCGCTCAAGGACGCCGAGGAACTCGCCGAGATCTGCAACTTGTTCGGCTACGGCGAGATCAAGCCGCTGGGCTCGCGCTACTACGAATCTTCGATGCTCAACGTGTTCCGCCGAATTCGAAGCGCCGAACTTTCACACCGTGCTGATCGAGCGCAAGGAAGACATCTGGCCGTCGTTCAAAGCCTTCCTCGCCAAGGACCGGGTGAAGGAAGCATGAGCGCCGCTCAGAACGCAGGCGGATCGCCGCGCATCGCGACCTGGAACCTCAGCGACCTCGTCGAGTGGGACCGCGCGGATTCGCGACAAGGTCGGCCGAGTTCGGGCTCGACTGCTATCCGCAGGAGTTCGAGCTTTGCGACCACACCGGGATGCTCGGGTACATGGCGTACTCCGGGATGCCGTCGCACTACCCGCATTGGTCGTACGGCAAGTCGTACGAGAAGCTCAAAACGCTTTACGATCACGGCGTCAGCGGCCTGCCGTACGAGATGGTTATCAACTCCAATCCCGCGATCGCCTACCTGATGCGCGACAACTCGCTGCTGCTGCAGATGCTCACGATCGCGCACGTGTACGGGCACAACGACTTCTTCAAGAACAATTTCACGTTCAAATCGACGCGCGCCGAACTGACCATCGAGGCATTCAAAGCGGCTGCGATGCGCGTGCGGCGCTACGTCGAGGACCCGTCGATCGGGGTGGAGAAAGTCGAGCGGATTCTGGACGCGGCGCACGCGCTGTCGTGGCAATGCCGGCGCAATCTTGCGATCAAGAAGCTCACGCCACTCGAACAGATGGCTCGCGCCGAAGACGCTGCGCAAGGACAGCTCGATCCGTTTCAGAAAATCCACGCGCGCAAGCAGATCGAGGTGCCCGATTTCCACAAGGTCCCGCTCGAACCCGACGAAGACCTGCTGCTCTTCATTCGCGATCACAACCCGTTTCTCGCCGACTGGGAAAAGGATTTGCTCACCATCGTGGATGAAGAGGCCAAGTACTTCATCTCCATGATGGAGACGAAGATCATGAACGAGGGATGGGCGAGCTACTGGCACAAGAAGATTTTGGAGTCGCTCGAGCTGGAGCAGGGGCTCCATCTTGAATTCATCGTGAACCACAACCAGGTCGTCCGCCCGATCCCCGGCCAGATTAACCCGTATCATCTCGGACTCAAGGTTTGGGAAGACATCTACCGGCGCTTTACAAATCCGACCGCGGAAGAAATCAAGCGCGATGGCCCGCCGGTGAAGTCCGGCACGGAAAAGATCTTCGAGGTCCGCGAGGTCGAGCGTGACGCGTCGTTCATCCGCCGCTATCTGACCGAAGATCTCATGCGCGAGATGGATATTTTCGAATACGCGACGCGCGGCGAAGAGCTGGTTGTCAGCAAAGTGGCCGACGACGAGGGTTGGCGGGAAGTCAAGGCGACGTTGATCAAGAACGTCGGCACCAACTCGATACCGGTGATGAAGGTCGAGGACGCCGACTTCGGCCAGAACCGCACGCTCTACGTCAAACACCATCACGACGGCCGCGATCTGCATATTGAATACGCCGAGAAAAGTCTCACCTACCTGCAGCGGCTATGGGGCCGGGAAGTCGTGCTCGAGACCGTGCTGGACGGCAAACGCTCGCTGTTATGCAGCAACGATCGCGGCTTTTCCGTCCGCGCGCTCAAGTAGAAACCCTCTGCTCGCCGTATCACGTTCGTCGAGTACGCGCTCGGGGACGCTCCCGGACGGCTCCATCGGCGCACCGCGGCACGTTGCTTTAGATTTGTTGGTCGGATAATTTCAGGCACGGACGATGCGGTTCGGGTCGGTTGCAAGGAGGCGCGGATGATGGAGTGGCCGAAGTGCCAAAAATGTAACAATGGCGCACTGATTCCACTGTCTGACTATGGACAGGAGGGCGCTTCGGTTCTCTTCAAGGCGTGGGTTTGCACGAATCCCGATTGCGGTTTCAGCCTGCGCGTCGACAAGGGCGAAGTGACCTACGGCAGGCGCATCGAGACCAAGCACTGATTAATTTTCAATTACGACCAAAAGGGCAGTCCGCGCGCGGGCTGCCCTTTTTTCGTCGTGCCTTCGCCCGCGCGAAACATCCCGCGACTCCGAGCCGCCACCAGCGCGTTGACCATCGCTTCCTCGGCCGCCCGCACGGAATTCCGGCCTTGGGGCAGGATTCACGAAGAATGACAAGTGTCGCGCGCCGCGGTACGGTGATGTCCTAGCGCGCATGAGTATTCGCCGATCACACTTGCTGTTGCTTCTTGTGGCGTCTGCAACCGCATTCGCGCTCTCGCCGCCAGGGCGCGCGAGCGCAGGTACGATCGCTCTTAAAGAGGCCGACAATGGCCGTGAGTTCATGCTCGCGCGCGGCGACCGGCTTGAGATATCGCTGCCTGCGACTTCGGGGACCGGGTACACATGGCAGGCCGCGCCGATAGCCGACGCACTCGTCAAGCCGGTCGGGGATACGAAGTTCAAGCTTGACAACGCGATGCCCGGCGCGTCGGGGCATCAGATTTTCCGATTCTCTGTCGAAGCGAGCGGGACCGGCACGGTCGAGATGCGTTACGTGCGTCCATGGGAGAAGGACACGCCGCCGGCCAAGGTCTTCAGGATTCTGCTGATCGTCAGGTAGCGCCGTCTCCGACGCGTTCGCTTATCGCATCGTTGCGGCAGGGTCCAGGAACGCAAAAAAATAAGGGCGGATGCATCGTGCATCCGCCCTCGTGAGATTCCCCGGCCGCGTCCTACTCTCCCGTGACGCCTTCGGTCACAGTACCATCGGCGCTGAAGGGCTTAACTGCCGTGTTCGGGATGGGAACGGGTGTTTCACCTTCGCCATGGCGACCGGAAACCTGTCGCCGTCGCCGTTAAGCGAAGGCTCAAGCTCCGACAATCTGAATAAGTAGGGTCTTCAAGTGAGGTTTTCGAACCTCGTCTGTGACTCGACCTTTGCCGTCCCGTCCGGTTAGCGATTGAAACCCAAACAAGGATGCGGCGACTATAGCAACTGAGTGGTTAGCTCAATTGAAATAGGTAGTGGTCAAGCCTCACGGCCGATTAGTACCAGTCAGCTCCACGCCTTACGGCGCTTCCACCTCTGGCCTATCAACCTCCTGGTCTAGAAGGGGCCTTTAGGATCTTACGATCGGGATACCTAATCTTGGGGTGGGCTTCCCGCTTATATGCTTTCAGCGGTTATCCCGTCCGTACATGGCTACCCGGCGATGCGGCTGGCGCCACAACCGGTACACCAGAGGTACGTCCGTCCCGGTCCTCTCGTACTAAGGACAGCTCCCCTCAAGTATCCTTCGCCCACGGCGGATAGGGACCGAACTGTCTCACGACGTTCTGAACCCAGCTCGCGTGCCACTTTAATCGGCGAACAGCCGAACCCTTGGGAGCTACTCCACCCCCAGGATGTGACGAGCCGACATCGAGGTGCCAAACCTCCCCGTCTATGTGAACTATTGGGGGAGATAAGCCTGTTATCCCCGGCGTACCTTTTGTCCGATTAGCGATGGCCCTTCCATACGGGACCACCGGATCACTATGACCTGCTTTCGCACCTGCTCGAGCCGTCGCTCTCGCAGTTAAGCTCTCTTATGCCATTACACTCGACGGCTGGTTTCCACTCAGCCTGAGAGAACCTTCGCGCGCCTCCGTTACATTTTGGGAGGCGACCGCCCCAGTCAAACTACCCACCATGCAGTGTCCCACACCCGGTAAGAGTGATGGTTAGAAGCCAAGAATCCCAAGGGTGGTATTTCAAGGTTGGCTCCATGCGAGCTAGCGCCCGCACTTCAAAGCCTCCCACCTATCCTACACATGAAATCCCTAGATTCACTGCAAAGTTATAGTAAAGGTGCACAGGGTCTTTCCGTCCTGCCGCGGGTACCCGGTATCTTCACCGAGAGTGCAGTTTCGCTG
>CAWDLC010000034.1:0-35000 GCA_963803045.1 Binataceae bacterium (SeqCode) | reverse complement strand
TTGCGGAGGGGAGTTCCGGGCCGCCGGATTGCGCGATTGATTTGTCTTTTTCCTTATCCTTCTCGGCGGGCGCGGCCAGCTTGATGGTGCGAAGGTCTGGCGCGAAAAGGATTTTCTCAAACACCTCACCCTCGGTGGCGCGTTCGCGCTCGGAGCCGAGCTTGCGCTGCGTGACGGCCGTCTGGCGGCGCAGATCGCGGACGGTCGCATTCAGAGCGGCCACGCGGCGATTCACATAATTGGTGCGTCGTGCGAGCGAGTTGGCAAGTTCGGACGTCACGAGAAGTGACGCGAGTGCGATTGCAACAGACATCCCCGCGACCGCCTGCCAGAGCCTGACGCGAAGCAGTCGCGGCGGCCGGCCGATAGACGGCAGTTCGCCGCTCTTACGGCGCCCTTCTGGCTTCGCTTCCGGTTCGCCCTCTTCCATCACGACATTCTGCGCCACGTCCAGGGATTCAATCCGACGCTATTATGCCCAATAGGCAGCGGCTTTGTTAGCCGCGTCCTTTCGGATAAAAATAAGGGCTACCTATGCATCGAATTCAGGACGTCCACGTTCTCGCCACCGAACCGCTGATCGCGCCGAATCTGCTCAAGAACGAGATGCCGGTGGACGAGGGAATTGCGCAGACCGTGGTCGAGGCGCGCGAGACTATTCGCGCAATCCTGGCGGGGCGGGACCGCAGAATGCTGTGTATAGTCGGACCATGTTCGATACACGACCCCGACGCGGCGATTGATTATGCGCGGCGGCTGGCGAAGCTAAAGGACGCCACCTCCGATCGGCTTTACGTGATCATGCGCGTGTACTTCGAAAAGCCGCGCACAACCGTGGGATGGAAGGGGCTCATCAACGATCCGCACATGGACGACAGCTGCGATATGCGTGAAGGATTGCGCATCGCACGCCGATTGTTGATCCAAATAAATCGGATGGGCCTCGCGGCGGGGACCGAACTGCTCGATCCGATCACGCCGCAGTATATCGCGGACCTGGTCGCGTGGGCCGCGATCGGCGCACGCACGACCGAGTCGCAGACGCATCGCGAGATGGCCAGCGGGTTGTCGATGCCGGTCGGATTCAAGAACACGACCGAAGGAAATCTGCAGGTTGCGATCAACGCAATTCAATCGGCGCGCCGGCCGCACTCTTTTCTCGGCATCACCCAGGACGGAATGTCGGCGGTGATTCGCACCTCGGGAAATCCCGATACGCACATCGTGCTTCGCGGCGGACGCAAGCCGAACTACGACGCCGCCAGTATCGAGGAGTGCCGCCGGATGCTCGCGAGCGCCGCGCTGGAGCCGCGCATGATGGTGGATTGCTCGCACGCGCAGACGAGCAAGGACTTCACCAAACAGCCCGCGGTGCTGCGGACGCTGGTTGACCAGGTGCGCGCCGGCAGTCGCGCGATCATGGGCGTAATGCTCGAGAGCAATATCGAAGCGGGCAACCAACCGCCCAGCTCCGATCGCACCAAGCTCAAGTACGGCGTGTCAGTCACCGATCCATGCATCGATTGGCCGACGACCGAGCAATGCATCCTCGACGCCGCCACCGCACTGGGCGCCGCCGGCGCGATCGCATCCGCGAGTCACCGCACATAGCGTCGCGTCCGCCTCACATAATGGCTCAGGTCAATAGTCACTACGGCCGATACGAGCGGACCGCAGCCTTCGTGTTCTTTCTCGCGTTCTCGATTCTTCTCTTTGGGCGCGGTCTTGCAGGCCATCTGACGACCGCTTGCATCGGGCGCGAAGCCGACCCGCCAATGTTCATGTGGTACATCCGGTGGTGGCGCTACGCATTCGATCATCGCATCAATCCCTTTCTGACCGACCTCGTGTGGGCCCCGCCCGGATTTAACCTCGCATGGTCCACGTTCATACCGCTGCCAGCGTGGATCGCGATTCCGCTCGGCCGTGCGCTGGCGAAACCGCTGCCTACAACATTCTCTGCATCGTCGCGCTTCCGCTCGCCGCGCTTTCGGCATTCCTGCTATGCCGCCGCGTGACCGGCTCCTTCTGGCCGTCAATCCTCGGCGGTTACATCTTCGGCTTCTCGCCATACATGTTGGGTCAGATGCTGGGCGGGCATCTGCATCTGGTACTTGCCTTTCCGGTTCTACTCGCGGCGTTGACGGCGCTGCGCCGTCTCGACAGTGAGATTTCGGCGCAGCGCTTCACGCTTGAGATTGCCGCACTGCTGACCGTGCAGTTTCTGTGCGGGATCGAACTGTTCGCGACCATGACCATCTTCGGCGGCTTTGCGATGTTAGTCGCGATCGTTTTTTTCGACGGCGAAACGCGCGCAAAACTCTTGAAGTTGGTCGGTCCGCTAGCCGCAGGTTACGCGATTGCGATGATCTTGGTCTCGCCATACGTATACTATCTCTTCGCGCTCGGCTTCCCTCACGATCCGATTTGGTCACCCGGCAAGTTCACCGCAGACCTGCTCAATTTCTTCATTCCCACCGATACAAATCTCCTCGGCATCTTTGGATTCGCGCGGGCGATAACCGGAAAGTTCAGCGGCGATATTTACGAGAACGCCGCTTACATCGGAATCCCGCTGCTCATCGTGATCGAGGCGTACCGGCGGGCCGCGTGGGGCACCTCGGCGGGCAAGTTCTTGATTGCGATGCTCGCGAGTGCTGTCGTCGCTTCGTTCGGGCCCGCGCTGCGCGTGGCGGGTCGCGCGTTATTTCCGATGCCGTGGGCGGTGTTTGCGATGCTGCCAGTGATATCGAACGCGCTGGCGGCGAGATTCGCGATTTACGCGTCGCTGATGATTTCGCTGATCGCGGCCATATGGTTCAGTAGTGCGTCGGCGCGGTCATCAACAAAATACTTGGCTGCCGCGCTAGTCGTTTTATTCTTCGCGCCGAATCCAGGCGCGTCTTTCTGGACCAGACCGCTTAGCCTCCCTGCCTTTTTCGCCGGCCGTTTTTTCCAGCATGAACTCCAGCCGCACGAAATTATACTTCCGCTGCCTTTCGGACTCCGCGGCGACTCCATGTACTGGCAATCGCAAACCGACATGTACTTCCGGATGGCATCAGGATGGACGGGAATTACTCCGTTCGAGTTCGAGCGGATGCCGATTGTGAATTTCTTTTACGGCGAGACCGACCTGCCGGAACCCGGCGATCAACTCAAAGCTTACGTAGCGCGGTTTGCCGTGACCGCAATTGTTGCCGATCCATCATACGAACGCTTCGGCACATTCCAACCAGCGCTCGCATCGCTCGGAGTGACGGCACAACAGTCGGGCGGTCTTTTAATTTACAAAGTTCCGCGGAAAAAATTCGCGGCGTATGCGAAGTTGACCGGAGCCGAGGTCGAGGCGCGGGCGCTCGCGCTCAGGTTCGATTCTATTCTCGCGGCCGCGGCAATCTATGTTGCCGGTGGAAACGACCCCCTGAAGCTGTCTGCACTTGAACTGCAGCGCCTCAATCTTCTGCCGCCCGACTGGCGGATAGTCACCGCGCCGAATTCGCTCACCGGTTGGTCGATCGGTGGTTTGCCCAATGGGCGGATCGGGATCGCCCTCTGGGGTTCCCCTCAGGGTCTGAAACCACTGCTGGACCGCTATTTCAACAAAGTCGATGAGCTGCTGTATCCGGCGCCGTCGCGATGGAATCCGCAATCTTCGCCGTCCGAGGATCAGTTCGGTACGCTGCTGATGATTTTCGATCGCATCCAATTCGAGGCTGCGGCCAGGCACCTTAAATCATCGCCGCCGCCCGAGCTAACGACGCCATTCCTCGGCGCGGATTCCCGCTGATGACTGCGCCGGATCGCGCCCGACGTCGATTGCAGTCGTTCGGAGCGTTCGCGCTTTATCTTGCGCTAGCGGTTCTTTTGCTCGATCGCGGGCTCATCGGACATCCCGGCTACTTCATCGGACAAGGCACCGATCCGCCGCAAACGATGTGGTTCTTCAACTGGTGGCGGTTTTCGCTCGAGCACGGACTCAACCCGTTCATCACCGATTGGGTTTGGGCGCCGCTCGGAATCAACCTGGCGTGGACAACCTTCGTCCCGATCCCCGCCTGGATCTCGATCCCTATGCAGCTCACGGTGGGCGAGCCCGCAACCTACAACATCATCGTAACGCTGATGCCGCCGCTCGCGGCATTTGCGGCGTTTCTGCTGTGCCGCCGCGTGACCGGCGCGTTCTGGCCGTCAGTCCTGGGCGGATACATCTTTGGATTCTCGCCCTACATGCTTGGCGAAGTACTCGCCCACCTCGATTTGGCCGCGGTCTTCCTAGTGCCGCTTATCGTGCTGTTGACGCTGAAAAAACTCGGCGGCGAGATTTCGGCGCGACGGTTCGCGATTGGGCTCGCTGCGCTGCTGACAGCTCAGTTTCTTTGTTTCCCAGAACTTTTCGCGACGGTCACCATCGTGGGCGGATTCGCCCTTTTTCTCGCGCTTGCGCTTTTCGACGCCGGTGTTCGCGCGCGACTTGTAGGTCTCATCGCGCCCGCCATAGCCGGATACCTGATGGCAGGCGGATTACTATCGCCGTACCTGTTCTACCTGCTGGCGCGGGGATTTCCTCACGCTCCCCTCTGGACACCGGGCAACTATTCAGCCGATCTCTTGGCATTTCTGGTGCCTACGGAGACGCTTATGCTCGGCACGGCACGCGCTGCGACCGAGATCACGCGCACCTTTCCGGGCGACATTTATGAGAACGGCGCCTACCTCGGCATCGCGACAATCTTGTTCGTCGAAGTCTTTCGGAGGCGGTATTGGCGCGAGCCGGTGGGAAAGTTTCTGACGGTCCTGTTCGCCGTCATCGTGATCGCGGCGATGGGTCCGTCGCTCCATATAGCGGGCAGGCAGGGAATTTGGATGCCGTGGGCGATTGTCGAGCGGTTGCCGCTGATCTCGATCGCGCTGCCGATGCGGTTCATGATGTACGCGTTCCTGGTCGTGGCAATAATGGCGGCGATGTGGTTCGCGTCGTCGCCGGCGCGCGGAGTTTCGAAATTCGCGGCGGCGGCGATCATCGTGGCATCAATCGCGCCGAATCCGCATGCATCGTTCTGGGTAAGCAGGCTCGACATTCCCCCATTCTTCACCGACCGGACATACGCAAATGAACTTGAACCGCGCGAGATCATTTTGCCGTTGCCATGGGGGCAGAGTGGCAACAGCATGTATTGGCAATTGCAAAGCGACATGTACTTCAGGATGGCCGGCGGATGGACGGGAATCTCGCCGTTCGAGTTCCGCCGAATGCCGGTGGTCAACTACTTTTACGGCGGGATTGATCTGCCCGAGGCTGCCGATCAGCTGAAGGCCTACATCGCCCGCTTCGGCGTGCGGGCCGTAATCGCGGACCCGAAGGAAGCAAATTTTCCGATCTGGCAGAAGACCCTTGCGTCGCTCGGAGTCGCAGCGCTGAACGAAAAAGGCGTGTGGATTTACAAAATTCCGCGCGATTCGTTCGGATCATACGCCAAACTTCCGGCCGCGCAGGTCGAAGCGCGCGCCAACGCACTGCGATTCGATACGATCCTCGAGGGAGCAGGAAATTATATCGCCGACGGACACGATCTCTCGAAGCTTTCTGCGCTTGAACTCAAACGGCTCGGTCTCATTCCGCACGACTGGCTCGTCGATGTTACGCCCGGCGCCTATACCGACTGGCAAATCGCACCAGCGCCCGGCGGCCAAGTCGCCATTATCATCGTTGGCTCATACGAGGGCGTGAGACCGCTGATAGAGCGCTACCGTGCAATCGCCTCCGAGATCGATTATCCCGCGCCGTCGCGATGGACACGCGATTCAAATCCACGCAGCGATGTGATTGAGCCGCTGCTGGTGATATTCGATAGTGCCGGTGTGCAGTCGGCGGCGAACGAGCTGCGGGCCTCGCCGCCGCCCGAGCGGACGACGCCGTTTGTTGCTGGTGTATTGGCCGGCTTCAGACCGTCGAACCCGTAGCAGAGCTGCGACCTAATCCTGGCGTGTCTGCGCGCGCAGTTTTTCGCTAATCACCAGCGCGCCGAGCGCCGCAGTCTGTCGCACCGGAAACTCCGCCGGCCGCCGGATCGTCTTGTAGCGGGCGTCGAGGGCCGTCAGTCCGTTCATCAGGCGCTCGCGCGCCTCGGCGAGTGTCGGACGGGGCATGATCCGGCGGCCGTTGTCGAACACCGCCTCCATCAGCTGAACCGCTTTCGCCGGGATCGGCTTAAACTCGCGTGCGACCGTAGTCGCGCCCTCGTCCACAATTCCGATCAGGTCCGCAAAGAAGGATCCGCTCGGCGCATAAGCTCGGAACAACTGCTTGCGGCCCGGCGTTGCGGCCGAGGTCTTGAGCCGGGCGTGATCCTTGTAATCGACGAGCTTGTAGGTGAAGTCAGCCGCCGGCGCGTCGTCGCTGACCGCGAGCGCGGTGCCGACCCCAAACGCATCGATCGGCGCACCGGCGTCAACCAGTTCCGCGATTCGGTATTCGTCGAGGTTGCCGCTCGCGACGATTGCGACATCGCCGAAGCCGGCCTGATCGAGAATCCGCCGCGTCTTGCGGCTGAGATCGTGGAGGTCGCCGCGGTCCAACCGCACGCCCTGGATTTTCACGCCCGCCTCGCGAAATTTCGCGCCTACCGCGGCCGCATTCTCGACGCCATGCACCGTGTCGTAGGTGTCAACCAGCAGCGTGCTGAGGGTCGGGAAGCTCGAGACAAACTCGCTGAACGCGTCGCGCTCGCGCTCGTGCGCCATCACGAAGCTGTGGCTCATCGTGCCGAAAACGGGAATTCCGTAGCGCTTGCCCGCGAGCACGTTGGCGGTGCCGTGAAAGCCCGCCAGGTAGCTCGAGCGCGCCGCGATAAGAGCCGCATCCGCGCCCTGCGCACGCCGCGGACCGAAGTCCACCAGCCGCCTGCCGCCTGCGACGGCGAAGCATCGCGCGGCCTTGGTCGCGACGGTCGAAGCGAATCCGAGTTGGTTGAGCGCCAGCGTCTCGATCAGCTGGCCTTCGATCAGCGGCGCACGGATCTCCATGATCGGTTCGCCGGCGAAATAAATTGTGCCCTCGGGAATCGCCCGGATCGAACCGGTAAAGCGGAGCTTGGAAAGAAATTCAAGAAACTCCGGCTTGAAAAGTTGCAGCGACTCGAGATGCTCGATCGCGGCGGCGTCGAAACGATATTCCTCGAGCGCCTCGGCCAGCCGTTCGATACCGGCCGCGACCATGAATCCGCGGCCCGGCGGCATCCGGCGCATCACGACTTCGAACGACGCGGTATCATTGAATCCGTGCTCGAAGAGCGCCGCGCCGACTGTAAGCTCGCAGAGATCGGTGAGCAGCGCGACCTCTGCGGGGTCGAGCCGGAGATCTATCGTCATCGGCGATGTCTCCTCCGCAAGGGAATGCGCGATGCGCCCCCATCTACCGCGGAGGCTCTGGCGGCGCGGGCGGTTTGGGCGCGGGCTGGCTCGGCGCCGGCTCCTGCATCACGCGAGTTTCGCCCAGTGGGCGCTCGCGCAGGATATCAGCCATGCGCTTGAGCTGCTGATCGACGAGATGGTTGATCGTTCCGGGCTCGTCGATCGTTCCCGCGCGCACCCCGGTCAAAGTCTCGATTCCGCGATCGATCGTATCGATCGGATAGATGTGGAATTCACCCCGCTCGATCGCGCCGGTGGTCTCCGGATCGAGCATCAGGTTCGGGAGGTTGGTGCGCGGCACCAACACGCCCTGCGTGCCCGTCAGACCGATCGCCTTGCACACGCGATAGAAGCCCTCAACCTTCTCGTTGACGCCGCCGATCGCCTGCACGGTGCCGTATTGATCGACCGACCCCGTCACCGCCAGATCCTGCCGAAGCGGCACTCCCGACAGCGCCGACAGCAACGCGTAGAGCTCGGTCGAACTGGCGCTGTCGCCGTCGATTCCCGAGTACGATTGCTCGAAGCAGATGCTCGCCGTCATCGCGATCGGATGCCGCTGCCCGAACCGCGCGCGGATAAATCCGCTCAGGATCATGATTCCCTTGTCGTGCGTCGATCCCGACATCCGCGCCTCGCGCTCGATGTTGATCACCCCCGCTTGCCCAAGCGCCACGGTCGCGGTTACGCGCGCCGGCCGCCCGAAACTGTAACCGCCGACGTCGAGCACGGCCAGACCGTTGATCTGCCCGATGCTTGTCCCGCGAATATGAACGATAAGCGTGCCTTCCCCGATCAGCCTGCGGATTTCCTCCTCGATAAAATTGAGCCGCAGCATCCGCTCGCCAAGCGCCCGCTCGACGTGCGCGCCGGTAACCTGCTTGGCCAGTTCCTTGCGCGCGAAGTACGCCGACTCGCGCGCGAGATCGTCTATCGGTTCGAGCATCGCCAGCACTCGCGATCTGTCCCCCGCCATCCGCATGCCGAATTCCACGATTTTAGCCAGTGCGCCCGCCTCGAACGGCGGCAGATTCTCCCTGCGCGCCAGCGTTCCCACGCGCGCGGCATAATGCGCTGCCGCCGCGCCGTCGGCCGCCACCGAGGGCCGCATCTCGGCCTTGACCTTGAACAGGTCCGCGAAGTCCGGCTCGTAGAAGTAAAGCAGGTTGTAAAGATACGCGCCGCCCAGCACCACGACCTTGTTGTGAATCTCGATCGGTTCGGGCTTCAGTCCGCTCATCGAGAAAAACGGGATCGGTTCGAAAGTCTCCAGCGTCATGCGCCCCGACTTGAGGCTGCGCTTGAGCGTCTTCCAGACGCCTGGCTCGACCACCGCATCCTCGAGATCGAAGACCAGAAAACCGCCGTGCGATTTCAGAAACGATCCGCCGATGATCCGCGTGAAGTTGGTTCCCGACCGCCCCAGCGGATCGATCCACCGCTCGATCGTCCCAAACAGGTTGCGATACGTGGGCGCATCCTCGAGCACCACCCGCGCTCCGTGCGTGGCCGAGTTATCGACCATTACGTTGACCTGGTAGTCGAACCATCGCGCGCCGTCCTCGATTGCCGGAGATCTCGGCCCGTGCTCGGCCGGCAGCTCGCGGAAGCGATCGAGATTGCCCAGCATGTGCTGCGCGACTTGATCCAGGTACGCATCGACCGCGGGATTGTTAAAGCGATGCTTTAATTCTTCGACCGACGGCATGATAAGCCGCGCCGCGAACGCGCGCTCGATTGCGCGGATGTCGTCGATCAGCTCGTGCATCATTTCCTGCTGCCTGAGCGTCAACGTCCCCAGTTCGTCCTGCAGCTCGCCCTGCACCTTGGCCAGTTGCTCGCGCTCGGCGTCGGTCTTTGCCGCCAGCGCTTGGCCGAGCGCTTCGGGCGACTCGGGCATCTTGCCATCGATCAGCGGAATGAATATCACCTGCCCGGTCGGCGTGCTCTGGATCGCGAAGCCGCGCTCGCGCGCGCGCGTCTCGAGATTTCCGAACAGTTCCTGCGCGCGCTTGTTGTACTTGTCGCGCAGCGCCGTGCGCTCCTGATCGAAGTCCTCGCGCCGAAACGCTTTCGGCAACTGCTCGAGCACAAAACCGACCAGCTCCGTCATCTGCGCGCGAAGCTCAACACCCTGGCCGGGTTGCAGGTAGATGGCGACCGGAGATTCGGGGCTTCGAAAATTGTTTACGTACACCCAATCGCCGGGCGTCGGCATCGTCGCGGCCTTTTCGCTGAGCAGGCGCAGGACCGATTCGCGCTCATGCCGCGAGCGCAGACCGCTTACGAAAACGTTGTATCCGGCCGCGTCGATTCCGATCGCGAGCCGTATCGCGTCAAGCGCGCGGCTCTGTCCGAACAGCTCGAGGTCGCCTTCGCTGGACGCGGCGCGCTCCAGCGAAACTGCATCGAGCGGCACCTGCCCCTTGAGTTCGGAAGCGTCAAGCTCCGCGGGCGGGGGTACGTGAATCAGCGCGGCGCTGGCGTCGGTAGCGATGAGGTCGCCCTTGTCGGCCATATTGGTAGCGGCATTCGCGGCGGGCGATCACGAATCCTTGAGCGCGATTCGCCGGCCTTTCTTTTTCGGCAGAGTGATAACCAGCGTGCCTTCGGACCATGTCGCGGTCGAGGCTTCACCGTCGATCGGGTCGGAGAACGCAAATGAACTCTCGAGTGTCCCGCCGAGTTTGTCCGGCACGCGAACCGTCAGCCGCTGGCCCGAGACTTCGGCCTGGATCTTTGCGGGATCGACGCCGACCGCTGCGACTCGCACTTCGTAATTATCGCGATGGTCGACAACCTGCGCGCGTTCAAATTCAACCGCGGGCGTTCCGCATTTCCATCGATCGATCAACATTTCGTCGAAGAACTCGTCGAAGGCGCGCTCGAAGTCTGCAATCCCGAATCCGCGACTGGTTGCCATAGAGTCTTAGTTTCCCACGATTGTACGCAAATTGTAATGTAGCACTACCGCGTTGGTCGAGTCTGCGCCCGCCGAGCCTCATCCACAACCACGCCCCAAGAGTCCTTGCCACGGTTGCCGTCCCGGCGTTATGGTTCTGTTGTGCCAACCTTTTCAAAAATTATAGCCGCGACCGATTTCTCCGAAGACTCGACCTTGGCGCTTACCTTCGCCCAGGAGCTCGCTCTCAAGTTCTCGGCCGAGATCGTGCTGGTGCATGTCGATCAACCGCTTGCGCCGGTAATGATGACACCGGAACTGGGCCCCGCGATGGACGTTGGCGCGATGGGCCGGATTGCCGAAGAGCAGCGGATGCTCGCGCAGAAGGAACTCGACAAGATTGCCGGCAAGCTGCGCGAGGGCGGACTCAAGGTCAAGGTCCAGCTCAAGGTTGGTTCTCCGTTCCTGGAAATTCTGCACACGGCCCAGATCGAGAACGCCGATCTGATCGTGCTCGGCACCCACGGACGCACCGGATTGGCGCACGTCCTGATGGGCAGCGTGGCCGAACGCGTCGTCCAAAGGGCGCCCTGCCCGGTGCTTACGATTCGTCATCCCGATCGCAAGTTCAAGCCCCTGCCCGACAAGTAGTCCCAGCCCGCTTTGTTGCGGGACGTGTCACCGACACACGGCCGCGCCTGCGGCGCGGGTGAGGGTGCTGCGTTCAGCGATCAAACCACTTCCCAATCGCGAAATCTAACAGCCTGCGATTCCATTCAACCGTACTTTCATCCGGCGGCGATGGCTGTTAGTAAAGCCCTGATGCTGATGCCACGCCGGATTCAACTTTGCGCCGACGCTTCGCGCGCGACGGCTATCTCGCTCGCACTCGCGATCGCGCTGTTCGTTGCGCCGCCGTCCTATGCTGCCGCCGCGCCTCCCGATACCTCCGCGGTCGGAGCCCATGGAATGGTCGTGTCGGAAAGCGAAGACGCCGCGCGCGCAGGCGTCGAGATACTCAAACACGGCGGCAACGCCGTCGATTCGGCTGTGGCTACCGCGTTGGCAGTGGGCGTCACCAATCCTGCCGCGTGCGGAATTGGCGGGGGCGGCTTCATGCTGATCTACATCGCGAAGACCCACGCTTTCTACGCACTCGATTATCGCGAAACCGCCCCGCTTCAAGCCCGTCCCGACATGTACCTTCGCAACGGCAAGCCCAACGAGGAATTGGCGCGCGATGGCGTCCTGGCGGTCGCCGTGCCGGGCGAGATCGCGGGCATCGACGCCGCGCTCAGGCGCTTCGGCACCATGAAGTTTCAGCAAATCGCGGCGCCTGCGGAGAAACTCGCCGACGGCGGTTTCGCCGCGAGTCCGCATCTGGCCGGCGAAATCGCACATCTCGCCCCCAAGCTCAAAAATGACCCCGGACTGAGCCAGGTTTTCCTGAAGTCCGACGGCTCCGCGCCCAAGGCCGGCGACATGATCGTCGAAAAGAATCTCGCCGCGACGCTCAGACGCCTCGGTGACGATCCGGTCGCGAATTTCTATCACGGCGAAGTCGCAACCGCGCTGGTCGCGTTCATGAAGGCCCACGGCGCACTGATCGGCGCCGCCGACCTCGCCAACTATCGTCCCGTCTGGCGCGACCCGATTCGCCGCCGCTACCAGGGATATGAAGTCTATGCGATGCCGCCGCCGTCGTCGGGCGGCGTGGTCCTCGAGATGCTCGGCGCGCTCGATTCAGGGCATCTCTCGGGCCTCGGCATCAACTCGCCACCGTACCTGGCACGCCTGATCGAAGTGATGCGTCAGGGTTTTATCGATCGGGAGCAATACGCCGACCCATCCTTCGTAAGTGTCCAGATCGAACGGCTGCTGACCGACGCCCATATTCAGGAATTGCTCGAGCGTGCTCTGCACAGAAAGTCACCGCCGCCACCGCCAGCGCCTGCACACGATCATGGCACATCGAATCTGCTCGTCGCGGACAAGGACGGCAACGTGGTTGCCCTGACCACCACCATCAACACCGTGTTCGGCGCCAAGATGAGCGTGCCGGCGCTCGGCCTCATCCTCAACGATGAGATGGACGATTTCGCCGTCGCGCCCGGCGTGCCCAACGCGTATCGCCTCGAAGGTGAGCGCGCCAATGAGGTAAGGCCCGGCAAGCGCCCGCTCTCGTCGATGACCCCGATAATCGTCACCAGGAACGGTCTGCCCGTCATGACGACAGGCGGGTCCGGCGGTCCAACCATCGTCAGCGGCGTGTTGCAGGTCGCGCTCAACATCCTTGCCTTTCATCTTGACCCTTCAAGCGCCGTCGCAGAGCCGCGGATTCACGAGCAGGCCGCGCCCGATGTCGTGATCGTTGAAGAAGCGATGCCCGCGGCGACCCGCAGCGCGCTCGAGCAGATGGGCTACAAACTCAAGCTCGTGCCGGCGCTCGGAGCGGTCGGTGCGATCACTATCGCACCGGCAAATTTCCGTGGCGCGTTCGATTCGCGCAAGGGCGGCGGCGCCATCGGCTATTAGCCACCGTCCCGGCACGTTAGACTCAATCCTCGTGTCCGGGATTGCTCGCAACGACAACTCTTCGCCGGCATTCGCCCCGCCGTCGTCGCCGCGCTGGCCTGCGACGCCGATCACATACGACGTCAGTGCAATCGTCGCGCTCTCGCTTGCAGTCTGCGTGTTTCATCTCGGTTCATTTGGTCTCTGGGAGCCCGACGAGGCGCGCTACGCGGAGATTGCACGCGAGATGCTGCAAAGCGGCAATCTGCTCGTGCCGCATCTCAACTACGTTGCCTATGTCGAAAAACCGCCACTGCTCTACTGGCTGACTACCCTCTCTTTCTGGATCTTCGGAGTCTCGGAGTTTGCCGCGCGGCTCCCCGTCGCACTCTCCGCAATCGCTGGAATACTCGCGACCTACCTCTTTGCGCTTCGCGCGTTCGGGCGCCGCCACGCGGTTCTTGCCGCCGCGATCCTCGCCACGACTCCGCTGTACGCGTTGATGGCCCAGGTGCTCACGACCGATATGCTCCTCACGACGCTGGTGACGATCGCAACCTTCTCGCTTTATCTCCACTGGCAAGAAAGCGGTCGATGGTGCTGGATCGCTTACATCGCGATGGGTTTGGCGGTGATGACCAAGGGCCCCGTGGGTGCGGCGATCCCAATTCTCTCGATGCTACTTTGGTTGACGCGTAGGCGCGAACTGGGCGGCGCGATCGCGAAATTCCGTGCGATACCGGGTCTTTTGCTCACGATTCTGATCGCGGCGCCGTGGTTTGTCGCGATGACCATAGGCGAGCCGGGCTTCTTCGACTTCTACGTCGTCGGCGAGCATCTCAGACGCGTGTTCGAGACCGACTACAGCCACAGCGAAGCGTTCTACTTCTACCTTCCGGTGCTCGCCGTCGGACTGCTTCCATGGTCGTTGCTCGTGCCGTTCCTCACCTGGCGCGCTGCCCAGCGTAACCCGGCGCGAAGCTTCTGCATTGTCGCGGCGGGCTTCACTGTGGTCGCTTTCTCTTGCGCCAGTGCGAAGCTGATCCCGTACATCCTGCCGGCCGTCCCACCGCTGGCCGTGCTGATCGCCGACGGACTCGTTTCATGCGCATGGCCGACCGCAGACTCACGGGCCGCGATTCGGCTGCCGGATTCCCGGATACTGATCGAGAGCGGCCCGATGCTTGCGCTGTTGGGCGCCGGCGTGACCGTCGCGGCGATCGTGGCGCCGCAATTTCGCACTCCTTACGTGATGGCGGCGCGGCCGGCGATGTACGCGATCGGCGCGATCCTGGTGGCCGGCGGTGCGGTCACGACTTCGATGTTCGTTGCGCGCCGCAATCCCGCGGGACTCGGGGCGATCGTCGTCACGCTCGCGTTTGCGTTGATTGCGGGCGGATGGGCCCGGCTGGAGACGGAGCCGATGCGCTCGTACGCCGGACTCAGCCGCGCGATCGCAGAGACGGCGCCCGACGCGGCCATCATCTGTTACCATCGCTACGTTCAGTCACTGCCGTTCTACAATCGCCGCCGCGTCGTGCTGCTCGGCGGGCGCACGGAACTCGACTTCGGCGCGCGACTCGACCCGGACGCGCACGAGTGGTTCCTGAATAGTGACGAGCAGATGTTTCGGCGATGGGACCAGCCGGGCCGCATCGTGATCGTGCTCGACGCCGGCGATCTCGCGCGAATGAAGGAGCGCTTGGGCGACTTCGACGTGATCGCAATCGAAGGAAAGAAACGCGCAATTATCCGACGTGAACGAATCTCGCGCCGTGAACCAATCACCCTCAACTGAGCAGGCCGCATCGGCGCCCGCGGTTGCATCTGCCGCCCGGCCGGCACATCCGTATGGCGCGTTTGCGATGCGGGCGGGGTTGGGAGTGGCAGTGATCGCCGTTTTGTTGTGGCATTACGACGCGCGGCCGATTTTTCGAGTCCTCAGCCGTGAGCGTCCGGCCTGCTTTGCCGCAGCCGTCGCACTCTACCTCGCGGGTCAGGTGATGGTTGCGCGTCGATGGCAAATCCTGGCCGCGATCGCGAAGGTGCACGGCCGCTATCGCGAGTTTGTCGCCTACATATTCGTCGGCATGTTTACGAATCTGTTCGTGCCGGGATTGCTCGGCGGCGATGCGGCGCGATCGGTCTATCTCGGACGGCGGCATGGCAGGATGGGCGAAGCAATCGCGTCGGTAGCGGCGGATCGTGGCGTGGGATTGATCAGCTTGTTCTGGCTGGCGGCGATCGCGGCGATGTTCCTGAACTTCGCGCCGCTCCCGCGCTCGGTCATCACGCCGACGGTCGTGATCGGTGCGATCGCGATGGCGGGATTTCTCGCATCGCCACTCGTCGCGCGCCTGATTCATTTGATGCCACGATCTGTCCGCCGCGCGGGCGGCCTGGTCGCGCCGTATCTGCATAATCGTGCGGCGCTTATCCCGGCGATCGCATTGTCGTTCGTGCTGCAAATCGAGCTGGCGGTATGCCAGTACATTCTGGCGGCAGGACTTGGCCTGGCAGTGCCGCTCTCGCTGTTTATCCTTTGCGTTCCGATTGCGAACGTGTTTGCGAGTTTGCCGCTGACGCTGAATGGGCTGGGGATTCGCGAATCGGCCTACCTGGTGCTGTTCGGGATGGCCGGAATGCGAAAAGAGGACGCGATCGCGCTTGGGCTGTTGTGGTTCGCGGCGACGATGGTGGGCGGTCTGACGGGTGCGATCGCATTCGTGACGACGCCAGCGCCAGTTGCGGGTGGTGAGGCGGAAGCGGAAGCCACTTAGTCACAGCCCTTTAAAGAATGCGAAACCGCAGGGGCCCCGGGTCCCTGCACCGAGTAAGGAGAACCCCGGAGCCGGGGTCCCTCGGCTCCGCAGACTCCGCTCGCGGGGGGGGTCTAGCCGCGCTTTTAGGGAGTGAGAAAACCATCACATCCTGTTTTGCTACGCCCAGTTATAGCGATATTATGCGTCGGGAGAGCAGCTGTGAGTATCGCTCGACGGGGTATTGAGATGCAGGACCGTGCGGTCGGTGCGAGGGCAAGTCATGAGCCTTCGGGGGACGCCGAATGAAACCATCAGAACTCCGTTCCATGAACCGCATCCGAATGTTCTTGTGCTGCACGATATTCATCGCAGCGATCGCAGGTTACCAGCAGATTGTGGGGGCAGTATCACAAGCGCGCGTTCTGATCACCGAGGCGATCAGCGAGGGCAAATTGGTCACGCTCGCGGGCAACACGCGCCCAGAAGCGACGGCGGCCAATGACCGCGGTCCGGTCGCGGACGACGTTGCGATGGAGCACGTGATGCTCCAGTTGCGCCGCGCTCCCGAGCAGGAGCAAGCACTCGAAAAATACCTCGATGAACTCGCCGATCCCAAATCGCCGAACTATCATCACTGGTTGACCGCGCAGGAGTTCGGGCAGAGATACGGACTGGCGGCGCAAGACCTCGCCACGATCACAAATTGGCTCAAGTCGCACTACTTCACCGTCAACCGGGTCTATCCCAACGGCATGATGATTGACTTCTCGGGCACCGCCGGCATGGTGCGCGAGGCCTTCCACACCGAGATTCACAATCTCGAGGTGAACGGCGCGGCGCATATCGCCAACATGAGCGACCCGCGGATTCCCGCCGCGCTGGCGCCCGCGGTTGTCGGCGTCGTGTCGCTGAACAACTTCAGGCCGCGTCCGATGAACAAGCCGCGCGCGGACTACACGACCAGCAGCGGTTATCAGTTGGTCGGGCCTGCGGACCTGGCCACCATCTACAATCTCAACCCGCTGTTTGCGGCGGGTTATTCGGGCCAGGGACAGACGATCGTGGTGGTCGAAGACAGCGACCTGTACAACGACCCTGGGGATTGGAACACGTTCCGTTCGACGTTCGGCCTGGCAAGTGCCTACCCGGGAGGTTCGTTGAGCCAGGTTCATCCCGGCAACTGCACCGACCCGGGCGTCAATAGCGACGACGCCGAGGCGGCGATCGACGTGGAATGGGCGAGCGCCGCGGCTCCCAGCGCCGCGATCGAGCTAGCCTCGTGCGCCGACACCACCACGTTCGGCGGCTTCATCGCGCTGCAGAACCTGCTCAACGCCTCAGGAACGCCGCCGGCGATCGTGAGCATCAGCTATGGCGAGTCCGAGTCGGAGCTCGGCGCGACGGCAAACGCGTCCATCAACTCGTTGTATCAGCAGGCGGTTACCGCGGGCGTGTCGGTGTTTGTGTCGGCGGGCGACGAGGGCGCGGCCAGCTCCGACGCCGGCTCGAAGAATGCGACTCACGGCATCGCAGTCAGCGGATTCACCTCGACGCCATATGACGTGTCGGTGGGCGGTACCGATTTCGGCGATACTTACGCGGGCACGAACAGCACTTACTGGAAGTCGTCGACGAACAACGGGGCAACTTATGGCTCGGCGCTCTCCTACGTTCCTGAAATTCCCTGGAACGATTCTTGTGCCAGCGAGCTGATCGCCGACATCGAAGGCTACACTCAAACCTATGGCTCGAGCGGCTTCTGCAACAGCTCGATCGCTAAGGATGATTCCCTCCTGACTACCGCCTCGGGCAGCGGCGGCCCGAGCGGCTGCGCCAGTGGAAAACCGTCGAGCAGTGGCGTCGTCGGCGGGACCTGCAAGGGATATCCCAAGCCTGGCTGGCAATCGGTGCTCGGCAACCCGAGCGACGGTGTGCGCGACATTCCGGACGTCTCGTTGTTCGCCGCCAATGGAATCTGGGGCCACTACTATGTGGTTTGCTATTCCGACGCTACTTATGGCGGGGCTTCCTGCTCCGGCGCTCCCGACACCTGGTCCGGCTTTGGCGGGACGTCGGTCTCCTCGCCGATAATGGCCGCGATTCAGGCGCTCGCGAACCAGAGGAGCGGGCAGCGCCAAGGCAACCCGAATCCGACCTACTACTCGCTCGCCAGCACCGAGTACGGCGCGTCCGGCAGCTCGGCCTGCAACTCGACACTGGGCAACGGCGTGGCCAGCTCGTGCATCTTTTATGACGTGACCCTGGGTGACATGGACGTGAACTGCACGGGCTCAAACAATTGTTATACGCCATCGGGCACGTATGGCGTGCTGTCCACCTCGAGCTCGGCGTTTTTGCCCGCGTATCCGGCGGGCGCCGGATGGGACTTCGCGACCGGCATTGGAACCGTCAATGCATACAACTTGGTGATGGCATTCTCCACGGCAAGTCCTACGCCGACGGCGACCGCCACCGCCACGCCCACGAGAACTGCGACCGCCACCGCGAGCGCAACATCGACTGCCACGACAACGGCCACCGCGACTGCGACTGCCACGGCTACGCCAACAGCCACGGCTACCGCTACTAGCACGCCGACTGCGACCGGCACTCAGACCGCCACGGCGACCGGCACGCCGACTGCAACGGCAACTGCCACGGCTACGCCAACAGCCACGGCCACTGCCACTAGCACGCCGACTGCGACCGCCACTCAGACCGCCACGGCCACTGCGACTAGCACTGCGACCGCAACCGCGACAGCGACTGCGACCGCGACACCCACGGCGACGCCAACGGCGACCGCGACTGCCACGACTACGGCAACAGCCACGGCGACCGGCACGCCGACTGCAACGGCAACTGCCACGGCTACGCCAACAGCCACGGCCACTGCCACTAGCACGCCGACTGCGACCGCCACTCAGACCGCCACAGCCACCAGCACGCCAACTGCAACGGCGACTGCGACTGCCACAGCTACGCCAACGGCTACTGCTACTAGAACGCGAACCGCGACACCCACGCGAACCGCGACTCGCACCGCCACGCCGAGAGCGACCAAGACTGCGACGCCCACGCGAACCGCGACTCGCACCGCCACGCCGAGAGCGACCAAGACCGCGACGCCCACGCGGACCGCGACACCCACGGCGACGCCAATCGGGTTTCCCGGGCCGCTGAACGTCACACCGTCGGCGGAGAATTTCGGCAAAGTGAAAGTGGGCAGTGTCAAAAGCGTAAAGTTGACGCTCAGCAATCCGGCCAAGAAGGGAAGACCGCCGATCACCTTCGAGAACCCGCTGGCGACGGTCTCTGCTACCAGCCCGCAGGAATTTGAGGTTAGTGCCTCGAACTGCTCCGCGCAGCTCTTACCGAAGAAAAAGTGCAAGCTCACCGTGCAATTCGCTCCGGCTGTGCAGGGTCCGGTGTCCTCCGCGGTGACCATCTTTGACAACGCGGGAAATGCGGAGCAGGTGATCAAATTGCAGGGTGCCGGGAAATGAGCGGGTCAGCACAGGCCTCGGTCCCTGCACCTGAGTAAGGAAAAAGGGGTGGATTTCGGATTCGCGAAACCCCTTACGGGTTTCGGACTTCCCGTCTGTTAAGAGGCTGTCATAGGTCGAATCCGCGCTAGGCGGCCGAATCCATCCTCAGATACTGCTATCCGGCGTAAACGGTGCGATCCACAACACCCGCGTTGTGAAAGGCGAGCTGACGCTCGCGGCATTTGTTGCATTGCCCGCAGTGCTGAGCGCCCTTTTTCGGCGCCATGCAGGTCAAGGTCAACTCGAGCGGCAGGTCTTTGAACATCTTGATCAGGTCATCCTTATGGAGACCTCTCATGGGCGCCTCGACCATCACATTGCGTCCCAGTCCCATGCTTAGGGCGCGGGCGAAGCTCTCGAAGAACTCAGGGGTCGCATCGGAAAAGGGGTTACCGCCCAGCGATCCGATCGCGATGCGTGAGACGCCGTGCGTGCTGCCCCAAACGGCCGCCAACGCAATCAGTATGATGTTGCGGCCCGGCAGGTACGTGTTCTCATCGGGCTCGTCGGCGCCGGGAACGCTCGCGCCCGACACGCTCCAGTGGTCGCCGTACAAGACGCCGGTGGGGACGGAGAGCACGGTTACCGGCATCACGTTCGGGTTCTGGAGCGCGTCGAGGAAGGATTGAAGGCCATCGAGCTCCATCTCTTCCCACGCGAAACCGCATCGCACGTAGATCGGGTAAACTTGGGCGGCGGTTGCCAATTTCGCGATCAAAACCGAGCTGTCCAGGCCACCGCTCGCCAGTACTGAAATCTTGTCCAAGCTGACTTCTCACTCTCTCTTTGCGTACTCTCTGGCCGGCCGGCTCAGATTGCATGGCGCGGCTTTCGCGCAAGACCGTAGCACCATTGAAACCAATGGGGCCACAGGACGGCGGAGACTCGATCCTGCGGGCGGGTTATGCGATCTTCATGCGTTCCATGCGCGTTAACCTGGCGCGTCAACTTGAATTATCAACCCACTTGCACAGCTTGAGGGGAATCGCGATGGCATCGCAAGGCTCTGCCTGGTACGTGGACTTTTTTCGCACCGATTACCTGAACGTCTATGGCCACACGTTCACCGAGGAGCGGGCTGAAAAAGAGAGCGCCTTCGTTGCGAGCGCGCTCGAGCTGAAGCCGGGCGCGTCGGTGCTCGACCTGTGCTGTGGCCAAGGGCGGCATTCGATCCAGTTGGCGAAACGCGGATTGCGAGTAACCGGTCTCGATCTGAATCCCGAGTATCTGGAGCTCGCGAAGCAGGCGGCCAAAGCGAGCAAGGTCACAATCGAGACCGTGGCCGCCGACATGCGCAAGATCCCGTTCGAAAACAAGTTTGACGCAATCGTCAATATGTACTCCTCGTTCGGCTACCTGGAGTCTGAAGCCGAGGATTTGAAAGTGCTGGAATCGGCGGCCAAGGCGCTGAAAGCCGGCGGACGGCTTCTGCTGGACATGCTCAACCGCGAGTGGGCGATCGATAACTATATCCAGAACGACTGGCATACCGGCGCGGACGGAACTTTGTACGTCGAGCGGCGCGACCTGGATCTCGCGACGAGCCGCATGCACGTGCATTTCATCGTAGTGGACCCGAAGGGACGCCGCCGCCAGTCGATCGGACATATCATCCGGCTCTACACGCTGACCGAGATGACCCGCCTGTTGGAACGCGCGGGGCTGCACGTGACGGCGGTGTTCGGGGGATTCGATAGCGAGGCGTATGCGATAAGCACGCGGCGCATGATCATCGTCGCGCGGATGCAGGGGCCAGCCCCTGCCGCGCCGTGATCGACTAAAAAAGCCGCGAAAATGCGTGGTTTTGCGGGTCGAGCAAACAGAAATGGTCGGAAAGCGGCCATAATTTTCGGCACCGGTTCAGGTCAAGATTTTGGGGATGAACTATTCAGCCTGACCCCGGCGGATTTGGCGTGCTATGCGTACGCTATGGTCAACCGCCAGGATACTTCACGCCCGCGCGCTCGCCCGAAATCGGGCGACGCCCGCGTCTGGCACAAATAATTTCTGACGGAACGAAGCTACCGATGGAGGACCGCCGTCCCAAAACCACAACAGAGGGTATGAATTGCTCTTTCCGGCTCTATTCGATTAGTCAGAATCGCGCCCGTCGCAGTCTTCAGGTTGACAAACTGAACCAGCACCTAATTTTCGCGGATTGTTGCCTTCGGGGGTCGCGATTTGTATAGTCGCTGACTAACCAAGCGGACAGGCCTGTGGGATATGCTTTGCCTATGGATGTGATGAAGACGCTTTTTCTGAATCCGCCCTCGTACGAGGACTTCGACGGGGGAGCGGGCTCGCGTTACCAAGCGACGCGCGAGGTCTGGTCGTTCTGGTACCCGACGTGGCTGGCTTATCCGGCGGGCATGATCCCGGGCGCACGCCTGCTCGACGCGCCGCCGCATAACTACACGGTCGAGATGACCGTTAACGAGGCGAAGAACTACGACCTGGTCGTGATTCACACCTCGACGCCGTCTTTACGGATGGATGCGCGCACTGCGGAAGCAATCAAGGCCGCGAATCCCGATGCAATCATCGCGATGGTCGGGGGGCATCCGACGGCGCGGCCTGCCGAAACGCTGAAACTGTCACCGGCGATCGATATCGCTGCGCGCAAGGAATTCGACTACTCGATGCTGGAAGTGGCGGAGGGCCGCGACTGGAGCACGATCGGCGGGATCAGCTATCAGAAAGACGGCGGGCTGCATCACAATCCCGATCGTGCGGCGCTCACCGACGAAGAACTCGACAAGTTGCCGTTCGTCACCGAGGTATATGAAAAGAACCTCGACTACCTGAAGTACAACAGCCCGTACTGCCAATATCCGTACGTGTCGATGTACACCGGGCGCGGATGCCCGGCGCGATGCACGTTCTGCCTGTGGCCGCAGGTCACGCAGGGCCATCGCTACCGCGTGCGGAGCCCGAAGAATGTGTACGAGGAAGTGGCGGCGATGAAGTCGAAGTTCCCGAAGATGAAGGAACTGTTCTTCGACGACGACACCTTCACGGCAGACCCGGCCCGCGCGCGCAAAATCGCGCAGTTGCTGAAGCCGCTCGGAATCACGTGGTCCACCAATTCACGCGCCAACGTCGATTATGAAACGCTGAAGATCATGAAGGAGAGCGGGCTCAGGCTGTTCGTGGTCGGGTACGAGTCGGGCAATGCGGAGATCCTGAAGAACATCAAGAAGGGCGTGCGAATCGATCGGGCGCGGCGCTTCACCAAGGATTGCCACGAACTGGGAATCCTGATTCACGGGACTTTTATCCTGGGACTTCCCGGCGAGAACAAGGAGACGATCGAGGAATCGATCCGGTTCGCGCGCGAGATGGACTGCGAGACGATCCAGGTGTCGCTCGCGTCGCCGTACCCGGGCACGGAGCTGTTCGACTACGTGACCGAGAACGGATTTCTGGCGGTCGATCCGCTGCTCGATGAATCGGGCTATCAGAAGTGCACGATCACCTATCCGGGACTGACCAACGACGAGATTTACGGCGCGGTCGAGCGCTTCTATCGCAGCTTCTACTTCCGCCCGCAAGTACATCTTCAAATCGGTCAAGAAGATGATGACGTCGATGGAAGAGACCAAGCGAATGCTGAACGAGGGGCGGCAGTTTCTTTCGACGATGCGCCAGCGACGGCATCAGACGGCTCAGCAGGCGCCGGCCTGACGGCGAATCCCGGGCGCGAGCAAGCGGCCAGCGCGAGGTCCGCAGCCACATGATGTCGGTGGCGCCATCTGTCGCGCCGGGTCAGATTGCCGCGCGAATCATTCGATGACAATCTGGATGGCTTTACCGGCTGCGGCCGTGTGCGTGTCGTTGTTCTACTACGCCGCGGCGACGGTCGCTGCACTCAGGTTTGCCCGGCGCACGACTTCTGCCCTGCCCCCGCTGCCCAAGATTGCGCCACGCGTGGCGGTGCTGAAGCCACTGCACGGGACCAGCAATTCGCTGGCGGCCAATCTGGTCAGCTTTCTGGAAATCGCATACCCGCGGGCCGACTTTTATTTTGGCGTCGAGAACTACGACGATGCGGCCGCCGAAGTTCCGGTCGCAATCCGCCAACGCTACCAGTTCGCGAGCATCACGCTGGTCGTAGGCGAAGAGCCCGACTGCAGCAATCACAAGATCGCCAAGCTGATCAAAATGGCGGATCGGGCCGAGAAGGCCGAAGTGTTCGTACTGAGCGACGCTGATGTGTCCGTCGAGCGCGACTACCTCAAGCGGATTGTCGGCGAACTGATCTCCGACGAGAAGATCGGCATCGTGACCTGCGCGTATCGGGCGCGCCCGGGCGGCTCGTTCGCGTCGCGGCTGGAGGCGCTTTACGTCAACACCGATTTTCTACCGCAGATTCTGCTCGCCGAAATGATCGAGCCGATGCATTATGCACTCGGCGCGACGATCGCCATCAAACGCCGGGCGCTGGAGGCCGCGGGCGGATTCCGCGCGGTCAAGGACATGCTCGCCGACGACTTCTGCCTGGGCAACTTCGCCAACAGGCAGGGCTACGAGATCAAACTGTCCGATTCGCTGGTCACGTTGACGTGCGAGGAAAAGAGTTTCGCTGAATTCTGGCATCATCAGCTCCGCTGGGCGCGCACCTACCGCACCGTGCGCCCGATCAGCATCGCGACAATCCTGATGCATGGCCCGTTCTGGGCGCTGATGGGGCTGGCGATCTCACGCGGCAGCGCCGCGGCTTTTGCGGCATTCGTGCTGGTAGTTGCGGCGCGGCTCGCGATGTCGGCGGTAATCGTCGGCCGCGTGGTCAAGATGCCCGAGATGCTGACCGGGCTCTGGATGGTTCCGATCAAGGACCTGATAATGACCGGGGTCTGGTTTGCCAGCCTGCTCAGCAACAAAGTGATGTGGGCCGGACGCCAGTTCAAGGTAGTCCGAGGCGGCGCGATGCGCGAAGTGAAGAACTGAAGTCGGTGATCCTCTACTTGTCAATCGCACTCGTTGCCAGCGTGCTGATGGCGCTCGGCCTGCTGATGATGAAGAGCCGCTCGGCGCATCTGCCAATGGCGGCGGGCGCGAATGCAATCGGCGCGATCGGCGCATGGATTCGCGATCCCATGTGGATCGGCGGACTTGGCGTGCAGACCGCGGGCTGGGCGTTCTACGTGATTGCGGTGTCGAGGGCGCCGATATCGATGGTGGCGGTGATGATGCAGGGCGGAATCGCGCTGTTCGTAATCGCATCGGTCGCGATTCTTGGCGAGCGCGCGAATCGGCGCGAATGGGTCGGCATCGGCGCGATCGTGTTCGGGATGCTGATGCTTACGCTGTCGGTTCAGGCCGGCGAGATCGAAGGTTCGTTCGAACCTGGAACGCTGCTGATGTTATCCGCGCTGCTGACGGTCGCAGGGCTCGCGCCGATGGCGGTCGCGCGGCTGAACGCCAGCGGCGCCGCGCCGGCGATTCTATCCGGCGTCGCGTTCGGCCTGGGGGGATTGTTCACCAAGGCGATGACGGAAGAGTTCATCGCCAGCGGCGCCGCTTCGCTCGCGCTTCGAATCGTATCGAATCCTTACGTGTACGGCCTGATCGTTGCCAACATCGCCGGGATTGTCCTGCTGCAGAACTCGTTTCATTCGGCGCGCGGGATAATAGCGATGCCGCTGTCGGGGGCGCTGTCGAACATCGTACCGATCGCCGGCGGGATGATCGCGTTCGGCGAACGATTGCCGGCGGGTCCGATGGCCGCCGCGATGCGGGTTGGCGCATTCGTATTGACGATCGCAGCGGGCGCACTGCTGGCTGGATCGCGCGGGCAGCCGCCGGAGGATCCGATCGAGGCCCGGGCTGCCGTCGAGAGTTAAGAAGTGAAAAACTAAAAATTCGCTTTCGGCACGGGCAGGCCGGGCACCTCGGCGCGCGCGCGGAAAATCGTTCCCTTGCGATTTGGATCGTCGGTGTTGTCGGCGGTCACGACGTAGAGATCCCGCATGTCGCGGCCTCCGAAGACCAAGCTGGTCACCATCGTGGCCGGCAACTTGATTCGCCCGGCTACGGCCCCGTCTTTCGAGAAATGGACGACCTCGCCGGCGCGCACAGCCGCAACCCACACGCCGCCTTGCGCATCGACAGCCAGCCCGTCGGGCATTCCCTCGGGCATCCTGGCAAAGACGCGCCGGTCCTTGACGCCCCGTTCGTGGGTGACGTCGTAAACCCACACCGCGCCGGTGGGGGAATCGGAGTGATACAGGTGTTTGCGATCGGGGCTGAGACCGAGCCCGTTGCTGAGCTCGATGCCGTCCCACAACTTCACCGCGCGACCGGGAGGATCGATGCGGAACAGGCTGCCCGGAATCGGCTGGTCGTTGCTCAACGGATCGAAGTTGATGGTTCCGGTGTAAATGCTGCCGTGATCGTCGGTCGTCAGATCGTTCATGCTGACGGGCTTGCCGCCCCATGCGGCGAACAGATTGCGGCTCTTGCCGGTCTTCTCATCCCAATGAATCAGGCCGCGGCCGGTGAGCACCAGGCCGCCGCTGGCGTTGAAGATCATGCCGCCGACGCCCTTGCGCTTCGGGATCAGCGTTTCGACGCTGCCGCCGGGATTGCGCCGGTAAACGCCACCGTTGGGAATGTCGCTGAAGTAGAGACGGCCGAGATCATCGACACGCGGCGCTTCGAGCAGGCCATAGCCGCTCGCGAGCATCTCGAATTCCATCGCTCGGATCCTCCTTGCGCCCGTTTACCACGGTTAGCGGTGCGCGGCGAGGCTTGGCGATCAGCGTCCGCTGCGTTTCGCTTTCGTTTTTCGTTTTTCGTTTTTCGTTGTCAGACCCGATCGAGATCGACAGGCTGGGTCACGCGCGCGCGGTTCTGATCGGCAAGGCGCAGCCAGGGATGGCACAGATAGATCAACACCGGCTGCAGAATTCGCGTCAGCAGCATGATCGCCAGCGCGCCGCCGATTACGACGATCGCCAGCGGCTGCTGCGTCTGAGCGCCGATTCGTGTCGAAATCGCCGCGGGCAGCAGGCCGAGCGCGTCAACCAAATCGGTCATCATCGTGGCGCGCAGGCGACGGTCGGAGCCAGTGATGATCGACTCGATGAACGGATGCCCTTCGTCCCACAAGCGGCGGATGTAGAAGCTCAGCAGAATACCGTCCATCACGGCGATTCCGAAAATCGAAATGAAGCCGACGCCCGCCGACACGCTGAACGATGTGCCGGTGATAATCAACGCGAGGACTCCGCCGAGACACGCGACCGGAATCTGCGCCATGATGATGAAGGTGTCGATGAGCGATTGCGTGGCGCCGTAGAGGACACCGGCAATGAGCAACAGTGCAAACGGCACGACGATCATGAGGCGGCGATTGGCGGCCTGAAGCTCACCGTACTCGCCAGACCATTCCAGATACACGCCTTCGGGAAGATGGACTTCCTTCGCGATTCGGCGCTTGGCCTCATCGACGGTGCTCTGCAAATCGCGGTTGCGAACCGAAAATCGGACCGGCACGTAGCGTTGCAGCGCCTCACGGTAAATGAACGAAGCGCCTTCGGCGGTCTCGACCTTGGCAACCTGATCGAGCGGAATTTGACCGCCAGCCGGGAGGTTGACGCGAATCTGGCGGACCGCATCGAGACTCTGGCGGTACTCCGGCTTCCATCGCACGACCAGGTCGAAGCGCCGGTCGCCGTCGAGTACCTGCGTGACGGCCTGGCCGCCGATTGCCGCCTGCACGACGGCGCCGATGTCGCCGACGTTGAGCCCGTAGCGCGCGCAAGCGGCGCGGTCCGGGGTGATCAGCAGATTGGGCTGACCCATCGAACGCAAAACCAGTTGATCGACGACGCCGGGAACTCCGCCCAATGTTTCCCTGATATTGTTGGCGATTCGTTCGTCGGTCGCCAGGTCCGGACCGAAAACCTTGATCGCGTTTTCGCCGGCTTTTACCCCCGAGAGCGCTTCGTCGATGTTGTCTTCGATGTTTTGCGAGTAGCTGAAGCTTACGCCCGGGAACTGCTGTGTAAGTTTGTCGTCGATCTGCTTGACCAGTTTGGGTTTGTTGATCCCTGCGGGCCATTCGGTGTCGGGCTTGAGATCGACCGAGAATTCGATGTTGAAAAAACCCGTGGTCTCGGTGCCGTCGTCGGGGCGGCCGAGCTGCGACACAACCGTGGTGACCTCCGGGAAGCTCTTGAAGATGGCGCGCATCTGATTGCACAGCCTGGCGCCGTGTTCGAGCGAGATCGTCAGCGGCATCGTCGCGTGCGCCCAGATATTTCCTTCCTCGAGCTTGGGCAGAAACTGCCCGCCCAGCAGTGGAAACAGCGACAGCACTCCCGCCACCATCAGAACAATTACGGTCAACGTCAACCGCGGCCAGCGCAGGACCCGGACAAACAGTCCGTGGTAGAACGCTGCGATTCCCAGCCAGATGGGGTTGCGAATTGTTCGCATCCCCTTCGCAAAGAAATACGAAGACAGCACCGGCGACAACGTGACGGCGAGCAGAATCGCGGTGGCCAGCGCGAACGCATAGGTGTGCGACATCGGTGAGAAGATCGCGCCCTCGACGCCGCGCATCGTGAACAGCGGCAGGAATGCGATCACGAAAATCAGCGTCGAGAAGAACATCGGGCCGCCGACTTCCTGCGCGGCGCGCCAGAATTCGATGGCGATAACTCTCGCTCGGGTGTTCGGACGCAGTGAGGTGGCGTTCGATGTTTTCCATCACGATGACGGTGGTATCGATGATGATGCCGAAGTCGATCGCGCCCAGAGAAATGAGATTGGCGGGCGTATCTGGTCACGTGCATCAGCGTGAACGCCCCGCATAGCGCAAGCGGGATGTTAATCGCGGCGATGATCGCGGCGCGCAAGTTGCCGAGAAAGAAAATCAGCACCAGAAAGACCAGCGCCATCCCGATGGTAAGATTCTCGATCACCGTGTGAAGCGTGGTCCTGACCAGTGTCGTGCGGTCGTAATACGGCACGACCTTGTAGCCCTTGGGCAGGATGCCTGAGGTGTTGAGGTCGCGGACCTTGGCCTCGACGCCCTTGAGCGTTTCGATCGTGTTGCCGTACTTGCGCATCAGGACGATGCCGGTGACGACCTCGTTCTGATTGTCCTTGCCGACGATTCCGAGCCGCGGCGCGTAGCCGACATCGACATTGGCGACGTTGGAAACCTTGATCGGGGTGGACTTGTTGGCGTTGAGCACGACGTTGCGGATGTCGTCGAGACTGCGGAAAAAGCCCAGCCCGCGGACGTCGAAAGCCTGCTCGCCGACGCTCAGATAGTTGCCGCCGGAATTGGTGTTCGAGTTCTGCAGCGCCGCGATCAACGTGGAGAGGGGAATCTGGTAGTAGTTGAGCTTGTGCGGATCGACTTCGACCTGGAACTGTTTGGTCAATCCGCCGAAACCCGAAACGTCCTCGACGCCCGGCACCGTGCTGATTTGCTTTTCGAGGACCCAGTCCTCGATTGTCTTCTCGTTAGTCAGATCGTGATCGGGACTCTCGACCGTGTAGCGGTAAATTTCGCCGATAGGATTTTCCGGCGAAATTCCGGGCGTCACGCCCTGCGGCAGGCTGAGAAACGAGAGCCGGTTGATGGTCTCGATGCGGTCCCAGTAGTAGTCGCTGTCCCACGAGAAGTAACAGCGAATGTCCGATAGTCCGTAGAGCGAGATCGAGCGCATCGCCTCGAAGATTGCGCATCCCGCCCAGACCGTATTCGGTCGGCACCGTGACGAGCTTTTCAACTTCTTCGGCACTGAGACCGTTGGGCAGCGTCAGGACTTCGATCAGCGGCTGAACCGGATCCGGATACGCCTCGATATCCAGTTGCGAGAACGAAAAGGCACCGGCCAGCAGCAGCATCAGCGCGATGCCGATTACGACTACTCGCTCGCGCAACGCCAGCGCCATCAACGATCGAATCATCGCTTAGCCAAAGATTCCCGCTGCGACCGGCAATAGCGCCGGGTCTAGGAACTTTCCCCGTGAGCCTCGTGCCAAAGCGCGTTTACCTGGAGGGTCTCGCCGCTGACCACGCGGTCGCCGGCCTTGAGCCCGGAGAGCACGCGCGTGTAGCCGACGCGGCTCCACGACGCGATCGAGACCTTGCGATGCTCGAACATGCCGGGGCTTACCTCGACGAATGCGTAATAGTTGTCAATGTCGAATACGAGAGCGTCCTGAGGGATTACCAGCGCCTGGCCGGGCCGCGTGACGATGGTCACCTTCGCGAGCATCTGCGGTTTGAGCCTGGCTCCGGGATTTTTCACTTGGCAGCGTATTTGAAGCGTGTGCGTGGTGGGATCGATATTCGGACTGATGCGGGCGATCACACCCTTGAACACTTCATCGGGAAAAGCGGTGGTTACGGCGGACAATTGCTGGCCGATGCGCACGCGTGCGAGATCGTCCTCGTAGATGTCTGCGGTGATCCAGACGTCGTCGAGCGTGCCGAGCGAGAAAAGTACGTCGCCCGGATTGACGGCGGCGCCGCGCTGCGCCTTGTTGTCGACGACCGTGCCGCTGATCGGCGCGCGCATCCAGATTGTAGGATCGGGCGCCTTGATGGCCTGGATGTCGGCATCGCTCATCCCGAGAAACTGCAGTTTGCGTTTGGCAGCCAGCAATAGATTGCCGGCAAAATCCGACGAAGCGCCGACGCCGGGCGCCGCGATCAGATTTGAAGAGTCGTGAGCCTGGAGATACTCGGCTTGCGCGGTCATGAAGTCGGGGCTGTAGAGCGCGACGATTTTTTCGCCGCGCTGAACGTTGTCCCACAGCGAGACGCGCGTTTGCTCGATTCGCCCCTGCACTCGCGAAACGATCGTGGAGACCTTGCGATCGTCGTAGGTGATCTGCCCGGATGTTTCCAGCAGGCCCGGCAGCTCGGCGTTGTGCACCTGCTCCATCACCAGACCGGGAACGTCGGCGGAATTGAACTGAAGCATCTCAAGTCCCTGCTGCCGAACCAGCCGCACCGCGGGGGTTGCTTCAGGAACCGCGGCGGCGCTACCGGCCGAGTCGCTGTGGCATCCACCGACCGAAAATGCGGTGCCGATGGCGGCTGCCAGCGCAGCGATCGCGATGGGATTCAAATTGCGCCGGATCATTGATGCAACGGCGCTCCAATCGCCTGCTCGAGCGAAACTTCGCCGGCCAGAAATTGATTTGCTGCTTGCAGGTAATTCACGCGCGCAGCGTACTCGCGTTGCAGTACAGTCGAGAGCGTCACGAAATCGATTTTACCAGACTGATAGGCGGTCAGCGCGACTCGAAGGTTCTGCCGCGCCAGGGGAATCAGCGAATCGCGATAGAGGATGGTGGTTTCGTAGGCGAACTGCGCGCTGCGGAACAAGGTGGCAACCGCGGCGGCGGTCTGGATTTTAATTAGCGCCTGATCGGACCGCGCGGCTTGCAGATTGGCCTTCGCGCGCGCAACGTCCTCGTCCTGCTTGAGCCAGAAAAAGACCGGCAGGTTGAAACCGACGAAGCCGGCCCAATCGTTCTGCTGACTCGCTCTTGGGGCCATGCCGGGAACCAGGTATTGGTCGTACTGGACGCCCGCGGTGAAGTCCGGCAGGTACTCCATCTTGGCAAGATAGAGGGCGGTATTCGCGTTGCGCTCCGCGAGCGCTGCTTCGAGGATTTCCTGTCGGACTGCGTAGGCGCGATCGGTAAGCGCGTCGAGCGGCGCGGTGAGGGCCTCCAGTTTGAGAGTTCGATCCACGTACAATGGCGAGCCCACCGGGCGATAAAGTTGCAGATTCAAAGCGGTCTCATCGTTTGCAACTGCCGTCCGGTACTGGCGTTGAAGCTGGCGCGCCGCGGCGAGGTCGAACTCGGAGCTGATCACGTCGGTCTGCGGCACCGCCGAGGCCGAGTAAGCCGTCTCGGTGACTCTGACCACCTGGTCGAGGTTGCGGATATTCTCGTCGTTGACGTCGGCCAGGGCCTGGTCGAGCACCAACTGATAATAGCCGGTCTCGGTCGCGGCACGGACGTCGCGAACCGTCGCCGCGAGTGCAAGATGCGCAACCTCGGCGGCAATCTCGGCCTGGTCGCGCTGATGGAGCGCTTTGCCGGGGAATTGAAACGTCTCGGTGAAGTTGAACTCGCGCAGCGATGCGCGCCCGAACGGATTCTTGATACTGTCGCCGTTCGTGTAAGTGAAGACCGGGTCGTTCGGCGCGACGGTCTGCTTGATCGAATGGACCGCGGAGTCCCATCGGTAGCGCGCCGACTTGACCTGGGGGTTCGCCTCGATTGCGATTTCGACGAGCTGCGCTTCAGAAAGCGGAGACTCCGCAGCGCGCGCGAGCGAGGCGGCTAATGCGATAGTCGCGATCGCAAGCATCAACGCACCGCCGATTTTTGTCGCTGGCATCGCAACTCCTCGATTCACATCGCCCATAGCAATACGTCACCGGCTCGGAAAGGTTCCATCGCCGTGACCCGAATCGGCTACATTAACCGCGTCAGGCCTGCAATCGACAATCAATTAAACCGGTTTGAATCGATGACGGAAAGCGCCCCCTTCGGGCCGCATAACGCAATGATGGGAGGCTGGCGGGTGGCGCTGCGGCGAGGGTCAGTTGCCCGCGACCTTGGCCTTTGCGGCCGCTGCACTCTGCATCGATCGGAGGTACATCACGACCCGCCAGCGCTGCTCGGCCGGCATTTCTTCAGCATAGGAGGGACTCGACAGGACGCCGTCGCGGATCGCGCCGTAGATATAGCCGTCGGGACGATCCTTAATGGCGCCAACGAGCAGACTCTTCGGAGGCTTTGCCAGGATGTGCGCGACGGGGCCGTTACCCTGCGCCGATTCTCCGTGACACGGCGCGCAGTAGGTATTGAACTGCTCTTTACCCTTGGCGAGGTTTTCCGGCGTCGGCTGCAAGGGGTTGTGCATCTTTATTGTTGCCTGCTCAAGGCTCATCGGCGGTTCTCCGCCATGAACGGGAATTGTGTCCGCGGGAGTGACGCGCGGCGCCACGGCGAACGGCTGAATCGCCGGCCCGCGGTACATGTCGATACTCCACGGGAAACAAGCAGCCGGCGCCGGCAACGCCGCGATCGCAATCGCAACGGCGAGCATCAATCCCCCGACGCGAATCATCCTGGCAGGCAGAGCAATCACGTTTCTGAAAATCTCCCGGCTCTACTTCTTTACGACAACCACCCCGACCATACCCGCCTTCTCATGCGGGAGGCAAAAGCGGCGATACGTGCCCGGCACGGTGTAAGTGTAGCTGTAATCGCCGCCAGGCGGGATGAAGCCTGAGTCAAACGCCGCCGCGCCCTTTTTTTGGCATCGAAGTGCCCTTGCTTTACCGGGCATTGGCAGCGTACTCAGGCGGCGCTGGCCAGCGGCTGGCTGGAGAACTCCAGCCCACGAGCGCCCGCATCGACCGTGACCCGCGAACTGTCGCGAATCTCACCCGCGAGCAATTTCCGCCCCAGCGCCGTCTCGAGCTCGCGCTGGATAAGTCGTTTCAATGGACGCGCCCCGTACGACGGATCGTAGCCATGCTCGGCCAGATAATCGCGCGCTTTGTCGGTCAATTCGAGCTCGATCTTGCGCTCCTCGAGCCGCGCGCGCAGCCGCACCAGTTGGATGCCGACTATTTGGCGCAGCTCTTCGCGGGCCAGCGGATGGAACACGACAACCTCGTCAACGCGGTTGAGAAACTCGGGCCTGAAACTCTGGCGCAAGACCTCCAGCGCCTGCGCCTTCATCTTCTCGTAGTCCTGTCCCTTGAAGCCGAGAATAATCTGGCTGGCGATATTCGACGTCATGATCACGACGGTGTTCTTGAAATCGACAGTGCGTCCGTGGCCGTCGGTCAGCCGGCCGTCGTCGAGCAATTGCAGCAGGACGTTGAACACATCGGCGTGCGCCTTCTCGATCTCGTCGAACAGGATTACCGAGTACGGGCGGCGGCGCACGGCCTCGGTCAGCTGGCCGCCCTCCTCGAAGCCGACGTAGCCCGGCGGCGCGCCGACCAGCCGCGAGACGGTGTGCTTCTCCATGTACTCGGACATGTCGATGCGGATCATCGCGGCTTCGCTGTCGAACAGGAACTCGGCCAGCGCGCGCGCGAGTTCGGTCTTGCCGACGCCGGTGGGGCCGAGAAAAATGAAGGACCCGATCGGGCGGTTGGGATCCTTGAGTCCGGCGCGGGCGCGAATTACGGCGTCGGACACGGCCGATCACCGCCTCGTCCTGGCCAATCACGCGTTTGTGCAGATGCTCCTCGAGATGCGCGAGCTTCTGCACCTCGCCCTCGAGCAGGCGCGACGACTGGAATGCCGGTCCATCGCGCGACGACCTCGGCGATATCGTCCTCGTCCACCTCTTCCTTGATCAGTCGCTTGCCGCCGGAGTGCTTCTCGATCAGCTTCTGCTCCTCGGCGCCCAGCTCCTTCTTCAGCGCCGCGAGCTTGCCGTACTGCAGCTCGGCGACCTTGTTCAGGTCGTACTCGCGCTTGGCTTTTTCGATCGCAAGCCTGGTTTGTTCGATCTCGGCCTTAATCTTCGCGAGCTTCTCGAGTCCGCCCGTTTCGGTTTCCCACTGCGCCTGCAGGCTCGAGCGCTTCTCCTTGACCTCGGCCAGCTCCTTCTCGAGTCTCTCGCAGCCGCTCGCGCGAGGCCTGATCGGTCTCGCGCTTGAGCGCCTCGCGCTCGATTTCCAGCTGCATCACGCGCCGGTTGACCTCGTCGATCTCGACCGGCATCGATTCCTTCTCGGTACGCAGCTTGGCCGCCGCTTCATCCATCAGGTCGATCGCCTTGTCGGGCAGGAACCGGTCGGTGATGTAGCGTCTTGAGAGCACCGCGGCGGTCACCAGCGCGGCATCCTTGATCCGCATGCCGTGATGGACCTCGTAGCGTTCCTTCAGCCCGCGCAGAATCGAGATGGTGTCCTCGACGCTCGGCTCCTCGACCATCACCGGCTGGAAGCGCCGCTCCAGCGCGGCGTCCTTCTCGATATACTTGCGGTACTCATCGAGCGTGGTCGCGCCGATGCAGTGCAGCTCGCCGCGCGCCAGCATCGGCTTGAGCAGGTTCGACGCATCCATCGCACCCTCGGCCGCGCCCGCGCCGACGACGGTGTGCAGCTCGTCGATGAACAGAATTATCTCGCCCGCGGCTTCCTGGACTTCCTTCAGCACCGCCTTGAGCCGTTCCTCGAACTCGCCGCGGAACTTGGCGCCCGCGACCAGCGCGCCCATGTCGAGCGCGACCAGCTTGCGATTCTTGAGGCCCTCGGGCACGTCGCCGCGCAACGATTCGCTGCGCGAGGCCCTCGACAATCGCGGTCTTGCCGACGCCCGGCTCGCCGATCAGCACCGGGTTGTTCTTGGTGCGGCGCGAGAGCACCTGGATCACGCGGCGAATCTCCTCGTCGCGTCCGATCACCGGGTCGAGCTTGCCGGCCGAGGCGAGCTTGGTCAGGTCGCGGCCGTAGCTTTCCAGCGCCTGGTAGGTCGCCTCGGGATTCGACGAGGTGACGCGCTGGCTGCCACGGACTTTCTTGAGCACGGCCATCAGCTTGTCGTGCGTCATCCCTGCCTCGCGCAGAATTTTCGAAGCGGCGCCCGGCTCATCGAGCATCGCGATCAACACGTGCTCGACCGAAACGTAATCGTCCTTGAGCTTGCCCGCTTCCTGCTCCGCGCGCGCCAGCACACGGCCCAGGCGCTGGGTGGCGTAAACCTGCCCGCAGTCGGTGCCGCCGCCGGTTACTTGCGGAACTTTCGCGAGTTCGTCGCCAAGCTTGCGGCGCACCATGTCGCGATCGACGCCCGCCAGCTTGAGGATCGAGGAGGCCAGTCCTTCGTCGTCCTCGAGCA
>CAWDLC010000033.1:0-227183 GCA_963803045.1 Binataceae bacterium (SeqCode) | reverse complement strand
CCACGGCCGGCAATCACGCACAGAGGTGGCTCAGTAACTCTCGTTCGAAGGAGTGACACGCTAGCGGGACCAATTCGACGACGGCTGGCGCGCGACGAACGTCGGCATCCCTCTCTCTCGGCGGCCGGCGGGCGATGCCAACGCGCGCGACGCTTCCCAAACGGCTCGTCGAGCGGGCGCGCGCGAAAGGGCTCTGGCGGTTGAGGTGCGCGGGTGAAAAAAATAGCCGCCTTTCCCCCCCGCGACGCGCCCGCGCTCGCGCTTGTCACTTTTTATTCTTATGACCTGCCAAGTTGACGGTAAGAACATTCTGATTCACGCCCCTTACATGAAGTGGGTAAAGCGGAGGGAGTTTCGACAACTTCAATGGCTGTGCGCGACAGCAATGCGGGGTCTTTAGGAGTTGGACAAGCAGCGGGTATCAAAGTGCCCTGTGCCGGCTGCTCTCGCTGCCCCGGTTGCGTTTCGATCACTTCTAACCGTGAGTTCTCGATTTGAGACTGCCATTTCTCAAAACCACTTCCACAGTAAGCCTGACAAGCACAAGAATTGGCCTGAGCGTTGGTACTACGGTTTCCACCTACTCCTTCCGCACGTCTTAACGTAAAGCTCTCTTTGGGCGATACCGCAAGGTCGCGACACCACGAAGCTGCCAACCGGGAGCCGGGGTTTTACAGGTACATGGGTGGCGAGATTGGGGTCGAGGTGGAGAACCCGACATCATGTCGATGAAGTAGGGAGACAGCTGCCAGCGACAGCTCGACAGGGTTCCCGTCGTGCCTCCCCGACTCCAACGCAAAACTGATCTAGAGTAGTAAACTAGTTCCGTCGATTTTGATCGGCCACCAGAGGCTGACGTGAAAGCTGTGCCAGGCTTGCGCGGAGCGGCTGGTCGAGCGGGCGCGGGCGAAAAAGTCTGGCGGTCGAGGTGCGCGGCTGAAAAAATACCCGCCGTGAACTCCTATCGCGGCGTTGCCCTCACCTTGGTCGGATGGTCGCTTCTCATTCAGGACATTGGCACTGAAAGGTCAGGAAGTTGTTTGACACCAGCCGCACCATCGAGCGCGGAAAGCCGACGAATAGCTTCTCGGCCGGTTTTTTCCGAGCATGAATAGAATCGGAAAGGATTTATGTACGTCCAAGCGACCGCCTGCGGCCGAGTGCTGAAGGGGCCACTGACATAGATGGCCACCCCATGCCTCCGGAGTAAACCGGCCAGGCCCTCGCAGACCAATCGGATTGGCCTTCAAAAAGTTACACATAAAACTACACATTTTCACATCTCTGAGAAATAAAACCAATAATTTCGGGGTAGTTAGAGCTAAACTTAAAGGGGACTTAAAATCCTCTGGCGCGAAAGCGCCGTGCGGGTTCGAGTCCCGCCCCTGGCTCTCGGATTCTTAGTGATTCCTCTTCCGCCGCCTTCGCTAGCGAACCCCGCTGCGAAAGTTACTCGCGATCTGTCTCCCCCCGCCAGGCGCAAAAAAACGGAGGCGGCCATGAGGGCCGCCCCCGCTGGAGGTATCTCCGAAGTAAACGAAAATGCTGGCTACGGGGTGCTCTTCGCCGGCTTCGCTTTGTTAAACGTCAACCTCATCTCGACAACTCCTGCCGCGACGTTCAAGCCGTTCTGTCCTTCGATCGACACCGGCTGCAACGCGATCGAGTCTTTCAACCCTCCGATCAGTACGTTGGCGCCCGCTCCGACTCCGACCGCTGCGCTCGCAGTCGCTCCGCCGTAGTGACCCGCAAGTGCACCCTGGCCCAGGTTGGTGGACGGGGCGAGAACTGCCCACATAATTACGCCCGACGACAGGTATCCGATATCAGCGCCGAACTTCGTGATCGAACCGGTGTAATACTCGGTGTATCCCGGCTGCATGGCATACGCGCATCCAGCTTGCGCGACGAGCCGAAAATAAATCCCCATCCGGCCGCGACGTGACAATTCAAGTATCCTGCCCGAACGGTAGCCCTCGCCCAGCAGGCGCCGGTGCGGGCGCTGCTTCTTGAGCCCGTGCCGATGGTGCACCCGCGGCCAGTGCCAGCGCCAACCCCAGTGCGATTACCATTCCTCGTGCTTTCGAATTCATTTTCTCCTCCGTTTATGCTGAGGCTTTCCGTTCCGGTTGGCCGGACCCGTGGAAAATTCCTCACGTTGGTTACCCAGTCGAGGATGCAAACTCGCATATTTGCTTGTCCAAATGCAATACGGGCCGTATGTCAGCCGGGCTTATCCCTTGACTATGATCTTCTAATGCAGCACCATCCTGCGGTCTTTGCCGAAACCAAAATCCCAGGAGAACCCACTGATGAGCCTCAAGACCATTTTCGCAAGTTTCACCGCAGCTTCGCTGGTGCTATGCACGCTCGCCCTTAGCGGTCCGGCCTCGGCGCAGAATCTGCCGACCTCGCAGAAGCAGCTCGACCTCGCAGCCGCCCGCGCACAGCGCAAGGCAACGGTCGGCGCCAACATGAATCTGACTGCGGATGAAGCGACTAGGTTCTGGCCGGTTTACGACGCCTACGAAGCGAAGATGGATAAAATCGAAGACCGCCACGTCAAAGAACTCAAGGAATTCGCGGCCAAGTACAATAATTTCACCGACGCCGATGCGAAGAAGAAGCTCGACGAGGTTATCGCCATCCAGCAGGCGCGGCTCGACGTGCAGAAAGAATTCATTGCGCAGTTCCGCGCCGTTGTCTCGCAAGTGAAGGTGACGCGCTTCTATCAAATCGATAATAAAATCCAGGCGTTGATCCAGTGCGACATCGCGCAGTTGGTGCCGCTGGCGCAATCGCCGGGCGAGGCTTCAATAGTCAGCCGTGCGGAAATCGACGCTCGCAGCCGCGATCGTTGGCGGCGCGATCGCGCTCGCAGCTGGATGCATGCGACCCAGGAGATCGATCAGACGTTTCCTCCGTACGCGTCTATCTCGGACGAAGCGCGTTATCCGGCCAGCGCGCCGACGCCCGCGCCGTCTGCGAGTTCATCGGGCGATTCCGGTGGCATCATGAGCGCGATTGGAACTGCAGTTATGTTTCCGTTTCACCTTATTGGTGAGGCGTTCGGATCCAACTCGAACTAGCTATATCCATTGCGCGCGTATCCGCGCCTGAACGCGCGAAGATTCCTCAGTCTCGAAACCCGGCGCCTGATCCCGAGACGGGTTCGCGATTTGCGCTGCGGCGGTTTGAGGTTCGAGCGATGGCGCAATCTGGCGGCCCCTCACGCCACGCATGGTAGAGCGCAAGCAAACGCTTCCATGTAAAGTGTAGAACACGGGCGTGATGTAGAGCGTCAGGAATTGGGAGAAGAGCAGTCCTGCTACGACGGCCACGCCGAAGCCGGACGGCGCGACGAGCCTCCCCCGCCCCGTCTGATCGCGATCGGCAAAGTTCCCATCCAGCGCCGCCATCGTGGTCATCATGATCTCGCTGGAATCTTATGCACGCAGCTCGAAGATCGCGTCGGCCGGCGACTTTCCTTCCGTGCGCTGCGCTTCGAGAGCGAAGTCAATCATCATGATCGCATTTTTCTTGACCAAGACCGACCAGCATGATGACGCCGACGAACGCGAACAAGTCCAGCTCCATTCCGAAAAGCCACAGCGTCAGCAGCGCGCCAAGGCCGGCCGACGGCAGTCCGGACAGAAAGTCACCGCTTAATCCCCGGACGTCGCCCGGCGATGACCATCCTCGTCATCTACCTGGTGCTCGGCGTGCTCTACGAAAGCTTCATCCATCCGATCACGATTCTGTCCGGACTGCCGTCGGCCGGCCTTGGCGCGCTGCTGACGCTGTGGCTTTTCGGAATGGAGCTGGACTTGTTCGCGTTCGTCGGCGTCATCATGCTGGTCGGTCTGGTCAAGAAAAACGCGATCATGATGATCGACTTCGCTCTCGACGCGCAGCGCACGGAAGGAAAGTCGCCGGCCGACGCGATCTTCGAGGGCTGCATCATCCGCTTCCGGCCGATCATGATGACCACGATGGCGGCGCTGATGGGCACTTTGCCGATCGCGATCGGACTGGGCGCCGGCGGCTCGTCGCGCCGTCCGCTCGGCGTGGCCGTCGTCGGCGGACTGTTCTTCTCCCAATTCCTGACGCTCTACATCACGCCCGTGTTCTACACTTACATGGAAGCGTTCCTTGCGCGTTACCATGCGTGGCGTGAGGGCCGCCAGATTGCGCCATCGCTCGAGCCTGAACCCGCCGCAGCGCAAATCGCGAACCCGTCTCAGGATCAGGCGCCGGGTTTCGAGACTGAGGAATCTTCGCGCGTTCAGGCGCGGATACGCGGGCGATCCAGATAGCTAGTTCGAGTTCAATCCGAATGCCTCACCAATAAGGTGAAACGGAAACATAACTACAGTTCCAATCGCGCTCAGGATGCCGCCGGATTCGCCCGATGAACTCGCGGACGGCGCGGGTGTTGGCGCGCTGGCCGGATCGCGCGCTTCGTCCGAGATAGAGGCGTACGGGGGGATCGTCTGATAGGTTTCCTGAGTCGTCATGCATCCCGCCGTCAGAGCGATCGCGACGCCAACCATCGCGGCTGCGAGCGTCGATTTCCGCACGGCTGACTATTGATTAGCCTCGCCCGGCGATTGCGCCAGCGGCACCAACTGCGCGATGTCGCACTGGATCAACGCCTGGATTTTGTTGTCGATTTGATAGAAGCGCGTCACCTTCACCTGCGATACAACGGCGCGGAACTGCGCAATGAATTCTTTCTGCACGTCAAGCCGCGCCTGCTGGATGGCGATTACCTCATCGAGCTTCTTCTTCGCATCGGCGTTGGTAAAATTATTGTACTTGGCCGCGAATTCCTTGAGCTCTTTGACGTGGCGGTCTTCGATGCTATCCATCTTCGCTTCGTAGGCGTCGTAAACCGGCCAGAACCTGGTCGCTTCATCCGCACTCAGATTCATGTTGGCGCCGACCGTCGCCTTGCGCTCTGCGCGGGCGGCTGCGAGGTCGAGCTGCTTCTGCGACGTCGGCGGGCTCTGCGCTGAGGCCGGCCCGCTCAGGCCGAGCGTGCACACCACCAGCGAAGCTGCGATTGAGCTTGCGAAAATGGTCTTGAGGCTCATCGGTGGGTCCTCCTGAGGTCTTGGCTTCAGCAAAGACCGCAGGATGGTGCTGCATTAGAAGAGCATAGTCAAGTGATAAGCCCGCTCAGACGGCCCGTATTGCATTTGGCCAAGCAAATATGCGAGTTTGCATTCCTCGACTGGGTAACCAACGTGAGGAATCTTTCCACGGGTCCGGCCAACCGGAACGGAAAGCCTCAGCATAAACGGAGGAGAAAGATGAATTCGAAAGCACGAGGAATGGTAATCGCACTGGGGTTGGCGCTGGCACTGGCCGCGGGGGCACCATCGGCACGCGCTCAGAACCCACCGCCACCGGCGCCCGCGGGGGGAGGATCTACCGTTCGGGCAGGATACTTGACTTGTCACGTCGCGGCAGGATGGGGATTTATTTTCGGCTCGTCGCGCAAGCTGGACTGTGCGTATGCCATGCAGCCGGGATACACGGAGTATTACACCGGTTCGATCACGAAGTTCGGCGCTGATATCGGATACCTGCAGTCGGGCGTAATTTTGTGGGCAGTTCTCGCCCCGTCCACCAACCTCGGCCAGGGTGCACTTGCGGGTCATTACGGCGGAGCGACTGCGAGCGCAGCGGTCGGAGTCGGCGCGGGCGCCAACGTACTGGTCGGAGGCTTCAACAGCTCGATCGCATTGCAGCCGGTCTCGATCGAAGGACAGAACGGCTTGAACGTCGCGGCAGGAGTTGTCGAGTTGACGTTGACGTTTAATAAACAGAAGCCGGCGAAGAGCACCCCGTAGCCAGCATTTTCGCTTACTTCGGAGTTACCTACAGCGGGGGCGACCCTCATGGCCGCCTCCGCTTTTTTGCGCCTGGCGGACCAAGCGAGACGCAGCGGTCGCAAGAGTGCCTTTCGCAGCGGGTTCGCTAGCGAAGGCGGCGGAAGAGGAATCACCTCGGATTCCAAATGCCGGGGGCGGGACTCGAACCCGCACGGCGCTTTCGCGCCAGAGGATTTTAAGTCCCTTAAGTTTAGCTCTAACTACCCGAAATTATTGGTTTTATTTCTTCGCAGATGTGAAAATGTGTAGGTTTATGTGTAAGTTTTGAAGGCCAATCCGATTGGTCTCAAAGGCCCCTAGGCCGGTTTGCTCCGGAGGCGCGGGGTGGCCATCTATGTCAGTGGCCCTTTGGCCTCGGCCGCAGGCGGTCGCTTGGACGTACATAAATCCTTTCCGATTCTATTCATGCTGCGGACAGTCACCGGCCGAGAAGCTATTCGTCGGCTTTCCGCGCTCGATGGTGCGGCGCTTTCGACGGACTTCCTGACCTTTCAGTGCCAATGTCCTGAATGAGAAGCGACCATCCGACCAAGGTGAGGGCAACGCCGCGATAGGATTTCACGGCGGCTATTTTTTCAGCCGCGCACCTCGACCGCCAGACTTTTCGCCCGCGCCCGCTCGACCAGCCGCTCCGCGCAAGCCTCGCACACTTTCACGTCGCCCTCTGGTGGCCCAATCGAATCGACGGAACTAGTTTACTACTCTAGATAAGCATTCGTCGGTGCCGGATCGACCTCGACAGGAACTCTGTCGAGCTGGCTTGGCAGCTGTCTCCTTACTTCATCGACATGATCAGCGTTGTCCACCTCGACCCCGATCTCGCCACCCATGTACCTGTAAAACCCCGGCTCCCGTGGCAGCTTCGTGGTGTCGCGACTCATGATCGCCCGAGGACTTACGTTTAAGACGTGCGGAAGATAGTGGGAACCGTAGTACCAACGCTCAGGCCAATTCTTGTGCTTGTCAGGCTTACTGTGGAAGTGGTTTGCGATGGCAGTCTCGATCAGAATAGTCGGACGAATAGCGTCAATCGAAACGCAACCCGCGAACCGAGCAGCCGGCACAGCCACAAAGGGCGCTTTGCCTCTAATACGCTGCTTGTCCAACTCCTCAAGACCCCGCATTGCTGTCGCGCAGTCATTGAAGTTGTCGAAACTCCCTCCGCTTACCCACTTCATGTAAGGGGCGTGAATCAGAATGTTCTTACCGTCCATTGGCGGGTAGATCAGATAAAAAGTGACAAGCGCGAGCGCGGCGGCGTGGCGGGGCTTCACGGCGGCTATTTTTTCACCCGCGCACCTCGACCGCCAGACCCTTCGCGCGCGCCCGCTCGACGAGCCGTTTGGCGTGAGCGTCGCACGCGTTCACATCGCCCGCCGGCCGCCCGATCGAATCGACGGCCGAACGTTCGTCGTCGCGCGCCAGCCGTCGTCGAATTAGAGTTGCCACTAGCGTGTCATCTCTTTCGAACGAGAGTCACTCTGAGCCACCTCTGTGCGTGATTTGCCACCGTGTAATAAGCAGCGGAGGCGACCGATCTGACCCCGCGCGATGCTAATCGTCGATGGCGGTCAATCCTCCGCATTCACTGGACTAGGCTCGCCACGCCAAGAGAATGGTGCCGGGGGCGGGACTCGAACCCGCACGGCGCTTTCGCGCCAGAGGATTTTAAGTCCTCTGCGTATGCCATTTCGCCACCCCGGCCTGTAAGCGAACAAGATCGTTAAATCATAAAGACACCCGCGCGCGAAGATGGCGCATTGGACTGCCCGCGCGCGCCCCTGCGCAGCGATTCAGAGCGGCCCCGCAATTGTTCTTTCTGTCTGGCGCGCGACGGATATATGCTCGATATGCCGCGGCGCGCCGTGGATGCTCACGGGTCGCCGACTGCATCGACGAATGGGTGGACTTCTTGCAGCAAAAACGGTTCATTGCCGCGGTTCTATCGGCGCTAATCGCGTCGGGTTGCGCCGCATACCATCACTATGAAGCCTCAAAGCCTGAGGCCGTTCAAAAAACCGAGGCGATGCTCTCCGACGCGGGCTTCACCACGATCAAAATCGACACTTCCGAGAAAGTCGGGCTCGTGGAAACCCTCCCGCCGCACGAAATTCGCAGCTATGCGGCCCAATCCGGCACGGTCTACTGGTACTACGACCCTGACGTTTGCTCATGCGTGTATGAAGGACACCAAAACGAATTCGACCGCTATCAGATGGCGGTGAAGCAGCAAAGTGACACTGCGCAGTATGCCGCCGAATCGGGGGACCAGGAGGTTGCCTCATTGAACGCTTTGAACGGTACGTTTTTTCCTCCGCCGCTAGTCTGGATTGGTGGATTCGCCCCCGGACCTCCTATCCGCCCCAGACCTGGACCCCGGCCGCCCCACGGCCGTTCTCATTAGTTGGCCGCTACCTCGGCAAAAAGAACCTTTGGGGCAAGCCCGCGGTGCCTACGAACCGTCAATAGCTCTCACGTTCGTTGAAACCTCCGCCCCTGCGCTGCGTCTATGAATCCGAGGCGGGTGGCTATAGACTTAGTCGCGCCTTAGACTGAAATTAGACTCTAAAATATCATTGGCGATGTTTATGAAGAATCGAACCGCCCCTGGGATGCATCGAAGCCTTGCCATCGGACTCCGAGTCGGCGCAATCGCGGTGGCAATCGCAATTTCCGGATGCGCTGTCGCGCCGCCGCCCATCGCGCATACGCCCAACGTCGTGGCGACTCCGCAACAAGGCCAGTTGGCCGTAAGCGTCGCGGCCGCGCCTACCGTCGGCCAGGTAACCCCTGTTTACGTGTCGATCGCCAACGGCACCGACGCGCCGCGCGCGGTCGTGCCAAGCCAGGTGTTTGCGCTCAACGACGCCGGCGAACGAGTCGCCCCTCTCCCACCGAGCGAGGCGGCGCGACAGGCCGGCAGTGCCAAGGAGCTGGAAGGAGCGATACAAAGCGCCGCCGTCAGTGGCATCGGAGGCGCCGCAGTGGGCGCCGCCGCGGGAGCCGTCGCCGGCGCTGCCGGTAGAGCTGGCGGCTGGGGCTTCGGATCTCCGGGCACTGGCGCGCTAGTCGGCAGCGCGTTCGGCGGTGGATGGGGCGTTTTCAGCGGCGCCGAAAAAGGCCAGTCGAGAGCCGACCAGCAGGCCAATGAGCAAATCGCGGGGCTCTCGCTCAAACCCGAGGAAGTGCGCAAGAACTTCACGGTGAGCGGCTACGTTTTCTTCCCCAAGGGACAATACAATCAGGTCGAGATGCTTCTCGTCGATCGCGAGACCGGCGACACCGAAGTCGTCCGCGAACCCTGGCACTGATAGTCCGCGCGCTACAGCAGCGACGAGATAATCACGATTGCGCCCTGCCCTTTGCCCTTCTCGGCAGGATCGCAAATCACCGCCTTGCTCCCGATGAACTTCATGTCCGTCGGGTCCACCAGACCCCCGGCAAATTCCCGAGAGATCCCTTTCTCTACTCGATAGACCACGCCGTCCCGTGCGTAGTTGTTGTCGGATCCAAGCTTGCCCATGTCCGCGACCATCAACTCGTTAGCGTATGAGCCGAAGTTTGACGGCGCCCACCCGAAGCCCGACGGACGGATAAATCCGACCAGGTAAACATCATCTTTCATCTTGCCGTCGGCGCCGACCATGCTGATGCGGGCGATCTTCGACGCTCCACTCCCCTTCGGGCGCATCCCGACCAGCATCAGGTTCGCCCCCTTCGAATCAGATGCCGGTGCGAATCTGATGGTGGTCAGCTCGAATACGATCCCTTGGTTGTAGGTGCCAAATGCGCTCGCTTTGCCCGACGAGTCGATCGAATAAATTGTCGCGTTGCCGGTGGTCGCCGCGTAGAGCTTGCCTGCGAACGGTGTCCCGGCTGCGCCGAATTCCAGATCGCGGCATTCGGTCGGTGCCGCGCCGGCGTTGGGCAGTTTGGCGAACGTGCTGACCGCGCCCGACTTGTCGATTCGTTCGACCTCGCACGGCGCCTTGATATCGCCGGGCGCGGCGAGCACGAAAACATTACCCTCGTACGATCCGAATCCTTCCGGAGCGATCGCGACTCCGGCCGGGTTCTTGATCTTCGACTTGCCCGCGAGTGCCGTCACCGTGCCGCCGAACGTGACCGAGAAGACTCCACCCGCCTGGTCGGACACCACCATGACGCCGTGGTTACTCTGCACGAAGTACGGTGCGACGAGGCCGGGCGTCTTCAGCGCCGTGATCTCGAACGGTACTTCCACCTCCAGACCCTTGCTCTCCGCGCTCGCGAGCGAGCTGGTCACGCTCGGCAACGCGGCGACCGTCAGGGCGGCAACACCGAAGGCGGTGGCCAAGACTGAAAAAAAACTACCTTTTCTTTTCGAGAAGTTCATCAAGTGCCTCATTGACAACGTATTTTTCATTCGCATCCCGGTCGTCCAGCTCTGACTTGCGGCGCGAGACCCACTCGGCCAGCCCGATCGTCGCGGCGTCCTCGGGATTCGAAATCCCCAGCGCCTCCGCGACCCTCATCAGCTGCCCAAAGAGCGCGTCGGGCAGGTCGATCTGAATTCTCTTGCTCAAGCCGCTTGCTCGATCCGTTTTCCGGCGATTGCTCGCCCTTCCATATAGTCTTAGGTCACGGCGCTCGTCAAAATGAATTCTGACGTGTTATCCCCGATCAAATACGCCGGCACTATCGTCGAGTACCTCGATCACGGCCGGCTCAAGGCTGCTCTGGTCACCCGGGAACAGGAACGCCATCTCGCCGTGATCGATTCCGCCGGACACGAGCGGCTGGTTGCGCGCGATCTGGTCCTGATGCGCCATCCGGATCGACGCGCCGATCGTGAAGACGTCGCCGAGGCCCTCGCCGACCTGGAACGGGAGCGCGCCGAACTGGCCGCCGAACTCGATCTCCAGTTGCTGTGGGAAGTCGCCCAGGAGCAGGGCCGCAGCTTTTCCGCCGCAGAACTTGCCGAGTTGTTCTTCGGCCGGCGATCCAATGCCGCCGCCTCCGTGATGCTCGAGGCGCTGCTGGGCGATCGGACCTATTTCGTCCGCCGCCACATGGATTTTGTGCCGCGCACGCCCGATCAGGTCGAACGGCTGCGGATACAGAATGATCGGATTCGGGCGCGCAGCGACGACTATCGTAAAATCCAGAAGCATCTTCGCGATGTCCTGGGCGGCGCCGAGATGCCGCCTGCTGACGAAGCGGCCGCGCTCATCGAAGAGCTGACGCGCTATCTTAAGAACCCGTCCACGCGCAGCCGCGATATGACCCAGATGCTCGCGCACGCGGCGCCCGAGGTCGATCCCGCCGAAGCGGCTTTCGAAATTTTGGAGCGGCTGGGCGCGCGGCCGCGCGTACCGCGTTTCGCGTTTATCGCCGGGCTCAAGGACGAATTCAGCGACGCCGTCATGAAGGAGGCGGCCGAGGCGGTGCCTGGCCCACGCGCGATTTCCGACGGCGGATACGCCGTCACCGTGGATGACTACGACACGGTCGAGGTTGACGACGCTCTCAGTTGCGAGGCGCTGGCCGGGGGCGGCATGCGTGTGCGCGTGCATATAGCTCTCGTTGCCGATTTCGTCATCAAGGGCGGCGCGATGGACCAGGAGGCGGCCGCACGCGCGACCACGGTTTATCTGCCTGAAACAACCATCAGGATGCTTCCCGATCCGATTTCATGCCGCGCCGCGAGTTTGATTGCCGGCGAAGATCGCCCCGTGCTGACCACCGACGTGCGGTTATCGGCGGACGGCGAGCTAGTCGAAGCCTCGATTTATCCCGCGCGAATTCCAATCATGCGCCGGCTCGACTACGACCAGGTCGATCGCATTCTCGAGTCAGGGACCTGCACCGACGAGGCCGCCGCTACCATCTCGAGCCTGCATGGCGCGGCTACCCAGCTTCGTCAGCGGCGCCGGACCGCCGGCGCAGTCCTCGTGCAGCGGCGTGAGGCGAAGGTCCGCGTGCGCGGCGACGAGGTGGAAATCAGCGTGCTCGACAACGCGTCGCCGGGTCGCACGCTGGTGGCGGAGTTCATGGTGCTGAGCAATTTCGTCGCGGCTCGCTACGCCGCCGTGAACCGGATTCCGATCATTTACCGTGTGCAGCCGCAATTTGGTGGCGATCTGGCGTCGCAGCGCCCGCGTCTGTCGCTGCACCCGGAATACCACGCCGGGGTCGGACTCGACTTTTACGCGCAGTTGAGCTCACCGATCCGCCGCTACGCCGATCTGGTCCTGCAGCGACAACTGTTGGGTGCGCTTAAGAATCGCGACAACGAAACGCCGATTTACACCATCGGTGAATTGCTTGCCGTGCTCGCCGGCGCCGAGAATGCAGAGGCTTCCGGTCGCGAGCTCGAACGGCGCGCCAAGCGCTACTGGATCCTCCGCTACCTCGAGCGTCACGCGCTTGACGGCCCAATCCTTGCCTATGTCGCACGCGAAGGCCAAAGCGCGGAACTCGCTGATTTCGCCGTGCGCGGAACCTTGCACGGCGCGCCCGCCTTGCCAAATCAGATGCCGATAATGGTCCAGGTGAGCCGCGTCGATCCGCTGCGCGGATGGCTCGCGTTCGATTTCGTCGGTCCCGCCGATGAGGCTTCGACAGGTGCGATCAGAGCCATCTGATCACCCCTCGGCCTCTCAGCCCCCCAAACCCAACAGCCCCTCGGCCCCCTTCCAACTTTTCCCGGCAGCACCGGCACATGTCGGCCAGCCTTTACTCTCGCGATGCGCGACGTGCCGCTACAAGACGGGATCAAATCAGCTTCCCGAAGCCACCCCACCCGAGTGCCGCGCGTACCCGCGACATGCCCAGCATTCATTGCGATATACCAGGGCGCGCTTACGTGGACGCGACCACCGCTCGCCGCATGACTGACTTTGGCCCTGGCGTGCGCGCCGAGCGTCGACTGGATCGCCAGCGCCACGCCCATGATCAATCCAGCTGCAATAGTCAAACGCATATTTGTTCCTGGCAAATTCGTCTCTGGTCGCCCGGCCCTCGCCATGAGGAACGAAAAAAATTAGCCACGCCGGGCGCCCTTTCGGGCGCCCCTGTGCGTGACTCCCCTCTTCTCTCGTGACTCCCTCCTTTCCCCGCTACGCGCCCCGGACCCTCCTACAGCGATTTGAACGTATCCTGCTCCAGACGCCAGCGATCGATCGATTCGATATTGAAGCGCCAGTCGCTGCCAACCTTGAACGCCGGAAGCCGTCCGCGCTTGAGCTGCCGATATATCGTCGACGGATGAACCTTCAGATAGTCCGAGAGTTCCTTAACCGTCAGTACGCGGCTGCTGTCGTTCTTCATCATCTGTCAGCTCCCCTTTTCAGATCCGCTTTATTGATTCGTGCCATTACCCAAGCCACTCTTGAAGAGGCTTAACGCAATCTGCGTGCCGAGGGGGCGCGGACGGAAATGTCGGCCGAATAAAGCGACCTGCGGCAACGATTGACCGCCGGAGGCGGTAGGATTTTGGCGCTTCGGCAGAAAAATGCCGACCCCGCGGTTAACACAACTCCTCAGTGCGCGCTGTCGCACTCCTGAGACACCTGTTGTCCTATTTTGACCAGTGTGACGCTAACTGCGAGTTTACAGCTAACTGCGGGTTTACAGCTCACACCCTGCCGATCAAGTCGCGCCCGGTCCCGCGAACGCCTTCGAGCAGCGCCGCTTCGTCCGCGCCGCGCTGCAGCAGGATCAGCCGGTTCACGCCCAAGTCGGCGAAGCGCTTGGCTGCATCGCGATCTACCTTCACTCGCGGACTCGGAGTGACGCTTACCTCCAGCTCCTCGAACCGACGGCCCGCCGCCTTGCATGCCGCCCGCAACCCGTCGACGCACTTCGCCGTCCCCTCCAGGTCCAGCGCAAACCCGTACCATCCCTTGGCCAGCCGCGCCGCCCGGCTGTAGGCCTCGGCCGAATGCCCCCCGAAGACAATTTCCGGATGCGGCTTCTGCACCGGCCGCGGCATCGCATTGACACCCTTGAACTTGATCCACTTGCCGCTGAACTCCGGCTTCGGCATCGACCACAGCGCGATCATCGCCGCCAGCCATTCCTCCGCACGTGCACCCTTGTGATCGAACGGCGCGCCAATCGCCTCGAACTCGGGCTTCAGATATCCAACGCCGATACCGAAAATCAGCCGGCCGTTCGACAGCACGTCCGTCGACGCGAGCTCCTTGGCGAGCACCACCGGATTTCGCTGCGGCAGTATGATGATGCCGGTTCCCAGACGAATCCTCGTCGTATGCGCCGCGAGGAACGACAGCGCGACTACCGGGTCGAGCATCGGGTAATCCGCCGCCACCGGCGAGGGCGGCGCCTGCGGGTCGGGCAGGATTACATGCTCGCCCGTCCACAGGCTTTCGAACCCCGTGTCTTCGGCCGCGCGCGCGACTGCGGCGGCACACTTGGGCAACGCACAAGCTCCGTTGTTGATTCCGAACAGTCCGAATTTCATGTTTCTCCTTCCCCCCTTCCCCTTCTAACAGGCCGTCAGGCCGCATCACGCGGCGGTGCCGATTCTCTTAACAGACGGGAAGTCCGAAACCCGCAGCGGGTTTCGGTATCCGAACTCCGCCTCTTCTCCTTACCCCGGCCTCGACGCGGTTTCAATTGACGCAACGCGCCACGCATCATCATAATCGCATCGACTAATACTTTTTTTCTCAGGCGGTGGACGAGGCGGCGCGATAAGATGTCCCCAGTGCGGTAACGACACCCAGCAAGGCGCCGCCTTTTGTTCGCGATGCGGTGCGCGGATGTACGCGGCCAAGCCCGCCGCCGTGCGCGAGTACGCACTCGCCCAATACCGTCCCTCGCTATGGTACTACGCCAACGGCTTTTTCGTCGGCGCACTGCTGATCGCGATCGGCGCCCGTTTGCTGTACGTCAAATTCGAACCGATTCAGGCCGGCTTCGCTGTGATCGGGGTCGGCGCGCTGACGTTCATCGTCACCATGATTCGCGCCCGAACCGTCAGCTGGAGTCTCACTTCCGATCGCTTGATCGAAAAACGCGGGCTGGTCGCGTCGCGCCGGCGCGAGATGGAACTGGCCGACATCCGCTCGGTCGAGGTCAGCAAGCGCGTCCTTCAACGGATGATCGGACTTGGCGACGTCACCATCGCGTCTGCCGCCAGCGCCGACTACGCGATCCGCCTCAACGACATCGACGCTCCCGACGAAGCCGCCGAGACGATTCGCAAGGCGCGTTTGAAACGGATGGCGTAAACCACGACACACAACCTGTGACTGGCTAACAACGAAAACGAACTATCCGATGAGCAAGCGGCCAGACCTGCGCTACGAGCGGCGCCTGTGGAAACTCGGCATCGACGCCGTCGCCGGGGTTGACGAAGCCGGCGTCGGTCCGATGGCCGGTCCTGTGGTCGCCGCTGCGGTGGTCTTCGCACCCGAAACCTTCATCAGCGGCGTGCACGATTCCAAACAGTTGACCCACGAGCAGCGCGAGGAACTATTCACGCCCATCCGCGACCGCGCCATCGCAATCGGCGTCGGCATCGCCGAGGTCAACGAAATCGATCGCCTCAATATCTATTGGGCCACAATGTCCGCGAGCCGCCGCGCGCTGTCCGCTTTGAGTATGGCGCCCGGCCACGTGCTCGTTGACGGCCGCCTGATTCCGGGCCTCGATCTTCCGCAGACAAAAATCGTTGGCGGCGATCGCAAAAGTTTCTGCATCGCGGCCGCCTCCATCGTCGCCAAAGTTACGCGCGATCGCATGATGGTCGCGCTTGACGCCCGCTACCCCGGCTACGGCTTCGCGCAACACAAGGGCTATTGCACCAACCAGCATATGCAGTCGCTCGCCAGGCTCGGCCCCTCGCCGATCCATCGGCGCTCGTTCTGGCCCGTCGCCGCCTCCGCCCAACGCCTGTTGTTCTAAGATCGGCACGCACTTAACAGACGGGAAGTCCGAAACCCGCAAGGGGTTTCGGTACTTCAAATCCCCATCTTTCTTTCCTTACTCAGGTGCAGGGGCTGGCCCCTGCCAACTGGATTTATGTTGAACGCGAGTTTACCCAAATCCCCAATCGGCTTACACTCTGATCATGCGCACTCCTGCGGTGCGCGCTTATCTGCGATGGCGCTGGAACGAGACAAGCACACTGCCCAGCACGCCCTCCTGACCCTTCACGAGAGCCAGCTTCTCGACCTTTATCGCCGCATGACTCTTATTCGCCGCTTCGAGGAGAAGACAGCCGAGATGTACAGCCGCGGCAAAATCACCGGCTTTTGCCATCTTTACGCCGGCGAGGAGGCCGTCGCCGTCGGCTCGATTTACGCTCTCTACGACAAGGACTTCGTGGTTTCGACCTATCGCGAGCACGGTCATTGCCTGGCCAAGGGCGCCGATCCGCGGCTCGTGATGGCGGAGTTGTTCGGCAAGGCGACGGGAATCTCGCACGGGCGTGGCGGCTCGATGCATCTGTTCGATCAGGACCTGCGCTTCATGGGTGGTTACGCGATTGTCGGCGGCGGCTTGCCAATCGCATGCGGGCTGGCGCTCGCGGTCAGTTACAACGAAGGCCCCGAAGTCGTCTGCTGCTTCTTCGGCGACGGCGCTTTGCCGCAGGGCGCCTTTCACGAGACGCTCAACATGGCATCGCTGTGGAACCTGCCGCTGGTCTTCATTTGCGAGAACAATTTTTACGGGATGGGCACGCTGGTCCAGAATGCCATCTGCCAGGAGGAGTTGTACCGTTTCGCTGAGCCTTACAAGATGCCGGGCGTGCGCGTGGACGGGATGGACGTGCTGGAGGTTTACGGCGCCACGATGGAGGCCGTTGCACGGGCACGCGAGGGTGACGGGCCGTCTTTGATCGAAGCCGTCACTTACAGGTTCCGCGGTCATTCGATGTCCGATCCGGCCGAGTACCGCTCCAAGCGCGAGGAAAAAATCTGGCAGGAGCGCGACCCGATCAAGAATTTCCGCCGCCGCCTGGTCGCCGAACAGCGCACCACCGACGCGCAGCTCGAGCAACTCGAGACCGAAGTCGCCGCGACCATCGACGACGCCGTCAAGTTCGCCGACCAAAGCCCCGAGCCCTCGATGGAAGAACTCGGCAAGGGCGTTTACGCCTCCCAGAAGTGAAGCCGCGAAGCTGACCCAACGAAAAACGAACACGATGGCGCAGATTACTTACCGCGAAGCATTGAACCAGGCCTTGCGCGAGGAACTCGATCGCGACAAGCGGGTCTTCGTCATGGGCGAGGAGGTCGGCTACTTCGGCGGCGCCTTCAAGGTCACCGACGGCCTGCTGGCCGTATATGGCGAGAAGCGCATCCGCGATACTCCCATCTCCGAACTGACTATTGTCGGCGCGGGAATCGGTGCTGCGATGGGCGGGTTGAAGCCGGTCGTCGAACTGATGACTATCAACTTCGCGCTACTGGCTATGGACCAAATAGTCAATAGCGCCGCGAAAATACACTTACATGTTTGGCGGCAAGGCTAAAGTGCCGATAGTCATTCGCGCGCCGCAGGGCGGAGGCCATCAGCTCGGCGCGCAGCACAGCCAGAGTCTCGAAGCATATTTTCTCCACTCCCCCGGGCTCCGCGTGGTCATCCCGGCCACGCCCGCCGACGCAAAGGGACTGCTCAAGACCGCGATTCGCCAGGTCGATCCGGTAATGTTCCTCGAACACGAGTCACTATACGGCGTCAAGGGCGAAGTCCCCGAGGATACCGAGTTCATGGTGCCGTTCGGCAAGGCAAATGTAATTCGCGAAGGCAAGGATGTGACTATTGTCACGTACTCGAAATGCGTTTACGACGCCATCGCCGCGGCCGAAGCGCTCGAAAATTCCGGAATCGACGCCGAGATAATCGACCTCAGAACGTTGAATCCGCTGGACATGGCGACCGTCGTCGCGTCGGTGAAAAAGACCGGGCGCGCCATCGTCGCTTACGAAGGATGGCGCACTGGCGGCGCCGGCGCTGAAATCGCCGCGCAGATTCACGAGGCCGCCTTCGATTCGCTCGACGCTCCCGTCGCGCGCGTCGCCGCGCTCGACACTCCGATGCCGTACAACAAGCATCTCGAGCACGCTTCGCTGCCAAGCGCCGGCGATATCGTCAAGGCCGCGGAGCAGTTGACCTAAGTTTTTTTCGGCGGGCGCGTTGGCCAGTAAAAAGTAAAAAAGAAGCCAGACAGTGAAAGATCATGACTAACGAAATCACGATGCCCAAGCTGTCGGACACGATGGAGGAAGGCAAGATCCTCCGGTGGCTCAAGCATCCCGGCGACAAAATCGCGCGCGGCGAGGCGATTGCCGAGGTCGAGACCGACAAGGCCGACATGGTGCTCGAGTCGTTCGAAGAGGGCGTGCTGGACCACATCAAATTGAACGAAGGCGAGAGTGCGCCGGTCGGCGCGGTGATCGCGATGATGAAATCGGCGGGCCCGCAGGACTCCAAATCCCAGGCCAAATCAGATGCCAAGGCCGAGGCAGAGGCCGCGGCGGAAGACCGGGCCGCCGTCACTGAAAAAAAACCGAAAAAATTGATCGCACCGGCCGCGGTCGTTACCGACGCCTCCGTCGGCGATTTGTACGTGCATCCTGCGATGTCCGCGAATCTCTCCGCCGCGCCGACCGCGATCGCCGCTCCTCCTCCGCGCGCCGAGCCATCTGCGCCCGCGGCTGAAGCCGAGCCGGGCGACGGCCACAAGCTGCGCGCCTCTCCGCTGGCGCGCCGCGCCGCCGAGGAGGCCGGCGTCGATATCTCCCAGGTCCGCGCCACGGGTCCCGAGGGCCGCGTGACCAAGCGCGACATCGACAATTTCATCCGCGAGCAGCAGCTCTTCAAGTTCCGGCGCCTGGTGTCGCCGCGTGAAGGCGCGCCCGGCTCGCGCGAAGAACTGTCGGCGATGCGCAAGACGATCGCCAAGCGGATGGCGTTGTCGAAGCGCGAGATCCCGCATTTTTACGTCACCGTCGAAGTCGCGATGGAAGACGCGGTGCGCCTCAAGGACTCGCTTGAAGCGACCGAGCTGTTCGAGGAAACCGTCACCTACAACGACATCATCGTGAAGGCCTGCGCGCTCGCGCTCGGCCGCTATCCGCGAATCAACGCGAGCTACCGGGATGAAGGCGTCGCAATCCATCCCAACATCAACATCGGGGTTGCGGTTGCGGTCGAGGACGGGTTGATCCTGCCGGTGATTCACCAATGCGAGCGATTGTCGCTGCTCGAAATTTCGCGCGCCGCGCATCGGCTGGTCGCGAAGGCGAGCCGCGGCGGTTTTACCTCGGACGAAATGTCGGGCGCAACGTTCTCGATTTCCAACATGGGGATGCTCGGGGTTGAGCATTTCGCCGCCGTGATCGTTCCGCCGCAAGCCGCGATTCTGGCCGTGAGCGCGATCAAGGATCGCCCCGTCGTGCGCAGCGGGCAGCTCGCCGTCGGCAAGACGATGATGGTCACGGGGTCGTTCGATCATCGCATCGTGGACGGCGTCGTGGCCGGACGATTTCTGGATGAACTGAAACGCTTCCTCGAAAACCCCGCCAGTTTGCTGCTGTGAACGAGAGAGCTGCGACAGAAGGACTTCATCTTGGCAACAAATTCCCGCTATGACCTTGTCGTGATCGGCTCCGGACCCGGCGGATACGTCGCCGCGATCCGCGCCAGCCAGCTCAAAATGCGCGTCGCAGTCATCGAGCGCGACCGCCCCGGCGGCGTATGCCTCAACTGGGGATGTATCCCCTCCAAGGCGCTGCTGAACTCTGCCTCCGCGATGGACACGATTCGCGGCGCGTCCAAGGAACACGGCATCGAGGTCGGCGAGGTCCGTTTCGATTTCAAGAAAGTGATCGCACGCTCGCGCGGCGCCGCTGAGAAACTTTCCAAAGGCGTGCTCTATCTATTAAGGAAAAACAAAATCGATTACTTCGAGGCCGACGCGACTGTCACCGGCCCGCATTCCGTCGCGCTCACCCAGGTCGAAGGCAAGTCAGCGCCGCCAGCCGCCTCGCTCGAGGCCGAGCGCATTCTAATCGCGGCCGGCTCGGGCGAACGACTGTTAGAGGGAATGAAAGTCGGCGACGGCGTGATTACCAGCAAGGAGGCGCTGGTGCTCGACACGATGCCCGCGAGCGTCGTCGTGATCGGCGCCGGCCCAATCGGACTCGAGTTCGGCTATTTCTACAGCGCGTTCGGCGCCAAGGTGACGATCGTCGAAGTGGAAAAACAGATGCTCCCCGGCTTCGACGCGGAAGTCGCCGAGGAGCTGCGCCGCGCGTTCGTCAAGCGCGGTGTCGCCGTGATGCTGGGGCATGGCTACAAGTCGATGGCGCGCAAGGGCGATCTCTGGTCGGTAACGGTCTCGGCCGATGGCGCCGAAAAATCCATCGACGCCGAGGTTGTGCTGGTGGCCGTCGGCCGCACCCCGCTCAGTCAGCATATCGGACTCGAAAAACTTGGGCTTCGAGCTCGAACGCGGCGGCTTCATCAAGATAAACGACTCGTTCCAGACCACCGTCCCAAGCATCTATTCGATCGGCGACGTCATCCGCCCGCCGCTGCTCGCGCACAAGGCCAGCGCCGAAGGTATCGCCGCGGTCGAGATCATGGCGGGCGTGCGCGAGCCCGGTTTCGACCTGCTCGCTATCCCCGCATGCATCTACTGCGAGCCCGAAGTCGCGACCGTGGGACTCAGCGAAGCCGACGCAAAAGCACGCGGCATCGAAGTGAAGGTCGGCAAGTTTCCGTTTCGCGCGATAGGCAAGGCGGTTGCGATCGGCGAGACCGCGGGCTTCGTGAAAATCGTCGCGACCAAACAGTACGGCGAAGTGATCGGATGCCAGATAATCGGACACGCCGCCACCGACATCATTTCCGAAGTCGTACTCGGCAAAACGCTCGAGACCACCGTCACCGAAATCGGCAAGACCGCGCATCCGCATCCCACGATGTCCGAAGCGATCATGCAAGCAGCTTTGGCCGCCGACGGCGAAGCGATAGACTTGTGACGATGGACGCGCGCGGAGCACTCACCGTCGCCGATTTGGGCGTGGTCGGCTACGACGCCGCGCTTGCGATCCAAACCGCGATGCTCGCGGCGCGGCTCGACGGCACCGTCGGCGATACGCTCTTGATGATGGAGCATCCGCACGTCTTCACGCTGGGCCGTGGCGCGGACGAGCGCTTTATCGTCGGCAATCCGGCGAGCGTGCCGATTCGGCGGGTCTCGCGCGGCGGGCAGGTCACCTATCACGGCCCCGGACAACTGATCGGTTATCCGATTCTCAAACTCGAAGGGCGCGCCCGCGACGTTACTAAGTATCTTCGAGGCCTCGAGGCGGCGATGATCGACGCGCTCGCAAAATTCGGCATCGACGCCGCCCGCCGCGACGCGATGACCGGCGTCTGGGTTGAGTCACGCAAGATCGCGTCGATCGGCGTCGGCATCCGGCGCTGGGTCACCTGGCACGGCTTCGCGCTGAACGTATCCACCGATCTCAGCTTTTTCGATTCGATCGTGCCCTGCGGTATCGAGGGATGCCGCATGACCTCAATCTGCGAGCTGACCAGTCGCGCAGTGTCAGTGGGCGAGTTCGCTGAGGTGATGCGCGAGAGTTTCGGCCGTGTGTTCCACTACGATCAGATAGTTCTCGCTGGCGCATCGCAGATAGTGCCGGCGCCTCAATTGATGGCTGGCGATGGTTGAACGAAAACATCCCGACTGGATTAAAGTTCGCGCACCGGTGTCGCCCGAGTACTTTCGCACCAAGGCGATTCTCGGCGGGCTCAAGCTGCATTCCGTCTGCCAGGAAGCGTGCTGCCCAAACATCGGCGAATGCTTTTCGCATCGCACGGCCACGTTCATGCTGATGGGCGACGTGTGCACGCGCAATTGTCCATACTGCGCAGTCGCGCACGGCAAAGTTCGTCCGCTGGATCCCGATGAACCGCGGCGAATCGCGGAGGCGGTGGCGCGCCTTGGACTGCAACATGTCGTCGTCACCTCGGTTGATCGCGACGATCTGCCGGACGGCGGCGCGGCGCATTTCGCGGCCACGGCGCATGCAATCAAATCGATGCCAACGGCGGCGCGCGTCGAAGTGCTGGTGCCGGACTTCCGGGGATCGTTCGCCAGCGTCGACACGGTGGTGCGCTCGCCAATCGACATCTACAACCACAATATCGAAACGGTGCCGAGTCTTTATCGCACGGTGCGGCCGGGCGGAAATTACGATCGATCGCTTGATGTCATCCGCCATGCGAAAGACTCCGCGCGCCAGCTCGGCAAGCCGATGTTCACCAAAGCGGGCGTGATGCTTGGGCTTGGCGAGACCAACGGCGAGCTGCTCGATGTGATCCGCGACTTGCGCAGCGCCGGCTGCGACATCCTGACGCTCGGGCAGTATCTACGGCCGTCGGCGGAGCACATTGCGGTGGCCAGATACGTGCCGCCGGCGGAGTTCGCGGAGTTGAAGACGGCCGCGCTCGCGATGGGGTTCCATCACGTCGAGTCAGGGCCGTTGGTGCGCAGCTCGTACCACGCGTGGGAACACGTCAGCTAAAGCAGCGTAGCGCGGGCTTAAAAAGAGCAGCGCGCCGCGGGAATATCAGCTCCCGCGGCGCGCCAATCGTCAAATTACCCTTGGTTTAACAAACAATCCGGACCAGCTTACCACTCTTCCTCGTGGAGCTTCTTGACCTCATGCGCACGCGTTTGCAGGTAGGCGTCCTGAACGGCGCCGTAGAGATCCACCGCATAGCGATCGGCTTCCTCGAACTGGTTCAGATGCAGCGAGCGATAGTTCACCGCTTCGACCGCGCGCTGCCCGGTGGCCACCGTGATCGACACCCACCACGGAACCAGGTAGCTGATCGGGTCCATCGCACCGTCGGCGACCAGGCCGACCGCGTCGCCAATCGTCGAAGGTCCTAAAAACGGCAGCATCAAGTACGGACCGGTCGGGATGTCGTAGTAGCGAATGGTCAGGCCGAAATCGTTGGGATGCTTTTTGATCCCAAACCAAAGGTCGGCGGGATCGAACAAGCCCGCCAATCCGATCGTCGTGTTGATTCCAAAACGGGCGACTTCGCCGCCGGCCTCGGCCAGCTTGAGCTGAAACAGGTTGTTGGCGAAACGCGGGATGACCCGGACGTTGTCAAAGAATCTGCCCACGCTCTCACGCACCGGAGTCGGCGCGATAACGGAGTATCCGCTGGCGACCGGGCGCAGCACCCAATCGTCGAGCTTCAGGTTGAAGGTGAACATCGGCTCATTGAACCCCGACAGCGGATCGGCATAGACGCCCTGATTGCTCTCGCCCGGCGGCTGAGTCGACGGAGTGGCCGCCGCCGACGGGGCGGCCGGTTTCTGCGACATCGGAGCGGCGCCCTGGCTCAGAGCCGGGGTCGCAAACGAAACGACCGCAAGCAGGGACGATGCGAGCATCATCCAGCGCGCGCCTGTCCTTTCGATTTGTTTCGAACCAAATCTCATTTGCCTCTCCATGGCGGTGTCGCCCTAAAATCTTCGATAAAAGGGTACCTTTCCAAACTCAAGCAATCCATACTTGTTAGTGGTTCGCGAGGCTTGCCGCAAGGGCGGCCTGTTTACTCTTTAAGTCACTAATCAGGGTGTCGTAGCCCTGATTGTTCATCACGCGATTAAACTGGTTGCGGTAATTCGCGATGATACTGATCGCGTCCACGGTCACATCGTAGATCTTCCAGGTGCTGGCCTCCTGCATGAGGCGGTAGTCCACATGGATCGGGTCCTTACCCCCCGGCTGCACGATATCGGTGTTGACCTGCGCATACTGGGGCCCGTCGTTCGTCGCCCTGAGGAACGCGACTTGCTGACCGCGGTAGTCGTTAATCTTGCTCAAGTAGGAATCCTCGATAAAAGCGACGAACGCGGTGGTGAACTCCTGCTGCTGATCGGGCGTGATCTGTTTCCAATGGTAGCCGAGCGCCGACTTCGCCATCTCGGTGAAATCGAAGGTCGCGGACACGATTTGGCGAAGCTTGTCCTGGCGCTGGGCCAACGGAGTTTGATTGTCGCGGAGCACGTCCAGCGCATGGTTGACGGTGGTCTGCACCACGGACATCGGATCGTCGGCCCAGGCGGGCGCCAAAAAGCGCGACGGTGAAAGGCTGACAACGAGAGCGGCCGTCAACGTGAGCATCGTGATCGCGCGCCGCGGCAAGATTCGCTGGATGGAAGTTGGCGTCATCATATACATCACTCGGTCATTTCTCCGATTTTCCGGGCTTCTGCTCCTTGTCTGAGCTTGAGGATTTTCCCTTCGCGGATTCACCGCCGCTGCCGGAACTGTTGATCAGCTGGCCGATGGCATCCTCGAGCACAAATGCCGACTGGGTTTGCCGAATCGTGTCACCATCTTTGAGGATACGCTCGCTCGGGCCGAGCGCGATGGACACGTACTTGTCGCCGATTATTCCGCTGGTCTTGATCGCCGCAATCGCGTCCGCGTCGATCTGCACGCCGCCGTCCACTCGCATTGCAACTCGCGCGCGCATGTCCTTTAGCCCAATCTGCGAGACTTTACCGACTTGCACACCCGCCAGTTGAACCTGATCTCCGGTCTTCAATCCCGAAATATTATCGAAACTTGCGTACAGCGTGTACCCCGGCTTGGGCAGCAGGGTGAGTTTCCCCAGCGACAGCGATAGAATCGCCAGCGCGATAATCCCGAGAATCGCGAAAATCCCGACGATAAGCTGCGTGGTTCGAGTTGCGTACATAGTCTCTCTGTTTCAGCCCGCAAGGGCTGTCTCATTCTCCTCGCCGGACGCCTTGCCCGCCAGAAACCGCTTGAAGACGTCGTCGTCGGCCGCCATCACCTGGTCCACCGTGCCGTTGAGATGAGTCCGGCCATTATGGAGAAACGCGACACGGTCGGAAACCTCGAAGACCGCTGGCACGTCATGACTGACCATCACGGCGGTCAGGTGGAAATTTTTCTGCGTGCGCCGGATAAGTTCGTGAATCGCGCCGGTCCGCGACGGATCGAGACCGGTCGTTGGCTCGTCGAGCAGGAGGATTTTCGGACGCCGCACCAGTGCGCGCGCGAGCGCGGCACGCTTCTGCATCCCGCCGCTCATCTCGGAGGGAAACTTGGCTCCCATCCCTTGCAGCCCAACCGCTTTGAGCGTTTCATGCACGCGCTCGGCGATCTCCGCGCGAGTCAGCTTTGATTTCTCGACCAGCGGGAACGCGACGTTGTCGAATATCGGCATCGAGTCGAACAGTGCGCCGGCCTGAAAGAGCATCCCGAATTTTTCGCGCACCGCGTCCAGTCCAATCGCGCCGAGCTTCGTCACTTCGACGTTGTCGATCACAATCGTGCCGGAGTCCGGCCGCAGCAGCAGGTTGAGATGCTTGAGCAGAACGGTCTTGCCGGATCCGCTGGGACCGACGATCGTCGTGATCTGGCCGGCGGGAAAATCGAGCGTAACGCCGTCGAGGACCTGCTGGCGGCCGAAGCGGCGGCGAAGGTCGCGCACTTCGATTGCATTGCCGGCGCTTGCCGCGTTGCGAAGGTTCTGCGCATTGCCGTCGCTACGGTTGATTTCAGTTTGGCTCATGGATCGTCGATCGATACGGCGCTTTATCACAAGAGTATAGACGTAAGAAAATAGTCGAACGCAAGAATCAGGACGCTCGACAGCACCACGGCTTCGGTGGTGGCGCGGCTGACCCCGGTCGCCATCCGTTCGGCGTGATATCCCTTGTAGCAACAGACCCACATTACGACCACGCCGAAGACCAGGGCTTTGTAGATGCCGGTCATGATGTCGTGACCGTCCATGTTGGCGGCGATACCGTTGAAGTACGCACCCGACGGCGCACCCATCAGGCCGACACCGACCATGTAGCCGCCAAAGATTCCAACCACGTCGAATACCGTGGTCAGCAGCGGAAAACCGATCACGCCCGCGAGCATGCGCGGCGAGACCAGGTACTGGACCGGGTTGATCGCCATCACAGTGAGCGCGTCGATCTGTTCGGTGGATTGCATCGAGCCGAGCTCCGCCGCCATCGCGGAACCGGCGCGCGCCGCGATCATCAGGGCGGCCAGAACGGGTCCAAGCTCGCGCACCAGAATGAGGGAGACGACCGTGCCCAACGCGCCGTCGGAGCCAAAGCGGCGCAGCGTGTTGTAGCCCTGCAGACCCAGCACCATCCCCGTGAAACCGCCAATTAAGATGATGAGAAACAGCGAGTCGGCGCCGATGATTCGGACCTGCCGAATCCATAGCCGCGGCTTAAAGGGCGGGACGAAAACATAAAACACCGCGCCCAGCAAAAAAAGAACAAACGCGCCGAGCTGGACAACGCCGTCGATCACAAGCGCGCCAAGCCGCTCAGTCATTTCCACGATCGACATCGGTCCGTTTTTCAATTCTTAGTGATGAGCAATCCCGAGCCGGGCCAGCTGGTTTTGAGTATGCGTGGCGGACCCGGCGCGCTCAAACTCGGCGAGATCGGCGATCACGTCGAGATCCAGCGCGGGCCGCGCAAGTCGCAGCACTCTAGCCGGAAGATCGGAGCTGCGGCAATCGTCCAGATGCCGCACCAGGCTCATTCGACCGAATCGAGTCGCCACGGCGCCGGCGGGTGAGCGGCAAATAATGTTGGTGCCCGAGAAATCCCGCGACGGAACCAGCACCACGCCCCGTCCCGTGGGCATCGCGGCAAACACTGCGTCTATATCTTCGGCCGCGGTCAATGGGATGTCCGACAGCACCGTGCAAACTGTTCGCGCACCACCCGCAATCAGCGCGGAGGTGGCAAATCCGACGGCAGCGTTCAGCCCGCGCGGAAATTTCTCGTCGATGGTGAGTGCACCGGCAGAGTGCGCCAGCGCGAGCAGGCCCGCGTCTGACGTCACCACGGCGACGCGGTCGGCGGCGGCTGCGCCAATCGACGCCGCCAGCACGTCGCGAAACATCGCTTCCGCCAACGCACGGCGCTCGCCGGGTGGCAGCACCGGCGCGAGCCGGGTCTTGGCGAATTCGAGTTGCTTGGCAGCGATCAGGATAAAGCGCACGGGGTATCTTTATAACCTAACTCGCATCCAACGGGAACTTCGCCGCGAGGCGGCGATTCAGCAGGAAGGGAATGAAGCGGCTTGCGCTCGTAACGAGGACAAAATTACCGGCTTCGCGGGACCAGGCGCACCGAATCGCGACAGGCGCTAGAGTGCTTGACACTGTTTCCGTGCTCGCTTCAACATGATGTGTAGATTTTCCCGTCGCCGGTCCGATCGCTGCCCAATGGGAAGGCGCGCTAGTCTTGGAGGAACCTCAGCGATGAACAGGAAGCGAAACTTACTGGCCCGGAACGGAGCGATGATCGTGGCCGGCGCGATGATCCTGATAGGGGCGGGATGCCATCACAAGACCGCCGAGGATTTTCTTGCCGAGGGCGACACGGATATGCAGGCGACGAAGCTCGCCGACGCGGAAAAGGCTTATCAAGAGGCGGTGAAGCTCGCGCCGAACGATCCGCGCACCCGTATCGCGCTCGGAAATCTTTACATATTCGAGCACAAGCCGGGCGACGCGCAAGTTGAATTCATGAAGGTCCTCGAGATCGATGCTAAAAACGCGGCTGCCCATGCCGCGCTCGGCAACCTCTACAACGATCAGAACCAGAGTGGACTGGCCGAAAATCAGTACCGCGCCGCGGTAGCGCTCGAGCCAGACCGCGCCAACTACTATCTCGATCTGGGCGACGTGCTCAGAAAGGAAGGCAAGACCGCCGAGGCCGAAGATCAAATCCGCACCGCAATCGGACTCAGCCCTAAAGACGCAAAGGCCCACCTGGCACTGGCGAATCTGCTGGCGACGGAGCCAGCTCGCGCGACCGAAGCCAACGCGGAGTTCGACGAGGTGCGAGCACTCGACGCCAAGCTGCTGCCCGCGCCCGCTGCGACGACGGCTGCCAGTGCGGCGTCCGCCGGCGCCGCGGCGACGACCGCGTCGGGCGGCGCGCCGAAGATCAAGCCGGTCAACAAGCTTTTCCTGTTGACGAAAACTTCGCCGGTATATCAAAATCCCGACCAGACCAGCTCCATCATCGGCCACGTGCACCGCAAGAAGTACGTTCACGTCACCGGAATCACAGGCAACTACCTCCAGATCAAACTCAGGAACGGCGCGCTTGGCTTCATACCGATAGATGCCGCGGAGTAGATGCGGCGCCGCGCGGGCAACATTTTATACCTTCGAGGTGAGCGACAATGGCTAATCCAGATATCGTCACGCGGGAAGTTACCTATGCGGGCCGTGCGTGCGCGCTCAAGGCGTATGTCGCCGAGCCGGCGGGAGTCGAGTCACCGCCGGCGGCGATCGTAGTCCAGGAATGGTGGGGGCTGAACGAGCATATCCGCGACGTCGCCCGCCGGCTGGCGCGCGAGGGCTATTTCGCGATCGCGCCGGACTTGTACTCGCGACAGGGCCACCGCGTTGCTACCGAGCCCAACGGGGCCGCGCAACTGATGGGCGGATTGAAGAAGGAAGACGGCATCGCGGATCTCCAGACCACGGTGGAATGGCTGCGCGCGCAGAAACAGACGCATTCAACGCGCATCGGCATCACGGGATTTTGCATGGGCGGCAGCTACGCCCTGCTGTTGCCATGCGAGAGCCGGGAGATCGCGGCCGCAGCGCCGTTCTATGGCGAAATTCCAACGGACGAAAAACTCAAGCATCTCGGCTGCCCGATTTTTTACGCATACGGCGAGAACGACGGATGGATCCAGCGCGGCGACGTCGATCGGTTGGCGGCGGCGCTGAAGAAGTTCGGCAAGCCGGGCGAGGTCAAGGTTTACGCGGGATGCTCGCATGGATTTTTCAACGACACTCGCGCCGATGTCCATCGCCCCGCCGAAGCAAAGGACGCGTGGGAGCACACGCTCAAGCTGTTCGCCGCAAATCTGAAAGGGTGAACCGCGGGGGCCGCGCAACCACCAACGAACAGCGATCAGCTCGCCAGCGCGATGGGATCCAGCTGCGGACCGGCCAGATAGATGAGACGGCCTTCGTCGGGCGCGCGCTCTCGGAGCCATCGTGCGACGATCGTCATAGCCTCCAACTCTCCGCGCTCGACGTATTTCAACTTGTATCGCTCGTAATTGCCCGCGACGAACGCCGCCACCTCGCCGGCGGCGTCTCCCGTCTCCAGATGCCGCGTCATCGCAAGCCGTCCCGACAGCACGACGTGCGCTGCGCGATCGGTCCCGTCGCCGGTCACGATCACGAGGTTGTTTTCCGTCACCACCTGGCTCAGACGGGTCGCGCGATGCGCCAGCGTGGTCAGCGCCTCGAGATGGTGGCGAAAGCGGGCCGCCTCCTCAAAGCGCATCGCGGCCGCGGCCTGATCGCGCGCCCTGGCCAATTCACCCAGAATCGGGCCGATCCGCCCGCGCAGAAAGCCAACCGCGCGCCGAACCCGCTCCGCGTACCTTTCTCCGTCGATACTCAGGTTGCACGGCGCGGTGCAGTGCCCCATCTGCCCGTAGATGCACGGCGAAAAATCCCTGCTCGGCTCGAGCTTCCCGCCGCAGGTCCGAAGGCCGAGGATTCTCGCCAGCGCGCGAACTGAAGCCTCGATGCCGCGGCGCCCGATGAACGGCCCCAGATGCATCACGCCGCGCCGCGCGCTCATCTTGGTCGAGATCGTCACGCGCGGAAACTCGTCCATCATGTCGAGCTTGATGAAATACGCGGGCGCCGCCGATTTCAGCATCCGGTTGTACGGTGGTTTCAGCTCGCGGATGAGCCGCGCTTCGTCCAGCGCCGCCTCGAGCGGCGAGCGCGTCAGTCGCGTCTCGATTTTGTAAACGTGCGAGACCAGCTCCGCGGTCTTTGCCTTCACCGACGCCGTGAAGTATGAGCTCACGCGCTCCCGGAGCCGCCGCGCCTTGCCGATGTACAGCAAATCGCCGCGCTCATTGCGCATCATGTAGACGCCGGGCGCATGCGCAATAGCCGCGATCTCGTCGGGCTGCACGTGACGTTCGATTCTCCTGCCCGCAAGTCCGCGATGATGGTCGTCGAGCAGGCGATCCAGCCGCGTGATACCCATCCGCTCTGCCATCTCGAGAAAAATCGAGAGCAGCTCCGCGGCCATCCGAGCGTCGCCGAGTCCGCGATGCCGTCCTTCGAGCGAAAGTCCGAAATGCTCCGCGAGCAGATCGAGCCGTCGGCGCTTGAGCGACGGCATGAACCGGCGCGACATCCTGAGCGTGCATAGCACCGGGTTACTCAGGCCAATTCCAAAGATGCGGCGGTATTCGAAGTCGAGAAATCCGAAGTCGAAGGCCGCGTTGTGCGCGACCATCACACGCCCCCCCATGAACTCGCGAAACGCGGGCAGCACGTCCTCTATCGGCGACGCCTCGCGAACCATCTCCGTCGTAATCGACGTGAGCCCCGTGATGAAGCGCGGGACGACGCCGCCCTGCGGACGCACCAGGGTCGAGAAAGATTCGGTGAGCCGCCGCCCGACCATCCGGTACGCGCCGATTTCGATGATCGTGCCAGGGCCGGCGCGTCCTCCCGTGGTTTCCAGATCTACCACCGTGAACTCGGCCTCGCTGAGCCCAACGCGGATGCGATCGCTCTGCGCCAGCCGCCACAGCGCCGCGTCGGCGTCGAAGATGAAATTCGGATCGCCGTCGAGCAACTGGTGGATCAGTCGCGCGCCGAGTTCAGGGTCTGCACCGACTCCACTCAGCAGCAGCCCGACCAGCTCGCCGGCGTCAGCACCTGCCGGCCGCGAGCACAGAAACTGATAGAGCTTCTGCTTGGCCGAGATGCCGAAATGACGCTGATTCGCGCCCGGGATTCCCGCTTCCTCCACCTGCCTGCTCCTTCGTCCTTCCTTCGCTTTAGCAGGGCGCGCACCATCTCGGCAACGCCATCACGTCGCGGGTATGGCCGCTGCCCAATCCTCGCGTTACAATATTTTGAAAAGGAAGGTATTTGCCGATGGAACGCGTTGAATTGACCCGCGATTGCGAAGGCGTCCGGGTTCCAGCCGGGAACAAAATGATGCTGGGAAGGGGGACCGAGGCCTTTATCACGCAATCACTCGGCGGAACCTTCACCCTGCAGATTCCCGTGTACGGCGGCCTGTTCCGCGTCGCAGGCAAGGACGCCGATGCGCTCGGCAAAAAGCCCGAAGATGCGGGCGCGGTGCCGGCGTCGAGCGGCGGTGACCTCGAAGCGATGGTCTGGGAGCAGCTCAAGACCTGCTTCGACCCCGAGATCCCGGTCAACATCGTTGACCTCGGCCTCGTCTATGGAATGGAAGTGAAGGACGCCGGCGGCGGCACCAAGAAAGTCGAAGTCAAGATGACGCTGACGGCGCAGGGATGCGGCATGGGCGCTTCGATCGCGACCGATGCGCGCTACAAAATCATGAGCATCCCGGGCGTGTCGGAGGCGGATGTCGACCTGGTGTGGGATTCCGCCGTGGACTCCGCAGATGATTTCTCCCGAGGGCCGCGAGCGCCTCGGCATCGACTAATCGACGCGCAGCCACAGAACGACCCATCGGGCAACCTCGTATGCTCCTTCTGCGGAAAGAGCCAAGGAGAGGTTCGCCGACCAATTGCCGGCCCGACGGCTTTTATTTGCGACAAATGCGCGGTCCTTGCCTGCCAGATAAGCTGCGAGGATGGCCCTCTGAATCTTCGTGCTGCCTACTTCAGTTTTGAATTCATCGCGAAACTTCTGTATCCGGTCGCCCTGTTGTTTTCTCTGCTGTTCGATCGGAGCAAGAAGTCAAACTGACCCACTACCCCAGCCCCCGATGCGTTGACACGCCCGACCGCGTCCGATAATTGTTTTCGTTCGGCATAGCGATGTTTGCAATCGTAAAGACAGGCGGAAAACAGTACCGCGTCGGCGTCGGCGACCAGATAACGGTCGAGCGGCTCGACCGGCGAAGTTGGTGCGGCGATTTCACTTGACAATGTGCTGGCGGTCGGCGGCGATGCGCCCAAGGTCGGCACCCCGGTCGTCGCGGGCGCGTCGGTGAAGGCAAAGATCGTCCAGCAGCCGCGCGGCACGAAAGTGATCGTGTTCAAGAAAAAGCGCCGCAAGAATTACCGCCGCAAACGGGGCCATCGCCAGGAACTGACCGTGCTCAAGATCGAGGAAATTTCCGTGTCCGCTGGCGCATAGTCGCCCGCGCGAATTTTTAATTGAACTGCGGCTCGGAAGGCCGCTCAACAAATTTAGGGAGACACTGCGTGGCGCACAAAAAAGGCCAGGGTTCGACGCGCAACGGCCGCGACAGTCCGGGCCAGCGCCGTGGTATCAAGATTTACGCGGGCCAGACTGTCAAGGCCGGGAATATCATCATCCGCCAGCTCGGCACTCGCGTGCATCCGGGCCGCAACGTCGGTCTGGGCCGCGACTATACGATTTACGCGCTCGTCGACGGTGTGGTTAAGTACGAGCCGAAGGGTGAGAAGCGGCAAGTGAGCGTCGAGCCGCTTCCCGCCGGCACCGATACTGCAGGGGCGTCTGCTTAGGAACCGTCAGCCCGCAAGACTTGAATCGAAGCCCCGCGGTACGGCCGTGGGGCTTCTTTTTTTAGTATTTTTGATTCTTGATTTTGCTTTTTATTTCCGCAACTCGCGACGGGAGGAACTTCGATGCGACTAGGCTTAGTTTCCGGGTATTCGGGCGCGCAGATGGGCTTGCCGATAGACACCATCCTCGAAGCGGAACGCGTCGGTTTCGACTCCGTGTGGACCGCCGAGGCTTACGGCTCCGACGCGATTACGCCGCTTGCGTGGATCGGCGCGCTGACAAAAAAGATCCGGCTCGGCACCGCTATCATGCAGATGCCGGCGCGAACTCCCGCCGCGACTGCCATGACCGCGATGACCCTTGACGCGCTGTCGGGCGGCCGCTTCATCCTCGGCATCGGGCCGTCGGGTCCGCAGGTCGTCGAGGGCTGGCACGGCGTCCCGTACGGCAAACCGTTGCAGCGCACGCGCGAGTACATCGAGATCGTGCGGAAAATTCTCGCGCGCGAAGTGCCCCTCGAGCATCACGGGGTGGAATTCGACATCCCATACACCGGGCCGGGCGCGTCGGGGCTTGGCAAGCCGCTCAAGAGCATCCTGCACGGGCGGGTGGACATGCCGATCTACACCGCGTCGATCAGCCCCAAGGGAATCGCGCTCGCGGCGGAAATTGCCGACGGCGTGATTCCGATCTGGATGAATCCGGAGCGATGGGACATCTATGACGCGCCGCTCAAGCAAGGCTTTGCGAAAACCGGCGGACGCAAGAGCCTCGGCAATTTCGACGTCGCGCCGTTCGTCACGTGCATCATGGGCTCGGACCTCGAGAAATGCCGGATGCCGGTGAAGGGAATGATGGCGCTGTACATCGGCGGGATGGGCGCGCGCGCGAAAAATTTCTACAACGATTACGCCAAGCGGCTCGGCTACGAGGATGTCGCGGTGAAAATCCAGGATCTGTACCTGGCCGGCAAGAAGGCCGAGGCGATGGCGATGGTGCCGGACAAGCTGGTCGATGAGGTCGCGCTGGTCGGCAATCGCGAGCGAATCGCGGACCGGCTCAAGGCCTGGAAGGCGTCGCCGGTCAAGACGATGCTGATTGGCACCGGTGATATCAACACAGTCCGCGCACTGGCGGAGATTTGTCTGTAGGCGATCGGCGCCGCGCGCAGGGACTATAATGGTCATGCCGCCATGCGATTCATCGACGAAGCCAGGGTATTCGTGCACGCCGGCAAGGGCGGCGACGGCGCAATCGCGTTTCTGCGCGAGAAATTCCGGCCGTTCGGCGGACCTGCGGGCGGCAACGGCGGGCGCGGCGGCAGCGTAATCTTCCAGGTCGATGAAGGCCTCTCGACGCTGCTCGATTTCAAATATCAGCCGCGTTTGGTAGCTCAAGACGGCGAACCCGGCCGCGGCAAGGAACAATATGGCCACGGCGCCGACGATGCCATCGTGCGAGTGCCGCCCGGGACGATCGTCTTCGACGAGGAAAGCGGCAAGACGCTCGCTGACCTGGTAATGCCGGGCGATACCGCAATCATCGCGCAGGGCGGCGAGGGCGGCCGCGGCAATATGCACTTCGCGTCCTCGACGCGGCGCTCGCCGCGAATTGCGACGCCGGGAACCGCGGGCGAGCAGCGATGGGTCCGGATCGAGCTGCGGCTGGTCGCCGACGCCGGGCTGGTAGGACTTCCGAACGCGGGCAAGTCGACGTTGCTGACTGCGCTCAGCGCGGCGCGGCCGAAGATCGCGCCCTACCCGTTCACGACGCTCGCGCCCAATATCGGCCGCGTGTCCATCTCCGGCGAAGAAAGTTTCACGCTGGCCGATATCCCCGGCCTGATCGAAGGAGCGCATCGCGGGCTTGGACTCGGGATCCGTTTTTTGCGCCATCTGGCACGCACGCGGCTCCTCGTTTACGTGCTCGACGCGGCGGACAATCCCGACGCCGCGTTCGCGACTGTGCGCGCCGAGATCGCGGCGTTCGATCCCGCGCTGGCGGATCGCCCGGGGGTCGTCGCGCTCAACAAAATCGATCTGATCGCCCCGGACGAAGTGCAAAAGACCGCGCGCAAGCTTCGCAAGCTCACCGGTCTCGAAGTATTCCCGATTTCGGCGGACAAGAGCGAAAATCTGGCGCCGCTGGTCGCGGCGATCGCGCGGATGCTTCATCGGATGGATCAACCGGCGGCCGCATGTCCCAGCTGAACTACAAGGAACCGGCGGTCGCGCGCGCGCGGCGGATCGTGATCAAGGTCGGCAGCGCCGTGTTGTCCGACGCCGAGGGACTGCGCATCGATGTGATCGACCAGCTCGCGGCGCAGATCGAGCCGGCGGTGCGGGCCGGCCAGGAAATCGTGATCGTCACGTCGGGCGCGGTGGCGGCCGGACGCGCGCGACTCTCGAAACTTCACGGCGCAACGATCGCAGCGCGGCAAGCCGCCGCCGCCACCGGGCAGATCGCGCTGATGTCGGCGTGGGCGCGCGCATTCGCCGTCCACGATCGCACCGTCGCGCAGATTTTGCTCACCCATCAGGATTTGGCGGAACGCCGGCGCCGTCTGAATGCGAATCAAACCATTGCTGAATTACTCGGCGCGGGCGTGATTCCAATCGTCAACGAGAACGACACCGTCGCAGTCGAGGAAATACGGCTGGGCGACAACGACGTGCTGTCGTCGCTGGTCGCAAGCCTCGTACAGGCGCAGCTCCTGATTATTTTGAGCGACGTGGACGGCGTTCTGACCGCCGACCCTCGCGAGCGCAGCGACGCGCGGTTGATTCCCGTGATCAACGATCCGGAGGCCGAGATGCGCGGGCTGGTGGCCGAGAACGCGGGTCCGCTGGGAAGCGGCGGGATGGCGACCAAGTTGAAGGCGGCGCGGCAGGCGGCGCGGGCCGGAATCGCCGTGATAATCGCGCGCGGGCGCGAAGCCGGCATCGTCACCAGCGCGCTGGACCCGGCGCGCGAGGCGGGCACGCTGATCGTGCCGGCCGCCGTGCGGCTCAAGAGCCGAAAGCATTGGATAGCGTTCGCGCTGCGGCCGGCGGGCTCAATCGCGGTCGATAAGGGCGCAGCCGACGCGCTCCGCAACCGGGGGCGTTCTCTGCTGCCCTCAGGCGTGCGGGAGGTGCGCGGAGACTTCGGCGGCGGCGATTGCGTAAGCCTGCTCGATCCTGACGGCGTCGAGTTCGGGCGCGGACTGGTGAACTATCCGGCGTCCGACGTGCAGAAAGTGGCCGGGCGGCGTTCGACTGAAATCCCGGCTCTGCTCGGCTACAAGGTGGCCGACGAGATTATCCATCGCGACAACTTCGTGCTGATCAAGCAAATCGCGTAGGCAGGGGATCGGGGGCGGGCTTCGGCCTGTTAGAAGGGGGAAGGGGAAGACGCGGTCCATAGGGTGTTAGATTTGATCGGCTTCGATATATATCCTCGATTGCTAACAGAGCTGGCGAGGATGAGCAGCACAATCGGATGACGGTCGAATCGGATACGATCGCAGCGCTTCGGCGGGCGCGTGCAGCGGCGCCAGGGATGGCGCTGGCTGCCACGGCGGAGAAGAACGATTTTCTACGCCGGTTGGCGAACTCGATTCGCAGTTCACGCACGGAAATTATGCGCGCAAACGCAATCGACCTGGAGTGCGCGCGCAAAAACGGACGCGGCGGAGCGTTCGTCGAGCGCCTCACGCTCGACGACAAGCGAATCGAAGCGATAGCCGCGGGCGTGCTCCAAGTCGCGGCGCTCGACGATCCGGTCGGGACTGCGATCGAGAAGTTGGACCCGGCCCAACGGGCTGAAGATCGAAAAGCGGCGTGTGCCGATCGGCGTGATCGCGATAATTTACGAATCGCGCCCCAACGTCACGGTGGATGCGGCCGCACTGACGCTGAAAGCCGGCAACGCGGTGGTGTTGCGGGGCGGCAGCGAAGCGCTCAGCAGCAACGGGTTTCTGGCGGGTTTGATCTCGCAAGCGTTGCAGGAGGCGGGGCTGAATCCCGACGCGGCGACCTTTATCGGCGATCCGGATCGCGAAGTAATCCAGGTAATGAAGCGCAGCCGCGATCTGATCGACCTGATAATCCCTCGCGGCGGCAAATCGTTGAAGGACGCGCTGGAAGGCTCGGCGGTTGCGCTGCTGCCGCATTTTGACGGTATCTGCCACACCTACGTCGATGCCGCGGCGGACCTAAAGATGGCCGAGGAGATCTGCTTGAACGCGAAATGCTCGCGGCCGTCGGTCTGCAATTCGATGGAGACCCTGCTGGTGCATCGCGCGATCGCCGAGAAATTTATTCCCGCGATCGCGGCGCGCATGACGGCGGCCCGCGTCGAGATTCGCGGCGATGAGCGCACGCGAAAACTAGTGCCGGCGGCGCGCGCGGCGACAGACGAAGATTGGGACACGGAATATCTGGATCTGATACTGGCGGTGAAAGTGGTGGATTCGGTTGACGAGGCGATCTCGTTTATCGCGCGTCACGGGTCTCATCTGGCGGACGCAATCGTCACCAGCGACGCTCAAACGGCGGCGCGCTTTGAACGCGAGGTCGATTCGGCTACGGTTTACGTCAATGCGTCAACGCGTTTCACCGACGGCTTCGAATTCGGATTCGGCGCAGAGACCGGAATCTCGACCAATCGGCTGCACGCGCGCGGGCCGATGGGACTCAAGGAGTTGACCACCTACAAGTACGTCGTTGGCGGGACCGGACAAGTCCGCGCCTGAGCGGCAAAGCCAAGAAATCGCATGCGGGTAGGATTGTTCGGCGGCAGTTTCAATCCGATTCATTTCGGGCATCTGCGCGCGGTCGAGGAAGTTCGCGAGGCGATCCATCTCGACCTGGTATATTTCATTCCGGCCGCATCGCCGCCGCACAAGGCGGGGGGCGAATTGGCGCCCGCGGAGCATCGGCTCGCGATGGTTCGGCTGGCGACCAAGGGCAACCGCTACTTCATGGCGTCGGACGTGGAGATTCGGCGGGGCGGACGCTCGTACACGATCGATACGGTGCGCTACTTTCTGGCGACGCTGCGCCAGCCGGCGATGCTGTACCTGCTGATGGGCGCCGATCAGTTTGCCGAGCTCGAAACCTGGAACGAGCCGGACGAACTGGTGCGGCTGTGCAACTTCGCCGTTCATACAAGGTTAACCAAAGACGAAGCGGGTCCGCCGCGAATCTCAGTTGCCGCGCTCAAACGGTTTGGCTACACTGAGGCAGACGATCACTACGTGCACCCGAGCGGACAAACGCTATCTTTCGTCGAAACCACGTTCCTGCCCATTTCAGCGACTGAAATTCGCGACAAACTGCAACACGATGAATCAATCAGGTACCTGGTGCCGATCGACATCGTCGATTACATCCAGCGCCACGCGCTCTATTGAGGATCGCTCTGCTTAAACTTTCGCGCTCATTCCGATCGAACCAGCCACAGACGGCGAGCCAGCCGCCGCATCGCGGACCCATTTTTTCTTGACCGCGCTGAACAAGGCATACGCCGCCGCCGAAGCGGCGCTGGAAAAAAAGGCCTACGACCTGGTGGTGCTCGAAGTCGAGCATCTGAAGTCAGTCGCGGACTATTTTCTGGTGGCGACCGGGCGCTCGGACGTGCAGGTGCAGGCGATCGCGCGCGGGATCGAGGACGCGATGGGCAACGCGGGACAGCGGGCGCTGGCGGTTGAAGGCCTGCATCACGCGCACTGGGTGGTGCTCGACTACGACGACGTCATTATCCACCTGTTCTACGAACCGGCGCGGGAGTTCTACCGGCTCGAGCGCACCTGGATCGACGCGCACGAAGTGAAGTTGCCGGAGCCAATTCGGACGCAGGCCGAAGGATTGCGCATCCGGGCGCTGGGGTGAGAGCCGGCGCCCGCGGCGTTTTTCTTTTTGTCAGGCTTCGCGAACCACGTGCGCGATCCAGACGAGGATGATGGCGCCGATGGTGGCGACGAGGATGGCGCCGACGAAGCCGTTGGGGCCCGGGATGTTGAGTGCGCGGAAGATCCATCCGCCGCAGAGGCCACCGAGCAGGCCGAGCACGAGGTCGCCGATCAATCCGAAGCCGTAGCCGCGGATCAGCTTGCCGGCGAGCCATCCCGCGATGATTCCGACTATGATCGCAGCAATCATTGTGGGGCCCTCATTACGTTTCCCGTTTTCCGTTTTTCGTTTTCGCAACAACGCCTCGAACGACGGAAGCGAGACGCTACTTTTTTTGTTCCATCGCAACGCCGCAGCACTTGAGTTGTCCGGTGCCGCCCTTGGTGACGATAACCTGCGATTTGCAAATGCCGCAGATGTAAACTTTGCCGAGCTGATTTGCCATGCGTGGATCCTGATCCTTTCAGACGATTTTTCTTAAAGAGTTTCGCCGAGAATTTACGCGCCTCTGAACAGCGGTTTGCGCTTTTCGAGAAAGGCACGCACGCCTTCGGCGCGGTCGGAAGTCGTTTGTAGCAGGGCGTATAGATCCTCCTCAAGCCTTATGCCCTGCTCCAATGTCATGTCGTAACCCTTGAGCACGGCGTCCTTGACCAGCCGCGCGGCCAGCGGAGCGCGGCTCAGGATCGCCTCGGCGACGCGCGCGCTCAAGGCGGCGAGCTCGGTGCGGCTGCCGGCGAGATAAGCGACGAGTCCGGTGCGCATCGCCTCGCCGGCTCCCAGAGCCGTTCCGGTCAGCATCATGCGCAGAGCGTTGCCGGCGCCGACGAGCCGCGGGAGCCGCTGGGTCGCGCCGAAATGGGGCATCGCGCCGCGTTTCATCTGCGTGATCGCGAATCGAGCGGACGAAATGGCGACCCGAATGTCGGCGGCCATCGCAAGTTCCAGTCCTTCATCGAACGCGTCGCCGTTGATGATCGCAACGGCAGGCTTGGAGAGCACCGCGAGCGATTCGACCAGACGCGGATCGACGCCGTGGTCGAAACCGACGCAGAAGGAAGAGCCGGCGCCCGTGACGGCCAGCATGCGGGCGGCGGCGTCGTCCTCGACCTGCTCGATCAGCTCGAGCATCCGCACCGCCATCGCGGCCGTGAGCTTCGCGCGCGGACCGGCGTAGCGAAGCGTCGCGCTGACGCATCCGCTGGCGAAGGAAACCTCGACCGCGCCGGCGGCCGGGTGGCGCGCGGCGCGGGTGCGGGTTTTTTTTCTGGCGGGGCGCGGCGTCAGACGCCTCCGGCGGGCGCGCGCAGATCTTTGCGCATGATTTTGCCGAGCGGATTTTTGGGCAGCGCGTCGATGAACTCGATACGCTCGGGACGCTTGAAGCTGGCCAGGCGCGAGCGGCAGAACTCGGCGAGCTCTTGCTCGGTCACCGCTTTTCCCTTGCGCACGACGACGAAGGCCTTGACGGTCTGGCCCCACTCGACGGAGGCACGCCGATAACGGCAGCATTCATCGACGGCCGGATGGCTCATGAGGACGGTTTCGATTTCCGCGGGAGCAATATTTTCGCCGCCGCGGATGATCATGTCGTCCTTGCGGCCGGCGAAGAAGACGTAGCCGCCGCTGTCGAGCCATCCGAGATCGCCCGTCGCACGCCATCCGTCGGGCATTCGCGCGTCGTCGTCGCGGCCGGCGTAGCCCTTCATGATTCGCGGGGTGCGGATGATTATTTCGCCGACCTGGCCGGCGGGGAGGAAGTTGCCGTCCTCGCCGCGGACGCGAATCTCGACGTCGGGGAGAGGCTTGCCTATCGAATTGAGGCGTTTGAGTTTGAGTTCGATCTGCTCGGGCGTGCCTTCGATTCTGATGATCGTCGGGGCCGAGCACGGTCAGCGATGAAGTCGTTTCAGTCTGTCCGTAGGCGTTGACGAAGCCGACGTGTTTCGGAAAGACCTCGATCGCGCGACGAATTACCTGCACCGGCATAGCCGCGCCGCCGTAGGCGAGGTTGGTCAGGCTGGAGAGATCGGAGTTGGCAAATGAGGACTCGTCGATGATCTGCTTCATCATCGTGGGCACGACGAAGGCATGCGTGACGCGCTCGCGCTGGACGAGATCGAGCCACGCGCGGGCTTCGAACTGCGGCATCACGATCAGCTTGCGGCCGGTCCAGATGTTGGTCATGTACGCGGTGGTTCCGGCGATGTGGTAAAACGGCACGCACACCAGCGCGACGCCGCGGTCGGTGCCATCGGCCATCTCGACGTTGGCGGTCACGTAGGCGGTAAAATCGCGAAAGCGCAACTGCACACCCTTGGGCAGCGAGGTGGTGCCGCTGGTGTACATCAGGACCGAAATATCGTCGTCATCGACTTCAGCTTCGGATTCATCGGGGTCGGCGTTGGCCATCAGATCGACGAGCCGCGGCAACCCGCGGGTACCGCCGCCGATCGCGACAATCCTGCTCGCGCAGAGCCGGGACTGAATTTTGCTTATCAGTTCGAGGTAGCGATCGCCGACGAGCAGGGCCTTCGCCTGTGCGGTGTTGATCATGTATTCGAGCTCGGCATCCTTGGCGCGATAGTTGAGCGGCAGGAATGTGAGTCCGGCCTGGGCGGCCGCGTAGTAGCATTCGATGTAGAGATCGGAATTGGTGTCGAGCAGGGCAACGACGTCGCCACGCGCCAAGCCGAATTGTTTGAAGACCGCGCACAGGCGGGCGACCTGGTCGTTCAGGTCCGCATAGGTAAGGCGTCGCGCGCCGAAGACCAGGATTTCCTGGCCGGGCACGATCGACGATGGGATTGTAACGAAGTTAACCGTGTTCACAGCGCGCGAATCCTCCAGGGTAGATGGAAATCAAGCATTGGCATTTTTTCCGCCGCGGACGGGCGCGGGGCTGCTGTCGATTTCGATCGTTGCGAGCCGCTTCCAAAGCCGACATTCGAGTTCGAGTCCCTGTCGAAGCGGCAAATCGAGGCCTCCCCAGACCGCCAGCTTAAGCATCGCGGACCGCTCGCGGGCGACGCGTCCAAAGGCGCGAGCGATCGTGAGAGCACGACGATCCAAATCCGCCAAGGAAACTACTTCGGCGACCAAACCTACAAGTAGCGCGTCTTGGGCGTCAATCCAACGCCCGGTGAGGCAAAGATCGAGCGCCCGGCCCAAGCCGAGCCGGCGCGCGGCGGTTTGGGTGCCAGCGACGCCGGGAATCATGCCGGCACCAGTCTCGGGCAGGCAAAGCCTTGTGTCGTCGGCTGCGATGGCAAGGTCGCACAGCAGCGCCATCTCGAGTCCGCCGCCGACGGTGTAGCCGTGGATCGCCGCGATAGTCGGGACCGGCAGCGCGCGAAGCATCGCCCACACGTCGCGGCGAAAGCGGACCCATCGCGCGACGATCGGTGACGGCGCCATCCCGAACTCGGCAAGATCGCCGCCGGTCGAGAAGGCCTGACCGGCGCCCCGCAACACCATCGCGCGGACCTCGCAATCGTCGTGGATGGCGGCGAGGATCTGAAACAGATCGTCGCGCATCGCCATATTGTAAGCGTTGAATTGAGCGGGACGATTGAGCGTGACCCACGCGACGGGCCCGCGCTTGCTGTAGAGAACCGCGCTCGAACCGCTCGATGACATCAGCCGGAACGCAGCTCGGCGCTGTCGCTGCTGGCGACGGCGGGACGGCCGCGCTCGTAAACCACGCGGCCGCCGACGATTGTTATATCGACGGCGAGGTTCATCAGATCGGCGGGCTTGAGCGAAAACGGGTCGCGCGGCAACACGATGAGATCGGCGAGACGGTCGGGCTCGATGGCGCCGGCCTCGAGCCGGGCGAGGCGCGCAGCGTTGGTGGTGAAAAGCGCGAAGGCCTCGTGGACGGGGAGCGCTTCGGCGGGTGCGAGCTCGACGCCGTCGATGGTGGTGCGGGAAACCGCGGCCGCAATCGCTGCAAGCGGCTTGGCGGGTGTGACCGGAGCGTCGGTGGCGCCGGCCAGATGAACACCGGCGGCGATGAGACTTCGCGCGCGGTAGAGATGCGCGACGAGGCCAGGCTCCGCGGCGTACTTGGGACCGCGAAAGTGGATGAAGCCGGGGTTGGTGACGACCCACACGCCGAGCGCCATGAGCCGGTCTATGTAGTTGGGCGTAATCAGCCCGCCGTGTTCGATGCGAAACCGCGCCGTCGCGCGTTCGCCGGCGAATTGTGTCTTGGCGGCTTCGATCGCGGCGACCGCCTCTTCCAGCTCTTCGATTTCGGTCGCATGGAAGGCGCAATCGAGTCCGCGGTCGAGCGCGTGGAGCACTGGGCGCGCGAGCCCGGCGGGGTCGTACTGATAGCCGGGCATGAACTTGGCGGCGGCCAACCCGATTCCAGCGGCGCGGGCAAGTTGTTCGCATCGATCGACGGCGTCGAGATGCTGCGCGCCGATCATCACGCCGACGCGTTGGCATATCGCGCCCGAATCCGCCAGCTTGGCGAACAGTTCGACTTCGACGGGGCCGTTGCGCGTGGTTGCGTCGGTAAACGTCGTCACTCCCGCACCGGCCAGTTCGCGGCTCATGAGGCGCGCGCGTGATTCCAATTCCGCGGCCGTCACGAGCGGTAGATGCTGCGACAGCCACGTTTCCATCCCGGCCACGAGGCCAGTGAGCTTGCCGGCGGCGTCGCGAATCATGTTGGCGCCCGGCGGCGGAGTGAAACCGGGAGCTTCCAGGCCGAGCAACGCGATGGCGCGCGAGTTGAGCCAGGTCGCGTGCAAGGTCTGATGGCGCAAGCGAAGCGGATTCTTGGGCAGCGACTGATCGAGTTCGGCGCGCGTGGGCCCGCGCTTTTCGAGCATGAGCGCTTCGTCGCATCCGAACGCACGCAGCCAGTTGCCGGGAGGAGTCTTGCCGGCGGCAAGCCGCAGATCGCCCAACAAATCGCCAACCGTGCGGCATCGCTGAACCGAGACTCCGACGGCAGCGGCAGCAGCTTCCAGGAAATGGAGGTGCGAATCGATGAAGCCGGGCGCGACGCCGCGACCCGCAAGCTTGATCAGATGAGTTCGCGGACCGACCAGCGGCTTTAGTTCCGCAAACGGACCGTGCGCGGCGATCAACCCGCCAGAGATGGCAACCGAGTCGCTACCGGGCTGGCCAAGGACGAGACCCTCGTGAAGAACCAGGTCGGCTTTCCCAGGCGCGACTACCACTTTGGAAACGTATGCCTTCGTCGCCTGCGACCGAGCGCGGCGGCGTCTGGAGATCCTAGTCGGAACTTGGAAGCGGTTTGGCTTCCTTGATTTTCATCTCGGCCTCGCAACATTCAAGGCCGCCGGTGCCAGCCTTGTTGCAGAGCACCTCGGTGCCACACTTTTCGCACATGTAACGCTTACCGAGCACGTTAGCCATCTGATGAACTCCTTAAATCCGGGCCGTGCGGGCCCCCATAGTAAACTTAAAGTATCGCTTCAACTCTTTAACCCTACGCGAACGGCAAATCAGCCACAATCGCGGCGCCGTCCCCGCCCACCTTCAACTCCGTGCCGGGCGTCCATGCGCTGTGATGCAAAATCGCAAGCCCGATCGCGCCCAATCGCGGCGAGCGCACGACACTGGTCACGCGGCCAACTTCCTTGCCGGCGAGATTAAGGACCGCGCCGGCGGGAGGCACATGCGCATCACTGAACTTAAGTCCGAACATCCGTTTTTTCAAACCGCCGCGAGAGGTCGCCCGCTCGATAGTTTCCTGCCCAAGGTAACATCCTTTGCTGAACGAGATTGCGCGATCGAGGCGCGCCTCGAGTGCGATCGTCTTATCAGTGGTATCGACACCGATCAGTGCGACGCCGTTTTCGACGCGAATAGTTTCGAGCACCGAGGAATCGACGCGGCGCGAATGCGGGGCTTTCGCCAGTATCGTGGCGATGGTCGAATGAATCGAATCGCGCGAAACGATCACAGATACCGCGGGCCCGCCTAAGCGGGGCAAGCTGCCGATCAGCGATCCGCCATCTTCGATGAAGCGCCACGGGGCGAGCGACTGGGCAGCCTGGGCAGAGCATGTCGCCTCGACGGCGGCAGGCCCCTCGACGTCGATGAGAGCAAGCTCGCCGGCGTCTTCGAATTCGACATCGTCGGCGACCAGCAGGCGCTCAAGATGCGCCCGCGTGCGCGTCCACGCATCGGAGTCGATATCGAGCAGGAGCGTATCGCCGGTCACCCAGATGAACGCATCCGCGATCGCGTGCGCATGCTCGGTCAGAAACAGAGCGGGCAGGATGGAACCCGGGCGGGCGCCCTTTACGTCGGCGGTGCACATGCCGTGCAAGAACGAGGCGCGATCGTCGCCGACCACGTGCACGAGGATTCGGCCGTCGAGCACATGCACGCCCGCCGCGCTTATGACCGCATCGTAAGCGGAATCGAGGGCGGCAGCATCGGCGGCGGTTGCGGGCGCGCCTGGACGATCGGTCATTTCGAGATGTGCCACGACAGAATCAAGATACTACAAAGTGATGGCGTTGACGTACAGCACCGGCAGGGGGTGTGGGGAAGAAGAAATCACTTTATTGAATGTGAAACCCGCCGTGGGTTTCACACTTCCTTGGGCAGGGGTGACCCCTGCACCCGATGCTAAGAAAGGATGCGGGCTCCGGCCCGTTAGAACAGGTAAAGGGGGAAGAGGCGCGGGACGCGGCATTCTAACTTGGGCGAGGTAATCTCAGCCGGGGAACAATCGCAGGGAGAAGGAGTTGATTTTTCGGGTAGGTTTAACGATGGGAATTTGAATATAATCCGGGTTATCGGGAGGAGCGAAACTATGGGCGCATTTATCCTCGGTTTGATTATCGGTGCCGGCGGCGCTCTCGTGCTCTTCATCTACGACGAGGGCGATATATTCTTGAAGCTCTCACGTCAGATAAAGCAAACGGCAGAGCGCTACAAGCAATCGCCGTAGCCCAACGGGTCAAGTTGCGTGATTGGTTTCGTTTTCGTTGCGCACAAGAGCGGCGCGCGTGTGGTGGGCATCCCGTCTGTATCCGGGCGGATGTGGACGACGTTGGCGGTGCTCGTTTTCGTTGCCGTTGCGATGGCGGTCGGGCCGCGGCATTGCTTCGCCGGCGACGTGCAAGCGCAAGCGCTCGAGCTGAGCGACCATGCGTTCGCGATGCTCAATGCAATAAATGCGGCGTCCACCAAGGCCGGTCCGATCCTGGCTCCGGCCGCCAGCCTGGCCGGCGATGCTCAAACGCTATCGACCGCTCTGGGCGCGCACGACAACGCCGCCGCGAGCGTCGCGATGGCGGCAGTACTGAGCGATCGCGACAAAATCGAAGGCGCCGCGAAGATTGCCGCAGCGCAGTATCCGGAGCAGTGGACAATCATCAGGGAAAAGATCGCAGCGCTCGAAAAGCAAGTGCCGGCATCGAAGGGATCGATCGCGCGAAGCGACGCGCCTGTGCCACATGCGTCGGGCGCGCCGCCGGCCGAAGAAAAGATGCCGGACGCGCCGAAGATCGCGATCGCATCGCGGGTCTTCAAGGCCGGAACGGTGCGAGTGAAGGGCTACCTGGAAGGCACCGATCTCAAGTCGGCGGGAATTTTCGACGGCGACACGAAGAGCAGAGATATCGACGTCGCGAGTACGCCCGGCGAGCAGCGAATCAACTTCGATTTCTCGATTGAGCAGCCTGCTCCGACGCAGTCGATTCGCGTGACCGACTCTTACGGGCGCGAAGCGCAAGCGATGGTTGCGCCGGACCCGGCGGGCGTCGGCGCGATGAAAGGGAGCGAGGAGCTGATTGAAGTCGATCCGGGCGCGGCGGCATCGCCGGGCGAGGCGGGTCCATTGGCAGAAAGTCCGCTGGCGCCGGCGGGTCCCGCGGTGGGTCACAACACGGCCGAGATTGCGCGCCCGGGCGATGAGCTCTCGCCGTCGCGTCGTCATATGAGCGGAGACTCGTCGCTCGGGGCGCTGACGAACGTGCAGATCAACGTGATCGCCGCCGAAGAGTTGATGTCCGCGCCGGGGATGGTCGAAGTAGTGGGGCAGATCGCGGGCCCGGGCGTGCGCCGCGCCGGCGTTTACGTCAATGGCCGGTTGGCCAAGCCTATAGCGATAAGCGCCAGCGGCTACAGCGCCTTCGACGTGACCTTTCCGATGCCGGCGGGCAGCGACGCGAGGATTCGCGCGTACGGCAACGGCAACGACTTCGTGGAAGCGTCGGTGGATACAGTGGGTGGAGGCGGGGGGATGACGGAGTATCGCAATTCTCCCATGTACGCGGCGCCGTACGGAGTTTACCCCGCGTACCCGTCGCCGCCCTACTACGCGCCCAATCCGTACGCCTACGCCAACCCTTACGCGCCGGGCTACAATCCGTACGCGCCCAATCCCTATCCGTATGGATACCCGCCGCCGTACGGAGCGCCGCCATACGGCACGCCTCCTGCGGCGAACCCTCCGTGGTACGAGAGACTCTTGCGCTAGTGTTTTTTAGTGCGCGGCGCGCTTGAAGGTTGCCGCGAACTTGCCGCGCGCTGCCGGCTTGAGTAGTATTGCTTTCTTAACCTTCGTTCTTACGTTCTTATTAAGAGTGTCCACACAATGCTGATTCAAGCGACGCAACTGCGCCCGGGTATGATTGTCGAGTACAACAACGACCTATACCGGATCATGACGATCACGCACATCACGCCGGGCAACTGGCGCGGGATGGTGCAGACCAAGCTGCGCAACGTGAAGACGGGCTCGCAAACCGAGAACCGTTTCCGCTCGGAAGATCGCGTCGAGCGGATAATCCTGAACCAGAACAAGATGCAGTTCCTCTACCAGGACGGCGACGATTTCCATTTCATGAACACCGAGAACTACGAGCAGATCACGATTCCCAAGGAGCTGATCGAGGACGTGGTGGGATTTCTGACGCCGAACCTCGAAGTCGAAGTCGAGTTCTATGAAACGACGCCGCTCAACGTCCGGCTTCCGAAAACGGTCGCGCTCAAGGTGGTGCGGACCGATCCGGGAATGAAGACGGCGGCGGTGAGCAATACGCTCAAGCCGGCGACGCTCGAGACCGGAATGGTCATCCAGGTGCCGCATTTCGTCGCCGAGGGCGACACGATCACGATCAACACCGAAACCGGCGAGTACCTGTCACGCTCAAAGTAGCGCGCGCGAGTCGATAGTTGATTAGCGCGCGCCAGACGGATCGACACGCTGCGCGCGATCACAAGGCTGCAAGCGGGCGCGCACAACCGCATCCTATACGGTTCGGGCCGAACCTCTACATCGCGCATACGCAGCCGGGATTCGAGGGGATCACGGCTGAGGAAATAGCCGGACGAATCCGCGGTGCCCGCGAGATCGCGCGGCGAGTCGTGCCCGATCGCGCCGGGATGACGATTTTTTTCGCGCCCGCGGCCGAGAAACTGGGCGTGCTGCGGACGGCTGAGGACCTGTTCGGGCTGGCCGGTTACCGGGCCGGCGTTGCGCCCGAGACCGCGGCCCTGGACAAAATTCGCGGCGCGGCGCGCGAAGCCCCGCTGGTCGAGGCTGCGCTGCAGGCGCGCGTCAAGGTCTCGCCGGGGACGCGCGCGGGCCGCAGGCTCAAGTTCCGCGTGATCGCCAGGATGGCGGGTGAGCACGAATTTCGGCGCGTCGATTTTCAACGCGCGGTCGAGCGCGGGATTCTCGAGCGAGTCGATCACACCTGGCGGCTGGAAGAAGTGGACGCCGACGTCGAGTTCTGGGCGACGATGATCGACGCGGAGTTTTTTCTGACGGTGAGGCTCAGCGACGACCGCATGCGGCATCGCGAGTACAAAGCGGCGCATCGCCCCGCCTCTCTGCGCGCGTCGAGCGCGGCGGCGCTGGGGTGGCTGTCGGAGCCGCGCGAGGACGACGTCGTGCTCGATCCTTTTTGCGGCGCGGGCACGATTCTGATCGAGCGGGCCCATCTGGGGCGCTACGCGATGCTGCTGGGCAGCGATCGCGATCATGCGGCGCTGGCAGCGGCGCGGATCAATATCGGCGCGCGTTACAAGCCAATCCAGCTCGAAGAACTGGGACGCGGCTGCAATCCCGCTCGGCGCCGCGAGCGTAAATAAAATCGTCACCAACCTGCCGTGGGGATTGCGCTACGGATCGCACGGCGAGAATCGAAAACTCTATCCGCAGTGGTTCAGCGAGTTCACGCGCGTGCTCAAGAGCGGCGGCGTGATGGTGATGCTGACGGCGGAGTGGCAGCTGATGCGCGAGCTCGAGCGCAGCCGCAAGATCGCACCGAGCAGGATTATCCGCGTGTCAGTGCTCGGCAGGCCGGCGGCGATTTACGTGTTCCGCAAGGACCAGGACGCGCTACCTGGCGGGAGAGAAGAAGGCAAGAACCGCGTTTGAGATGGCGTGGGGCTTGCTGCCGTCGATGGGCACAACATACGCCATCGGCGGCGGCGCAAATCCCAGCGCCTGCTCCGGCGACCCCGCCAATCGCACACCGGCGTAAATGAATGACGATGAATCGGGCGACCAGATGGTGTGCGATACGGCGAGCTGGTCGAAGTAACGGTATGCAGTCGCTTCGTCGGGTGTCGCGAGAAAGTTGCCGAGCGCTTTTTCGGCGCCAGTCTTAACGTCAACTACAGACCAGGTGTAGTAGGGTTTCTCTTCCGGGATGCCGATGTACGCGAGATGCCGCGAGTCGGGCGCGAAGAAAAATGCGGCGACGTCGTTCTTGGTCAACCATTTCGAATTCGCGCTGGCGACGTCGACCAGCTTGATGCCGTGATAGGTGGGATTCTGCGGCGTGATCGCCGTCGAGTACGCCAGATGCGCCGAGTCAGGCGCCCATACGAAGCTGTTCTCGCCGACCGGCAAACTCACGACCGAGCGCGGATGACCGGCGTCGGCGTCGGCCACCACGATGTTCGATTCGGCGTGGTAGTTCGCGACGTAGGCGAGATGCTTGCCGTCGGGCGACCAGGCGGGAGTCTTGAACGGCGTGCGTCCGCTCGAGAGCACCTTGACGATGCTCTGGCTGGTGGGCGTCAGGCTCATCAGCGAAACCTGTTCGGTGCGATCCGAGTCGAGGGCGAGCGTATGCAACGCAACCTCGTCGGGCCGCGCGCCCCAATCGAAGTACAGAGGCATCCCGGTGGTGACGATTCTGACGGGAGTCGATTCCTTGACCTCGGCCAGCACCAGGCTGAGTCCGCGCGGCTCGCCGAGCAGAAATGAAAGATGCCGCGCGTCGGGCAGCCAGCTCAGGTACACAATGCGCTCGGCGCGGCTTTCAAAGATTTGCGTCGGCTGGCGCCGCGCGAGATCGTAAACCCATACCGCGAACGAATTGTCAGCTTGCTTGTGAGTCTCGGACGAATACGCCAGGCGCTTGCCGTCGGGCGAGAACGTCGGCCATCCGTAGTCAGTTTTGCTTTCGGGGCCCGCGTCGGGGACAGAGTCGGCGCCCGGCATGATCGCATCGTAGCGCCGGACGTGAATCGCGGCTGCCTTGCACGTGATGCATTTCGGCTCCGAACATTTGGTATCGCAGTAGTAGATGTTGGAATCAGTGCCTACGAAAGTGATTGCACCCGGCGGCGGCGCGCCATGAGCAATCGACCCGAGGGCGAATTGAAAAATGACGGCCGCGGCTGCGGAAACTCGCAAGCATGCACGGACGGAGCGCATCGCTGATGTCGTCATCGCGTTTAGAATTGCGCCTGCGGGGGCGCCGAGGCAAGAACGATCCTGCGCGGGAACCGACCTGTATCCGGGCGCGGCGGCGATTGACCGCGACGTGTTGACACGACCGCGGCCAATCACGCAAAGTTGAGGATATGCGCCGAGTAGCAATTATTTTCTGCGCCGCGCTTTTTGTTGTGCTGCCCGCAATTTCGCACGCGCAGTACAACGACACCGATCAACAGAATCCCAAGGAATATCACGACGAGGATTCGCAGCCGCTCGCGATCATCGCCGACCTGCTCTTTCCCATTGGGTACGCGGCCGAATGGCTGGTCGCGCGTCCGATGCACTACCTCGCCGCCGACAGTCCGGCAGCGCCGGTTTTCAGGCCGGTGGGGGGCAATGACACCACACCGCCGCCGCCGGTTCCCATTATTCCCGACAACACGATGGAGTCGTCGTCGTCCACGACGCCGCAGGATTGGTCTCCTACGCGGTCGCCGGTCACGACGAACGCTACCGTGATTAAGCAGGCAGCACCGTCATCCGTGGCGCCGCCGAGCAGTCAGCCTGCGCTTCACTGAATTTTCGCGTCTCGCTGTGAAACATCGTCATTGACGCAATCTTCCGGAGCATCCGGGGGTTAGATGGCTGTCGCACTCAAAGAGAAGCCTCCGACAGATCCCGCCGAACTCAAGAAGTGGCGCGAGCACGAGCAGGCAAAGCCCGACAGGGAAAAATCCGATCTCGGCACATTGTGGAGCCGGCGCGATTTTCTGGGCGTGCTCGGATGGGCGGGGTTCGGTGCATTCTCGCTGATCGGTCTGCTCGCCGCGATTCGCTCGGCGTTTCCGCGCGTGCTCTTTCTGCCGCCATCGAAATTCAAGGCCGGCTTGCCGGACGATTACGTGGTTGGCGAAGTGAGCGAAAAGTACAAGCAGGACTTCCGCACGTGGATCATTCGCACCAAGGCGGGTTTCTACGCGATCTTCGCCAAATGCACCCATCTAGGATGCACGCCGCGATGGTTGACGACCGAGCAGAAGTTCAAATGTCCGTGCCACGGCTCGGGCTTTTACATCAGCGGACTCAACTTCGAAGGGCCGGCGCCGCGCCCGATGGATCGATTCAAGATTTACGTTGGCGACGACGGCCAGCTGGTGGTCGATAAGTCGGTCGTGTACACGATGGACTCCGGCGTCGATCCGAATGAACAGTATCCCGAGAGCATCTTGAAGCTCGCCTGACAGAGGATTTGGAATTGCGCGTCGCTTGGCTCAGGAACTCAGACCGCGACGAGAGCACCCCGCCACTTTGCAGAAGAGCACCTGCTCCTAGATCTGAATCAGTACACCGTTGTGGATTAGAAAACTCAGCACATTGGCCCCAAGGCGGTGTGAGTCCTGGTCCGGGTTGTGTTCGCGAAACTCACGAATCTTCTTGGCGTAATGGGCGCGCCACTTTGCGCTGATCACTCGCTCACCGTCCAACTTCCTAACCCGAAAGCAGCGCCCGATAATCGTATCGGGATCCTCGCCCACGAATTCGCAGAATCGCGCGAGCGCTTGCAGCTTCTCGGGCTCTTCGGCAATCGGGTCGCCGCCCCACTGATCGCTCAGATCGCGCCGCCACGTCCTGACCGACTCGTACCCTTCGATCGTCTGCTCGGTCATCATCTCTGCTCTGGAAGACTCGCCAGGTTGATTCCTCTGCGATCCCGGCATGGTGCTACTGCGCCGTCGCATGTCCCGTCACGCCGTTGCGACTCAGAATGTGGCGCGCACCCGCGAGGCTCAGGACATCGTTGGTGCCGTCCTCAATCAACGAGGCGCGTGCGTCGCGGAAGAGTTTTTCGATTCCGTACTCCTTGCTGAGGCCATTGCCGCCGAATATCTGGAGTGCGTCGCTCGCGACCTCGAACGATGCCTGCTCGTAGCCCTCGCTCTTTGTCAGCATCCATCTGCGCGGAATCCTCACATTGTCGAAATAAATTTCACCCTGGTTGAGCGCGCGTTGGCCGAGCTTGTTGAGCGGCTTGCCCTTTGACACGCCCGGCAGGTTGAGCGGGACGAAAGCGATACCCCCGCCAGCCATGCCGGCCTTGGGCTCGGTCATCAGATAGAGCGCCGCATGGGTTGCGATCGTCCCGTTCGAGACCCACGCCGCCTTCTGCCCATTGATCACATATGAGTCGCCATCGGCGCGCGCGACTACCTGACCGGTCACGCGCGGATTGTGGAACTGGGGCGTACCCGGCACCAGTTCATCGGAGCCGTGCTGAGGCTCAGTGATCGCCCAGCATCCGATGAGACTACCGTCGCGATCGGCGATATAGGGCTTAACGAAATTTTCGTAGAGCTCTGGATTGCCGCTCGCGGCGGCGGCAGAAAACGGGAAACTCGCGCACACAAGGCTGAGCGCCAGATCCACCGCGCCCCACGACATCTCCTCGATCAGCACATGCATTCCGAGCCCACGCAGTCCCATGCCGCCGATTTCCACCGGAAGGCCGGCGACGTGGTACCCCAACTGGTATGCCTGTTTGAAAACGCCTCTTAGCGGCGAATCGAGCGCGATCACGTCGCGCGGATCGGTCATGCGGTCGAGCACCACCGCCGCCGGGCGAAGGATCTCCTTGGCGAAGCGATGAACGTTTTCTCTGATGGACTCGATACCTTTAGGGAATTTGACGTCTAGCTCGTGGTAGATGTCCATTCTTTGCTCCTGGATCGCCGTACTTATCGAAATTGCATAGGTTGTGCCCGAAATGAACGATCTTTCAGTGAAACACTTTTCATTTGGTTGGCATGTATCCAATCACCGCAATGGTTCTTTTGGCAACAACTTGGCGCGTCTAGGCGAATATGCGCCGCGGGCTCTGTAAGCTAAATAAAAGGAACTTGCACGACGATCGAAGGCGCGCCTGGACCCCGCTGCGCAGAGGGAGATTCACCAATGGCAAAGATTGATGGCGGCGAGATGCTGGTAAGGACGCTCGAGCAAGAGAACGTACGCGAGATTTTCACGCTCCACGGCGGCCATCTCGATGCGATTTACGCGGCCTGCCGTGCGCACGGCTTTCGCGTGATCGATACTCGTCACGAGCAGGCAGCGGCGCATATGGCTGACGGATGGGCGCGCACGACGGGGCGTCCGGGCGTCGCGATCGTGACTGCGGGACCAGGAGTCACAGACGCGGTCACCGGAGTCGCCAACGCTTTCATGGACTCGATCCCGATGATTTTGATCGGTGGGCGAAGCCCGCTCGCCGACGATGACAAGCTGCCGCTGCAAGCGGTCGATCAGATGGGCATCCTGCGGCCAATCACCAAGTGGGCGCGCAGTGTCACGCATACCGAGCGGATTCCAGAATACCTGGCGGCCGCTTTTCGCCATGCGGCTTCAGGCCGCCCCGGGCCGGTGTTCCTGGAGTTGCCGATTGACGTGCTCTTCGCACGCGTTGACGAGGAACGAGTCGAGTTTCCCAAGAATTATCGGTCCAAAGAGCCGGCGGGTCCGGGCAGAGCTGCGCTCGCGCAGGCGCTCAGCTGGCTTCGCGAGGCGAAGCGCCCGGCGATCCTCTCCGGCGGCGGAGTATGGTTCGCGCAGGCCGCGGCAGAGCTGACGCGCTTTGCCGAGCTTACCAACACCCCCGTGATGACCAACGCCAAGGCGCGCGGCTCGATCTCCGAGGAGCATCCGCTATGCTTCGGAGGCTTCGGCGCGATTCATCCCGCGATCCATGGGAACAGCGGCGCCAGCGCCGACCTCGTAATCCTGCTTGGTACGCGGATTGGGATGTTCACCGGCGGGCGCAACTCCGTAATTCCTGGCAACGCACGCGTAATCCAGGTCGATATCGAGCCCGAGGAGATCGGGCGCAACCGGAATATTGATCTCGGCATTGTTTCCGATTGTGGCGAATTCCTGCGCCAGGCGATCGAAGCGGCGAAGAACGAAAAATTCGATCGTCACGAGGAATGGCTCGAGCGGTTGAGTGCGGTCCGCCGTGCAACGCGCCATCGCTTCGACGATGCGCTCAAAGACCGGCCCGGTCCCATTCATCCGGCGCGGATGGCGCACGAGATCGCGAAGACCCTGAGTCCAGATGCGATCGTGGTGGCCGACGGTGGCGAGACCGCCGCATGGATGTCGAATGCGTGGACGGCGCGCCACCCGGGACGATTCCTGACGCATGGTTATCTCGGATGCCTGGGAACCGGCCTCCCGTTCGCACTCGCGTGCAAGGCGGCGCACCCCGACAAGCAGGTTTTTTGCATCGTCGGCGACGGTTCGGCGGGGCTCAATTTCTCGGAATTCCATACCGCGGCGAAGAACAACCTGCCCATCGCGGTCGTAATCAACAACGACCAGCAATGGGGGATGTCAAAGCATGGGCAGGAGCTGATGTGGGGAAAGGGCCGCAGCATGGCCACCGAACTCGGGATGGTTCATTACGAGCGCGCCGCAGAGGGTCTCGGCGCCGAGGGCGAGCTTGTCGAGCACGCGGCGGATATCGCGCCGGCACTCAAGCGAGCGTTCGCTTCGGGGCGGCCCGCTTGCATCAACGTCGTCACGGACCGCGACGTGATCGAGCCGGGCACTCTCGCGATGTACAGCGCCGGCCTTGCCGGACCCGCGAAGGAAAAACCCAAGCCCGATGCTGGCAGCGAAAGCGAAACTACCCTGCCCTATTACGGTAAGCGCAAGCTGGATTGAAGAAATTGCGGCGCGTGCCCGCGATCGAGCCACGCACCCGATTGCAGAAAGGCTTCAGCGTCGCGACGCGCGCGCGCAAAAAAACACTTGCACGCCTGCATCTAGCGTCCAGCCGGGGCAGGAGCCCCGCCTGCGGAGCCGGGCTTGCCCTTCGGCCAAATCGTTTCGACTTCGCGCGCGAACGCCCCGTAGATCGAGTTTACCAACTCGGCATGCCTGATCAGGATTCGCATGTCTCCGGTGATTTTGATCCTGCCCTTCAGTCCCGCGTCGATGAGATCGCATCTGCCCCGCCGCCACATCTTCGAATACCGATGCGGGAAGCTCGAAGATGAACTCGAAATCCTTGCGCGGCGGTGGCGCGTCGACTTGCCGATACTCGAGACATTTGCCGTCCGTGAACAACACCACGAAGTTGCGCAGCTCGCCGACCGGGAGATAGAGCGAGCGCGCATCGCCGACAATCCTGGCCAGCACGTGGAAGGTGCCACGCGGGGAATTCTTATCGACTTCCGGATTTTCGTTGAGCAGCTTTTTGATCGCCTCGTACCATTCGGTTGTGTAAATCGCAGGCATGATGACCCTCTCGCGCCCGATCCGGTTCTCTTAATAGAGCCGATCTTCCCGCTGCCACAGCTTGGGCAGGCCATAATCGTGTGCAATGACCTTGAATGCGTTGTAGCCGCCGGCCGCGCTGATTCCTCCGCCGCCCGCCGACGCGCCGCACATGTAGAGTCCCTCGATTTCGGTGCGATAGATGTACGCCCGCGGGAGCCCGGGATTCATGCGGCCGAGTCGGCCGTGGGAGAAATCGCCCTCGGGCATCGCCATCCGCTGCTCGATGTCGAGCGACACGTAAAGCTTGTCAGCGATTACATTCTCGCGCGTCATGTTGGGAGCGTAGTGTGCCCCAAAGCTCCAGGAATTTTCCGTTGTAGTCGCGCCGGACGTCGTCCCATTCCTCCGGACTGAGGCACGAAGCGTTCGGGAAAAAGAACCATCCGTTCATCGCGTGCATTCCCGCAGGCGCCTGGCTGGGATCCCACAGCGAATTGACCCAGGTGCCGGCGCCGGGCCGGTCGGGAATCTGGCCGCCGTAGGCCTGCAGGATGTAGTCGGAAACCTGGTGGGCATCTTCGAAGCCGACGATGGTGTAAAAGCACTTGTTGATGTCGGGATTATGGCGCGCAGATTTGTAATCGGGCGCCGTCGCGCAGCGCGAACGACGGCGTGCCGAGCACGTGCTCGGGTCCAAACCGCCAATTCGTCATCCGCTCTTTTCTGAACTCAGCTGAGCTTGTCCCATCCGATGAGATCGACGAAGGTGGTTTTCGGATCGGCGTTGGAGGCGACCAGTTTGCGCGCCTCGATCGTGCGCCCGTCCTTGAGCCGCACGCCGGTTGCGCGTCCGCCTGAATTCAGAATCTCGACGACCGGGCTGTTGTAACGAAGGTCCGCGCCCGCCGCGAGCGCCGCGCTCGCCATCGCATGCGCAAGCGTATGCGTCCCGCCGATCGACATGTAGTGATTCCCGCACAGCCAGATCACGCACATCACGAAGCCGAAGCCGTCGCCGGCGTGCAGGTTCGCGCCCCATTCCACGCACTGGCGATACAGGGTCGCGCGCATCTCGCTCGACTCGAAAACCTCGTCGATCAGCACTTTCGGGCACTTGTTCATCTCTTGCGGCTTGAACCCGAGGTCGATCCAAAGCTGCATCAGCCGGCCCATGATGCTTTCGGTGCGGCCCGCCTCGAGCTGCAGCTCGGATGCGGGCGGGCTGTAGAGCATCGCCGAGATGTAATCGTTGGCCGCCAGCACCTTGCCGCGGATCGCAGTGAAGGCATCGGCGTCGCGGCGCGAGTAGTAGGCGATACTCGCATGAGTCTGCTCCGCGAGTTCGGGCCGGTAGATGATCAGAGGCGGCCTGCCATCGGCAAAGGTGATTCCGACCTGCGCATCGGGCTTGATCACCCGGGCCCCGAAGCTGGGCAGGTCGAAGTCGCGATAGAAGGGCATCATCTCGATGAACTCCATGTACTGGGCATGGAGGTTGTGCCAGAAGCCGGGAACGGTCGCCTCATCGGTGTGTGCGCCGCCGCCTTCGTCGTGGCGCCGCTCGAACATCCCGACCTTCATTCCCGCGCGCGCAAGATAGGCGGCGAGGCACAGTCCGTTGTGGCCCGCTCCGATAATTACCGCGTCATAAGATGCGTCTGGCATGCGGCCCTCCTAATGGTTGCCCTCAGGGGCGAGCTTCATCAGCCGATGAACTCGAAATGGGAAAAAAAGATTGCCGATCCGCGAGGTGACTTTCAGGCGGCCTCGAAGATGCTCGATCAGCGGATTGCTGCGGCCCTGCAGCAGCCTGGTCAGCGACTGGTACGGACCCGCGATAGTGGCGTCGAACGGCCCCGCGATGCCGTCGCTAATCGCGATCTCATCGCCCCGAAAATCCATCGTCACCGAAGCATCGTAATCAGTCGCAGTCAGTCCAAGGCGGCCACGCAAACGCGACGCGCGTACTCGCCGCCGCGGTGAATCGGCGAGTTGCTGCTCGAGGAACTGCTGCACGATCGAAGCGAGCCCGCTCGTCGCGTCGTCCTCGAGCTCGCACCGGGATATCTGCGATAGCGGTCATTTCCACCAGCGTTCGACGTGCTGATCCTGCGCGATGATCTCCAGTGCGTTGTAAGCCGGCGCGAAGGTCACGAAGCCGTGGGGATGCTGCGTGGCGCCGCACATGTACAGATTCCCGATCGGAGTCCGATACTCTGAAAGAATCGGGCCGGGGCGATGGTCCAGCATGTTGTCGAGATCGATCAGCCCGCCCATCCAGTCGGCATGCACCATGTTCGGCATTCGGCGCACGATATCGAGCGGCGTATAGGTCGCCCAATCGATGAAGGAATCATCGCTCAGGTTGGGCGCAGCGCCTTTCCAGACCTCGATGCAGCGCTGGCCGTACTCGCGCGCGACCTTGTCCCATTCCTGCGGACCACCCTTGGCAAGGTTGTAGGGCGCCATCTGGCGCAGCAGTCCGGTGTAGCATCCGGCGGGCGCATCGGTCGGATCGTAGAGCGAGTTAACGGCGGCGTTGGGCCGCGGATCCAAAAGTTTGCCGGCGCGCACGTCGCGCCAATCGTCATTGAACTGCTTCTGATTTTCGTAACCGAGGTTAACCACCCAGGCCCGGTTGACATCGGGATCGAATGACGCCGCGCGATACTGGGGAAGCTTCGTCATCGCAAGATGCGTGCTGAAGAAGGACCAATCCATATGCGGGAAGTGCTCGACTTCGGCAGCCAGCGCAGCGGGCAGATTGTCGCGCCCGACCATCTGGAAGAAGGTCTGCTCGAGGCTGATCGAACTCGCGACCAGACGCCTCGCGTGCACTTCGCTGCCATCTTCGAGGCGGACGCCGACTGCTTTCCCGTTCTCGACCAGAATCTTCTCGACGCCATGATTCAGGAAAACGCGCCCACCGGCTTGCGCGAGCGCTTCCCATAATGAATGGGCGAGCGCGTGCGAACCGCCAATGCAGATGTGCCAGTTGTCGATCTTGCTCAGCAGCAGCGGGAACGAAACCGCCAGCCCCCTGCGATCGGTCGCGTAGCCCGCGAGCGCCGCGTGAAATGACAGATGAGCCTTGACTCGATCGTTCTCGAAATGGTGGTCGAGGAATTCGTTGATCGTCTGATGGCGCAAATGAACGCTCAGGTACTTGCTCTTTTCCTCGACGCCCCAGGTCACCAGCGCCTTGGTGATGTCTAGGAGCGAGGTCGGCGGCGAATACATCAACGTGCGCAAAATCAGGTCGCGGTAGCCGCGCGCTTCTTCGTAGACCGCGCGAAAAGTGTCAGCGTCCTTGCGCGAAAAACGCGCGATCGATTCGCACGTCTTGTTGAGATCGGTATGCACCACCAGCGCAGTACCGTCCTTAAACACGCTCGCCATTTGCACCGGCGGCTGCACGTAACGAAGTCCATGGCGGCTGGTCAGTTCGAGGTCTTCGTAAACGGGGCAGATGCCGACCAGGGTGTGATAATTCGCGTGAACATTGTGCAGGAAGCCCGGCCGCGTCAGTTCCTCGGTGCAGAGTCCGCCGCCTTCTTCGGAGCGCTTCTCGAAAACGCCGACACTCCATCCAGCTTTGGCCAGGTAGCCAGCGAGCGCCATCCCGTTGTGACCCGCACCGATTATGACCGCGTCGTAGGTTGCATCGGACATCGAAGGCTTACCTCGCTTACCGCATCTCTCATGGGCGTAGTTCGCCGTGGCCGCGCTTGTGAACGATCATCTCGGCCAGCCCGACCTGATTTGTAAAATAAGGTCGGAACGCTTCAGCGGACCACACCAATAGCCAATGGCGTGCCACCGCGCCAGACTTGCAGGCTCCCGATAGCGGATTTACCAGCCCCCGCACGATGTTTTTGGAGTAGGTGCGACCGATCACCCGATCGCGCCGGCAGGCTATAGTGCATCCGATCGCGTCACTCTTTTCGGCTGCCGATGATTCCAATTTGATGCTGTAGCACGCCGTTCATTCCCGCAGATTACAGAATTTGCCATTAGTGTGCTAAATCGGCGGCTAATCTGCTGAGTTCGCGAACCATGGGAGGAGGATTTTTTTCCGATGAGATTTAGGATCCGTGTTCTGCTGACAATTGTGCCCGCATTGGCGATGCTTGCGGGCGCAAGCCGTGCCCAAGCCGGCGACACTCTGTATGTCGCAAACAGCGGCAGCGATTCGGTAACGATCTATAATCCCGGCAAGAAGGCCAACATCAAGCCCAAACGGAAAATTTCGGGCGCGAATACGCAGTTAGCGAATCCGGAGGGCGTCGCGGTCGATGCGCACGGTAACGTGTTCGTTGTGGGCGACGAGAACCCCGGCATCGTCACCAAGTATTCTCGCAAGCAAAAGGGCGATGCGACCCCGCGCGCGGAGATTACCGGCGCGACGACGCAGATGGTGTTCCCCTTCGGAATTGCGCTGGATTCAAAGGACAATGTCTATGTCACCAACACCGATCCCTACGTGGACACGGTCGAGAAATTCGCTCCGCTCGCGCCCGGCAACAACGATCCGGCGCCGACTGCCACTATCGGCGGAGACAATACCTTGCTCAGTAATCCCGCAGGAATTGTGGTCGATTCAAGCGACAATATTTTTGTTGTGAATAATTACAGCCAGACGGTGGAGGAATTCGCGCCGCCCGCGGCCGGCGCCAACAACGTTGCGCCGATCGCATCGCTCGGCGCCGGCTCAACCGGCCTGAGCTCCCCGTTTGGAATCGCGTTGGACCGCAATGGCAACATCTACGTTGCCAACTCCGGCAATGACAGCGTCACGGAATACGCGCCGCTGGTCGCGGGCCCGCTGGCCGGTACCGCGCCCATCGCGACGATCTCCGGAGGCAATACCGACCTCGATGAACCGCAGGGAATTGCGGTCGATTCGAAGGGTTACGTTTACGTCTCCAATTCCGGCTCGAACAGCATCTTGAAGTTCAAGCCGCCTGCTTCCGGTGGGAACGACAATGCGCCAATTGAAGAAATCGACGGCGGCAAGACGCTGCTGAACGTCCCCTCGCTAATCAGCCTGGGCAATTAGCCTATGGCACGAGGAACAATCGCGAAGGGGGCGAGATTGCGGAGCGCGGGTTAGTAGAAGCGGGGTTCGCCGGGCGGCCGGGTTTTCCATCGCCGGTGAATCCAATTCCAATGATCGGGATGCTCGCGGATCATCTGCTCGAGGATGTTGGTGTAGCGCTGCGTGTACTCGCGCACGGCGGCCTCGCGATCGCGGGTCTTCTCGGCGTAGATGGCGGGCAGAACCTTGATCTTGTGATGAATCGTGTCGCCCTGGCGCACCATGAACGCCGGCAGCACGGGCGCACCGGTCGCTATTGCCATCCGAGCCATGCCGTCGCTAGTGGAGGCGGGCATCCCGAAGAAATCGGCGAACACGCCCTGGCGCACGTCGAGGTCGAGCGTGATTGCGATCATCCAGTTCTGCCGCAACATCCGCACCATCTCGCGCCCGCCCGCCTTGCGCGCGATAAGTCTGTTCCCGTGGCGGACTCGCGCGGCGCATACGGCGGCGCTGACGAGCGGATTGCGCAGCGGACGATGAACGATGGCGAGGTGGTAGCCGTAGATGGAGTGCGCGATCGCCAGCAGCTCGAAATTTCCGTAATGTCCGGTCAGCACCAATATGCCGCGGCCGTTGGAGCGTCGCTCCGCCTCGACCAAATTCTCCTTGTCCTCGTAGGTGACAAGCTGCTCGATGTTGGCGCGGCTGAGTTCGGGCAAGTGGGTCCATTCGGCAAGCACGCGGCCCCAATTGCGATACATCTTGCGCAAAATCGTCAGGCGCGCCGCCGGGGTCATCTCGGGGAAAGCGATCTCGAGGTTTTTTAGCGCGATCGGCCGGTTCGGGCGATCGAAATTCATCGCCCACCCTCCCAGCCGCGCGCCCGCGCGCACCGCCCGCTCCAACGGCATCGCACGCAGCGCCGCGGTGACGGCGGTTATCCCGGTGTATTCGATTCGGGCCTGAACGGGACCGATTTGCCTGGGCATATCTAATTGTAGCTTTTAAGTCGAAGGAAGGGTCAGGGGTTAGGTTTACCAAGCATCCACGCGCCGCATCTTCCGCTTTACCCCTTCTAACAGGGCGAAGCCCGCATCTTTGTTTTAACAGACAGGAAGCGCGAAACCCGTAAGGGGTTTCGCATTCCTAAGAGGCTGCTCAGGGGGAGATGGCGGGGGTGACTCCTGCCGCGATGCCGGCTTTCGTCGCGTCGAGCGCGCTTGACGAGGCCGCGAATCCGCCGCCGCTGGTCGCAGGTCCCGCCGAGACTTTGCCGGCGCCGGGATCCAGCGGCGCAGCAGGCCCCGTGGTAACAAATCCTCCGGACGACCGGGCGCTGACCGCCCCGGCGCTGCTCGTAGCCGCCGAAGTAGTTGTGGTCGAGTAGCCGGTCGTCGTCTTGTTCATCGAGGTCGGACCGATCTCGGTGGTATTGAAAGGAGTCTCGCCACCCCTGGACGGTATGGTCTCGGTTGCGCCCGGATTTTCGGGACCCGGAGGAGACGCAGGAGCACCGTAGGGCGCGTTCAGGTCGGCCGCGGGAGAAACAGGAATCGAGAAGCTTGGCCTGTAGATTTGTTGAATCTGCGAGGCGGGCAAATCGTGGATTTCCTTGCGGCCGAGCGAGTTGACGAACTGCTGGCGTTCGTCCAGCGCGAGCTCGCGCAGTTGGCTCTTGTTGCGAACGATATGCGGGGTCAGGAAGACGATCAGGTTGTCCTTCTGCTTGTCGGTGCTCTTGTTGCTGAACAGATTTCCGAGTACCGGGATGTTGGAGATGAACGGAACGCCCTGGTTATCGGTCGTATCCTGACTGGCGAGCAGGCCGCCGATGACCGCGGTGCGATGGTTCTGGATCAGCACGGTGGTCGAGGCGGACCGGATGGTCGTGGTCGGACCGAGCGTGTTGGTCGCGGTCCCGTTGACGACGTTGGAAACCTCCTCATAGAGGTCGAGTTTGACGTAGTCGCCCTCGGAGACTTGGGGCACGATATCGAGCGTGATGCCGACGTTCTGGCGCTCGACCGAGTTGAAGATTTGTCCGGGCAATCCGGCGTTGGCCGCAGCCGAGCCGACGAAGGGCAGGTTCTGGCCGACCACGATCATCGCTTCTTCGTTGTCGGCGGTGAGCAGAGTCGGCGCGGAGAGCACGTTGGCGTGAGAGTCGGTTTCAAGCGCCATGATGAGCGCGATATCGCAGGGGATGGTGGTGGTGGTGGCGGTAGTGGCGCCGGCTGCCAAGGAAGTAATCTTACACGCGGTGTTCGAGGCTAGGCCGAGGCCAAGACCGGTGACTGACAGCGGGTCGCTGATCGCACTCTGAAGCTGTCCGAAATTAACCCCGCCGACACCGAGCGCGTTTCCGCCACCCACACCGTTCATGTAGAAATTGATGCCCAACTGGCGCTGGCGCTCGGCGGAGACCTCGACGATGATGGCCTGGACGAAAATCTGGACGCGCGGGGTGTCGAGGTCGTCGATAATCTGCTTGAGGGTCTGCCAATCCTGCGGCGACGCGCTGATAACCATCGCGTTGGTGGCGGGATCGGCGGTGATATTTACTGGATAAGAGAAATCGATATTCTTACCGGCGGAGTTGGCCGACGCCGGACCGGTGCCGGACGAGCCGCCGCGGCTGAGCATCCCGCCGCCGCCGCCACCGCCGAAGCCGCCGGAGCCGTTCGTGCCGCCGAAGCCGCCGCCGCCGCTGGAACCACCGAAGCTCGCGCTACTGGACATCCCGCCCATGCTGCTCATCCCGCCCATGCCACCGCCGCTCATCCCGCCAAAGCCCGAGCTGCCGCCATTACCGTTGAAGCTCGCGCGGCCGAGCGATCCCTTGCCGGTGGTGGGAGAGAGGGTGGTCGGGCCGCTGCCGCCGTTGAGCAGGTTGTTGAGCACCTGGACCATCTCGAGCGCCTGCGCGTTCTTGAGCCGATAGACGTGGATTCGCGAGGTGGCCAGTGGCGGATTAACGTCGAGCTTTTGGACGATCTCCTGGATCTCACGCATCTGAAGCGGCGGCGCCAGCACGATAAGGCAATTGGTGCGTTCGTCGGGGATAACCTTGTAACCCGTCCCGGCGCCGCCGGTGGCGGAAAGCGCGACGCCTATTTGGGGCCGTCCCGGCATTTGCGCGTTCGCGCCGGCGCCCTGCATCCTGGCGCCCATGAGCGCATCGATCTCGGGCGCGAGTTCACCGGCAAACGCGAGCTTGAGCGGAATGACGACAATGGTCTGCTGTTCGCCGCGCACGTCGAGGCTGCCGATTATCTGGAGCAATCGCTCGACGTTGTAGGCGTCGTCGGTGACGATGACGGTGTTGTCGCTGGGAAACGCGGCGACCAAGCCGTCGTGCGAGACCATCGGCTGGATCACGCCGATGACGGAAGCGGCGTCGATATTCTTAAGCCGGACCATCCGGGTGACGTACTCGTCGCCCTTGGTCTCGGCGGGGACTTGCGATTCGGTAAGCGCGGCGGACGAGCGCACGTTGCGCGCGGGCACAATCTTGATGACCTTGCCGGCCTGAACGGTGGTGAAGCCTTTTACCTGCAGGACGGATTGAAAGATCGAGTAGGCCTGTTCGGGAGTGACCTTGCTCGGCGAGATGATGGTGACCTTGCCGCGCACGCTTTCGTCGATGATGAAGTTGCGGCCGGTGATCTCGCTGATGAACTTGGCCAGAACGGGAATATCCACGTTCTGGAAGTTCATTGTAATTGTATTCTGCGGGACCAGCCCCGAGGGCTCGGCAGCGAAGGCGAAGGATGGAAGAGTATAAACGCCAAGCAGCAGTGCGGCACCAAACGCCCCAGCCAATAGACGGGTCATGCGAGCATCCTCTGCATTTCGGGTCAAACCGTCGTGAGCATATTTCACGACCGCTGCGGAGCGCAACCCGGAATTGTTGCAAATGCCACAGGGCTCGGCGAGTATGACGATCACCGACCCGATTTGATTCAATCGAACACAAAAAAACGGGCTGTTTGGCGCATTGGCGGGCGTACCCGGCCGGCCCGGACTTGGCGAAATGCAAAGGTGACGCGTTGCGCTACGAATTCCTGATTGGGCTGCGATATTTGCGGGCGCGCCGGCGCGAACGATTCGTATCGCTGATCGCGATCATCTCGCTGGCCGGAATAACGATTGGGACGTTTACCTTGTCGGTCGCATTGTCGGTGATGAGCGGATTCGAGAAAGATCTGCGCAACCTGTTGCTCACGTTTACGCCGCAGATAACGATCGAGCGCAGCAATGGCGGGGTGTGGAATCCGGCCGAGCTCGAGAAGAAGATCGCCGCGATACCGGGGGTGGCGGCGTCGGCGCCATTCGTCACGTCGCAGGTGATGGCGGTCTTGAGCACGGAGTCGGGCGCCGCGGGGCTGGTGTCGGGCGGAATTATCCGCGGGGTCGAGCCGCATGACAATCCAGTGCTCAAGGAATTAAGCGACACGCTGGAGAACGGGACGCTCGCGGCACTCGAGACTACCCATCCGGTGACGATTGTGGACAAGGGCGTCAGGCGGCAAGTCGAGCTGCCCGGTGCGATCATCGGCAAGCAGCTGGCGTTCGAGCTTGGGGTGAGGCCGGGCGACCCGGTAATACTGATTTCGCCGGCGAGCTTGGGAGCAGGAATCGGCGCTCCGCGCCTCAAGCGATTCGTGGTGACGGGGTTCTTTCACTCGGGCATGTACGAGTTCGATTCGACGCTTATATTCGTTGCATTGAAGGACGGACGCGCGTTGCTGGCCGACGATCCGACGCTCGAAAGCGGGCTCGAGTTGCGGCTGGTCAATATGTTCGGCGCGCCGGCGATGCGCAGCCGGATCGCGGCATTGGCGGGGCCTGATTTCGAGGTGTCGGATTGGACGACGGCGAACGCGCCTCTGTTCTCCGCGCTCGCGCTGGAGAAATTCACCTATTTCATGGTGCTGCTGCTGATCGTGCTGGTGGCGGCCTTCAACATTATCGCGACGCTGGTGATGGTGGTGATGGAGCGGCGCAAGGAGATCGCGATCGTGCGCACGATGGGTGCGCGGGCGGCGTCGGTGGCGTCAATCTTTCTGTGCGAAGGCGCGGCGCTGGGCGTAATCGGCACGGTCTTGGGCGTGGGCACAGGGTTCCTGACCGCGTACCTGATAGGCAAGTATCATCTGATTAGTCTGCCGGCCGACATGTTCATGGTGAGCGCAGTGCCGGTGACGCTCAACCCGTGGAACTTTATCGCGGTTGCGGCGGCGACGATCGCGCTGTGCCTGCTGGCGTCGATCTACCCGGCATTGCAGGCGGCGAGGCTCTCGCCGGTCGAGGTGATTCGCTATGAGTGAGGCGCGCGCCGCCGCGGCAGCGGATGCGAAACCAAAGCAGGCGAAGCGGCGTCTAATCGAGGTGCGCGGCCTCGACAAGACATTCTATGACGCCGACCGCGAGATTCGCGTGCTGCGCGGTCTCGATCTGACGGTACAGGCGGGCGAAGAGATCGCGATCGTGGGGCAATCGGGAACCGGCAAGTCCACCCTGCTCCATATCATCGGGAGCCTGGAAGAGCCGACCGCGGGCAAGGTTTATTTCGAGGGCGAGGATTTGTTCGCGCTCGACCAGAAATCGCTGGCGGAGTTCCGCAACTTGAAGCTGGGCTTCGTTTTCCAGTTCCATTACCTGCTGGCGGACTTCACGGCGCTGGAAAACGTGATGATGCCCGCGTTGATCAGCCGCATGAACGACGCCGAAGCGAGTCAGCGTGCCACCGAGATGCTGGAAATCGTGGGCTTGGGCGACAAGCTGGGGCGCCGGCCGGCGGAACTGTCGGGCGGCGAACAGCAGCGCGTTGCGGTGGCGCGCGCGGTGGTGCTGCGGCCCAAGCTGCTGCTGGCGGATGAGCCGACGGGCAACCTCGATCCGCATACCGCGCAAGAAGTGCACGAGCTGTTTCACAAGCTCAATCGCGAGCTTGGGGTCACGCTGGTGATCGCAACCCATAACGAGCAGTTGACGCGCAGCGTGGGGCGCGCGCTGCGGCTCAACGAAGGAAAACTGCTCGACGAACGCCACGGGCCAGTGTAATTGGTTTACATGCGGGAACCGATTGGGTAGTTTGGTCGCCGTTTTTGGTGTGTTTGAGTGACATCCGGAAAATTCAACGCGCGCGCACCGCGCGCGCCGTCATCTCGCGGGCTGCGTCGTCCGCATCGCGGGCTATTGCCGGCCAGCCGCGCAATGCGGGGGCCGGGCAGCGCGCTAATATTTATGGTGCTGGCGGCGCTGTTCGCCGCCGCGGTCGCGCATGCGCAGGGTCCGCCCCCGATAATTTCCAAGGTTGAGATCGCCGGCAATCAACGCGTCGAAGAAGACGCGATTCGAATCCACATCACGCAGCAGGCAGGCCAGCCAGAAGACAAGACTGCGGTAACTGCGGACATCAAGGCGATTGCCCGGCTGGGTTTTTTCGATGATGTGAGCGCGCACGAAAAGCAAGAGGGCGGCCGCACCGTGCTGGTCTACTATGTGAAGGAGCGCCCGCAGATTACCGACGTCAAGTTCTACGGGATGAAGGAGATTCGGTCGAACGACGACAAGATAGTCGCGGCGGTGAAGGTGCATCCGGGGACGATCCTCGATCCGATCGCAGTAAAGGAGACTATCGCCGCCGTGACGCAGGTCTACGCGGACAAGGGCTACACGGACGCCAAAGTAACCTTCAAGCCGATCCCGCAGCCCGACAACACCGCGTTCGGCGAATTCGATGTGGTTGAAGGGTCGAAGGTCGAGATCACCAAGATCCAGTTCGTCGGCAACAAGGCGTTTTCATCGTCCATGTTGGCGGGCCAGATGGAGACGCAGACTTACAGCAAATTGCTGAGCTGGTTCACGGGATGGGGCGCGCTCGATCAGAAGAAAATGCAGGAGGACGTCGATCGGCTGACGGCGTTTTACTACGACAACGGCTACCTCAACGTGCTGATCGGGCAGCCGCAGGTGGTGCGCCACGGCACGCAGATTACGATCGTAATAACCATCGACGAGGGCACGCCGTACCGCGTCGGCCGAATCGCCATCGAAGGCAACCTGAAGTTTCCGCGCCGCGAACTGCGCAGGCTGCTGACGATCAAGAGCGGAGAACTGTTCCGCGGCTCGACCTTGCAGCGCCAAGTGCTCGCGCTGTCGGATTTCTACTCGAACCGGGGCTACGCGTACGTCAACATCGATCCGCGCACGCAACTGGTCCACACCATCAAGCGAGTCAACGTGGTGTTCGTGATCAATCCGGGTCACGAAGTGCTAATCGACCGCATCAATATCAGCGGCAACACCAAGACCTCGGACAAGGTAATCCGCCGCGAGATCCAGCTTCAGGAGCAGGAGCCGTACAGCGCCGAAGAGATCCGGGATTCGAAGGTGCGGCTGGACCGGCTGGGATTCTTCACCGACACGCGCATCACGACCTCGCCGGCGACGCAGCCCGACAAGATAAACCTCGACGTGAACGTGACCGAGGGCAACACCGCGTCGTTCCAGGTGGCGGGCGGATTCGACAGCTATCAATCGCTGTTCGGCAACTTTACCCTGGGCAACACCAACCTGTTCGGCGGCGGCGAATCGCTGATCCTCAACGCGCAGGTCGGCTTCCTGTTCCAGAACTACAGCCTCAGTTACACGGAGCCGTGGTTCCTGGACATCCCGCTCGCCGTGGGCATGCAGTTGTTCGACAACAAAACTTACCTGCTGAGCTTCAATCAGTCGGCGGCCGGCTTCACCCTGACCACGACATATCCGCTGACCGAGCTCGGCTTCAAGAAGCTGGGGCCGTTCTCTCTCAAGGACGTGCAGGCGGGACTGGGCTACTCGTTCAAGAGCGTAGGAATCACGGGGCTGAACCAGTTTACGACTTACCAAATCGAGCGCTACAAGGGCTACACGCAGACCTCTGAAATTACGCCGACGATACGACGTTTCACGGTGGATAATCCGGTCGATCCGCGCTCCGGCACCGTCGAGAGTCTCAGCATGCAGTTCGGCGGAATCGGCGGCGGCAACTCATTCCTCAAGGGCGTCGCGCATTTCCGATATTTCTACCCGTTCCTGAAGAGCCAGTCGCTGGGAACGTTTGTGGTGTCACAGGGAATCACGTTCGGCATCGGGACCAACCTGCAAAGCGGCACCGGCGGCGAGTTGCCACTGTACGAGCGATTCTTTCCCGGGGGTGTCGGCGGTCCCGGCGACGTGCGCGGCTATCAGCTTTATTCGTTGGGGCCGCAGGTGACGCTGTACAGCATGAACGGCACTCCGCTAAGCGTGCAGAACGTCGGCGGCAGCAAGGAATTGTTGCTGAGCAACGAAATCACGTTCCCGATACTGTCGGGATTGGGAATCCGCGGGGTGGTATTCAGCGACGCGGGGCAATCGTTCCTGCTCAAAGATTCGATCGATATCGACCAGCTGCAGGCGTCGTTTGGATTCGGCGTGCGCTGGAAATCGCCATTCGGGCCGCTGGCGGTAGATATCGCTTTCCCGATCAACCCGCGGCCGGCCGACCAGAGCACCGTCTTCGAAATCGGGGCCGGCTCCCCGCTCTAGCGCCGATCGATTTTTCGACAGCCGGCGGCGACAAGGGCGTGGACGGCTGGATTTGATGCTCGATGAAGTACTATTGTGTATAGTTCTCGTGCACGAGTGGCGCGCCTCGGGGACGCGTCCCAGGTAGGTAGTCAACAGGAGGCTTTCCGGGCTGTATGAGGCAACGGTTGTTCATCAGTGCGTTGTTCGGTGCGTTCCTTGCGGTGATGTCCGCGGCAGCTCCCGCGCGTGCCGACCTGAAGTTCGCATATGTTGACGTGCAACGAGCACTCAATGAGTGCGACGCCGGCAAGCGGGCCAAGGCCGAATTCCAGGGCCGTGTCACATCGCTGGAGGCGCGCCTGCAGCGGCAGCAAAACGAGGTCCAGTCCCTTAAGGACGAGATGGAAAAAAAGGGCATGCTGATGAACCCGGATCAGCGCCAGAGTCTACAGGACCAGTACGTGGAAAAGCTCAAGAACTTCGAGCGCGACTACAAGGACTCGAAGGACGAGTTGCAGGCCAAGGACCAGGAGATCACGGCGAAAATCGTACATGACCTTGCGCAAGTCATCCGCACGCTTGGAGAGCGTGACGGCTACACGATGGTGATGGAGAAGGGATCGATCCTGTGGGGTGCTCCGGGCATCGATATTACCGACCAGGTAATCCGCAGTTACAACGCGATGCACGTGGCGATAGGCTCGGTCGGCGAGGGCGCCGGCGGCGGAGTATCGCGTGCGAGCGTTCAGGCCGGCGCGCCAGAGCCGTCGGATTTCGGCTCGGCGGCCTCCAAGCGTTCGACGATCTCGAAGTAGGCCGCTCGAGACAAGGTGCGCAAAGTAATTCCCGGTGCCTGACGACGTAAAGGTCGCAGAACTTGGGCGCGTGCTCGGACTGCTGCCCCATCGCTATCCCTTTCTGCTGGTCGATCGCATCGTCGAACTCGTCGAGGGCCGCGTCGTAACCGTCAAGAACGTCACCTTCAACGAACCGTACTTCGCAGGGCATTTTCCGCGGCGTCGTGTAATGCCGGGGGTGTTGGCCGTCGAGGCGCTGGCGCGTGTCGGCGACGAATTAGCGGCCGAGCCGGAACTGTCCGCGATGGAAGTCGAGGAGCAAGTTCGATAGCGGGCCGAATCCATTTCTCCGCGGTCATCGACAAGCGGGCCGAACTCGACACGAGCGTCGAAGTCGGTCCGGGCGCGGTGATCGGACCGGCGGTAAAGATCGGCGCTGGCACAGTGGTCGGTCCTTACGCGATGATCGAGCGCAATACCACGATTGGCGAGCGCAACCGGATCTGGCAGTTCGCCGCCATCGGCGCGGAACCGCAGGACCTCAAATTCAAAGGCGAACCGTCGGTCGTCGAAATCGGCGACGACAATATGATTCGTGAGTTCTCGACGATTCACCGCGGCACCCAGGGCGGGGGCATGATCACAAGAATTGGCAGTCACACGCTCGTCATGACGTACGCGCACGTCGCGCACGACTGCATCATAGGCGACCACGTAATCCTGGCGGCGTCCACCGGTCTGGCCGGCCACTGCGTGATCGAGGAGTACGCGATTTGCGAGGGCCAGGTCGGGGTGCATCAGTTCAGCCGCATCGGCACTCACGCGATCGTGGCGGCGGGCGCCAAGGTGGCACAGGACGTGCCACCGTACTCGATGGTGGCGGGAACGGAGCGCGCGCGGCTGGCGGGAGTCAACGAGATCGGCCTGCAGCGCCGGGGCTTCAAGCCCGAAACGATTCTGGCGCTGAAGTCCGCCATCCGCACGCTGTTTTTCTCGAAGCTGTTGCGCGAGGAAGCGATCGCGAAAACTCTCGAGGAATACGGCGACCTCGCCGAGGTGCGCCGGCTGGTCGATTTCATAAACAGCTCCAAGCGCGGAGTCGTTGGCCGCGAGCGTGAATAAGCTCGGGCTCATCGCGGGCAACGGCGTCTTTCCGCTCGAAGTGGCGCGCGCCGCACGCGAGCGCGGAATAAAAGTCATCGCCGTCGCGCACCTGAATGAAAGCGATCGCGCGCTTGACTCGGTTGCCGGCGAAGTCACCTGGATCAAGGTCGGCGAGCTGCAGAAAATAATCGACGTTTTCAAAAGCGCCGGAGTCTCGGAAGCCGCGATGGCCGGGGGCATCTCACGCGCGCGGCTGAAAGATTCTTTCGCGCCCGACCCGCGCGCGCTCAAGATGCTGGCGGGAATCGGACGCTTCAGCGACGACGCTGTGCTGCGCGGCGTCGCGCTCGAAGTCGAAGCCGAAGGAATCAAAATGATCGATCCGATCCCGATGATCGAGCATTGGCTCGCGCGCGCCGGCGTTGGCGCCGGTCCCGAGCCGACTCGCGCGCAAATCCGCGATCTCGAGCTCGCATTCGCGGTCGCGCGCCGGCTCGGCAGCTACGACATCGGCCAGACGGTCGCGGTTCGCGACGGAATGGTCGCGGCGGTGGAAGCGCTGGAAGGAACGGACGCCGCGCTGCGCCGTGCAGCCGGGCTGGTGGGCCCGGGCCTGGTGGTGGCCAAGGCGGCCAAACCCGGCCAGGACCTGCGCTTCGATCGCCCTGCGATTGGCCCGGCTACGGTGCAATTGCTCGCCGAGATCGGCGCGGCGATGTTAGGCGTCGAAGCCGGGGTCGCGCTCATTCTCGAACGCGAGCGCACGCTCGAGCTGGCGCGCGCGAAGAACGTGACGTTATACGGTTATGCGGGAACCAGTGGTTGAGCTGCGCGCCGCAGTGATTGGCGCGGGGCGCCTCGGCACGCTGCACGCGCGCAAGTACGCCGCCATTGCGGGAATCAAGCTGGCACACGTCGTCGATATCGACGCCGCGCGGGCACAAGCCGTAGCGAAGGAAGTTGGCGCGACGCCGCTGGCCGACTACCGGATGTTGGCGGGCAAGGTGGACCTCGTGACGGTCGCGTCGCCCGGCGTGACGCATCATGAGATCGCATCCGCGATGCTGAAATCGGGCATCGACGTGCTGCTGGAAAAGCCGATGGCCGAGACGCTGGTCCAGGCGCGTGAACTGGCCGGGCTGGCGTCGGCGAGCGGCCGCATTCTTCAGATTGGCCACCTCGAGCGGTTCAATCCGGCGGTCGTTCATCTGCATTCGATCGTGAAAAATCCACGCTTCGTGGAATGCCATCGGCTGGCGCCGTTCACCGAGCGCGGCACCGACGTAGATGTGGTGCTCGATCTGATGGTGCACGACCTCGACGTGATCCTGTCGGTGGCGCCATCGGAAGTCATGTCGCTGGAGGCGATCGGGGTCGCGATCCTTACCGATCGAATCGACCTCGCCAACGCGCGCATCCGCTTCCAGAGCGGCCTCATCGCAAATCTGGTCACCAGCCGCGTGGCGGCGCGGCGCGAGCGCAAGATTCGCTTCTTTCAGCCCGACGCGTACATTTCTGTCGATTACGAGGCGCGCAGCATCCAGATGTATCGCAAAACTCCGCCGGCGCGGGGCGCTCAGTTCCCCACTATTTCGGCGGAGCAAATCGATTTCGGCGAAGGCGATCCGCTCGCCGACGAAGTCAATGCGTTCGTCGCGGCAGTTCGCAGCAGGTCCACGCCGGCCGTCAGCGCCGAGGACGGACTTCGCGTGATGGAACTGAGCGAGAGAATCAAGGAAGTGATGCTGACGGATTCGGTCGCGCCTTGACGCCTCCCGTCCGCTGCGACAGCATTGATCCGTGAAGCGCCCGATCAGGCTCAAGATTCTCGGCGGTCTGGTGCTCGCAGCCGGCGCCGGCTTGCTTATTTTCAGCTTGACCCCGGATTGCACAACGGTGACCGGCAGCGACGACGTCGCCGTCAACGTGTCCGCGATGCGTCCCGGCAGCGCGCGGATTTTCTGTTACACCGAGGACGCGGGCAAACGGCTGCGCTTCGTGCTCGCGCGCGGCCACGATGGCAAAGTGCGGTCGGTGTTCGACGCATGCCGGCAGTGCTTCGCGTTCCATCGCGGCTACCGGGTGGTTGGCGATGAACTGATTTGCCGGGTGTGCGGCAATCGCTACGCAATCGATCGGATGACCGAAGGCAAAGCGTCGTGCGTGCCCGTCAGCTTGCCGCACGAGGACGATTCCGGAATTGTACACATCAAGACTGCAGACCTTAAAGCCGGACACGCGCTCTTCTGACTATCTGAGTAGCTATAGCAAGATCATTTACCAGTACGGATATCATATGAGTATTCACTGTAATCTAAGATCTCTTGCCATCATCGTAGTAATGACGTCGGGCCTGTTCGCGGCTGGTGGATGCCATAGCGACTCAACCGTGAGCGGCGTGGCCATCTCGAACTGCCTCACCGACACCAAGCTCGTCGATCAGAATGGCAACCAGGTCTCGCTCGCGTCGCTCAAGGGCAAACCGTTGGTGGTGGATTTCATCTATACCTCGTGCAAGGGGGAGTGCCTGATGGAGACAGGGAAGTTGACAAACGTCGCGATCCGGCTGGGGCCCGACCTCGGTTCGAAGGTCACGATCGTTTCGATCAGCGTCGATCCCGAACATGACGGCCCCAAGCAGTTGCTCGATTACGCACGTCAGCAGGGGGCGGACAAGAAGGGATGGTATTTCCTGACCGGAGGTCCCGCAGACATCGATAAAGCGCTGGCGGGCTTCAAGCTCAGCCGGCAAGTCATGCCGGACGGTTCGGTCGGCCACCTGGTCGATATGATGCTGATCGGACCGGATGGGCGGCTGGTGCGCGAATACAATGGCGAAATCGTAAAAGCCCAGGATATCGTCGAGGACGTCAAAAAAACTCTGAACAAGGGTTGAGAGAGCATGCGACGAGCAATCATTTTCGGCTCCTCAGTTGCGGCGATTCTGGCGCTGGCATATCTGTGGCCAACGTTCGGCGGTTCATCGGTGGACAATGGCGGCGCGCGTGGGCCGATGTGCATCGCGGGTTATTGCTGCTGCGCGGGGCGGGCCAAGGCAGGGACCGTCGCGGCCAGCGCAGCGCAGGGGCGTTTGACGCTCGACCCAGACCAGTTCGTCGGTCCGGTAAAGCAAGCGTATAAGGTTGCGGAGAAAAATCCCGCGCTACTGGCGCAACTGCATTGCTATTGCGGATGTGACAAGGCGAACGGTCATCAGAGTCTGCTCGATTGTTATCGCGACCTCCATGGCGCCACCTGCCAAGTCTGCACCGAGGAGGCCTTGCTGGCGGATCGGATGTCGGAGCAGGGTTCACCGATCGATCAGATACGCGACGCGATCCGCAGGCGGTTCGCACCCAACAACTGAATCGCACGGGCAGGCCCATTTGCGGCGTCGTGTTTTTCAATCACAATCCCTTCGATGCCGTTGAATGCCGAAGCGCCGCCGCCACGCGGAGAGCGCCTGAAAGAGACCGAACGCGGGACGCCGCATCATGATCGTTGCGGGCGAGGCGTCGGGCGATCTTCATGGCGGCGATTTGGCGCGGGAAATTCTCAGCGCGCGATCCGTCGTGCGACCTGTTCGGAATCGCCGGCGAGAAGATGCGCGCGGCCGGGGTGCGGGCGATCGTCGCGACGGAGGACATCCACGGGCTGGGACTTTCGGAGCTGGCTTCCACGATTGGGCGCACGATTGGCGCGTTTCGCGCACTGCGTCGAATCATCAGGCGGGAAAAGCCGGACCTTGTCATCCTGATTGACTACGCGGAGTTCAACCTGATTCTCTCCGGCACGGCCAGGCGCGCCGGCGTGCCGGTGCTCTATTACATCACGCCGCAAGTCTGGGCGTGGCGGCGCGGCCGAATCGACAAGCTGGTGGATCGCGCGGACCGGCTCGCGGTGGTGCTGCCGTTCGAGGCCGAACTATTCCATCGCGCGGGCGAGCGCGTTTCATTCGTAGGGCATCCCCTGCTCGATCGGATCGGCACGGTCCAGAGCCGGGACGAGACGCTGAAGCGCCATGGATTCCCGCCGCGTGCGCGAATCATCTCGATCCTGCCGGGCAGCCGCCGCGCCGAAGTTCGCTACCTGCTGGATCCGATGGTCAAGGCGGCGCGGATTGTCGCGCGCGATCATGACCTTGAAATAACGCTCGCGCTGGCGCCGACCCTGACCCGGGCCGAACTCGCCGAGGTTGGACACACGGACCTGGCGGGAATCAGGATCGTCGAGAACGACACATACAACATTGTCGCGGCGAGCGAACTCGCGCTGGTGGCGTCGGGGACCGCCACGCTGGAGACGGCGCTGCTCGGATGCCCCGAAGTTATCGCCTACAAAGTGTCGCCACTTACCTATATCCTAGGGCGGATGCTTGTGACGGGAGTGGATTTTATCGGGATGCCGAATATCCTGGCGGGCCGGCAAATCGTGCCGGAACTGATCCAGGGTGACGTGACCGCGGAGAAGCTCGTACGAGCCGCCGAGCCGCTGCTGAGCGACACGATACGCGCGGAAACGGTGGCCGCGCTGAAGGCGTTGCGCGAGAAGCTCGGATCGCCGGGAGCGGCGGGACGAGTCGCGGCGATCGCGCTCGAGATGATCGCGTCGAGGACGGGCGGATGAAGCTGCTGACCCCATTGCAGTGGCGGCTGTACGGCTACCTGCGCAAATACCTGTTCCCGTACGTGCTGTTGCTGGGCGTGGCGATGGGCGTGCTGTCGGCAGCCAGCGCCGGCATCCCGTTCATCATAAAGTTGGTGGTCGATCTGGTCACCAATCTCAAAGTCGCTCATCAGCTCGATGCGCACGGCGCCCTGAAGCTGCGCGAATACTCGCTGTTGCTCGCGGGATTTTTTTTGCTGCGCGCGCTTGCCAATTTTTCCGATGACTACTTGAGCGCATACATATCCCAGAAGATGACGATGGATATCCGGGGCGATCTGAACGAGAGCCTGCAATGTCAATCGCTGAGTTTTTTCAACCGCACGCCGACGGGCGTGATGGTTTCGCGAATCATCAGCGACGTCGGAATGGTGGTGTCGAGTCTGAGCGGCGGCGTGTTTTCGATCTTCGGCGACGGCATGTCGCTGATCGCGTTGCTGGCGACGGCTTTCTGGCTCGACTGGCAGCTCGCGATCATCGCCTTCATCGGTTTTCCGATCATCGTTCTGCCGATCGCCAGTCTCTCGAAGAAAGTTCGCCGGGAGACCAAGAATCAGCAAAAGCAATTGAGCGGCTTGCAGTCGCTGCTGCATGAGACCTTCCAGGGAAATCGCGTGGTCAAGGCGTTTGGGATGGAAGATTACGAGCGCGCGCGTTTCAATCGGGAGCTCAAACGGCTGTTCCGAATCTTCATGCGGGTGGCGCGGATCAAGGCGTTTACCGGGCCGCTGGTCGAGGCGCTGGGCGCGTTTGCGGTGGTCGCGGTGGTCTGGTGGGCGGTGGGATCGCTGCAAGCGGGCACGCGCACGCTGGGTCAATTCGCCGGATTCTTCACGACTATGATCCTCGTGTACCGGCCGTTTAAGGCTCTCGGCAAGACCAACAACAGCATTCAGCAGGGGCTGGCCGCGGCCGAACGCGTCTTCGAGATGATGGATCATCCGAGCGAGGTTCCCGACGATCCGGGCGGAATCGAGCTGCGGCCCGGCCCGCACAGCGTCGCGTTCGAGAACGTCAGTTTCCGCTACGGCGACGAATGGGTGCTGCACGATATCAACCTTGAGATTGGTGTCGGCAAAGTCGTGGCGCTGGTCGGGATGAGCGGCGGCGGCAAATCCACGATGGCGGATTTGATTCCCCGCTTTTACGACGTGCAGCAAGGACGCGTCACGGTCGACGGAATCGACATACGCAAGCTGCGGCTCAAGTCGCTGCGCGCGGAAATCGGTCTGGTCACGCAGAGCACGTTTCTGTTCGACGACACGATTCGCGCCAATATCGCGTACGGCAGCAGCGACAAGCATCTCGAGCGCGTAATCGCGGCCGCCAAGCTCGCCAACGCTCACGACTTCATCACGCGGCTGCCCAACGGTTACGAGACGATGGTGGGCGAGTTGGGCGTGCGCATCTCGGGCGGAGAGCGGCAGCGAATCGCGATCGCGCGGGCGCTGCTCAAAGACGCGCCGATTCTGATTCTGGACGAGGCAACCTCGTCGCTGGACTCGGCGGCCGAACGGTCGGTGCAGGAAGCGCTCGATCATCTGATGGCAAACCGCACGACGCTGGTGATAGCGCATCGGCTGTCCACGGTGCGCCGGGCAGACCGGATCGTCGTAATCGTTCACGGCCGGATAGTCGAAGATGGAACGCACGACGAATTGTTTGCGCGCGGGCAGGAGTACCGAAAGCTCTACGACCTGCAGTTCATGTCGCCCGAAGATCTGGCCGGCAACGGCGGCCTCGTTAACTGATAGTCAGTCTGATAGTAAATTCGACTCGTCAGGGTGTGCCAATCGACGACGCTTCGATGCTAAGCGCACTGTACAATTTGCTGTGGTATCCGGCGCTGCCGTTTGCGCTGCTGGCCGCGCATCCGGCGAACATGCGGGACTATCGCGAGCGGATGGGGCACGGAGAATTTCCGGATGCCGCGGGCGCACCACGAATCTGGATTCATGCAGCTTCGGTCGGCGAGATCGAAGCGATTCGGCCGGTCGCCAACGGTCTGCTCGAACACTATCCGGGCGCGGTCATGGCAATCACCGCGATGACGGCGGCGGGACGTGAGGCGGCCCGGCGCCGAATCCCGGGTGCGGCGGCGTGGATGCTTGCGCCGCTGGACAATCAACGCGCGGTGCGGTCCTTTCTGGAGCGCGTGCAGCCGAGCGTGGTGCTGATCACCGAGACTGAAATCTGGCCGAACTACTTCATCGAATCCGCGCGGATGGGCGCGACAATCGCGGTGGTCAACGGCCGGATGTCCGAGCGATCGTTGCGTCGTTACCTGCGCGCGCGTGGCCTGTTTGAAGATGCGCTGGGCCGGGCAGCCTTGATTCTGGCGCAGAGCCCCGAAGATGCGCGCCGTTATGCGAAGTTCGATCTGCCGGTAAGAGTGGTCGTCACCGGCAACACCAAAATCGAAGCGGCGGATGCGCAGATGGCAACTGAAGAACCAATTCGCCCTGAACTGCTGGCGTTTGCACCCGGGCGGAAAATTTTTATCGCGGGATCGACGGCGGCGGGCGAGGACGCCGTGATTGCGGACGCTTACCGTGAACTGCGCAAGCGCTTTCCGCAGCTCGCGCTGACGATAGCACCGCGCCATCCCGAGCGCACGCCAGAGATCGAAAAGGTACTGCATGCGGCCTCGCTCGATTACGTGAAGGCGTCGGAACTCAATTCACCGGGCCCGGCGCGCGACGCGGACGTTTTGATTCTCGACACCATGGGCGAGCTGCGCAGCTTCTATCGTCGCGGATCGATCGCGTTCGTCGGCGGCAGTCTCGCGCCGGGACGCGGCGGGCAAAACCCGGCTGAGCCCGCGTTGGTCGATGTTCCGGTCCTGATCGGCCCGTATCACGAGAGCCAGCAGCAGATAGTGTCGTCGCTGGTCAGTTCCGGCGGCGCCCGAATCGTCAAGAACGCGAGCGACATAATCAGCGAAACTTCTCAATGGCTCGCCGACGATGAGGCGCGACAACGTGCGGGCCAACGCGCGCGCGCTGCAGTGAGCAGGTCGTCGGGCGGCGCGCGGTTCGCCTTGAAGCAGCTCGAAGGGCTCATTAATCTCGGCTGACCGATGCCCTCAAGCGCGCCGAGTCCGAATCGCCCGCGAATCGAGCGATTGTGGCAGCGGGATCTTCCCGCCCCACTTCTTCCAATTTGGTTCGGGCTCGCGGCTGCGGCGGGATTCTACCGAATCGGCGTCGGCGCGCGTCACCTGTACTGGCGGATGATGAAACGGCGGGCGCCCGTGATGACGGTGAGCGTGGGCAATCTGACGGTCGGCGGAAACGGCAAGACGCCGTTCACGTTGTTTCTCGCCAAGCGCTTGCAGAGCCACGGCCTGCGCGTCGGAATCGTGAGCCGGGGCTACCAGCGCGCGCGATCCAAAGCGCGCGCCGAACTGGTGGCTGACGGCGGCACATTGAAAATCCCGCCGGAAGATGCGGGCGACGAACCGGCGATGATGGCGAAGTCGTTCACCGGTCCGATTGCGGTTGCGCGCCGGCGCATCGACGGCGTCGAGCTGCTAAGCAAGCTCGGTCCGCTCGACGCGGTGATCCTGGACGACGGCTTTCAGCACGTGCGCTTGAATCGCGACGTGGATCTCGTGCTGGTGAGCAACGAGCGCGGCTTCGGCAATGGCTGGATGATCCCGGCCGGACCGATGCGCGAACCGATCCGCGCGGTCGGCCGCGCAGACGCGATCGTAGTGATGAACTTCGGAACCGGCGCGTCGGCAATTCGACCGTCGCAGATGAAGAAGCTAACTGCGCGCAAAATGCTTCACGCGTCGGTGCGGCCGCGCGCCTTGCTGGTCACCGAGCACGGGGTGTGGCGCGAAACCCCGCTGGGACTGGGCGGACGACGCGTGCTGGCGGTGAGCGGTCTCGCGGATTCAAGCGGGTTCTACGCGATGCTGCGTGAACTCGACGCGGACCTGGTCGGCGTTTTTGACTATCCCGACCATCACGCCTACACGCTCGCTGATTGGCAGGCTATGGTGAATGCGATGCGCGACGCCGACCTGCTCGTCACGACCGAGAAGGACCTGGTCAAGCTGGAGCGGTTTCCGTTCCCGCGCGATTCGCTATACGCTCTCAGGCTCGAAGTAACGATGGACGCGGCTGATGCGCGCGCGCTCGACGAGTTGATACTGGGTCGCATGACGGCAACAGCGGCGGCGCATGCATAGAAGACGAAAGAAAATGCCTGGAGGATTTCCGCGATGGCGCTGAGTCAGGAATTGCTCGACATCCTGGCGTGCCCGAAATGCAAGGGCGACCTGCATCTCAACGACAAGCAGGACGGCCTGGTCTGCAGCGCTTGCAGACTCGAGTATCCGGTGCGCGATGACATTCCGATCATGCTGATCGAGGAAGCCAAACCGATCGAGTGACCAATCCGCAGCGCGCGGCCAGTGCGCCTTCCGCGATGAAAACGATCGACTCTCCGCGCGCCCGCCAGCTCGCATGGCTCGCGATGGGCATCTACATCGCCGGGCTCGGCATCTCGGCAACGCTTCGGGCGCAGGGCGACTTCAACGTTTACTATCGCGCCGGGCATCGCGTACTTCACGGCCTCGCGATTTATCCGCCTGCCGACTCCGATCGTTTTCTGTACGCACCGATCTTTGCGATCGGGTTCGCGCCGCTCGCGGCGCTGCCACGCCATGTTGCGCAATTTGTTTTCTTCGCAGTCAACGCATTTTCGTTGATCGAATTGATTTTAGGCGCGGGTGTGATTCTGTTCGGCCGTGAGCGCCGAATCCCGGCCGCGCTGATCGTTGTCCCGGTGCTGCTGTCATTCCGATTCATCGACAACAATATCGAGCACGGCCAGATAAATCTTCCGACCCTGGCGTTGATCGTGTGGGCGATCATTTACGCCGGCGAGTCTCGCGATGCGTGGGCGGGTCTGATGCTTGCGGCGGCGATATTGATCAAGCCGTTTGGATTGCTGGCCGCGCTTCATCTTGCGATTCGCCGGCATTTCGCCGCGCTCGGATGGGCGGTGGCGGCGGGAATCGCGCTGCTGGTCCTGCCAATCGTGATCTTCGGGCCGCGCGGGTGGATCGATCAAACCGGCGCATACCTGAACGCGATCATTTCGATGACGAATCGATATAGCACGATGCTCACCAACCAGTCTGCCGTGTCGGCGGTCGCGCGCCTGATGAGTCTTCGCGGCGGGGCTGGCGTGGAAACGCCGGCTGCCGCAACGATTGCCGGAATGGGACTCGAGATACTGCTTGTCGCGGCAGTGTCGCTCTGGGACGCGATGAGCCATGAGCGCGGAAACCTTGCGAGTCGGCTGGCGCTGTGCGGCTTGTTCTGCCTGATGCCCTCGTTCGCGCCGATTTCGTGGAAAAGCTACTACGCGGCGATGCTCGTGCCGTACATGGCTCTGACCGCGGCGCTGTGGACCGATCATGCTCCCGGCGAGAGCCCATTGATTTCCGTGTGGACGCTGTTCGCACTTTCCGTGGTCCTCAATCTTGCGACGGGAAACTATTTGAACCGCATCGCGCTGTTCTATTCGGCGCATTTCCTTTCATCGTTGCTCGCGCTTGCCGCCGTGTTCGCATTGTGGCTTCAAAGCGGGAGCCAGGCACCCCAGGCGTGAGACCGCCTTCGCAAATGAAGTGGCGCTCCGATCCGAACTTTACGGCGTTCAAGATCGGCCGCCGGGAGCTCGTGATCCATCGCGATATCGCCTCTCACGGCGCGGAGATCGTGCAAAAGCTCGGCGAGCTGGCGTCCGCATCGGAAGCGGGCGCGGGAAATCGCCAGAGCGCATTTCGGCTGACCCTCGCGGGCGGGATCGAGCTGTTCGCGCGGCGGGGGCGGCGTGGCGGAATGATTGGATCGATTCTCAGCGACGTTTACGTGGGTATGACGCCGCGCCCGCTGAGCGAACTCGCCCTGACGGTTAAAGCGATGAGGCGCGGAATTCCAGTGGCGGAGCCGATGGGCGCAATGATCGAATGGATCGGTCCCGCTCTCTATCGAGGCTTTTTTCTGACTCGTGCGGTGCGCGGCATGACGCTATGGGAGTTCCTGAAGACGGACGACGATCCGATCGTTCGCAGTCACGTTCTCGGGCAGGCGCGCGCGGCGATCGACACGATGCACAACCAGGGGCTGTTTCACGCCGATCTCAATCTGCACAACTTGCTGGTGACGCAGGCGGGCGAGAGTTTCACCGTGATTATTATCGACCTCGACAAGGCGCGGCTCTTCGACGCGCCGTTGCCGGCTGCGATGCGCCGGGCGAACGCGGCGCGGTTGCTACGGTCTGCGCGCAAGCTCGATCCGTCCGGGCAATATATCGACGCGTCCGCGCTTGCGATCCTGAGCGTAACTAGCGACGGACGCCGAAAGCGTTCGACAGGGGAACTTAATTGAATGCGAAACCCACCGTGGGTTTCGCGCATCCCTGGGCAGGGGTGACCCCTTGTATCTTGCCGTTGTCATCGCAAGATGGAAACAAACTTGGGCGCGGCAGACCGAGAACCCCTGGGTCCGCAAAGAGCGAGACCGCGGTGCAGCGCGGGTCGCCGCGCCCCAACAACCAGGTCAAAGCCCGAACAGTCGCCGGGGCCGGCGCAAGTGGTCGAGCCCGCATCGCGCAAGGAGGGGTGCGGCCTGAGCGGAGGAGCGCAGCGGTGACAAGGGCGGAAGTGTTCGTGGGGATCGACGTGAGCAAGGCGCGGTTGGATGTGGCGCTAGGCTCTGCGGGCGAGTTGTTGGGGGTGGACAACGACGCGCGTGGGATCGTGGAGCTGGCCGGGCGGTTGCAAAAGCTCGCTCCCGCGCTGGTGGTGCTGGAAGCCAGCGGCGGCTTGGAGACGGCGCTGGTGGGCGAGCTGGCGGCGGCCCAGGTGCCGGTGGCGGTGGTAAACCCGCGCCAAGTGCGCGAGTTCACGCGCTGCACCGGGCAGTTGGCCAAGACCGACGCGCTTGACGCGCGTGCTCTGGCGCTGTTCGCGGAGCGGATCAAGCCGCCGCTCAGGGAGTTGCCCAATGAGCAGACCCGCCAGTTGCAGGCGCTGGTTACCCGCCGGCGCGAACTGGTCGAGATGCTGACCGCCGAGCGCAACCGGCTCGGCTGCGTGCCGGCGGTGTTGCACCGCGAGATCCGCGCGCATATCCGCTGGCTCCAAGCGCGGCTTAAGCAGCGCGATCACGACCTCGACCGCACGCTGCGCAACTCGCCGCTGTGGCGCGAACGGGAGGACCTGCTAAGCAGCGTGCCCGGTGTCGGTCCGGTGCTATGCGCAACGCTGATCGCGGGGCTGCCGGAGTTGGGCCGCCTCAACCGGCACGAGATTGCCGCGCTGGTCGGCGTGGCGCCGTATCCCCACGACAGCGGCACGATGCGCGGCCGGCGCATGGTATGGGGCGGACGTGCCCATCTGCGTGCCGTGCTCTACATGGGCACCCTCGTCGGCGTACGCTACAACCCGGTCCTGCGCTCCCTCTATCGCCGGCTGCGCGCGGCCGGCAAACCAGCCAAGGTCGCACTCGTCGCCTGCATGCGCAAACTCATCACCATCCTCAATGCGATGCTAAAACATCGCACTCCTTGGAGTGCTCCATGCCCAATCCCCGCTTGACTACCAAGACAGTCGCTGCACCCGGTATTAAAAGAAAGATGCGGGACTTCGTCCCTGTTAGAAGGGGGTTGATCAAGAAAGCGCCAGCGCGTGTTTGCGGGGCGCTGGGACGCCGGAGCGCCAGTCGAGATTCTTCGCTACGGCATCCTTCGCTCAGAATGACACCCGCGGACGCTCACTTTTTTGTGTCGTCCTGAGCGCAGCGAAGGAACCCGGATCCGGGGTCCCTCGACTCCGGCAGCCTTCGCTCGGGATGACGGATCGAGATGACGGATCGGGAGGACGGATAAGAAACGCGGATTTCCAGAGCAGATGACTGAAGCGGCCGGGTCCTAAATTCCGTCATCCCGAGCGTAGCCGAGGGACCCCGGATCCTTCTCGACGCCAGGCAGTTCGACTTCGCTTAGGGTAAGCTCCGCCGAGTTGCTCCGAATCCGATATATACTCAGGCAGCAGATGCGCTCAGCAGGCCCATCCTACTTCGTGTATATCGTCGCGAGTCCGTCTCGCACGATCTACATCGGAGTCACGAATAATCTCCGGCGTCGAGTTGATGAACACAAGATGAAGGAGATTGCGGGGTTCACTGCCACCTACAACGTTCATCGGCTGGTCTGGTTCGAGAAATTCGCGGACCCAGCCACGGCTATTTCACGCGAAAAGCAACTGAAGGCCTGGAGACGCGAGAAGAAGATCCGGCTGATCGAGTCAATGAACCCCGCTTGGAGCGATCTGAGTTCCGAGTGAGGCGAGCAGAATCAGAAGAAGATCCGGGGTCCCTCGGCTACGGCAGCCTGCGCTCGGGATGACACAAAAAAGCAAGGTGACACAAAAAAAGCGCGGCCTTTCCCCCCTTACCAGTTCTAACAGGGCCCTTCGACTTCGCTCAGGGTAAACTCCGCCCGCATCCCGCGGCGGTGCCGACGGTTCACACAGGAAGTCCGAAACCCAGTGTGGGTTTCGGGTCTGAAATCTTGAGTTACTCGCGTTTGAGTGCGATCGCGTCGATCTCGATTCGCGCGCCCATGCGGCAGCGCCGCCACCTGCACGGTCGAGCGCGCCGGATAGGGCGGATCGAAATGCTCTCCGTACACGCGGTTCACGATTTCAAACTCGGCGAGATCGATCATGAAGATTGTGGTCTTGACGACGTCGACGAAATCCAGTTCCGCACTCGCAAGCACTTCGCCGAGGTTCTGGAGCACGCGCCGAGTCTCGAATTCGATCCCCCCTTCGACCAGAGCACCCGACGCCGGGTCGAGACCGACCTGCCCCGAGCAGAAGACCAACCCGTGTTGCTCGACCGCCTGCGAATACGGACCAATCGCGGCCGGCGCCTGTCTGGTGTGAATCGAGGTTTTCATCAATGGCGATTGCCGTTTTGCTGGCCGAGGCGCGACACGCGCATGACGCCGTCGATCGCGCCGATCGAGTTCATCAGGTTGTTCAATTGACGGGCGCTGCTCACGCTGACCTCGAAGACCGCCAGTGCGCGCCCGTCGGCGCCGTGAGTCTTCACTTCGGCGGTCGATATATTCACGCCCGCCGAGGCGATCGCCTTGGTCATCGCGGCCAGCAAGCCCGGCTGATCGGCGCATAGCACTTCGAGCCGAATCGGCCGCGGCGCTTCCTCGCCGTCCTTCCATACCACGGGCACGCGCCGCTGCGGATCGGTCTCGAGCGCATGCGGGCATCCCGTCGAGTGCACCGTGACGCCGCGTCCGCGCGTGATGAAGCCGGTTATCGCCTCGCCGGGCAGCGGATTGCAGCATCGCGCGAATCGCACCAGCATGTCGCCGACGCCCGAGACCACCACCGCACCGCTGGCGGATTTGCGTGCTTCCTTGGCGGCGCGCTCTCTTTCCGCCGGCCCCAGCGGGGTGGGTGGTTTCTCCGGACGATAGAGTTTCAGTTCGGCGGGCGTCAGCAGTTTCGCCAGCAACTGGGCGGCGTGTGATTATTCCGTAGCCGACCGCGGCGAGCAGGCTTTCGACGTCGCGTTGCGAGAACTCCGGCGAGCACTCCGTCGAGGCGCTTGCTCGATCTAAGCTGCGTGACGCTGAGCTTGAGGGCTCGAGTTCGCGATCGAGCAGCGATATTCCCAGATCGCGGGAGCGTTCCGCTTGTTGATTGCGCAGCCATTGGCGGATGCGCGATTTCGCACGCGCGGTGGCTGCGTAGTTGGTCCAATCCTTGCCCGGCGCCTGCTTTTCGGACGTCAGCACCTCGACCGTATCGCCGGATCGAAGCCGGTAGCGCAGCGGCACCATCCGTCCGTTGACGCGCGCGCCGGCGAGATGGTTGCCGACCTGGGAGTGGATTCGGTAGGCGAAGTCGATCACGGTAGAGCCGAGCGGAAAATCGAAGACGTCGCCCTTGGGCGTGAAGACGAAAACTTCCTCGGGAAACAGATCGTCCTTGACGGTGGAGAGAAATTCCTGCGGGTCCTTGAGATTCTGCTGCCATTCGATCAGGCGCCGCAGCCATGCGAACCGCTCGGTCTCCTTGAGCTCCCTGGAGTTGCCCTCCTTGTAGCTCCAGTGCGCCGCGATGCCTTCCTCGGCCACCTTGTGCATCTCGCGCGTGCGAATCTGCACTTCCATCCGCTGCCCGCGCGGACCGATCACGGTGGTGTGCAGCGACTGATACATGTTGGCCTTGGGCAGCGCGATGTAATCCTTGAAGCGGCCGGGCACCGGCTTCCAATTGGCGTGCACCACGCCGAGCGCCTCGTAACATTCGCGCACCGTGTCCACGATGATGCGGAACGCGACCAGGTCATGAATCTGCTCGAAGCTGAGCCCCATCTCCTGCATCTTGGAGTGAATCGAATAGAAATGTTTGGGCCGGCCGGTGACCTCGGCCGTGACCCCGCTGTCGGACAGGCGGCGCGACAGGATCTCGATGACGTTGGCGATGTACTCCTCGCGCTCCTTGCGTTTCGCCGCGACGAAGGCCTTCAGCGTCTGGTACGCAGTCGGATTCAGATAGCGAAACGCCAGGTCCTCGAGCTCCGACTTGAGCCAGTAGATTCCGAGCCGATGCGCGATCGGTGCGTAAATTTCCATCGTCTCGCGCGCGATCTCCTGCTGCCGGTCGGCGGCGAGATGGTCGAGCGTGCGCATGTTGTGCAGGCGGTCGGCGAGCTTGATCAGCACGACGCGGATGTCGTGCGCCATCGCGATGATCATCTTGCGGAAATTCTCGGCCTGCTTTTCCTCGCGGCTCTGGAACGTGATCTTCGAGACCTTGGTCACGCCGTCGACCAGTTGCGCGACCTCGGCGCCGAAATCCGCCTGCACCTCCGCGAGCGAGGCGAGCGTATCCTCGACGACGTCGTGCAGCAAGCCGGTGACGATCGAAGGCACGTCGAGCTTGAGCTGCGCGATGATCGTCGCGACGTTGAGCGGATGCGTAACGTAGGGCTCGCCCGATTCGCGCCTCTGATCGAGATGCATCCGCGCCGAGTAATCGTACGCGCGCCGGATAAGGCCGATGTCGGCCTGCGGGTTGTAGGCTTGCACCCGCCCGATAAGGGCGGCGAGTTGGTCGGGTGTACTTTGGGCTAACTCTTCCACGGCGCGAATTCGCCGCGCAGGCGGCCGACCTTGAGCCGCTCTGCGTTTACGATCGTTTCGAGCCGCGCGACGGATTCATGAACCTCGGCGTTGACTATCAGGTAGTCGTATTCGGGATAGGCCCGGGCTTCGTCGCGCGCTTTGCGAAGCCGGTGCTGAATCTTCGATTCTTCCTCGGTGGCGCGCCCGCGCAGACGCCCCTCGAGTTCGGCGAAGGTCGGTGGCAGAACAAAAATCGCGACCGCATCGGCGGGATATATTGCGCGAATCTGCCGAGCGCCCTGGATGTCGATGTCGAGCAGGATATCGCGGCCCGATCCGATCGCGGCGTCGAGCGGCGCTCGCGGCGTACCGTAGAAGGACTCGAACACACGCGCCCATTCGGCGAGTTCGCCCGACGATTGCCTGCGTTTGAACTCTTCTTCGCTCACAAAGCTGTAATCGATTCCGTCCGCCTCGCCCTCTCGCGGCGCGCGCGTGGTCAAGGATACCGAAAACTCCAGGCCCGCGATGGCCTTGAGCGCCGCGCGCCAAATCGTGGTCTTGCCGGCCCCCGAAGGCGCCGAAAGGATGAAGATTATACCGCGCCTCGGCGGCAAAGAATCACCTGATTTCAACGGTATAGAAGCCATTAACCGGGTGCAAAGGCCCCTTACGTATATCTTATTCGACGTTCTGGACCTGCTCGCGCATCTTTTCCGCTTCCGCCTTTACTTCAACCGTTACTTGAGAAAGTGCCGCGTTCTGCGACTTCGAACCCATCGTATTTACTTCGCGGTTGATTTCCTGGAGCAGAAATTCAATCGACTTCCCGACCTGCCCCTTGCGTTTGAGCAGCGCCTTGAGGCCGTCGAGATGCGTGCGCAGACGCGTGATCTCCTCGCTGATATCGCCGTGCTGCGAGGCGGACGACGCCTCCTCGTAGAGGCGCTTCTCGTTGACCGGCAAGTCTTGCAGGAGTTCGCGAATCCGCTTGTGAAAATTGTCCATTATTTCCGCGCGCGTCTGTTCGGCCAGCCGTTCAATCTTCGGCACCGCCGCCTCGATATTGCGAACCCGCACCGCGAAATCCTTGTGCAGGCTGCGCCCTTCGCGGACGCGCTCGGCATCCAGCGCTTTCAACGCGCCAACCAAAGCCTTGTGGCCGAGCCTGAACGCCGCGCCCGAGTCGCGCTCCTCCTCGACGACGTGAAAAATTTCAGGCCGGTTGAGGATCGATCCAATGTCCGGATTGCCGCCCAGATGAAGCTGCTTGCCGAGGCGGCGCAGTTCGGCGACGTACAAATTCGCCAGCCGGTCGTTCACCTCGAGCCGCACCGGCGGAGGCTTGAGCGCAACCGACTTGATAAAAACTTCAACTCGTCCGCGTGCCACGACAGTTTGTACGGCTTTGCGAATCTCGGCCTCATGCTCGCCCCATCCGCGCGGCACCGTCAGCTTGAGCTCGAAAAAGCGCTGGTTCAGCGCGCGCACTTCGGCAATCACGCGGGTGCCGTCCTGCTCGGCGATAGCCCTGCCGAACCCGGTCATGCTTTTCATGTGGCTCTGTCCCTTTTTTCCGGTGTTTTTCTCACACACTTGCGATAGAGCGCGAGCGTCCGCGCGGCCATCGCCGCCATCGAATAATTTTCCACGGCGCGCGCCCGCGCCGCCGCGCCCATCTGCGATCTCAGTCCGCTCGATTCCACCAGCCGGCCAATCGCCGACGCAATTGCTTCAGGATGCGACGGCGGCACGATGATTCCGGTGCGATCGGGTTCCACTACTTCGCGCAGCCCGCCTACGCCGCTCGCTATCACCGGAAGCGCGCTCGCCATGGCTTCCAGAGCGGCGACGCCGAGCCCCTCCTTCAGGGACGGCATCGCGAAGGCGTCCGACGCCCACAGAAGCTGGCGCGGGTCGTCGATTCTGCCAAGCAGCTTGACGCTCTCAGCGCATCCCAGTTGCGCGATTTCGCGTTCGAGTTCTCCGCGAATCGATCCCTGACCCGCGATGAAACATTTCACCTTGATCGGCGACGCTGCCGGCGCGAGCCGCGCGATGGCTTCGATGAGATAGCGATGGCCCTTGCGCGGCTCGAGCGCGCCAACCGCAGATATCACGAACTCGCCATCGGATATTCCAAGCGCGCCGCGCGCATCGGCGCGTTGCGCAGCAGTTGGCGGGCGGAAGCGGTCGCAATCCACGCCACTATGAACAACCGTGACGCGCTGGCGATCGACGCCCGCGGCCGCCAGCGAATCGGCAACGCCGCCGGAGATCGCGACCACGCCATCGACTGCGCGATTGTACAGGTACGGCGCGAAAACGCGGTTCGGCCTGTAGTCCATCCGCCGCGTAACGACCAGCGCAGGGGCGAAGCCGCGCGCAAACGGCGCCATCGAATGCGCGCGCGAGGTGTGGAAATGAACGACGTCGTAGCGTTCGCGTTTGAGGATCGCGCGCAGCCGGATGCCTGCTGCCAAGTCGATAGCGTTGCGGATGCGCAGCGGATGGCATCTTATGCCCGCGGCGGTGGCCCGCTCCCAGAGCCGTCCGGCGGGATCGCAAATCAACTCCGCGCGATGACCGCCGCCGGCCAGCGCAATCGTCAAGCCAAGCACCTGCGTCTCTCCCCCGCCGAAGCCGAGTTCGGGATCGACGCCGGCGATGCTCAGCGCCGGGGCGTCAACCGGGTTGCTATTGGGATGCACTTGGATGGGGTCGTCAGGTTGAGGTGTCGGCGTCATCTTATCCCGGATTTCCGTTCTCCAAGTTAACTGTCAATTTGAAAAAATGCGAACAGCAGGGGTGACCCCTGCACCCAAGGTTAAAGCAAAGATGCGGGCGGAGTTTACCCTGAGCGAAGTCGAAGGGCCCTGTTAGAAGGGTTTGATCAAGAAACAGCCCGCGCGTCCGTTTCTTTCGTCATGCTCTGCGCGTTAACTTCCTCGCCCTGTTAGGGCGAGGATAAAGGTGAGGGTCCGCGTACAGCGCGTTATTTCGCGCGCGATTCAAGATTCTGCGTCTCCATCCCTCGCCGATCATTTCAGGGGAGGTGTCACAGACACACGGCGGCCAGCCGCTTGGTGGCCAAGGGCACCAGATTGCTAAGGTGGTCAGGGGCGTCTAGCGGCATCGGCTCGCATCGGATCGTATCGGAAATAGCGACGGTTTCCCAAATCGGGGAACTCTCGCATCGTATCGGATTTGCTCGCCTCCGACACAAAAAAGACACTTTTTTACGGGGACCGCCTTGCGCTCCGACCAATCGCGCGGGCGCGCTGTGGAAAGGTTGTCGGTTATGCCGCTCTCGCGACCTTCAGTCCGAACGCGAACGTGGTAGTTTGATAACCAATGGGCATGACAGCAATAGGGGACCGACGATGCGATTAGACTCAATAGCGACCAAGAATTACCGCACGCTTCAAGATCTGACTTTAGTGTTTTCGAAACACTACTGCACTATTTCTGGTAGAAACAACGCCGGCAAATCGTGCGTCATTCGTCTGTTGTCCGGCTTATTTGGCCTTGGCGCCGATCTTCCATGGTTAGCCAAAGAGACAGATCTCGATTACGCAGAAGACAAGACACAATGGGTGAAGCAGCCCTTGCCGATTGAGGTTGTTTACACGCTCAGCCTCACCAGAGACGAAGATCCCGCATTGTTCTCCTTCGCCGAGGTAATAGCGTCAAAGAAGATCGAGAGCCCATCGATGGTGCTCTGCATCACGTATTCTACAGCCGGCAGCAATGACGCTTCGGTCTCGGTGACAATAGACGGAGACAAGGTCGAAGAGAAAGCCGGCAAAGAAATCGACAAAAGAATCAAGGACTCAAACCTCCTCTTCTTGTACAACTCTACTGCGCACAACCAAGAGAACATCTATCTTGGTCGCGGACGTCGCAGGATGTTCTATGATTTCGTGATGTCTGATGCTGAAAAGAAGATCCTCGACGAGGCCGGAAAGTTTCTAGAAAAGAAGGCACGTAGTTTGGCGAAGCAACACACACAGAATCTAAGCGAGGTTCTTGGCAGACTCACAGAAAGGTACGAGGTCGCAGTTTCAACCCCGGAAGGTTTCGGAATGCGTCGAATGCCCTTGGGCGTTAATCTTCGCGACCGCAATGTCGAGGTTCCGCTTAACGATTGGGGCAGCGGAACTCAGAACCGCACCCGTATTCTGATGGCGATTCTCCAGGCCAAGCGAATCAAGACGATGGGATCGCCTGACGAGAAGGTAACCCCATTCGTCGTAATTGAAGAGCCTGAAAGCTTCTTGCACCCCTCCGCCCAAGCAGAGTTCGGTCGAATGCTGTGCCGCCTTTCTAGCGAGTTCGGTATTCAAGTCATCGTTACTACGCACAGTCCTTACATGCTTAATCAGGAGGAGCCTAGCGCGAACATTCTGCTGGCCCGGGAGATAAAACGAAAAAAGCCGTTTGCAACTATTTTGGTGGAAACGAGCGGGGACAATTGGATGGCCCCGTTCGCGGACCATCTTGGAATCGGGCCGGAAGAGTTTACGAGCCTGCGCCCTTTATTTTCTGTGGCCAAATCCAAAGTTTTACTGGTGGAAGGACAGATAGACAAGGAGTACTTCGAATTCTTGAAGCAGCACGGCCTTCCTTGCGACGTGCTGGCAAACGACATTGAAGTAGACTCCTTACGGCGGCAAAGATACCCTCAAGAACACACTTTTGGTCCAGTTCGTCTTGCGAAAATTCGATCTCGTGTTTGTGACCTACGACCTAGACGCACACAATGATGTGCAGGCAGCTCTAAATCGAGTAGGACTCAAGGAAAATGCGCACTACGCTCCTCTCGGGATAAACCAGGCTGGTAAGGACTGTATAGAGGCACTGCTGCCCCAAAGCGTTCTGTCAGCCGTGAACGGCAGAGAAACAGACCTGGTTATGAAACTGGGAAGCACCGACAATTCCGAGCGCAAAAGCGCAAAACAAAACCTGAAAAAGGAATATCTGAAGGAATTCAAGTCCCGGAATAGTTACACAAGGGACGAACTCAAGGATCTCAGCAAGGTCGTGCGACAAGTCAACGCCCGGCTCAACGGCGGAGGGACCGGTCCCCCCGCCGCTTTCTCGCGCGCCATCTCGCCGTGACCGACGCATCGCGCGGCGAATCGTTGCCCGGCACCAGATAGCCGAACTGGTTGCCTCGAAATCATCGCGCATCCATGCGGATGATTCGGCGCTTGTGTCTGCCAAGTGTCGCGCTCAAACCGGCCTGAAATCGCCCCGGCGCGCGGGAGCTGACCCATAGTTATCGATGGTGTTAGCCGGGAGCAGGGAAAAGATCCGGGATTCTTCGCTTCAGCAACTTTCGCTCAGAATGACACGAGCGGCGGCTTGCATTTTTGAGTCGTCCTGAGCGCAGCGAAGGAACCCGGATCCTACCCGCACCCGACGCTCGATGACTCGCGGCGGCCTAGCCCTGTCAGGGCGGTGCCACGGGCACGCGGCAAAGAAAAAGATCCGGGGTCCCTCCACTCCGGCAGCCTCCGGTCGGGATGACGGATTGAGAAGACTTCGGTCGGAATGACTGAGAGGAAGGATCATGCGGCGCATCGGACAATCGCGCCGCGCAGATGTCCCGCACCCGCGCCTCTACGAATCGGCGCGGCCGCGTGTCTGTGACACCTTGCGACAGGGTGAGGCAAGGGAATAAAGACGCAGAATCCTGAATCGCGCCAGGGCGCTGTAAAATGACCCTCACCTTCATCCTCTCCCTAACAGGCGAGAGGAAATAAAAGCGCAGAGCAAGGAATAAGATCCGGGATTCTTCGCTTCGCTCCAGAATGACAAAAAAGAAAGATGGGCAAGGAAGGCGGAACCCTCTGCGGGCTTGCGGTTCGGGCGGATCAATTTGATCGCGGCAATCGGAAAAGCGGGGCGGGGCGGGCGCGGCGGTTCGGTCGCGTCAATCGAAAAATCTGTAATACAGGATTGCGCAGACCGCGGTCAGCGCGTCGCGAATGCCGATCTTCTTGCCCTCTTCGTAGGTCCGTCCCGCGTACGACACCGGCACCTCGTAGATTCGCCATCGCGCGCGCGCAGCTTTGGCGGTGATCTCGGGCTCGAAGGTGAAGCGATTGGCGCTCAGCTTGAGCGTCATCAATTTCTCGCGCACGAAACCCTTCATCCCGGTCTCCATGTCGGTCAGATTGAGATCGCTCACCATGTCGGAGAGCAGCGTCACCGCGCGGTTGGCCACGTAGTGCCAGAAGAACATGACGCGATGCGGACCGGAGAGGAAGCGCGAGCCGTAAACCATGTCGGCGCGGCCGTCGAGCAGCGGCGCAATCATTGCGGCGTAGTCCTTGGGATCGTATTCGAGGTCGGCGTCCTGCACGAAGACGTAAGGATTTCTCGCCGCCGCAAAGCCGAGCCGGAGCGCGGCGCCTTTGCCGCGATTGACGGCATGATAGAAACATTGAACGCGAGGATGGCTGAACTCACGCAGAAACTTCGTTGTGCCGTCGGTCGAAGCGTCGTCGACAACGATGACCTCGGGGTCGAAGCCGCAATCGAGCACGCGCTCGATTACGCGGCCGATCGTCAAGGCTTCGTTGTACGCCGGAATCACCACGGAAATTTTCGTCTGCTCGGCCATCAGCTCCCGCTCGCCTCCCGATGCTGCCCGAGAGAAGACGATGCGCGGGCGCCGACGCTTGCGCCATTGCGGTCGTCAGCAATTCTGGCCGCAAGCATCGCGGCAACGCGGCGGCGTAGCGCGCGCCGGCGTCGCACGGAAAACGCGGCGGCGTAGCCGCACCACACGCGCATCCGATCCGTATTCGTGACGCCGCCGAGCTCGAGATGCCCCAGCTGAACCAGATTGCGCATCCGCGGCCGCTCGAAGCGGCTCAGAATCGTGCGCCGGGTGCGTTCATGATCGATGAAAACGAATTGCGGCGGCTCCAGTCCGGTGACGAAGATGTTGAACGGCGTCAGGTCGCCGTGGATATATCCTGCGCGATGCAATCGCGCGAGCTGCGCGCCGAGCGCGCGCAACACGGCGCGCCTGGACGCGAGCTTCGCACGCTTCAAATAGCGCACAAGATTAAACCCGTGGACGCGCGCAGTTACTATGATCTCGCGTCCGCCGCGCTGCTCGGCGCCGAGCAGTAGAATTTCCGGCACTCCCATGGCGTCGGCGCGCAGATGCTTCGAGATCGACGCAACGTGCGCGGCGCGCTTGCGCTTGAATAGCCACCTGATTCGATCCAGGCCGCGGATCGGGTCGAGCACCTTGAAATAGGCGTCGGGACCTCCCGCACTGTCGAAATGCTCGAACCATGTCTCGGCATGGCGCGAGCGGCGTACACGAGTCGCCAACGTGCCGTCGATGGCGGCGAATGCGGAATCGATCAGGCTCTTGCGAAGTGGCTCTGAAAATCGCGCGGGGTAGCCCGGGATGAAGAAGGTCCATCCTCCGCGCGTTAACCGCACACCGTCAAAGCCCGTCATCCACCAGCTCATCTGGCCGCTCCACGCATCGCGAGCGCGAGCCTCAAGTTCGCCGTGACTTCTTCGGGGGATATTCGCCGCATGCATTCGCGCCCGATGGGGCATTGACGAAGATAGCAGGGATGACACGGGATCGCGCCGCTGATTGCGAGCTCGGCGAAGCCCCACGGCGCGGAGCGCTCGGCGGCGGTGGCGCCCCACAGCGATACCACCGGGCATCCCACCGCGGCCGCGATATGCATTGGGCCGCAGTCGGGTCCAAACGCGACGGCGCATTCGGGAAAGATTGCGATCAGATCGCGGAGCGAAGTGCGTCCGGCAAGATTGAGCGCGGGAACGGCGTCGAGATGGCGCATGACTTCATCGGCGAGTTTCGTTTCGCCGGGACCGCCGAGCAGCACGGGAAATAGCGCCGGGCTGAGGGCGCCGGGGCACGCGACCATCCGAATTACCGCGGCAGTCGATTCAGGAAAGTAGATGCGGCTTGGCCACGACGAGCCAAGGATCACAGCCAGGATCGGACGCGGCGCATCGCGCAGCATCTCGAGTGCGCGGGCACGTTCCTCGTCCGTCGCGGCGAGTCCAAATTCGATCGGTGATTGCGCAATGCCGAGCGCATCGCCGAACGCCTGGTATTGCAGGAGCTTCAAGCGCATGTTCGGCTGCGGCGCGATCCGATGATTCGAAAAGAGATGGTTGAACTCCTTGGTGTTCGGCGCGGCGAAACCAAAACGATTTGCGGCGCCCGAGATTCGCGACGTGATACCGCTTTTGAGATGACGCTGAAGGTCTATCGCCAGATCGAAATGCCCCTTGCGAATTCGCCGCAGAAACCCGATGAACGTCCACGGCGCGTGCGTGCGATCGTACACGATCACTTCGTCGAGCCAGCGATGGCGGTCGAGTAACCGGCTTGACTTGGGTTCCACGGCCCACGCGATGTGCGCGTCGGGCCACGCGTTGCGAATGCGGAGGAGCAAAGGAAGCGCGCGAACCACGTCGCCGATCGCGCCGAGCAGCACTATCAGCACACGGCGCGGCGGCGGCGCGATTTGCGTGGCGATGGCTTCAGGAGAGGACATTTTGAGACTGGCCGAGGCCAGGTTGCGCTCCAACGCTCGATGATAACGACGCGGACCGGCGCCGCAAAGGGCGTGTATGAGGGAGAACTTGATTAAATGTGAAACCCACCGTGGGTTTCACACTTCCCTGGGCAGGGATGACCCCTGCACCCAGTGAAAAGAAAAGATGCGGGCTTCGCCCTGCTAGAACAGGGTAAGGGGGAGAGAGTGAAACGCACGGTACAGACCGGGCCGCTAGCGATCGCACTCTCCGCCGATCATGTTGATCATTCCGAACGTCGCGATGATGTCCGCGATCATGCGGCCGATCAGCATCTTGTTGAGCGCGCCCATGCCGAGAAAACACGGCGGCCGCACGCGCACGCGATATGGCCGGCCGCTGCCGTCGCTCACGATGTAAAAGCCCAACTCGCCGTTGGCGCCCTCGACCGCCTGATAGACCTCACCGGCGGGCACGTGGATGCCCTCCATGATCAGCTTGAAGTGGTTCATCAGGCCTTCGATCGAGTTGTACACCTTCTGCTTGTCGGGCAGGACGACCTTGGGATCGGTGATCGTGACGGGACCTTCAGGGATCGCCGCGAGCGCTTGCTCGATGATTCGTTTGGACTGATACATCTCCTGGAAGCGGACGTTGAAGCGATCGTAGTTGTCGCCGCGGTCTCCGGTCGGGATATCGAACTCCATCCGGTCATACACCAGGTACGGATGCGCCTTGCGAACGTCGTAAGACACGCCGGCCGCGCGCAGCAGCGGACCGCTCAGCCCGTACGAGATTGCCTCTTCCTTCGGCAACTTCCCGACTCCCGCCATCCTGTCGATGAACACGCGGTTGCGGCTGAGCAGCTTGTCGCAGTCGCCGAGAACCTGATCGAGGCACGCGAACGAAGCTTTCATCCGATCGCTGAAGTCCGCGGGCAGGTCATGCGTCACGCCGCCGACGCGGCACCATGTCACGGTGACTCGCGCGCCGGTCACCGCCTCGATCAGGTCGTAGAGAAACTCGCGCGCCTCCAGCATGTAGAACGCAACGGTCGTCGCGCCGACTTCGCTCGACGCCATCCCCAGGCACGTCAGATGATCGACGATGCGCGAAACTTCGCTCATGATCAGGCGCACGTACTTGCATCGCTCGGTCGTGTCGATGCCGAGCAGGCGCTCGACGGCGAGCGCGAAGCCGACGTTGTTGATGCACGGCGAGGCGTAATTCAGCCGGTCGGTGTAAGGGAAGCATTGTGTCCAGGTCCCCTGCTCGCACATCTTTTCGAATCCGCGATGCAGGAATCCGACCTCGACGTCGCAATCGGCGATCCGCTCGCCGTCGAGCTTGAGGTTGAACTTGATAGTGCCGTGGGACGCGGGATGCGACGGCCCCATCTGCAGTTCCATGATCTCGTCGGAGGGATCCGACGGCACGATTTTGTCCTTCCAGCGCGCCGGTAGTGCCATGGCTTGTATCGCGTCGTGTCTTCAGCGCGAGGAGCGAATCGGATTCACGACCGGGTCGACCTCCGGGACGATCGGTTGGCGTTTGTTGTAGAGGTAGTCCTTGCGCAGCGGATGACCCTCGAACGAATCGTACATCAGGATGCGGCGCAAATCGGGATGACCCTTGAAGACGATTCCGAACATGTCGAAGCATTCGCGCTCAAGCCAGTCCGCGGCGCCCCACACGCCAACCACGCTGCTGACCCATGGATCGGCGCCGTCCACGCCAATCTTGACGCGGATGCGATGGCCGCGGGTCAGCGAGTTCAGTTGATAGACGACATCGAAGCGCGGTTTGCGTTCGGGCCAATCGACCGCGGTCACGTCGGTCAGGAAATTAAATTCGAAGCCAGGCTCGTCGCGTAGCGCGCGGAAAAAATCATACGCGTGTTCGCGATCGATCGTGAAAGTTTCTTCGTCGCGTGCACTTTGCGCGTCGAGAATTTGCCCGCCAAAGCGTGCTTTTAGTTTTTCAATCAACATCGATCTCAGCTAGTCCCAATCGAGCGCGCCGCGCTGCCAGGCGTAGAGCAGGCCGACGCAGAGAATCGCGATGAAGATCAGCGCCTCGACGAAGCCGAACATGCCCAGATAGCGCAGCTCGACCGCCCACGGATACAGAAAAATCACCTCGACGTCGAAGATCAGAAACAGGATCGCCGTCAGATAGAAGCGCACCGAGAACCGCCCCCACGCCGAGCCGCTCGGCGGGTTGCCGCATTCGAAAGCTTCGCCCTTGATCTCACCGGGACGCTTCGGCCCGAGGATCATGTTGATCGTGCACATGACGCCGACGATCACGCCGGCAACAAGCAGGGTCACAGCCACGGGATACCAGGTTGTCATTCTCGATCCGCCCCACAATTGCTTATGGTCTTCATATGAATAGCCGATGAGCGGGTCTTTTGGAACGGTCGGCGATCTTCTGAGGAGCGCTCGTCATCCTCGCGTAAGCGTAAATCCGCCAGTACAATCCATCACTGATGGATCACGACGACGCGTTCGAAACATGGGCGGCAGAGGTCATCGCGCGGCGATGGCCGCGCGCGCGAGTCGGAAAAGTAGCCCCTCTGCGCGGCGATCTGTCGGCGCGGCGTTTCTGGCGCATCTCGATCGCCTCGCACGGCCGAAGCGGCGTGCCTCCCACCGCTATCCTTGTCGATCTCGGCCCCGACGACTTTCCCGGCTACGTTCGTGCGCTGAATCTTCTGCCTGGCCCCCGCGCCGAGCCACCGTGGATCGACGTGCATCGCTTCCTCGAGTCGATCGGCGCGCCCGTCCCCGCGCTCTACGATGCGGACCCCGCCCGGCGCGCGATGCTCGTCGAGGACGTCGGCGAACTCTCCCTGCTCGACGCCGTCCGCCGTCCCGGCGCCGACGCCGCGGACCTGTTCCGGCTCGCCGCCGCCGAACTCGTCCACTTGCACGTTGACGGCACCGCTCTAATCGATCATGGATGCGTCGGGCGGGAGATTGCGTACAGCGGCCGGCTGTTCGAATGGGAGATGAAGGAATTTGCGGAAGTTGGCCTCGCCGCCGTCGCACCTGGCGCCGACCTTTCCTCCATCGCACCCGAGCTGCAACGGCTGGCCGCGCGGCTCGATCGCTTTCCGCGCGTGCTCTCCCATCGCGACTACCACGGCCACAACCTGTTCATCCAGGACGGCCCGCGGATTCGAATGATAGATTTCCAGGATGCGCTGATGGCGCCTGCCGCGCAGGACCTGGCTGTGCTCCTGACCACCCGCGACACCGATGAATTCATTACGCCGGCAATCGAGCGCCGCATCCTCGACTTCTACGGCGCGCGACTCGTGCGCCGTGGCGTCCCCCGCCGCGGCGCCCACGCACTCGACGAGCCGGAATTCATGAGCAGCTATCGCATGTGCGTTTTGCAACACGCGCTCAAGATGATCGGACGCTTCGAGATGTTCGAGCGCGGCGGCAAGAGCGGATACTCTCGCTACATTCCGCATGCGCTCGCACAGGCGCGGCGGATGCTGGCTGAGATGCGCGCCGAGTTTCCTGAACTTTGCGCGGCGTTGATTCACTGATTCAATGAAGGCATTGGTACTGGCAGCCGGGATCGGCGAGCGGCTTCGGCCCCTGACCGACGTGACGCCGAAACCGATGCTCGAACTCGGCGGGCGGCCGTTGATCCAGTATCAGCTCGCGATGCTGCGGCGCGGCGGCGTCACCGAGGTCGCAATCAACGTCCATCATTTGGCCTCGGCCGTTCAGCGCGGACTCGGCGACGGATCGGGGCTCGGACTGCGTATCACGTATGCGCCCGAGCCGGTCTTGCTCGGCACCGGCGGCCCGCTCAATGGGCTGCGGGAGTTCCTGGGCGGGATCGAAAACGAAAATACATTCGTAATCGCCAACAGCGACACGATCCTCGATCTCGACCTGCGCGCGATGGTCGCGTTCCATCGCGACCGCGCCGCACTCGCCACCATCGCGCTGTTCCGGCCCGCCAATCTCGATTATTACAGCCGCCTCGAGATCGACGCCGGCCAAAGGCTGCGCCGGATGCGGCTGCTTGCGCGCCGCGACCCGCTTCAATACGACGATTACCCGGCGGGCCTCGATGACAACGTCGTCGCGACGCTCTCGCCGTTCATGTATTGCGGCGTGATCGTCGCCGATCGGGCGGTGTTTGACCTGATGCCGCCGGCGCCGCCCTGGAGCCTGATGGCCGGCCTGCTCGCGCCGATGGTCGCAAACGGGATGCCGGTGTTCGGCTACGTCCATCGCGGCTACTTCCGCACGATCGACGATCTCAAGAGCTACGACGCGCTCAAAGCGGAGTTCGCCTCATCGCCGCCACCGGAAGTTCTCACCCGCTGAATTTTCACCGCTCGCGGAGCAGAGTTTTCCCGAAACCTCACGCAGGTTTCGGACTTCCCGCCTGTTAAGAGAAGATGCGGCCTGACGGCCTGTTAGAACAAGTTCGTCAAGAAAGAAGCCCGTGCGTCCGTTTTTTGTGTCATCCCGAGCGAAGTCTGCGGAGCCGAGGGACCCCGGATCCGGAATTCTGCGCTCCGCTCAGAAGTAGGAGCCCGTCACCCCCCTCCCCACGATTGTTCCCGTACAAAGCCGCCTCAGCTCTTGGCCATTGCGGACAGTCGATTGTGACGATTGTAGACCAGTGGCCAATTGCGATTGACAGAGCCTAGTCAATCTGGCCTAATAGTGCAGTTCCCGTATACGGGAGGGCATCACAATGGCCGACACAGTAATTCGGCGAAATATTCAGGCGCGGCTCTCCGAGATTGCCGCTGAAAAACAACGGCTCCAAAAACGCCTGAGCACGCTTGGCGAACTCGAAAAAGAACTGCGGGCGCTTCTTTCTGAGCAGCCCGATCTAACGGGCTTGGAATCTGGACCCGCAGGGCGATTTCTCAACGGCTCCGATCGCCTGATGACAATCATCGGGTCGACGCTTGCTGCCGGTCCCAAAACACTAGAGGAACTCGAAGAATCCGCTGCGAAGTATAATTTCGATTTTGGCCAGAAATCCGCGAAGCGCGTTCTGCATTTCAAATCGCTTGGAATGCTGAGGGCGGGACTGACCGAAAAAAGCAGCGGCAAATGGCGGTTAACGGATGAAGGTAAAAAGCAATTTTCGGCACAGGCATCCGCGATGCGTTGGAATAGCGCCTAACGGTTTTAGAGAGGTTTGCGCTGGGCCGTGCTGCGAACACAGCCCGGCGCGGTTGGTAAATGAACCGGCTCCCGATCCTTCCGACCCACGCCCGTGAAAGAACAGGGTCGGGAGCCTGGCACGCACCCACCTAGAGCGGTGCTAAAGGAAGGTGCTTCCGTGGCGATTCAATTTATACCAGCCGCCGCCTCATCCTGGGAAGCCCATCGTCTAACCGCTGGCGGCTCGTACACGCTAAGCAGCGTCAAGGGCCTTTGCCAGACCTGCCATCGGAACACGCCCAGTTACGGGCGCGGGTAGGTTGAAATTCTGCTACGAGTGATTGAATCGCGGCCCGAATCAGATTCCGTGATTCGGGCCGCACTGTTGGTTCAGCAAGCACTCGTCGGACCAGTGGGGGCGCCCGCCCGATCGAGCCCCCACGATTGTTCCCCTTCCCTAAGGGGAGCCAGTCAGAGGGAACCGCCCCCTGACTCAGGCGCAGGGCCCGGCCCCTACAAAGCCGTAAGGGGTTTCCGGAAATTCCGGTCCGCCTCCGCTGCTCAGATCAGCACCTTCGCTTCCTTAAGCCGCGCGATTTCCGCGGCGCTATAGCCGAGCAGCTCGGTCAGGACTTCCTCGGTATGCTCGCCGATCATCGGCGCGCCGCGATATTCGAGATCGATCGCGCCGAACTGCACCGGAAGTCCCGGTACGACGCGCTCGCCGACTTCGCCATGCTTCAACTTCACGAGCATGCTCGAGCGGGAGAAGACGGGATCCTTCATCAATTCGAGAGTGCTATAGACGGGGCCCGCGGCAAGACCGCCCGCGCGAAGTTTCGCGACCAGTTCATCGCGCGGGTGGATACGCGTGCGCGCCGCGATTTCGCGCTCGAGTTCCTCGACCTTCGCAAGCCGGCCGGGCAGTCGGGCGAACTTCGGATCGGACGCCATCGCAGGCGCTCCGAGCGCCCCGCACAGCTTGGCGAACTCGTCGTCGCTGGCAATCGCAATCGCGATCCACTGGTCGTCGCCCGCCGCCGGGAACACGCCATGCGGCGCCATCGACTCGTCGCGATTCCCAATCGCGGCCTGGTCGCGCCCGTTCATCAGAAAATCCATCATCGCTTCGGGCATCATGCTCGTAACCATCTCGGCCATCGACAGGTCCAGGTGCTGCCCCTCGCCGGTCCGATCGCGATAGTGCAGCGCCGCGAGCAGGAAGAACACCATGCCGGCTCCCACTGCGAAGTCCGGCCACGTTCCGCCGATCCCGCACGGAAACGAATCGGGATAACCGGTGATATGACACAGCCCGGCGAAGGCCTGCGTCGTCGGCCCAAAGCCCACCGTACGCGCGAGCGGACCGTCCTGCCCGAGCGGAGTGCCGCTCAGCATGATTATGTCGGGTTTGATTTTCACCAGATCGTCGTAGGCGAGATTGTATTTCGCCATATTGCCGACGGTAAAATTTTCGGTGACGAAATCGCTCTGCCGGATTATCTTGCGCGCGATTTCCCGGGCCTCGGGCGTCACCAGATTCAGCGCTACGCTGCGGCGCGAGGTATTGATCGCGTGGAAAATTCCGCTGCGGTTGAGGCCGGTCACCCCGTCGGTGCCGGTCAGCAGCCGCACCAGGTCCGGCGCGCCCGAGGTCTCGATCCTGATCACGTCGGCACCCAGCGCGCCCAGCCAGGCGGTCGCGTGCGGAACGGCGTAGATCCATCCGAAATCCGCGACCCGGATTCCTTCCAGCGGCCGGGTCCCCGTCGGATGATCCCCGCCGCGCCGTGGCGTGGCGGACTCCGCCTGCGCCCGCCCGCTTCTCCCGCCAAGTATCTCCTGATTGTGCTCGCCCAGCATCGGCGCTCCGCGCACGATTCGCCACGGCGTGCGCGTGAACTTGCACGGCGCACCGGGCATCCGCACTTCGTGGGCGGCAGGATGCTCGAGATCGATGAAAAATTTCCGCGCCTTGTATTGCTCGTTGCCTGCGACTTCGGCCGGCGAATGCACCGGGAAGCACGGCACGTGTTCCGCCTGCGCCTTCTTAAACGCCTCGGTTCGCGTCTGCGTAGATAACCAGTCGATTACACCGGCTTCGATCGCGTCGATATGCGCGACGCGGCCTGGCATGGTATCGAACAGCTCGCTTTCCATCCACTCGGGATGACCCATCGCCTTTTTTGCGCCGCGCCAGAAGCGATCGGTGCCGGCATTGAAGCTCACCCATCCGTCCTTGCACGGATAGACCCACTGCGCGCTCATTTTGCGGCGGGTCGACAGCCGCTGAAACGGGGGAGAATCATGCGCTTCGTGAGAGTAAAACCCGATACTCGGACGAAGCATGCTGATCATCGAGAGCCACTGGCTGACGTCGACATGCTGCCCCGCGCCGCTGGCCTTTCGGCTGTATAGTGCGCACATCGCGGCCGACGCCGCGGTATAGCCGGTCAAATAGTCAGCCTGCCTGCCGCCGAGCTTCAGCGGCGGTTGATTCGATGGATCGGTTACCTGATGCCACGGGGTCTCGTAGCCGACGCCGCTCATGTGCGTGGCGACCAGGTCGCCGCCGCGCAGATTCCGGTAGGGCGACTCGGCGCCAAAAAAAGTTATTGACACGACGATCAGTTTCGGAAATCGGGCCGTCAGTGTGCGCCAGTCAATCCCCAGCTGCTCGTTCAGTTCCGGACGATTCGGATTGAAAACAATGTCCGCCGACGCGAGTAAATCGAACGCAAGATCGCGCCCGCGCCGCTCTTCCAGGTCGATCGTCACGCCGAGCTTGTTGGTGTTGAGGTAGAGATGCAGCCCGCCGGTTTCGGGGTCGGGCATCTCATCGCGAAACGGTCCCAGCGCGCGTTCTTGCGTTCCCGTTCGCGGCGGCTCGACCTTGACGACCTCGGCGCCGAAATCCGCGAACGACTTCGCGGCCATCGATGCGGCCAAAAAGGGCATCGTGTCGAGGCATGGCAGCTCAACGACCTTGAGGCCTTCGAGCGCGCGCGGCGGCTCCTGCAAGGACTCGAAGCCAGCCATCGCTACTCGGCCATTTCCGCTTTCAGATTGTCGATGAGGCCGATCAGCTCCGCCATCGAGCGAATCACGTAGTCGGGTTTGGACAGCGGATTGCTCTGCAGGTATTTGAACGACGCCGCGCCGGTGGCGACCGCGACCGACGCGCCGTAGCCCGCGCCGAGCGCGGCCATGATGTCGCGCGGCTCATCGCCAACGTACATGCAGGCTCGTGGATGAATCGCGGCCTTCAGCGCGGTCTGTTTGAGGCTCTGCGTCTTGTCCAGCGCACGGATCGAGGTCGTGGTCTGCGTCACGACCCGGTCCAGGTACGAGGCGAGCCCGACCATCGCGAGCTTCTCGACCAGCCGCTGCGAATCACCCGGGCGGCTGGTAATCACGCCGGTCGCATAGCCGCGCCGTTTGAGTTCGGCCAGTGTATCCTGCACGTGCGGCAGCACCTCGAGACGCTCGGTCTTGTCGATTTCAGCCAGGAAGTATGCGTACGCGAGCTTCACGTACTCAGGCCTGAGATGCTCCGGGACCCCGAGCCATACGTCATCGCTGGAAAGCGCCTCGCGAAAGCGCTCATGGGTGAGCGGCGGATCGTGGCCAAGTTCGTCGAGCGCGTTTTTCGCGGCGATATACAACGGGCCATGGATATCGACCAGCGTGCCGTCGAGATCGAAAAAGACCGCCTTGAATTCGCGTGATGCCAACAAAACTCCTGGAGCTTCCCAACCGGAGCGCCGGTTGCAGCCCTCTTTCAACCTTTTTGCTTCCGCACTTGTCAAGCGGAGCCCTTAACAGGGTATTGAAAAACTCATATCGAAGGGCGGTTCAGGTCCCGAACCATTCAACACCCTGCTAGGAACTCCGCCGATACAGCAGCAGATACTCGCGCCGCCCTCCGATCACTTTCTTTACGTAATCGCGCGTCTCTTTGTACGCGATATTCTCGACCCACTCGTCATCAGCGCCGGGAAAATCAGCCAGCCACTTCGAAACCGCGTGCTCGCCCGCGTTATACGCCGCGACGGCCCGAAACGCGTTGCCGCCGAACATCTCAAGCAGGGTTTTCAAATACGCCGTCCCCAGCTCGACGTTAACCGAGGGATCGTAGAGGCGGATCGCCTCGGTATCGATGCCATGCTCGGACGCCACCTTCTGTGCCGTCGAAGGAATCAACTGCATCAAGCCGCGCGCGTTCGAACTCGACGTGGCATTCGGATTAAACAAGCTCTCCTGCCGTGCCAACGCGAGCACCAGATAAGGATCCAGCGCGAGCCGGGTGGACGCGGACTGAAAAAGATCCCAGTACGCGCGGGGATAGCGAACCCGCTCGGCGACGGCGTGGCTCATCTGCCCGTTTTTTTCCATGTGCGTCGCAGCCACGATCGCGTCATACCACGCACCGGCGCTCGCGAATCCGGCCAGCACGAAACGCCGTATCTCGATGGTGCCGCCGGCATGTTCCTCGAGCGCCTTCAACTCGCCGGGCTCGAGTTCCTTGAGTCCCATCGCGCGGATCGTTTGAAGCCGCGCCATGTGATACTCAGCAACGCCGGTGACGGCAGGCGCAGCGCCGTATTCCGGATCCGGCGCCGACGCGGCCGGAAGCACCGGTTTGGATGCCGCGACGCGCCGGCTGGCGAGCTCGGGATAGTAGTTGGTGTCGGTGCTATCCGCGAGTCTTGCGAAAATCGCGCGAGAAACGCTGGAATCGCCTGCATTTTCCAGCGCTCGCGCACGCCAGTACTCGCACATGTCAAGATTGGTCGCATCTTTCGCGCGAGCGCCTGCAAGCTTGAATGCCGCCGCCGCGATCCGGTAATTGCGCGCCAGATACAAAGTCCAGGGTATGCGAAACCGTGCCTCCTGGGCGGCATCGACCCCGGGATAGCGCGCGGCCAGGCGTCGATATTCCGCACGGGCCGAAGCAAGCCGGTGCTGTTCTTCGAAGATTCTGCCGACACGGAGCATCGCCCCGGGCGCGAGCGGGCTTGCCGGAAAATTCGCGACGAGTCTGTTCAGCGTCGCACGTGCAAGCTCGTCTTGATCGTCGTGCCAGTAGATAAGCGCCAGCGCTTCAAGGGCAGCGGGCGCGTCCGGTCCGCGCGGCGCGATTCGCAGATACTCGAGGATCGCACGCCGGGCGCGGTCGGGCTCGGGCTTGAGCGCTCGCGCACTCACCCAAACCAGTTCCGCGCGAATCGCCGGCTCTGGCGCCATCGCAAGCCCCGCGCTTGCCTCCTCGTCGGCTGCGGATAACTGACCCTCGCGGAGCAGCAACTCGGATTCGCCGCGATGATAAGCGAGTGACGCCGTGTCGGCGAGTTCGGGGTTCGACGCGAGGAGCGAATGAACCATCATGCGCGCTTCGCCATCCGAGTCGGAGCGCGGATACTTGTCCCGCAGTTCCATCAGCTGCGCATAGGCTAACTTTGGGTTTCCGAGCGCGATGAGCGCGCGCCCTTCGGCGATGCGCGCGCCCTGCTCTATCGACGCTTCGGGCGTCCGGGCAATCAGCCGCGACGCGACCGCAGAGGCCTCGGCGTTGCGGCCGAGCTTCAGCAGACTGTCCGCGAGCACCAGCTCGCCGCGATCGATCATCACGCTATCCGGATACAACCGGACAAGGCGGTCGAGCGTGTCTGCCGAGGCGTTCAGATCGCCCTGGTCGCGCTGAGCGAGCGCAAGGTAAAACAACGCATAATCGGCCAACACGGTAAGATTGCGGCCAACGAAAACGAATTTGAGACGATCGATCGCACGTGCATTGTCGTGGTTGCGGTACGCGCGATAGCCGTCGAGGAACGCCGCCTGTGGGCCGGACGGCGGCTCGATGAGCGCGGCCGTGGCAGCGGCCGATGGCGCAACTTGCGAGGACGCAGCCGCTGAGTCGGCACGCGCAGGCGCCGACGCGCATCCGGCGAGCAGCATCGCGGACAAAATCGCCAACGCGCCGTCGCGCCACAATTTCGCTATCATTTGATCTGGGTTAGCGCATGCCCGACGCGGCTTCAATTGGGCGCCTGACCTTGGCGATACTTGCAAGCCCTCGCATCGTATCGGATTTGCTCGTCTCCGACACAAAAAGACACATTTTTTTAAGGGAACCGCGTGCGCTTGGCGAAGTTGTCGGTCGCGCATCGGTCTGCTAACTCAGTGTTCGTGAACCTCCGCCACGCCGCCGCGTTTACTGAACATCAAGAGTTGGAGACACTGTAAGTGCCAAATGCCTGAGAACGACAAATCGGACGAGCGCGCGGTCAGTAGCTCAGAGCGAGAGAAACATCTCGCCGCAGAAGACCCGGGAACCTCAGGAACTCAGGAAGCTGGAGCGCCGATCGAACCGGAGGTCTTGAAGCCTGACGCTTCCGGTCTCTGGGGCGATGACCTCGTGGCAGTTCTGAAAGAGGAACGTCGCAGTCTAGGAGCGGTGGCGCGCAACCTGCTGGGCTTCGCAATCCGGGAGGTACGGAGAAAGGACCGCGAGATTGATGGCTTGCGGCTCGAGCTTAAGGAAACATCGAAGGCTTTAGTGAGCGAGCAGATTGCGCACACCCGGACACAAGAGCGATTGAACTCAGCCAATATCACGCCCGCGCTTGCTTTTGGTCCAATCGTCGCAGCGCTGGGGATTGCGGTCTATCAAAACGGATTGCGCGTGTATGGCGGACTACTGGTGGGTGTCGGACTGTTATGGACGGCTTCGGGCGTAAGGACATGGTGGGGGCGCAAATAGATGTACGTTCTGCCCATAATTGATGAACTGGCCGTCAACAGCGTTCAAGATCGAGGGCGTCCAAACGCTGAGCGCATCAATTTGCGCGTCCTACAGCGCGTCAAGCTCGCGGAGTTCATTCTATGCTTAGGAGCAGAAGCGCCGGGCGGCGGATTTTTCCTATTGAAGGACCAGATGTTTTGGTTCGGAGATGAGGCTTGGTTAGAGCCTCCTTACTGGGTCATCATATACACGGGACCGGGCGAGCGCCGTATGACCCACACGACAAATACGGGCGAACCGGCGCTGGTTCTGCATTGGGGCCGGGACTTCACTCTTTTTGGCAACCCTTCCCTGCACCCCGTACTGTTGCGGCTGGGCGGGATCGCGACCGAGTCTTTGTCTCAAAATCGCCTTAACCTGCCTCAAGGCCCTCCGCCCGCATCTTCGGACTCGTCCTCACTCGTTAAGATCTCGGAATTGCTCAAAGAACTGACCGATCCGAAGAAATAGCATTTCCCTTCGCGTCGCCGTCTTCTCGCTCGGCATCTCCTCCCTAATCGCTCAGCAATCGGGTCAGACCGTATGATTCCCTGACACAGCGGCCACGACGCCAACCCACACGCCCAAGCCCGTTTCAACGCACGACATCTTGCCGTAGCCGACGCATCGCGCGCCGAATCTTTGCCGAGCACGAGATAGCCGAACTGGTTGCCTCGAAATCATCGCGCATCTGCGCGGAAACTGAAAGACTTGCGGGCGGATGCGGCGTCTGGCAACAGTCGATAGCCGGATTCATCCGGGTGCGCGCAAATCCTCGATGGCCGATTCAAGCAAAGTGATTCTTGCCTCGGCGTCGCCGCGCCGCCGCCAACTGTTGGCTGCGGCGGGAATTGAGTTCGAGGTAATCGAAAGCCTTGTGCCGGAGCGGCACACCGCGGGCGAGCCGGCGCGCGACTACGCACTCAGGATGGCGCGGGAAAAGGCCGGCGAGGTTTCATCGCGGTTCCCGGAAGCGATTGTGATCGGCGCTGACACCATCGTGGTGTGCGAAACTCAAATTCTTGAAAAGCCCGCCAATCCCGACGATGCGCGCCGGATGCTCGAGATGCTCTCCGGACGTACTCACACGGTCGTGACCGCATTTGCTTTGGCCCGGGGCGGAAGGATACTGGAGAGTTTGCCGGTCGAGAGCCGGGTCACCTTTCGTAAACTGTCCGAGGGCGAAATCGACGACTATATCGCCACCGAAGAGCCATTCGACAAGGCCGGGGCTTACGGAATTCAGGGCGTTGGCGGCGGATTTATTTCCCACGTCGAAGGATCGCGCGACAACGTGATGGGCCTGCCGACAGAGCGCGTCGTCGCGGCGCTCGCGCGATGGGGTGTGAGGCCCGCTTAGCCAGGGTCGTGGGAATGCCGATTGGCAATCAAATTGAACGGCGGCTGGAGATCGTGCGAACGCGGATCGCCGCGGCTGCTCGGCGGGCTGGCCGCGATCCGGCCTCGATTCGTCTCGTGCTCGCAAGCAAGGCGCAGCCAAGCGACGTGATTCGCGCCGCAGCGCGGGCAGGCGCGCGCGATTTCGGCGAGAACTACGTCCAGGAGGCGATTGCGAAGCGCGCCGAGCTGGCGGACTTGACCGAAATTCGATGGCATCTGATTGGCCATCTGCAAACCAACAAGGTAAAGGCTGCTGCGCGCACATTCGCGCTCATCCACAGTGTCGATTCCGTACGGCTGGCCGAGGCGCTGGGGCGAGCGCAGCCGTCGCCGCGCGTCCGCGCGCTCATCGAAGTGAATCTTGGCGCCGAGGCGAGCAAGAGCGGAGTCGCGCCCGACGGCATCACCGCCATTTTGGATGCTGCCCGTGAAAAAATCGAAATCGAGGGCCTGATGACGATTCCGCCGCCCGCCGCCAGCGCCGAGACGACGCGTCGCTACTTCGCGCGGCTGCGCGAGATGCGCGATCGCCTTGCGGTGCAATCGGGCCTTGCGCTAAGCGAACTCTCGATGGGCATGACCGACGACTTCGAAATCGCCATTGAGGAAGGCGCGACAATCGTGCGGATCGGGCGCGCGGTTTTTGGCGAACGCACAGCGTGAAACGTGAAAAAGTGAAAAAATGAAAAAGCTCGGATTCATCGGCGGCGGTAACATGGCCGAGGCGCTCGCGCACGGACTTATCGCGCACAAAGTCTTCAAGCCAGCCGAAATTATTGTGTCCGACGTTGCGCCAGAGCGCCGGCGCAAACTCGCCCGCGTGCTCAAGGTCGCGACGACGGACGACAATGCCGAGGTCGTGCGCAAGGCCGGGGCCGTCGTGCTGGCCGTCAAGCCGCAGACGATCGATGCGGTGATGACGGAACTCGGGGCCGAACTGGCGAAAGCGAGCGGAAAAGCGGCCGGCAAAGGCCGGCTGTTCATTTCGATTGCCGCCGGCGTGACGATCGCGCGGCTGACCCGCGGGCTCGGCAAGCGCGCGCGAGTGATCCGCGTGATGCCGAACGCGCCCGCGATGGTGGGTCATGGGATGGCGGCGATGGTGCGTGGGCGACGAGCGTCGGCGGGCGATGAGGCGTTCGCGCTGCGCATTTTCAGGGCGGTTGGCGACGCCGTCGCGCTCAAGGACGAAAAACTCCTGGACGTGGTGACGGCGCTCTCGGGCAGCGGCCCGGCCTATGTTTATCTGTTCGCCAAGGCGATGGCGGATGCGGCCGTGAGCGAGGGACTCCCGCGCGAACTGGCGATGCAGATGGCGCTGAAGACGATTCGTGGCGCCGAACATCTGATGCGCGAGTCCAAGCGCGAGGCCGCCGATTTGATTGCGGCCGTCGCTTCGCCGGGCGGCACGACCGAGGCCGCGCTGCGCCGGTTCGCCGAGCATGGTTTTTCTGATATCGTGGCCGCCGCATTGCACGCCGCCAGCGATCGCTCACGCGAACTTGGCCGCGCAATCAACTAGCGAGAGCGCTATCGCGTGTACGCTTGGACCAGCTTGATTGTCTTCATCGCGCAGACCCTCGACGGTTTGCTGACGCTCTATTTTTACGTCGTGATCATTGCGGTGCTGATGACGTGGATCGAGCCGAATCCGTACAATCCGATCGTCCGCTTCATCTATTCGATCACGGAGCCGGCCTTCGAATGGTTCCGCGAGCATCTCCCGGTCGTCTTCGGCGGAATAGATTTTTCACCGCTGCTGGTGATTATCGTCATTCAGCTCATCCAGCGCGTCGTCATTCCGAGCGTGGTGCACGCGCTGATCCCCGCCTACGCATGAATCCGGGCGGCAATCTGCTCGCGGCAGACACGCCCTGGATGCGAGTGGCCGACGACGAGGTGACGATCGAGGTCACGGCGCGACCGGGCGCCTCGCGCCGCGGCGTCATTAGCGCGAGTGGGGAGCGCCTGGTGGTCGCGGTCCATTCAAGGCCAGACAAGGGCAAAGCGAATGACGAACTAATCGAGTATCTCGCCGGGGAGCTGCGCGTGCCGCGATCGGCGCTGATGATGGTTCGCGGCGCGACCTCGCGTCGCAAGACGATCCGAATCGTAACGCATGAACCGGCCAAGGTGGCAGTACGCCTGCGGCAGATTGGCAGACGAAAATAGCGTCTGCCAGCGAGACTAAGGCGAATCGAAGGCGAAACGCTGGGCCTTTCGCTTGACTGCGTTGCTTTCCGTGGTTATTTACAAAGAGCGGAACGTGCGAGTTTTCGATTAGCAGTCCCGCTTTGCGAATGCCAATCTACGAATACAAGTGTAATAAATGCGGCGTGTTCGAGGCGATGCAGGGAATCAAAGAAGTCCCGCTCAAGAAATGTCCTACCTGCAAGAGCAAGGTGGAGCGGCAGATGTCGCGGGGTTCGTTCATCCTTAAGGGCAGCGGATGGTACGCGACCGACTACGCCAATAAGAGCATCCCGAGCAGCACGGACTCGGATTCAACATCGGCGTCGGCAACGCCCGCAACCAACGGTAGCACGGCGTCGTCGAACGGTTCGTCACCCAAGGCGGCTGGCGAGTCGAAGCCGGCGTCGGAATCCAAGTCGGCGTCATCCGAGTCGAAACCGTCTTCATACAAAACATCTTCAGTGTCCAAATCGTCGTCGTCTGAAAAGTCAGCGTCGGCGAAGGCCGCCGACTGATCCTGCTCGACGATTAAATCGTCAAACTAAATCATCAAGCGGATCGAGCCGTGGGGTAGCAGACCCTGCGGCTTTTTTGTTTGAATCGTTCGATCCTTATGCGCGCGCTGGTATTCGATCGCAATCTGGAATTTCGCGGCGACTATCCCGATCCGGTTGCGGCGCCGGGCGAGAGTATCGTTCGCGTCGGAGTCGCGGGCGTGTGTGGAACCGACCTGGAGATCGCCCGCGGCTACATGCAATATCGCGGCGTGCCGGGTCATGAATTCGCCGGCCGCGTAGTCGAATCGAAGAACTCCTCGCTCCGGGGAAAACGCGTCGTTGGCGAGATCAACGCGGGATGCGGGCGATGCGCGATGTGCGATAGCGGTCTTGGGCGCCATTGTCCGAGTCGCACAGTGCTCGGAATCCTCGGCCGCGACGGCGCCTTTGCAGAATTCCTTCGTCTTCCCGACACCAACCTGATTGTGATTCCCGATTCGATTCCAGACGAGGTTGCGGTATTCACCGAACCGGTCGCGGCCGCGTACGAGATCTTCGAGCAGGTTCATCTATCGCGCAATCAGACGATTGCGGTGATAGGCGACGGCAGGCTCGGCGCGTTGGTCGCGCTCGTGCTCAAGGGCGAGAAGTACCAGCCGTTGGTGGCGGGCCATCATCGGGAGAAACTTGCGCGGCTGGCTGAACTCGGGCTTAAGACCGCCGAGGAATCTTCTCTGCGGGACAAATTCGAGGTTGTGATCGATTGCAGTGGAAGTGAATCCGGTTTTCGGCGCGCGGCTGAACTGGTCCGGCCGCGCGGAAAGATCATACTGAAGAGCACCGCGGCAACGGCGGCTGAAATTAATCTGGCGCCAATCGTGGTGAATGAAATCACCGTGGTCGGTTCGCGATGCGGCCGTTTTCAGCCTGCGCTCGACGCACTCGCGGCCGGAAAAATCGACCCTCGCCCGCTGATCGATGGCATCTTCCCGCTCGGCGACGGCCTTAAAGGCTTCGAAGCCGCGAAGAAACCGCTCAATTTCAAAATACTACTGAGAGCGCCGTGAAACGGCGGAGCCCACGGCCATTCAGCGGCGGCCGAATAGTGGTCGGAATAGATACGGGCGGCACGTTCACCGATCTCGTCGCGATCATCGGCGGTGAAATTCGCGTGCACAAGGTGCTCTCGACGCCGGCGGACCCTGCCGACGCCGTGATCCGCGGCCTCGGCGAGATGCTGGCGGGCAACGACACGGCGCCGGAGTCTGTCACCTACAGTTCCACGGTTGCGACCAATGCGCTGCTCGAGAAGAAAGGCGCGCGCGTCGCGCTGTTTACCAACGCGGGGTTCGAAGACCTTATCGAGATCGGCCGCCAGAACCGCGACGACCTGTACGCGCTGGCGCCTTCGCGACCCGAGCCGCTCGTCGGCCGCGCGATGCGTTTCGGCGTCGCCGAGCGCACGCTGTTCGACGGGATCATCATCAAGTCGCTTGGCCGCGCGGAGCTCGCGCGAATTCGGCGGCTCGCGGTACGCAGCAGCGCCGACGCATTCGCCATCTGCCTGCTTCACTCGTATGCCAATCCGAAAGGCGAGGAGTCGATCGCCCGGGTGCTGGCGCCGCTTGGACGGCCGCTTACGGTTTCGCATCGGATTCTCGCCGAGTATCGCGAATACGAGCGCTTCTCGACCGCGGTCGTGAATGCGTACGTCGCGCCGCGGATGTCATCGCATCTGAAAAGCCTGGAGACCCGGCTCGAAGGGGCGCGGCTTCGAGTCATGCAATCCAACGGCAGCGCGATCGGCCCGGAGCTGGCGCGGGCCGAGCCGGTGCGAACGATTCTTTCCGGTCCCGCGGCGGGCGTGATTGGAGCGGCAAGCCTGGCACGCGCATTCGGCACCGATCGTTTCATCACGTTCGACATGGGCGGGACCTCGACGGATGTATCGCTGTTCGATCGCCGCGCGCGAATCCGCACGCTGAGTCATCCCGACGGGTACGCGGTGCGCACGCCGGTTATCGACATCCACACCGTCGGCGCAGGCGGGGGATCGATCGCGCGGATTGACGCAGGCGGTTCGCTCCGAGTCGGGCCGGATAGCGCGGGCGCCGATCCCGGACCCGCGTGCTATGGACGCGGCGAGTCGTGCACCGTGACCGATGCCGACCTGGTCGCCGGCAGACTGGTCGCGGGGAACTTCCTGGGCGGCCAAATGAAGCTTTATCCCGAGCGCGCGGAGCGCGCGGTGTTGCGGCTCGCGCGCGAGATGAAAACGAACCGGCTCGGGGCGGCGCGCGGGATTATTCGCGTCGTCAACGCGAACATGGAGCGTGCGATTCGTGTGATCACAGTCGAGCGCGGCTATGATCCGCGCGACTTCGCGTTGCTGGCGTTCGGCGGCGCCGGCCCGATGCACGCGTGCGAACTGGCGCTCGATTTGGGTATTCGGCGAATCGTGATGCCGCGGAATCCCGGCTTGCTGTGTGCGTGGGGGGCGTCGAGCGCTCCTTTGGGCCGCGAGTATTCGCTCACGGTGCGCGAGACGAATCCGAGCTATCGGGGCCTGCTCGCGCGCGCCTCGGGACTGGTCCGCCGCGCACGCGCCGAGCTCGCGGCTGAAGGAGCGGCCGCGATTCGTCACGCCCTGTGGGCCGACATGCGCTATCGGGGGCAGTCGTACGAACTCGAAATCGCGCTCACGCCCCGATTCGTCGCCGACTTTCATTCGACGCATCGCAGAACTTTCGGACATTCCTCCGCCGATGCCGCCGTCGAAGTGGTGAATATCCGTATCCGCGCGGTCGCGGGGGAGCCGGTCGCCAGGCCGCAGCGAATCGCACGCCAGGTCGGGAAGCCAACGCCGGTTTCAAGCGGACGAGTCCTGGTTGGTGGCCGACAACGTGCGGTGCCGATCTACGATCGAGACTCATTTGGCGCCGGCGCGCGCGTGCGCGGGCCGATCGTCGTCGTCGAGCTGAGTTCCACCGCGTACGTCGCGCCGGAATTCACTTTGCGCGTGGACGACTTCGGTAATCTCCAGCTGGAGGCGACGCGATGAAGCTCGATTCGATCACGCTCGCCGTGATGAACAGTCGTCTTGCGGCGATTGCCGACGGGATGGGCGTGGTGCTCGGGCAGACGGCGTTCTCGCCCAACATCAAGGAGCGGCACGATTTTTCATGTGCGATCTTCGATGCGCGCGGCGAGCTGGTGGCACAGGCCGCACATATTCCGGTGCATCTCGGCTCGACGCCGCTCTCGGTGCGCGCGGCAATCTCGAGCCTCGAGCTCGGCCGCGGCGACGTCGCCGCGCTGAACGATCCCTTCGCCGGCGGAACGCATCTACCCGACTTAACGCTGGTCGCACCGGTGTTTATCGGGGTCGAGCGCCGCCCGTTCGCGTACGCCGCCAACCGGGCGCATCACGCGGACATGGGCGGGATCGCGCCGGGCTCGATGGCGCTGGCGACGGAGATTTACCAGGAGGGTTTCCGATTGCCTCCGGTGAAAATTTTGAGCGGCGGCAAGATCGCTCGCGACGTGATGACGCTGTTTCTCGCCAATACGAGAGTCCGCGAGGAGCGCGAGGGCGACCTGCGCGCGCAGATTGCCGCGTTGTCGGTCGGCGCCGAGCGGTTGCTCGCGATCGTAAAAACGTCGGGACGGAAAACGGTCGAAGCTGCGATGGACGGGCTCAAGGATTACGCGGCGCGCCTGATGATCGCGGCGCTTGCCGAGCTTCGGCCGGGAACCTATTCCGCGGAGGATTTTCTCGACGAGGACGGATTCGGCACAGGTCCGATTCCAATTCGCGCCGCAATCAAAATAGGCGGCGGCAAGGCGCTCGTCGATTTCACCGGCTCCGCGCCGCAGGTGCGCGGCTCGGTCAACGCAAATTTTGCGGTGACCCTGTCCGCGACTTTCTATGTCATGAAATGCCTCGCGGCAGAGGCCGTGCCCGCCAACGAAGGCCTGATGCGCCCGATCAGGCTCATCGCGCCGCCGGGCTCGATCGTCAACGCGCTGGCTCCAGCAGCGGTCGCGGGCGGAAACGTCGAGACCTCGCAGCGAATTGTTGACGTTCTGTTTCGTGCGCTCGCCAAGGCGGCGCCGAATCGTATCCCGGCTGCGAGTTCGGGCTCGATGTCGAATCTCACGGTCGGCGGCTTCGACCGATTTCGCGATCGCCATTTTTCTTACTACGAAACGATCGCCGGCGGCGCGGGCGCCGCAAGCGGCCGGCCCGGCGCGTCCGGCATCCATACTCACATGACCAACACGCTCAACACACCGATCGAGGCGCTCGAGGCCTACTACCCGATGCGGATCACCGAGTATCGAATCCGGCGCGGTTCGGGCGGCCGCGGCCGCGCGCGCGGCGGCGACGGACTGATTCGTGAACTCGAGTGCCTTGTCGATTCGAACGTAAGCTTGCTCACTGAACGGCGGACAATCGCGCCATACGGACTCGCCGGCGGAGGACCGGGCGCCACGGGGATGAACATTCTGGTGCGCGGCACGCGACGAACCAGGTTACCCGGCAAAACGAATATCGACCTAAAAGCGCGCGAGCGCATTCGAATCGAGACACCCGGCGGGGGCGCCTGGGGCCATCGCTAAACCCGGAACTGGCGCATCGGCGAGCGGCCCGCTAGCTTGAGCACGATGGCGGAGCAGCAATTCTATGTGGGCATCCATGGCGTTATCGCCAGTCGCGGGCGAATACTCGTGCTCAAGCGCGCGCCGGTAATGCCGTATTGCCCCGGAAGCTGGGACCTTCCCGGCGGCCATATTGCGCTGGGCGAGAGTTTCGAGGATTGCCTGTTGCGCGAGGTCAAGGAGGAAACCCGGCTTGATGTCACGATCGACCGCCTGCTCGGATTGCACAGCATGGTTTCAGAGCCCTATCTGCAGGCGCTCTACTCGTGCCGGTTGACAGTTTTTCAGAAAGTGCAGCTGCGGCCCGACGAACACGTCGAGCATCGATGGGTCACGCTGGCTGAGCTCGCGAGCCTCGAGCTGATTCCTTATCTCGCGGCAATTCTGAAGCGCGGTATGCTGAGTTACGTGAAGTGATCGAGGCGAGGCGGCGCTATCTTGCGATCAGGCGGCCGCGCCAGTAACCGAGGAAGTTGGCGCATTCGAGTTCGTGGTAAATCGCTCGCTCCGGATCGCCGCGCATCGCCGCGGCTGCCATTCGCACGCCGTTGCGGACGAGCTTGTCGAGGCGATTGTGGCTTTGCAGTCCCGCAAATGCCGTGCCCATGCCGAAGGCGAAGCTCTTGCGCCGCAGATACGCGCGCGTCATCCGCTCGGGCGGAATCAGATGATGCACGATCGCGCGCGGAGCAAACCCCATCGCGCCGCCGCGCGCCAATATCCGCGCGAACAGCTCGGTGTCCTCGCCTGAGATGGGATTGCCGCCGACCACGCCGAGGTCCTCGCGAAATTTCCCGAAACGCGCGAATGCAGAGCGCTTGAATCCGACATTGGCGCTGAAATAATTGTCCAACCGCTCGGCAGACGACGTTGGCGCCGACTCGATCGTGCGCCGGTCGTGAACTGCGAGCTTGACCCACAGGCTCGGCCCGAGCCACTTAGGCGGAGGCGACGACCATCGCGGGACAACCATCCCGCACGCCGCGTCCAGGTCGCGCCGGCGCATGTCATCGAGCAGTTCGGCGGCCCAATCGCGCTCGGCCAGTGCGTCGTCGTCTATGAAAAAGATAAAGTCCGACGCGGTTTCGTCCACCGCCCGATTTCGCGCAAAGCTCGAACCCAGACGCGGCTCGAACACGCGTCGTATCGCAAGCGCCGCGCCATGCGCGCAGTCTTCGATTACCGCGGCGGTATCGTCAGTCGATCCATTGTCGATGACGAGGCAGTCGGCCTCGACGCCAGCCGGTATCGCGAGCGACGCGATACTCGCCAACGTCTCGCGCACCAGGGCCGCGCGATTATGCGTGGGAATCGCAATTGTGAGTTTGACTGTCAATGCGGTCGTGCGCGCGCGCCAAGCGAATCCGTCGCCGCTTCATGCCGCGTCCCGTCTCCATAATAGCCGAACCGCGCCCCGCACCGGATAACCCCGTGCCGCCGCTCTGCTCGGCGTCGAGCGGCGGGCCGCGTCAGTTCTTCGCCGGTGCTGCCGGCGCCGCGGCAGGCGCGGAAGCTGCTGAAGCCGCCGCCGCCGCGGCAGGCGCAGCTGCTGAAGCCGCCGCCGCGGGCGAAGCTCCCGGCGACGGCGATGGTGCCGCGGGCTTGGGCAGCGGCGCGCTCGATTGCGTGAACACGACCGACGTGACCGTCAGGTCGGGCGTCGCCTTTTGCTGGATGTCGGTCGAGGCAGTGAGGCGGAAACCGAAGTTGCGCGTCTCGCCCGGCACGAACGGCCGCACCGGACGCGTGAAGCTGGTGAACTCGAGCGGCGTCGCGACCGGAGTGTGAACCTCGCGGAAGACTTCCACTTTGGTTTTCTTTTTGACCTCGGAATACGTGACCGTGAACTCAACCTCGTCGATAGCTTTGTCGCCGCTGTTCGTCATCTTGCCGAAAATTCCCGGCACTCGCGTCGCTGACATCTTCATGTCCACATCGCTCAACACGAGTTTCGGTATGTACGCCTGCGCGTCGGGGAGCTGCTTCTGCACGTTTTGCACATCCGCCAGCTCGCGCCCGTACAGGAACTTGAGGCCCGCGTTGCCGGTCGCCTGCTCTTTGTCCAGTTCGTCGAGAATTTTCTGATAGGTGGCGATCGCCTTGTCGTAGTCGTGCTTGTGGTAGAGTTCGATGGCGTCCTTGTGTTCCTTGATGACATTTTCTTTGGACGGGAAATCGACGAGCAGCCGCCATTCGCCACCCTGATTCACCATCACCATGTTGTCGTCGTAAGTGACCTTGGGGTATGTACTGAACGCCAAGTTCTTTTCCGCGACCGGGTCGGGGGTCGCATCTCCGCTAAGTGGAGCATTGATCGTCCGCTCCCAGAGCGCGAGATCGGGCTGCGTCACGCTGATCGTGACTATCGCCTTGTCGCCCTCGGTCTTCGAGTCGCCAACCTTGTATTCATAAGCGCGCAGCACGCTCTTGAACCAGTCCTTGCTCACGTCGGGTGCCATCGGGATTTCGCTGAGGAACTGATCCATCGTGCGATCGACCTGGTCCTGATGCGACAGCGCCTCGTAGCAGGCCGGGTAATTGGTAAATTTCAGGTTGGTCAGATAGGTTTCTGCCGCGCGCGGTGGCGTATGACCCTGGCATCCCGCGACGAGAAACGCACAAACCGCGGCAGCCGCAAGCATCGCACCCTTGGCCTGAATTCTGCTTATTGTCATCGTCGAAATCCCTCTTCACGCGAGCCGCAAACGGTTCGATTCTAATGTCGCTGCCACCAAAAACAAGATCGGCTTAAGGACAATTTCCACCCGTTGGCCGCCATCCTGGAAGGCGACAGTCCCCTGCTTATCAGAAAAAAGGCGCGCTATGCGAACGGCCGCGGATCCGGCGCAGCCGCTTGCGTGGCCCTCGGCGGAAACCAAAAACGCTCGACTTCGGTGGCGCGGATCGCATCGTCGATCATCCGCGGGATATCGAATCGCGATTCCGCCGCCTCGACTTCCTCGATTCGCGCCCGCGTCTCGGGATGCGCCGGCACAAACAGCGTGCAGCAGTCCTGGTCGGGCAATATCGATGTCTCGAACGTGCGCAGCCGGCGCGCCTGATCGATAATCTCGTTTTTGTCCATCCCGACCAGCGGCCGCATGACCGGGAACGCCGCCGCCTGCTCGATCACCGCGATGTTTTCGAGCGTCTGCGAGGCGACCTGCCCCAGGCTCTCGCCCGTTACCAGCACCGTCGCGCCTGAACGCTCTGCAAGTGCGCTCGCGATTCGCAGCATGAAGCGCCGGTACAGCACCACGCGCAGCGGACGCCCAGTGTTCGCCACGATCTCGCGCTGCAAGTTTCCAAACGGCACCAGCATCAACGTCGACCGCGCTTGCCATCGCGTCAGATGCGCCGCAAGCTCCGCCGCCTTCTCCCGGCTCGCCGCCGAAACGATCGGATACGCATGAAAATGTACGAAGTCCAGCCTAAGGCCGCGCCTCATCATTCGATGCGCCGCGACCGGCGAATCGATCCCGCCCGACAGCAGCGCCAGTCCACGCCCGGTGACCCCCACCGGAAGTCCGCCCGCACCCGGCATCTTGCCCGCCGACACGTACGCGGCATCGTTCATTATCTCGATCGATATCGTGAGCTCGGGCGCGTCAAGATCCACTTCGAAGCCGAGCGCCTCCTGCACTTGGCCGCCAACCGCACGATCTATTTCCATCGAATTCATCGCGAACCGTTTGTCCTCGCGCTTGGTCCGCACCGCAAATGTCCTCGCCTTGCTTCCGCTGGCAAGCTTGATCGCTTCGCGCGCGATCGATTCGATGTCGCGAGGCGTCGCATAGCTGAGCGAGAAGTTCTGCAGCCCGAAAATCAGCGCCGCGCGCTCGGCTGCGGTTTCGTCGCTAAGCTCCTCAGGCAGTTCCACCAGCAGGCGCGGCCCCACGCTTCGCATATTGCCCAGCCGGTAATCGCCGAATATGGCGCGCAGATTTTGCTTGACCTGGTCGACGAATCGCCACTGATTGCGCCCCTTGAGCGCGATCTCGTGGTACCTGCCAATCAAATATCGCATGTTATGAAGTCACTCGCGGGCGGCCGCTGCACTTGAGGTTAGCCCACGCACCGGCAGCATTGAAAACCGGCCGCGCGCTTGCAAGAAGGGCGTTGCGCGCGCGATCATCTGTAGCAATGAGTCACGCTACTACGTTTGCCCGCCAGCTCGATCTCCTCCGGCGCAAGCTCTCCACCGTCACTCCCGCCCCGCGCGAGGCGCTGGCCAACAAATCAAACGCCGCCGCGGTGCTGATGCCGCTCTTCGAGCGCGACGGCGGCCTTCACGTCCTCTATATCCGCCGCTCTGACCATGTCGCGAGCCATCGCGGCCAGGTCGCGTTTCCCGGCGGACGCGTCGATCCCGCCGATGCGACGCTGCTCGACGCCGCTCTGCGCGAGGCGCACGAAGAAGTCGGCATCCATCCTTCGACCGTAGAGATGGTCGGCGCTTTCCCCACCATGCAAACGACGATCACCGGAATTGTCGTCGCGCCATTCGTCGGTGTGATTCCGTCCGACGCGCCGCTCAAGCCTCAACTCTCCGAAGTCGCCGAAATCTTCGACGTGCCTCTGACCGCGCTTTGCGATCCGAAGTTCCGCGGTGACTATGAATGGAAGAGCGACGGACCGGCGAGTCGTTCCTCGAAAGTTCCGGCGATTCTCTACGGCGGCCAGGTAATCTGGGGCCTCACGCTCCGCATCACGCTGAACTTCCTCGAGCTTCTCGAAACGGCCCCGTCTTCTTCCAATTCCTCCTTGTAATTGCACTCCTAATGTAATAAGTTCCCGCGCCTGATGCCGCAACTTGCCCGTCTCGACGGACGCCTTGCCCGCTCGGTTCGCACTCGCCGCGCCGTGGTCGGCGCCCTGCTCGATCTTCTCGGCGAGGGCGACTTGCGGCCCACCGCGGCGCGAATCGCCGAACGCGCGGGCGTCTCGATCCGGCTCGTGTTCCATCATTTCGACGACCTCGACGCGATCTACAGCGAGCTCGCCGACCGCCAGGCCGAGCGCGTCAAGCCGCTCACCATGCCCATTCCCGTCGCGATCCCGCTGGCGCGCCGCATCGGGGAATTCTGCGCGCAGCGCGGCCGCCTGCTCAAGACGTTATCGCCCGTGCGCCGCGCCGCGGTTTTGATGGAACCGTTTCGCCGTGCCCTGGCCCGCCGCCTCAAGCATGCGCGCGATCTTACGCGAGCCGCCACGCTTGCCGCATTCGCGCCCGAACTCTCGAAACTAGCCGCCGATGAAAGGCGTGCGACGATCGCCGCGCTCGACGTTGCTACTTGCTGGGTCGCGTGGGAGCAGATGCGCCGGCATCAGGGGCTTTCCGAAGCCGAGGCGCGAGGCGTGATGGCGGCGACTATCCGCGCCCTGCTGACGAAGTAAAAAAATCTCCACCCGGGAGTCGAATCCAATGGGACGCAATATCCTTTTCATCACCACCGATCAGCAGCGGTACGACGCGCTCGGATGCAACGGCGGTACGATCGCGAAGACCCCGGTCGCCGACCAGCTCGCCAACCGCGGAATCAACTACCGACGCGCGCACAATCAAAATGTCGTCTGCATGCCGGCCCGCTCCACCATAATTACCGGCCAATACGCGCGCACCCACGGCGTCGTCGCCAACGGTGTTGCCCTTCCGCCCGATTCGCCGAGCGTCGCCGCGTGGCTCCATGACAAGGGCGGCTATCGCACCGCGCTGCTGGGCAAGGCGCATTTCGAGCCCGCTTTCGATTTGCAGGGGCGATGGTTCGAGAACCAGATGGCCCGCAAAAATTCAACCGGCCCGTATCGCGGCTTCGATCGGATGGAACTGGCGATGCATTCGCCGATCGGCGGATGGCATTATTCGCTGTGGTTGCAGAAAAACTATCCCGACGAGATCAGCGGCTTCGCGCCGATTTTGAGCGCGCTGCCCGGCGGCGACACCGGCGCGCCCGAAGTGAAGTACAATCCGATTCCGCGCGAGCATTACCACACCGACTGGGTGGCCGCGCGGACGATCGCATACCTCGATTCGCTCGATCCCGACGACAACTGGTTCGTGTGGATGAGTTTCCCCGATCCCCATCATCCATGGGATCCGCCGCAGGACGAAGCGCGGCGAATCAACTGGCGCGATCTCGATCTCCCCGCCGGCTATCCCGGCTCGCGCGAGAAAATTGAAAAAATACTCGCCGGCAAGCCGCGCCATTGGCTCGATTGGTACCAGGGCCGCTTCGGCAACTTCGAGGGTGGCCCCGCCAGCTTCGTCCCATGCCAGCTCACCGAGGATCAGATTCGCGAAGTCAACGCGATGATCCACGTCGAAAACGAATTGATCGACCAGGCTTGCGGCCGCGTGCTCGCCCGTATCGCCGAGCGGGGATGGGAGGCGCGCACGGATGTATTTTTCACCACCGACCACGGCGAGCTGCAAGGCGACTTCGGATTGCTCTACAAGGGGCCGTATCACGTTGACGCACTGATGCGGCTGCCCATGATCTGGCGCCCCGCGCCGTCAGCCAAAATTACGCACCACGAAATCGCGGAACCGGTCGGGCAACTCGATCTCGCGCCGACGTTCTGCCAAATCGCGGGCGTCCCCATCCCCGATTGGATGCAGGGCAAACCGCTTCCCACCGCGCCGGGCTCGGGCCGCGAGCGCGTGATCACCGAATGGGACAGCCAGTTCGCCGCAATCGGGATGCATCTGCGCAGTATCTATCGCGACGGTTACACGCTCACCGTTTACGAGAAATCGACGCGCGACTATGGATTCGACATAGCGAATATACCCCCGATACTGGCGCCGCGCGGTCCGATTGCCGATATCCGCTACGACGGCACCGAGGGCGAGCTCTACAATCTGCGCGAGGATCCGATGCAATGGCGCAATCTGTGGAACGATCCGGGCTCGACGAAGCTGAAGTCCGATCTGCGCGCCGACCTGTACGACCATCTGCCTGCCGAGCGCAACCCGAAGCTGCCAGTGGACGCACCAGCCTAAGTTAGATGCGGAACCCACCGTGATTGAATGTGAAACCCTGCGCGGGTTTCACCCTTCCGCGGCAGGGCTGAGCCCTGCACCCAGTGTTAAGAAAATCAGCACCGCCGCGGGATGCGGGCTTCGCCCTGTTAGAAGGGGGTGAAGCGGGAGTTACCTCGCCCGTTATTGTTGTTTGTGCGGGGCACATAGGTAACAGGTGTGCGAGGCGCTCAGCGCCGCCGACCGCGAATTCGTGGACTCGGCGCTCGAATCCACCGGCGCCGACACCATCTTCAGCGCTCCCATTGTTTGACTCCGGCTGCCTATCGGCTGCAATTCAGCCGCGGTGCCGGACGCCGACGAGGTCGTCCGGGAACGCATCGCGTTAGCCGATGGGATGAGTCATTCCCGAAGAATCCCCGATGACTGTCGCTCGCAGTCGTCACCGTTACGGCACACGATCCAAAAACAGTGACGCTTTCTGGCGTGATGAGCCTCCTTCCACTTGGTCGAAACCATCGGCGCACTCCGAACCTTGACAATCAGGTCGCACACGGTAAATCCAGCCTCTTCAGCCATTCGCATGAAGTCGCAGTGCGGCCACTTAGATTTGTGGTTGTTCACCATGTCGGTGATCTTTGCCAGCAGCAGGCCGTCCGGTTTCAGGACCCGCTTGGCTTGTTTCAAAAATGGCGGATACAGATAACTCAAGTTCCAGTCCTGCTCTTTGCCGCACTCCACGGTCGCGCCGAAGTCCACGTCAAATCGCTTTCTGCTCTTGTCTCGCCCTTGCGGTCCGACGTGCGGCGGATCGTAGACAACGGTTCCGAATTTTGCAGACGGCACGCCGGTCATTTTGCGATTGTCGCCCGCGATCATGGGCTTGTGCCGGGGATCGATATCCATCGACACAACGCTCCGCCTGGAGCCTTTCCAGAATCGCCCTGCATTGTAGGTCGCGTCCAAAATCGGCTCGGGCGCAATGGTTGCGTAGAACCTGAACATCGCCTCAAGCAGGTCTCCGTCGCTCCCTTCCCAGACGCTGCTGATTGGTTCATAAGTCGATGCGCTGCCTACAGCCGGATTGAGGAGCGGGAACTTCGCTTCGGGGTTTTTCATTTTTTCGTTTTTCGTTTTTCGTTGATCGCGACCGCCTTGGCATGAAAAACTTGACAGTTCGGGAAGCCGGCGCCTAGGCTCCCACGACTTCGCAGTCTTTATCACACGGAAATCCGCGCACGCACGGCATTCATTTGAGTATTTTACGGGAAACCAATCCTGACGATTTGAAACTGCTCGAGGCGGGCTTCGACCCCGCCCTCGCGCCCGCCGACGCGATCGCGAAACTTCGCGAGCTCAAGGGCAAGCCCGGCATCGCGGATTTCGCAATCGCGCGCGCGCTTGGCAAGATTGCAGACCAGCGCGCCGCCGCGATGCTCACCGAGATGGAAGCCGGCGCGGCCGGCGCGATCCGGCGCGAAGTCCGCCGCGCGCTGTACAAGCTGAAGCAGCACGGAATCGTCGTGCCCGCGTCCACTGCTCCAGCAGCCAGCACCGTGCACGGCAACGCCACTGAAAAAAGTGAAATAATCGCGATGCTCTCGCCGATCGACGCCGAAGGCGCGCGGATAGTCTGGATCGTCAAGCCGCGCAGGCAGGGCGGCGTGATCCGGCTGTGGGCGCTGATCTCCGAGCGCGACGGCCTGGTCGGCGCGCAGAACACCGCGTTGTCGCGGCGCGAACTGAAATCCGAGCGTGAAGAACTCGAACGCCGCGCACAGGTCAAGCTGGTTGACGCCGACTGGCGCGTCGCGGACTTCATCGCGTGCGAGGCCTGGCGCAACACGCCCGAGTCGCGGCGCGGTCACGTCGGAAACTTTCTCACGCTCCGCTCCGAGTTGATCGCGTCGCCGCCTCCGATCGCGCTGCTTCATCCTGTCTATGCCGAGCTTGCTGCCGAGGCTGCGGTTGAGCCCTCGGTCGAGTTGCTCAAGGAACCGGAACTTCTCGAGTGGCGCCTGCCCGACGCGATCCTCAAACCCTACGTCGACGAGATTGCCCGCGCTGGCGAAAGCGTGATCGTCCTGAATCCGCTGCACAAGCAGGAGCGCGTGAATGCCGTTATCGATCGCGCGATCGCGGAACTGCTGAGCGGCGACAACGGGCGCCGAGTCCAGCGGCGGCTCGAGGATATCGCGTACTACATGGCGCGGGTTGGACGCCGCGGGCAGGCGGGCTGGGCCGCGGCGGCTGCGGCGCGGCTGCGCGACGGAATCGACGTGACGAAAGTGCTTTTCTTTCAGGCCTTCATCCGCACCCAGCTCGGCACGGTCGCGGCGGCCGAGCAGCAGAAGGCCGAGCAAGAGCCGCGATTGATCATGACTCCGGCCGAGGCGATGCGCGCGCGCGAAGCTCGAGAAGCAAGGACCCGCCGCCGCTAGCCGCGCTTCGATCGCGCCGGGGCGGGCCTGTTTTCGCCTTCGCAACTTCAGCCGGCAAGATTCTCTCGGTTCATTGAGTCGGCTACGATGCGTCGAGCACGGCCGCAGGGGAAACCGCCGCTCGACTTAAAGTATAGCTTTAACATCCAGCGGGACCCGGCAGGCCTTGCGCAAGGATAACCATCGATGATCGATCAAAAACCGCTGCGCGGGGTCCGCGTGCTGGACCTGACGCGCGTATTGGCCGGTCCGTTCTGCACGATGAATCTGGCGGATCTCGGCGCCGAGGTAATCAAAATTGAGATGCCGGGCCGCGGCGACGACTCGCGCGGCTTTGCGCCGGTGATGCCGTCGGGCGACTCGGGCTACTTTTACAGCGTCAATCGCGGCAAACGCAGCGTCACGCTCGACTTGCGGACCGAAGAGGGCGCCGCGATCTTTGTCGAGTTGGCGGCAAAATCGGATGTAGTGGTTGAGAATTTCTCGCCGGGCACGATGGATCGTTTCAAGCTCGGCTATGCGCAACTCAAAGCTGCCAATCCGAGGATAATTTTGTGCTCGATCTCGGGTTTCGGACAGACCGGGCCGATGACTTCCGCGCCCGCCTACGACATCGTGGCGCAGGCGCTCGGCGGCACCATGAGTATCACCGGCAATCCAGGCGGCGAGCCGGTCCGCTGCGGCGTATCGGTGGGCGATCTCTCGGCGGCGCTGTACGGTGTGATTGCGATCATGTCGGCGTTGCGGGTGCGCGATCGTGACGGGGTCGGTAATCACGTCGATATCGCGATGCTCGATTGCCAGGTGGCGATGCTCGAGGACGCGCTGGCGCGCTACTCGGTGTCGGGCAAGATTCCGGGGCGGCTCGGCACGCGGCATCCGTCGATCACGCCGTTTCAACAGTTTCGCGCCGCCGACGACTACTTTGTGATGGGCGCGGGCAACGAGGCGATCTGGCTGCGCTTTTGCGACGTGATCGCGATGCCGCAGCTCAAAGACGATCCGCGATTTCTGACCAACGCCGATCGCACCGCGAACCATTCCGAGCTCGAGACAATCCTGGCGCGCATCTTCGCGACCAGCCCGCGCGAGTACTGGTTGCGCCTGCTCGCCGACGCGTCGGTCCCGTGCGCTCCGATCGCCAACGTCGAGGAAGTTACCCGCGATCCGCATCTGGTGGCGCGCAACATGATTCTGCACGCGGAGCATCCGGATTTTGACGGCTTGATCGTGCCCGGCTCGCCGCTCAAGAGCACCGGCGACACCGATATCCCCTCGACCCGCGCACCGCGCCTGGGCGAGAGCACCGATGAGGTGCTGGCAAGCGTGCTGGGCTACGACTCTCAGCGGCTGTCAGAGCTGCGCAAGCGTAGTATCATCTAGCGGCCGCGCGAATCGAATGACGCAAGGCCGCCGGAGGAGAACAGCGTGCGCGAAGTTGTTATCGTCGATGGAGTCAGGGTGCCGATTGGCAAAGCCGGCAAGGACAATAGCTACTACAAGGATATCCGCGCCGACGACCTTGGCGCGATCTGTATCCGCCGCATCCTCGAAAAAAATCCGAAGCTCGATCCGAAAGAGATCGAGGACGTGGTCTGGGGATGCGCCAATCAGAGCGGCGAGCAGGGCTTGAACATCGGCAGAATGATCGGATTGCTGTCGGGACTGCCGGTCGAAGTCGCGGGCACGACGCTCGATCGTCAATGCGGCTCGAGCCTGCAGGCGGTGAACTTCGCGGCGCAGGAAATAATGACCGGCGCGGGCGAAGTCGCAATCGCGGGCGGCGTCGAGCATATGACGCACGTCGCGATGGGATCGGGAATTTTGCCCAATCCCAAGCTGCTCGAGATGTTCCCGCAAGACATGTTCTTCATGGGGATGACGGCCGAGCGGCTCGCCGCAATGTACCAGATCACGCGCGAGCATTCGGACGCATTCTCGATGCGCTCGAACATGCGCGCGGTGGCGGCGCGCGAACGCTTCAAAGAAGAAATCGTGCCGGTCAAGCTGCCGGGCGGCGCGGTCGTGGACGTCGACCAGGGACCGCGCGCGGAAACGACTCTGGAAAAGCTGGCCGCGCTCAAGCCTTCATTCAAGCCCGACGGCCAGGTGACGGCCGGCAGCTCTTCGCAGGTGAGCGACGGCGCGGCGGCGGTGCTGCTGATGAGCGCGGAGCGTGCGCGGTCACTTGGATTCAAACCGATGGCGAAGATTCGCGCGACCGCGGTGGCGGGAGTCCGTCCGGAACTAATGGGATGGGGTCCGGTGCCCTCGACGCATAAGGCGCTGGCGCGCGCGGGACTCAAAATCGGCGACATCGATCTGTTCGAAATCAACGAGGCTTTCGCAGCGCAGGTCCTCGCCTGCAACACCGAACTCAAGATCGACGAACAGCGGCTCAACGTGAACGGCGGCGCGGTCGCGCTGGGGCATCCGCTCGGATGTTCCGGGGCGCGGCTGGTGGTGACCTTGACGCATGAGATGCGCCGGCGCGGGGTGGCGCTCGGAGTGGCAACGATGTGCATCGGGATCGGCCAGGGTATCGCGACCGTAATCGAACAGGTATGAGCGGCAGGCAACCAGGACTGCGCGCGCTCGCTGTAACGATCGCGCTAGCGCTGATCGTGGGTTCATTGTTCAATTTCATGATGCGGCCAAAGTCCAAGCCGCTGGTGCGACTCGACACGCCGCAAGGGAACCCGTCGCCGGCGGATGAGGGCCTGGACTTCAGCGCGCCCGGTCTCGACGGCAACAAAATCAACCTGAGCCATTACCGGGGCCATCCTGTGATCGTCGATTTCTGGGCGACCTGGTGTGGGCCGTGCCGCCGGCAGATTCCCGAACTGGTCGCGCTCTACCAGAAGTACAACCAGTCACGCGGCCTGGTGGTAATCGGGGTCTCGTGCGACCTGATTCAGGGCGACGGGCTGCGCGCAGTCGCGCCGTTCGTCGAAGAGTTCCGGATCAATTATCCAATCGCGCTGGCCGACGAGCGGCTGGTCGATAGCATGGGAGTCGAGGCGATACCGACGACACTGTTCGTCGGACCCGACGGCAAAATGGTTTCGCGAATAGTAGGCGCAGGCCGTCCGGGCGAGATCAGCGCAAGCGCCGAGATGCTGCTCGACGGTATCAAGGGTCACGGCTCGCCGGGCAAGCCCGAGGAGAACAGCGGCCACGTCGTGGACATTTCGGTAGTGAATTAATTCCGTTGGAACTGGATTTAGTTGTATGCGAAACCCACCGTGGGTTCCGCACCTCCTTGGGCAGGGGTAACCCTTGCACCCGATGCTAAGAAAGTCGGCACGGCCGCGGGATGCGGGCTTCGCCCTGTTAGAAGGGTCAGGGGGGAGAAGACGCTGTTGATGGTTCTGGTTCGATGCCCGCGCCTTGTGTTTTTTGTGTCATGCTTTGGGCGTTAATTTCCTCGCCCTGTAAGGGAGAGGATGAAGGTGAGGGTCCTTATAAAGCGCGCGATTCTTTTCGCGCGCGATTCAAGATTCTGCTTCCCCATACCTCGCCTTCAGAATGACACGCGGAGCTTCGATTGCTTGCTCGCGCGTCGGCTATCGCGTTATCCCGCGTGGGAAGCTAGACAATAGCCCTTGCAGGGAAGCGAATGGAGAGCCTGGAAGAACTGGCGCGGAAAAAGTTCCCGGACCTGTCTGAGGCTGAGAAAAGAGTCGTACAGCACGCGCCCGACGGGGCCGTGGCGGACTGCCGCGACCTCGGTGGAGGTAGCGATCCGGCGAGGGCCGACACATGGCCGGAGGCGCGTAGCGTGCGCGCCGAACTGATCCGCTGGCTCTGCGTCGATCGCGAAGCCCGCGAGCAGGTCAATCCGCGTGGCGTCCGGATTGGGGGCGCCCGCGCTTGCAGCCGGACGAACTCGGTTATCTTCCCCAGCCATACGAGCAGTTGATCGCCGTCTTGCGGCGGATGGGCCATGAGCATCAGGTCGCGAAAGTCGCGATCGCCAAGCAGACGGACTTGCGCAAGCGCGGTGATCTCGGCTTGTGGGGTTGGATTCAGAATTGCTTTCTCTATCTCGTTGTAGGTTACTGGTACCGACCGTGGCCGGCGTTCGGCTGGATCGCGCTGTTGGTGCTCCTAGGAACCTGTGTGTTCTCGCGCGCCCACTCTGCTAACGTGCTTGTTCCCTCCGACCAGGGCGCTTACACGAAGTACGAAAATTCGAAGATGGAGAAACTGCTGCCATATTATCCCGATTTCCACGCTCCTCTCTTTTCGCTCGATGTTGTTCTTCCCTTTGACCTCGGCCAGAAGTCCAATTGGCGTCTGATTGAGAGATGGCCGGGCGATCGCGCGTACCGGCTATTTGAACTCTATTCGCTAATTCAGCAATTCGCCGGAGGGTTGTTGCTGCTGGTCGCCGCTGCCATCTGGGCCGGATTCATCAAGAAGGACTGACGCTTCCGCCGCGTACGATTGTGATCGTTGAGATGCGGCTCTGTGCGGCGCGTCAGACAATCGCGCCGCGCTCGGAGAAGACGATCCAGAGAAAAAGATCCGGGGTCCCTCGGCTTCGCTCGGGATGACACAAAAGCGATCCTCTGGGCCCTTACCCTTCTAACAGGGCGAAGCCCGCATCTTCATGAGACGGGAAGTCTGAAACCTGCGTGAGGTTTCAGTTTCTGGGTTCCTCGTTCCCCTAGGTCCGCTTTTGGCGCTGGTCCCTGCCTGTTGTGGATTCACGATTGCGATGCAGGTTAAAATGTCGGGCTCAGCTCGAAAGATTAGGCGTGGGCTGAGTGATATATTAGAGAAATGGACCCGAAGGAAATTGAGACGATGATTGCGCGCGGGATTCCTGACGCGCAGGTCGAGGTGCACGACTACACCGGCGGCGGCGACCATTTCGAGGCGATCGTGGTGAGCCCAAGTTTCGAGGGCAAGGGCCTAATCGAGCGGCATCAACTGGTCTATCGGGCGCTGGGCGACGCGATGCGCGTGCAGGTGCATGCGCTAACGCTCAAGACATTGACCCCGGCGCAGTATCAGAACCGGAGGTAGAGGAGTCAAATGGCGGACATAATCGAAAAAATCGAATCGGCAGTCAAAGAAAATAAAGTCATGATTTTCATGAAGGGCGACCGCATCTTTCCGCAATGCGGTTTCTCAGCGGCGACGGTTGCTATTTTCGAGGAGTTGGGCGTGCCGTTCGCGACCGCCGACGTGCTCAGCGATCCCGAATTGCGCGACGCGATCAAGCGCTACAGCAACTGGCCGACGATTCCGCAGGTTTATATCGACGGCAAGTTCGTCGGCGGCTGCGATATTATTCGCGAGCTGCACGAGACGGGCGAGCTCGAGCCGATGGTGAAGGCGGCGCTCGGGGCGACGGCGCAGCATTAGCAGGGGCCGGCCCCTGCACCTGAGTAAGGAGAAGATGCGGATTTCAGTTCCCTGGTTGCGCGAAAATTTGGTAATGGAGCCAAGGTGATCTGATGCCTGCATGCAGGCAATGCGGCAAAGATAACCCGGAGGGCACGGTATTCTGCGGTTACTGTGCGACTCCGCTGGCGAGGCCGGCAGGCGCTCCCGTATCGCCACCGCCGACGCCGAGCGGCGGCGGCAAGGGCACGATCGGCTTCGAATTGATTCCGTGGAGCGAACTTTCACCCGCTCAGAGGGCAGGACGATCGATCGCTGCGCTGGTCGTGTTGCTTCTGGTCTTTTTCTTCATTCGCGGAATCATCCGCGGCGTCGGTGGGATCAGCGGAACGAGTAAAAACGGGGCATCGGCACAAAGTACCGGCGCTCCGATTACCGAGGGCGACCGTAAAGACGGAATCGGATCGCTGTGCAAGGTATTTCAGGTCTACGGATTGCCCAAGAACGACCACGATGCGACCGAAGCGGTGCGCAACGCGGCTGAATTGTTCAAACTCGCCGGCAATCAGTCGCCCGAGCGCAGCGAGCACATCCTGACCACGATTGCGCAGGAGTTCCGCAGCGGCAAACTGTCGCAACGCGACTGCGCGGACGCGGGGGCGCCGATCGCCACGACGGAGCAAAACGAAGATAACTCGACTCCCGACGTCCACAGGTAAGGGGGCAAATAAAGAATGCGAAACCCCCTTACGGGTTTCGTTTACTTTTCACTGCTTCCCGTCTGTTAAGAGAAATTAGAACAGCAGGGTTATTGAATTGCCCGGGAGCGGGCGGTCGTCCAGTAATAAATCGGCACGCCGCTCAGCGCGATCAGCAATCCCGGCCAGGTGAAGCGGGGCTTCAGAATCAACAAATCGACCATCAAGGCCGAGGCCGCAACGACGTAGAGAGTCGGCACTAGAGGATAACCCCACGCGCGGTACGGACGCAGGGCATCCGGGAGCCGCCGGCGCAGCACGAACACGGCTGACACCGTCAGCACGTAAAACATCAACTGCGCGAAGATTACGTAATCGAGCAGTTCGGAATAAGTGCCTGACAAGGTTAGAAGCGCCGCCCAAATCCCCTGCATCACCAGCGCGACGGCAGGAACGCTGGCGCGATTGAGACGTCCGGCGGCGGCGAAGAAGACCCGGTCCCGGGACATCGCGTAAATCACGCGCGCACCCGTGAGGATCAGTCCGTTGGCGCATCCAAAGCCGGAGATCATCACGAGGATTGCCGTGATCTTCGCGCCCGCGCCGCCCCACACGACTTGCATCGCCGCGGCTGCTACGCGATCGCTGGCCGCATGCGCGATCCCGCGCCCCGCTACGCTCGCTGCGTGCGCATTTCCCGACGCGGGCAGCTGACAGAGGTAGGCGACGTTGGTCAGGATATAGAGCGCGATCACTACGCCGGTTCCAAACGCAAGCGCCAGAGGAAGATCGCGTTTGGGATTGCGGACCTCGGCCCCCGCGAAGGTGACGCTCGCCCAAGCGTCGGCTGAGAACAGCGCACCCACCATCGCGGCGCCGAACACGCCCGCCCGAGCAATTGACATGGAACCGGTACCGAGGAATGCGGTCGAGCTGCCGAAATTGGCGCGAATCGCGGCTGGATTCGGCGCGATCAGGCATCCGACCACGACTATCAGGCATAGCGAGAAAATTTTGGCTGTGGTGAAGGAGTTTTGCAGCCACTTGCCCATATTGAGGCCGCGCAGATTCGCCGCAGTGAGCACCGCGATCACAACGATCGCGCCCGCCCGCTCGCCCGACAGTCCGGCACCGCCGGCGCCAACCCAAAGGTTCGAGCCAAGCACTGGCCACATGACCCCTGCGAAACGTGCAAACGCAACTGCGACGGCCGCAATCGTGCCGGTCTGGATGACGAGCAGCAGCGTCCATCCGAACATGAACGCCCACATTCCGCCGTACGCCTCGCGCAGATAGACGTATTGTCCGCCCGCATGCGGCATCATCGCGGCGAGTTCGCCGTACGCGAGCGCACCCGCAATGGTCATCACGCCCGCCACCAGCCAGACCATCAGCAGCGCAGCGGGAGTACCGACCTGACGGGTGATATCGGCAGAAACGATGAAGATGCCCGAGCCAATCATCGAGCCGGCCACCAAGGTCACGGAGTCAAAGAGTGAAAGACCCGGCTTCAAGTGCTCGGAAGAAGGGGCAGGTTCGGGGACGGTACTCGCCATGGCGAACGCATCGTAGCACTAGCATCGTGTGGAAAAAGCAAGCGCGGAAAAGAATCCGGCTTTGAGTCCACATTGATCTAATTTGCAAACAGGACTTAGCTAGGGCTGGTTCAGGAAAACGTTTGCAACGGGAGGCGATGGATGCCGACAATGAAAAAGACCGCGAAACAGAACAAGACTGTGAATCCCGCGCTCAGGCAAATCGAGCAACTGCGCAAGACCGTCAAGGCGCTGCGGATAAGGCTCGAGCGCGAGACCAAGGCGCGAAAGATCGAAGCCCGCGTCAAGAGCGAGGCGCAAAAGGCCCGCACGCAACTGGCATCGCAGATTGCGGCGCTGCGCGACCAGGGACGCAAGCTCGCCACCAATCTGAAGTCGGCGCTGGGCGACGCCAGCAAGCGCGACGCGGCCCGCCAGCAGGCGATCGCCAAGATTGCGGAACTCAAGGCGGACTACACGAAGAAGTCTGCGGAGCTGAGGTCACAGTTGTCGCGGACGACCGCGGAGTTGGCGCGCAAGTCCGAGGAACTGAAGAAGCTTGCAGGAGAAGCGGCGCATCGCGCGGTCGAGATAATTCGCGGCGAAGAGCATCACGCGGCGCCCGAAGCGGGTGCGAGCGCGCAACCGCACAAAGAAGCCCCACCACAGGAAACTGCGGGTAGCGGATATGAGAAGGAGCCTGAGGAAGAGCAATAGATCGCGGGGGACGCGAAACCTCACGCAGGTTTGTAGGCGCGGTTCAGATCTCCCGTCTTAATAGCACGGGAAGCGCGAAACCCAGTATGGGTTTCGCTTATTCTGCCGCTTCCTGCGCCGGGCGGTCAGCGAGTCTCCCGCGCGCCGACGGCTCTGGGTGGCGCGCGGGAACTCGCCAGGAAACGAAGTGAATTACGGCGCAGCCGCGCTGGCTGCGGCAGCAGGACTGGCGGCTTCAGCCGCGCTGGGCGCGGCAGCGGCGCTGGCCGCCTCGCTGGCCGCAGGCGCAGACGCAGCAGCCTCGGGAGGGGCAGGAGCCGTCTCTTCGGATTTGGTGCAAGCCGTTGCGAAGAACATCGAAACTAGTGCCAGAAGCAGGACCTTGCGCATCGCTTTCTCCTTGATTGCTCGGTGCTCACTTGAACGCAGAAACTCGAAACGCGCCAACAATACGATAGGCGCAGCGCAACTTCAAGCGCGCGTTTCGCGTCGTATTCAACCGCCTGTCGGCACGGGTCGCGGGGCCCGGCGGCAAGAAATTTTTTGACTATTTCGCAGGCATCTGTATCATTCGATCATTATTTGGCGCCTTAGGGGCGGATGCGGTGGAGGAAATCGGGTGGAAGAGCGGCGCGTTATTCTCGCGGGCATTGGGCTCGCAAATCGGCACAACTCTCGAATCGTCGAGCATGAACTCGACATGGTGCGAAGCGCGGAGCGTCGGGTCGCGAGTAAGCGGCCGCTCACGCGAATTCTCAACTGGCTGATGCCCTCGGGACGGCTGGTAGGTCCGCCGATGCGCTCGGTGGCGCGGGAACTTGAAGAGACCTACCCCGGCCGCGATAGCTGAGCACAGAGTCGCGGCTGCATCCTGCTTCGCCGGCGGGGAAGGAGATTACGATGAGCGCGATCTCGCGAATCCCGGCCAATACACAGTGGGAACGATCGTCGGCGCGGGACGGACGCACGTGCAGGCGCACAAGGCGCTGGTCAATATTCGTGCGGCGCTCGAAAGACTCGGGCTACGGTTCGAGCGCGGCGGAGTGGATTCCTTCGGCGCCGCTGGCGGAATGAAATGCGTTGGCGGCTGATGCGATATACGGCTCGGGATAAACGCCGATCAAGATCGTAGCGAGCGCTGCCAGTCCGATTGCCGCAACCAGCGCAGGCCGCGCAGTCAGGCGCTCAACTTCGACACCGCCCTCCTGCATATACATCGCGACCAGAACATAAAAGTAGTAATAGGCAGAGACTACGCTATTGAGTACCGCGATTATTACCAGTCCCACGTATCCCTGATGCAGCGCCTCGCTGAAGATGTAGAACTTGCCAACGAAGCCGGCCATCGGAGGAACCCCGGCCAACGACAACAGAAAGATAGCCATTGCGCCGGCAAGCAACGGCTGGCGCGCCGCCAGGCCGCGAAAGTCGCTAATCCAATTACCTGCTCCGCCGCGCCGTTCGAGCACGATTACTACCGAGAACGCGCCCAGGTTTGTGAATGCGTAGCCGAGAAGATAGTAAAGAATTGCCGGCCCCGATCGCACTCCCGCCGCCATGCCGAGCAACAGATAACCGGCGTGCGCAATCGCCGAGTATGCAAGCATCCGCTTGATATTGGTCTGGACGACGGCGATTAGATTTCCGCCCGTCATCGTCAGTGCCGCAAGGACCCACAGCACTGTCTGCCAGTGCGCGCCGACGGACGCAAAATCGACCAGGAAGACGCGAATAAAGACGGCGAACGCCGCGAGCTTCACGCCCACCGCCATGAAGGCGGTCACCGGAGAAGGCGCACCCTCATAAACGTCCGGTGTCCACATATGAAATGGCACTGCGGCGACCTTGAAGCCAAAACCGATCACCATCATGCCGATGCCGCCCAGCAGCAGCGGATTCGATCCCACCGCGCCCGAAGCAAGTGCGTCATGAATCGGGCCAAGCTTGATAGTGCCCGTCGCGCCGTACACCAGCGCGATTCCATAGAGCAGGAAACCTGTCGAGAACGCGCCCAGCAAAAAATATTTTATTGCCGCTTCACTCGATTTGGCACTGCGGCGCATGATTCCCGCCAGCACGTAAACCGTAATCGACATCGTCTCGAGGCCGAGGAAGATGACTATCAGGTCGCCAGCCGCCGCCATCAGCATCATGCCGAGCACGGAAAACAGCAGCAACGAATAGTATTCGGCGCCGGGAATACGGTTTTCGGCGGCGTAATCGAGCGACATCATGACGGTAAACATCGCGGCGATCAAAATCACCAGCTCGAAAAATGCCGAAAAACTGTCGATCGAGATCGCGCCCGCAAAAGCGACACCGTACTGTCCCAGGATTCCGAGCGTGAATACGAACGCAACCGCGAGCGACGCCAGCGTCAGCAGGCCCAGCCCTTCGCTTTCGCTGTCGTCGGTGCGCACCCCAGCCAGCAGCACCGCCATCGCGGCCACGGTGACGACTACCATCGGCAGGATTGGCAGCCAGACGAAGTTGATTGCGGCCAGGTTAAAAGGACTCATCGTGCGGCCGCCGCCATCTCGGGTTCGCGATTTAGTGTATGCCGAGCCGGCGAAAGAGCCGCCAGACGATTCGGCTGGTGTTCAACGCCGAGAAGAGCCTCGGCGACATTTGCCCTCGCGAGCATTGCAGTCACCGACGGCTCGATCCGGCTGATCAGTGGACGCGGGAAAAGTCCCATGAACAGCATCAACGCGATCACCGGCGCCATCACGGCAATCTCGCGACCGGTCAGATCACTGATCGTTTCGTTCACCGCTCTGGTGATCGGTCCGAACATCACGCGCTCGTAGGTCCAGAGCATATAGAGCGCACCCAGGATCACGCCCATAACTGCGAAAACAGCAGCCAGCCTGATTCGCAGGAACGCGCCGAGCATGATCAGAAACTCGCCGACAAAGCCGTTGAGCCCGGGCAGTCCGATCGACGAGAGCATCACGACCATAAAGATTGCGGCGTAAACGGGCACGCGCTTCCACAGGCCGCCGAACTCGGAAATCTCGCGCGTATGGCGCCTCATGTAGAGCATTCCAACCAGCAAAAATAATCCGCCGGTGGAAACGCCATGATTGAGCATCTGGTAGATCGCGCCATCGATACCTTCGGGGTTGAGCGCGAAAATTCCCAGCATCACGAACCCCAGGTGACTAACCGATGAGTATGCAATCAACCGCTTCAGGTCGGGCTGCATCATCGCGACCAACGCACCGTAGATGATCCCGATTATGGCGAGCGCCATGAACAGCGCAGTCGCCTCGACGGCGACGGTGGGAAACAGCGGAATGGCGAAGCGCAGGAAGCCGTAGGTGCCCATCTTGAGCATCACGCCGGCCAGAATGACCGAGCCGGCAGTCGGCGCGTTGGTGTGAGCATCGGGCAGCCAGGTATGCACCGGCCACATCGGGACCTTAATCGCGAAAGCCAGCGCGAACGCCGCAAACAGCCAACGGCCCTCGGTGACAGTGAGCGGCACCTGGTAAAGCAGGGGCAAATCGAAGCTGGTCCGGTTGAAATGCTCGTGCGCCGAGTACACCAGGTACAGGATCGCGACCAGCATCAGCAGCGACCCAACCATCGTGAACAATACGAACTTGATGGCAGCGTAAACCCTGCGGCCGTGTCCCCAAATGCCGATCAGGAAGTACATCGGAATCAGCATTACTTCCCAGAACACATAGAACAGGAACAGATCGACCGAGAGCAGCGCGCCGAGCAGACCGGTTTCCAGCACGAGCATGAAGAAGCAGAATTCGCGCGGACGCTCCTCGATATCGCCGCCGCCAGAGTAAAGCAGCGACAGAGTAATCAGAATAGTGGTCAGAAGGACGAGAAACAGGCTAATGCCGTCGATACCGACATGGTATGTAATGCCGAATGCGGGAATCCAATCATATTGTTCGGCGAACTGGTAGTCCGCGACCTGCGGATTGAATTCCGCCAGGACATAGAAACTCAGCGCCAGCGGAAGCAGCGAAAAAATGAACGCCGAGTTCCAAATCGCCCGCTCTTCGCTCTGCATCAGGATGAAGAGCGCGCCGATCAGCGGCAGGAAAATCAAAGCTGTGAGCAAGCCGCCGTTCATCAGCGCGTCACCAGGAACAGGTAGTAAGCCACAATGCCCAGTGCGCCGAGCAGATAAACAAATGCATAGTGCTGGACGTTGCCGGTTTCAGCGCGACGCGCTATCTGGCCGAAGTCTGGACGGCAAGGCCGGCACCGTCGGCGGCGCCGTCGATCGCAAAGCTGTCGATCGCGCGGTTGAGCACATTGTCCGATACCCAAAACAGCGGACGCGTGACGATGAAATTATATAGTTCGTCGATATAGTACTTGTTGAGCAGCAAGTTGTAGGCATCCTTGAGCCGCCACGCGAGCAGCATCGGGATCCCCGGCAAGCGCAGATAGAACAGGTATGCGAGCGCTATTCCGAGGCCCGAGGCGACGCTCGCGGCGAGAGACAGGGAAGCCGGGCTAGCCTCGACGATCGGCCGGAAGGAGCCGACGGCAGGCGTGAGGAAGCGTACGAACGCATTTCCCCACAGCAGTCCGTCGGGAACATTTACCAATCCGCCAAGCGTCGCGAGAATAGCCAGTACGACCAACGGAATAGTCATTACGGCCGGCGATTCGTGCAGATGATGCTCTTTTTCAGAATCGACGCGAGACCCGCCAAAGAACGTCATGAAGATCAGCCGGAACATGTAGAACGACGTGAGCCCGGCGGTGATCACGCCGAACAACCAGAGCCACGAATGTCCCGAATCGTAGGCCGCCTCGAGGATCAGGTCTTTGGAGAAGTAACCGGAGAACGGGGGCACCGCGGCGATCGCCAGCGTCGCGACAAACATAGTCCAGAACGTGATCGGCAGCTTGCGCCGCAATCCGCCCATCTTGTTCATGTCCTGCTCGCCGCCGAGCGCGTGAATCACCGAGCCGGCGCACAGGAACAGCAAGCCCTTGAAGAACGCGTGGGTCATGAGGTGGAAGATGCCCGACGCATACGCGCCCGAGCCGACGCCCAGAAACATGTAGCCGAGCTGGCTGATGGTCGAGTAAGCGAGCACCTTCTTGATGTCGGGCTGGACGATCGCGATGGTCGCGGCAAACAGCGCTGTTAATCCGCCAATTGTCGCAACCAGATCGAGCGTGGCAGGCGCCATCGTGTAGATAAAACCGAGCCGCGCGATCATGTACACGCCCGCGGTGACCATCGTCGCCGCGTGGATCAGCGCGCTGACAGGAGTCGGTCCGACCATCGCGTCGGGCAGCCATACGTAGAGCGGAATCTGCGCCGACTTGCCGGTCGCGCCGATGAAGAGCAGGAACCCGGCCGCGGTCGCGGCGGCGCCGCCGAGCAGGGCTGCATGCTGGCGGAGCTCGACGAAGTCCAGCGTCCAGACGCCGTGCGCACCGAGCGTGGCGGCGATGGTGAAGATCCCGAGCAGAAAGCCCGCGTCACCAATTCGGTTGACGACAAATGCTTTGCGGCCATTATAGGCGAACTGAGGATTCGTGTACCAAAATGCGATTAGCAAGTAGGAACATAGCCCCACGCCCTCCCATCCCACGAACATCATTAGCAAGTTGTCCGCAAGAATCAGTATCAGCATCGAGAGCGCGAACAAGTTCATGTAGGTAAAGAAGCGCGCAAAGTCCTCGTCGTGCGCCATGTATCCGACTGAGTAAAGATGAATTAGTGCACCGACCCCGGTGACTATCATCACCATCACGCCCGACAACGCGTCGAGGCGCAGGCCGAACTCGGTGTGAAATCTCCCCGCCTCGATCCATCCCCACAGATGCACGGCAAGCGCGCCACCCGGGGGCATCGCGAGCAGCGTCAAGAATGCCCACGCCGCAACGCCTAACGCGACGAACATAACCCCCGGCCCGACGACGCTGACCGCGCCGCGTCCATACCTGGGCCCGAGGAACAGGTTGAATACGACGCCGAGCGCGGGAAACAGCAGGATAAGCGCGAGTGCTGGAAACTCAACCGTCATTGGTATTGGTCACCATCTCATCAGAGTCAGGTCGTCGGCGTGAACGGTTTCACGATTGCGGAAAATCGAGATGATGATGCCCAGGCCAACCGCCGCTTCGGCCGCCGCGACAGTCATGACGAAGAAAACGATCACCTGACCGTCCATCGAACCGAGCCGGCTGCCGAGCGCGATGAAGGCGAGATTTACCCCATTGAGCATCAACTCGATCGACATGAACATCACGAGAATGTTGCGGCGGATGATCACGCCGGCCACGCCGATCGCAAAGATGATCGCGCTCAGCGACATCATGTAGGTGAGCGGAATCACGATGCGACCTTCCTCGCTGCACGCGGGTCATCCGTGCCCGGCAGCCGCCGCGCCAGCGCGACCGAACCGACCACCGCGGCCAGCAGCAGCACAGAGGTCACCTCGAAAGCGACCAGGTAGTCGGTGAACATCTTCCCGGCCAGGCTTGCGAGCGAACCATAGCCCAAGGGTTCGTGAGTGAACTTCACCTGCAGATGAGGGGGAGCGAGGAAAAAAAACAGCTCGGTCACCAGCAGAGCCGCTGCGAGTGAGCCCAACAACTTGAGCGCGAGATGACCCGTCGGACCGGTCTCGACTTGAAGATTCAACAGCCAAATCACGAAAAGGAACAGAACCATGATCGCGCCGGCATAGACAATGATTTGCAGGAAGCCGACCACGACGGCGTCTTCGCCAATAAACAGAATGGCGACGGTCATCAGCGTTGCGATCAAGGCGAGCAGCGAATGAATCGGATTGCGCTGGACGATAACGCCGAGCGCCGAGACGATCGCCAACGCGCCGAGAAAGATATAGAGGAACGGCGGCATCACTGGACTCTCCCGGTTGCCACCACGACGAATGCGGTCACCAGCACGTTGAACAGTCCGAGCGGCACCAGTCCTTTCCATCCCAGACGCATCAACTGATCGTAGCGGAAGCGCGGCAGAGTCCATCGCACCATGCCGAGAAACATGCACAGCGCGACGACCTTGACCAGGAATGCGGCTACACCCATCAGTGAGACCGCCAGTGCGGGGAGGGCAAGAAATGCGCCGCCCGGGAGATGAAATCCGTCGCGCATGAGCCACGGAATCTGCCATCCGCCGAGGAAAAACGTTGTCAGCAGCATCGCGACCAGCGCCTGCTCGGCAAAGTCGGTCAGCATGAAGACCGCCTGCTTGCCGCCGGAGTATTCGATGAAATAACCCTGGATCAGTTCCGACTCGCCCTCCGGCAGGTCGAACGGCACGCGCTTGGATTCCGCGGCGCCCGCCACCAGCAGGAGAATGAAGGCGAGCGGCTGCGTGAAAATTGCCCAGCGCGGCAAAAATCCGAACCACACGCCGCCCTGCCCGCGCACAATTTCCTGCAAGTTCAGGGTGCCGAAGGTCATGATCACCGACACGATCGCGAGTCCCATCGCAAGCTCGTACGAGATCATCTGCGCCGTCGCCCGAATCCCGCCGAGCAGCGCCCATCGATTGTTCGAGGACCATCCTGCGAGCGCGACGCCATACACGCCCAGGCCGATCGTCGCGAGCAGATAGAGCGCGCCGGCGTTGAGGTTGGCCGCCTCGAGATCGATGCGATGGCCGGAAATCGAAATTGTGTCGCCAAACGGGATCACGACGAACGTGATCATAACCGGGAACAGCGCCAGGAACGGCGCCAGCGCATGCAGAAATTTGTCCGCGCCGGCCGGAACGAAGTCTTCCTTGGTGAACATTTTGATCGGGTCGGCGATGGTGGTGTTGATGATTCCGAGGTTGGGCATCCCCATGCGCTTGCCGAGTCCGGTTACCGTGACCCGATTCGATCCGATTCGGTCCTGGATCAGCGCGCTGCCCTTGCGCTCGAAATAGAGCAGGAACAGCGACAGATTCAATGCGACCAGGATCATCAGGATCGCTTTGATCGCGCCGGCGATTAGCTCAGTTGTCACGTGCGGCAAGCTCGTCGATCAGTTTGAGAATACTTTCTTCGGTGAGGTTTTCGACGTACGCGTCCTGATTGAGCTGGAGCATCGGCGCGGTCCCGCATGACGCCAGGCATTCGGCCGAGCCCAGCGTGAACTTGCCGTCGGGGGTCGTCTCGCCTATCTCGATTTTCAGCCGGCGCCGGATGCAGTCCACGATTTTGTCGGCGCCGCGCAGCCGGCACGAGAGATTCGTGCACACGTCGAGCAGGTGGCGGCCGACCGGCTTGCGATGGAACATCGTGTAGAATGACACCACGGCGCGCACGTGCGCGGGCGGCAGTTCCATCAGATGCGCGACGTAGTCCTGCGCCGCATCGCTGAGCCATCCGAACTCGCGCTGCGCGATCCACAGCGTCGGCAGCAGCGCAGCCTGCCGCGTCGGGTAGCGGCCGAGCAGTTGCCGGTACTCGGCAAGCGCGGCGTCGGAAAACTTGGGTTGCTGGTTTTCGGGCATGGCTGGAGTATTACTGGGCCTTCGGCATCGAAGTTCTTGAGTTTCGGAAATCTAATGATTGGTAGCTAAAATTTCGTCAATCCGCCAGAGGCGCAAGCTTCACCGCTTAATCTGACCGCGAACTTGCGGGGTCCGGGCAGAACGGGTTATCTATCGTCCGCGACTTCGAGGCAAGAGGCGTTAGCCGATTCGATTAAGACGCGTTCGCCGATTCGATCGAAACACGCCTCGAAGGAAACTGATGCGATGCGAATTATTGCGGGACAAGCTCACGGCAGGCGGCTCAAGGCACCGCGCGGTTTGCACACCCGGCCCACTTCGGCGCGAGCGCGCGAGTCGATTTTCTCGCGGCTGGCGGTGCGGATGGATCTTGGCGGGGTGCGCGTGCTCGACGTTTTCGCCGGCAGCGGCTCGCTGGGAATCGAATCGCTCTCGCGCGGCGCCGCACACGTGACGTTTGTGGATTCCTCGCGCGACGCCGCCGCGGCGATTCGCGCCAATCTTGCCGAGCTTGAACTGAGCGATCGCGCCCGCATGGTCGTATCCGACGTGCGCCGCGCGCTCGGCGAACTCGGACGCTCGCACGAGTCTTTCGACCTGGTCTTCGTTGACGCGCCGTTCAAGGATGACATGAGCGCGGAGGTGTTGGCCCTGCTTGGCGAATTCCAGCTCGTCGCGCCCGGCGGATGGGTAGTAGTGGAACAATCGAAGCGCGCGCCCGCGGCGCCACCCGCTCCCAAAGACCATGAGCGCGCGTTTATCGCAACCATCGGCGATCACCGGATCGCCTTTTACCGGCGACCCAATCCGGCGCCGATCGCACAGTGATGGCTTCAGGAAAATGAGCAACAAAGGCAAAGAGCGTTCCCCGTTGATCGCGGTTTACCCCGGCAGCTTCGACCCGATCCACAACGGACACATTGACGTCATCCGGCGCAGCGTCGCGATCTTCGACGAGGTGATCGTCGCGGTCACCTACAATCCGCACAAGGATGCGGCGCTGTTTTCCGGCGACGAACGCGTCGAAATGATCCGCGAAGTCATCCACGACCTCGAGCCGCGCGCCCGCGTGGACAAGTTCAGCGGACTGTCGGTCGATTACGCGGAACGAATCGGCGCCAGGGTGTTGATTCGTTCACTGCGCGCCGTGACGGATTTCGATTACGAGCTGCAGATGGCGCAGATGAACAAGCAGATGAGCCCGACCGTCGAGACCGTCTTCATGTTCTCCAATCCGCGGCTGTTCTTCAGTTCCTCGCACCTGATCAAGGAAGTCGCAGCCTATGGCAAGCGCTTGCCGGAACTGGTCCCGGAACTCGTGATCGAGCGCCTGCGCGCAAAGCTCAAAGTCGCTTGAGCCGCGAGATCCGAAAAGCGTTGCGGCGCATTTCAGCAGGCGGTTTTTTCAAACCGCCGGGAAAGATACAATCTGTCCGCGTCCGCGCCTGCCGAGCGCCATGTGTGTTTCACTGGATCATTCGACATCTGGATTTAACCAATGCTGAAGCTTAATCGCAGAATTGCCGCTATCAAACCGTCCGCGACCTTGGCGGCCGACGCCCGCGCCACCGAAATGAAGCTCGCCGGAATCGACGTCATCTCGCTGGGCGCCGGCGAGCCCGACTTCGACACCCCCGAGCGCATCAAGGAGGCCGCCTGCAAAGCGCTCGCCGCGGGCCAAACCAAGTACACGCCGGTGGGCGGAACCGCGGCGCTCAAAAATGCGATCAAGCTCAAGCTCAAGCGCGACAATAACCTCGACTACGAGCCGGGCGAGATAATCGCGTCGGCCGGATGCAAGCAGGCCGAGGCCAACGTGATCGCCGCGTTGTTCGACGAGGGCGATGAAGTGATCATCCCGACGCCGGCGTGGGTGAGCTTCGCCGCGATGGTCTCTCTGGCGGGCGCCGAGCCCAAGTTCGTGCCGTGCTCCGAAGAGACAGGCTTCGTGCTCGAGCCCGAGGCTTTGCGCCGCGCAATTACGCCGCGCACGCGCGCAATCATGCTCAACTCGCCGTCGAATCCAACCGGCGCCGTGTGCGGGCCCGAACAGCTCACGGCCATCGCCAGGGTGCTGGTCGGCACCGACATCTGGGTGATGTCCGACGACGTTTACGAGCACATCGTTTACGACGGGCTCGCGCCGCACCTGTTCCACCTCGAGCCGCGGCTCAAGTCCAGGGGCATCGTGTTCAACTCGCTGTCGAAGACCTACGCGATGACGGGATGGCGAATCGGATTTGCGGCCGGGCCGAAAGAAGCGATCGCGGCTGCCGGACGCTTGCAGAGCCAGAACAGCGGCAATCCCAATTCCATCGCGCAGGCTGCCGCGATCGAGGCGCTGACCGGCCCGCAGGACGAGCTCAAACCGATGCTCGAGGCGTTCCGCAACCGCAACGCGCTGGTGGTCGAGCGCGTGCGGCGCATCCCGGGCTTCAAGCTGCCCAATACACCGCAGGGCGCGTTTTACGTTTTCCCCAACGTGTCGGAACTGATCGGCAGCCGCTTTGGCGACAAGGAAATCGCCGATGGCGACGGGCTCGCGGCGTTTTTGCTCGACCAAGCGCACGTTTCGCTGGTTGGCGGCAACGACTTCGGCGCGCCGGATCACGTCAGGATTTCGTACGCCACTTCGATCGAGAATCTGAACCAGGCATTCGATCGCATCGAACGCGCGGTCGCGAAGCTCAAGCGCTAGCAGCGATGGCCGAGCGCGCGGATTTGCGCATCGCTCAGCGGCGGCTTCCGATTACCACGGCTGCGGCTGCGATCCTCGCGATCGTCGTGGCGCTTTCGCTCGCCCAACGCATTCGCGCGGTCTCGCACCGCTACGACGACGTCGATTTCTCTTTCTTCTACGGTTGGTGGACCGACTATTCGACTGGCGGCGACCCGTGGCTGGTATCGCTCAAACAAACCGACCTGCGACCCGGCCTGTCGCGGCCACGCTATTGTAATTACTCGCCGTTTTTCGTCGAGGTATTTTCTCCGCTGGCCCGGCTCGATCAGAAAACCGCATTCTGGATCTGGGAGGCGGCGCAGATGCTATGCCTTGCCGCCACCGTGCTGATGCTGGCGCGCGCGAACGCTCCTCCGCTCGGCGCGGCGCCGACGATCATCGTGCTTTCGCTGGTGATGCTGTCGCGACAGTTCGCGGGTGCGCTGGTCGCTGCCCAGGTTACGCCGATGCTGCTGGCGCTGTTGTCCGCATCATGGTTCTGCGCGCGCCGCGAGCGCTCGGCTGCCGCGGGGCTGTGCTTGGCGCTAGCGGCGTTGGTGAAGCTTTATCCAGTGACGGCCGGCGGATATTTTTTGTTCGGCCGCCGCTGGCGTGCGCTCGGCTGGGCGATCGGCTGCTTCGTCGCCGGCGTAATGCTGACGGATCCCGCCCACTGGATCGAGCTCGCGACGCTGGGAATGCCCGTTTCCTATGGCAACGTGGCGCACGCCGAACTCACCACGCTCGCTTTTGTGCGAAAATGCGTTGCGCACTTCGCCGGCACGACGATCGCCGCGGCGCCGCTGTTCGCAGTCCTGGGGTTCGCCGCACTCATCGACCTCGCGCTGCTCGCAATCGCCGCGGCAGCCACGATAACGGGCCGCGAACGCGCCGATCTCGACGGTCTCCTGTTCGGGCTGTGGGTCGCGCTTGCGCTTCTGATGTCGCCGCTTGCGTGGATCCCCGAGACCCTGCTGCTGCTGCCCGCCTACCTGTTCGGGATGCTCGCCGCATGGGATGGCTTCCAGCCGCGCGAAGCAGCCCGGCAGATCGCGTTGATTGCCGGCGCCGCGATACTCGCGATCTGCATCGTGACCGCCCTGGTCAAGGCGGTGCCGCACCCGGGGTTTCCAGTGCTCTTGGCTGCATACTTCGGCGCCGCGCTGATCTTCCGGGCGCGGATGCGGTCGGATTCGCCGGCGCGCTGACGCCCGGCGGCTTGCGCCTTAGTGCTTGCGCCACGGAGCGGGGAATTCACCGGTCTCGAGCCAGCGCACGTAGTCGGCGAGAATCTCCGCGTGATCGAACGCGAGCGGAGTGGGCGGCTTGCGCGGATCGCAGAGCCGGGCGTTCTTCGCGTCATCGGGGGCGCGCGGGGTCCCGGATGCGCGCGCGACATATACCACCGTGATCGTCTGGCCGCGCGGATCGCGTTCGGGCCGTGAATACACGCCGAGCAGCGCGCGGATTGCGACTTCGAGCGAGATCTCCTCGCGTGCCTCGCGAATCGCCGCATCCTCGACGGTCTCGCCAAAATCGACGAATCCGCCGGGAATGGCCCAGCCGAGTGGAAAATTCCTGCGTTCGATCAAAACGACTTTGTCGCCGACCTCCGTGATTATGTCGGCGGCTATCGGCGGGCATTTCGGCCGTGGCATGATGCGATTCTAACATGGCGGGTCGTTCGCGGCACGGCGGATTCTTGGCCGTCGCCGCGCCATGGCGTTGACAAGAGCGCGCGCGGACCACAAAGTTCCAACATCCCGGGTCCGCGACCCGGTAAGTTTATGCAGGTTGCACGGCTCTACGATTTCGGCGACATCCGCGTCGAGGAAAGCCCCCGCCCCGAGGTCGGCGACGACGACATTCTGGTCCGCGCGAGCGCATGCGGCATCTGCTCGGGCGACATCATGCCCTGGTACCTCAAGCGCAAGGCGCCGCTCGTGCTGGGCCACGAACCGGTCGGCGTCGTCGAGCAGACCGGCGCGGCGGTGCGCGGCTTCAAGACCGGCGACCGCGTTTTCGTGCACCATCATGCGCCCTGCTTTCAATGCGCGGCGTGCAGGCGCGGCGAATACGCACAGTGCGCGACCTGGCGCGCGACCAACATCGTTCCGGGCGGGATGGCGGAGTTCTTTCTCGTGAGCGCGGCCAATCAGCGCGACACGCTGCGGCTCCCCGACTCGATGGCCGACGCCGACGGCGTGCTAATCGAGCCCGCAGCCTGCGTCGTCAAGTCGCTCAGGCGCTCGGGCCTGAAGGCCGGCGAGACAATTCTGATCATCGGTCTCGGCATCATGGGCATGATGCACGTGAAGTTGGCGCGGCATCTCGGCGCCGGGACGATCATTGGCGCAGACCTGTTCCATTCGCGCGCCGCCCGCGCGATCGAACTCGGAGCGGATCGCACAATCGTTGTCGAAGGCGACAACATGATCGAGCAAGTGCGCGAAATCACCAACGGCGCGATGGCCGACGTCGTGATCGTCGGACCCGGCACTTCGAAAGCAATCGCCGCCGGCATTGGCGCCGCCGGAAAGGGCGCAACGGTCGTTCAATTCACGGCGACGCCGCCCGACGACGAACTGCTCGTCAAGCCGCACGATCTCTACTTCAACGAGACCCGGCTAATTCCGAGCTACTCATGCGGACCCGACGAAACGCGCCAGGCATTGTCGCTGGTCGAGCGCGGCGTGATCAACGCCGCTGAACTGGTGACGCATCGGTTTCCGCTGGCGCAGATCACCGAGGCGTTTGCGACCGCGCAAAAGCCCGGATCGCTGAAAGTAATAGTCACCTTCGCGAGTTGAATTGCTACACGAGTAGCCGCCGGGCGCGTACACGCGCGCGGCAACTGCTAGTCAACAAAGCCCGATGCCGCAACTGAGTAATCAGTCCGGCGAGAGAAGATACAAAGTCGAACGAGGGCGGCTGCCAATGCAACCGCCCTCGTGATTATCAAGCCTGAGCGAAATTACGGAGTAGCGGGAGCCGGAGCGGGCGCTGGAGCCGCCTCGCCACCAGCCGCTGGCGCTGGAGCCGCTTCGCCACCAGCCGCTGCGCCTGCCTCGGCCGCCTTCTTGTGATGACGGGCGTGGTGTGCCGCCGGATGATGTTCCGCCATCGTCTTCGACGCGATCGCCTCTGCACGGTCCGCAGCCGCCTTCGCATCGCTGGCCGCCTGCTCTACGCGGCTCGCAGCCGCCTGAGCCTGCGCAGCAGCAGCCGCCGATTTCGAGGCCGCCCCGTCCGCGCGGGCCGCAGCCTGATCAGCGCGGTTCGCCGCGTTGACGGCGCGCTGTGCCGGATCCGGCTCGTTCGACGCACATCCCGCGAGCAACGAAAGGGCCAACACAGCCCCGGCAAGACCAACCAGTTTTGAAGATTTTCTCATTAACCCTTCCATTTATTCCTCCTAAGGAATGCGCAGGAGCATTGCCAAGTAATTCACGGCCCCTGCATTAAGATCCTAAACTTTGTCTCACAAACTCCCAGTCCCATGCAAGTCTTTGTCGTATGAATTGCCGGTGAAAAATACCATTGATGGACGTACTCACAGCGGGATATTCCGCCTCATTGCTAACCTTCTCGCGCTCGGCAGAGTTGCGTGTAGCTACTCGGTTTACGATGTAACTATAACGAGAGCGCGAAAACGAATATTTGATGCACTTGGCCTAATCTCCCGGACAAAGCGCTTTCTTGGTTCCCACCGGCACCGTTCCGCTGGTGATAATACCCGCCGAGCGACTAGAAGTCGTCGCCGTAGTCCTCCATGCCGCCCATGCCACCGCCCATACCGCCCATACCGCCCATGCCGCCCATGCCACCGCCGCCAGGCATCCCCACCATCGGAGCCGGCTTCCTCGGCGCTTCAGCCACGGCGCCCTCAGTCGTCAGCATCATCGATGCGGCGCTGGCCGCGTTCTCGAGCGCGGAACGGACCACCTTGGCCGGATCGATCACGCCCGCTTTGAAGAGATCTTCGTAAATTTCGGTGGCGGCATTGAAACCGAAATCACCTTTGCCTTCGAGCACGGCGTTGAGAACGATTTCCGGTTCGTGACCGGCGTTACGCGCGATCTGCTTGAGCGGTTCCGCCATCGCAGCCGCAACGATTCCCGCGCCGGCCTTTTTGTTCTGATCGAGTCTGAGCGACTTCACCGCCGCGATCGCGCGCACGAGTGCGACGCCACCGCCCGGCACAACTCCTTCCTCGACCGCGGCGCGGAGCGCATGAACGGCGTCGTCAACGCGCGCCTTTTTTTCTTTCAGTTCGACTTCGGTCGCCGCGCCAACCTTGATCACGGCGACGCCGCCGGTGAGCTTGGCCAGCCGCTCCTGTAGCTTCTCGCGGTCGTAGTCCGAGGTAGTTTCTTCAATCTGGCGCCGGATCAATTCGATTCGTCCCTGGATCTCGGACTTCTTGCCGGCGCCGCCAATCATTGTGGTATTGTCCTTGTCGATCAGAACCTTCTTGCACTTGCCGAGCGCGGCGATCTCGACCTTCTCGATCTTGGCGCCGAGTTCCTCGGCGATCAGAGTGCCGCCGGTCAGAATCGCCATGTCCTGCAGCATTTCCTTGCGTCGATCGCCGAAGCCTGGCGCCTTCACGGCCGCGACTTTGATCGTTCCGCGCAGTTTGTTGACGACCAGCGCGGCCAGCGCCTCGCCCTCGACGTCCTCCGAGATTATCAGGAGTTGGCGCCCGGTCTGCACAACGCTCTCGAGCAGCGGCAGGATTTCGCGCAGGCTCGAAAGTTTCTTTTCGTGGAACAGAATCAGCGGCTCGTCGAGTTCAACCGTCAACTTGTCGGCATTGGTGACGAAGTACGGCGACAGGTAGCCGCGATCGAAGCGCATCCCTTCAACCAGATCGAGCACCGTATCCAGGCCGCGCGCCTCTTCGACGGTGATCACGCCTTCCTTGCCGACCTTGTCCATCGCGTCGGCAACAATTTTGCCAATCGGGTGGTCGCCATTGGCCGATACCGTCGCGACCTGCTCCAGCCGCTCGCGCTCCTTCACCGGCCGCGACATCTCCTTGATAGTTGCAACCGCCTTGACCACCGCGGCATCGATTCCGCGCCGCAATTCCATCGCGGGGAATCCCGCCGCCAGCAGCTTGATCCCCTCGCGCACGATCGCTCCCGCCAGCACGCGTCGCGGTCGTGGTGCCGTCGCCGGCGACGTCGGAGGTCTTCTGCGCGACCTCGCGAATCAGCTGCGCGCCCATGTTCTCGAAGCGGTTCTCGAGTTCGATTTCCTTGACCACGGTCACGCCGTCCTTGGTTATGATCGGCGAGCCGAAGCTCCTCTGGATCATCACGTTGCGGCCCCTGGGGCCGAGCGTTACGCGCGCGGCTTCCGCCACCAGCGTCGCGCCCTTGACAATTCCGACCCGCGCTCTCTCGTGCAGCTCAACCGTTTTGGCTGGCATGTAAATATATCTCCGTCTTGCTATCTCGTCCCGGATTCAGCCCGGCAGACCACCACACCGGCGGTCGCCGGACCGTTGCCGAGATTTAAGCATCGCGTCAGGCAATGCAAGGGGACTGTTGTCAACCAAGTATCTTTATGAAGTTCGCGCGGCGTGCAAGGATGGATCGTCGCAAGCTGGCTGGATTTCTGGCGGAGGCTATCAAGGTGTACCAAATCAACGAGCCGATCGCAGGCAAGCGCGCCGGCGCGCCGATTGCGGTGATGGCAATAATCTGTGGAGCAATCGGGATGATCCCGGCTTCGCTCGCGTGGCCGGCGCCCGTCGCGTCAACCGGCAGCACTCGCCAGATTAACTGTCAACGTCAACCGCAAGCTCTTCAACTCGCAGTGGAGTCCGCAGCCCCGGTGGCCCAGGATGAGACCGACGAGGATGACAAGGATGTTCCGACCAGCCAGGTCGACAAGTACGTCAGCGTTTACGCGGCGATGCAGAAAGACCACAACCTGACCATCGAGCAGGCCGCTTCGAGACAAGGTCTCACGGTTGCGCAGTTCAGGCAGCTCGAGGGGCGAATCGAGCGCGACGACACGTTGCGCGAGCGGGTTCGCAAGGCGCTCCGGCACGCGGCGAATCCCGCCGCGGCAGACTCGTCGGACGAGTAAAAGGCGATTCGTACACGAAAGTGCTCGAACGGCTCGAAATTCTGTTTCGGGCGCATCGCCTGAGAGCAAGGAGCGCCGGTGGCTTCGATCGCCCAGCCTGACGCCAATTCGGCCGCCAACGCCGCTGGAGCTTCGCGCGGGCTCGGTGACCAGGCGGCCGCGCTCAGAAATCGCCGGCTGGCCCCCTCGATCGCGCAGGTGCTCGCCTTCGAAGGCTTCACGATGTCGATCAACGGCATCGGCTCACCCTGGATCGCAAAGAGCTTTCACCTTGGCGAGTCGGGAATCGCAGGCCTGTTCGCATGGATTTCGCTCTCGGCGATCGGCGCGCTGGGGCTCTCGCGGATGATCGATCGGCTGGGGCGCCGCCGGATGCTGCTGGTGTGCATGGCCGGCACCCCGGTTAGCGCGCTGGCCGCGGCGTTCTCGACCAACATCGCGGCGTTCACGCTGTGCGAGACCGCGCTCTACGCCTTCCTCGGCGCGACCATCGCCGGCTGTATCGTGATCCTGGCCGAGGAACTTGCCACCGAGGAGCGCGCGTGGGGACAAAGCCTGGGCGGGCTGGGGATGGGTCTCGGTGGCGGGCTGTGCCTGCTCGTGATGCCGATGGTGGCGAGTCGTTACTCGTGGCGATGGATGCTGGTGCTGGCGTCGGCGATGGGAGTCGCTGCGCTGTGGAGGGCCGCCCGGGTCATCCCGGAGAGCGGCCGCTGGCAACGCGCCGCCGCGACCGGCACGACTTCGGCCAGCACCTTCTACGACGCGTTCGGACAGCGCTATCGACGCCGCGCGATCACGATTCTGGTCGGCGCGTTGCTGGCCAACATCACGGCGGTCGCGGCCAGCAGTTGGGCGTACTTCCACCTGGTCTCGGTCGTGGGGTTGGCGCCGGGGGCCGCCAGCGTCCTGATGCTGCTCGGAGGCGGCGTGGGGATGCTCGGCTTTCCGCTCGCCGCGCGAAGCTGCGAAAGCCACGGCCGCATCCCCACGACCTTCGTTGCGGGCCTGATGACCGGCCTCGGCGCGCTCGCCTTCTATTGGGGTCCTCCGGCGCACTTGGGCCTTCGCTGGCTATGGATCGAGGTCACGTATTGCTGTTTCACCGCCGGCCTGAGCGCGTGGCAGGTGGGCGGCAATTCGCTGGCGACCGAACTTTTTCCGACCGCGATCCGAGGCGCGATGATGGGATGGTTCGCGCTCGTCGGCGCGGCCGCCGCGGTCTCCGCCCAGATCCTGATCGCGGTTCTCGCCGCGCGCCTTGGCGGTCTGTCGGTCGTGGTCGGATACTTGAGCCTGCTCGCGATACCCAATGCGATCATCGTCGCACTCTTCCTGCCCGAAACGCGCGGGCTCTCGCTCGAAGCCGCCGCGCTGGAAGAGGCGTTCGAGAAGTCGGGATCGTAGCTGGACGACGTCGAGCAGTGAAAAGCGTTTGGACGAAATCGCGGCTGGTTGAATCCCAGAGGAGGGCCGCCGTTTCGCTGTCGGCACTGGCGCTCACAGCAACCGCCAGACGCGACCACGGACAAAAAAACACTAAGCGGTGGCGAAAGGAGATCGCTCCTTCCGCCACCGCTTCAACTGGCTAATTCTGCAAGCTATCTCTGATCGATTACTTCGTAACCGAGGTCGCGAACGCCGCTTCCAGGCGCGACACCGCGTCGTTAGCACGACGAACCGCATCCTCGGCGCCGCTGGCCGCAGTCTCGGCCCCCTGAGCGGCAGTCGCAGCCTGATTGGCTGAAGCTTCCGCCGCGTTCGCCGACGCTTCCGCCTTGGTAGCAGCCGCTTCAGCTTTTTCGCTGGCATTGTTGATCGCCTGCATGTCAGGACCGCACGCGGTCACGAATGCAGCCATGGCCGCGACGCCGAGCACGCTTGCAATTGCCTTTTTCATCCGAGCTTTCCTCCCAGTAGTTCAAGTCAACAGCCAGTCCCGGTACACTTCTAGTACATATTCAATAGTCAGGGCTGGACAACAAGTAATCGCGGTAATAGTTGCAAAACCCGTTTACGAACGCAAGGCGCTAGAGTCCCAGGCCGGTTCTCTTCAGAACATCCAGCGCCCTACCCATTAGCTGAATTGAATTGTGCGTGATTGACAGGCAAAACTTTCAGCAGTTATGGTCAGCTTCAAGCAAGCCAATGTTGTTGCGGGCTTTTTTCCTTATCGGGTTTCCCCCCAACATCATTTAACTGAGGTCCGCTTACGAGATGGCAACGACGATCACGAGCGAATGCATCAATTGCGGAGCGTGCGAGCCGGAATGTCCGAACGCGGCGATTTACGCGGGCGGAGTGCCGTGGGAGCAGGGCGGCGTGACGAGTCCTGCGATCGCGCAGGACATCTATTACATCGTGCCGTCGAAGTGCACCGAATGCGTCGGCTTTTACGACCATGAAGCGTGCGCGGCGGCATGTCCGGTAGATTGCTGCATCCCCGACCCGGCTAATCTGGAGAGCGAAGGCGTGCTGCTCGCGCGCGCCCGGCAGTTGCATCCCGACGAGACGTTCCCCGACGACGCGCCGTCGCGCTTTCGCAAAGAAGGTGTCGGCACCGGCGCGCCCGCGGCGGTCGCGCCCAAGCCAGCGCCAGCAGCGGCTGCGAAACCTGTAGTGGCGCCAGCAGCGGTCGCACCCAAGCCAGCGGCAGCGGCGGCTGCCAAACCTGCAGTGGCGCCAGCAGCGGTCGCACCCAAGCCAGCGCCAGCGCCGGCACCCAAGCCCGCGGCTGCCGTGACGCCAGCAGCGGCTGCGCCAGCAGCGCCCGCGCCGGCGGCGCCGGCGCCGGGTCTCGCGATGATGCGTCTGCCGAAGGACATCGATGCGTTGCCCGGACCAATTGGCGAGAAACACTTCCCCGGCGAGCTCGAAGCTGATTTCGATACCGTTCTGGCTTCAGTTGACGCTTCGCCCGTTCGCACAGCGCCGGCGCCGGTGCAAATCGCGTTTCGGCTTGCCGAGCCAATTCTCGGCGCGATGCGCGACGGCGCAAAGGCGCAACTCGAAGAGGCAGTGGGCAGCAGCGCAGCATTTTCGAGAGTCCGCTCGACGGCACTCAACTTGATTCTGAATCTGATTCTTTATCCCGCGCTCCTGACCGCGTTTGCGGTTGCGGTGCTCGGCGACCGGCTGTTTTCGCAAAGTACCGGCGGATGGATCATGCTCGGCCTATTGATTGCGTCGGCCGAGGCCGTGTGGCGGCTGCGCGAGGGAGTAATTCACGCCAAGCCTGCCAGCGAGTTGACATATCGTGGATGCTGGTACGGGCTCGGGCTCGCGCCGATCGGCTCCATCCTCGCACGTGCGGGGGGCGCGGGCAGGAGAACAGAGCGCAAGGTGGCATTCGACGGTTTCGAGGGCACCATGCATGAAGACAAGACCGAGCGCGATCGCCGCTACGGGACCGTTTACACCGTCGCCGAGTATGCCAACGCATACCTGGTTCGGCTCGAGATGCCGCGCAAGCTGCCGCTGTCATCGCTCAAGCGGTTGTGGAATCTGCCCGACGAAATGCCCGATTACGATTACCACATCATGCTCGGCGACAACGTGCTTTCGCTGGGCGCGAGCGTGCGCGGCGAGACGATCCGCCGATTGTCCTATGTCTCGCCGTCGTTCCCGGCCGATTTCGCGACCCGAATCGAGTTCGGCAAGCCGGTGGGCGCGTTCAAGCATCGGATGCGCAACAAGGTGCTCGAGGTCGTCGTTCTCAAGGCGGAGGCGGCGCAGTTTCAGCACGCCGCCTGAAAAATTTTCGCGAGCTTAAACCGGCGGACGAGCGTAGACCCGCGCAATCGGCGCGCGGACAGTGCAGTTGAGTTTGGTTGAGATGGCGATCCACATTCGGGACGCCACAGATCGCGACCTGCCCCGTATCATCGAGATCGAGCGGCTCGCCTTCCCCGCCCCTTGGACCCTGGCCGCCTTTCAACGTGAACTGACCCTGCCGTTCTCGCGCATCATGGTCGCGCTCTCAGCCGCGGACGACGAGCACGGACGGGACGACAACGCAAAGATTGCCGGCTTTCTCTGTCGATGGCTGATCGCCGACGAATGCCACGTCCTCAATATCGCCGTGCATCCGCAAGCGCGCCGACTCGGGATCGGCAGCGTGTTGATGGCCGAAGCAATCAGCGAGGCAAGATCGAAGGGCGCAGGCCTGGTTACGCTGGAAGTTCGCCGTTCAAATCTGCCTGCGCGGCAGCTTTATCGTAAATTTGAGTTCAAAGAACAGCGTTTGAGATGGGATTACTACGGCCCCGGCGAAGACGCGATCATCATGGAACTTAGGTTGGACTGACCTGATTCGGCGGTTAATTCCGAACATTGTTCTATCTGGTCTCGCGGGTTTCAGTTTCTTTTTGGGACTGGGGTTACAAATTAAGTAATTTTGTGCCATAATACCTTTACGTTCGAGGCTGATCGGATCGGTGATGAACCCCGTGGTCGTCAACCATATCTGAAATCCAGAGCCTGTCCATCGAGTGCCATTACAGCAATGAATTTGCCGTTCAAGAAGGGTGAAAAGGTGGTTTACCCCGCCCATGGGGTCGCCGTCATCGAAGACATCCAGATGCGGGTTATCTCCGGGACGGAGCGGCGTTTCTATATGCTCCGAATCCTCGGCACCGAGAAGATGACCATCATGATCCCGACGGAAAATGTCGAGTCGGTCGGACTCCGACGCGTTATCGGAAAGGATATGGTGGAAAAAATTTACCGTATCCTGCGCCAGCGCAAGGTTGAGGTCGATACGCAAACCTGGAACCGGCGCTATCGCGAATACACGGAGAAGATCAAGACTGGTTCTCCACTGGAGATCGCCAAGGTGCTGCGCGATCTGCTGGTGCTCAAGGGCGACAAGGAATTGTCGTTCGGCGAGCGCAAGATGCTGGACACGGCGCGATCCTTGCTCGTCAAGGAATTGTCGATCGCCAAGGCGCATCCCGAAGAGAAGATCATGGAAGAACTGAAGATGATCTTCGCGAACTAGACGCCGCAATCAATCCAATCGTGTGAATAAGGCCGGGATTTTCTCCCGGCCTTTCTTTTTGTCGAACGGGCTTGCGATTTTGTTGAAGGCGAAGTTTCGGTGTGCGAATCTCGCTGGCATGGCGAAACAGTGAAACAGCGAAAGCGAATAATCCTGCCTTGGCTGCGACCGTAAATTGAAAGCTTCGGCGATCATCGTTGCGGCGGGCAGCGGCGTGCGGCTTGGGTCGGGCGTGCCCAAGGCGTTTGTGAAGATCGGCGGGCGCACGATGCTCTCGTATTCGCTTGACGCCGTCGGACAAGTCAATTCGATTGGCGAACTTGTGATAGCAGTGCCCGAGGGATTCGAAAGCGCGGCGCGCGCCGAAGCCGCGGCGGCCGGGCTTGGCGTTCCGGTCAAGATTACACCGGGGGGTAGCGAGCGTCAGGATTCGGTTCGAATCGCGCTCGGACTGACCAGTTCGGAGAGCGAACTGGTGATAGTACATGACGCAGCGCGCCCGCTGGCGGCGCCGGCAATTTTCGAAGCGTGTCTGGGGGCCGCGGCGCGAGCCGGCGGTGCGATCGCGGCGATACCGGTGGCCGACACTTTGAAGCGCGTCGCTGACAACGACAACGCGATCGCGGCGACCGTCGCGCGAACCGGGCTATGGCAAGCGCAAACTCCGCAGGCGTTTCGCCGCGATCTGCTGGTCGCGGCGCATCGGCGCGCAGTAACTGAGGGAATCATCGCGACCGATGACTCGGATTTGGTCGAGCGGACGGGAGTTCGCGTCGAAGTGGTCGAAAGCTCGACCGTGAACATCAAGATCACGACGCCATCCGACCTCGCAATAGTTGAAGCAATCATCGCGGCTCGAAAGGCAGGATGATCTGCCTATTTCGGCGGGCGGGTGGGAGGCCGGTAGATTCGCTCGTCCTCCTCCTCTTTCTCGGGCGCCTGCGCCGGCCCGATCACATCAACTGATACAATGCCGGCCGGCATTACCCGATTCGCCGCTCCGCGCCTTCGCATTCGCGCGGCGTACCAGATACTCACGGCCAGCCGCAGCATCAGCAAGATCGTGAACATCACGCAAAGCTGGCCGAACCAGTCGCCGCTGCGCGAATAAAGCGTTCGACCGGCGCCGAGCGGCAGGTAGGCAGTCGCCAGGGCGTCTTCGCCGTGTACGGTCGCGCGCGCCGCGATCTGCCGGCCGCGAGAATCATTCGCCGAGACCATCCCGCCGCGTGCCGCGCGAGCGAGCGAGAAGCCCGATTCGACGCCGCGCACGACCGCCATCCGCTGATGAATCAGTTCCGAACCCGCCCAATCCGACGCAGGCGCCATCACCACGCGCACATCATGCGCCGCGAGTTCGCGCGCGGTATCTGGAAAATCCAGGTCCTGGCAAATCAGAACTGCGGTGCGTCCCCATGGCGCGTCGAAGATCGCCGGCTTCGAGCCCGCCTTGTAGTCCCATTCGAGACTCGGAATCAGATGATGCTTGCCGTAGGCCGCCGCGATCTTGCCGTCGGGACCGAATACGACGGCGATGTTTCCTTTGGGCGTGCGCCCAATTTGGTTGAGCCCGACCACCAGCCACACGTGCGACATGCTCGCGATTTGCTGGAAGCCCCGGATGACATCAGATTCGTAGAGCGGAGTGACTCCAACGATCTTTTCGGGCAAGACGACGACTTGCGTACCGCCGCTGGCGACTCGAGGGACTAATTTCGCGTACAGCGCGACGATATTGGCGGCGTCGCTTGGGTCGGTGGACTCGGACTGCGGTATCAGCTGAGCACTGGCAACCATTGCGACCCGCACCGACGGGGTGGTGGGAGTCAGAATCACGCGAATCCACCCCAGCACAACAGCTAACCCGAAAACGCCGGCCGCCATGATCGCGGGATGCGTCCAGTCCATGTGCCATCGGCGCCGATACCACGCGACCGCCAGCCCCGACGGCAGCAGCGACATTATGAACGCCACGCCGCATATGCCGATCCATGACGCAGACTGTAGCAACGGCACAAAATCGACTTGCGAGTAGGCGGGGCTGCCCCATGTGCCGTGGGGAGATTCTCCGCCGAGCGTAAAATAAAAGGCGGTTTCAAAGGTCGGGAAGACCAGCGCGGCGAGCACTCCCGACCATCGCCGCGTCGCCTCGGTCGCGCACGCCACGAAGGTCGCAAAAACGATTGCGCCGGCCGCGTGCGACGCGAACATCGTCATCAGCGGCGTTGCGAAACTCTCCCCACCCCAAGCCACGAGATTGCCGACGAAATAGGCCGCGAACGCGAGCTGCGCCGCGGTCGCGGTCCGGATTTCGGGCGCGGTTGCCAAAATGGGCAGCGGCGCCAACAGCGCGCACGGCCACAGCCGCAGCTCCGCGGCCGAAAGTTCAAAGAGCAACGCCGAGGCCGCCGCGGCGACCGCGGCAATCGCGAAGCCGCTGGAGGGATCGTTCAGCCGTGCGCGGTCCGCCATACGGTCAGACTTGATTGCGCGGCGGGCGCATCGGATTGGCCGGCTCTACTGCGTTGGCAAACACCCCTTCATTGAGCGAGCCGGAGCGAAAGCCCTTCAGATCGATCGCGACGAATCGAAAGCCGATTTTTTTGAACTCGCGCTCGATGGTGTCGCGAATGCGCCGCTCGAAGATGCGCGCGATCTGGCTTTGCTCCAGCTCCAGCCGCGCGACCTCGCCATGGTAGCGCACGCGGGCGACTGCAAAGCCCATCGAATGAAGCAGCTCCTCACCCGCCGCGACTTTCGCAAGCGCCTCGGCGGTTATCTCCGTGCCGTACGGAAAGCGCGACGACAGGCACGGCGAGGCGGGACGATCCCAGGTCGGCAACCCCATCGAGCGCGACAGCGCGCGAACATCGGCCTTGGTCATTTCGGCTTCGACGATCGGATGGCGCACGCGTTTCTCGCTCGCCGCCTGCATCCCGGGGCGATAGTCGTGCAGGTCGTCCAGGTTAAGCCCGTCCACTATCTCGTCGATACCGAGTTCGGCGCCCTTTGCCTCGCAAACCGTAAACAGATTGTGCTTGCACAGGTAGCATCGGTTGAGCGGATTTGCCGCGTAGCCCGGAATCTCGAGTTCATTGGATTCGATTATCAGGTGGCGCGCGCCGATCAGGCGCGCCATCGCAAGCGCCGACTCGCGATCGTCGTCGGGCATCGTGGGCGAAGTCGTCGTCAGCGCGAGCACGGAGTCGCCAAGCACGTCGTGCGCAACTTTCAGCACCAGGGTGGAATCGACTCCGCCGGAAAACGCCACGATAAGGCTGCGCATCGGCGCAAATATCGCGCGCATCCGGTCAAGCTTCGCGTCCAGCGAATCGGGCATGGCGGCGATTCTAGCCGGAAAATGCGACAGGTTGCGAATGTTGACAAACAGGGGAAATCGGCAACCCGCGCGTGAAGAATCCCGGATTCCGAAACCTCACGCAGGTTTCGGACTTCCCGTCTGTTAAAGCAAGATGCGGGCTTCGCCCTGTTAGAACGGGTGTAGGGGAAATTACCTCGCCCAAGTTAGCATGATGCGTTCCGCGCGACTTCTTTGCCTCTCCCTGACAGGAGAGCTTTGCGTAACCCGGCGCTTTCTTTGCCTCTCCCTGACAGGGAGAGGCCGACGCGAGTCGTCGAGCGTCGGGTGAGGGTCCGACAACAAATTCCGCTGCTCTGCGTGGCGAGCAGAGCTTTCAGCGCGAAGTCCGAAAAGCGCCTCTCCCTGGAGTGGAGAAGCCGCCGCGTTCTGCACGCGGTGGATGAGGTTCCTTAAGCAAATTGCTGATCTTCTCGATCACCTCAGCGGTTGATGCGAGCGCGTCATTGTCCCAAAAGCGAACCACCCGGTAGCCGAGGCCCTCAAGATATCTGGTCCTTCGTCTGTCGCGATTTAACATATCCATGTGCTGCGCGCCGTCGAGTTCGATTACCAATAATTCCTTCGGTGCACAGAAATCCGCGAAGAATGGTCCGATCGGAAATTGCCTTCGAAACCTGACGCCGTGCAGTTGCCCGGCCCTGAGGCGACTCCATAGCTTTTTCTCGGCGTCGGTCTGCGCGCGTCTCAGTTCTCTCGCTCGGTCTCGGTGCAAGTTGTCGTCGGCCATGATGGTCATTTTCCCATCCGCTATTGCCGCTGAGAAGGCCGCAGAATTGGCTGTCGGACCCTCACCCGCGCCGGACGGCGCGGCCTCTCCCTGATAGAGAGAGGCTATTGGGACAGTAGGGACGCCTAATACACGTGACACAGCCATCCTCCACAGCCATCTCAGCGTGTGCTTCTTTCTTTCTCCGTCATCCCGAGCGTTTTTTCCGTCATCCCGAGCGGAGCCGAGGGACCCCGGATCTTTTTCTGTGCCTCTCCCTGTCACTGCGAGGGCGTCGGCGTCGCCGTGATTGCCTCTCCCTGACAGGGAGAGGCCGACGCGAGTCGCCGAGCGTCGGGTGAGGGTCCCAATTCCAAGGTGCCCTTCTCTGCGGTCGCTCTTTTCTTTCCGTCTTCCCGAGCGCAGTCGAGGGACCCCGGATCTTTTTCCGAATCTTCTGTCTCAATTCCCTCGCCCGCTATCGGGAGAGGGTGAGGGTGAGGGACAACTGGGCGGCGCGATTGTCTGATGCGCCGCACCCGGCCTAGCTCGCTACGCTCGGCGGCCGTGTGCCGATAGCACCTTAGCTTTCAGGGCGTGGGGCCGCTCTCGTGGTTTCGGGGCCGTAGATCAGCGAGTTACGTCTCAGACTCTCCTGAGCGTCGTGCCTCCAAAACTCGATTATATCCACCCCCCTTCTTTTTCGCGCCCCTGCATATTGGCTGAGATCGAGCATGAAAGCCTCAAAAATCTTTCCCTTTTGTCCGCTGACAGTGACGCGCGACCTAACCAAATGGAACAATTTCAAATCGACAAGCTCATGAATTAACACGACCTCGCGCCCCTTCGCGTCTATGTCGAGAAGAAAGCAGTTTGCATTGGCCTTATCGAGGCAAAAGTCCTTTAGTCTCTGAAATTCTTCTTGGAGCTCTTCTTCTTCGTCAGCAGATATGTCCCGCTTGAAGTCCTCGCGCTTAAACTGATCGTATTCTCCAGCAGCCATATTGACGTCTTCGGCGGTAATCTTATCATTGCCGCGATCTGAAGAACGTAACCGTTCTCGCGCAACGGACACCGATGCCCGGAAGACAGACAAGAAGTCTCTTGCCACGCCCCCGCTCGCCAAAACAAGACGTTCAAGTGCGCCCTCGGTCATCAAGAGCGTCAGATCGACGTCTGCCTGGCCCGCGAAGTTGCGTAGAATCTTTTGAAGGAAATCTCGCGCAATGGAGTACTTCTCCAAGGTTATGTCTAAGTCTATCTGGTCTGCGTCGTCACCGAGTTTAATTCCTATTGGCGGATCTCCGTGCCGATACCAGTCCGTGCGCTGTCTTATCGTTCCACTTTTTAGCCAGAGGCTATGGTCTTTCGCTATTCTATGAAAATAATCAATGAGGCTAGGTTGATCGCTCCTCCTTATGTAATACAGGTCATCCAGGAACAGAAAGGAGTCGCCACGGGAAACGTCTGCCATCTCCCGAAACACATTTTGATAGTCGATTATATGTCGGTGAAGGAAGTCTACTTTAACCTCTTTGAAGTGCTGTTCCTTGGACTCGCTGTGCGCACGGGTTGACCCGTCGGTCATCTCTACCGAAATCTTTGCAGGACCGCTCAAGAAGCCCCCTCCAACCTTGTTGCCCTGTTTTGTGTCCTCCGCTTCGGCAACGATGACTTTTGATTCCGCTTCCTCCGGCGCGTGTAGCTGAAGTTCGAGTCCAGCTACGAGTCCCGCCAATTTGTCTGACAAACGCTTGCACTCTTTTCTATTTAGACTCGGTTGTTTGGGAACGGCGCCAAAGAGTTTCATCCAAAAAGACGTCTTAGTTGCTGGATTCACAGCGGCTGTGTCGAGCCACTTTTTGAACTCTTGAAACGTTTGGATGAGAACGCTCAGTAGGACATCGGGGTAGCTATGACCTTTGAACGATTCGACGTTGATATACGCAATCGGCCGACGATCAATCGTCAAATTGGCGGCTGCCTTGCGCAAGAGGCTAGATTTGCCGGAACCACGGCGGCCGAACACGATGTGATGCCGCCTGCTTTGAGCTCGGCTCAGTGTCCCCTGAGCCGGCTCGATAAAATGCTTTACGCCTTGCTCTGTTGAGCGCGCGGCCTCCTCTACCGTTCTAATCAGCGATTCGACATTGGTGGAATTTATAAGATCTGCTGGCATGGAAAACGGCTCGATCTACCGTCCGATCACACTCGCTTATCAATATGCTGAGCCAACAGTCAACGCCATCTGAATCGGGGTTCTGTCCGGGGAAATAGAGCGCAGAGCACGGAAGAAGATCCGGGGTCCCTCGGCTTCCCTCGGGATGACGGAATCGGAGAGTGCCGTTCGTGTTTCGTTCTCCTGAACTAAAAAACGTTTCACGTGAAACATTCGGGTCTGGATCCTAAGAAATAACCCCTGTTTCGCAAAATGCGCCGTAATTGCATCGCGATCGGAGGGAGATGATCCAGAGAAAAAGATCCGGGGTCCCTCGGCGGAGCCTGCCCTGAGCGAAGCCGAAGGGCTCGGGATGACACAAAGATAACAAGCGGGCGGGTAAACGGACGCAGAATCCTGAATCGCGCGAGAAAAAAATCGCGCGCTGTACAAGGACCCTCACCTTCATCCTCTCCCTTACAGGGCGAGGAAATTAACGTGCAAAGCACGACACAAAAAACACAAGGCGCGACCCCTCGTGTCATTCTGAGCGGAAGTTGCTGAAGCGAAGAATCCCGGATCCGGGTTCCTTCGCTGCGCTCACGATGACACAAAAAAAGTTCTAACAGGCCGCCAGGCCGCATCTTACTCCTCACTAAGGTGCAGGGGCTGGCCCCTGCCCAGGGAGGTGCGGAACCCACGGCGGGTTCTGCATAAAATTAAAGTGATAGACTTTTTCAGATGACGCCGACTGAGAGCACCGCGCGTTCGATCCGGCGCGTGCTGGTCATTTTTCCGGGCGCGCTCGGCGACCTGATGTGCTTGATGCCGGCGCTGGGGGCGATCGCGCGGCGCCACCGCGGCGCTTGCGTCGAGCTGATGGCGCGCTTGGAACTGGCCCGGCTCGCAGCCGGAAGAACCGTTGTCGCGCGCGCGCATTCGATAGACGCTCGCGAGGTCGGCGAATTGTTCATTGAACCGGGCGCAGAGTCCGATGAAACGCCGGTCAATCCAAACGCGCGCCGATTCTTCGCGGATTTCGATCGCATCTACTCGTTCTTCGCGTCGGACGACTCGTGTTTTCGCGCGCGATTGGCGGCGGCGACCGATGGGCACGTCTCGTTTCATCCGTTCCGCCCGAGCGGCGATGGCCACGTATCGGCGGCCTACTTGCGAGCGATTGACGAGACCGCTTCGCCGGTTTATCCGCGGCTCGAACCGACCCCGGACGACCTCGCGGCAGCCGCGCGTGCGATTGTGCAATCGAAATGCGCCGTCTCGAATTTGATTGTGATTTTTCCGGGCAGCGGAAGTCCCGGCAAAAACTGGCCGGCGGATAAATTCGCGGCGCTCGCATCGAAACTGTCACTATCGAATCGCGCGAACGTCGCGGTCATCCTGGGCCCCGCCGAAATATCGCTGGAACCGGTCTTTCGCGAGCGCGGCGTCCCGATCCTGAAGGACCTCGATTTGCCGACGGTCGCGGCGATCGCGCGGCTCGCATCGGCCTTCGTCGGGGTCGATTCGGGCGTGTCGCATCTGGCTGCTGCGGCCGGAGCGTCCGGCGTGGTGATCTTCGGGCCGACCGATCCCGCGCGATGGGGTCCGCGGTCGCCGGACGGACGCGGGCAAATCGAAGTTCTGAGAAGCGACCCGATCGATTCCATCGAGGCCGATGAAGTCGCCGCCGCTTTGTCGAAATTTGTGGCACAGCGTCAAAAATAATACACTGAAAGAGCATGTACCATCGGGCAACATATGTTAGGTCGCGCGAGGGAGTGAAAAAGGGGCTATGAGCTTCTTCAAGACGACGATGCTGCTGGGTCTGATGACGGGTCTGCTGATGGTAATCGGCGGGCTGCTCGGAGGCTCGCGCGGCGTCGCGATCTTTTTCGTTATCGCCGCGGTGATGAACTTCTTCAGCTACTGGTTCTCCGACAAGATCGTGCTGCGCGCTTACGGGGCGCAGGAACTCGACGCGGGTTCGGCGCCGGAACTCTACTCGATCGTCAATGAGCTGGCGCATTCGGCGGCAATCCCGATGCCGCGTCTGTACCTTATCGATTCCGACACGCCCAACGCCTTTGCGACCGGCCGCAACGTGCATCATGCCGCCGTCGCCGTGACGCGCGGGATCATGCGAATCTGCACGCGCGAGGAGTTGAAGGGCGTCATCGGCCATGAACTCTCGCACGTGACCAATCACGACATATTGACCAGCTCGATCGCGGCCACGATGGCCGGCGCCGTGATGATGATCGGCTCGATGATTCGATGGGGTGCGATCTTCGGGCTTGGCAATCGCGACGACGAGGAAGGCGGGCTGGCGGGGCTGCTGATCGCGGGCATTCTCGCGCCGATCGCGGCGACCCTGATTCAACTCGCGATTTCGCGCACGCGCGAGTACCAGGCCGATGCGAGCGGGGCCACGCTCACGCACAATCCCCTGTACCTGGCCAGCGCGCTGCGCAAGCTCGAGGCCGCCAACGAGCGGATGCCGATGGGCGCCAGCCCTGCGACGGCCCATCTGTTTATCGTGAATCCGCTGAGCGCGGCGGGAATTTCGCGGCTGTTCTCGACGCATCCGCCGATCGAGGAGCGAATCCGCCGGCTCGAGCAGATGTCCAGCGGACAGATTGGACAAGGGTGACGGTGCCATCGATGGAAGAATCGGAAGACAAGGGCCGCGGATTCAAGGTTCAGGACCGCCGGCGTTTCTCCGCCGAAGGCGAGGCCAAGGCGGGCGACGAGGCGCCATCCGAGAGCAGCGAAGCGTTGGATATAGGATCCAAACCCGCCGCGCCCGGGCCAGAGTCGATCTCCAAGCCGCAAGCCTGCCGCCTCACAGCCGGCGCCGAGTCGCCGTCCGAACGAAGCGCCTCTCGAGCTGACATTCGCAGCGTTTCTATGGAGCCTGTCAGAGCAGGCCTTGGCGGCGCTGGGCGAAATACCCGACCCGGCGAGCGGTCAGGTGACGCACGACCTGATTTTGGCGCAGCAAATGATCGATATCATCATAATGCTGCGCGACAAGACTCGGGGAAATCTCGATCCCCACGAACAAGCCTTGCTCAAAGAGATTCTTTCCAGTCTGCAAATGAAGTACGTTGAATTGGCGAGACCGCCGGGCCGTTGAGCGGCCGTCTTCGCTTAATCACACATGACGCATAAGTTGTCTCGACCCATCGTCTTTCTTGGCGTCGCGATTTTTACCGCGACATTCACTTTGATTGCCTCTGGCATCGTGGCGCGCGCGGCGGATTCCGCGCCGCCCACGCGCTTCTGGACCGAGCTTCCCGACCCCGCTCACGTGGCGAAAGCCCAGTCGATGCCGGACTTCGTCGATCTCGCAGCCAAGCTGAGCCCCGCCGTCGTGAACATCTCGACCGAGGAACCCGACGAACCCGCAGAAGGCGGCGAGCCATCGCCCGAAGATTCTCCGCATGGTCCTCTCGCGCCACCGCACTCGCACAATCCCTTCGAGGAGTTCGGCGGCGCTCGCCGCACTCCAAGGCGCTTGGCTCCGGCTTCATCATCACCAAGGACGGCTACATCCTGACCAACGAGCACGTCGTCGAGAATCCGGGCACGGTCACCGTGACCACGCAGGACGGCCACAATTACGTCGCCAAGATTGTCGGGCGTGACGAGAAGAGCGACATCGCGCTGCTGAAGATCGATGCGAAGCACGACTTGGCGGTCGCGCCGCTGGGCGACTCCGACGACTTGAAGGTCGGCGAATGGGTGATGGCGATCGGAAATCCGTTCGGCTTCGATCATTCCGTGACGGCCGGAATCGTCAGCGCCAAAGGACGCTTCATCCCCGGCAACTACGAGGATTTCATCCAGACCGACGCGTCGATAAATCCCGGCAACTCGGGCGGCCCGCTGATCGATCTGCGCGGCGACGTGGTCGGCGTCAATTGCGCAATCTACACGCACACCGGCGCCAGCATGGGAATCGGCTTTGCGGTTCCGATCGAACTGGTCAAGGAAGAGCTGCCGCAACTCAAGAGGCTCGGGCAAAGTCGTGCGCGGATGGCTCGGCGTGTACATCCAGAAGGTGACGCCTGAGATCGCCGAGTCGCTCGGGCTGGCGGATTCACGCGGCGCCCTGGTTGCCAAGGTGCTCGACAACGGACCAGCCAAGGTGGCCGGCGTCAAGCGCGGCGACGTAATCGTCGCGTTCGACAATCAACCGGTTAGCGACTCGCGCGAATTGCCGCTGCTGGTCGGCCGCGCCAACTTGGGCCACAAAGGGATTCTCAAGGTGATTCGCGACAAGCAGACGCTCGATCTGCCAGTCACGATTACGCAGTCCCGCGAGCCCGAAATCGCGGCGGCTGAAAAACCGGGGAAGCCCGACCTCGGCGCCGTCTCGCCCTTCGGTCTTCACGTAAAGGACCTGAGTCCCGATCTCGCCAAAGAACTCGGCCTGGATACGCCCGGCGGCGTCGTGATTTCGTCGGTCCAGCCCGGCAGCCGCGCCGACCAAGCCGGCCTTCGCGCTCGCGACGTGATCCTCGAAGTCAATCGCGCGGCCGTCAAGAACGTCGACTCGTACCAAAACGCGCTGAAGACGAGCGCCAAGGGCAAAATAGTCCTGCTGCTCGTCAGGCGCGGCGACGCCACCATCTACGTGACCCTCAAACCGGAGGCCTGAGCTGGGGACGCATTCCCGATGTCCCCGAAACGAATCCTGAAATTCGCGCTCATCGGCGTGAGCGCGCTCATCTTGTTCGCCGCCCCTCCCATCTTGTGGCTGTTCTTCAGCTACTACCACCAACTCGAGAACGAAGTCGTCGCGCGGTTCTCGGGCAAGCGCTGGAACATCCCGTCGCGCATTTATTCCGACACCGTGCTCATTTACCCCGGCCAGGATCTGAAGGACCTCGGTTTCTTCGAGCGTCTCGCGCGCCTGAATTACCATCGCGTCGATGCGGGCCGGGTCGCCGCTCGCGGGGAGTACAGCTTCGATCGCAAGCGCGGCCAGCTCGACATCTTTCTGCATAGCTTCGCGTATCCGTACGGCAACTTCGGCGGCGAATTCGTCGAGCTTGCTCTTACGGGAGATACGATCGCGTCGATGCGGGATCCCGTGACTCATCAACCGATATTCTCGATTGAGCTCGAACCCGAACTCATCAGCGGCATCTTCGAAGGTGAATGGGAGCAGCGGCGCCTGGTGCGGCTGAGCCAGATTCCGCCCACGCTCATCAATGCGATCCTGGCCGCCGAAGACCATCGATTTTACGAGCATCACGGCATCGACCTCGTCCGCACCATCAAGGCCGGCTGGATTGATTTTACCTCGGGGCACGTGCGCCAGGGCGGCTCGACACTCACCCAGCAGCTGATGAAGAACTTTTTCCTGACCCGCGAGCGAAGCTACACGCGCAAGCTCAAGGAAGCGATGATGGCGTACATCGCGGAGCGCCAATACTCCAAGGATGAAATCCTGGAGAACTATATTAACGATATCTACTTGGGACAGCGCGGCCAGGAAGGCATATACGGCGTCTGGGAAGCGTCTGAGTACTACTTCTCCAAGGAGCCGCGCGATCTGACTATTGGCGAAATGGCTACGATTGCCGGCTTGATCAGTTCGCCCAACCGGCTCAATCCGCTGCACCATCCCGACGCCGCCCGCCCGCGGCGCGACGAGGTCCTCGCCGCGATGCTCGAGGATGGCTACATCGGCAAAACCGCTTACGACTCTGCCGTCAGCGAGCCGCTGCATCCGCGCGAAGTTTATGCCGAGGGCAACGACGCCCCCTACTTCGTCGATTTCGTCAAGAAAGAACTGGCCGAGCGTTATCCGCCGCAGGTGCTCAGCGGCGAGGGTCTCAGGATTTTTACCTCGCTCGACGTGCACATGGAAAAGCTCGCCGAGAGTGCCATCGCGCACAATCTCAGCGACTTGGAAGCCAAGCATCCCAAGCTGGTCCGCCGCGAGACCAATGATCGCCTCGAGTCGTGCCTCGTCGCGCTCGAGCCGCAGAGCGGAAGGATTCGCGCGATGGCCGGCGGACGCGACTACCGCTCGAGCCAGTTCAATCGCGTTACTCAGTCCAAACGTCAGCCCGGTTCGGTCTTCAAACCGGTGACCTATCTGGCGGCCTTCGACGAGACCCTGTCAGGAGGAGCCGAGAAGTTCCTGCCGACTACCTATATCGAGGACGCGCCCTTCACCTGGCAGTACGGCGACATGAGCTGGACGCCGAATAACTATCGCGACCGCTTCTTCGGCCACGTCACGCTCGAGTTCGCGCTCGGCGAGTCGCTCAACTCCGCAACCGCGCGGCTGGCCAACAGCGTCGGACTGGATCGAATCCGCGCGATGGCGTCGAAGCTCGGCTTTGGCGACTTGCCGCCCTACCCGTCGATCGTGCTCGGCGGAATCGAAGTCTCGCCGATGCAGGTTGCGCGGGCGTACGCCGTAATTGCCAACGACGGAATGGAAATCCAACCCTACGCCGTTACCGCCGTGGTCGGTGAGAACAACAAGGTAATCGAGGGTCACGAACTCGCCGCCGAACAGGTAATCTCCCCGGAGCTCGCGTACATGATGCAGTTCATGCTCGAAAACGTGATCAATCACGGCACCGGCGCGGGCGCGCGCTCGATGGGCTTCACGCGGCCGGCCGCCGGCAAGACCGGCACCACCAATGACGCCAAGGACGCATGGTTCGCGGGTTTTACGCCCAACCTGCTGGCCGTCGTCTGGACGGGCTTCGATCAAAGGGAAGAGCTTGGCCTGACCGGCGCGCAGGCTTCGCTGCCGGCGTGGGCCGCCTTTATGCAAGCGGCGACCGCATCGCGCCCGCCGCTCGATTTCACTATTCCGCCCGGAATCGTCGAGGTGAAAGTCGATCCTACTACCGGCTATAAAGCTACGCCCTATTGCCCGGTGACGATGATGGGCGTGTATCCGCAAGGGATGGCGCCAACAAAGGACTGCCCGTATCATACGTCGGCCGCGTCGTTGACCGCGGCGGACCACCAGATGCCCGAGGTGCCGAATCCCGTGGCTGATCCTAATGACTAGTTCGCGATGATGCGATCCGGCCCATTCGCTTTCGCAATATTTCTGTCGATGCTGCCGATTTCCGCGTCCGCATCCCAGGAAATAAATCGCGCGGGCGTCTCGCCCGTGACTACTTCCGACTCATCGCTCAGTGGTCGCCATCCAACGCTCGTCGTGGCGCTCGAAGAGGAATCGATTCCGGCGCAGGATCTCGCGGCACCCAGCCCCGGCGCATCACCTTCTCCCGCCGCCGACACCAGTCCCAATCCCTCCGGCACAAATTCCAGTTCCGGCGGCCAAGATTGGGTTCCTGTGGCTGGCGGGTCGCCGACATCCGCCGAGCAAGCGCCTGCCCCGACGCCAACGCCTCCCGCTTCGCAGCCTCCCGCACAAGCGCCGGCCGAAATCGCGCCTGCGATCGACGTCGGTTCGATCGCGACAACGCCCCAAATCAGCGACTCGTCGCTGGCGCCGTTGATCGATACAGCCCCAACTCCCGCTCGTGCTGCATCTTTGAGAATCACCGAGCAGCAGCGCGTCGAGCTCGAGCGCGGCCACACTGACGACGCGATTCGCGAGCTGGCGCACGCGGTTTCGATCGATCCGAGCAACTCGTACGCATACTTCTACCTGGGCCGGGCATACGTCGCGCGCAAGGACTACGCGCAGGCGCAGACGTTCTTCAAGCGCGCGGAAATCGGCCTCGCCTCGAATTCCGCGTGGCTCGGCGAAATCTACGCGTTCGAAGGGCTCGCCCTCGAGCAGTCGGGTAAATCCGCCGAGGCCGCCGCCGCCTATCAGAAGGCTCTCGCCGCAACTCCGGGTAACCTGACTGCCCGCGTCGGCGTCACGCGCCTGTCCGCATTCGCGCCCGACGCTGCCAGCGCGGGACCAGCCCCGGATCTCGACCAGCCCGCGCCCGCAGAGCCCGACATTGCTCCGCCCCCCGACGAAGCGCCCGCTCCGCCGCCGCCCGCTCCAGCAGACTGAACGCGCGGAGCAACTTAATTTAACATGAAACCCACCGTGGGTTTCACACTTCCTTGGGCAGGGGTAACCCCTGCACCTTAGTATTAAGAAAAGACGCGGGCTTCGCCCTGTTAGAAGGGGCTGATAAGGAAATAGCTCGCGCGTCCGTTTTCTTGTGTCATCCTGTTTTTGTGTCATCCTGAGCAAAAGCGCGATGCTGATACTTGGAATTGAATCTTCCTGCGACGACGCTGCCGCCGCGGTGCTCGAAACCACCGCACCGGGCATCGCCGATATTCGCTCGAGCACCGTCGCCAATCAGGACGACATCCATCGCGCTTACGGCGGCATCGTGCCCGAACTCGCGTCGCGCAGTCACGTCGTTACGATCGGGCCCGTCATCGAGCGCGCGTTGGGCGCCGCCGGATGCCGGCTTGTGGACATCGAGGGAATCGCAGTCACGCGCGGGCCGGGATTTGTCGGCTCGTTGCTGGTCGGCTTGATGTTCGCCAAGGGTCTCGCGCAGGCCAGCGGCGTCGCGATGGTCGGCGTGAATCACATCGAGGGCCATCTGCTGGCTCCCCTGCTCGAAAATCGTATCGCGATGCCGTACCTGGCGCTGGTCGTTTCTGGCGGTCACACTGCACTGTTCGTGGTCGAGGATTTCGGACGTTACCGCCAGATCGGACGCACCCGCGACGACGCCGCCGGCGAGGCGTTCGACAAAGTCGCCAAGCTGATGGGACTGGGCTATCCGGGCGGTCCCGCAATCGACGAGATGTCGCGCCGCGGCAATCGAAAGCGCGTGCGAATCCCGCGCGCCCACGTCAGGGGCGCGCCGATGGATTTCAGTTTCAGCGGCGTGAAGACTGCGGTCGCAACTCTTCTGGCCAGTAAGGATGGCCGCGCCGAGCGGCCCGAGGATCTCGCCGCCAGCTTTCAGGAAGCGGTCGTCGATATGCTGGTGAAGCCGACCATCGCCGCCGCGCGCGAACTGGGCGCGGATACCATCGCACTGACCGGCGGCGTCGCGGCAAATTCGAGATTGCGCGACAGGCTGGCCGAGGCCGCCGCCGCCGATGGCCGCCGGCTCGTCGCACCCGCGCTCAAATATTGCACCGACAATGCCGCGATGATCGCGCTCGCGGGCAGCTACCGTCTGATCCGCGGCGAGCGCGACGCGCTTAGCATCGACGCGCAAGCCAATCTCGCGCTTTGAGTTCGGAGCAGATGACGATTGCACGAAAATCGCACGCGCGCCGCAAACTTAAGCGAGCCGGCAGCACCGGCGGCGGAATTGAAACGCCGTCGCGTCCCGCACCGGCACTTGCGAGAGCCGGGGTGCGGCCGGCAAAATCGCGCGGCCAGAATTTCCTGACCAGCGGCGCCGTCGCCGATCGAATCGTCGCCGCGGCGGAGCTTTGCGAATCGGACCCGGTAATCGAGATAGGTCCCGGCCTCGGCATCCTGACCGAGAAAATCGCGGCGCGGCCGCTACGTTCGCTGACGCTCGTGGAACTCGACCCGCGCCTCGCCGCCCGGCTCCGGGAGCGCTTCGCAGACCGCGGCGACGCGAACGTTCGCGTCATCAACGCCGACTTTCTTGCGATCGATTTCGCGGCGCTCGTCACCGACCCACCGGTCAAGGTAATCGGCAATCTTCCGTTCAATGTCGCGGCGGCCATCCTGCGCCGGCTCAGCGACAACTCGCGCATGATCTCGAGAATGGTCCTGATGTTTCAGCGCGAAGTCGCCGCGCGGATCCGCGCGATCCCCGGCGACGAGGCGTATGGCGCATTGAGCGTGTTCACCGCGCTGTACTGGAAGATCGATCTGCATTTCACCGTCGCCGCCGGCAGCTTCCATCCGCGTCCCAAGGTTGACGCGGAAGTTCTCGCTTTCACGCCCCGGGCGACCCCATCGTTTGCGGCTGGCAACGAAAACGAACGCGACGTGCTCGAAACCGTGCGCGCCTCGTTCTCGGCGCCGCGAAAGACGATTCGCAATGCGCTCAGCCATTCGCTCGGAATCGACAGCACGCGGATCACGCGCGCGCTCGAACGCGCCGCGATCGATCCGGCCACGCGCGCCGAGAAGCTTGGCGTACCCGATTTTCTTAGACTCACGCACGCGCTGCGCGCCGAACTGGCCGGCAGGATCGTCGCCCGCGATGCCTGAACTGCCGGAAGTAGAATCGTTGCGCCGGATACTCGGTCGCAGCGCCGCCGGCAGAACGATCGTGAGCGTTCGAATCGGCGAGAAACGGCTGCGCCGCCGCGTCACCGCGGATTTTGCCGGGGCGATCGCCGGCCGGCGAATTGTGAAACTGTCGCGCCGCGCCAAGTATTTGATCGTCGAGTTCGACGGCGACGACGTGATGCTGGTGCACCTCGGGATGTCCGGCAGTTTGACTCATCGCCACGACGGCTTTTGCGCCGGCGACTTCGATCCGCGCCACGACCATCTCGAATTCTCGCTCGACGACGGCTCGCGCCTGGTTTACAACGATCCGCGGCGCTTCGGCATGGTCCGTCTCGTCCAGCGCGCCGCACTGGCTTCCACAGCGGAACTGAAGGGTCTCGGCCCCGAGCCGTTGTCGCACCAATTCAACGCCGGCTACCTCGCCGCGAAGGTCCGCGGCCGGATAGCGGCGATCAAGAACCTGCTAATGGATCAACGAATCGTCGCCGGTATCGGCAATATCTACGCATCCGAGATTCTATTTCGCGCCGGCGTGCGTCCCGCGCGGCGGGCTGGCCGCGTGACCCGAATCGAGGTCGAAAAAATAGCGGCGGCCGTGCCGGTTATCCTTCGCGCCGCGATCGGCAGTAACGGCACCACCTTTCGCAGCTACCGCGATTCACGCGGACAGCCCGGGCGATTCGCCGCGCGCTTGCGAGTGTACGGCCGCGAGGGGAAACCGTGTTACACATGCTCGACGCCGATCAAAAATGTGATCGTGGGCCAGCGCGCCAGCTTCTATTGTCCGAAATGCCAGCGCTGAGCTCGAGTCAATCCTCGGCGCTCCAAGGTGTATTATATTGCGAATTGACCATTGGGGCTCGGAATTGGAAGAGGCGGTGATGCGATGACATTTGATCTGCCCAGCGGGATCGGCGCCGCAATTGCTTTCCTGCTCGGCGCGAGCGTCGGCAGCTTCGTTTGCTTGGTTGCATACCGGCTCCCCCGCGATCTTTCGATCGTCACACCGCGCTCGTTTTGCGAGAGTTGCGAGCGCGCGATTCCATGGTGGGCGAACATCCCGATTCTCGCCTACCTTGGATTGCGCGGGCGATGCCTGATGTGCGGCGCGCCGATTCCGTTCCGCCATTTCCTCGCCGAATTCGGACTCGCCATCAGCGCCCTCTATCTCTACCTCGCCTTCCCGATCCCCGACGCGATCGCGCGCCTGGTACTATGCGCCGCGCTGTGGGCCGTCGCGATCGTCGACTACGACTGGCGGCTGATTCCGAACATCATCACCTGGCCCGGGACGCTGGTGGGATTCATCGCCGCGTCGCTGATGATGCCGGAGGTCGGCTGGAAAAGTTCGTTGATCGGAATCGCGCTTGGCGGCGGCGTCCTGTACGGCACCGGCTATTTCTACCAGCTCGTGCGCGGGCGCGAGGGCGTCGGCCTGGGCGACGTGTGGCTGCTGGGGATGGTCGGTGGATTTCTCGGCTGGCCGGGAGTTTTCTTCACTTTGTTTTTCGGTTCGGTGATCGGCGGGATCGGCGGAATTGCGTTCGCGCTCAGCGGCGGTGCGTCGACTTCGCCCGGTCCGCTCGGCGACCCCGCGACCGATCCGGAGGAAGCAGACGTCTCGATTTTGCGCACCGAAGTTCCGTTCGGTCCGTATCTGGCGCTGGCCGCCGGCGTCTTCACTCTCTTTCAGCCGCAACTGACGCGCTGGTATCTTGGCGGCTAAGGACGCGCAACGTTCCCATCCCACTAACTGATGGCAGCCGGTGTATTCATCACGCTCGAAGGCGTCGAAGGAAGTGGCAAGACCACGCAGGCCGCAATCCTCGGCGACGCGCTGCGCAAAGGCGGCCGCCGCGTAACGGTCACCCATGAGCCGGGCGGCACGCGCGCCGGCGAAACAATTCGCGCGATTTTTCTCGATCCCGCTGTCTCACTTGACGTAGCCGCGGAACTGCTGCTCGTCCTCGCCGATCGCGCGCAGCATGTCCGCGAAAAACTCCGGCCTGCGCTCGCCGCCGACGAAATCGTGATTTCCGATCGCTATTCGGATTCGACCACCGCCTACCAGGGCCACGGCCGCGGCTTCGATCTCAAGCTGCTCGCCGAGCTGAACCGGCTCGCCAGCGACAACGTGACTCCCGACCTGACGATCGTCCTCGACCTGCCCGCCGAGACCGGTCTCGAGCGCACCCGCGCCCGGCTCATGGGAACGGGCCGCGGCTCCGACCGCTTCGAGGGCGAACGTGCCGACTTCCATCGCAGAGTGCGCGACGGTTTTCTCGCGGTCGCGAAGGCCGAGCCATCGCGGGTCGTCGTGATCGACGCCGACCGTCCGGTTGCCGCCGTCACCGCCGACATCCACCACGCCGTGAGCGAGCTGCTCGCCCGCCGATGACTCAATCGCCATGCCCATAACTTCGATCCGCGGGCATCGCGAAACCTTGAGCCGGCTGCTCGCCGAATTGCGCAGCCGCCCCTCGCACGCCTACCTCTTCTCGGGCCCGCGCGGCGTCGGCAAGGCGCTCGTCGCAACCAGCATCGTCCACGCCCTGATGTGCGAGCGATCGCCCGGCGAGAATTTCTGCTGCACTCCGGCGCGATGCCCCGTCCGCATGGCGCCGCAGACCGAGCGCACGCGTGCGCGTGGCGCTGATGCGGACGCTCGGCGATGCGATTGCTGCTCGGCATGCGTGCAAATCGCGACGGGGGTGCATCCGGATTTCACTTACGTGACGCGGCCCGTTGGCCGTACCGAAGTTCTGATCGATCAGGTCCGCGAATTGATTGCGCGGCTTGGAATCCGGCCGTCGCGCTCATCGATTCGCCTTGCGATTATCGACGACGCCGAGACTCTCAATATCCCCGCGCAGAACGCGCTCCTGAAGACACTCGAAGAGCCGCCCGGCCACGCCATCATCATCATGGTATCCGCCAGCGAGCGCGCCCTGCTCGACACCGTCCGCTCGCGCACGCGCACGGTCAGATTTCCTGCGCTCCAGGTCGCCGATCTCGAAGCCGTCCTTGCCGCTCATGGCGTCGCCGATAAAGCTCGCGCCAGTGCGCTTGCGTTGCTGGCTCGCGGCAGCGCTGCAAATGCGATCGCACTCGCCGACGGTGATGAACCGCCGATGAAGGCGCTGCTCGACGCCCTCGGCAGTGCAAAATCGATCGATTTCGCCCACGCACAGTCTCTCGCCCAGGAGTTTTTCGCCAACCGCGCCGCCGCCGCCGGCAATTTTGAGCTGCTCGCAAGACTGCTCGAAGAAATACTATGCTACAAACTGCTCAAGACTGATTTCGTGGCGTTTCCGCCCGAGTCCAGGCCGAAATTGGCGAGCCTGGCGGACAGTCTCGGGGTCGATGCGGTCGTGAGATGTATCGACGCCGCCGTGCGCGCCAGCGAAGCGGTCGAAGCGAATGCTAATCCTCGCCTGCAGGCCGAGAATTGGTGGACTATCGCCGGCCATGCGATGCGGGGTGGGTAGAAGATAGTGGCTGACATCGATCCGTTTGAAGGCTCGCAACCGCCGCCGAAAATCGTCGCCGTCAGCCTACAGCAGAGCGGTCATCTGTATAATTTCCTGGCCGGCGACCGGCCGCTGCGCCGCGGTGAACGCGTGCTGGTCGAAAGCGAGGCCGGCACCCGCGTCGGCACCGTCGAGATCGAACCGCACGAACCCGCGCAGACGATGGATCTTTCCGCGCTGCGTCCTGTTATCCGTATTGCTTCCGAAGATGACTTCCACGTCGAGCGGGAAACCCTCTCGCGTGAGGCATACGCGCGCCGCCTGTGCGTCGAGCGCATTCGCGAGGGCCGCATCCAGATGAAACTCGTCAGCGCCGACTACACGTTCGACGGGCGCAAGGTCGTCTTCTATTTCGTCGCCGAGGGCCGCGTTGATTTCCGCGACCTGGTCCGCGATCTGGCCAACACGCTTCGCGTTCGCGTCGAGATGAAACAGATTGGCGCCCGCGATGAGACCAAAGTCACGGGCGGAATGGGTCCCTGCGGACTCGAGCTATGCTGCTCCAGTTGGCTGCGCGACTTCGAGGCGGTCACGGTCAAGATGGCGCGCGAGCAGGGCCTCGCTCTCAACCCCTCGCGGCTGGCCGGGATGTGCGGGCGGCTCAAATGCTGCCTGCGCTACGAATACGCCAGCTACGTCGAACTCAAGCGCGCGCTCCCCAACGTCGGCAAGCGCGTGCAATGCGTCAAGGGCGACGGCAAAGTGGTTCGCCAGAACGTGCTCAAACAGACCGTGCTGATTCAGCGCGATGAAGACGGCGGCGTCGTCGAAGCTACCCTCGAAGACCTGGTCTTCTCGCGCCCGCAATAGCCGCGGCGGTGCCGACGGTTCACACAGGAAGTCCGAAACCCAGTGTGGGTTTCGGGTCTGAAATCCTTATCTTCTCTCTCTCCTTCTGACTCGGGTGCGGGGCCCGCGCCGGTGGCGATGGCTCGCCGACCTGCTGTATGGTTGCCGCAAATCCAGCGGGAGATTAGCCGATGTCCGAGATCAAGAGCAGCGAGAACGCCGTTAGCTACGATTGGACCGCGATCATCAGTGATTTGAATGCCCTGCTTCGCCTGAAAACCACACCGATCGGGATGAAGCTCTTGCGCACGGTCGAGGAGATGGAGGCCATCCCGAAGATACGGCGGCCCAAGTCGATCCACACCACGGATCAAATCGTCGCGCAGGCGGCGCGGCTCGGATGGACGGTCGGAATCACCGCGCAGGATCTGGTTGGCGCACAATGCGCCGCCGTGATCGGACTGCATCCGCGCGATGACGAATGGCTGTCGGGCAAAAGCATGGCCGGCGTCTGGTATTCGACCCTTGCCGATTCCTCCGCCCATCAGCATGCGATGGACACCCCGCCCCACGGCATCTATCAGGCGATGGCGGTGTCGCCGCTCACCTCGGGACGGCTCAACCCGCCCGACATATGCCTCATCTATGGCACTCCCGGCCAGATGATCATTTTCATCAACGGCCTGCAGTGGTCCGGCTATCGGAAATTCCAATGGGGCGTGGTCGGAGAGTCGGCCTGCGCAGATTCGTGGGGACGTGCGCTCAAGACCGGGGAGCCGAGTCTTTCGATCCCGTGTTACGCCGAGCGCCGTTACGGCGGCGTGCTCGACGAAGAGCTGCTGATGGCGATTGCGCCGCATTACCTGCCCAAGGCGATCGAGGGAATGAAACGGCTTGCGGCAAACGGATTGCGCTATCCAATTCCGCAATACGGAGTCCAGTCCGACGCGCGCGCCGGGATGTCGGCCAGCTATGGCGCGCGCGAGAAAAGCTGAAACCGGCTTAGCGCCGCACCTCAAGCCTCATCGCCCGGAGCGGCGGCGGGATGAAATCCTTATCTTCTCGCTCTCCTCCTGACTCGGGTGCAGGGCTGGCCCCTGCCAGTAGCGCGGCGCCGAGCCTCCCGCTATCGTCGATCTGCTGATGGCAAAAAACCGCGTCCACATCACGACTGCGATCATCTACAGCAACGGCCCGCCCCATGTCGGCCATGCCTACGAAATGTTGGCGACCGACGCGTTCGCGCGTTTTCAGCGCCGCAAGCTCGGCCCCGCCAACGTCACCTTCGTCACCGGCACCGACGAGCACGGCGACAAAAACAAGCGCGCCGCCGACGCGATCGGACTTCATCCGAAGGCATTCGCCGACAAAATCAGCGCGCTCTTTCGACAAGCATGGGCCGGGCTGGACATCAGCTACGATATCTTTGTCCGCACCACCGACCCCGTGCATGAGGCGTTCGTGCAGAGGATGCTCGCGCGGACTTACGAATCCGGCGGCATCTACTTCAAGGATTACGAAGGCCTCTACTGCGTCGGATGCGAGCGCTTTTACACCGAGAAAGAACTGCTGCCCGGCAACATCTGTCCGGTGCACAATCGGCCCGCCGAGCCTATCAAGGAAGGCAACTATTTCCTGAAGCTCAAGAAATACCGCGAGACTATCCGCCGAAACATCGAGAAAAATCCCGATTTCATCCGGCCCGAGCGCTATCGCAACGAGGCGCTTCGGATGCTCGACGAACCGCTCGAGGATCTTTGCATCTCGCGTCCCAAGGCGCGCCTCGATTGGGGCATTGCGCTGCCGTTTGACGACAAGTACGTCACCTACGTCTGGTACGACGCCTTATGGGCCTACATGAGCGAGCTGCCCAAGACCGACGACGCGTCACTGACCGCAATCCTGCCAGTCACCGAACACTTCATCGGCAAGGACATCCTCAAGACGCACGCTGTGTACTGGCCCGCGATGCTGCTGGCGGTCGGCTTGCCGATCTATCGTCATCTGAACGTCCACGGATTTATGAATTTCGGCGGCTCGCGGTTGTCGAAGAGCTCGGGCAACATCCAGGATCCCGTCGCCTATCAGCAAACCGCCGGCCGCGACGTTTTGCGGTTCTTCATCTTGCGCGAATTCACCTACGGCCTCGACGGCGATTTCACCGAAGAGCGCGTGATCGATCGCTACAACTCGGACCTGGCCAACGACCTCGGCAACCTGACCAGCCGCGTGCTCTCGATGGCGGCGCGATACTTCCAAGGCGCGATCACGGCGGCGCCGGCCGCGGACAACGCCTCCGACGGGCTCGACGTCGAGCTCGCCAGGACGTTCGCCTCGATACCGTCGCGGGTGGCGCCCCTGGTCGAGGAACTGGCGTTCAATCGCGCTCTGGAAGCCATCTGGCAAGCGCTCGATGCGGCCAACAAATATATAGTTGAAACCTCGCCGTTCACGCTCGCCAAAGATGCCGCCAATCTGCCGCGCGTCGCGCAAATCCTGGCCAACCTGGTCGAGGGATTGCGCGTCGCCGCCGACATCCTCGAGCCGTTCATGCCGGTAACGTCGAGAAAGATTCTCGACCTGCTCAATGTCGATGAGAAACTCGCGCGCGCGCCATATGGGGACGGCATCAAGCCGGGGCATCGCATAAATCCGACCACGCCGTTGTTCCCCCGCATCGACAAGAAAGCCCGCATCTGACGCCCGGCGCGCGCTCCCCAAAAAATCCACGCTCAAAGTTTTTTTCAATGACAACGGGTGTCGATACGCATTGCCATCTCGCCGACGCAAAGTTCCGCGGCGACGTCGAAGCCGTGATCGCGCGCGCGGCCGGCGCCGGTGTGGCTCAGATCATCTCGGTCGGCGCGATCGGACCGATCGACAACGATCGATTGACCGTTGCAATCGCCGAGCGTCACCAAAATGTCTTCGCCGCCGTCGGCGTGCATCCCCACGACGCTCGGGATTGCACGCCCGAACGAATCGCACAGTTGCGCGACCTCGCCGCGTCGAAAAAAGTTGTCGCGATCGGCGAGAGCGGACTCGATTTCCATTACATGCACTCGCCGCCGCAAGCACAGGAAGCGTCATTGCGTGCGCATCTTGCGCTCACCGCCGAACTCGACCTGCCAATCGTGATTCATTGCCGCGACGCGGAGCGCCGGCTCGTCGAGATCTTGCGCGAGACCGGGATTCCACCGCGCGGCGGCGTGATCCATTGCTTCACCGGCGATGCCAACGCGGCGCGCGAGTTCCTCGGGCTCGGACTCTGCATCTCGTTCTCGGGCATCATCACGTTCAAAAATTCCACATCGGTTCGCGAGGCCGCGCTGATCGTTCCGGACGAGCGCGTGATGGTGGAGACGGACGCACCTTATCTCGCGCCCGAGCCATATCGCGGCAAGCGCAACGAGCCGGCCTACGTCAATCGCACGCTGGAAATACTTGCGAATCTTCGCCGCGTTGACGCCGCCGCTCTAGCCGCCCAGGTGATCGCGAACGCCGCCCGCCTGTTCAGGCTTCCGCCACCACTGGAAACGCCAGCGCGACCCGCCTAACCAAGCGGATGGCCGCCGAAGATCATCGGATGCAGCGCGACGATTCCAACGGCCAGCACTACGCCCACGCCAATCGCCGCCCACGGCATGTCGTCGCCGGCCCATCGAACGCGCCCGCTGATTAGCGCCGCGAACGGCACGAACGAGGTCTTCGCGACGAACTCGCGATAGCGATCGCCAAGTTCGCGAATCTTGCGCCGGTCCTGATGCATCCCGCCCAGGATTCCGAGCGCAGGAAACAGCCCGAAGAAAATCACGTCGCCGGCGCGCCCGTTCATCAGCATGTGCGCAATTCCAAACAGGCTGAATCCAACAAAACCCGGATGCCGCGTGATCTTCAGGAGTCCGCGCGGTCCGCTCCCGGCCGCCGGCGCGCCCATTCCGGCTGGATTCGGAGTGATGAAACTTCCGACCAACAAAATGAGCGCTGTCAACATTAGCAACCACGCAAGCCCTCGAATCGGGGCCACCGCCCGCAGAGCCCAAAGCAAGGGGCCGGCGTGCTTGTGGCGCGCGAATTCGTAGATTAGCGGTCCCAGCGTGGCAAACGCGATCAGCGAATAGATACCACGATATGGCTGATCGCCGACTGTACTTATCAACCGAAATCGAACAGCAGACGACGAGATGATCAGGTGGCTGGCCAGGAACAACAATGCCCACAGCGCGATCCAGACAGTCGCATCCATAGAGACCTCCGCGCGATCGCTCAGTAGTCGAGGCTTCGCGCCAGCAGGATGATCGCAGGATCGCGGCCCGCGTCAAATGCAGCGAACCGGTTGCAGACCGGCGGCATCGGCGCGACCCGGGTCAATTCACGAATCGGCTCGAGCGGGGTTATATATAGGTATCGTAATGGGCAGGGCATACGAAATGCGGATTCCGCCGCCGTTCGAAGAGGCGGTGAAAAGCATGGAGCGCGAGATCATGCGCTTCCTGATGCGCTCGACCGGCGATCGCGAGGATGCGATGGACCTGTTCCAGGAGACGTGGCTGCGCGCCTATCGCGCCTACCCCACGCTGCGATCGGAAGACGGACTGCGGCCGTGGATTTTTCGAATCGCATCGAACCTGTGCCGCAATCGCGCGCGGGACAGGATGCGCCGCGGGCGTGTGATCGCGAACGAGGTTGCGGACGGCTCAGCGCCGGCCGATAACGCGCCCAATCACCTCAACCGCGGACCCGAGGGCGCGCTTCATTTGAAGAGAGCCATCGCGCGGCTGCCCGGCAAGCAGGGTCAGGCATTGATGATGCGCAAGTTCGCGGGGCTCGAATATACGGAGATCGGCACGGCGCTGAATTGCTCGGCCGAGAGCGCGCGGGCAAGCGTCTATCAGGCGCTGAAGAAACTCAGGCTCGACGAGTAATCAAGATGAAGACCAATCCAATGGCGGCGAAAGCGAAGGAGAGTGCACCGATCGACGACCGGGTGCTCGACGCAATGATCGGACAGACGCGGCCCCGCATCGAGCACGCGATGAAGCTCCTGCGGCGACCGCAAGCACGGGTCGGGGTGACTTCGTCGCCGCTTGGCCGTCTGCTGATCGCGGAGAGCGACCGCGGCCTCGCGGCGGTTCACTTTCTTTTAGATGGAGTGGAGCGAACGCTCGCGATGCTGCGCAAGAAGTTCGATCTGATCGAGAATGAAGCGAGTGCCCGAAGGATCGGCGCGGAAATCGATCGCATGTTCGAGGGCGACTTCAGTGCGCTGGCGCATCCGGTGGATTTCAGCCTGGTCGAGAGCGACTTCCAGCGCCGCGCGTACGCCTCGCTTCGAAAAGTCCCGCCCGGCGCAGTGATCACTTATCAGGGGCTGGCCGCGACGGTTGGACGGCCCGACAGCCAGCGCGCGATCGGCAACACGATGGCGTCAAATCCGGTGCCGATCTTCGTGCCGTGTCATCGCGTGATTCGCTCCGACGGAACGATCGGCAATTACGGCGGCGGCGTGGATAACAAGATTAAGCTGCTCCGCGCGGAGGGATTCGAACTCGGGCGCGACCTGCGATTGCCGTCACGCGCCGTGATGGGGCATCGACGCACCGGAATCTTCTGCCGACCCGACTGCCCGGCGGCGCGGCGCGCGGATCCCACAAGGATGCTGATCTTCGCGGATGCCAAGTGCGCGGGACACGCTGGTCTGAGAGCATGCAAGCTCTGCAAGCCTGCGTGAATCAGGCCGGCTGAGAAAGAAAAAAAACGGCGACGCTTAATGCGGCGCCGCCCTTTTTCGTCCGATCGCGCGATCCGATTACTCGGTTTCCGATTGGGATTTGAGCTGTTGAATCTGCTGGCGTTGATTCTCAAGCTCTTGCTGTTGCTGTTGCACCTGCGCCTGCGTCTGAGCGTTGGTGTTTTGCTGATTCTGCATCGAATTGCCGACTACATAGCCGGTACCACCGCCCAGAACAGCACCGATCGCGGCGCCCGCGAGAGGATGACCTACGGCCGCCCCGACAATTGCGCCGCCACCTGCACCCAACGCAGTGCCGCCCAGAGTGCCTTCCTCACGAGTCGTGAGCGGCTGTCCCGAGCATCCTGCAAGAACGAGCGTTCCCGCCAGCGCCAGACTCATGATTACTCCGATACTTTTGCGCATATGAGAACCTCCATCGTCCAATCTTTATACGTCAGCCGAGCTATTCGGTTTCCTGCTGTGCCTTCAATTGCTGAATCTGCTGACGCTGTTGTTCCAATTCCTGTTGCTGTTGCTGGATCTGTGCCTGCGTCTGCTGGTTGGCGTTCTGATTGTTCTGCATCGCGTTACCCACCGCGAATCCCGTTACTCCCCCCACTCCGGCACCGATTGCAGCGCCTGCCAGCGGTGCGCCGACCGCGGCGCCAACAATCGCGCCGGTGGCCGCGCCGATACCGGCACCGCCCAGAGTGCCTTCCTCACGCGTGGACATCGGCGTCCCGGAGCATCCAGCGATCAGGAAAAGCGCGGCAACGGCGAATGTGCCTGTCGCAATTGTATGTTTGCGCATAATCCTTCTTAGCCTTTTATTCGACCTCGCCCTGGCTCTTCAATTGTTGAATCTGCTGCTTCTGATTTTCAAGCTCCCTTTGCTGCGATTGAATTTGCGCCTGGGTTTGAGCGTTGGCGTGTTCCTGATTCTGCATCTCGTTGCCGACCACGTATCCCCCAAGTGCGCCGATGCCGCCGCCGATTGCCGCACCTGCCAACGGGTTACCCACAGCGGCACCTACAATCGCGCCGGTTGCGGCTCCGACTCCCGTGCCGATGAGCGTGCCCTTCTCACGTGTCGAGAGTGGCTCTCCCGAACATCCCATGACAACCACGATCGCAATCGCCACGAGCAGACCTTTAATTATCGACGCCACATTTGTCCGCACGAGCTTCCTCCTTCCACCCAACCTACCAACGGCTGCTGCATTCCCCAGCCAAAGGCAGGCGAGATCATTTGGCCGCTAGTTTTCTACCTTCTGCGCGGGCGATCAACCACCTTCCGAATCAGTTTAGCATGGAACTCTTACCCATGCCCGAAATTGTCGCGCCTCGTAAACGAATATTCATCTTCTCCAGTTGCCGCAACCGTCTGAGGCCCGCGGCGGCGTTGACTTTAATTCGACCATTCGATAGTTATAAAAATATGAAAAAGGCCCGGGCAATGGCGGCGCTCGCCGCATTGGCGCAGGAATCAAGACTCGACGTGTTCCGGCTGTTGGTGCAGAACGGGCCGGATGGATTGGCAGCCGGGGAAATCGGCGCGCGGCTCGGCGTTCCGTCGCCCACCCTTTCGTTCCATCTAAATCACCTGAAATACGCGGGACTGGCAACCTGCAGGCGCGACAGCCGCTCGATCATTTACAGCGCGGACTACAAGGCGATGAACGATTTGATTTCCTACTTGATGGAAAACTGTTGTCGGGGACAGGCGGAACTGTGCGCGCCGGCGGTCTGCAAGCCTGCGCGTGAGACCGCGGTTTACCGCGAGGATCTGCGCCCTTCCACCGATGCGAAGACGGTTGCGCCTGCGAATGCATACCGTGCGAAGGCCGGCGCCTGAGTGCTTGCATCGATGGCTAATCGGGAATTCACCGTCCTGTTTCTTTGCACCGGAAATTCCGCGCGCAGCATCATGGCGGAATGCGCGATGAATCGATGGGGCAAGGGGAAGTTCAAAGCATTCAGCGCCGGCAGCCATCCCTCAGGCACGGTTCATCCAATGACGATTCAACTGCTCAAGGAGCTGAACTACGAAACGTCCGCATTGCGAAGCAAGAGCTGGGACGAATTCGCGCAGCCGGGCAGCTTGCCACTGGATTTCGTTTTCACGGTCTGCGACAAAATCGCGGGCGAGATGTGTCCGGTGTGGCCGGGACAGCCAATCACGGCGCATTGGGGCGCAGCCGATCCGGTGGCCTTCGCCGGATCCGAAGAGGCCAAACGCCGGTTTTTTTTTAGAATCTACACCGAGCTAGAAAACCGGATAAAGATTTTCGGAAGCCTTCCGTTCGACTCGCTCGACCGCTTCGCACTCGAACGCCGGGTCAGGGAGATCGGAAGCGTCAAGTTACCGGACAACAAATGAGTTCGGATCTTGCGCGCAGAGCGACTGCGGAAAGCGCCGGCACCGCGATGGCACAGACGCCGGTCCTTCGCCGACTCTCGTTTCTCGACCGTTACCTGACGCTATGGATTTTCGTTGCGATGGCGGCCGGGATCGCGCTCGGAGCGGCTGCGCCCGGCGTGAGGAATATTTTCGATCGCCTGAGCTTGGGCACTACCTCGATACCAATCGCGATCGGACTCATCCTGATGATGTACCCGCCGCTGGCGAAGGTGAACTACGACGAACTTGGAGACGTTTTTCGCAACTGGAAAATCCTCGGCCTCTCGCTTGTCCAGAACTGGATAATCGGTCCGATCCTGATGTTCGCACTCGCGTTGATATTCCTTCGCGATCGTCCGGAATATATGACCGGCCTAATCATCATCGGTCTGGCGCGATGTATCGCGATGGTAATTGTGTGGAACGACCTCGCTGACGGTGACACGGACTATTGTGCTGGACTGGTTGCGTTCAACTCAATCTTTCAGGTGCTCTTCTTTTCGCTTTATGCGTTCGTATTCGTGACAGTGCTCCCCCGATGGCTCGGATTGGGCGGCGCTGCCGTCGATGTCACGATCGGCAAGATCGCGGAGAGCGTCGGCATCTATCTGGGCGTGCCGTTCGTCGCGGGCTTTGCGACCTGGAAGATTCTTACCGCGCGCAAGGGCAAAGCCTGGTATCGGAAGCGTTTCGTTCCGAAGATAAGTCCGCTCACACTGGTCTTTCTACTCTTCACGATCGTCGTAATGTTTTCGATCAAGGGTGCGAGAATCGTCCAGCTCCCGCTCGACGTGGTCCGCATCGCGGTTCCGCTGCTGCTCTACTTCACGATCATGTTCGCGCTTTCGTTCCTGCTCAGCCGGCGCGTGGGTGCCACCTATCCGCAGACGGCAACGCTGTCGTTCACCGCGGCATCCAACAATTTCGAATTGGCTATCGCCGTGGCAGTGGCCACCTTCGGCATCGACAGCGGCGCGGCGTTCGCGGCGGTTATCGGTCCCTTGATCGAGGTCCCGGTGATGATCGGGTTGGTTGACGTATCCTTATGGGCGCGGCGCAGGTATTTCGCGGTGCTCATCTGAATATGACGACCCGAATTTGGGCAGAAAGATGCCTCTATTCGGGCGTTGCATTTTCTTGAATCAATAACGCCGAGAAGAACGCCGATGCTGAAATCTCCTCGCGGAACAGGAAAATCGTTGATCCACGGGGGTTTTCCGAGGATCTGGATCAATGAAACTCGTACGCGTTCCAGACGTCTAAATATCAGGCCCGAAGATTGCTAGTATGACAGTCGGGGCGAGGATGACCGTCGATGGCCGGGAGGAAGTGGAGGGGGAGAAATACGATGATGAGTATGGACACAGAAGGACTAGTCGGAAGGCATTGCAAGCTGCAGAGGCCCGTGCGCGACCGCGAAGGGCGCAGTCGATTCAGCGAACAGCCACGCATCCTGCGTGAGGTAAATAATCTGGACCGGCGCATGTATTTAGTTCAATTTGAGGACGGCGCCACCATTTTCCTCTTTCCAAACGAAGTAGTAATCCAATAGCAGATGCTCGGCGCACAGCGCTGTTCACTGTTCACACGCAATGGGTGCGCCGGTTAGCGTGGGCTTAGGGGCACGTCTTAGCCGCGGCGCTCCAGTTCGATGAAGTCGCGGGCGCGATAAAGCGCGACGATTGTTTTTGCGTCCACGATATCGCCGCGACGAATCATCGCAAACGTTTCCTCGAACGGCACGCGGCTGACGGCGATCACCTCGTCGTGATCGAGTGTGCCCGCTCCCGCTGACAACTCGCGCGCCAGGTACAGCTCGATTCGTTCGTCGCAGAAACTAGGAATCGTGATAATCGACCCAAGATGGTCCCAGCGCGTGGCCGAGACGCTGGCCTCTTCGCCGAGTTCGCGCCGCGCACATTCGAGTGCATCTTCGCCGGCGTTGCGGCATCCCGCGGGAATCTCCCACATCCAGCCGCCGATCGCGTGCCGATACTGACGCAGCATCGCAACATTCATGTCGGGATAGACTGCAACGATCGCGCTCGCGCCGGGATGCCTGATGACCGCGAGATCGACCTGCACGCCTCCGGGCAGCGTCGCGCTCTCGACGCCGAGGTCAACGACACCCAATTTGAGAACTGGCCGACGATTTGAAGACATTGTGCATCAAGAATGTGCGCGCCGCGTGAGCCGCGCAAGCGCCCCGGTGGCGCAAGCCAATTGCAGGCGATGCTTGAAAGGGAGATTATCGGAGTCAGCGCGAACGGACGGCATCGCGATTGAACATGAGCCGGATCCGAATTCCAATCTACTTCGATTACGCCTCGACGCTTTGCTACATCGCATGGCGAATCGTAAGCCCGCTCGAGGACGAACTCGGCTTCGAGGCGCTCTGGAAGGGCGTGCCTATCGGGACGCGCGATTTTCGCTTCAAGCCTGGCCGCGTGTTCGGCGAGCGCGAGCGGCAAAAAGTGCTGATGGTCGCGGCCGAGACGGGCATTCGCGTCGAGCCGCCGCCGAGCTGGATCGATTCGATGCCCGCGCTGCAAGGATCGGAAATCGCGCGTGACGCGGGCATTTTGCCGGCATATCACGATGCGGTCTTTCGTGCGGCGTTCGAGCAACGCGCCGATATCGCGGATCACAAGATACTCGAAGCGATCGCGGAGCGCGCCGGCATGGACCGATTGAAGTTCCGCGCGGCGCTCGAGAGCGGAGCGATGACCGCACGCCTGGCCGAGAACAAGCGCGAGGCCGACGAGTTTTCCGCGCTCGGTTACCCGGCGTTTATCCTCGGCGAGTTCCCGATGATTGGCATACAGCGGACCGAATCGATGCGCCTGTTGTTCGCCAGATTCATCCGTCTGCGGACGGAGGAGCCGCAAGCCTAGGCAAGGCGCGGCGACCTGCGATCAGCACGAACGCAAACTAACCTCAGCGCGCCAGGAACACCGGCCACGGCGAGTTGCGCAGCACGTACTCGGTGGTCGAGCCGAGCACCATCTCGATAATCCTGCTATGCCCGTATGCGCCGATGAAGAGCAGGTCGGCTTCGTGCTCTCTGAGGAACTTCACAATTTCCTCATTGGCGTGACCCTGCAGCAGCTTGAACACGGCCTTCGGTGTGTAGTTCTCGAAGTAGGCGCGCGCCTCGGCCAGAGTCCTTTCGCCAAGCTTGGGATCGCGCGCGCAGGTAATGACGGTGAGCGGAACCCCCAGGCTGCTGGCAAATTCCGCCGCCGAGCACATCGCGCGCGACGCCCGTTCGCTGCCGTCGTACGCCAGCACGGGGCGTTTGACCTCGCGAAATCGTCTCGGCGAGATGAACACCTGGCGCGGACATTTGCGCGCAATGCTTTCCGCGGTCGAACCCAAAAGCCCGGTCGAGAAGCGTTCGTTGACGCCGCGATGCCCGATCATCACCAGATCGACGCTGCGCGCTCGCTCGCAAATCTGGTTGGCCACGATTCCCATGTCGATCACGGTCTCGACCGCAACATTCTCGCGGCGTGCCGCAGCGGCAAATTCGTCGAGCGCGCCGCGGCCCCTGGCCGTCAGCACCTCGCGCATCTTGGACGAGAAATCCAAATATGGTTCCAGCCCAAGCGAACCTGATATATCATGGAAAAAGGATCCTTCGATCGACACGATATCGACGACATGCAATCCGATCAGCGACGCTTTGAAAATTCGGGCAAAATAGAACGCGTACGCCTGCGCGTTGCGGGAGTGCTCGGAGGTGTCGATGCCAACGAGGATTTTTTTGATCAAGCGCGCCACCTCCGCGTGAGTTACCCCGATAACATGCCGCCCGGTGATGCCTCAAGAGGGGGCGCGGCCGCAGCCACAATCGATTGCGCAAGCAGGCAGGTGAAATGAGCGAACTTGGCGAGGCCCGGATAATGAGAATCGTGGACGAGCTGGCCGAGGCTGCCCAGCGCGTAGGGCTCGAGGTCCGTCGTGAAAAGATCATGCGCGAAATTGGCTACCGCACGCGCGGCGGCGCCTGCCGGTTGCGCGACAAGAACCTCGTCATTATCGATCGCGATCAGCCCGCCGCCGAGCAGCTCGAAGTGATTGCCGAAGCGCTGCGCTCCCGCGATCTGGAATCCTTATATCTGTCCCCCGCCGCACGGCGCGTCGTTCATCTCGCAGACGCCCCATCCTGAATGAGTACTGAGATGCCGCGTCCCGGCGAAACCACGTCGGCTGGTCACCCCCTAATCGATCGCAAACCTGCGATCAGCGCGGAAAAGCGGATGCATGCCTTCCATGTCCGGCTCAAGGAGCGCGGGCTCAAGTCCACCGCTCAACGCGACGACATCGCACGCGTATTCTTCGAGCTCGGACATCATATCAGCGCCGAGGAACTGCATGCGGAGGTCAAAAAGATCAACCCGCACGTTGGCTATGCGACGATTTACCGGACGCTGCGCCTGCTCAAGGAATGCGAGCTGTTGTACGAGCGCCATTTCGACGAGGCCCAAGCGCGTTACGAAGCCGTCGGCGAGCGCCATCACGATCATTTCATCTGCGAGCGATGCGGCCGGATCATCGAGTTCGAGAATGCCTCGATCGAGCGCATGCAAAACATCGTCGCCCGCAATCTCGGCGTGACGCTGACCCACCACAAGATGGAACTGTACGGAATCTGCGCCGACTGCCACGCCCGGCAGGGCGTCTAGCCGCGACCTTCGGGGATTGTGCCGATCGTGGCTGCCTGCGCCGAATAGTCAATTGAATAGCCAGACCCGGTACTGGCTAATGGATCATACACAGGCAGGAGGCACGGCGATGATCAAAGCGCACGGATTAAATCACATCAATCTCAACGTCAGGGACATCGATCGCTCGCTCAAGTTCTACCAGGATGCGTTCGGTCTCGAAGTCGGTTCCTGGGAAGGAAAAAAAATGGTTTTCCTTCACTCGCCCGGCGCAAGGGACACTATTACCTTGTGCCAGGCCAAGGCTGGCGATCCGGTCGGAAGCGGCGGCGTGTCGCATTTTGGCTTCTCGATCCCAAAAGACAACCTCGACGAAATGGTCCGCCAGGTCATAAGCGCCGGCGGCAAGCTGCAAAGCCGCGGTGAACATGCAAAAGGCATCCCATACGCATACTTCGCTGATCCTGATGGCTACGTAATCGAGCTGGGAAACTCGTAACCAGCTACTTGCTATAGCCACTGGGCGCGGAGATTGTAGTCAATGAAGCACGCGGGACCGGATGCGCTCGACCACCTTGAGCCAATCCTCGATGAAATTCGACGGCTCGGCGGACTGAAAGAGAAAAAACGCGGAGCGTTCTATCGCGGCTCAATCGGGTTTCTGCATTTCCATGAAGACCCGGCGGGATTCTTCGCCGACCTGAAAATCGGCGACGAATTCGTACGATTCCCGATCAACTCGAAGCCCCAGACGCAAACCTTCTTGCGCCGCGCCCGAGCTGCCCTCAACTCCGTGAAGAGCGGCCGCCGGTAGGCCGGCGCCTGCCCGGCCGCAGGTCCGCCGCCGCCCTGGGAACCGCCTCGGGACCGGCGCGATGCTTATACTTCATGTCGTTGCCGCAGTGTGGACAATTGACGTCGCCATACTTCACGATCCGTCCGCAGAACGGGCACTTGTAACGGCGCCTCCCCACCCAGTAGAAAAACGCCGCCGTCAACCCCACCATCAGCAGGCCGATGATTGTTTGCCGCACCAGACTTGCTCCCGCGATCAGAGCATCGGCACCACCGGACAATACGCGGCGCTGAAAATCGCGTGACCGCTGAGCGCCAGGCGAATCAGCTCGATGACCGGCTCGACGATTCGCGCAGCCGGACGCTGCGTGATCGACGCAAGCATCTTGCCCCTGGTCAGCGATTGCAGCAGTCCCGGCGGCTCGGGAAGTTCGATGATTCCGACCGGCTGATCGGGAGCGAGGCGCGCCAATCCTTTCGCGGCCGCCATCGCGTCATCGAGTCCGCCAAGCGAATCGACCAGCTTGAGCTTGAGTGCCTGCTCTCCGGTCCAGACCCGTCCCTGCGCGACCACATCGGCCTGCTCCACCGTGATGTGGCGGCCGTCCGCGACCTGTTTCAGGAAGTACTGGTAGTCGCGCATAATCTGATCCTGGAACTGCTTGGATTGCGCGGGCGTGAAGTCGGTCCACATGTCGAACATTCCGACGTTTGCTCCGCGGCTCACCGCGTCGGTGTTCGCATAAATCTTTTGCGTGGCGGGCGTGATGTTGAACTTGCCGCCGAGCACCCCAATCGAGCCGGTGATGGTGCCGGGTTCGGCGATAATCTTCGCCGCCGGAATCGATATCAGGTATCCGCCCGAAGCGGCGTATCCCGACATGCTGACGACCACGGGTTTTTTCTTCGCCGTGAGCTCGGCCTCGCGGCCGATGAGTTCCGACGCGAGCATCGAGCCTCCGGGTGAATTGACCCTCAAAATGACGGCGCGAACGTCATCATCCTCGCGCGCGGACTTGAACGCTTTGGCCATGTCGTCGGAAGTCATCGCTTCGGTGTCGGGACTTGAAAATGGATCGAAGCCTTCGCCGCCGCGCTGGATCTCTCCCTGCCCGTAAATCACCGCGATTTGATTTCCACCGCCAAAGTTGGAAAACAGGCTCGCACGTGCGTAATTGGTGTAGTCAATCACCTTGTGAAGCGAGCCGCCGTGGTTTTTCACGCGATCGCTGAATTCGTCCTCGTATTCGAGTCGATCCACCAGGCGCGCCTTCAGGCCCGCGTCCGCATTCAACGGCGCTTGATCGATCAAGCTTTTGATCGCGTCGGGACTGAGCTTGCGCTCGGCCCCGATTGCCGCGACGATCTGATCGAACAAGCTCCCGGCCAGCCCTTCGTCCTCTTTCCTTTGCGCCGGCGTGTAGTCCTTGTTGGTGAACATGTTGGCCGCGCTCTTGTACTGGCCCGCCGACGCGAAATTTGGCGAGATCCCCAGCCAGTCGAGCGTGCCGCGCATGAACAGCTCGCGCAGCTGCACTCCGGTCAGGTTGAGGTCTCCCCGCGGCATCAGCGAGACTTCATCGGCGGCACTCGCAACGATGTAGGGCAGATTGCCCGCGCCCGATTCGCCGGCGGTCTCGATATAGGCGGTCGTCCATTTGCCGTGGCTCTTGAACGACTTGATCAGTGCAACGATCTCCTGCGCCTGCGCCAGTTCCATCTCGGGGTTGATAACCTTGATTTCCAGGCCGACGATCTTCGGATCCTTCGCACCCTGGTCGATCGCATTGCGCAGCTCGTTGAGCGCCGTCTGATGCGTACTCAGCAGGCCGAGCACGCCGCTGCCGCCGCGCTCGACAACCGGTCCGTTAAGTTCGACTGCCAGAACAGAGTTGGGCTGCACCCGATGCGAGATGTAATCCGAGATGGCGACGATCACGAACAGCACTGCGATTATGATCGCCGTTCGAAAAATCCATCGAAAAAACCTTCTGAACATTCACTCCTCCGAGCTGCGAAAGCGGATGACGCGCCGGCGGGCACGTTCCCTTGACAGTCGCAACTGCCAACATCAATCATACCCGATTCCATGGAGCCAGTCGCCAGTACCCAGCCGCCCGAGCCTGCCGTCCCGGGCACTTCGCCCGAACTGCTGATGAACCAGCGCGAGACCGGCGCGATTCATCTGAGGATCGTCGCGCTCGCCTTCGCCGCCTGGATTTTTGACTTCTACGATCTGATTCTCTACTCGTTCCTGCTGGTCCCCGTTGCGCGCGAACTCCATCTGACGCCGGAGCAGTCGTCGCTGGCGCTGGGTACATCGCTGCTGATGACGGCGCTCGGCGGAGTCATTTTCGGCTTCCTCGGCGATCGCTTCGGGCGAAAACCAATGATCGCAACCACGGTCGCGATCTACGGCGCCGGCACCGCGCTGTGCGGACTGAGCCAAACTCTGCCCCAACTGATCGTGTTTCGATCGATAACCGGGCTCGGGATGGGCGGCGGATGGGCCCCCGGACAAAGTCTGGTTGCCGAAAGCGTGCCGGCCGAGCGCCGCGCACGATACGCAGCATACGTGCAGACCGGCGCGCCGCTCGGGATTTTGTTGGCGGCGGCGGCGGGCGGTTATCTCGCACCTTGGATCGGATGGCGTCTGACCTTCATGATTTCCGCCACGCCCGCCGTATTTGTCGTTGCCGCGGTGCTGAAGTGGATGCCGGAGAGCGATGTCTGGCAGCGCACGCGCACGAGTCTTAACCGCGGCGTCGACTTGCGCGCGATTCTCGTTCACAGGCGGATCTTCATACTGCTCTTCGTAATCGTCCTGCTGAACTCCGAGGCCTATTGGTTCACATACACCTGGATGCCCGGATACCTGGAACTCAAGCGCGGGCTCACGGCCGCGGGCGCCGGCCGCATGATGATGAAAATGCAGGTCGGCGGCGTGCTCGGCTACCTGACGTTTGGCCGCGTCGCGGACCGATTCGGCCGCCGACCCGCCTTTTGCGCATACGGGATGCTGATGGCGGCCGGCGCCATCCCGCCGACCATACTATGGAATTCGGCGCTGGCCGTGCCCGGACTCATCTCGGCTGCGATGTTCACGGCGGGATTCGGCACCGGTATCTGGGCCGGCGTCGCGCCGATGATCGCCGAGCTGTTGCCGACGCGGATTCGCAATACTGCGCTTGGGCTGCTGCTCAACGTCACGCGCGGATTTCAGTTCTTCACGCCGATCCTGATTGCGGCGCTCGGCGCGCGGTTTGGTTTCGGCGCGACGCTTTCGCTCGGCGCAGTCTTCTCGACGCTGGGCGCTTTGATGGTCTGGATATTGCCCGAAACCCGCGGCCGCTCGATCACCGCGCTCGATTGATCCGAGAAGGTGCAGGGGTCACCCCTGCCCAAGGAAGTATGAAACCCACGGTGGGTTTCATTTCAATTAAGTTCCCCGTTCTACCGCCGTCTTACTTGAATCTCGCCTTCTAGGGCGAGCTGCCCAGCGGCTTGTGCACGACCGTCGAGCCGTCGAGATACGGCTCGTCACCGATCCAGGTCACTCGAATCGTCGTCACGGCCTCGACGCCTTGCAGCATCAGGTCGGTCGTCATCGTTTGCGCATGCGATCCGCCAGCGCCGCGGCGGCCATCGGTCAACGCCTCGGCCATCGCGCGCCCCGCGGGCGCCACACCCCCGGGGCCGATATTCGGCAGCATACCCAGTATCTGTGTGATCGTCGGCGCAACATCGATGTTCGCCGTGGGATTGAAATCGACGAACCCGCGCCGGAAGTCCGGGCCGATCGCGGCGCAAAAATTATGAATCTCGCGCTCGCCTGCCGCGCCATGCATCCCCATCCCGGTCGTGAACGTTTGGCTGGTCCCGTTATCCGCGTACACGAGTCCCTTTACCGGATGCACCAGTTCGGCGGATTTGTTGCGGGTCGAGGCCTGCCCGGTTCCGCCGATCAGGAACGCGGGATTGCCGGGCCCGGTAAGACCCTTGTTGTCGGCGTCGGGCTCCTCGCGAAATGAAATAACCAGGTCCGGCGAGCGCGCGAGATTGTACAGGCCCACGGCGCGCTGGCTGAATGTGCCGTCGATCCATCCGAGGTACGGTTTCGGCGCGCGCCGGCTGCGGCCACGACGGCCCCGCTCATCGGGAGCGGTGGCGGACTCGCGCGAGAAGATCGGTCCGCACCATTCTTGCGCCTCGGCAAAGTTGACGATCTTCTGCAGCACCGCGTGGCGCGACTGCGGCGTGGGAAATTCGGCCGGCGACAGGTAAATCAGGTCCGCGCCGCCGTTGGGGGCGACTATGACGTCGGTGCTGTCGTGCGATTTCTTGATTCCCGCCGACACCAGCATTTCCGACAGAACGATGCGGAACTTAATCGTCGCGAAGCCGTGGTCCGAGACCGTTATCAGGTCGGTTTTGTCCGCGATGCCCAGCGCTTCGATCGCCGCGCGAACACGCATCAGGTTGTTGTCGCAAAGGCTTAGCGCCTCCATCGCAGGCAACGTGCCCAACCCTGCAACGTGCTGCGTGAGATCGGGATTATACTGCCAGAAAACGACCAACGCAGGCCGGCCTGCATCCGCTGCACGCTTGGCGGCCGGCAGAGCGTCTTCCACGACCAGCCGCGCGAAGTACAAGTCGCGCTGCTCATCGGCGACCGCGGTTTTCGAATCGGGCGGCATCGCGGAGCTTATCGTTTCACTCACCGACGGCGGCGCAACCAGATCGCCCGACGCGAACAGGTAGTCCTGGTGCGGCTCGCCGACAATATCCTTGCCGTCGACGACCGTTTCTACGCGATTGTCAAACACCGAGGTCGGCCCCTGCTTGCCGATCACGCCAACGTAGCCGCCCTCGCGCTCGACCTCCTGCGTGATTGTGTCCAGCCCGATCACACGGCCCTTGAATCCATCCGGCCCGTTCAAGTTGACGATCGCCCTGGCGCCCTCCGCCCAGACCATCCGACCCTCCGAGGCTTTCGCAATCGTGGGCGCTCCCGGCTTGGCCTCATAGGCAGAAATGCTGCTGGCCGGCATGGGGGTCGCTGCCAAAGGCTCCAGGTAAAATACGTTGCCCTCGAGTCCGTTGACGCCGGGCGGCGCTCCCGTGGCGAGCGCGGTGGCGTTTACCATCGTAAGGGTCGGGAAGATCGCGTGATGGCGGTCAAACCGCACGCCCTCGCGCGCCAGCCGGTAGAGATTCGGAGTGTCGCGTTGCGTGACGGAGTCGGGCCGCAGCCCATCCCATACCATCAGCACCACGATACGGCCGCGCCCGCGATGCGCATCGGAATGGTCTTGCGCCCGGCCAGGCGCGGCTACAAACGCGGCTACTGCGACTGCAAAGAAGAGAAGGATCGCGAGAATTTTGGGCGTGCGTCGAGTGGAGAACATCCGATCGGTCATCAAAGCGGCCCGCAACCGACCGTGTCAATCGTTCTTCTTAAGGGAATTCAGCGAAGTATTGGCTTAAGGCGCCTGTGTCCGTGGATGCGTCTTGAAGAATTCCCAGATAACGTCGGTCGCGTTTAGGCTGTCGCTCGGCTTGCCAACCCATTTTTCCGGCAGCCGATTCTGCCCGCCGGGCCACACATGGCCTAATCCTCTGACCCTGTAGTACACGACCTCGCCGCCCTTGGCGCAGTGATCGTAAGTGATTTCCCGCACGCCGTTGCCGCTAGCCGTCTGGACCTCTGGTCCGCAGCCGAGCATCCGTTCCCACTCCTTGAGCGAATCCTCGACGGGTGGCTGCGTCAGCGTGCTTCCCCACGGCAGTTTCACCTCGCCGCCCTCGATCGGATTGAGCGGGTCATCCCTGCCGATGATGTAAAGCAGAGGGACCGGATAGGCGAGCTGCCTTTCCTTGTACCAAAGATGGCCGGAGACGGGCGCGATCGCCGCGATTCGATTCGAGAGGTTGAGCCCCACGCTGAACGTCATCGACGCACCGTTCGAAAAGCCCGTGCAATAAATTCGGGCCGGGTCGGCGGCGTAGCGCGCCTCGAGGAAGTCGATCATGGCAGAGATAAAACCGAGGTCGTCCACGCGTTCCACGCCAATCGCGCCGCGGCCGGAGCCGTCGTTCCACAGCCGCGGATTAGTCAGGAATCGGGCAGGCAACGCAGCGCGCGGCGGAGTGCCGTCGGGGAAAACCGCGATGAAGCCCTCGCGATCGGACTTCGCGCCCCATCCCGTCTGAGCGATCGCACCCTCACCGCCGCCGCCCGCACCGTGGAGCATGATAACCACCGGCAGTTTCGATTTGCCGTCGAATCCCGCCGGTACATGCACGACGAACGTGCGTGTCATCTTGTTGGCGCCGGCGCCGACCTTGAGCGACTCGTTGTGATCACCGGGTGCTGGCACCGGCTGATACGTCGGGGCGCCGGCCGTCGCGCAAAATACCGCAGTCGTCAATATTGCCGCGGCGACGGCCGTTGAAATGCCAAACCTGCGCATAGCTGAATGTGCCCCTGGGGACTCCAGTTCAATGTACGCCGCGGCCGACGCATCGTTTCAACGTGCAACTCCATTTTTGATTTGGTAGCGTGAGCGGAGAACTGCGGAGGATCACCAGGTTGCGTATCGCACTGCTCGGCCAGGCCGCATTCGCGGAAAAAGCGCTCGCTGCCCTGATCAGTCACGGCAACGAAAACGAAATCGTTCACGTCTTCGCACCACCCGATTCGCCCGCCGGTAAGGCCGATCCGCTGGCCGCCAAGGCGCGCGAGATGGGCCTGCCGCTCAGCCAGCCCCAGTCGTTCAAGAACGACGCCATCATCGAGCATTTCAAAGCGCTTGATGCCGACCTGGCCATCCTCGCCTTCGTGACCCTGATAGTTCCCGAGCGAATTCTCTACGCACCGCGCTACAAGTCGATCTGCTTTCACCCGTCCCTCCTCCCGCGCCATCGCGGCGCCAGCGCGATCAACTGGGCAATTATCCAGGGCGACGCGGAAACGGGAGTCACATGGTTCTGGCCCGATAAAGGTATCGACACCGGACCGATCCTCATTCAGAAGCGCGTGCCGATTGCGGAGAACGACACCGTCGGCTCAATTTATTTCAACACGCTCTTCCCGATGGGAATCGACGCGATGCTCGAAGCGGTCGATCTGATCAAATCCGGCAACGCGCCCGCCATGATCCAGAACGAGAGCAAGGCGACCTACGAGCCGCCGTGCCGCGACGAGCACGCGAAGGTCGATTTTGCAAAACCGGCACGCGGGGTTTTCAATCTGATTCGCGGATGCGACCCGCAGCCGGGCGCGTTCGCAAGCGTCGGCGATAAACGGCTGCGGCTCTATGACGCCAAGTTTTCGGCGGGCCGATCGGAGGGCGAACCGGGAACGATAGTTGCCCTTGATTCGGACGGAATGAAGATCGCGCTCGCGGGCGGGACGATCGTCGTCAAGCGAGCGCGAATCGATCCGAACCCCAAGAAAGTCGCGCCCGCCGAGCTCGCGGCTTCAGGCGATCTCCGCGTCGGCACCAAGATGACGTAAGCTATCCGCGCCGCCGCTTATTTTGCTTTTGGTTTGAGGCGGGGATCGTCGGCCGCGACGCATACGGATTCCTGCATCCGTCTCGTCATTTCCGACGCACTCAAGGGATGCATTTTGGCCTTCAGCGTGGCCGCCGCTGCTGCTTGATATTCGGAAAGCGTCATTGGGTTTTCGATGGCGTCTTTCAGAGACCCCTCGCATTCCTGCTTGGACTCAAAGCTCACGCTTTTTCTCCACTTCGACAAGGGCGCACCTGCGTCAACTCTGTTGTCGGCATTGATCGGCGGAATCATCAGATACCAGGCAACGATCGCGAGCGCGGCGCCGTGGCGGGGCTCCATGCGCGTTTCTTTATCAAGGCCCGGCAGCAAGCAAAAGACGCTTCCCCCTCACCAAGTTCTAACAGGGACGAAGTCCTGCATCTTTTCTTAACATTGGGTGCAGGGGTCACCCCTGCCCAAGGAAGCACGAAACCCACGGTGGGTTTCGTTACAATCAAGTTCTTCTCCTCCCGCTGTTGCGTCGGAGTCCTTTGCGCTACGATCCTGTCGCGGCACCAGAGGTTTACCGGGATGCGACTGTGCATCGGGACGGCCAAGGGCATTGTGATTCTGGATCCCTCGCGCGGCGGGGCTCCGCTGATGGTGCTTGCCGATCCGTCGGCCGTCTGGTGCATGGCGCAGGATACCGTCGATCCCACGCTGATCTATGCCGGCTCAACCGAGCACGTCCGCGGTAAGGGCACGCTCGCCCGCTCGACCGACGGCGGCAGGACTTGGATCGACATCACTCCGCCGCTCGCGCGCGAAGAAGAGGTCTGGTCGCTGGCCGCATCGCCGGCCGTGAAGGATCGCGTGTTCATCGGGACGTCGCACGCCCGCCTGTTCTGCAGCGACGATCGCGGGCACATCTTCAAGGAATGCGGCGGCTTCCTGAAAATCCCGGGGCGCGACCGCTGGACGTTCCCGCCAGCGCCGCATATCCCGCACGTGCGTTCCATCGCCTTCGATCCGCATGAGCCTTCCACGATGTATGTCGGCGTCGAGGAGGGCGGCATCTACCGCTCGCGCGACGACGGCGCGTCATTCGAGCCGCTCAACGACGGCCTCTATTGGGATGTTCATACCGTCGCGGTGGACTCGCGCGATTCGCGCCGCCTCTACGCCACCACCGGCAATGGGTTCTACTTGTCCGGCAACGCCGGCAAGTCGTGGGCACACGTAACACGCGGGCTCAACCGCATATACACCATCCCGCTGCTCGTAAGCGCGCCCGGCCGCGATGACGTTTTCACGGCGGCCGCGATGGGTCCGCCGCCCACCTGGCGCGTCGGACCGACCGGCGCGGACGCGATGCTGTTCCGCAGCAACGATCGCGGCGAAAGTTTTACGGCGATTTCCACCGAACAGAGGTTTGGGCGCGGTATGGTGATGCGGCTGAAGGCCGATCCGGAGAACGGCGGCTTCTTCGCGGCCTGCGACGACGGAACCATCGTTCGCGCCACCGCCGGCGGCTCGTCGCTCGCGACGATCGCGGAGAAACTGCCGCCCGCCTACGACCTCGCGACAATTCCATGAGCCGCGCGCTGGCGGCTGGGGCAAATTGACCATCCCGGGCGCGTATGGATCTGGGCGTCCAGGACCGAATCCGCGCCTCTACCGCATTTCTATCGTAGCTCTTGCGGAGTCTGGCCTTCGGTCACCTTCTTCGCGATTATCGCTACCGTCGATCGAGGCACCAGCCGCGTCGCATTGGCGCGCACCCAGTTGAACCATCCCGAGATAACGCTCGGCTGCTTGCCGAGCGCGTCGAGTGCGACCCGCACCACGTTTTCCGCCGGCTCGCCGTGATTGGGCCCCACGCTCTCTCCCGCCACCGATTGGAACTCGGTCCGCGTCGGCCCCGGCTCTATCACGAGCGCATCGACGCCCGTCCCGCGCAACTCGCCCCACAACCCCTCACCGAACAGCAGATCGAATCCCTTGCTTGCGCTGTAAACCGCATGCAGCGGCAGCGGCTGGCGTCCCGCCACCGATCCCACGATGATTACCGCGCCGCGTCCGCGCTTGACCATCGCGGGCATGATGCGGCTCGTCAACACCACCGGCACGACGCAATTTACGACCACCATCGCGCGCAGCCTGTCGGTTGCGAGCTTGTCGAAACGGCCCGCGTAGCCGAAGCCGGCGTTGTTGACCAGAAATGCGATCGGCAAATCCGCGACTGCGTCGGCCAGGCGATCCGCGCCGTCCGCCGCTGCGAGATCGACCGCGACCACGCGCGTCTCGACGTGAAAATTCTGGCGGAGTTCCGCGCCGAGCGCGTTCAGCCGATCTTCGCGCCTCGCCGTCAGCACTATCGACAAACCCTCGCGCGCGAGCGCCCGCGCAAACTCAAGCCCGATTCCCGCGGATGCGCCCGTAACGAGAGCCCATTGCCCGTACTTCTCACGATATTTGCGGCCGCCGTCTGCCATCGCGATTACCTCCGGTTGCCACGCGGATCGTCCCGTACTCCGCGCCGCCTTCTCCGACCAGTACCTACCACCTCAGGGATGTTCTGTTCAGCCTGACGCCGGATCGCCCGCCGTGCTATCCGATCCTCTATGCGCAACATTCAGGATGCTGCACCCTCGTTCACTCGCCCAAAAAGCCGCTCGCGGACTCGCTACGGGCGACACCACTCTCTCGCTTCCCGCAGAAATAATTTTTGACGGAACGAAGCTACCCATGGAGCCTAGCCGCCCCAAAACCACAAGCCATTGTATAGTTTTGCAACTTCCCGATATTCGACCATTCAGATTCCAGGGCCCGATCACAAGGTCACAAGCGGAATTCGGCACCTTGACTTTGACGAAGAAAAAGCGAAAATAGCCATGCCCTCAAATGAAAGCCGCCGCCACATTGCCCCTCTACTCGGCGCCGCCCGAAGACCTCGACGTCACCCGCGGCGTCGAGTTTATCGAGATGCCGGTGCGGCAGATTCTCAATCGATGCGACAGCCCGCGCGTGCCGTTTCGATGGACCATCAACCCGTATCGCGGCTGCGAGTTCGGATGCGTGTACTGCTACGCGCGTTACACGCACGACTTTCTCGAGCTGCGCGACCCGATGGACTTCGAGCGCAAAATTTTCGTCAAGCGGATGGCGGCCGAGGTCCTGGCGCGCACGCTCTCGCGCACGCCAATCGGCACCGACGCGATCGCAATCGGCACGGCAACCGACCCCTACCAGCCAGCCGAGCGCAAATACGGGCTCACGCGCTCGATGCTCGAAGTTTTCGCGCAGCTCTCGGGGCTGGACCTTTCACTCACGACCAAATCGAGCCTGATCATTCGCGACCTCGAATTACTGAAAAAGATTAATCGGCGCTCGAAGCTGTCGGTGAACTTTTCGCTGATAACGCTCGATCGAAAGCTGCAACGAATCCTCGAGCCGCGAGCGCCGCGCCCGGGCCTGCGGCTGCGCGCGCTGCTGGAGCTGGCGCGGGCGGGGATCCGATGCAACATGCTCATGATGCCGATGATTCCGGGACTGACGGACGATCCCGCGGCGATCGAAAGCGTGATTCGCGGGGCGCATCGCGCGGGCGCGTCGGGAGTGCGGTGGCGTTCGCTGTTTCTGAAACCCGCGGCAGCGCGCCGATTCATTCCATTCGTCAGGGAGCGATTCCCGCATCTGGCGGAGCGTATCGACATGTTTTACGCACACGCCGAGTACGTTCCGCATGCGTATGACGATCGGATGGGCGTGATTTTCGATCGCATCCGCGCGCGCTACGGCTTCCCCATCGATCACGAGCGCAAGATGGGCTGCTCGACCGGGCCGGCCGCCGCGCCAGCGTCCCCGCCCCGCCAAGCCACGTTGTCCTTTTAAGTCTTAAAGCGAATTCGGCTTATCGCCCAAGACCTTGTGAATCACTTCGAGAAGCGGCTCGAAGCGATGGACGGCAAGGCGATGGTCGTCTGCATGAGCCGCCGCATTTGCGTGGAACTGTACAACGAAATCGTCAAGCTCCGACCCGCGTGGCGTGACCCGGAAGACTCGAAGGGCTTTATCATCGGATTTATTGGAATAACGACATTTTTCGGAAGATACGGGTCCCGTTCACCGGCTAAAGCCTAAACTCAGGCTAGTAAATAACCCCTTGCTCCTTTAGCTCCTCAAGCTCTTTGGAAGTCAAGCCAAGCAAGCCCTCAAGCACATCTTCATTATGCTCCCCCAGCAAGGGGGCGCGCCGAATTGACGCCGGGGTTTCCGAGAGGCGCCAGGGAGGGGCTATGACCCAATTTTGCCCCAAAACCGGATGGCTGACTTTCCGAAAGACTTCACGTTCTTTGATATGGGCGTCGTTGAACAGGCCCTCGGCCGACAAAGAGGGAGCTGCCGCCACGCCAACTCCCTGCATGACTTCCATGACATGATAGTAATCCCGGCTCTCGGTCCACGCCGTGATGATTTCGTCCAACTCATCCTGATGCGACCAACGCGCCTGCTGATCGGAGAACCGGGGGTCATTCTCCAGTTCAGGCCGGTTTATGGCGCGGCACAGGGCCTGCCATTCCTTGTCGTCGGCCACAGCGATGCTGATCCAGTTGTCTTTGCCTGCGCATCGGTAGCAGTTGTGCGGGGCCATTACATCGTCCCTGTTACCCCTTCGTGTTCGCACTCTTTTGTTGAGAAAATAGTCCATGAGCGCCTCGCCGTTCAGCATGGCGATTGCCTCCTGGGACGCCATATCAACGTATTGCCCCCTGCCGGTGCGCCGACGACAGTATAACGCAGCCAGCAGGGCCGCAGCGGCAGTGGCTGCGCTGCGCAAATCAATGGCGCCCATAAAGTTGCTGGGAGGTTCGTCTTCATAGCCCGTGTTCAGGGAAAGGCCCGCTGAGGCGGCAAAGGTTGGGGCATATCCCGCGTATTCCCGCTCAGGACCGACCTGGCCGCAGGCAGAGGAAGAAAGGTAAACGATGTCCGGTTTCACCCGGCGCACCGCTTCATAATCCAAACCCAGCCTCTCCATCACGCCCGGCCTCATGTTCTCTATTATGGCGTCGCTTACGCCGGCCAGGCGCTTGGCGATCTCCACCGCTTTTGGTTTCTTCAGATTGAGGGTCACGCTCTTCTTGTTGAGATTGAGGTTGTTGAACACGCCGGATTGATTCGGATCGGTAAAATGTTGGCCCGTTGAAAAAGACGTGAGCCTGGTGTGATCCAGCCGCGTGCTCGTTTCGACTTTGATAACTTCCATGCCAAGCAGGGCCAGAAGGCAGCTAGCATAAGGTCCGGCCCATGCGTGTGTAAATTCGGTCAGTCTCAGTCCCTTCAGAGGTCCATGGTTTTCGCGGTCCATCTCAGATTGCCCCTTCATCTCTCAATTTCGCCAGTTCCTGCTCCGTATACCCCAGAGCGCCGTAAACCTCTTCGTTGTGTTCACCCAGGAGCGGCGCCGGACGCTCAAAGCGGGAGGGGGTTGCCGAAAAACGGGACGGAGAGGCGGGCAACCGGGTTCGGCCGATGACCTGATGCTCGATTTCCCGGAAAAACCCCCTTACAGCCAACTGTTCGGAGTCGGCTTGGTCCCGGGCCGAGAACAAGGGCGCCACAGGGCAGCCCAATGCCTGTCCTTTACGAAAGATCTCCTCTTTGGTGTGCTGCATCAGCCATTCGACCAGGTGTTCGTTGATCTCCTCCGATCTTTTGTTTCGTTCCCCCCGGATACCGACCCACCCTTCTTTGGCCCAGTCCGGGCGACCGACCAGCTCCACCAATGCCTCCCATTGATCCTCCTGGGGTACGACGATAACTACATAGCCGTCTTTGCAGGGCAGGACGCCCCCAGGCATCGTGTTGAGCCTGCCAGTCCTGGACATATAGACGCCATCGTTGGCGAATGCGACGCTTTCTACGCGCTGCATGGAGATAAGGGCCTCCATCTTGGACACCTCTATGAACTGGCCCCGACCGGAGGCGGCCTTCTCCATGAGCGCAGCCAAAATCGCAACTGAGGCCACCAGGGCCGGATCGTATTCGCCGGAATGATCGCCGGCTTTAACAGGCGGTCGCTCAGGATTGGTGGAGACCTGGGGCAACAGATAACCCTGACCGCTGATGTGAGCCATATTGAGAGGATACGCCTTGTAATCCTTATACGGTCCGCTTCGGCCAAAGGGCGTAATCGAGGTCATGATCAGGCCGGGATTAATTTTTTTGAGGTCCTCATAGCCCAGCCCCAGACCTTCCATGTACCCGGCAGGGCGATCTTCGATCAGCACATCGGCATTCCTGACCAGTTTTTCAAAAATATCTTTTCCGCCTGGTCTGCTCGGCTCCAGCGTCAATCCCCGTTTGTTGGTGTTAAGGTAGAGAAAAAAGCCGGATTTTTCCGGATGAGTATCGTCCCCGGCAAACGGACCCATATATCGAGCGCGGTCTCCAACGCGGGGGGGTTCGACCTTGAGGACCAGCGCTCCCAGATCGGCCATAACTTTGGCGCAATACGGACCGCTGACTAAAGAGCAGTATTCGACCACGCGGACACCTTCCAGGGGCCCGTTTATTGCGTACCCAGTGCTGCGAAAACCGCTTTTTTGCATGCTCTTCTACCACTTTCTCCTTGAATTACATCCAGTAACCGGGGAGATTTTTTCTTCCCCTGCTGACCACTTTCCCCCGCTACAGCCTCAAGTAGGTGATGGATTCGGGCAGGTCTTCGGGTCGGTGGGTCTAGGGGTCACTATGGATCGTCGGCGCGCGCGCCCGCAACCACGCGCGCGGAGATCAGGGAGGCAGCGCGACAACGTCGCGCGAGGATGCGCACAACCCAAAAACACTGCGTCCAAAGGTCACCCCTGGTGCGCGGGGCGGGACTTGAACCCGCACGGTATTGCTACCACCAGCCCCTCAAACTGGCGTGTCTGCCATTCCACCACCCGCGCATCGTGCATTCCGGCCGGAGCGAGGTCGAGGGTCTAAAGCGCTCCGGCGCAAATCCGAAAGTACTGCGATTACTTCGTCGATGAGGGCGTCACGGGTCCGGCAGGATTATGAGCGGCCGGGGCCGGCGCCGCGGGAAGCGCGTTCTTGGGCGCCTGCTTCGACACCGGCATCACGCTCGACACGGGCGCCGACGAGAACGGCCGATCGAAGATGCTGCCGGTCACGCGCCGCGCTGAAGCCAGCGCCAGGAAGATCGAAGTCGCGAAAAAAATTGTCGCCAGCGCCCACGTCGCCTTGGTCAGCGCATTGCCTGCCCCGCTCGCGCCGAACACCGTCTGGCTCGAACCGCCGAAAACGGCGCCGACCTGTGCACCCTTGCCCTGCTGCAGCAGGATAATGGTGCAGATGGCCACGCAGACGATCACATGAATCGAAACAACGATTGAAACCATTTTGTCTTCTTCAGCGGGTCCGCGCCCTGACGATGCGCGCGAACGAGTCAGCCTTTAAGCTTGCCCCGCCGACCAGAGCCCCGTCAATATCGGGCCGGGACACGAGCGAGTCAACATTGTCAGCGTTTACACTGCCGCCGTAAATTATCCGCACCGCCGACGCGCGCTCGCGCCCGTATCGTTCGAGCATCGCGCCGCGGATCGCGCCGTGTATCATTTCGGCCTCCTCGGGCGTCGCGTTGCGCCCGGTGCCAATCGCCCACACCGGCTCGTACGCAATCGCCACTGCGGTCACATGATCATCGCCAATGTTCTCGAGTCCGCGCTGGAGCTGGTGCAGCACGACGTCCAGCGTACGGCCACTGTCGTGTTCGTCCTGGGTCTCGCCGACGCACAGAATCGGCGCCATTCGATGCTTCAGCGCGGCGAGGACTTTCCGGTTAATCAGATCGTCGGTCTCATGAAAAATGTGGCGGCGCTCTGAATGGCCGACGATGACGTGGGTCACGCCATAGGCCTTCAGCATCGGCGGCGAGACTTCGCCGGTGAACGCACCTTTGTCCTCGCAGTGCATATTTTGCGCGCCCAGCAGGATCGACGAGCCCGCGAGCGCCTGCGCCACGGCCGGGACGAGAATATCGGGCGGCGCGACCATCACGTCGCGATCTTTCGCCAGTGCCGCGGCGTCGCGATCGATCTCGGCGCGGATTGCGGCGACCAGGGCGCGCGCCTCGGCCGGCACAAGATTCATCTTCCAGTTCCCGGCGATTAGTTTCTTACGCACGCGCGTCCTTCCCGTCTGTACGATGTCAGCCTTCGAGCGCCTTCACGCCAGGCAGCTCGCGGCCTTCCAAAAATTCGAGTGCTGCACCGCCGCCGGTCGAGATATGGGTGAACTTGTTCGCCCACGGCGCATGCACGACGGCCGCAGCCGTGTCGCCCCCGCCGATTATCGAAATGACACCCGGTTGATTGGCGAGCGCTTCACCGACTCGCATCGTGCCATCCGCGAACGCCGGGATCTCGAAGAATCCGAGCGGGCCGTTCCATATAACGGTTTTGGCGCGCGCGATTTCCGCGATAAACGCAGCCGCGGTTTGCGGTCCGATGTCGAGGCCCATCATCTCGGAGGGAATTTCGGTGACTGTATGAGGCGTCGCGCCGGCTTCCGGAGCGGATGCGACAATATGATCCGACGGCAGCACGATTTTGACGCCTTTTCGCGCGGCCTCGGCGAGCAGTTCGCGCGCAAGCTCGAGCTTGTCGTCTTCGACGAGTGAGCGGCCGACGGCGACGCCCTGAGCCTTGAGAAACGTGTACGCCATCGCGCCGCCAATCAGGATCGCATCGACCTTGGTCAGCAGATTTCTGATCAGCCCGATCTTGTCGGAAACTTTTGCGCCGCCCAGGATCGCGACCGCCGGACGCCGCGGATTCTCGGTGACCGCGCGCAACGCATCGAGTTCGCGCATCATCAGGAATCCGGCCGCGCGCTCCGCGATGAATCGTGTGACTCCGACGGTCGAGGCGTGCGCGCGATGTGCGGCGCCGAAGCCGTCGTTCACGTAGACCTGTTTGTGGCGCGCGAGCTCATGCGAGAAGTCGCGATCGTTGGCTTCCTCTTCTTTGTGGAAGCGCAGATTTTCGAGCAGAATCGCTTCGCCCGGCTTGAGCGCCTCGATCATTTTGCCGGTGTGATCGCCAATGCAGTCGGGCGCGAGCGCGACCTTCTGCCCGAGCACCTGCGATAGATACTCGGCGACCGGCTTGAGGCTGAGCTCGGCGCTGCGCTCCTTGGGACGCCCCAGATGCGAGCAGAGCACGGCCGAGCCGCCGTGTTCGAGGATGTAGCGAATCGTGTCGAGGCTCGCGTCGATGCGCGCCGGGTCCTGGATCTTTCCCTCGCGGATCGGCACGTTGAAATCACATCGCACGAGCACCTTCTTGTCTTTCAACTGAAGGCGCGTGATCGGTACGACGGGCATCGCGGCCACTCACTCTTCTCCGGTCTGCTCGGTTGGCGCGGCTAAAGCTGGCCCGCGACGAACGCGGCGACATCCGCGAGCCGGTTCGAGTAGCCCCATTCGTTGTCGTACCACGAAAATACTTTCACCAGCCGCATCCCGGCCACCTTGGTCAACGGCGCGTCGAAGATCGACGAATGCGGATCGCCGTTGAGATCGACCGAGACGATCGGCGCCTCGCTGTACGCGAGAATCCCCTTGAGCGGGCCGTCCGCCGCCACTTTCATCGCGGCGTTGACGGATTTTACGTCGGCGTCCTTGTTAACCGTCACGGTCAGGTCAACGAGCGAGACGTTCGCCGTCGGCACTCTGATCGCGAGTCCGTCGAGCTTGCCCTTGAGCGCGGGCAGCACGAGGCCGATCGCTTTCGCGGCGCCGGTTGAAGTCGGGATCATCGACATCGCCGCGGCACGCGCGCGCCGCAGATCCTTGTGCGGCCCGTCCTGCAGGTTCTGATCCGAAGTGTAACTATGCACGGTGGTCATCAGGCCGTGGACGATTCCGAAACTGTCATGCAGGACTTTTCCAATCGGCGCGAGGCAGTTGGTCGTGCATGACGCGTTCGATATCACGTCGTGCTTTTTCGCGTCGTAAACGTCCTGGTTGACGCCCAGGCATAGCGTGACGTCGGCGCCGTCGGCCGGCGCGCTGATGACGACTTTTTTCGCGCCGGCAGAAAGATGCATCGCGGCCTTGTCACGCGCCGTGAACAGGCCGGTGGATTCGACGACCACCTGCACGCCGAGCTTGCTCCACGGCAGTTTGGCGGGATCGCGTTCCGCCAGCACCTGGAGCGGCTTGCCGTCGAGGAAGATAGTCCCGCCTTCGGCCTTGACTTCATGCCGCAGCGTGCCGTGGATGGAATCGTATTTGAGCAGATGCGCGAGGGTGGGCGCGTCGGTGATGTCGTTGACGGCTACGATCTTCGAGTTCCTTTTTGGCCAAGGCCGCGCGCAGGAACATTCTGCCGATCCGGCCGAATCCGTTTATCCCGACTTTTATCGCCACCGAACAATCCTCCCGGGAGTCATTGCGCTCCCCTGAAACGAAACAAAACCCTCAAAAGCAACAACCCGAACCTTAGATAAGTCCGGGTCCGATGTACAAGGGCGCTTCGAATCCGGATTTTACGCCACGACGGCCCGCGAAGCACGGGCGCGCGAGCGGCCCGATGACCGTGCTGGTTTTGGGCGCGCTGATACCGTTATAATGAGGGGACTTAATTTTCAGCCGAATGATTCCGGCGAGTAGGCTCACCTGCTGGCGAGGGGCGATGCGGGTACAGTGCGCGCTCGAAGCGTTGGCAGCGACCAGAGGTGGCCATGCTGGTATTTCTAATCCATGTTCGCGACCCGCAATTTTACGCCGTGCCGGCGGCCGGCCGCGCAAAAAACGGCAACCTGCGCATTATGGGGTTCCCACCGATCGGAATCATGTCGCTCTGCGCGGTGCTCAAGCGTGCCGGCCATGAATGCGTGATGTTCGACCAGGCCAACCCCGAGACTCCAAACCAGGTCATCCTCGAGCAGATTCGCATGCGGCGGCCCCAACTGGTCGGGTTGAGTTTTCTGAGCACGACCAGTTATTCCTACGCCAAGATTCTCGCCCGCCAAATCCGCGCCGTCGATTCCAAGGTCAAAGTCGCCATCGGTGGCGTCTTCGCGACGCTGAACGCGCCCTTGGTGAAACTGCAATGCAGCGAAGTGGATTTTGTCTGCCGCGGTGACGGTGAGCAGTTGATTCTCGACCTGGTTGAGCAGCTCGACAATCCCGCGGCTGTCGCCGGGCTGACCTGGGCGCGAGACGGCCAGGTTGTAAACAATCCGGACCGCGCAGTCGAGCGCGACCTCGACCAGTGGCCTTTTCCGGACCGCGAAAGCCTCGCGCTGGACTTCATCGAGTCGATGCCGCTGGATGTGCCCGCGGTTCTGTCAATGGACCGTTTCACCACGATGCAGGCGTCGCGCGGATGCCCGCGGCACTGCGTTTTCTGCGACATTCCGAGCTTCAACCAGGGCAAATGGCGCTCCCGCAGCCACCAGCACGTGCTCGCGGAATTCAATCATCTGAGGGAACACGGCTACGGTGCGGTGTACTTTGTCGACGATCATTTTCTGTTGCAACCCAAGCGAATCGAAGCCATCTGCAAAGGGCTAATCGACAGCGGTACGACCATCCACTGGGGTTGCGAGGGCAGGGTCGATTCGGTCGCCGAGCATCTGTATCCGTTGATGGCAAAGGCCAATTGCCGCACTGTGATGTTCGGGATCGAGAGTGGCAGTCAGAAGGTCCTCGACCGGCTCGAGAAGGAGCAGACCCTTAAGGAAGTTGAGACCGCGGTCACGAACGCCAAGCGGGCGAGGAATCGAAATCGTGCACGGCTTCTTCGTGGTCGGCAGCCCCGACGAGACCGTGGCCGACCTGAGGGCGACTTTTGATTTTGCCGCAAGGCTTCCGCTCGACACGTTCAACTTCAACCGCCTATGCGTCTATCGCGGCACCCCGTTGTGGCAGGAATATATCCGCCGCAACCTGGTCGACGAGGCCCGAGACTGGTTCAAGTATTTCAAGTGCTCCGAGATCGATCCGACCTGCCTGCCGGGCGAGGTGATCAACCGCGAGCGCAGCGCGGGTTTCCGCAGAATATTCCTTTACAAGCTGCTTCATTATCCGCTGCAGACCGTTCGGCTCCTGCGCCGCTTCACGCGCTTCATGCCGATGCGCGACGTGGTTCACCTGATTCTCAAGCCCTTCCTCGGCAAGCTGCGCGGACCCACGCCGGCTGAGACCCTTTCGCGCGCCGTCGAGCATGCGGAACTTAAGGACTCGGCCGCGGCCCTCACCCAAGTCACCGACGCGCTGTTCGAGCGGCGCTGGCCGAGTCCCAGGCCGAACGGGCTCGTAATTCAGCCCGGGTCATGAAGTCCGCGGATTTGTGCTGCCGCGGAACGGCGTGCGCTTTCGCGCGGCGTTCATCCCGGCTTTACATCCTGTTTGACAATAAGCCTGAGTTCGAGCGCACCGCCAAGAAAATCTTCGAGATTCTGAAACAAAAGAACGATCCAGACTTAAATGAGCACGGTTAATTTGGACCACAAAATTCCCAACAACGTCAACCTGTCCTCCGACAAGCGGCTGCAACGGGCGCTCGAACAATGGCAGCCCGAGTTTCTCGCCTGGTGGCGAGAAGTCGGGCCCGGTCGGCTTCCAGGCTGTCCGACGTGTACCTGCGCACCGCGGTCTCGGTGGAACCCGGCGGCTGGGCGCATTTCGGTCATGTGAGGATGCCCGACTACCGCTGGGGGATCTTTCTCGCCGAGACCGATGTGCCGAGCGCGAAGATCGGTTTCGGCGATAACCTGGGCGAGCCGGTCTGGCAGGATGTGCCCGGGCGAGCATCGCGAATGCGCTCCGCCGCCTGATCGTCACCCAGGGCGACACCGAGCCGGCCTCGGTCGAGCAGCAGCGCCGGCTCGGCCGCTCACTGCCCCGTCGCTCTACGACCTGCGCAATCTGTTCCAGGTCAACGTCGAGGAGGGCGCGCCATCTGTGGGCGATGGTTTACCTGCTGCACGCGCTATTTCGGCCGCGACGGGCGCGAGGAGGCCGAGGAGCTGCTCGGCGGCACTCGGGCAACGCCGACAAGCCGCGGATTCTCGGCGCGTTCAACGAGCCGATCGACCGACTGGCTGTCGTTCTTCATGTTCACCTACTTCACCGATCGCGACGGCAAGTTTCAGCTCTAGTCGCTTGCCGAGTCCGGCTTCGATCCGCTGGCGCGCACCTGCCGGTTCATGCTGACCGAAGAAGCCCATCACATGTTCGTCGGCGAAACCGGCATCGCGAGCGCGTGGTGCAGCGTACCGGCGGAGCTGATGCAGCGAGGGTCACAAGGGAAGGCCGCGCGCCCATGGCGCGATCGATCTTGCGACCATCCAGCGCTATCTGAACCTCTGGTATTCGGCCTCGCTCGATCTCTTCGGCGCGGAGGTTTCGACCAACGCCGCGAACTATTTCGCCGCGGGTCTCAAGGGCCGCCCCAAGGAGCAACAGCAGTTCGCCGACCATCGCCTGCTCGAAGGCACGAGCCGCATCGAGTTGTTCGAGAACGGACGTTTGGTCGAGAAGGAAGTCGCGCCGCGCCTGGCCGTGAATCGAACCGTGCGCGAAGCCTACACCGCCGACTGCCAGAAGGTGGTCGAGCGCTGGAATCGCCATCTCGAAAACCTCGGGATGAAGCTCGCGCTGCCGTCTGTCCGCTTCAATCGAAAGGTGGGCACCTACGCCGGGGGCTGTTTCGACATCCGCGGCGAATTGCTGAGCGAGGAGGAATTCTCGCGCGGCCTGCCCGGCCTGCTTCCGTCGAGCGGCGACCGCGAGTACGTCCGTTCGCTGACGGCGCGGCCGGTGCTCGAAGCGGGAGCGTTCGCGAACTGGATCGCGCCGCCCGCGCGCGGCATCGACGGCAAGCCGCTCGACTTCCAGTACGTGCGCTATAACGAGCAATGAGAGCGCCGGCCTGAGTGCTCACCGTCTTAGGCGAACTTCAGCGCGAGTCATCGGCCTCGCTTGACATCAAATCGGGATCGTCGTTACTAGCGCTAGCGCCGGAGCAAAGGTGGCACTCGACATGTCCGGGACCAACGGGTTCGGTATCCAACAACAGGGCGCGCCGGCCCTGAGAGAGGAGAGCGGTTCGTGGGCTTCACGATTGAGCTGGATACTGGCGGGACCTTCACCGACGGCTACGTCACTGGACCGCGCGGAACGGTTCGGTCAAAGGTCGATACCACCCCGCACGATCTCACCGAAGGAATTCTGAATTGCATCGATCACGCCGCCTCCGCGCTCGGTCTTCAGCGTTCGGCGTTCCTCGCCGAGACCGACGTGGTCCGGCTTTCGACCACTGTCGGCACCAACGCCCTCATCAATCGTAGCGGCGCGAAGGTCGGCCTGCTGCTGGCCGGTTCTCTGCGGGACGAATTCATCGCGCGCATTCCCGAGCGCCTGCCACTGGCGGAACAAGTACAGCATTGGCTTGTGCAGCACCTGCTCGGTGCAGAGCAACAGCGTAATCAGTAAGCGCCCCAGGCGTCCATTGCCATCCAGGAACGGATGAATCGTCTCGAACTGCACATGCGCCAATGCCGCTTTGACCAGCGCGGGCGTGCGTTCGGTCTGGTCATGGAGAAAAAACTCCAGTTGCCCGATACATTCCAGTACCTGCTCGGGTGGTGGCGGAACAAAAGCCGCGTTACCCGGTCGGCTCCCGCCGATCCAATTTTGCGAACGCCGGAACTCACCGGGGGCGCGGTCGCTCCCACGCCCTTTGGACAGCAAGACGCCATGAATCTCTCGCAGTAACCGCAATGACAGCGGGAAACCATCGGCCAACCGTTGCAGGCCATATTCCAGCGCCGCGACATAATTGCTCACTTCACGCACGTCATCCAATGGCACGCCGGGAAGCTGGTCGAGTTCGAACAGCAGCAAGTCGGAAAGCGAGGATTGCGTACCCTCGATCTGCGAGGAGAGCACCGCTTCCTTGCGGATGTAGCTGTAGAGGAACAAGGACGTTTCCGGCAGCAGCATGGAAACACTATCGAGGCGTCCGAGCGCCAGCAGCGCCCGATCATACGTGTCGCGCAACGCGGGAGACCAATCGATGGCCGGTACCGGCGGGAGGGGGGCGGGAATAAATGCCCGCACCTGCTCGCCGACCGTAGAGATGGTAACGTAATGTCCCGGATGTGATCGTTGCATTGCGGTATTTCATAACTTAAAATAAGAAAACTGGTTATTTTAAATTATCCCCGAAATTAAAATAAACCCATTTGCGCTGTTTGTCAATTGTCCCGGAGAGACCTGCGGTAGGATTGCGCAATGCGGTGGGTCAAGATCATGCTGGATCAAGCGTGTTTGCGCAATTCAATCGAACGTAACCTTGTCGGCGCGTAGCCCGATCGGCCACAAGGTCACGCCGGCTCAACCGCGTTTGCGCAAGGTCAGCAGTGATATTATGCCGCACGGATGCGGCATTCCGCCCTGAAAGGGCAAAATTCGTCAGCGAAGGGTCGCACGATGCGACCCTGGGAAGGCAGGCCCCCCAAATCTCCCGCGCCGACACGACTGTCCGACGTAGCTTTAGCGAAGTCGGATGTCGGCGCAACCATCGTAGGATACGATCGTCAGCAATACGTGGCGAGACTCCGGCACTCCGGGTTGCCCCGGATGGGGGAACCCGGCGAGCACACGACACACCGGAAGCCGTTGTTGTCGTTCCTGTTCATGGGAGCCGGTGAGCGACAAATCCTTTTAAATCCCACGAATCCTGGTTCAGACAAATGCCGGATAGGCCAACTGAAACGCATGCCTCACCTCGTCCCCATCAAGCAAATCCTTGAATCCCCCCAAATCAAGGTTCAGACAAATGCCGGATGGGCCAGTTGCACAGGTCGGCAATGGTAAGTCCACTCTGGAAATCCTTAGCGCTACCCCCGAAAAATGATCTCCATCTCGCACCGAGCGCACGCGAAGCGTAATTCCAGCAGGTGCCCTTTTTCATCGACCAGCGTCAGCGGCTCGTCCACGCGGGAAGCGGGCGCGGTTTTTGGGCAGCAACCCAGTTGCTGTTTCACGCACAACTTGGTGATCATCACCGTCTCGTCACGCAGGTCGATGCCCGTTTCGGCGGCGGGCGCGACGCGCGATACGCCGTGGCGCCGGTAGAACAGTTCCGCCTGGCGGTTCAACACGTTGCCGCGGAAGGTCAGCGCGCGTTCAACGGGTAGGGCGCCTGGTTGCGCGGCGGGCGCGTGCCGCCGGCCGGGCGTTTGTCCGCCCGCGCGGACGCCAGCGCCTCCAGCACGCCGCGCCGCAGCGCGTTCAACGTGGCGACGGGCAGAAAATAGCATTGCGACAGTTCGATGACCACCTCGGCGCAGGCGAAGGTCGTGCCGCCCATCTTGCTCAACTGCTTGTGGATATTCGCCGTCGCCTGTTCCGGCTTGTCCGCGAGCGCCTTCTCGCCGGGCAGGGCACATTGCGCGCTGATACCGTCCGCATCCTCGGCGAGCAAGATAAACCCCTTTGCCGTTTCCCGTAAGGTCAAGCGAACATCGATCACGCGGTCGGCTTGTGCTTTCGTCAGCGCGGTGAGAAAGGCATGGTCGTGGTTGCGGAACAGGCGCAGTCCCGGCTCGATCCCGTCCATCTTTTCCGGCAGTCACCTGCTGTCCCTGCACGGCGTTCACCACCGTGCCGCGCAACTCGCCCTCGCGGTCGAAGAAGCAGAGGCCGTCGCCGTTATGCAACGCCACGGCGGCATCGATGGTGAAGGAGCGTGGCCTGACGGCGGTGACGGCGCCGATCGCCTCGCCCACCATCTTCGGCGTCTCCGGCGAGGCGATCGCCGCGTCTCGTCCGCGCAGAAAATAGCTGGTGAAGCCCCGGTTGAACGTCTTGGCCGGGTTGGGCGTGAAGTCGATGACGCTGCGCCCGGACGAACTCTTGTGTAAAGCCGCTCCTCCAGCACGCCATCCAGCGCCGCGCGGTAATGGCTGACGACATTCACGATATACGCCCTGTCTTTCAGCCGTCCCTCGATCTTGAACGCGCAACGCCGGCGTCGACGAGGTCGCGCAGATGCTCGGTCAGGTTGAGGTCGCGCAGCGAGAGCAGGTGCCGGTTCTTCGCCAGCGTCGCGCCTTTCCGTCCAGCAGCGTATAGGGCTTGCGGCAGGGTTGCGCGCATTGCCCCCGGTTGCCGCTGCGCCCACCGAGCGCATAGCTGTGGTAGCACTGACCGCTGTAACAGACGCAGAGCGAGCCGTGAATGAAGCATTCCAGTTCGATGCTTCGTCCGCCGGCGTATCTCCCGGATCTGCTCCAGCCCCAGTTCGCGCGCCAGGATGACGCGCTGAAAGCCGACCTGCTCCAGGAAGGCCACCTTCTCCGGCGTGGTGTTGTGCATCTGCGTGCTGGCGATGAGCGGAATCGGCGGCAGCGCGCATCTCCAGCAGCCCGACGTCCTGTATGATCAGCCCGTCGATGCCGATCCCGTGCAGTTGCGCGATCATGCGCAGCGCTTGTGGCAACTCGTCATCGCGCAGCAGCGTGTTGAGCGTGACGTAGACCCGGCCCAGTACTGTGCGCGTGCCGCGTGAGCGCCTCGATATCCTCCAGGCTGTTCCCGGCGTTCTCGCGCGCGCCGAAGCGCGCCGCCCCGATATACACCGCGTCCGCGCCGCAATTGATCGCCGCCACCCCACAGGCGAGATCCTTCGCCGGGGCGAGTAATTCGATAGATGCCATACTTTGAATATCCTGTTCCGTAAAATCGCCTCATCTTACCCGACAAGCCCGAAGTGGAGCAAATCACGGGGCGCACACGCGATAATTTGGCCTTTCAGCAGGAGAAGTGCCTCAAATCGCGTATATCAGTTGGTAATCGAGGGATCTTTCACGTCAGGGGCGCGTGCCCCAAGGAGACAATGGATGCAAAACGTAAATGCCGCCGCCCCCAATCCGCCGATGGGCATGGAACCCTTCGGCGATCGGTTCAATGAAGTCTTCCGTTTATGGAGTGCGCAATGGCAGGTCTGGGTGCTGCAAGGATTGATTTATTTCGCTTTCTTGCTGATCCCTTTCTGCATCATAATGTTCGCGTTTGGTATGGGTACATTCTTTTCCCTGCCGCATAATGGCGCCGCGCCTTCCCCCGGTGCCATTATGACCTTGGTAGGCACAGAAGTGATCGCCGTAATCATCTGTAGCTTATTTGCCTGTGCGCTCCTCCCCGGCATGGTCAACACCGCCTTGAAACAAATACGCGGTCAGCCCATTTCCGTGGGCGATATCTTCTCCCGTATGCATAATGTGTGGGGAGCTTGGTTAGTTTACCTGCTCACCGCCCTGGGCGTGCTGGCCTGTTATGTCGGTGCCTTTGTGATGCAAGGCTTACTAATGCTGGCGGTACCGTTAATGGTAGATCAGCAGATGACTACCAGCCAGGCGATCAGCGTCTCCTGGAATACCACGAAATCGAATTTCTGGCTCTACGTGCTGTTCGCTCTCGTCATGGCCATAATTGCCGGAGCCGGCGCGATCGCCTGTTATATCGGCGTGATCGCCACGCTGCCCCTCCTGTCCATCGGACAAGCCGTCGCCTATACGCGTACCTTCCCGACCGGCATGATGATGACCCCCGGCGCAATACCCGGAGCGATCCCGCCGCCTTATCAACCTGGGCCGGGTTTGGCGCCGGAAGCGAGACCGGAACAGGAACCGGGTCCGGACGCTGAACTCTGATCAGACCCCCAAGTAGCGCAATGATGTGCGAAGGCGGCTCACGGCGGCGGCGATGACGATGTTGAGCGTGACGTGAGCTATTTCGGGGACACCATCAATACTGTTGTTTTAGGCGTTCGCGCGCCTTCCGTCTTTCTTGCCGGACATGACGGCAAAGCGTGTCTCCGCTTGCCCCCGTTCCCTGGCGCGCACCCTCACCCCCCCAGCCCCCTCTCCCATCCTTAGCAAGGGCGCGCATCGGCAGCATGGCTTGGGAGAGGGGGAGTCCCGGCGCGGAGAGATGCTCCCGGCATCGGGTCATCAGTGCCGGTTCTCCCCCTCTCCCCGCGCGGGCGTGTCGACGTCTACGCCTGCTAAGGATGGGAGAGGGGGCTGGGGGGGTGAGGGTGCGCGCCAGAGCTCATCGAAATTCACGCCGTGAGTCTTAAAACAACAGTATTGTATGGTGTCCCAGAAATAGCATTTAGTAAGCTGCCCTAATTAGCCTGAACGACACGCAGTCGATAATGAGTGCTCGGCTTTTGAAATACCTCACAATCTTTGCGTCTACCCAATGTGGCATTTCTTCAGCAGGAGAAGTGGCTCAAATCGCGTATGTACTGGGTGTGCGGTCTTTTCTAACTTGCTCCGTTCTCGCACCACGCCGTAAACGGCGTGGTGCGAGAACGGAGCGGGTTGCATTGCATTGCATAGCACAACCCGTATTTCAGTTGGTAATCGAGGGATCTTTCACGTCAAGGAGACAATGAATGCAAAACGTCAATGCCGCCACCCCCAATCCGCCGATGGGCATGGAACCATTCGGCGAGTGGTTCAATGAAGTCTTCCGTTTATGGAGCGCGCAATGGCAGGTATGGGTACTGCAAGGATTGATCTTTTTCGCCATTGTGATTGTCCCTGCCCTCATCGTGGTCATTGCGGTTATCCTGTCTCTACCGCATCATGGCGCCTCATCCTACACCAATTCAATGGCGACCCGCATAGGCGCACAGGCAATAATACGGACGGTAGCAATAATCTGTGGATTCATTAGCTGTTTACTCCTCCCCGGCATGGTCAACACCGCCTTGAAACAAATACGCGGTCAACCCATTTCCGCGGGCGACATCTTCTCCCGCATGCATAATGTGTGGGGAACCTGGTTAGTAAGATTGCTTATCGGCCTCGGAATTCTGGCGTGTTGTGTCGGCTTCTTCGCTATGCAAGGGTTACTGCTGCTGGCGGTACCGTTAATGGTGGATCAGCGGATGACAACCAGCCAGGCGATCAGCGTCTCCTGGAATACCACGAAATCGAATTTCTGGCTCTATGTCCTTTTCGGTCTCGTAATTGGATTGATCAGCGCGGTTGGCATTATCGTCTGTTATATTGGCTTAATCGCCACGATACCCCTCTTACCCATCGGACAAGCCGTCGCCTATGCGCATACCTTCCCGACCGGCATGATGGTGCCCCCCGAGCGCGATCCCGCCGCCTTATCAACCTGGACCGGAATTGGCGCCGGAAACGGAACCGAGAACGGAAACGGGGCCGGAACCGGAAGCGGAACCCTGATCGTGCTAGATCACGAAGGCTCAACTACGTTTGCGCAAGCTCATCAGTTATCTTATGCCGCACGGAGGCGGCATGCCGCCCTGAAAGGGCTAAATTCGTCAGCGAAGGGACGCACGCTTGCCCGCCGTAGCTTTAGCGAAGGTGGGATGCGACCCTGGGAAGGAAGGCCCCCCGAAATCTCCCGCGCCGACACGACTTGTCCGACGTAGCTTTAGCGAAGGCGGATGTCGGCGCAACCATCGTAGAATGCGATCACCAGCAATACGTGATGACCGATAGAACAGCGCAAACCCGATTGCGCCACAGTGTACTATTAGGTCATTTGTCATGCGTAGCCACATTGAGCTTGACGCGAAAAACGGGGACTGGCTCGGGTGTCCCCTACTTAGCGAAAGAAGAGAGGTTGCCAGGTTGCGCGACGCCTTTCACGGCAGTAATCGGCATCTGAACGAGGGGGACACCCGTGCCTGTCCCCGCTTTTCGCGTCAAGCTCAATGTGGCTACGCATGACAAATGACCCACAACAACATTACCAACATAAATTTACGCTCGATGCTTCTTTCGTGCCGCGAGCGCGCGGATAATCGAACTTACCATCCAGAGGGCGAAGATCCCCAGGCAAAGATACGGGAGCAGGTAGCCGTAACGAACATACCAGGTCAACTCCCGGCGTGGGGCGATGAGGCCGGCGATGGAGCCGGAGGTGCCGTTGGGCAGTTCAACCGTCGGCGCGCCGTATGGGTTGATCACCTGGGATCGGAGAGCGGATAATCGTTGAGGGCATACTCCGGCCAGGCGACCAGCAAGGGGTGCCGCGCGGCCTGTTGGCGTGTCAGCGATTCCAACTCGGTGAGCGACCCCTCCTTAGCCTGCACCAATGCCACGGGGCAGGCAGGAAATCAGCGTATCCCGGCCCGCCTTCGCCGGCGTGGACGCTGCCGGTTCACCAGGCTGAACAATGGGTGGAAAAACAGGATGGGCCATAAGGATGTTTCCTCTTTTGCGGCAATGACCTCCTCTTTGTTTTCAGAACCGGGTGTACGCAAAGATTGTGATCTATTCCAAAAGCCGAGCGCTTGCTTTATTGCCTGCCCATTTCCGCGGTGGGTTGCGATGTTGTACCATGGTGTATCAGAGAACGCAACCGGCTTCTTGTTTGCTGGCGGGCGAGTGTCCCCACGAGCCGCGCGCGTAGAGAAACCTGCTGCATTCCGGGAGAGTTTTGAGCGTAGATAGGGGCCAACGAATTTGAGCGCACCTCCATCTACGCTCACAAACCTCCAGAGATGCATCCAGTTTCTCTACGCGCGCGGCTCGTGGGGACACTCGCCCGCCAGCAAACACGAATGCATCGCTTCTCTTCATGAGCGATGAGTACCTTCTTCCCCCAGTGACCAATAGATGGTTTTCTTCATCTTAACCGAAAACGGAACCTCGCACCCCACAATGTTTGCGGGCACCCTTAGAATCCCCAATAGCTCCATGCCATGCGCAGCCGGCTCACGGCGGCGCCGGCGATGACGATCACGATGACAAGCGGATAAAGCGCAAACAATCCGAACGAGAAATGCCCGATGGCCGAAGGGCCGGCCTGGCGCATTTGCGACGTTGCGTGCCATAGCTGATATGCCCAATACGCCCGTGGCCCGATGCCGCCCAGCACCACCGACCCGCCGGTGAGCACATCCAGCAATGTGCCGGACTTCCCCCCGGACACTTTCAGCTCGAGGGAACCGAGAAAACGGCCATAGATGAGGGAAATCCAGATCCCGAAGAAGCCGATCCCCCCGAGGAACAGCCCTCCCAATCCTCCACCCACCAGACCGACCCCGACCACCGCCAGCGCCTGGAGCACGGACAACGTGTGCAACCCAACGAGCTTGCTGGTGCCGCAATCCTTGCATTTATACCCCACCGGCGTCTGCACCGCGCAGCGGGAACAGATTGGCGCGCCGCATGCCGCGCAGCGGATATACGTCTCTTCACGCGGGTGCCGCGCACAGGTCAATCCTCCCGTTTCGCTCATCATCTCGCTCCTCCCCGCGCATTGTAGCAGATGAATACAATTCTTCCTACCGGCATCCCCCTCCCTGCACGTTGTACGGAGTGTAAATCTGGGGGACAGTAGCTTCTCGGTGCGGCGGTTCGGGGAAAGAAGCAACAGATGGGCCGTTTGCCTTGTCGAAAGCCATCGTTCATCAGCGCCGGTGAGCGAAAAACGGGGACTGGCTCGGGTGTCCCCCACGTAGCGAAAAAAGGGAAGGTTGCCAGGTTGCGCGACGCCTTTCACGGAAGTAACCGGCATCGGAACGAGGGGGACACCCGTGCCTGTCCCCGCTTTTCGCGACCGAATTTAGCCTGTTGCTTACAAGGCAACTGACGCTGGGAGGAAATTTTACAAACTTCAGCAACAAGGTGCCTGTCCTCGCTTTTCCGGATGCACCACGGTTCAACATAGTAACCAACTATAGTTAAACACTTTTTCTATCCTTCCTGTTCCTCCTGTCAAAATAACCGCATCACAATCTTTGCGTACACCCTTGCGCGCGCCCGTAGAGGATTCCTCGTGAAGTTGGGCGAACATTAACTCTACCATGCATTTTCTGCAAGAAGTCACTACTACTTACCTGACGGAACTGCGCACCCAGCGCGCGCGGACGAATTCCACGGATGAGCTTTCCTACCGTGATTACCTGGGGAAGTTTTTGCGCGCGGCGGCGGTGCAATTGGGATATCATGTCGATTTCACCGGCGAAGCGAAGATGCAAGTCTTCGGCCGTCCGGATTATGAGGTGAGCGATGGTGCTCACCACGATCGGTTACCTGGAAGCCGAGGCCCTGGGTGCCGATTCTGGCACATTTGATAGGTGCGGCGAAAGAGCAGAATGAACGGTTCCGTCGGAATTTACATAATTTCCTGTTAACCAACCATACCGATTTCAACCTTTATCTCGACGGCGAACTGACGCAAACCGCCAGGTTACCCATGCCGCCGGAGCACGGCGCGATCCAACTGACGACCGCCATGCTCGATGCGTTGCAGGCGTTGCTGGAACAGTTCTTGACTGCGGTCACGCCACAAGCCATTAGCCCCGAGATGATCGCCGCGCAGTTAGCCATGCGCGCGCGCTTCCTGCGTTATGAGGCGGACGTGATGCTGAAGCGCGCTGATTCGCCATTGCATCCGTTTTGGAATATGTACCGGCAAACACTCTTCGCCGATATCACCGTGGAGAAATTCGCCGATGTCTACGCGCAAACATTTACGTACGGCCTTTTCCTCGCCTGGCTGAACACCGAGAAGCATCCCTTCGACCGTGAAATAGCGTTACACGCCGTGCCGTTGGCGGTACCACCTATTCAGGTCTTGCTGGAGTTCGGTGGGGGCAGTTGACTGCCGGAATCGTTCGGTTGGATCGTCGATGGCATCTGTCACGATCTGGATGGCGCGGTGAAGGAAAAAGTGCTGAAACCGTTCGAGCAGCATGACGCGATGATGTATTTCTACGAGACTTTCCTGGCAGCGTATGACCCCGCGCTACGCGAGCGTGCAGGCGTCTACTATACACCTGCGCCTGTAGTCGATTTTATTGTGCGCGCGGTCGAAGAAGTGTTGCGCGACCCAACGCGCTTTAACATAGCAGGTGGGTTATCTGACACGGCGGTGCGGGTGTTGGACCCCGCACTGGGCACCGGTACCTTTCTCGCGCGCGCCTACGAACAGGTGCGCAAGACGATGATAGCGAACGACGACGCCGGTCTGTGGCCTGACCGCGCGCGCCATCACCTCGTCGCGCATTTCTTCGGATCGAGCGCCTGCCCGCCGCCTACACGCTGGCGCATGTGAAACTGCGGCAATATCTGGCCGAACATGGCGTGCCGTTGGGTGCGACCGAACGTCTACCCATTTACCTGGCGGACACCATGGAAAATCGCTTGCCCGCGCAAAGCCCGTTGCCGATGGCCGACATCTTCACCAGCGAAGTGCGCGCGGCGCTGCATGTACGTAATGACGAGCCCGTGCTGGTGGTGCTCGGCAACCCGCCATACTTCGGCAAATCGGACAACCCTAGCAAAGACGCCGCTGGTAAGCCAACGTTCATCGGCGGATTACTGCAAGATTATTTCATGGTGGATGGGCATCCGTTGGGAGAAAGAAACCCGAAATGGCTGCAAAACGATTACGTGAAGTTCATCCGCTTTGCTTAGTGGAAGATCGAACGCAGTAGCCATGGTATGGTGGCCTTCATTACCGATAACAGCTATCTTGATAATCCAACCTTCCGTGGCATGCGCCAGCAACTACTGCAAGCGTTCGATGAAATCTACCTTCTTGATCTTCATGGTAACAGTAATAAGCGAGAAAAGGCACCGGACGGCGGCAAGGACGAGAATGTATTCGATATCACCCAAGGAGTGGCTATCGCCCTCTTCATTCGCCTGCCTGGAGAGCATTCCCGTCATGCCACAGTCCGTCACGCCGATCTCTACGGAACGCGCGAGGAAAAAAACGCGGCGCTCAAACGCTATGACCTCACCTCGCTCCGATGGCTCACGTTGACGCCGGGAGCGCCGTTTTATCTCTTCCAACCACACAATGAGACATTTCGAGCGGAGTACGAGATGGGATGGAAGGTGACGGAGATATTCGGATCAGGCAATGAGAAAGCCGATCAAGGAAAATTATGGGGGTTGGGTGTCATTACACACAACGATGGGTTACTTCTCTCTTTTGATCGTGCGGAAATCGAGAGAAAGTTCTCATTGCTTGCATCTGACCAATCTGATGAGCAAATTAAATCTACCATTCAGCTCTCGGATAATATTTATTGGAATACAGCGCGTGAACGGAAAAAAATCCGCGATTATCCATGGCGAGAGTTTATTGTGCCGTACCTTTACCGCCCTTTTAATATGCGCTGGATCTGCTATCAGCCAAATCTGATGGAAATTGGACGTGGTGGCGCTTCAAAGCAAATCACTCATCAGATAATGAGAGGCAATCTTGTGCTTCTTACGACCAGGCAGACTCATGATCAATTTGATGCTCTTTGTACGAGACATCCATCTGCGCATAAATCTCTTTCCGCATATGACGGAACATACGTCTTCCCACTTTATCGATATCCTGATGTTGAATGCCTGTCTTTTGATACCGAACGCCAACCAAATCTTAATCCAGCTTTTGTCGCCGAGTTAGCGGCAAGTTTGGCGAGACTCCGACACCGGAAGAGATATTTTCATACCTCTACGGCGTCTTCCATGCGCCGGGGTATCGGGCGCGCTATGCCGCCTTCTTGAAGATCGACTTCCCACGCGTACCGCTGCCGCACGATGCTGCAAGCTTCCAAGCCGCCGCCGCGGTGGGCGCGCGCCTGGTGGCGTTGCATTTGCTGGAAGATCCCGCGTTGTCTCGGCACGGCATTCGCTTCCCGGTCGCCGGCGACCATCGAGTAAAGCAGATGAAACCCGCCCAGCGTTACCAACCGCCCACCCCAGCCGACGCCCCCGGCCGCGTATGGTTGAACGAGCGGGAGTATTTCGACAATGTGTCACCGGACGCCTGGGCATTCCGTGTGGGGGGCTATCAACCCGCCGCAAAATGGCTGGAGGATCGCGTGGACAGTTGCCTGACTGAGGATGATATCACGTATTACCGCAAAATGCTCGCCGCCCTGCGAGAAACGGTCGCGTTGTTCCCCGCCGCGGACGCCGCGTTCGCACGGATTATTGGTGACCTGGAATAAGATCGTGATAATCGGGAATGCATGCCGCTTGGGGACAGGCACCTTATAGCTGAAGTTTGTAGAATCTCTACTAGCGTCAGTTGCCTGTCCCCCGGATTTAATATAAGTGGTCTCGTGATCGTGGTTGATGCTCATGTTTGAGAAAGGCTCTACTTACCAGGATTCAACATCTTCAGGCTTCCCCATGTTACCTTCTTACCAACATGAAGACAAGCGATGTGTCCTTGTTTGCTGGCGGGCGAGTGTCCTCACGAGCCGCGAGCGTAGGTCAGCCTCACGTTTTTTCGTCTACTTTGAGCGTAGATGGAGGTTCGCATCAAATGGTTGGCCCCCATCTACGCTCGTAACCCTGCCGGAATACATCCAGTTTCTCTACGCTCGCGGCTCGTGGGGACACTCGCCCGCCAGCAAACAAGAAGCCGGTTGCAGTTTCTGAAGCACCCGGTACAACATAGCAACCCACTATAGCAAAACACAATCCTATTCTTCCTGTTCCTCTTGCCCCTCCTGTTCCTCCTGTCAATAAAACCACATAACAATCTTTGCGTCCACCCGTATGGATGAATGCGCTACAAGGAGCGGCCTTGCCCGATGTCGAACAGTGTGGCATGGGTCCGATTGGCTTTCTGAATATCTGCAAATTGCCCGGCAAATCGTCGCATGATGTCGTCGGCAAGGTGCGCCTGATCGCGGGAACGAAACGCGTGGGGCATACCGGCACACTCGATCCCTCCGCGTGCGGGGTGATGCTCATCTGTCTCGGCCCCGCCACCCGGCTGGCCGATTACGTTTCCGGCGGGGTGAAAGCCTATCGCGCGGAGATCACCTTCGGGTTGGCGACGGATAGCGACGACGCGGAAGGCGATGTGATTGCCTGCGCCGATGCCGGCCATCTCGATGAAGCGGCGATCCTCGCCCTGTTGCCGCGCTTTTCCGGCACGTTTCAGCAATGCCCGCCCGCCCATTCCGCGGTGTGGATCGGCGGGCGTCGCGCGTACCACATGGCGCGCGGCGGCGAGGAAGTCACTATTGCGCCGCGCGAGGTGACCATCCACTCGTTCGCGCCGGTGCGTTTCGTCGCCGGCGCCCGCGCGCGCCTGCTCGCCGATATCGTCTGTTCCAAAGGCACCTACATCCGCAGCCTGGCGCGCGACCTGGGCCAGGCGCTGGGCGTGGGCGGCGTGCTTAGCTTCCTGGCGCGCACCGAGGCGAGCGGCCAACGGCTGGAAGATGCGGTGACCGTGGATGAACTGGCCGTTGACGGGGTGGACAAGCATCTGATCCCGGCGGACGCGCTGATACAACATATCCCCGCCATCACCATTCCTCCCGACGCCGACTATTATTTACTCGGCTGCTCCGTGCGCGTAGCGGCCGAACCGGGCCTTTACCGCGTCTATCTGGACACACGTTTTGTCGGCCTGGGTACCTGCGCGGAGGGCCGCCTGCGCCCGAAAGTGAACTTTCGCGAATAACGGGCACTGGCTCGATACGGATTGCGTGTTGTCCTATGATAATGCCAGCAAAATTAATAACCATTCACTGGTGTTTAGCCGTTTAGTCGAGCAGGACAGCGTTATCTGATTAGCTCCCCTCCCTTCTAAGGGGAGGGGCCGGGAGGCTGTCTATTATAGAAACAGCTATATTAATAAATAGAACTTGATATATATTTATAAAAAAAGACCAAGGACTTTTCTGTTGAGCGTCGAATACCTTATAGTATGAAGCACATACTCCGCCCTCAATATTCTCAGTGCATCTTGTTTCCGACGACGCTGGAGGAGATGGTGCCCGCGGACCATCCAGCTCGGTTTGTTCGGGACTTTGTTGACATGTTGCCGTTAAGCGACTATGGCATCCGGCCGGCGTCGGTCACTGGGCCGGGCGCGTCGCCCTATGCGCCGGACATGTTGTTAGCGATCTGTCTGTATGGGTTCCTCGAGCGTATCCGATCGAGTCGCGGGTTGGAAAAAGCCTGTTATAACCAGGTGGGCTGTCTCTGGCTGGCGGGGCAGATGCATCCGGACCATAATACGTTCGCGAATTTTCTCCGGGAATATCGGGAGGCGTTCAAAAAGATTTTCCGCGCCTTGACGCAGGTGTTGCGGAAGGTGGGGTTGATTAGCCTGGTGCTGCACGCCATCGATGGGACGAAAATCGCGGGGGCGTGTTCCAAGGAGAGCGCGTGGCATGAGAATTCCTTAACGGAGCTCTTGCCGAAAGTCGAGGCGGCGATCGAGGAAGCTCTGGCCCAAATGGCACGGCATGATGCCGAGGGCGTGGAGACGCCGGTCACGTTGCCAGCCGCGTTGGCCGAGAAGCAGGCCCGGAAAGCGCGGATCGAGGAGGAGTTGGCCGCCTTGCGTGCGGCGGGCACCAAACATCTGAATCCGCTCGAGCCGGAGGCGCGCATGATGAAATGCGCCGACGGCTCGTTCCCGATGGGCTATAACGGCCAGATCGCCGTGGAGGCGCTGCACGGACTGATCGTGGCGGAAGACGTGGTCAACGCGGAATGCGATAACTATCAGATGATCCCGCTGCTGGATCAAGTGCAGGAGACGCTGGGAGGCGTCGCGGAGGAAACGGTGCTGGATGGCGGGTATTTTGCGGGGGAGCAGATCCAGGCGGCCGAGACCAAGCAGTATCCGATCCTGATGAATTTAAACGGGGTCGGGGCCTCGTCAGCCGCGGAGGGCTTTCAGAAACAGGATTTTGTGTGGGATCCCGCGGCACGGTGTTACCGGTGTCCGCAAGGCCAGGTGCTCCCGTTTCTCAAGCAGAAGTCGAAGAAACGCACGAACGGACAGACCTATCGGGTGGAGATCTATCAGTGTCACGGGTGTGCGGGCTGTCCGGTCCGTGAGCACTGCACGAAAAGTAAGACGGGACGCAGTATTGAGCGCACGGACGGCGATGAGGCGGTGGAACGCCAGCGGGAGAAGCAGGCGGACCCCGACAAGGCCGCGATTTTGAAACAGCGCGGCTCCATCGTGGAGCGGGTCTTTTCGGTGATCAAAGGCCCGTTGGGCTTTCGGCGCTGGAGCGTCGCGGGGCTCACCGCCGTCCGCGCGCAATGGTCGCTCATCTGTTTGACGTATAATCTCAAGGTGCTGTGTCGCCTGTGGAGCGCTGGCCAATTCGATCTCGCGCAGATGGGGGCCTTACTGCGTCAACTTAGCGTACCGACCCCCGCCTAACACATCGGGGGCAACACGAATAATCGTCCTCATTCCCGAAAATGTCGGGAATACCGCGAGGCGAATGCCCCGCAAGAAGGGATCAGAGATGAGTACCCGCTAAATAGGGCAGCATTAGAAAGAGCATAAGAATAGTGCTCTCCTCATGCCCGGCATGAGGAGA
>CAWDLC010000032.1:0-24558 GCA_963803045.1 Binataceae bacterium (SeqCode) | reverse complement strand
CCGAAACCTCTCGAGGGTTTTTTCAGTATCCGGGTTCCTCTATCTGCTGGCGCGAGGCGTAGGACTTGCCGCGTTTGAGGAGTACGAGGCGGCGGTTGCCGTGGTCCGAAGTGAGGACGGGTTCGAGGTCGAGGGCGTCGCGCTGGTGCGTCTTCCATACGTGGGCGGGCACGATGACGAAGCCGGGGGGAGCGTCGCCGAGACGGCCCTGGAGAACGGGTGCGTCGCGATCGAGATAGAACAGCAGCGGCGCGATCTCTTCCTGAAATCCGTAAACGTAGAGCGGGTCGGCGGGCGCGACGACGCGGGCGATTTCTTCGGCGGCGGGCCGAAATGAATCGTCGCAGCATGACCGGACTTCCATCCGCGGTATATAGACGAAGTTGAAAACGATGAGCCCGGCGCATAGGGCGGCAAATGCCCGGGTCGCGGCGCGGCGCCATGCAAGCGGAGGGACGGTGATGATCCACCACGCGAGCATCACGGCGCAGCCGGGCCATACCGGGCAGCAGATACGAGCGGCGCTTGTAGGCGGCGATGCTGAAGAAGATGACGGTCGCGAAGTAGAAGATCGCGAACAGGCGGACGGCATAGCGGGCGCGGTCGGAGTCCGGCGGTATGCGCGAGCGATCGCCCTCGCCCGCGCTGCTAAGCGCATCGCTACCTCTCCCGGGGGGAGAGGTAGAATCGCAGCGGCGCCGAGTGAGTAATGGAGTGAGTAATGCGTACACGGCGGCGACCGGGACTACCAGGCTCAGCGGGGCGGAGTTGAGCAGGACTGGTTTCAGGTAGTACCAGGGTGCCATCGCGCCCAGCGAGCCGAAGAAGCGGCCGACATTTTCGGTGTCCAGCTGGCGATTGAGGAAGGCCAAGCGTCCACCGAAGTAACATGCCAGATACCAGCTCGAAGCGATCGCAGCGCCAAGGATGATCGCGCCGGGGTCGAGCATCGTGAGGATTTGGCGTCCACGGTGCTCGGCGATCATGAAGATCAGGATTGAAACGCCGGGAAGAATTGCGCCGACGGGGCCCTTGGCGAGCACGCCGAGACCGATCGCAACCGCGATCAGATAGAGCGCAGGCAGGTTGGATTCGAAGCGCGCGGCGCGGCCGGACGAGGTCGCCTCGCGCGGCATCCACCACAGAAATGCGAACAGGGCGAGCGACTCGAAGAAGCACAACGTCATGTCGACGCGGCCGAAGCGGCCCTGGCTGACGTACTGATAGGAGCCGGCAAGCGCGAGCCCGGCGAGGACCGCGGCGTCGATGCCGAGGATTTCGAGCGCAAACAGCATCGCGAGCATTGCGCCGGCAATCGCGTAGACTGCGGATGGGATGCGGAGGTTGGCCGCGGTCACTTTGCGGATGTCGAAGAGGCGATCGATTGCGACCGCGGTCCAATGGAACAGGGGCGGCTTGTACATCGGGACGATGCCGTTCTCGACCGGGAACAGGAGATGGCCGTGCTCGACCATCTGCTGGACGAAGACGCCTTCGACGGCCTCGTTGCCGGTGCATACGTCGCCGGCGCCGAGCCGATGCAGCGTCAGGACCGCGGCGAGGAGAGCGATCGCAGCGATCGCTGTGGCAGATTTCAGGGTCATGTGAAGGCCATCGGGCTCGACGCAGAGATATAATAGCTAGTCAATATATAATGGCTAATCACGGCAGCGACTAGTCACTTGAGATCGGCCCGGAATATACTAAGGCTCTTGATCCGTGACGAATCGTAGCCGCGCCACTTGGCCGCCGACACGTCGCGAGCATTCACGCGTTTGAAGCCGAGGCGGGAGAAGAAACCGGCGACACGATCCTCGCTGGTGCAGGCGAAAACGTATTTGAGGCGGCGCGCCCGGGCTTCCTTGAGGATCTCGCGGACCAGCACGGCGGCGACGCCCTCGCCCTGGAAGCGCGTCAAGGTATACATCGCCGTGATTTCGCCGGCGCGGTCGCGGCGGTAGGGCTCGGTCAGCAGCGAGCAGATTCCAGCGAGGTGTTCGTCGCCGATTCGGTAGCCGAAGCATGAGGGCAGGATTTGCGCGATCTGATCGCGAGTGCGGGGCAGCAGGAGACCTTCGTTCTGACCGCGGATGATGAGTGCCTCAACTTCTTCGAAGTCGTCGATTGAAACGGGGTGGACGAAGCCGTACTGCATCTCGGTGAACAGAGTTCCGGCGCCGATGAAACTGAAGAGTTCCTCGTAAACGTCGCCCGGCGCGACCAGGTTGACAGAACCGACGCCGTCTTCGAGCGCGTCGAGTGCGGCGCGGACGATGGCTCTGCGGGCGCGTGAGCGGAGCTTCGGCATCGTGAGGCGAATGCGATGTTCCTCGACGAACGAGAGCCGCCGGCCGTCCTTGTCGATCAAGCCGCCGCGCCGATCAAGCATCAGGAGCTTGAAAACGCGAAGGCGGCTGGCAAGCTCGCGCGCGAAGACGGTGAGATCGTCGGCGTCGTCACGGCTGATCGAGGCGACGACGATCGATCCGGCGCGCAAACGCGCCCAGATCTCGGCGACCGCGGAATCCGGCGGATACGGGCGCGAGCGAAGTCCGTCGGATGGATTGAAGACCGGGGGCGGCTCCTTCGGGGCCAGGCGGCCGAGCCGGCGCATCAGCTTGGGGAGTGCGCTCGGCGAAACGATGACGACGCATCGGGTTTGATTGCGACGCAATTCGCGCAGCGTCGCGACGAGAGAATCGAAGTCGGAAATCCGCTGCCCGGCCGGAGGAATCAGCGCGAAGAGCAGGCTCTTGCCGTAGAATTCCTCGAGATAGAAGGTCTTCTCGCTGAAGGCCGGGGCGCCGCAGCGTGGTTTGCCGGCGAACTCGCCGAGACCGATAGCTCCGAAATCGTTCACGGGCAGAGGGTTCGCGGGGTTGCAGTCGGGAGGTTCTTCAATTCGGCTACGCCGGCTGGGACTTGGCCGGCGATATCGCGCTCGACGCGAGGTCGGTGGCGGAACGCATGGGCGGCGACGGATGCGTCGCGGCTATTTCGGCAAGCGAGGTATCGGAGAAAACTTCGAGCAACACGCGCTGGCCCTTTTCCCAAACGCGATACATGCGGCAGCTCGGCTGCAGAGCGCATGAGCTGCTGCCGTCGGTGCATAGGTTGAGCTTGATGGGACCCTCGACCGCTTCGATAATATCGCGAAACGTGATGGTGTCGGCACTGCGGGCAAGCTGGTAGCCGCCGCCGGGACCGCGGCGCGCGTAGACGAGGCCGCGGCGCATCAGATCGCGAATCACTTTTTCGAGATAGTATTTCGGGATGTGCTCGCGACTTGCGATTTCAGTGCCGCGCGCGACGCCCGACGGATGATCGGCCAGATAGATCATCGCTCGCATTGCGTACTCGATCTTGCGCGGTATCTGCATCAGGCTCATGCGTTTTTCACTTTTTCACTGTTCACGACGCGAGCGCCGGCGTCGCGCGTATCGCGAGAATCTTCTCGACATACTTGACCAGCATGTCGTTCTCGATGTTGACGGTGTCGCCGGGCTGCTTGAAACCGAGCGTCGTCGATCGCAGCGTGTGGGGAATTATTTCGACGGAAAAGTTGCAGTCCTTGATCGAGAAGATGGTCAGGCTGATTCCGTCGATGGCGACCGAGCCCTTCTCGACCAGGTAGCGCGCTTGCGCGGGTGCAACCTCGAAGGTGAAGAGTTTTGAGTCGCCCTCGGGCTTGATCGACACGACCCGGCCGATGCCGTCGACGTGGCCGGAGACCAGATGGCCGCCGAGCAGCTTGCCCAGCGTGAGGCATCGCTCGAGATTCACGCGGCTGCCGGGCTTCAGATCGCCAAGCCCGGTGCATCGCAAGGTCTCGGCCGAAATGTCCATCGCAAAGCGGCCGGGACTTTTGGAAATCACGCTCAGACACGCGCCGTTGACGGTGATCGAGTCGCCGATGTTGATTTCGGAAATGGGGAGCGAGGTATGGACGGAAATTACCGCGCCTTGGCCGGTGGGCTTGAGGCTTTCGACGGTGCCAAGGTCTTCGATGATACCGGTGAACATCACTGCTCCTGGAGCGCCGTGCGGCGGGGAGAAAGCTCCAAAAAAATCATATCTTTTTGACGGATAACCGCGCAACAAGGAGCCCTTCGACTACGCTCTTCCTGACATGGGTGCAGAGGCTGGCCCCCTGCTAAGCTGGAGCGCAATGAAATCGAAGACAAAGGAAAAACTCAAGGCGCTGCTGTTCGACTTTGGCGGCACGCTCGCATTCCTGGATTTCGAATTGCTGGCGCGGGAATTCTCGCGCGAGGGGCGCAAGCTCGATGCGCTCGCCCTCGAGCATGCCGAATACGCGGGGCGCGCGGCGATCGATCGGGTGCTGATGAGCGGGGCGAACAAGCAAGCCGACAATGCGGCGTACGAGCATTTTTTCCGCAGCTGGATGACGGCGGCAGGAATTCCAGAAGAGGAATTTCGCGAATGCGCGGCGAAGTTTGGCGCGATACATCGCGAGGCCACGCTCTGGCGCGTGGTGCGGGCGGGCACATTCGAGGCGTTGGAGGCGTTCAAATCGGCGGGATACAGGCTCGCGATCGTGTCGAATGCGGACGGACGGGTCGAAGCGGACGCGAAACGATTCGGGCTGGCGCCGTACTTCGACGTGATAATTGACTCGCATATTGTCGGGGTGGCAAAGCCCGACCCGCGGATATTTCGAATCGCGCTCGAGCGTCTGGGCGTCGGTCCCGGCGAAGTGAAATTTGCGGGCGACATCTATTCGATCGACGCTTATCACGCCCATAGCTGAATCTTCCTCTTACAAGAAAACCCTCAACCGATCCGATGCAGCTCCCCGATATGCCGAATCTTTTCATGATCGACCCACGTGTAGCGCTGATGCCAATCGACCAGCCGCGCCTCGATGCCCGCCGCGCGCGCGCCCTGCACGAGTTCAACCGGCCCGCGCCGTGGCCGACTGAGTATGTATATCCGGATACTTACTTCGATAATCAGTTGAATGTAGTTGCGGGCGACGACAAGTTTGAATGCCATCATGCGCGCGGCGAAACCGACGATCATTGCTGGGTGTTCATCCCGCAGCGCAAGCTGCTGTGTACCGGCGATTTGATCATCTGGGCGGCGCCCAACGCGGGCAATCCGCAGAAGGCGCAGCGCTACGCGCGCGAATGGGCCGAGGCGCTGCGCGCGATGGCGAGACTGGGCGCGGAAGTGCTCGTGCCGGGCCACGGCTACCCGGTGTTCGGCGCGATCGCGGTGCGGCAGGTGCTGAACGACACCGCTAACTATCTGCAGAGCCTGTACGATCAGACCATTGCAATGATGAATGCGGGCGCGACGCTGGACGAGATAATCCACACCGTCAAGCCGCCGGCAAATCTGGCGGAGAAGCCGTGGCTGCAAGCCGTGTACGACGAGCCCGAGTTCATCGTGCGCAACATCTGGCGGCTGGAAGGCGGATGGTACGACGGCACGCCGTCGAATCTTAAACCCGCGACCGACGGCGAGCGGGCGCGGGAGATCGCGGCGCTGGCGGGTGGCGTGGCGCCGCTCGTCGCGCGAGCGAATGAAAAACTGGAGGCCGGCGAAATCGTGCTGGCATGTCATCTGGTGGATTGGGCGGTGGCGGCCGCGCCAGACGACAAGTTGGCACATGAAGCGCGGATGAGGGTTTATGCCGCGCGAGCGGATCGCGAGGAATCAACGATGGCGCACGGGATTTTCCGCTCGGCGGTGGTCGAGTCGGCGGGAAAAGCAGGAGTCGCGCCGCCGGAGGACTGGCGCAGCGCGTGAGCCAGGGAAAACACGGAACGGATTAATCGAATTGCCAGCTATTGCGCTCGAGAGTGATCATTTCACTTTTTTACCGGCGTTGGCGGCAGCGTCAGTTTGCCGAGGACGGCGGGCGCCCGTGCACCGGTGACACTGGGGATGTTGCCCTGGCGGCCGCACAGCATCTGGTAGCCGAGGATGGCAAATGCGACGGCCTCGAGTGCGTTGCCGTCAACCCCGACGTCCGCGGCGGTGATCACTTCGACATTGGGAAGCTCGGCCGCGATCATTCGCATCAAGGCTGGATTTTGCGCGCCGCCGCCAGTGACGATCAACTGCTCTACCGGACCACGAGGAAAAATGAAGCGGCGGCATGCGTCGGCGATCGATCGCGCGGTGAGGGCGGTGACGGTCGCGACCAGATCGTAGTCAACGATTTTCATGCGGCGCGCGTCGGCGACGATCCGGTCGAGCAGACGGGCGCCGAATTCCTCGCGGCCGGTCGATTTTGGCGGGCGGCGCCGGAAATAAGGATTGCGCATCAGCTTCGCGAGCAGCGGTTGGTTGACGTGGCCGCGTGACGCGATGCGCCCGTCACGATCCATCCGCAGGCGGCCGCCTGAGATTCGCGAAGCCAGCGCGTCCAGCATCATGTTGCCCGGGCCGGTGTCGAACGCGATCAGGTCGGCGTCGCCGAGGTGCGCGCGGGGCGGAAGATAAGTTGCGTTGCCGATGCCGCCGATGTTCTGCACGACGCGGCCGCGCCTGCGGTCGGCGAACATCCAGAGATGGGCGAGAGGGGCCAGCGGAGCGCCCTCGCCACCGAGCGCGACATCCATCGTACGGAAGTCGGCGACGACGGGAACCCCGGTGGCCGCAGCAATCACGGCGGACTCGCCGAGTTGCATTGTGGAGGCAACCTGTCCGCGGGCCGCGCGGCGTGGCGGCAGATGAAAAAGGGTATGACCGTGCGATCCGATGAACGCGACGTCGGACAGCGCGATGCGCGCGCGCCGGGCGATCTCGACGGCGGCACGTCCAAACTCTCGGCCGAGCGCGAAGTTGAGCGTGGAAATCGCAGCCGCGCCGATTTTTTCATCGGCGCAAGCGGCGAGCAATTCTTTGCGAAAGCGCACAGGGTACGGAAAAGTTTGAAACGCGATCAAGCGCGCGGGCGGACTGGAACGCTCGTCGAGCTCAACGACCGCGGCGCTCACGCCGTCATGCGAAGTTCCGGACATCAAGCCGATCGCGAGAACTTTACGCCGATCGAGTCTAATCGTGATCGCGCTCATCTTTATCCAGGTCCGGATCGTCCGATTCGGCGTCGCCCAATGATTCCCGCGAATCGTCAGGACGACTTAAGCGAAGCATCTCGACTACTGCAAGCAGCAGACGCATGCCGGAGGGAAGATCGAGCGAGCCCGAGTCGTCGTGCGACTCGGGTGCGATGATCACCTTGCGCCCGCGGTGCCATTGCACGAGCAGCATCTGATGCCCGAGCTGGCGGCCGCTGACGCGATCGATCGAGAAGTCGCCGAACATCGTGGTGGTTTGCAAGTCGGAGAATGCAGCGCGAAGCATCGCGTCGTCGCGGCGGCCGGCGGCAGCAAGCGCGGCGGCGGTCAGGAGACCGGCGGCGTAAATCTGCGCGGCGGGATAATCGGGAGAATCGCCGGCGCCAGCGGTGACCATTCGGCGCGCAAATTCGGCGGGCGTTGGGCCCAACGCGGGCGTTATCTCGATGGAATCCTCCCACTGCGAAGGGCCGACGATTCCTTCTGCCAGTTCGCCCAGGTCCGATGCGAAGCGGCGCACACCGGCGGCGACGCATCCAAGCACCGGGATGTTGAGACCCGAAGATGCGACCGCGCGCATCACTGCGACGTCGTGTTCATAGCTGCCGGCGCTGGCGAGCGCGTTGACTCGGTTGCGCGCAAGCGCGGGGAAAAGCTGCGCGGGCGTGGAGGCGGGGTCGAACGCGCCATTCCATTTCACGCGGACGCGGACTCCGCGACGACGAGCGGCGCGTTCATCGGCGGCGCGCTCGAAGCCCGCTGCAACCGCGCGGGCGAAGGGCGACTTCGACGCGACGATCGCGACGCGCTTGCGCCAGAGCTTGAGCTGGGTCAGCAAGCGGACGAAGCCGCGCAAATAGTCGCTGGCGGGACTGAGTACTCCGACGATCATCTTGTAGCCGCGCTCGTAGAGTTCGTCGCCGGCGCCGCCGTGATTCACGAACACGCGGCCGGATTGTTCGACGATGCCCGCCACGGCGCGGGTGAGGCGGTTGGAGTACGGGCCGAAGATTATGTCTGCGCGGCGATCTGCACAGAGAGCACGATACATTTCGGCGCATCGGACGGGATCGCTCTCGTCATCGTGGCACTCCAGCGCAAATTCACATCGTTCGCCGGCGACGCGGAGCGCGCTGCTGGCGTTGGCGTCGGCGATGAACAAACGCATCGCGATTTCGGCCTGCCGGCCCATCGGGGAGTATTCGCCGGTGAGAGAGAGCGAGAGGCCGATGGTGATTTTCACGGCAAGAAGTCAGGGTGCGACTTCGGCGATGCCGCCCTTGATAACGGCCCGGCCCTCGGGATTGAAGGTCTCGTAAGCGAAAACTCTGCGGCCCCCTTTGTCGCCGTCGGCCCAGACTTTGGTGGTGATAGTCTGGCCGGGAAGCACGGGACGGGAGAAGCGCACGCGCAAGCGCTTCAGGCGAGTCGGGTCGCCGGCGCACAGATTGTCGATGGCGACCTTCGACGTGAACGCCATTGTGCACAGGCCATGCACGATGATGCCCGGCAGTCCCGCCATCTTCGCGACGGCTTCATCGACATGGATCGGGTTGTGATCGCCCGACGCCTCGGCGTAGCGCCAGGTCTGATCCTTGTCGATGGTTTGCGCGACTGAGAAGATCGGCTCACCGCGATCCGGCTCGATGGCGCGCGGTCCCGAGGATGCGGCTTCGCGGTTTCGAGCGCCTCGAATAAAAGCAATAAAGCGTGTTTTCTGGACCGGTTGCCCTTTCTGGTTGGTGGCGTTCAGCTCGACGGTCATGGTCTCGCCGGTGGCCTTGGTTTCGATCGAAATAATTTTTGCGGTCGCGCGGATGACGTCGCCGGGGCGAATTGGATTCGGAAATTCCATGTCTTGCTCGCCGTGAACGAGGCGCAGCAGGTCCGCGTGCAGGTCGGGATCCGTCAGGGCCTTCATCACGGCGTCCCAACTGACGGTGACGCCGAACATCGGCGGCGCGACGATGCCGCCGGGGCGGCTCGCGTCGAAGAACGCGGGGTTGTCGTCGTTGTACGCCCGCGCATAGTTCTGGATCGCGTCGAGGGTGACGTTGGTCGTAAGGGGCGGATATTCGCGGCCCACGCAAGCTTTGTTGAGCGGCATCGATTGGCTCCGATTGATGGTGCTTTCGAAATTCAGCGGTTGTTGGTTGATCCGCGGCTAGGCTATCTCGCGTCCACCGATGAACACCGACTTCAACTCTAGCGCCCGATTGAGCACGATTAAATCGGCCCGCGCGCCGGCCTGAATGCGGCCGCGATCGCCCGCGCCGGCGAGATCGGCGGGATTGGTGGCAGCCATCACGGCCGCATCGCCGATGCTGACGCCGGCTTTTTCGACCATTATGCGGACCCCATCGAGCATCGAGATGATGCTGCCGGCGAGCGTGCCATCATCAAGGCGCGCGGCGCCGTCGCGAATCGTTATCGATCCGCGCGCACGCTCGGCATTTTTTTCGCAGCCAGAGGCTTTCGCCAGCGCGACTTTGTCGGTGACAAGGATCATTCCGTCTTTGCCGCGGGTGCTGAATGCGAGACGCAGCATCGCGGGATGCACGTGGACGCCGTCGGGGATGATCGCGGCGAGTGCGGGTGACGGCGCGAGCGCGGCGGCGATAACGCCGGGATCGCGATGGTTCAACGGGCGCATCGCGTTGAACAGATGCGTGAACATCCGGGCACCGGCGGTTACCGCGGCGTTGGCCTCCTCCAGAGTCGCGTTGGTATGGCCGATGGAGACGACCACGGCGCGCGCGGTAAGACGGCGAATCGCGTCGATTCCGCCGGGCAACTCGGGCGCCAGCGTGATCAACCGAAGCGCGTTCATCGCGAGTACTCGTTCAAAGGCCGCGCCGCGCGGTTCGAGGTTGAGCGCGGGATGCGCGCCGAGCCGGAGCGCCGAAATGAACGGACCTTCGAGATGCATCGCGAGAATGGCGGCCGCATCGGCCCAGTCATCGCGGCGCGAATTTTCAATCGCACTGGAGATCGACTCGTGAACCTGTGCGATCTTTTCGATCGGCGCGGTGACGGCGGTCGGCATCCAGGCCGTGGTGCCTTCGCGCGCGAGATGGCGGCTTAGAGTGGCGAGTGCATCCGCCGACGCGTTCATGACGTCGATACCGTGCGATCCGTTGACCTGAAGATCGACCAAGCCGGGCAGGATGTAGTGTTCGTCGTCGCCGTCATATGGCTCGAGCGCATCGATCCGATCGGTGAACGTGATGTGCCCGCGGATGAGCGAGCCGTCGGGCTTGGCGATCCAGCCTGAGAGTTTGCCCGGCCTTTTGCTTGACAGTTTACTGTCGGGCCGATTCGCCGATGTGGGCCTGGCGGTCAATTCGCGCCGAATCGCTCTGCGAGCAGACGCGAAAAACGTGGCATATAGACGAGGTCGAAGGTTTCTTCCTTGCCGGGAAACATCGCCACCGCGGCGCCCTTGAGCGCAAGCACGTGTTCCCATCCCTGTTCGAGCGTCAGGTCATTGTCTTGCGCGATGGTTGCGAAGGTCAGCTCGACCAGGAAGCGCAGGCGGCGGATCATTTTATTCTCATGCTCGATTTTCGCTGCGCGGTCGTCGTCGGCCATGAGTGCGTTCTCCGTGTGAGAGTGTCGTCAACCGTCACTATATCATCGAAGCCGGAAGTGATCATGGGGCCTCGCGTTTCAGACCGGTTCGCGGGTCCGATTGAAGCTGCTGATCACGCAGATTCCACGGGTGCTACTTCGGAGCCCCGTCAAAGCGCGGCAGATCGCCGACGCTGCACGACCAGTTCGCGCGCGAGTTCCAGTACGCCTGACCTTGAGGATGGAGCGTCGGCTCGGAATCAAGAGAGCCGGCGGGAACGATCACCTCACGTCCGCTTCGAGTCCGATGCGGCAGTGGGGAGCCGCACCGCGGGCAGAATGTGGTCGCGAAGCTGCGCGCGGAGGGGAGATCGAAGCGGACCGCTAGGTCCTGCTCCGCGATCCAACTGAACTGGTCAGGTGCTACCCGCAGGTTCGATGCGTGCGCGCTGCCGGTTGCTTTGCGACATCGCGAGCAGTGGCAGTGGAGGAAGGTCAGAAACGGTTCCGCAACTTGGTACTTCACCGCTCCGCAAAGACAGCTTCCGCGCAGAGTTTTGTTCATGCGTGAAAGTTAGCGCCTGGGCCGCGAACGCGCCACGATGCGGGCGGACTTGTCTCGATTGTCCGAGGATGCCAACCTCTAACGCGCCGTGAATCCAGTCCGCCTCAAAAGCAGCTTCATATACCTCGCCAATGCGGTAAACGATCTCTGCGGGAATTGGTCGGTGTTGGCGGTGGTGCTGGCGCCGCTGGCGCTGGCGGCGGCGCTGTGTCTGCTGCCGGACGCGTTGAATCTGCAATTCCGCCTCGCTCAGACGTTTGAGCCGGGCACGCAAAATATCAACTACGTTCAGGCGCAGGGCGTCGATGCCCCGGGCAAGCCCGCGCCGCTGCAAGAGCCGCAGCCGTTCTCGCCGTGGATCACGAACGCGCTACATCTGATCTTCGGGCTGCTCTGGCTGCTGGTGACGCTGTTTACGTTGTGCTCGCTCAAGAGGATCCAGGCGGGAATCCGGGAGCCCGCGATTATCGCCGAAGCGATCGAAGTTTACCGGCAATCGATCCCGCTTGCGCCGGCGTTTCTCTGGATCGTGCTTCTGCAATTGCTCGCACCAGCGCTAGGTTTGCTGCTGTTCCAGGTGGCGTCGACCTACATACCCGGTTCGATCGGCGTGTGGTCATACATCGCGCTCGTGTTGATGATCATATTCGGTGCGCTGATCTACGTGTGGCTGTACTTCGCACGGATCGCGCTGATTTTCGACGGAAAGCATAGCTGGCATGCGCTGCTGTTCAGCCGAGACCTGATGCGCAAGCGCTTCTTCAAGGTGACGACGCGAATCGTGGTGTTCCTCGCGGTATGGTCGGGATTCAACTCGTGGGCCGCGGCAGCTTTCGTGGTGGTGAGCCTGCTGTTTGGGCCGGTCGGGGTGGTGACGGGTTTTCTCGGAACGACGATTTTTCTCGTCGATCTCGCTGAGATCGGAGTGCACTATGCGACCGCTGCTTTCCTGGTCGCGGCGGGGCTGCGCCTCTATCAGGATTTGAGGGAACCGCAGCCGGCGGAGCGCCTCGATTCCGCGGCGCAGTCCGCGATGCAGGCGACGGCGCAAATCCCGGGCGCTGCGCTCTGAGAATCAGGAGCATTCGCCGTCTAACCCAACCCCCTGACCCCTTACCTATTGTTTGTGCGGGGGAGGCCGCCGCCAGACCTTGAGCGTCGGGTGAGGGACCTTGCAGGCCAGGGAATAAGATGGTGCGGAACTGATTTTGCACAATCGCGAAATATTAGTTGTCGGATACGGGTCGTTGCTTAGCGGCTATGGGTTGCTGGCCGAGCGGCGCGGTGGTGCGAGCCGGCTGGTGGCGCGTGATGTGGCTCCGGTTTCGATTCGAAATGCGCGGCGCGGACTGGCCAAGTGGTCCAGCCATGGCAGGTACCTGGCGATGGATATCGAGCCTATCGATCGCGCAGCGCCGATCTCCACATCTACCACGTTAGGCGGCGCGGGGATCGGCGGCTTGCTCCTGTCGTTCGATCGAACGGATGCGCGCAAAATCGCACAACGCGAGGACTACAAGCCCGATGCGTTCGAGCGGTTGATCGGGCTTGCGGATCGCGCGGGCAAACCGCTCGGCAAGTACCTGATGGAGATCGCGAGCGCGACCAATTTCGACCTGCTCGCATATCGGATCGCGCTGCGCAAGATGCTCGACTACACATCGCCGGGATATATTTTCCATCCGATCGAAATCGACGACGGCCGTATCGCGATAATTGCGATCGGTTCGGGATTCGAAGGCAGCGGAGATCCCCGGATTCTCTCGCGACGCCAGGAATTCGGGATGGACCGGCTGCTGTCGATTGAGGAGTCGATGCGAACTGAAATTCCCGATTTCGATTGCGCGGGACAGATGGGTTATTACGCGGAGTGTATTCTCGGCGGCTTGCATGGGCTGGAAGTAGGCGACCTGGCGCCGCGATTCGATCCGCAGGCCCGATTGGTGCGCGAACTCGCAGAGCATCTCGGGCCGATCGCCGTCGGCGAGCGGGACCGGTTTATCGAGGCGACCTCGATCGGCGCGGCGCGCTACGCCGAGCGGTTTTCCTTTTCGTTGCCGCGAAGCTCCGGCCTGGCGGCGCTGCTAAAGCTGGCGGGCGCTGTATAGTGGCAGGGACGAGTCGATGGCAGCGAAAGCGAATTTTTCAATCCATGTAGCGAAAGAGAATCTGAAATTTTCGGCCGCTCATTTTATCGCCTACCCGGGGTTTCGCGAACCGCTGCATGGCCATAACTACCAGGTCGGCGTGTCCGTCGAGGGACGGCTGGCGAAGACCGGCTACGTGATCGATTTCGGGCTGATCAAGAAGCTGACCAAGGAGATCGTCGATCGGCTCGACGAGCGCACGATCGTTCCGGCCAACAGCGACTGCCTGACGGTTGAAGGACCCAGCGACGGGGTGGTGCGAATCCGCTACGAGAACGACGAGTTCGTGCTGCCGGCCGCCGACGTGTGTATCGTGCCTATCGTGCATAGCTCGGCGGAAGAACTCGCGCGCTACATTTGGGAGGAGCTGGCGGCGGCGCTGGGCGCGCGCGGTGCGCTGAAACTCGTGTCGACGATGGAAATCTCGGTGGCCGAGGGGCCGGGTCAGGCGGCGCACTATCGCAACTCGACGGGCGGCATCTGATCGCGTTCTCTACGTAACAATTAGCGCGGCCTACAGCGTCTAATCTGCTCACCGGCAGTCATCGTCTTGTCAACTGCGCGTGCGGCGTGAGACGATTTTGCAAGTAAGCGGAGGCCTTTTTTCACCGCCGGTTATGGAGCGAAATCAGGGGTGGCGTTGCAACCGAAATTCGCGGGGCCCCAGACGCCTTTTGTGCTCGAGCGGGCGCTGGTCGGCAATCATCCGGCGATCGTGAAACTGCGCGCCTTAATCGAGCGCGTCGCGGCGACCGATGTGACCGTGCTGATCACGGGCGAGAGCGGCACCGGCAAGGAAGTGGTTGCGCAGGCGATTCATACGCTGTCGGCGCGCAGCCTTCAGCCGTTCGTGCCGGTGAACTGCGCGGCGATTCCGCACGACCTGCTCGAGTCCGAGATGTTCGGCCATGAACGGGGCGCATTCACGGGCGCCACAGGATCGCGCCGCGGCCTGCTGACGACGGCCGATCGCGGCACGATCTTCCTGGACGAAATCGGCGAGATGCCCAACGGGTTGCAGGCGAAACTTCTGCGCGTGCTCGAAGACGGCGTGGTGCGGCCGGTTGGCGCGGACCGGGCGACGCGGGTCAATGTGCGCGTGATCGCGGCGAGCAACGTCGATCTGGCCACGGCGGTGGCGAAGGGCACGTTTCGCGAGGATCTTTTCTATCGTCTGCAGGTGGTACCGATCGTGATTGCGCCGCTGCGCGAGCGGCGTTCGGATATCCCGCTGCTCACGGAACACTTTCTCGAGCGTATCCGCAATCGCACTCCCGGGCGCGAAATCGCAATCAGCCGGGAGGCGATGGTGGCGCTATGGTCGTACGATTGGCCGGGCAATGTGCGCGAGCTCGAGAACATGGTCGAGCGGCTGGCGATCCTGTGCGAGGGCTCGATTATCGACACGTCGATTCTGCCAGAGAATCTGGTGGCAGGCGCGCGGCCCGCGACGCCTGCGATCGCGGTCAAGCTCAGTGATGGCGGAGTGAATCTGAACAACTTGGTACGGGAATTGGAAGGTAGATTGATAAACGATGCGCTGAAGCAAACCGGAGGGAACAAGCAGGCGGCGGCGCGGTTGCTCGGACTCAAGCGGACGACATTTTCCGCGAAGCTGAGGCGCTGTGGTGTCATAGCGTCTTTGGATGACTCCGAAGAAGACTAGACGAGCAAAGAATTGTATGGATGAAGCAATCAGAGCGCCGCAGGTAATGGTGGTTGACGACGATCAAGACACCGTCGCAATCCTTTCCCATCATTTGCAGCGCGAAGGCTTTGTCCCGATAGGGGCCAACTCCGGAACAGAATGTCTCAAACTGGTTCGTGAAAACGAAGTTGACGTAATTCTGCTGGACCTGATGATGCCTGAAATGGACGGCTTCGAGGTCGTAAAGGCGCTCAGGGACAATCCCGAGACCGCGGAAATCCCAATCATCATGATTACCGCGCGCGACGATTTGGATGCGCGGGCCGAGGGAATGCGCCTGGGAGTCAGCGATTTCCTGGCCAAGCCGGTATTCCGGCACCAGCTCGCCAACCGGGTCCGCGCGCAGCTCGAAGTGGTCGAGACGGCGCGCAATGCGACCGCGGCGATGGATCGCCTCGAAGAGCTGCGCAAGAATCGGTCCCAGTAAGCTGGTTGGCGAGATCGATTGTAGGGCGGGGGTCACGATTCGAGAAGCCCGTCCTGCCGCAGTGCGCAGGCTGCACGCGGGCGCATTGCGCTCTCCTGACGCGTTCGACTACAAATTAGTAGCCAAGGATTGCTTCCGGGATCTCGTCCGAGATTGGAAGGAGGAATTCGCGATGAACGGTGAGAGCCGAAAACCGCAAGCTCACATAATTGCGGCGCTGACATACCTGCTGGGCTTCGTCACCGGCCTGATTTTTCTTTATCTCGAACCGTACAATCAGGACGAGTTCGTCCGCTTTCACGCGCGTCAGTCGATTGGCTTCTCGGTTGCGTGGTTCGCTATCGCCATCGTCTTCGGCGTATTTATCGCCGTGCTCCCCCATGGATTGGGGGCGCTGCTTAATTTCATTCTGACGCTAATCGACGTCGCGCTTGCGGTGTTCTGGGTTTTCCTCATGTACAAGGCCTACAACGGCGAGCGCTACCGGATTCCCGAGCTGGCCGACGTGGTCGACAGCATCGCGGGAATCCCGACCGCGTAGCATCGCGCTCACGGCGCGCGGCCGATTTCCAAAATCTACTTGTCAATCCGCTTGCTTGGGGGCGTGGTGCCGGCGGCTTTTTCCCCGGCCGGCGCGTCGCTTGGCGCATGGTCGGCCGGTTGTTCATCGGCGGCGGGCGCCTGGTCGGACCCGTTTTCGTCTTCGTTGTCGGCCGCCGCAGGCGGTGGAACCTGCGACTCGATATTCGCGACTCCCTGCGGCGCCAGGCGCAGGCTCCGCTCACGCTTAATCGCGTCGAGTAGGCGGCGCGAAATTTCATCGGTGATTTGCGGCGCGGTGTAGGTTTCGCAGGGATAGCGAATGACTATTTCCAGGCCGGCCTTGCTCAGATGCAGGCGGCTCTGGGGCTTGGGCGTCTCGAGCACGATGTTGAGGTCGCGTTCCAGATGCCGATAATCGCGCATCACGCGGTCGCGATAGCGTGCGAACACTTTATCGACAACGTCGAGCAGGCGTTTCTCGGCCAGTCGGTAGTCGATGTCGGGGGCGAGCGTGAGCCGCACCTCGTTCCATACGAAGCTGGTGCCGGGCGCCTGCTTGAAGAAGTTGCCCGACGGCTGAAACACGATCGCGTTGGAGAACACCGCCACGCGGCCGGTGGGCTCGCGATGCGTCCCGGTGCCGCCGAGCTCCATCAGCGAAAGTTTCACCAGCCCGATATCGATCACGTCGCCGGTCACGCCGCCGATCTGGACGCGGTCGCCGGCCTTGATTCCGAATCGCCCAATTAGAAAAAAGTAGCCCGCGATCGACAAAATGACATTCTGCAGCGCAAGCGCGATACCGGCGGCGGCAAATCCCACCACGGTGGCGGCCGATCCGATCTCCTCGGAGAAGTTGATCAGCAGGACGATCACGATGATCAGCCCGAGCACGAGGCGCCGCGCCGCCATCACCTGCCCACGCCGGCGAATGTCGCTTACGTAGCGATTGGTGATCCATCGCCACGCCATCGCACCGAGAAGGATCAGCACGAGAGCGGCGCCCAGCCCGATCAAGCGGATGACGAGGCTTCTGAATTCCTTGTTCCGGCGCTGTTCGATAGCGGCGTGCCACCTGCCGACGTTGTTGGTGTAAATCCCCAGCAGCACGATCTGCTTGCTGAGCGGCAGCGCGGTGGCGCTGGCGAGCTTGTGCTCCTCGAGCAGGCTCTCGAATGATTTCTTGCGCTCTTTGAGTGTCGCGACGTCGGCGGCGCCGGTGCCCTGCGAGAGTGCGTTTCCGCGCGCGTTGAGGCCGGCGATCACGCTGATGACCGACTGGCGGACACCGGCGGCGCGCGCGGCCAGCGCTTGCGCGAGCGCGCTGTTCTGATCGAGGGCGTCGAGCTTGTTACTGAGCGCGATCAGTTCGGTGATGAGGCCGAAAATCCCGGTGGGCTCGGCTCTCGTCACGAAAGTGCTCTCGGCCGGGAGGGCAGGCGGCCGTCTGGCGTTGCTCTCGGAAATCGAATGCTCGAGCTCGTCTATTTGAGCGGCCAGTCCGCCGCTCTGATCGGGCGACGAGCTGCCGCTTTCGTACTGCGCGAGGGCTTTGAGCGCCTCGACGCGCGCCTGGTTGAGGTCGAGTTCGCTCTGCGCGTTTTGAATTCCGGATGCGATCGCCGCGCGCTGGCGCGCCGGCGCCTTCGCGAGCCGCGCCTGCAAATCCTTGATGCGCGCGCGGATCGCGTTGCTGGCGGCGCCGAGCGTCTGGTAGTTTTGCGTGATGTTGCCCAACCCGGCGGCGCCCGCGCCGGTGGCGCCCGCGCCGGTGGCGACCGCGCCGGTGGCGACCGCGCCGGTGGCGACCGACGGTAAACCGGCAGATCCGGCGGCGGCGTTCGGGTTGGTCTTGGCGATGAGCGCGGCTTGCGCGCGTGCGTACTCGAAAGCCAGCCGCAGGACTTCGCCGGCTATTTGGCGGTCATCGGCGAAAAAAAGTGTTTCGTCGGGATCGCGCACCAGCTGCGCTTCGACGCCCAGATGCCCGTACCATTCGATCACGTCGCTCAGATACGAAATCACGGTCTGCGCGTTGGGAGGCGACGCCGCCGCCGATGCGTTAAGTGATGCCGGACTCGACGCGGATGCGGGTTGGGGCGCGGCGGTTACCGGGACGGTTAGCGGCGCCGATGTGGTTTGGGAGCTGGTCGCGGGCTTCGGAATCTGGGCAGATGCGGGCGCGGTAGTCGTGCCGAGAAGTCCGGCAATCGCGATCGAAAGTGCAATCGCGAACGCGCCTGCAATTCGAAGGCGCACGCTGGCTGATGGAATCGAAGTCTTACCGTGGGAACGCATCGCGATTAGCCAGGACCCGGGATGCGCACGCCAGCACCGGGCCAAGAAGAACCCTACCACTGAGGAGAGAAGAAATCCTGACTCGGGTGCAGGGGCCGGCCCCTGCCTCAGTAGCCGACGGGGGCGGCGCCGCGCTCGGGCGCAAGATCTGCGTAGCGCGCGGGAGGCGCCCATGGCGTGTCGAGCGCGTCGAACTCACGCATCAATCGGTCGATGTCTTTGACGTTGGCGGTTTTCCGGATCAAATCACGGACCATCACGGGCCGCTCGTTCAGGCGTTGACGAAGCATCGTGCGAATCCCGCGCTCCGCCAGATCGTTGACGACCTTGCGGCCGGATACGGGCTTGCCGTCCAGCGTTAGCAGCGTGCGTGCCTGAATTTCTGAGAGCACGGTGCGCAGGTATTCGACGTGCGGCGATTCGTCGGAGCGGATGTAGCGCACGAGGTTGGCGGCGTCAATCGGCGCGTCGGAGACTTCGGGGTCGGACAGGATTTCCTCGGCCCACGCGAACGTCGAGGTGGCGAAAACCTCGATCGCGAGCACGTTGGTCATGAAGCGAATCAATCGCTCGACCGGCTCGCCAAGCTCCGGGAAAAGAGCGGCAGGCTGGCCGGTTCCGCGCCGCGCAATGAGGCTCGCGTAAATTTCAGGTGAGATAGCGGGATTGGACAAAGCCGCATCGCGGGCCGCGTCCCACATCTGGCGATGACCGCCCTCCTCGGTCCATCCCGCTTCGTCGCGCGCGTGCGCTTCGAACAGGCCGCCGGCGAGATGCGCCAGCGCGGTGCCGGCGGTGTCCTCGCGGATGAAGGTGGCGAGAGGCGGCACGGGCAGCTCGCGAATCATCGCGCCGAAGCCCTCGATGATGGCGATTTCGGACAGCCATCGCACCATCGGTTCGCGCACACCCGAGCGCAGGATGAATTTTACCTGCGCGGCGTTGGGCACCTGCGGCGAGATAGTGTCAGCGGGGATCTCGAAAAGAGGAGTTCCCGAGGTCGCGACGTGCTGCTCCTGCCACGCCTTGATCGCGGGCACGCGGAATGCAGTGCGCGGGGAGCGGTAATGCCCGTCGGCGTCGAAGCCACCGTGGCATTTCACGCCTTTGACGATAAGCGGCTCGCGGGTGGGAACGTTGGCGAGAATTTCTTCGGTGGAGAAGTTCAGTTGCGATTCATGAGGCATCGGTCACCTGCATTCCCATTGATGCGCCGCCGCGAGCCGTCAGCAGGGTCGGCAACTACTTGCCTAACCTACGTTAGGGTCAAAGATTGAGTCAACGCCGGGTGTGGGAAATGAGGGATACTCAGTTTCCGCGTCGTAGACGAAGCTCCAAGGTCGTGCCCACGCGCCATGTAGCCAATTACCGCCCGCAATTCGACTCAGCCCTTCGCCTTTTCTAACAGGGCGTAAACCCGCATCTTAACAGACGGGAAGCGCGAAACCTGCGTGAGGTTTCGCATGTCCGCTCCGGCGCTGACCGTATCGCGGGTTGCAGTACTTTGCATTCGAATCGCGCGCTTTGTACTTTAGGCGAGGCTTCCATCGATGGCCGCGACGCCCAAACAGCTCGTACAACCGCCGCACGAGGTCTATGAGTTTTCCTCGGCGCGCAAGTGGGTAATCGCGGTCTCCGTCATGCTGTGCACCGTGCTCGAGGTGCTCGACAGCTCGATCGTCAACGTCTCACTGCCGCACATGCAGGGCAGCTTCTCGGCGAGCGTGGATGAGATCGCGTGGGTGATAACGTCGTACCTGGTCGCGGCAGGAATCATGATCCCGATGACCGGGTGGATCGCCGAGCGCTTCGGGCGCAAGCACTACTTCGTTGCGTCGATCGTGATGTTTATCGTGGCGTCGGCGCTGTGCGGCGTCGCGCAATCGCTCAACCAGATTGTTTTATTCAGGCTGATGCAGGGCGCGGCGGGCGCGGCGATGATGCCGCTGTCGCAAGCGATTCTGATGGAGACGTTTCCGCCGCGCGAGCAGACGATGGCGATGGCGGTGTGGGGAATCGGGATAATGGTCGCGCCGATCATGGGGCCGACGATCGGCGGCTATATCACCGACGCGTGGAGCTGGCGCTGGAACTTCTATATCAACGTGCCGATTGGCACGCTGGCGGCGTTCATGGTGTATCGATTCGTCGACGACCCATCGTACATGCGAAACCTGCGGCGCGGGCGCGTCGATTTACTCGGTATCACGTGCCTGTTCGTCACGCTCGGACTTGGCGAAATCGTGCTCGATCGCGGCGAGCGCGCCGACTGGTTCCACAGCCCGTGGGTGGTTTACTGCACGGCCACCGCGCTCATCTCGCTTGCGGTGCTGATCTATCACGAGCTGCGCACCATAGATCCGGTCGTCGATCTCCAAATCCTGGAGAACATGAGCTTCACGCTGCCGGTCGTGCTGGTAATTTTTCTGACCTTCTCGCTCTACGGCACCGCGATCCTGAATCCCGTGTTTCTGCAGGAGACGCTCGGGTTCACGGCCTCGAAAGCTGGGCTGGTGATGGCGCCGCGCGGTTTCGGCACGATGTTCTCGATGATCCTGCTCGGCACGATCTCGCGCCGCGGCGGTGACATCCGGCCGCTGGTCGGTATCGGCTTTATCCTGGTTGCATTCGCGATGTGGGAGATGGCGGGGCTGAATCTCGCCTCGGACGTGAAGCGAATCGTGTGGCCAACGGTAGTGCAGGGACTGGGCACCGGGTTGATATTCCCGGGCTTGTCAGCGGCGGCGCTCAGCTCAATGGAGAAGTTCAAGATGGGGCGTGCGGCGAGTCTCTATTCAGTCACGCGCAACCTCGGCGCCGCGATCGGTACGTCGTATCTGACGACCCTGCTGATACGTCGCCAGCAGGTCAATCAGAGCTACCTCGTCGAGCACATCACGGTCTTCAAGCTCCCGTATATGCAGATGCCCGGCGGCCTCAACATGGGTCATGAATTCGCGATGGGACACAAGCAGGGCATGATGATGCTTTACGGGATCGTGCAGCGGCAGGCGGCGATGCTGTCGTTCAACGACATCTACCGAATCCTGTCCATGCTGATGCTCCTGCTGCTGCCGACGTTTCTGCTCCTCAAGCGCGACACGCGCAACCTGCCGGTCGAAGCGGGCCACTAAAAAAATGCCAGAGCGGAGATTCGCTTTACTGTTCCGTCACATTAGCGCGCCTTCATTTTGCGGCTGTGGCGCGTGCAGGTCGCGCATGAAACAGGGCACGGGGGCCATCGGTTGTCAAGTTTCGAATCGGATCTTAATCGATCGCTCAATGTTGCCCGACCACGCCACGCGCGCTAGTTAAGATGCCGTCTCTATTGATCGTTACTCTTGATGGCCTGAAAACGTCGCGCGGATTGCAACGGCCCGGTCGGGGGATTTGACTACCGAGCCGACGCGCGCATATCCATCGAGCCGCTGCTTGGATTGAGTGGTGTGGGCAGGCGGGCGGGCATTGCGGATGCTGAGCGGGCTGATGGTCCGATGAAAAGAGCCGGTGCGCATGGCGCAAGTTTGTTTTGGCGCTTTTCGATCTCGCAGCCCTGAAGTCGGCGCCGTCGGGCGCCGCGGCTGGCGTTGTTGGCGCGGCGCGACGGCTATACGACGCATTCCCGGCATTTCCCGAATCGGTTTTCCCCACGTCACTCGCAGTTCCAATTCGAAATTTGAAATATCTGTCCAACGGCCCCTGATGGTGTCCGGCGGTAAGGCCTCGCGCCGATGCACGTGCGTTCGCACGTCCTCGACCGCGGCACGCCGACCGGAACTCGAAGCCCTGGGAGGTTGAACTGTGCGAAACGGACCCTTGGTTCATCGACGTGCCCACGCATCGCGATTTGCTTACGGCGTGCCGTCGCCGTTGGAGCGCCTGCAATCATTATCAGTATTCGGCAGCCCGCGGGCGTTTTCACGCCCGGCGCGCAGCGCGCAAGTCGAGGCCGTGCCGTGGGTGATGCAGCGTTTGCAGCTCGGCAGCCGCCTGCCAATCAACCTGCGTCATTTCCTGGCCGAGCACCTGGGCTCCTCGATGCGCATCGAGGACGACTCGATCGTCGCGCTCGAACCGCGTTCAAATGAAACCCTGATGCGCGAGCTGGCTCGGGCGATTCGGCGCTTTTCCGCCGAGCGTGCGCGCGAAGCATGGTGTGAATGCGCGATAGGACTGGATCGCCTTGAGCGCGAGTTTTTCGCCGCGCCCGGCGACGACCGCGGACCCGTCGTGTTGTGCCTGCGATGTTCGTGCGTGGGCGCCGGTCCTCTCGATCAGCATTGCGGGAGCCGATGCATCCCGGTCCATTTGGGCGCCGAGGTGCGCGCGCGGCAACTCGAGGGCCAGTGCGTGGGTGGGGCGCTGACGCCCGACGCGCTGCATCGCGCGGTCGAGAATTTCCGCCTCCACCGGACCGAAGGCGGCCTGCCTCATTATGATTTGGACTGTTACGTGGCGGGCGGCCAGGTGATCTTCACCTGGCGTCCTCTGCCGGCGTAGCTTCGTCGCGGGCAGGCAGGAAAATTTCACCGCGAGCAGAAGGGAAATTTTCGCCCAGCGACCAGCACAAAAGCTGATTCAGACTGTTACGTCGCGTGCAGGAAGGGAAATTTTCGCCTGACTAACAACGCCAAAACGGATTCACTGAAAAAAAGGCGCCGGATTTCTCCGGCGCCCGATTGGCAATCAAGATTTCAGTTCTTAGTAGTTACATCGCAGACGCGCGGCGGCGGCGCTGTTCCTTGCGGCGGCGGCGCTGGGCCTCGGAACGCTTGCGCTTGCGGCGGACGCTGGGCTTCTCGTAAAAAGCCCGCTTCTTCATCTCCTTGAATACACCCTCCTTGGCCAGCTTGCGTTTGAGTACTCGCATCGCCTGATCAAGAGAGCCTTCGACCCGAATTTCCATAGTCCTCCGTCCGTCCGGTGGTTAGCCTATCGAGCTTAGGTCCGCCCTTGGTCAGAGTCAACCAGCGCACGTGCATCCAGGCGTTCTCCGCCGATCTCGCAATCCCTCTTCATCGGCACAACCCGCGTCTGGTAAAGGAATGGGCAGGGGGTGACCCCTTGTATGTTGCCGTTGTCATCGCAAGATGGAAACAAACTTGGGCGCGGCAGACCGAGAACCCCTGGGTCCGCAAAGAGCGAGACCGCGGTGCAGCGCGGGTCGCCGCGCCCCAACAACCAGGCCAAAGCCCGAACAGTCGCCGGGGCCGGCGCAAGTGGTCGAGCCCGCATCGCGCAAGGAGGGGTGCGGCCTGAGCGGAGGAGCGCAGCGGTGACAAGGGCGGAAGTGTTCGTGGGGATCGACGTGAGCAAGGCGCGGTTGGATGTGGCGCTAGGCTCTGCGGGCGAGTTGTTGGGGGTGGACAACGACGCGCGTGGGATCGTGGAGCTGGCCGGGCGGTTGCAAAAGCTCGCTCCCGCGCTGGTGGTGCTGGAAGCCAGCGGCGGCTTGGAGACGGCGCTGGTGGGCGAACTGGCGGCGGCCCAGGTGCCGGTGGCGGTGGTTAACCCGCGCCAAGTGCGCGAGTTCACGCGCTGCACCGGGCAGTTGGCCAAGACCGACGCGCTTGACGCGCGTGCTCTGGCGCTGTTCGCGGAGCGGATCAAGCCGCCGCTCAGGGAGTTGCCCAATGAGCAGACCCGCCAGTTGCAGGCGCTGGTTACCCGCCGGCGCGAACTGGTCGAGATGCTGACCGCCGAGCGCAACCGGCTCGGCTGCGTGCCAGCAGTGTTGCACCGCGAGATCCGCGCCCATATCCGCTGGCTCCAAGCGCGGCTTAAGCAGCGCGACCACGACCTCGACCGCACGCTGCGCAACTCGCCGCTGTGGCGCGAACGGGAGGACCTGCTAAGCAGCGTGCCCGGTGTCGGTCCGGTGCTATGCGCAACGCTGATCGCGGGGCTGCCGGAGTTGGGCCGCCTCAACCGGCGGGAGATTGCCGCACTGGTCGGCGTGGCGCCGTATCCCCACGACAGCGGCACGATGCGCGGCCGGCGCATGGTATGGGGCGGACGTGCCCATCTGCGTGCCGTGCTCTACATGGGCACCCTCGTCGGCGTACGCTACAACCCGGTCCTGCGCTCCCTCTATCGCCGGCTGCGCGCGGCCGGCAAACCAGCCAAGGTCGCACTCGTCGCCTGCATGCGCAAACTCATCACCATCCTCAATGCGATGCTAAAACATCGCACTCCTTGGAGTGCTCCATGCCCAATCCCCGCTTGACTACCAAGACAGTCGCTGCACC
>CAWDLC010000031.1:0-60529 GCA_963803045.1 Binataceae bacterium (SeqCode) | reverse complement strand
AAAAAAGTCAAGTCAATCGGATCGCAAGCCAATGTACTTCAGCAAATCACTACTTAGTATATGTTACGGATCACGCCAACAGCCTAACGCTCTTCTGTCATCGATTGAGCGACCTGGAGACCGACCAGCCGCGCGATCAGAATAGCCATATACAACTGGCCGGACACCGCTTCCATCACCGAGAGAGTGCGGGCGCCTTCGGAGAGCGGCGTGATATCGCCGTAACCCGTCGTCGTCATGCACACAAAGCTGTAGTAGGTGAAGCTGTGAAGCGAGGCGAGAAGAGGCGCGATGTTTCCCGCGGTACTGTGGAGAAGCGCGGTGCTGAACGAACCGGGATACCGCAGTTCCACGGCTGCGAAAGCATAGGCCCACGCGACGCCCATCAGCAGGTAGGCGCAAATTGCGGCGCTGATAGTGTCGAGGGTAACGCTCTTTACGGTGAACAGCCTGGATACCAGGGCAAAGACCGTCACGGTCAGGAACAGAAACGAAGAAATCGCGCCGATCATCTCGAGCGTTGGGTTTAACGTGAATTGCAGCGCCAATCGGCTTCCGATCGAAGGTACCATCAGTATCAGCGCAATCGTGAAGTAGGTCGTGGTCGTGCGAAATGCATAAAGAGCGGACAGCAGCACAAGAGATATCGACGCGGTCACAAAATTCTGCGCGAAGGCGTGACCCGCGAAAATCGGCTGAAAGATGAGCAGCAGCAGAATCGCCGCGAGCAGGATGGTAAATCTGCCCGGCCAATTGTGGCGCGCCAAGCCCAGCCGTCGCCATAGCGCGGCAGGATTCAGGAGGCTGGTTTTCTCGCTCATGATGCATCCGTTTCGCGCAACGGGACCGGCAGTGTCAAGGCGCGCATTCGGCCGCCAGAGCGCGGATCAGCCCAGCGGACCAATCATCGAGGCTGTCCACACTTTGTTGACATGAATCGGAGTGTCTCATCATGTCCCAAAGCGTGACATGAATTTCTCCGCTTCGGTCGGACTTTGAATCCAACACTTCTTGTAGGCCTGCTCAGTCTGGCTACGCTCTGCGCTATCTGAGCCGTTGCTTGTCATCGCCGCAAGGCACGCACATTGCGTGTCAGTGCAGGGTCGAGGACCGCGTCTACCCGTGAACCAGATCATTCAAAAATCTTTAGCCGGCAGGAGATTCGCCTTGATGGGATTCGAAACGCCTGAGGCGGATTCGATCCTCGCGGCGTTGGGGACTGTCCGCGGATTCGGCCACGTGGTCGTAACGGCATCGAATATTCCCGGGCTCAACTCCTTTTCTCCTTTCGATGCTTGCTTCATCAACGCTTCGGCCGTCGGCACTGGCGAGCAACCGTCCCCGATCGAAATGATCGCGCGCAGCCACAAGCCGGCGGTCATCATCGGCACACCCGGGGAACTGGCGACGCGATTCGCGGCCGTCGCCGACCTCAACCGCGATTTCATGATGCGCCCGTGCCAGCCCGAGGAGTTGTTGCTCAGGGCCTACCGCGTCCTCAGATTCGCCGAGAGTGCGGCAGTTTCGCTTCAATCTTCGGCTCGAAACGGTGGCCGGCGCGTAGTGCTCGCCGATGACGACGCCAGCACTATCGTTATGATTTCAACGATCCTGAAGCACTACAATTTCGAGTGTGATGTCGCGCACGACGGTGCGCAGGCATTTGATATCGCCCGTAGGAAAAAACCCGACCTGGTGCTGATGGACGTGGCGATGCCGCATATGAATGGGTTCGAAGCGCTGACCGCTCTGCGCGGCGATTTGGCGACCAGAAGTACGCCGGTAATCCTGGTCAGCGTGCATCGCGGCGAAGCTGAAGTGGTTAAGGGTTTCTCGCTCGGCGCCGATGACTACATCACCAAGCCCTTCAACTCGGGCGAACTGATGGCTCGGATCAGCCGTGTCTTGCGGGAATGAATCAGAAGAGAGATGACCGGACCACCTGCCCCCTCTAGGCGCGCCGTAACGACCTGTATTCATTCGCGACGCGAATAGGCAGGCCCTGCCGATCATTAGCACGTGCCCTCAGGCCGCGGCGGCCGCCGGCTTCATCTTCATGCGGATCGGCATGTGCTTGATTCCGCCCACGAAGCTCGAGCGCAGCCGCTCGACGGGACCCGCGAGTTCGACGTGATCGAGGCGCTTGGCCAGTTGGCTGAAAATCACTTTCAGTTCGAGCCGCGCCAGGTTTGCGCCGAGACAGGAATGCTGGCCGATGCCGAATGCGATATGCGGATTCGGATCGCGGCTGATGTCGAACTTGAAAGGCTCCTCGAAAACTTCTTCATCGCGGTTCGCCGACGGATAAAACAGGCACACCGATTCGCCGGCTTTGATCTTCTGGCCGCGAATCACGGTATCTTCGGTCGCGGTCCGCGCGAACTGAATGACCGGTGTCGTCCAGCGCACGATCTCTTCGACGGCCGAGTCGATCAACCCAGGATTGCGCTTGAGCTTTTGCCACTCGGCGGGATGGTCGATGAAAGCTTGCAGACCGCCGGTGGTCGCGTTGCGCGTGGTCTCGTTGCCGGCCACGACCAGCAGGAAATAGTACGACAGCATCTCGAACTGCGGTATCGGCTGGCCATTGACCTTGCCGTTGGCGACGATGCTCGTGATGTCGTCGGTCGGGTGCTTCATCCGTTCCGCCACCATGTCGGTGAAATACTGGAACAGGCCGAGCCGCGAACGATCCATCGTCTCCTGCGCGGTCGTTCCAGCCTGGAACTCGGGGTCGCCGCCGCCGATCGTCTCGTTGGTCCATCTGAAGAGTTGTTGCCAATCTTTATGCGGAACACCGAGCAACTCGGCGATGACGGCGAGTGGAATTTTCGACGATACGTCGGTGACAAAGTCGCACTTGTCGCGCCCCGTCACGTCATCGAGCACCTGTCGCGTAATTTTCTCGATTTCAGGCTGCAGCGGATGCACGCGGCGCGGAGTGAAATGGCGGCTGAGGATCGCGCGATATTCGCCGTGTTCCGGTGGATCCATGTCGAGCAGGTGGCGGAACGGCGGCGTCGGACTCTGCTCGAGCCCGTCCTCGTTGACAAACACCAGCAAGCGGGGACCGTTGAGGAACAGTCGCGGTTGCTTGGAAATCTGCATGATGTCGGCGTGTTTGGTGATCGCCCAAAATGGATCGGTCTTTGGGTACTCGCACCAGAAAACCGGTTTGTGCTTGCGCAGATACGTCCACTCGCGATGCGGATAGCCGTTTTTCGCGTAATGGTCGGGTCCAATGATGTTCAACGATTCCAATGACAGTGCATCCTCAGTTTCCATTGGAAAGTGTCTCCGCGATCCTGCGATTTTCGTCTCGATTCAGCATTCTGACCTGTCGGGCCTAATTATCGCTGACCGTAATGGCCTGACGGGGGCACATCCGCGCCGCAAGCTTGATCTTTTCGCGCATGCGCTCGGGCGGACTGTCGATCAACAGATGGCTCTTGTCGTCGTCTCGCACCTCGAACACTTCCGGCGCCGTCTGCTGGCATTTCGTGTTCCCCTCGCACAGTTTCTGATCGACAACGACCTTCATTTGATTGATTCTCCTTGCTCACGGAATAACGGGCCGACAAATTGATGATACAAGGGGGCCATTGTTGCGGCCAGCAGCATCGAGCAGCGGATAAGTAAAATCGGCTCTGCAAAGCGCACATGCAGAACGATTTGCCCGGCGGCGCCGCTGACGCATCAGAACTAGGCATTGCCGTAGCACGCGCAAGCGCTTCGCCGATCAGCTGTGCTATGAAACTGTACGCTGCGGCGCGGACGAGGACCCGTTGCCGCCTGATCCAGGAGGAATCGCCATGGCCGAATTCGGAATCTCGATGTTCCCGACTGACTACGCAATCCAGCCAATCGCGCTTGCACGCGCGGCCGAGGAACGCGGCTTCGAGTCGATATTCTTCCCCGAGCACACTCACATACCCGCGTCGCGCAAGACGCCCTACCCCGGCGGAACCGAATTGCCAAAAGAGTACTGGCATACGCACGATCCCTTCGTCGCGCTCGGCGCGGTGGCCGCGGTTACCAGGAAACTCAAACTCGGCACCGGTGTATGCCTGGTGATCGAGCGCGACCCGATCACGCTCGCCAAGGAAGTCGCGTCGCTCGACATGATTTCGGGTGGCCGCGTGATCTTCGGCATCGGCGCGGGCTGGAACGTCGAGGAGATGGAGAATCATGGCGCGGTGTTCAAGCGGCGCTGGAAAATCGTCAAGGAAAAGGTTCTCGCGATGCGGCAAATATGGACCAAGGAGGCGGCCGAGTTTCACGGCGAGTTCGTCAACTTCGATCCGATCTGGTCGTTTCCCAAACCTGTCCAGGCGGGTGGACCGCCGATTTTGCTCGGTTCGCAATCGCCCAGGACGTTCGATCGCGTCGCCGAGTATTGCGACGGATGGATGCCGATCAATTTCCCGCGTTATAATCTCGCCGCCAACCTGAAAGCGCTTGCCGAAGCGGGGATGAAGGCCGGCCGCGAGAAACTTCCCGTCTCGATGTTTGGCGTCGGTCCAAACGAGGAGCACATCAAAAAATTTCTCGACTTTGGCCTTGATCGACTGATTTTCACGCTGCCGCCTGCCCCACGCGATACCGTGCTCCCGATGCTTGACAAGTACGCTGAGCTAAAGATCAAGGCGCGTTAAAGTGAAGCAGAACCCTCCGTGTCATTCCCTCCAAGTTCTTCTCACGGCATGGCACGGAGAGGAATTTTCTGTCCAACAGGATCTAAATTTTTCTAATCCCAAGCTCTTGACTGAATTAGTCGCGATCTTTAGTCTAGGCGCCCTATCGATTTAAGGGTCGATGGAATGCTTTCGAAAAAGTCGAAATACGCTCTCAAGGCGATGATGGTATTGGCCAAGGAATACGGCCAGGGACCCGTGCTCATATCCGATTTGGCCCAGCGCGAAGGTATCCCGCGCAAGTTTTTGGAACTAATCCTGCTCGAACTCAAGAACCGGGGACTCCTCCAGAGCAAGAAGGGTAAGGGCGGCGGATATTTCCTTGGCCGCGATCCCCGGCTGATCAGCGTTGGGCACATAGTGCGCGTACTGGACGGGCCAATCGCACCGTTGCCATGCGTCAGCCAGATGGCATACATGCGATGCCGTGAATGCCGTGACGAGCGCAGTTGTGGAATTAGAATCGTGATGAAAGAAGTCCGCGACGCGACCGCGAAGATAATGGATTCGACTTCGCTGGCGGACATGCTCGAGCAGGTCGAGGCGGTAGTCACCGGCAAGGAATCGTTGAGTTTCGCGATTTGAAACCAGGTTTGCTTTTTTTTGGGGATTAGTCCAGTCACCTAATAGGATAGATTATGAAAGCCGACTCAACTCTTACCGGCCGGCGCGAGGTTCAGCGCGAGCCCGACCCAGGCGACGAGATTCTGCGGCGCATCGCAATCGCCATCAGCGGCGTGCGTTTTGGCTCGGTAGAGGTCGTAATCCAGGATTCGCGAGTCGTGCAAATCGAGCGCAAAGAGAAGTTTCGCTTCGACAAGCCCGGCCATGGGTAACAGCAGCCGCCGACCGAAATGAATTGTCCACGACCATCGAGAATTCAGGGAGGAGCCCCGGACCAGGGAAGGATCCGGTGCATCATGACAGAGCCGTTAGTCACCAACCGCGAGCTGACCGGTCATCCGGAAGTTCCCAAGACGATGAGGGACTTTTGCGATGAGAAACCGCGCTACGCTCTTTTTTCAGGGGGTGCTTCTGGCGACAGTGGTGACCGCTGGAGCCTTGACGCTCCCGGCTCCGGCCGCAGCTCAGGCAGTATGCCCCCCCACCATCAATGAGTGCGGATGCACAATTACTACACCCGGCTCCTACAAGCTCGGGCTGGCAATCAATTCGACACAGGGACTTACTCCGGCCGGCGCATGCATCGAGATCGCCTCGAGTTTCGTGATCCTGGATGGCGCAAAGAAGAACATCACCGGCTCCGGCGGCGTATCGCCGAGCGGGATTGGAATTTGGGTTCATCACAACTTCCGCTCAGATTTCCTCGAAGGCCGGGGCACAGTGATAAGCGGGTGGGACGTCGGCTTGCTGATCGAGGGCAGCGACATCTTCGCCGACGATTTCACGGCGAACACCAACGGGACGGCCGGCGTGGAGCTGAACAAGGCCCAAGCTGTCGAGCTGACCAGCACAACCGCATCGAGCAATCTCAATTACGGAATATGGGTGAAGCAATCGTCTTCCAATAACATCACCAATTCCAAGACGCTGACCAACGGCAACATTGGAGTGTACGTGGGATGCTCGGATTCTGGGCCGATCAGCTCCGGCTGCCCGGGAGTCGGCCCGTCACCAGGCAACTACATTTTCACGGGAGGCATCCAGGCGAATACCAACTACGGTGTCGCGCTCGACCTCGGCACCAGAAGCTCCATTGTGACCAACCAGACACTGAGCGGGGGCACGCACAATTCGAAGTACGACCTGTTCGACGCGAATTCGAGTTGCGGCACCAACAAATGGTTTGGCGATGACTCGACGGCGACCAACAACCAGGCAGGCGGCTGCATCAAATGAGGAATCGCGCACGACAGTGAAAAAATGAAAATCCAGGGAGGGGCCCGGACCAGGGAAGGATCCGGGTGCATCATGACAGAGCCGTTAATCACCAACCGCGAGCCGACCGGTCATCCGGAAGTTCCTAAGACGATGAGGGACTTTCGAGATGAGAAAATGCACTTCGCCGATCCTGCCGGTTCTGCTGGCGGCGGTAATTACCGGGGTGTTTATCCCCGCCGGGCCGGCGCATGCGCAGTCGAAGCTTTCCACCGATCCCAAGGATCAGGAAATCGAATTGCTCAAGACAGAAGTCAAGCAACTCGAGCAGAGGGTCGATACGCTGGAAGGGCTTGACCAGAAAGTGAAAGTGATCGACCGCAAACTTGAGGTTCAGGCCGAGGCCCAGCAGCAGAAGGCGCTCGAGATGCCGATCGTCAAGGCGGGCACAGAGGGATTCTCCCTCTCTTCACCCAACCACGACTACAACATCGGTTTCGGCGGAATCCTCCAGGGCGACGGCCGCTTCTTCACAAGCGGCGCGGACAAGAACGTCAGCAGCACGTTCTTCCTGAACCGAGTGCGCCCGATTCTGACCGGCTCGGTTGCGAAGTACTACAACTTCAACATCACGCCCGACTTCGGCCAAGGCAAGGTCGTACTGCAAGACGCCTACCTGAATATCACTTATTTCGCTTTTGCCAGTCTGAGGACCGGGAAGTACAAGGCGCCGCTGGATCTCGAACGCCTGCAGTCGGATCGCGATCTGGAATTCAGCGAACGTTCGGAGATCCAGAATCTGGTCCCGAACCGCGACACTGGTTTCGACCTGCACGGCAGACTTCTGGACGGCCGCCTGTTCTATGACGCGGCGCTGATGAATGGAGTGCCTAACAACACTGCTGCGGACACTACCGACGTCGACACCAATGACGGCAAGGATTTCGTCGGCCGCATCTTCACGACGCCGTTCGAACTCGGCGAAAACGCATGGCTCAAGGGGCTGGGCTTCGGTGTCGCCGGTTCTTATGGCGATGAGCGCGGCAGCACGACCTCGACCTACAAGACTTACGGCATGAGCACCTGGTTCACCTACAACTCGGGCGTGACCGCATCGGGCTTGCGCACCCGTCTCGAGCCGCAAGCCTACTATTACGTGGGCCCCTTCGGATTGATGGCCGAATACGCGCAGGACGAGCACTCTCTGAACCGGTTCCACACAGTCGGGAGCGCCCCGTTCAAAAGGCAAATCAACACCACCGATACCTTCACGGACACCGGCTATTTCGCGCAGGCTTCCTACCTGTTGACCGGCGAAGACGCATCCTACGGTTGGGTCAAGCCATCTCATCCTTTCGACCCGCGCAACGGATGGTGGGGCGGATGGGAGCTCGCGGCCAGAATCAGCAACCTCGCCGCGGATACCCGGCAGTTCCAGCTCGGTTTTGCCAATCCGAGCGTGGCTGCGAAGACTGCGACCGAGTTTGCGGCGGGCGTCAACTGGTATCTGAGCGCGAACATCAAGTGGCAGTTCGATTATGCGAACACGTACTTCGACGGAGGCGCCGGAACCACCACCTTGCCGAAGGACCGGCCAAACGAAAGCGTCTTCGAGTCGCAACTGCAAATCTCGTTCTGAGGAACCTGGGGCAAGGAATGTTTGGCCGCAGATTGAAACTGACACATAGACTCGCCGCCATCGCGGTGGCGGCGAGCGTTGCTCTGGCCGTGGGCGCCGCACGCGGAGCCCAAGTCACGCTCCTCAACGTATCGTACGATCCGACCCGCGAACTCTACGAAGCTGTCAACGCCCAGTTCGCGAAGGATTGGAAAGCGAAGACGGGCGACGATGTAGCCATCAACCAATCGCACGGCGGCTCGGGCAAGCAGGCCCGCGCGGTAATCGACGGCCTCGAGGCCGACGTGGTGACGCTCGGCCTGGCTGGCGACATCGATGCGATCGCCGAGAAGGCAAACTTGCTCCCGTCGAACTGGCAATCGCGCCTGCCCGACAACAGCTGTCCCTACACTTCGACCATCGTGCTCCTGGTGCGCAAGGGAAATCCGAAAAAGATCCACGACTGGGATGACCTGGTAAAACCGGGCATCTCGGTAATCACGCCGAATCCGAAGACCTCGGGCGGCGCGCGATGGAATTTCCTGGCCGCGTGGGGGTACTCGCTCAAACGCAACCGCGGCGACGAGGCCAAGGCTGCTGCGTTCGTCGGCGCACTTTACAAAAACGTGCCGGTGCTCGATTCCGGTGCGCGCGGCTCGACGACTACTTTCGCCGAGCGCGAAATCGGCGACGTGCTGATCGCGTGGGAAAACGAGGCACGGATGGCGATCAAGCAATTTGGCGCCGGCAAGTTCGAGGTCGTGTATCCGTCGCTGAGCATCCTGGCCGAACCTCCCGTCGCGTGGGTGGACCAGGTGGACCGGCGTCACGGCACGGCCGCGGTCTCCAAGGCGTATCTGGAATTTCTGTACACGCCTGCGGGCCAGGAAATAATCGCGCAAAATTTTTTCCGTCCGCGCGACAAGGCCGTCGCCGCGAAGTATGCGAGCCAATTCCCAGGCATAGGCCTGATCACGATCGATGCGGATTTTGGCGGATGGAAAAAGGCGCAGCCGAAGTTTTTCGGCGACGGCGGCGTGTTCGACAAGATCTATCAACCGGGAAGTTAGGGGAGTAGGGCCGGGCGTCATGTGATGGCAGTGAAAGCGAAAACGAAACGGAACAACGTGCTGCCGGGGTTCAATTTGAGCCTGGGCTTCACGCTCGCGTACCTCGGAATCGTCGTGCTGATTCCGCTCTCGACGATCTTCTTCAAGACTTTCACTCTGAGCTGGCCTCAGTTCTGGGTCGCGGTCGCAAGTCCGCGCACCATCGCGGCCTACCGGCTGAGCTTCGGCGCATCGATTGCAGGAGCGTTGGTCAATTCGGTGTTCGGGTTCATCGTCGCCTGGAGCCTGGTTCGTTACGAATTTCCCGGCAAAAGCCTGATCGACGTGATGGTCGATCTGCCGTTCGCGCTGCCGACCTCGGTGGCGGGAATTACTCTCACCGCGATTTATGCGGGCAACGGATGGATTGGGCGCTACCTCGCGCCGCTTGGAATAAAAGTCGCTTACGCTCCGCTCGGAGTGGCAGTCGCGCTTACTTTCGTCGGGCTGCCGTTCGTGGTTCGCACCATACAGCCGGTGCTCGAGGATCTCGATCAGGAATACGAGGAGGCCGCGGCGACGCTCGGCGCAAGCCGCTTACAGACGTTCGTATTGGTCATCGCGCCCGCGCTGATTCCCGCGCTGCTGACCGGATTCGCACTCGCGTTCGCGCGCGCTCTCGGTGAATACGGCTCGGTTGTATTCATTTCAGGCAACATGCCGATGCGTACCGAAGTGGTGCCGTTGCTGATCATGAGCAAGCTCGAGCAATTCGATTACGCCGGCGCGACGGCGATCGCGGTGGTGATGCTGTCGGTGTCGTTCGTGCTTCTGCTCGGCATTAACGTGCTGCAAAGGTGGAGCAGCCGCCGCCTGGCGGCTTGAGGTTCCCGATGGCCGGCCAGTCGCAACGCGAACCGAAAAGACCCGGGACGGCTGATCCGCCGATGGTCAGAATCGCGCTGATCACGATCGCGCTGGTGTTTCTCGCGCTATTTCTTTTCATCCCGGTAATCGCGGTTTTCGCCGAGGCGCTGCGCAACGGCATCGGCGCTTATTTTGCCGCGATCGCCGATCCTGAGGCCCGCGCCGCAATTCGCCTGACGCTGATGACCGCCGCGATCGCAGTGCCGCTCAACGTTGCTTTCGGAATCGCCGCATCATGGGCGATCGCGCGCTTCGATTTTCCCGGCAAGCAAACACTCCTGACGCTGATCGACATACCGTTCTCGGTCTCGCCGGTCATCTCGGGCATGCTGTTCGTGCTGCTGCTCGGTGTGCGCGCGCCGCTTGGCGCCTTCCTCGCCGATCACGGCATCAGGGTCATCTTTGCGGAGCCGGGGATCGTGCTCGCGACGATCTTCGTCACTTTTCCGCTCGCCGCGCGCGAACTGATCCCGATCATGCAGGCAGTCGGCAGCGAGGAGGAAGAAGCCGCGATCGTGCTGGGCGCCGGCGGATGGCAAATGTTTTTTCGGGTGACGCTGCCCAACGTCAAGTGGGGCCTGCTGTACGGCCTGGTGTTGTGCAACGCGCGCGCGATGGGCGAGTTCGGCGCGGTCTCGGTGGTTTCGGGGCATATCCGCGGGCACACGAACACGATGCCGCTGTACGTCGAGATTCTGTACAATGATTACCAGTTCGCGGCCGCGTTTGCGGTCTCGTCGCTGCTTACCCTGCTCGCGATCGCGACGCTCATCGCCAAGCGTTTCCTGGAGCGTCGCGTGGTTCCCGCAAAACAGAAACAGGACGACCTGGCAATCAAAGCTGCGGCATGAGTATCGAAGTCCAGAAACATAGCCAAGAAGTTCGGCGACTTCGTTGCGGTTGACAATATCAGCCTGCATGTCGAAACCGGCGAGCTGGTCGCGCTGCTGGGGCTGTCGGGCTCGGGCAAGACCACGCTGCTCAGGATAATCGCGGGGCTGGAAACGCCGGACGCCGGCGAGGTGCTGTTTCACGGCGAGGACGCAAGCCTTGTCAGCGTTCGCGAGCGCAAGGTCGGTTTCGTATTTCAGCACTACGCACTATTTCGCCACATGACGGTGTTCGAAAACGTCGCCTTCGGGCTGCGCGTGCTGCCTCGCCGCGCACGCCCCGCCGAGGCTAAGATCGCGCGGCGCGTGCATGAGCTGCTCAACCTCGTGCAGCTTGATTTCCTTGCCGATCGCTACCCCTCGCAGCTCTCCGGCGGGCAGCGCCAGCGCGTCGCACTCGCACGCACGCTGGCGGTTGAACCAAAAGTCCTGCTGCTCGACGAGCCGTTCGGCGCGCTCGACGCCAAGGTGCGGCAGGAACTGCGCCGATGGCTGCGGCGGCTGCACGACGAGATCAAGATAACCAGCGTCTTCGTCACCCACGATCAGGAAGAAGCGCTGGAACTCGCCAACCGGATCGTCGTGATGAACCAGGGGCGCATCGAGCAGATCGGCTCGGCCGAGGAAGTCTATCACCATCCCGCCAACGCTTTCGTGTACAACTTCCTCGGCAACGTGAACCTGTTCCACGGCCGCATCGAGAACGGCCGCGTGTTTCTCGGCGATACCGCCGTCGAACTAGAGAATACGCATGCCCATGCGCATCCCGAGACCGGCAAGGCGGTCCTCTACGTGCGGCCGCATCTGCTTGAAATCGTAATGAAGCCCAACGGCAAGCAGACGTTCCCTGCGACCGTCAAGTCGATCAATCCGGCCGGTCCGCAGGTCAAGGTCGAGTTGGTCGCCGAGTGGGGCGACATGGTGCAGGTCGAGATCGATCACGAGCGCTACCAGGCGCTGCATCTGGAGCCGGGCGCCAACGTGTTTCTTAGACCCAAGGAACAGAAGCTGTTCGTCTATCAGATCTAGATTCCAGGGCCGGCGCGCCGGGAACCGCGCGGCCTTCGAAGCCGCTGTCTAATATGCAATCATGAAGACAACGGATCGAAAGTTGGCTGACGCCAGGAACAATTCCGTTAGCCTAAACGAGCGTCTGATCGGGCGCCGAGTATTCATCGCCGCGGTCGCCGCGATGCCGGCGATCATCGCATTCGGTTACGCTGAAACCGCCGTCACATCTGATGCATCCGGCAATTCGCCGGATCCGGATGCGTCGGGCATAGTCAAAGTATCGATAGTAGAGTTCACCGATTCCGGCCAAAGAAAGGGACTCGTGATGGAAGATAAAATCGTCAAGACGGACGAGGAATGGCGCAAGGAGCTGACCCCGGAGCAGTACGAGGTCACGCGCAAAAAGGGCACCGAGCGCCCGTTCCAAAACTTGTACGCCGAGAATCACGACAAGGGTCTGTATCGATGCGTCTGCTGCGGCAACGCGCTGTTCAGCTCCGACACCAAGTTCGAATCCGGCACGGGATGGCCGAGTTTCTATCAGCCGATCGCGCCGGAGAACGTCAAGACCGAGACCGATCTTTCATTTTCCACGAAGCGGACCGAGGTGTTGTGCGCGAAATGCGACGCGCATCTCGGCCACGTGTTCGACGATGGTCCGCGGCCGACGGGACTCCGCTACTGCATGAATTCCGCGTCGCTCAAGTTCATCAAGTCCGGCGAACCGAATAAGAGCTGAGCCGCGATGGCCCGCGCGTCAGCGTTGCGCGCGCTTGAAACGTCCCGCAGGAATTGCATTCCTGCAATTCCTGCACGACAAGTTCGTGACAATCCTTCATCTGGCAGGTTGGTATACTCGACAGGCAATTCAATGGGCGATCGCAACATAGTCAGCGACGCGCAGAAATATTGCGTCGACGCCAGGATGCTCGACGGCACCGCGATCCGGGTCCGCGCGATTCGCCCCGACGACCAGGAACGCCTGCACGAGCATTTCAGGGGGCTGAGCGAACAGTCCGTCTATTTTCGTTTCATGGGGCTCAAGCGCGATCTGTCGCCGCAGGATCTGAAGCGTCTAACCGAGCTCGACTTCAAGATTCACGTCGGTCTGGCCGCGACCGTAACTGAGAATGGGCGCGAACGCTTCATCGGCGTCGGTCGTTACGTTCGCGGCTCCGATCCGCATCGCGCAGAGGTTGCGTTCGCAATTCTCGACGAGTTCCAGGGCCGCGGCGTCGGCACTCTGCTGCTCGAACATCTGAGTCTTATCGCTGATGCAAACGGGATCGCGGAATTTGAAGCCGACGTGCTCGGCGACAACCGCCAAATGCTCGAGGTACTCGCCAACAGCGGTTTCAAGATCCGCAGCTCGTTGGATTCGGGCGTCGTTCATCTCTACTCCTCGACCAGCAAAATGTTGAAAAAGTAAGTTTTTTGAGCAATCGCACTTAAGCCGCGGAGGTCATTCGATGAGTCTGGTCGAGTTCGCAATCGAAGGCGAAATCGCAATCGTAACTATCAACCGTCCCGAGGCGCGCAACGCCGTCGATCGGCCCACCGCCGCGGCGCTCGCCGGCGCGATGCGCCGTTTCGACGCCGACGGCGCACTCTCGGTCGCGATCCTGACCGGCGCGGGCGGGACGTTTTGCGCGGGCGCAGATCTTAAAGCGGTCGCCACGGATCGCGGCAATCGCGTGACCGAGAACGGCGACGGACCGCTTGGATGCACGCGCATGTTGCTCAGCAAGCCGGTGATTGCGGCGGTCGAGGGATTCGCAGTCGCGGGTGGAATCGAACTCGCGTTGTGGTGCGACCTGCGCGTCGCCGCTCGCGACGCGACCTTCGGCGTGTATTGCAGGCGCTTCGGTGTGCCGCTGTGCGATGGAGGCACGATTCGATTGCCGCGCTTGATCGGGATGAGCCGTGCGATGGACATGATCCTGACGGGCCGCGGTGTCTCCGGCGAAGAGGCGTTCGCGATGGGCCTGGCGAATCGCGTCGTCGAGCCGGGAACTACCCTGGCGCAGGCGCGCGAACTCGCCAAACAGATCGCGGGCTTTCCGCAGCGATGCATGCGCTCGGACCGGATGTCTGCATACGAAGGCTGGACGCTGGCGCTCGGCGATGCGCTCAAAAGCGAGTATCGTCACGGGATCGCGACGATCCAATCAGGCGAGACGCGCGCCGGCGCAGAGCGCTTCGCGTCGGGAGTCGGCCGGCACGGCAAATTCTGAGCGCAAACTCGATTTAACTGCTGGCGGGGCACTGGTTCAGTTTCAGGGCAGATTTTGGGGATGAACTATTCAGCCTGACCCCGGCGGATTTGGCATGCTATGCGTACGCTATGGTCAACCGCCAGGATACTTCACGCTCGCGCGCTCGCCCGAAATCGGGCGACGCCCGCTTGCAGCAAAAATTAATTTTGACGGAACGAAGCTACCCATGGACCGGGGCCGTCCCAAAACCACCATGGAGGGTATGAATTGCCCTTTCCGGCTCTGTTCGATCAGTCAGAATCGTGCCCGCACAGTCTTCAGGTTGACAAACTGAACCAGTACCGCTGGCGGCGAGGGCATTGTGCCGCTGCAATGCTTCCTGTATCCTATTCCCAAGTCAATCGTGACTTTATGCGCGCGTCGGATTCCGTGACGCCACCCTCTCAACCCATCAGACCCACACGTTCGGCATTTTTTACGAACTGGAATCCGGGGCTCTGAACCATAGGATACTTTTTGTCGTTTTCTGAATTTCCTGTATCACCCGAGATCCATCGTTCAATCAAAGACCGCGGTCATCACACACCGACCCCGGTCCAGGCCGGAGCTATCCCGGTTGCGCTCACCGGGCGCGACGTGGTTGCCACGGCTGAAACCGGCAGCGGCAAGACCGCGGCCTTTCTGATCCCGACTATCGATCGGCTGCATCGCAAAAACACCCGGCATCTCGCCGCGCTGGTGATCATGCCGACGCGCGAGCTTGCTGCGCAGGCCGCGCGCGAGTTCGATCTGATCGCACGCCATACCCATATCCGTTGCGCGACCGTCGTCGGCGGCGAATCCGAACGGCGCCAAATCGACGAAATTCGCAAGGGCGCGCAAGTGCTCGTCGCGTGTCCCGGACGGCTTATCGACTTTATCGAGCGCGGCATCGTCAAGCTCGACAAAATTGAAGTCGTGATCATCGACGAAGCCGACCGGCTGCTCGACATGGGCTTCCTGCCGCAACTGCGCCGGATCATGCGAATGGTGCCGAAGAATCGCCAGACCATGATGTTCTCGGCGACGATGGCGTCCGGTCCCGAAATGATCGCGCGTGAATTTCTGACCACGCCCGAGCGCATCACGGTCGGCGGCAAATCCGCGCCGCCCGCACAGATTCGCCAGTCGATTTATCCGGTCACGCTCGAGAACAAGGGACCGGTGCTGCTCGAGATTCTCAAGCGTCCCGAAGTGGAAAGCGCGATCGTCTTCACCCGCACCAAGAGCCGCGCCGACCGGGTCGCCAAGATGCTGCAACGCGCCAACGTCAAGGCGGTGCAGATTCACGGCGACCGCTCACAGAGCCAGCGCAATGCGGCGTTGGCGGGCTTCCGTGCGCGAAAGTTTCGCGTGATGGTCGCGACCGACGTGGCCGCCCGCGGACTCGACATCACCGACGTTTCGCACGTGATTAACTTCGATCTTCCCGACGAGGCCGAGGGCTACATCCATCGCATCGGCCGCACAGCCAGGATGGGCAAGGCGGGCGAAGCGATCAGCCTCGTCACGCAGGATGAACGCGTCAACCTGGCGCGGTTGGAACGCACGCTCGGCAACGCGCTCGATCGCGAGCACGTCGAAGGTTTCGAAAAAATCGAAATTAACGCGCCCAAGCCGGTGACCGTCTTCCGCTCGTCGGGCGCGCGCAATCGATCGGCGCGCAATCGCCTGCGCTCGCGCTGGGCGTAACCGCCGCAATTTCCCGGAAATAAGTCCGGCCACCGCCGGGCCGATCGCAACAGCGATCGGCTCGGCGGAAATCAGCGCCCCCCGTTAAGCCGGGACCGGACCAGTCAGCGACGCCCGCTGCGAAATCTCAATGAAGTTGCCGTCGGGGTCGCGAATGAACGAAATCCGCGCCACCGCGCCCAGCGTCACCGGCGCCGCGCCTTCCCAAACACCCATCGACATGAACCGTCGATGCTCTCCGTCGCAGTCGCGCACCTGCACCGTGATATAACGCATCCCCACCGCGCGCATCGACGCCGTCACGTCCACCGCGCTGGCCGACGGCAATTCACGGGCGCGCACAGCCGCGGGATCGTGCCGGAAGCTGATAATCGTCTCGCCCACCTTGAAGCGGCCCGCGCCCAGCCTCTCCGCCTGTAGCGCATCGGCGTAGAAATTCTCGAAGGCGGCCTCGTCGGTGACGCCGATATGGATTTCGATCTGATTGACGCCGCGCTGACCGCTCGGCACCAGCTCGACGTCGTTGCCGTCGGGGTCCTGCAACTGAAGCGGCATCGGCGTGCGCGGATCGGAAATTGAAAGCTTTCGGTAGCCGCCCGCGACGCGGGCCGGGATCGGATCGCGGACGTGATTTATCTTGAGCACCGATCCGAGCAATCCGAAACGATATTGCCTCACGCCGCCGCCGACCGGCAGCAGCTCTTCGAAGGGCAGCCGGATTCGCTCGGCGTAAAAGGCGCGCATCTCGTCCAGCCGGTTGGTGAAAATTCCCACGTCCACGAATCGCTTTGCCAATTCCATTTCGATCTCCCGCAACTGCGCGCCGAGCATTTGCGCGACTATCCTCGCGCATCGCACAATCCCTGTTCAATCGTCCACCCGCGCGTGTTTTGCCGCCGACAAGCCGCGTGCCTGATAGTCCGGCCGTTTGAGTTCCCCCGCGTCCGGCGGCAGTATGCCGTGGGAGATGAGCATCTTCCGCGAGTTGACCGAGGGCCTGCCGCGACAGGCCCCCGGCTCCCCCGAGGCAACGCTGCGCGCGCTCGGCCTGGCCCGCCCGATGCCGCCGCGTCCGCGAATTCTGGACGTTGGATGCGGTCCCGGCGCGCAGACTATCGAGCTTGCACGCGCCACCGGCGGCTCGATCGCGGCGGTCGATATCCGCCAGCGATTCCTCGATGAACTGACCGAACGCGCAGGCGCGGCCGGAGTTCTGCCGCAGGTAACGACGGTCAACACTTCGATGTTCGATATGGATTTCGCCGACGCGTCGTTCGATCTGATCTGGTCGGAGGGCGCCATCTATATCGCGGGATTCGCCGCCGGACTCGGCGCGTGGCGGCGGTTCCTGAAACCCGGCGGATGGATCGCGGTCTCCGAACTGACGTGGCTGGTGCCCGATCCGCCCGCCGAAGCTGCCGCATTTTGGGCGCGAAGCTATCCCGGCATGGGAACCATCGAGCGCAACTGCCGGATCGTTGCGGAAACGGGATACGTGGACTGCGACGGGTTCGTGCTCCCGGTGGATGACTGGTGGAACAACTACTACGGGCCGGCTGAGAGGCGAGTTGCGGAGCTGAGAGAAAAGTACGCCGGCGATCGCGAGGTCCTCGCAACCCTCGATCAGGCGCAGCGCGAGCACGATCTCTTCCGCGTGTATTCCGACGCCTACGGATACGTCTTTTACGTGATGCGCAAGCCCGGCGCTTGACTTCGCGGCGCCCGTCTTTCCGGGCCACCGGCTAAATTCGCGCCCGCTTTCATTTATTCGCGAACTGGATTACCTGTTGCGATACAAATCACCAGCCCTTGCGAGGATTGAAATGGACTATTCGCTGACCCCCAAAACCGAGCAATTGCGCAAGCGCGTCTCCGCGTTCATGGACCAATACGTCTATCCCATCGAAAAAGAAGTCCAGCTCGCGATGGAAGAGAGCGGGGCGCCGGAGCCCCAGTCGCTCAAAGACGTCCGCAAAAAAGCCAAGGCCGAGGGTCTTTGGAACCTCTTCCTGCCCGACGAAAAATTCGGCGCCGGTCTCAAGAACCACGAATATGCGCCGCTGTGCGAATTGATGGGCCGCAGCCCCATTGGCGCGCGCGCCTTCAACTGCATGGCGCCCGATACCGGCAACATGGAAATCCTGACCGAGTTCGGCACTCCCGAGCAGAAAAAGAAATGGCTCCAGCCGTGCCTCGACGGCGAGATGCGCACCTGCTTCTCGATGACTGAGCCTGATACTGCGGGCTCCGATCCGACCCAGCTCAAGACCCGCGCCGTTCGCGACGGCGACGACTACGTGATCAATGGCCACAAGTGGTTCACCTCCAATGCGGTTGGCTCGAGCTTCGCGATCGCGATGGTCGTGACGGATCCCGACGCCGAGCCGCATCGCCGCGCCAGCCAGATAATCGTTCCGACCGACGCTCCCGGATTCAACCTGATTCGCCCTGTGCCGGTGATGGGCCACGTGGGCGGCGGTGGGCATTGCGAGATAATCTACAAGGACTGCCGCGTGCCCGTGACCAACGTACTCGGCGAGGAAGGCGGCGGCTTCGCAATCGCGCAGGCGCGGCTGGGCCCGGGACGCATCCACCACTGCATGCGCACCATCGGGGTCGCCGAACGAGCGCTCGAACTGATGTGCAAGCGGGCGAACACACGCTTCACGCACGGCAGCTTCCTCGCCGACAAGGCCAACATCCAGGAGTGGATCGCCAACTCGCGAATCGAGATCGACTCATGCCGCCTGATGGTGATGTATGCGGCGTGGAAGATGGACACCGCGGGCAAGCGCGAAGCGCGCAACGAGATCTCGATGATCAAAGTGATGTGCGCGAACATGGTGATGATCGTGCTCGATCGCGCCATCCAGGTGTTCGGCGCGGCCGGAATGACCGACGACCTCCCGATTGCGCGGATGTGGCGCGACAGCCGCTCGTTGCGCATCGCGGACGGCCCCGACGAAGTGCATCGCATGGTCATCGCTCGCCGCGAACTGCGCAAGTACAAGTGAGGTCGACAGTTCTGCATCGCGCATGGCTGAAGCGGTAGAAATCGTCCCCGAATTTGGCGACGTCCGCGACGAGGAACAGCTCGACTGGGGCAAGCTCGCCGCGTATTTGCGCGACAAGCTGCCCGGCGCCGACGCGCCGCTGACGGTCAAGCAGTTTCGCGCCGGATCGTCCAATCTGACCTACCTGCTGCGCTTCGGCGACCGCGAATGGGTGGTGCGCCGGCCGCCATTCGGGCCGCTGCCCGTCGGCGGGCATGACATGGGCCGCGAGTACCGTGTGCTCTCGCGGCTGTGGGAAGTCTTCAAGCCGGCGCCGCGCGGGATGCTCTACAGCGACGACGCGTCGATCATCGGCGCGCCATTCTTCGTGATGGAACGGCGCACCGGAATCGTCATCAGCAACCGTGGGCCGCTGCCCCCGGAGCTCGGCACCGATCCTGCCACCTATCGCGCAATCTCAGCAGGATTCATCGACACGCTGGCCGATTTGCACCGCGTCGATTACGCGGCGATTGGACTTGGCTCGCTGGGCAAGCCCGACGGATTCTTAAAGCGCCAGATCACCGGATGGATGGGGCGATGGGAGAAAGCAAAGACGCGCGAAGTGCCGCTGATGGAGAAACTCGGCGCCTGGTTTCTCGACAACATACCGGTGTCGCCGCCGCCGGTGCTCGTGCACAACGACTTTTACCTGCACAACATCATGCTCGGCACCGTCAATCACGGCGAGGTGGTCGGAGTATTCGACTGGGAAATGTCCACCATCGGCGATCCGCTGATCGACCTCGGTATCGCGCTTAACTATTGGCGCGAGAAGAGCGACCCTGAGGAATTGCTGGCGACCTCCCGAGGCGAGGCGCATACGCTGCGGCCCGGCTTCATGAGCCGCGACGAACTGGTGCAGCGCTATTCGAGCCGCAGCGGCCGCGACGTGAGCGGGATCGCGTTTTACTGGGCGTGGGGGCATTGGAAGACTGCGACTGTCATCGAGCAAATCTACGTGCGCTACGTGCGCGGGCAGACCACCGATCCGCGCTTTGCGCTGATGGGTCCGATGGCGCCGGCACTGGCGATCGCGGCAGCGCAGGCCGCTTCCCGCCTCGGCTTCAAGGCGTAGCAGAGTTTTGGGTTGCTGACGCCGGACGCGGGAGTTTTCGTTGTCCGCCGAGATTCTCGTTACAGCAGCTTCCGTTCAGAATGACACGGATCGTCGTCTGATCTCTTTTTTTGTGTCATCCTGAGCGAAGCGAGGGATCTCGCGCGCGCAAGCGCGCGGCATGACGCGCGGCTCCTGCGGTGCCCTTTTCAGCGAGCGGCAACTAGGCTATCCAAGGTACAAAGGCGGTATAATCTTACCGCGACGCGGAGGTTTCCCAGTCTTGCACGCGATCAACTACGAAGCCCCAACCACGCTCGATCAGGCGGTCAGCATCCTCAAAACCCACGGTGAAAACGCCCGCCCGTTCTGCGGCGGCACCGACATCATCATCCAGTTGCGCGCCGGAGTCCGCCGCACCGAGCATCTGGTCGACGTCAAGAAGATCAAGGAGTTGCAAGTTCTTTCCTTCGACACGAAGAAGGGATTGCGGCTGGGCGCGGCCGTGCCTTGCATCGAGATTCACGAGAGCGACCTGATGCGGCGTCATTACCCCGGCTTGACCGAGGCGGCCCATCTCATCGGCTCGCTGCAGATTCAGAGCCGCGCCTCGGTCGGCGGCAATCTGTGCAATGGATCGCCGGCCGCGGACACTGCGCCCGCCCTGATAGTGCTCGGTGCGCGCGCCCGAATCGTCGGCCCGAATGGCGAGCGCGAAGTGCCGGTCGAGGATTTCGTCGTATCGCCCGGACGCACCGTGCTCAAGCCCGGCGAGTTGCTGGTGGAACTGCTGGTTCCGCCGCCGGCACCGCATTCGGGCGACGCATATCTTCGTTTCATCCCGCGCAACGAGATGGATATCGCAGTCGTCGGCGTGGGAGCGTCGCTTACGCTCGATGGCGACAAGGTGAAGGCGGCGAGGATCGCACTTGGCGCCGTTGCACCGACTCCGATTCTCGCAAGCAAAGCTGCCGGCGCGCTGGTCGGCAAGAAACTCGATGATGCGGCCCTCGAGGCCGCCGGACGTGCCGCGAGCGAGGCCTGTTCGCCGATCGACGACATGCGCGGGACGGCGGAATTTCGACTCCACATCGCCACGGTGCTCACGCGACGGGTGCTTCCAATCGCCGCCGAACGCGCAAAAAAGAACTGAATCACAGCCACGAACACATACGGCATATAGAACAATGTCCAAAAAAACAGCGGTAGAAGCGACGATTAACGGCGAAACGGTCGAGTTCCTGTGCGAGCCGCGCCAAAGCCTGCTCGAAACGCTGCGCGACGTGCTCCAGCTCACCGGCTCCAAGGAAGGATGCCTGACCGGCGATTGCGGCGCATGCAGCGTGCTGGTCGACGGCCGCCCGGTCTGCTCGTGCCTGATGCTCGGCGTCGAAGCGCAAGGCAAGAACATCACGACCGTGGAAGGACTCGCCACCAACGGCGTGCTTCACGTTTTGCAGAACAAGTTTCTCGAGCACGCGGCCTTGCAGTGCGGCATCTGCACGCCCGGATTCCTGATTTCAGCGAAGGCGCTGCTCGATCGCAATCCGAAACCGACCGAGCCCGAAGTTCGCTATGCGCTGGCCGGGAATCTGTGCCGATGCACCGGTTATGACAAGATTGTGAGAGCAGTGCTCGACGCGGCTCGGGATATTCGCTCGCAGGGCGAAGGCAAAGCGGCCGCACGATGAGATCATCGCAACACTGACAGGACTACCGATACGACCAGGCGATCCGAGAGGTAAGGCCATGCCGGCATCAACCACGAAAGGCGATTTCAAAGTCATCGGCACGCGTCCGATTCGGCACGACGGCGTTGACAAAGTGACGGGTCGCGCCAAGTTCGGCGCCGACTACGCATTCCCCGGGATGCTGCACGGCAAGGTGCTGCGCAGCCCGCACGCCCACGCGATTATCAAATCGATCAAAATCGACAAGGCGCTTAAGCTCCCCGGGGTGAAGGCTATTGTCACCTCGCAGGATCTCCCGCCGGCCGAGGACAAGCTCGAGCAGGCCGGCGAGATGACGGTCAATCCGATGTACCTGTCGATGAACGTCCTCGCGCGCGACAAGGTTCTCTATGACGGCCATGCGATCGCCGCCGTCGCCGCGACCAGTCCGCATATCGCCGAAGAAGCGCTGCGCCTGATCGAAGTCGAATACGAAGTGCTGCCGCCCGTGATGACCGTCGATGCGGCCACCAGGCCGGGCGCCCCGATTCTGCTCAAGGATCTGCGCAACCCCGAGGAAGGCGACAAGCCAACCAACGTCGCGCAGCACTACCAGTTCAAACGCGGCGACGTCGCGGCCGGATTCAAGGCGGCGGACTATGTGGTCGAGCGCGAATTCAACACCGCGATGGTGCACCAGGGATACATCGAGCCTCACAATGCCGTCGGTATCTACAACTCCGACGGACAGGCAACGATTTACTGCTCGACCCAGGGCCCCTTCGTCGTGCGCTCGCTCAGCGCGCAGGTGTTGGGGATGCCGGTCGGCAAAATCAAAGTCGTGCCGACCGAAATCGGCGGCGGCTTCGGCGGCAAGACCACTATCTACCTCGAGCCGCTCTCGCTGCTGCTGTCAAAGAAGACCGGCGCCCCCGTCAAGCTCGTCATGTCGCGCTCGGAAGTGCTCCGCGCGAGCGGACCGACCCCGGGCGCGAAAATCAAGGTGAAGATGGGCGCGACCAAAGACGGCAAGCTCGTCGCCGCCGAAATCTGGATGGCCTACCAGGCGGGCGCGTTCCCGGGCTCGCCGGTTGGCGCCGGCGCGATGTGCATCATCGCTCCGTACACCATCGAGAATTTTCTAATCGACGCGTACGACGTGGTGGTCAATCGGCCCAAGACCGCGTCCTATCGCGCGCCGGGCACAACCCAAGCTGCGTTCGCGTCCGAGACGGTGGTCGACGAACTGGCCGAGAAGTGCGGAATCGATCCGCTCGACTTCCGGATCATGAACGGGGTCAAAGAAGGCGCGGCGCAGATCGTCGGCCCTCCGTTCAGGCGCATCGGATTTATCCAGACCTGCGAAGCGATCAAGAACAGTGAGCATTACAAGTCGAAACTGACCGGCAAGTTCCGCGGCCGCGGGGTCGCCTCGGGATTCTGGTTCAACGCCGGCATGCAGTCGTCGGCAATAGTCAATATCCACACCGACGGAACCGCCAGCGTCGTGACGGGCTCGCCGGATATCGCCGGCTCGCGCGTGGTGATGGCGATGATCGCCGCGGAAGTGCTCGGACTGCCGGTGACCGACGTTCGGCCGATCACCGCCGACACCGATTCGATCGGTCATACTGACTTGAGCGCCGGAAGCCGCACCACTTTTGCAACCGGGATGGCGGTGTACGAGGCGGCCAAGGACGCCGAGCACCAGTTGATCGAGCGCGCCGCCAAGGTCTGGGAGAAAAAGCCCGACGAAGTCGAATTCCGCGCCGGGATGTTCTACGCGAAAGGCAACGGCGTGCCGCCGATGTCGATCAAGCAGCTCGCGCCCCGCTTCCCCCGCACGGGCGGACCGATCACCGGTCGCGCCAGCGTGAGCGCGCGCGGCGTGGGGCCTGGATTTGCCACCACGGTCGTCGACCTTGAGGTCGATCCCGACACCGGTAAGGTGCAAGTGCTGCGATGCACAGTGGCGCAAGATGCCGGCAAGGCGATTCATCCGAGCTACGTCGAAGGACAAATGCAGGGCGGAACGGCGCAGGGAATCGGCTGGGCGCTGAACGAGGAATACTTCTACGACGACAAGGGCACGCTGCGTAACTTCGGATTCCTCGACTACCGGATACCGACCTGCCTCGACTTGCCGATGATCGAAACGGTCGTCGTCGAGGAAGCAAACCCCGGCCATCCGCTGGGCGTGCGCGGCGTCGGCGAGGTGTCGATCGTGCCGCCGGTAGCAGCGGTCGCCAATGCGATCTATCGCGCGGTGGGCGTCAGGATGACGGAGACGCCGATGTCGCCGCCGAAGTTGCTGAAGGCGATGCTGAAGCATCGCGCCGCCACGCAACATTCCGCAGCGGCGGATTGATCACGAGTAATCGAAAGGGGGCGGGCGAAGTCGCTCGCTCCCTTGTTTTTCTGCAATGCCAACTGTTGTGATTCCCGCGCTGCTACGCAAATTCACCGGCGGTGTCGAGCGAGTCGAGGTGCCGGGAAAATCGATGCGCGAACTGGTCCAGCGCCTCGGCGAGCGTTTTCCGGGTATCGACCAGCAACTGCTCGAAAATGGAGACATCCGGCCGTCGATCGCGGTGTCAATCGACGGTGAAATTGCCACCGGTGGCGTGCTCGATACCGTTGGCGAGAACAGCGAAGTGCACTTCATTCCCGCCATTGGCGGCGGCGCAGCGTGAGCGCCAAAAGAGCCCGGGCGAAAGCCGCTGTTTCTCCGTGGATAGCGGGTTCGTCAGGGTTCTGACCGTTATTGCAACATACACGGACTTGCGTACAATACGCTTGCTGGCCGGGGTTTGCCCCCCTTTTCCCGGTCGGCTACGGGCCGGGTGGAGCAATCTGCCTGGCCCTAATCATTTGTTGCCGCTCATCGGCTTGACTCCGGCCGGGGATCTCCAATGAGAAGCCGGCGGCCCGCGCGTTGGACGCACACAACCGCCGGAAATGACGTGTCTGTTCGGCTACCGCTCGCGCTGGCGGAAGACTACGACCGAGCATGGCGCGTTGCGCACCAGTTTCTCGGTCACGCTGCCGATCATTATATGCTCGCCGCCGGTCCGTCCGTGCGTAGCAATCACGATCAGGTCAATCGCCTGGTCTTTGGCGTAGTCGAGGAGTTTCTGAACCGGAGGTCCCACCACGGCAAACGTGAAGACCTTCTTTGAACCGCCGAACTCGTCCTTCTTGATGCGCGCGAGTTCTTCTTCCGCCTGCTCAAGCATCGCGGCTTCCCGCGCCAGCTCGCGGTTCTGCTCGATGGTGGACGGGATGAAACTTTGCTGCGGCGCGATGACGTGCATCAGGTGAACTTCTTCGGCGCCGAGGTCTTTCCCCAGTTCCATCGCGGCGCGCATCGCTTCCATCGAAAGTTCGGAAAAGTCGATTGGAGCGAGAACTTTCTTAACTCTCTGAATCATAGGAGCCTCCCGAGTATCGAGCACTCTGCAATTACCACGGGCTTCGCCGACTCTGCAAACGCGCGCCGGTCTGTGCCATTATCCCGACAGATCGCGACCTCCGTCGGCGCCGGCACTAAAGAAAAGGATTGCTAAGGATTGCTTATGAAGGGAACTGTCTTCCACGGACCCCACGACGTGCGTGTGGAGCGGGTCGATGACCCCGCGCTCAAGACGCCGACCGACGCGCTGGTGCGAATCACACGCGCGGGAATTTGCGGCTCCGACCTGCACTTCTATGACGGCTCTTTGCCCATCGTGCCCGGCTTCGTGCTGGGCCATGAGGGCGTCGGCGTGATCGAGGAAGTGGGAGCAGGTGTCGATCGGCTGAAGAAGGGAGATCGGGTTGTGGTGTCGGGAACGGTTGCCTGCGGCCGATGTTACTTCTGCCGGCGCGGGCAGCCGTCACAATGCGCGGAAAGCGGATCCGCGGTATTCGGCTACGGAGCGAGTTCTGCGGGCAAGCTCGGATGGCTGGGAGGCGAGCAATCCGAGGCGGTGCGGGTACCGATGGCAGATTACACGTGCTATCCGCTGCCCGATGCGATCGACGATGACGCCGCGGTCTTTCTCGCCGATATCCTGCCGACGGGTTTTTTCGGCGCGGTCAACGGCAATATCCGGCCGGGCGACACGGTGGCGATTTTCGGCTGCGGCCCGGTGGGATTGTGCGCCGTGATGAGCGCGAAGCTGTTCGGCCCCGCCGAAGTGATCGCCGTCGATCGCATCCCGTACCGGCTGGAGTTGGCGCGCAAACTCGGTGCGTTGCCGGTGAACAGCGAACACGGAACAACGCATCAGACGATCCTCGATCGCACGCAAGGGCGCGGCGCCGACGTGACTATCGAGGCGGTCGGCAACGAGAGCGCTCTGACGGCCGCGATAATGGCTGCGCGCGGGGGCGGAACAGTGTCGGTAATCGGCGTGTTCGGCATGCCTTCGTTCAATTTTCCAATCGGCTATGCGTTTATACGCGATCTCACGTTTCGGATCGGCCTTGCGAACATCAACGCGCACATACCGGAACTCGCGAGGCTGATAGAACGAGGCACGATCGACCCGCGACCACTGATAAGCCATGTGATGCCGCTAGACGATGCGGCCAAGGGCTACGAAATCTTCAACGCCCGCAAGGACAACGTAATGAAGGTGTTGCTGAAGCCCTGAAGCGGGGCGCGGCAAGTTTCGCGTCTGGCCGGACGCGGCAGCATGCGGTTGAATAACAGTAGAGGTGGTCAGAAAATGGCGGAAAGTGTAATCAAAGTTCGAGTCGAGGGTGAGCTCGCGTATATCGCGCTCAACCGTCCCGAAAAGCGCAACGCGATTAACCAGGCGATGCTCCGCGCGATTCCAGAGGCGCTCGACGAGGTCGATCGTCCCGAGGTTCGCGCGATTATCATTTACGGCGAGGGACAGGCGTTCTCGGCGGGCATCGATTTCACCTCGCTCGCCAACGACACCGGCACGCAGGGCAGTCACGGCGGCGGCCCGGATATGCCGCGCTTTCGGCGCTTTCTGGCAGAGTCGCAGGCGTCGCTCAATCGGCTCGAGAGTATCGAGAAGCCGGTCATCGGCGCGCTACATGGCTTCGTCGGTGGACTCGGGCTCGAGCTGGCGCTCGCGTGCGATGCGAGAGTCGCCGCGGCGGGCGCGCGGCTGGGGATGCCGGAAGTGCGTATCGGCCTGGTGCCCGACGTGGGCGGCACAACACGGCTTACGCGGACGGTCGGTTATGCACGCTCGAAGGAGCTGATCATGACGGCGCGGATGATCGAGGCGGCGGAGGCGGAACGAATCGGGCTGGTTAATCGCGTCGTCGCCGAAGGCGCGCATCTCGCGGCGGCCGAAGAGCTTGCGCGCGAGATGGCGCGCAACGCACCAATCGCGGTCGGGCTGGCGAAGCGGATCATCGACAAAGGCCACGGCTTGGACAAGATGACATTTCAGGAACTCGAAGTGCTGGCGCAGAGCTCGCTGATCGGCACCGAAGATTTTCGCGAAGGCGCGGCAGCGCTGGCACAGCGGCGCGAGCCGCGTTTCAAGGGGCGTTGAGGCGAATCTCTAAGCCGGCCTCGAAGGTCTGGCCGGGCGCGAGTTCGCGCATCCCCGCCGCGATCGCACGGGCCGCAAGATTGAAGGCATCGGGCGCGCAGGTGTACGGCTTGAGCGCGACCACCGGACTGTCCGCGGGAGCATAGACGACGAAGTCGGCGAACGCGGGATCGGCACGAACCTCGAGCGCGATTTTCAGCGACGGATCGATGAGCCGCGCGCGCGGCGCGGACCCATCGTTTTTCACCGTTCGCTCCGCGATCGGCGCCATGCGGAAGGCGTCGTCGTAAGTGTCAGCTCCAAGCGGACGCGGCGCCCGAAGATCGTACTTGCCCGCCAGCGGCTCGGCGGCAGCGGTGGGTATGAGGCGCGCGTCGAGCGGCCATCGGGCGTTGGCGTCGAGCTGAATCAGAGTCGCATCGCGCAGGCCTGTGGGATTGAGCGGGGCGTGAAAGTAAGGATGCGCGCCGAATCCGAACGGCATGACCGAGTCGCCGGTGTTGGTAACGCGGGCCTTCAACCTCAGCCCGTTACCAACTTCGTAGTCTATCTCGAGCACGAACGGCCATGGCCAGATCGAATTGAGATCGGAATAGTCCGACGAATCGAGAATCGCGGTCACGAAATACGAACCGCGCCGCGTCACGCGAAAGGCGCGTTCGCACGCGAAGCCATGAATCGCGTGCCCGCGTGCGGGTTCATTCACCGGCAGCCGGTATTCGCGGCCCTTGAACGTGAAGCATGCGCCGGCTACGCGGCCCGGCCACGGAAAGAGAATCGGAATGCCGCCGCGATGCGGATGCTCGCGCCATGCGGCGGGATTGGCAGGGCCCGCGATGACCTCGAGCGTGCCGGCGCGGTAGCCAAGGCATTGGCATCCGGCGTCGGGCACAATCACGGCGCGCTCGCTGTCCGCTTCAAGCGTTATGAGTTCCACGGTGATGGTTCAGTGCGAGGAGAGTTTTTTTGCAGCCGCAGGGGCTCGGCCCGAGAATCCGGCGTCCCCTCAAGTGGGTCTAGTACATTGTGCCGCGCGACGGGAGGGCGACCTGCAATCGCGCGCTATCCTGAAATGTCGGAACTGACTAGCGATCGCGCCCGCCGCGGCGTTCGCCGCCGCCACCGGCTGGGCCGCTGCGCGCCTGCGCTTCGTTGACGCGAATCGGACGGCCCTTGATGTCGCGGCCGTTCAGTTTCTTGATCGCGCCTTCGGCTGCCTTATCGGTCGCCATCTCGACGAAGCCGAATCCCCGCGAGCGGTTGGTGGCGCGGTCGATTATGACTTGCGCACTGTCCACCTTTCCTGCTTCTGAAAACACGTCGAGCAGATCCTGGTCGCTCACAGTCCAAGCCAGATTCCCAACATACAGTCTGCGGCCCATTACCCTACTCCTCGCGCGCGACCCGGCTGCCCCGCGGCGTACTCCGTCTGTATCTGTAGACATTCGGAAGCCTGATCGGTGGCACAGACAGCAAAGTGGTGGGGGCGATACCTACGGCGCGCATCTAATCCGAATTCCGGAATGCTTATAGCATCGCGCCAAGCGCAAACATAGTACTCTTCCTATCCGTTCCTCGACCTTTATTTCTGGATTTGCCCCAATGGCTACCTGCTTGCAAATGGGGCGATAACCGTTCCAGATCCGGCTGTAAGTGACTAGAAATCAGGCGACCAGCAGGCCAGCTGCGGCAAAGTGTTAACAACTTGATAGCGTGGAGGTCCTGGGCCGGATAGGAGACATGACTACCGAATTGAACGAATGCCTATGCATGATATTGTATGCATTATGATTCCTGATTGATTCTAAAATCGTTATATCGCACGAAGGCGCCGGCCCGAACCGAACATGGCCGCCCGATTTCAGTTGTGTCGCCGCGAGGCCCCGGCACGAGGAGGTGTCGAAGAGCGCACCGGCTAAGGGACAGTCAGCGCAGATAGCAATAGCGAGAGCGAAAGACACTTGAGCTGATCGGCGAAGCGCCCGCGACGCCCGGCCGGACCGCGACAAGATCAAGTTCTTTTCCCGGACGCGATCCCTTTTGGCGGGCGACGGCGTTTCAGGGACTGACTGAAATCTCGGCGAGTCGATCTGACTATCTGCCGGATAGCTTTTAGCGCTGCGCGGATAGTCTGATGGCGTCGGTGCGGATTTTCAGTTTTTTATACTGGCACTAGACTAGACCAGAAGAGGTATTCAGAACACGTGGCACTATATCCAATTGACTGATGTTGATAATGGGCAAAATGACTTTGATACTTGTAGGATTAGGTTTGATTGTGTAGATTCAAGGCCGATTTGTACTGACCAATTCCCCGAAAGGAGATTGCTAAATGCCTCGGAAGAAAGCCTCTCGCGGAGCAACATCGGCATTCCAGCAAGTACAGCGGCAAGCGCGCACTCTGCTCATGAATCTGCGCAAAGACATTCGCTTGAAAGAGTCTATACTGAGTAAACTCAAAGGAGAGGAAGCGCGGCTAGGATCATTGATCGGTCGTGGCGGCACCAGAGCGAAAGCGGTTAGGGGCGGGCCACGCGGCCGGGTCAATTGGCGCAACGTGCTTTCGGCACTTCCCAAGCAGTTCAAGGCCGCCGATGTGCGCAACGTGCGGGGACTCAAGCAGAAGCGGCCGTCGGAGATATTTGCGGCGATCACGCGATGGATCGATGCCGGAGCTGCAAGGCGAAAGGCGCGCGGAGCATACGAAAAAGTCTAACCGAAGCTTCGCGCGCACCGGCCGCAATGCGGTATCGCGCAATCAGAGCAGAGTTGAGCGGCGGCGCCACGAAGCGTCAGCTGCGCCGTTTTCTATTGCTCAATTCATCTGAAGTTTCGCAGCGTCATCCTTCGTTCCAATTGCATAAACTCCGCGCAGCGAAGGATGACAGCAACGCAAGGTCGCTGTAAGCTTTTTTTTTGAAATCTCATTCGCGTGCGAAAGAGTCAGACTGCATGGCCGTTAAAACGATTGAATGGCGGGCGGACACCGTCCGTATGATCGATCAGCGCCTGCTTCCCGCACGCGAAGTAATTCGAACCTATCGCGACTACCGTGGCGTCGCTCGAGCTATCCGCACGATGGTGATTCGCGGCGCGCCCGCAATTGGCGTCGCAGCGGCAATGGGTGTCGCGCTCGGCATCAAGGGCACCGCGGGCGCGAAGGCGCGAAAACGGTTCGCGGTGGTCGCGAGAACACTCAAGGCCACCCGGCCAACCGCGGTAAATCTGGCGTGGGCAGTGAATCGAATGGGCCGCGTGCTCGACAACAGCATTTCACTCGACGCGGCAGAGTTGTTTCGGCGCATGCGCGCGGAGGCGATCGCGATTTACCGGGAAGACCTGGCCGCGAATCGCGCGCTGGGCCGCTTTGGCGCCGAACTCATCGGAGACCCGGCAACAGTGTTGACGCATTGCAACGCCGGCGCGCTGGCGACGGCAGGATACGGCACGGCGCTCGGGGTGGTCCGCGCCGCACGCGCCGCGGGCAAAAAAGTCCAGGTCTTCGCCGACGAGACGCGGCCATTTTTGCAGGGCTCGCGCCTGACCGCGTGGGAACTCCACAAAGATCGGATACCGGTGACGGTGATCGCTGACAACATGGCGGCAACCGTGCTCTCGCAGAACAAGATCGATTGCGTGGTGGTGGGAACAGATCGCACGGCAGCGAACGGCGACGTCGCGAACAAAATTGGCACCTACCCGCTGGCGGTGATGGCACGGCGCCACGGCGTGCCATTTTATGTCGCGGCGCCGCTGTCGTCGATCGACCTGGAATGTCCCAACGGCGCGGCAATCCCGATCGAAGAGCGCTCGGGCCGCGAGCTCACCGAGTATGGCGGCAAGCAGATCGCGCCGAAAGGCGTCAGCACGTTCAACCCCGCGTTCGATATCACCCCGGCCGAGCTGGTGACAGCGATTATCACCGAACGTGGCGTCGCGTATCCGCCGTACACGGAGAGTTTGCGCGCGCTAAAGAGCGGACGATGATCGAATTACCCTGCGCGAGCGACGGAAGCGCTCGACCATCAGGCGCGATGTCCCACTTTCTGCGCAATCCCATCACCGAGCAGGTTGAAGCCGAGAATCGAAAGCCCAATCGCAAGTCCAGGCGCAGTCGTAAGATGCGGGGCGACGAGCAGGAACGCGCGGCCAGCGTCAAGCATGTTGCCCCAACTCGGCGTTGGCGGCAGCGCGCCCAGGCCAAGAAATGAAAGCGCGGCTTCGGCGCCGATGATTCCGCCGATTCCGAACGTCGCCTGCACGGCAAGCGGCCCGACGACGCCGGGGATCAGATGGCGCATCAACAGGCGCGACCGACTGGCGCCCAGGCTCTCGGCGGCGAGAACGTAGTCGCGCTCGCGCAAGGTCAGCACTTCGCCGCGCACGATTCGTGCGTAGCCGGTCCATCCCATAGCCGCCAGCGCGATCACGAGATCGATCAGGCCCGGTCCGAGAATCGCCGCCAGCGCGATCGCAAGCAGGATTCCCGGAAAGGCGAGGACGATATCCACGCCGCGCATTACCAGGTTGTCGATTCGGCCGCCCGACAGCGCGGCGGTGGCGCCAATCAAGCTGCCAACGACGAGCGAGATCGCAACGACGACGGTGGATATCGAGAGCGAAAGCCGCGCGCCAGACAGGACACGGGCGAGCACGTCACGGCCGAGCGCGTCGCAACCGAACGGATGCGCGCGGCTGGGCCCGGCGAGCGTTTTCGCGAGATCGATCGACAAAGGATCGGCGCGAAACAGTAACGGACCCAGGATCGCTGCGACAGCGATCGCGACAACGATAGTCACGCCAATAGCCAGTGACGGATTGCGGACGCGCACGATCACGAGATTCTCACTCGGGGGTCTACGATCGCATAAACCAGATCGGTCGCCATGTTCACGATGACGTAAGTCATCGCGAAGGTGAGTACGCATCCCTCGACCACCGGATAGTCGCGCGCCCCTATCGCGCTAATGAGCAGGCGGCCGATACCCGGCCACGAAAAAATTATTTCGGTGATGAGCGTGCCGCTCAGCAGCGCGCCCATCTGGAGTCCGACGATGGTCACGACGGATGTGAGCGCGTTCTTAAGGCCGTGGCGAACAAGGGCGGACCGCGCGCTCAACCCCTTGCTGAGCGCGGTGCGCATATAGTCGCTTTCGCGCACGCGAATCAGGCTCTGGCGCAACATCCGCGCAAGGATCGCGGCAAGCGCGGTGCCAAGCGTGACCGCGGGCAGGACCAGATGCTCGAGGCCCCCGCGGCCGGTGAGCGGCAGCCAGCGCAGATCCAGTGAAAACAAAATCATGAGCAACGGGCCGAGGTAGATGTGCGGAATCGAAATGCCGACAATTGCAAATCCCATCGCGCCCAGATCGGCGGCGCCGCCGGGATTCGAACCCGCGATGATTCCCAGCGGAAATGCCAACAACACGGCCACTAACATCCCCGCAGCAGCGAGCTCGATTGTGGCCGGAAAGCGTTCGGCGATGAGACGCGAGACCGGCTTGCGATATGAAATCGATTCACCCAGATCGCCGACGGCGAGTCCGCCGAGATATGCCGCGTACTGCTCCAGCAGCGGACGGTCGAGGCCCAACTGATGCCGCATCCCGACAATGTCGGCGGGCGCAGCGGTCTCACCAAGCATCGCAACCACCGGATCGCCCGGCACCAGGTGGATAATCGCGAACGTCAGCGTCGCCACCCCGAGCGCGACGGGCACGAGGGCGAGCAAGCGCCGGACCACGTAATTTATCACTGGATCACTGCAACGGCTCTTTGCCGCCGCCGCGGCTTAGCGTCAGCGTCGCGAGTGAACGCAAGCTGCCATTGGGATATGCGTCGAAGCCAACCAGCCGCCGATTCATCACGGCCACATTGTCAACCCACCACAGCGAAACGTACGGCAGCTCCTCGGCGGCGAGTTGCTGCACTTGTCCGTATATTTGTTTTCTCGCTACGGGATCGACAATACTCATTCCCGCTTCGACCAGGCGATCCATCGCAGGGTTGGAATAGTAACCCCGATTCTGTCCGTGCGGTGGCGTCTTCTTCGAATCGAATACCATGTAGTAGCTGTTCGGATCGTTGATCCCGACCCACTGCAGCGAGGTCAGATCGAAACTTCCGGCCTGAATGTCCGCATAATAGGCAGCGAAGTCGAGCGTCCGCAAAGTCAGCTCGATACCCACTCGCTGAAGCATCGCCTGAAACACCTCACCCAGGCGCGCGCCTTCCGGAGTCGTCTTGTATTCGAATCGCAGCCCGCGCATCCCGTTGCTTCCGGCCGCATAGCCAGCCTGATCCAGCAGTTGACGCGCTTTTATTGGATCGTAGGAATAGGTAGTAACATTGCCCTCGTATGCCCAATTCTCGGGCGAGAGCATGCCGGTAGCTACCCGCCCGGTACCACGCAGGATGGTATTGACTATTGTATTGCGGTCGATCGCATAGGCAATGGCGCGACGCACCCGTAAATCGCGCAGGCGGGGATCACGAAAGTTGAAGGATAGGTACTTGTATGTGGTACCGGGAGTCTTGCTGACTTTCAGAGATTGGTGCGCTGCAAGCCACGGCAACACGTCGTACTCGATATTGTTTCCCGAGAAATCGCAAACGCCCTCTGCCAGTTCGAGCGCGCGCACGGTAGGGTCGGGAACGATCTTGAAGAGAATCGATCGTGGCGCGCCTGACGGATAAGGACAATAGGGATTGCGCTCGAGCCGCGCGGCTTCATCGCGCGCGTAGCCAACCATCTGAAACGGGCCGCTGCCGATGGGAGCGGCCGCGTTTCCTTTTGAGGGCAGCGGAGTACCGGCAGGTACGATACCCTCGGTCGCCAACTCAAGGGCGGGCGCGTACGGATGCGCGGTGGTCATGACGACTGTGTAGTCGTCGGGCGCATCGATTGACTTCAGCTCCTCGATGCCAGCCCGTTTTGCCGACATCGACTCGGGCGCGAGGATCGAATGGTAAGTGAATATCACGTCGCGCGCCGTCAGTTCGCGGCCGTCGCTAAAGCGCACTCCGTGCTTGAGATGAAAAACAATTTCCGTTGGTGAAGGACGCTCGATGCTGTCGGCAAGATGACCGACAAATTGGCCGTCGCGATCGGTCTTCACCAGCGAATCAAAAATAAGTTCGTTGATGCGCGATGAAGTAGCGTCGGTCGCAAAGCGCGGGTCGGTCGAGGTCGGCGAGGTTTCGATATCGACCTGGAGCGTCCCGGGCGAACGATCAGTACGATAGTGGCCGCATCCCGCGAGCGCGACGAGCGCCGCAGCAATCTGCGCGACCAATCGCAGCCGGGCAGTTGTTTCCCTCATCCACACAGTCAGCACGCCCGCTTCGGGTTATTCCCAATTGGCGCGATAATAACAGAATCGACGCGAGACTTTCACTTTTCAGTGGGGACGAGGTGACAATGAGTAAAGATTGGCGCGCAAAGATCGGGCTCCGTCGGGGCGACCTTACGGACGCGGATGTGGATGCGATTGTGAATGCCGCGAACAACGACTTGATGCTGGGCGGCGGCGTCGCGGGTGCGATTCGCGTCAAGGGCGGCCCGGCGATTCAGCAGGAATGCGACCGGATTGGGCCGATTGCTCTCGGCGAGGCGGCGATTACGGGCGCGGGACGGCTCCGTGCGCGGCACGTAATTCACGCAGCGAGCATGCGGCTGGGAGAATCGACGTCGGAGACCAATCTACGCGCGGCGACGCGCAACTCGCTGATGCGCGCCAATGAGAACTCGCTCAGGTCGATCGCATTTCCGGCGATCGGCACCGGCATTGCGGGTTTTCCAATCGAGCGATGCGCGCGGGTGATGCTCGAGGAAGTGCGCGCGCATCTCGGTGGTGCGACAACGCTTGAGCGCATCGATTTTGTGCTATTCGATCGCCGCTCGCTGGAAGTCTTCGAGCGAGCGCTCGCGGAGATAAAGGATTAGCGCGAGGTCAACTTGAAGCTCGGCCATTAGGCAGAGAGTCTCAGTGGCCGGCCACGGAGCTGCTGGGTTGGGCGCGGCGCAGCAGCAGGAAGGTCGGGATCAGAATCATCATTACAATAGCCAATGTGCGGTAGATGTCGTTGAACGACAGCATCATTGCCTGGCGCTGGATCATCCCGTACACCATACCAAGTCCCTGCTTCTGGCCAGTGAGTATTTGCGGCATATAGTTAAAGCTGCGCGCGCCGGGAGTGAGCCGCGCCGCCTGGCTCATTTTCCACGCGTCGAAGGCGGTGAAATGCTCAGCCAGATAAGACTGATGCGTCTGCTCATGATTCACGAGCACGGTTGTCATGTAGGAGACGCCGATCGCGGCGCCGGTGTTGCGCATCATGTTGTAGAGGCTCGCGGCGTAGCCGACGCGCTCGCGGCTGACGCACGAAAGCGTGGTGGCGGACAGCGTAGGGAAGATCATACCCATCCCGACTCCCATGACGATGCTGGGCCAGGTCACCGTCCAGATGCTGACTTGAGTGTTCCATCCCGCCATCGTCCACAAGGAGAATGCCATTATGATGAATCCAACGCCGATCAACGGACGCGTATCGTAGCGGTAGCGCCCAAGCTGTCCGACGATCAGCATCGCCGCCATCGTGCCAAGTCCTCGTGGCGCGAGCACAAGACCGGCCTTCCACGCGCTGTAACCCATCAGCTCCTGCAGAAAAATGGGATTCAACAGTCCGGTGCCGAACAGTGAGAAGCTCATCGCGACCATCAGCATCACGGACATCGAGAAAACGGGAATCCCAAGGATTGAAAGATCCAGAATCGGGTCGGTGGCGCGCAATTCGTTGATCGTGAGTCCCACGATGCAGATCGCGGAAAAAATTGTACCCCAAACGACCCACGGTGAATTGAACCAATCGGCGCGCTGGCCGCGATCGAGCACGAGCTGCGCCAGGCCGAGCCCGAGGACGAGGAGGATGATGCCGGCGTAGTCGGTCTTGCCGGCGCTGGTGCGGCGGGTGCGCAAGTATGAGGGGTCGTGAACGAACGTCCAAACCATCAGGAACGCAGCGGCGCCAACCGGCAGGTTGATGTAAAAATTCCAGCGCCAGTTCCAATTGTCGGTGATCCATCCACCGAGCGTCGGACCCATGATCGGCGCAACCATCAGGCCCATCCCCCACGTCGCCATCGCGAGTTGCTGTTCGTTGGGCGGAAATGTCTCCATCAAGATGGCCTGTGACGACGGGACCATCGCAGCACCCGCAGCGCCCTGCAACAATCGAAAGACGACCATCTGATCGAGAGATTGAGCGGCACCGCACAAGCCCGAGGCGACGATGAAAACGGCGACGGACATCATGAAGTAGCGCTTGCGGCCGAAGCGCGACGAGATCCATCCCGTCATGGGAATCATAATCCCGTTGGCGACCAGGTAGCTGGTGAGCACCCACGCGATCTCGTCGACGCTCGCCGAAAAGCTGCCTTGCATATGCGGCAACGCCACATTGACGATCGACGTGTCGAGGACCTCGAGCGTCGTACCCAGCATCACGGCCAGCGCGATCAGCCACTTGCGGCTAGAGGACCCGTACTCGGGATGGTCGATTCCAATCGCGGATGAGGCTGCGGCTGCCAAAGAAATAGTCCGTGCGGCGTGCTCGGTTCAGATTAAACCTGATGGATTTGCGATGATACCGCGAAAACAAATTCGACATTCAGCGTTCATCGCGCCGTAACGCGCATCCCTTCTAATCGTCGCAGGTTGAGTGCGCAATGTTTTCAGCACGCCGGTGCGGATGTGGGGCAATATGGATGATATCGAGCGGCAGGGACGCGACCTTCTATCCATGCGGCTGGGAGCCATCGATGTCGGATCCAACTCCGTCCACATGATCGTGGCGGACGTGAGCCGCGAGGGTCACCTCGAGGTCGTTGACCGGGTCAAAGAGATGGTGCGGTTGGGCCGGCGCTCGTTCACGACGGGACGGCTGACCGCTGAATCGATGGACCTCGCGGTGCGCGCACTGGTGAACTTCAAACGGCTGCTGCAAGTGCGCAGGGTGGACCGATTGCGCGCGGTAGCGACCAGCGCCGTGCGCGAAGCACGCAATCGTACGGAATTCATCCGGCGCATCAAGCGCGAGACGGGACTGACGGTTGAAGTAATCTCCGGACTCGACGAAGCGCGACTGATCTTTCAGGCGGCGCGTCACGCACTGGGACTCGACGGCGGACCGCATTTGTTGATCGACGTTGGCGGCGGCAGCGTGGAATTGGTGCTGGTGCGCGACGGGCGGCCGCTATGGATGCGCAGCGTTAAGCTCGGCGCGGCGCGGCTGGCCGAGCAATTTCTCACCGACGATCCGCCATCGCGCACGCAGTTGAGCAAGCTGGAAGCGCATCTTGAGCGCGCGATCGGGCCGCTGATGAGAAAGGCACGGCGCGCCGGCGTGGTCCGCGCAATCGGAACGTCGGGCACGATCAACACGCTGGTCGCGATGGCGCGATCCTCGCGCGGCGAGGAACTGGGCCGCCTGCATGGCGCGAGCGCCTCGGCCGGCGAACTTTCCGACCTGACCCGCGACCTGGTCGAGGCAAACGCGGCACTGCGCGTCGATCTTCCCGGGATGGACGCGAAGCGGGTGGACCTGATGCCGGCCGCGGCCACGCTGGTAAATTTCATCCTGAAGAAATCCGGTGTGCCGGAACTGGCCGCATGCACGTGGGCGCTGCGCGAAGGCGTGCTGCTGCGTCTCGCGCACAAGATCGACTCGGGCTCGGCGGCTGACGCGCGGCGTCGCTCGGTCGGCGCTCTGGCGACGCGATTCGCGGGCAGCAACGATCACGGCAAACACGTTGCGCGGCTTGCGCTCAAGCTGTTCGACGCGACGGCGCCGTTTCTGGGGCTGCCCAGGTCCTCGCGAGAATTGCTTGAATTCGGGGCGTTATTACACGATATCGGCCACGCGGTTGATCATGACCGGCACAATCGCCATTCTTACTATCTGATTAAGAATGCGGAGCTGTTCGGCTTCGATAGTGAGGAAATCGAGGTCATCGCACAGGCGGCTCGGGGACATCGCAAGCAAGCCCCCAAGCTCGATTCGCCGGAATTGAAGTCGGTTAGCCCCGCCAAGCGCCGTGTGATCAGAGGCCTCGCCGCGATTTTGCGGGTCGCGGACGCACTGGATCGAAGCCACTTCGGTGTGGTTAAGAATATCGAGGTCAAGTACTCACCCGGCCGCGTAATCGTCGGAATCGATTCGAAGCGCGAGAAGGCCGACCTCGAGCTATGGACATGCAACAGAAGGAGCGACCTGTTATCGAGGCTGCTGGATCGCCAGGTGGTCCTGCAGAACTAGAGCTGCCTGCCGCCGTACCTTCCCCCGACCGCGACGTTATTCCATCCTCGACCGGACCTAAGTCTGCGGCCAGGACCGCGCCGAAGACCCTGCTCGAAACACCGCATCCGTATCCCGGACGATTGATCTGCGTCGAGGGAATCGACGGCTCGGGCAAATCGACGCAACTGCTGCTGCTCGATCGATGGCTGCGGTCGCATGGCTACCCGGTCCATTTCACCGAGTGGAATTCGTCGCGGCTGGTGCGGCGTTCGATGCAACGCGGCAAGAAAAAGAATCTGCTGACGCCGACCACGTTCTCCCTGCTGCACGCGGTCGATTTCGCCGATCGGCTGACCTATCAGATACTTCCGCCGCTGAAGGCCGGCATGATCGTGCTCGCCGATCGCTACGTTTACACCGCCTTCGCGCGCGACGTCGCGCGCGGCGTCCATCCTGAGTGGGTCCGCGCGGTTTACAGCCTCGCGCTGCGGCCCGATCTGACGCTCTACTTCCGCGTGCCGATCGAAATTTCGCTTGAGCGGCTGCTGTCAGGCCGCGCCAAGCTCAAGTACCACGAGGCCGGGATGGATGTGGGTCTCTCGACCGATCCGGTCGAGAGCTTCCGCATGTTTCAGAGCCACGTGCTCGAAATTTACGATCGACTGACGCTCGAGTTCGGGATGCATCCGATTGACGCGACCGCCGAGATCCCCCATCAACAGAGAGTCATACGCACGATGGTCCAGGAAATTCTTCGCGACTACGACCGCGATCGAGCAAACGGAAATGGCGTCACATCCCAGTCGCGCTAAGACCTGGTACGGGCACGGCCTGCCGTACCTCGCGAAAAAGCGGCTGCCCGGCCACCTGATCGCGATCGAAGGAACCGACGGCGTCGGCCGCTCCGCGCAGATTCGAACTGCTCCGGCCGTGGCTCGAACTCGAAGGCTACGCCGTCAGCAACACCGGATGGACGCGCTCCCCGCTGCTCTCCGAGACCATCAACGAGGCCAAGGCCGGCCATCGGCTCACGGTCACGACCTTCTCGCTGCTCTACGCCGCGGATTTTGCCGATCGTCTCGAGCACGAAATCCTGCCGGCGTTGCAGGCGGGCTTTATCGTCATCGCCGATCGCTACATGTACACCGCGTTCGCACGCAACTCCGTGATGGGCGCCGATCCCCAATGGACGCGCGAGGTGTTCGGGATGGCGCTGGTGCCCGACCTGGTGCTTTACCTGGACATCGACGTCGAATCTCTGATCCCCCGCGTGATCATGGGCAAGGGGATGGACTACTGGGAATCCGGGATGCATCTCGCGCTCGGCACCGACTTGTTCGATTCATTCGAGCGCTACCAGAGCCGCCTGATAGACGAGTACCGGCGATTGTCCAGTGAGTTTGGTTTCGTCTCGGTCGATGCGCGTCTTCCGATCGAGAAGCTGCAGGGCGAGCTTAGAAAACACATCGCCGAATATTTGTCGGGCGCAAACGGCAAGTCGCGTGCCGATTCGGCCGACAACGGCGCGTCGACGCGCAAGGAATAGCACGGTGGTAGAAGCCTTGCGCTCCGATGCGCCGCCGCGCAGGCTGACGCTCTCCCCCGGCGAAACTGTTGCCGACGCCGCGCGCAAAGCGATCGCGTTCGGCGCTGAATCACTTTTGTGGCATCAGAACGCGGCGGAGGCCGGCGATGCGGAGCCGCTGCATCAACTTCGCGTCGCGGCGCGCCGCCTGCGCGCGACGATCGAATTGTTCTCGAACGTCATCTACGCCGCGCAGCTCAGGATCTACCGGCGCGACATTCCGTGGGTCGGCGGTCAGGCCGGCACCGTCCGCGAATGTGACGTGACGGCGGCGTTGATCGGCGCTCGCGCCGCAAAAATCGATCCCGATCTCAAAGCCGCAATCGCTCCGATGATCGCGGCGCTCGACGAACGGCGCAAGTCCGAGCACGCGAAGCTGTATCATCTGCTCGCGTCAAGGCGCTATCGCAACTTGATCGCGAAACTGTCGCACCCGGCGCTCAAGAAAATCGGCGGCGACCGGATGCTCGGCATCGTCGCCACCAAATTGATCAGGCCGGCTACACACAGTGCAGCACGTCTTGGCAGAAAACTTGCCGACGACGCCCCGGCGCTCGTTTTCCACAAGCTGCGCGTTCGGATCAAGCGGCTGCGCTACGAGTCGAGATGATCGCGCCGCTGGGCGCCAAGCGCCATAAAAAGGCTCTGGCGCGACTCGAGGCGCTGCAGGAACTGCTCGGGCTTTTTCACGACACCACGGTGGCATCCGCCTGGCTGTTGTCGTATGCCGAGACATCCGCCGCGCCGCCCAGGACCATGCTCGCGGCCGGCGCGTTGATTCAGTCGTTGGATAGCCGCGAAAGAAAACTGCGCCGGCAATGCACGAGAGCGTGGCGGCGGCTGGAGCGCTCCGACGCGATTCGCGATACGCTCGCGGAAATTCGACGCGCCGGTCGATTGGCGCTGATGCCCGTGAGCGCGCCCGCGCCGGCTGCGGCTGCGGATGCGGGCGAATCTGCTCTGCCGAATCAATCGCAAATCGCGCGCCGTGAGACCGAAGACGCACCGCAGTCCGAAGACCCACCGCAGTCCAATGACAATTCGATGAACTCTCAATCTGCCACGGAAACAATCCCATGATGCTCTATATTCTGCGTCACGCGGCGGCCGAAGAGCCCGCCTCGAGCGGCGACGACGGCGCGCGCAAGCTCACGGAACGTTCCAAGGAAAAAATGCGCGGCGCTGCCGCGGGTCTGCGCGCGATGGGTCTGAAGTTTGATGTGATTCTGACCAGTCCGCTCGTGCGCGCCGCGGAAACCGCCGAGATCGTCTCGGCCGCCTACGAAAATACTCCGCCGCCGCAGGTCTTGCCTGCACTCGCGACCGGTGTGGCGCCCGCCGACGCGGTGGCCGCGCTGCGCGCATTTGCAAAGCATGGCGAGGTGATGATCGTCGGACACGAGCCGCAACTGAGCGCCATCGCGTCGATTCTGCTGACCGGCGAAGGCGGCGTCGCTCATCTGAAGTTGAAAACCGGGGGATGTATCGCGATTGACCTGCCGCCGCGCTTCGAACGCGGCGGCGGCGAGCTGCGCTGGATGCTGACCCATCGGCAATTGCGCCAGATGCGCAAGTAGCCGCGCTCGCTCCCGGATCCACTTCAGAAAATCGGCAGCCTGACTCCCGCCGTAACCATCGCGCCGCTCGCGACGCCCATCAGCGCCTCGCCCGCCACCAGACCCGCCGCGAGCAGAATGCCAGGCCCGCTCTCGGCCGCATCTTCGGGTCCAAAAAGCGAGTGTGCGAGCGCGCCGATAAAAATCGTTACGCTGAGTCCCATCGGAAGGTAGAGACCGATCGCGGCCGGCATGATCGGCGTGCGCCACTTCGATCCCCTCCGTTCCAGATAGCGATCGCCCAATCCGAGAATCGCCGCGAGTGCGGCGCCGGTTGCTATCGTTCCCAGCGGCAATCCGCCATGAAAAACTCCCTGCGTAACCTTCGCCATCAGAAACGCCTGCGGAGCGGCCAGCGCGCCGGCTCGCGCGGTCGGAGTGCCTGCTATTCCGTAGCCGGCGATCAGCAGGTTCAGAATCGGCGCCATCAGGAATGACGATGCGATCGCACCGACCAGCACGCCGATTTCGAGCGAGCGCGGCGTCGCGCCGACGTGATAACCGGTCGCGAGGTCGTGAGTGGAATCACCCGCCATCGCCGCCGCCGTACACACGATCGCGCCGGAAAGAATCGCCAGTCGCGGTCCGACGCTTTGTGACACGCCGGCCAATTTGAGAAACAGCGCCACCGCGAGCAATACAATCACGGTGACGCCCGAAACGGGATTGTTCGACGCGCCGACCATTCCGGTCAAATAGCCTGCGATCGCCGTCGCGAAAAAACAGATCAACGTCAGGATAACTGCGAGCGCCGCGCTCAGCGCCACTTGCCCGCTCAGCCCCAGGCAGATGGCGAAGATAACCGGAACGCAAAGCGCCACCGCGCTCAGCACCGCGCGCGCCGAAAGATCGGTGTCCTCGCGCGCCGCCGCGACGGCTTGCGTCGAACGCACGACGCGGATGCTGTCAACGATCGCGGACGCGATGCGGGTGCGCAAGCGCCATAGCGTTACGACTCCGCCGGTAAGCATCGCGCCGACCCCGAGATAGCGCACCTGGCTGCTCCACAGTTGCGACGCGGTCGCGGCGGCGTCTCCCGTTCCGTACCCGGGATGAAACGCCGTGAGCACGGGAATCGCGACCAGCCACGCGAATGCTCCGCCGGCGAATACCAGCGCTGCGATCCTGATTCCTACTATGTAGCCGATGCCGAGCAGCGCCGCGGAAATATCCAGCGACCCCGCCACCGCGGCGCTACCGACCCATCGCGCGCCCGAGACCGCGCCGGGTATAATTCCGGCGACATCCTCAAGCGCTTTGAGAGCCGCCGATATCAGGCCACCCGCCACCAGCGGGCCAACATTTGCCTCCGCGTCGCCGGCGCGAAGCACCTGCGCGCACGCTAACCCCTCGGGAAACGGCAGGCGCTCCTCGACGATGTACGCGCGGCGCAGGAAGACGACCATCAGTGCGCCCATCGTCGCGCCAACGACGCACAGCGCGGTCACCTCGACGTACGGTAGCGTCCTGACGCCGCCCAAAATGACCAGCGCCGGAAACGTGAAGATCGCGCCGGCCGCGACCGCCTCGCCCGCCGATGCGATCGTTTGCACCACGTTGTTCTCGAGGATCGTCGAGCCGCCGAGAATCCGCAGAATTGCCATCGAGATGACGGCGGCCGGGATGCTCGCGGATACGGTCAGGCCCGCGTACAGGCCGAGATAGGCGTTTGCCGCGCCGAGGATCAGCGCCAGCGCGATGCCGAGCGCGATACCGCGCAGCGTCAGCTCGCGCGGCGCCGCGCTGGAGTCGGCGCGGAACGGCTCTGGAATTGGGGTGTCGCGCTGCACGCCGACACTATATGGCATCAAGCGGCGGCTATCGCGAGGGCGGGCCGGCGGCGCCGCGCGAGCACGTATTCCTGCTGTTCTTTATAATGCCGTGAATCTGAAAGAGTCGCCCTTCTTCACGATCTTTCCCGCCGAGGGCGTGGCAAAATGCGTCCCGAAAACGACGACGTTGGTGTCGGCGTACTTCTCGCAGAACGCGCGCCGCGTCTTCTTCGCCATCGCGCCGTCGAAATCGAATCCGTCGTCCCATTCGGGATATCGGCATTGAATCGGATGATGCATCAGATCGCCGGTGATCACGGCTTCCTGTCCCTTGGACGAAATCCGCACGCTGTGATGTCCGGGAGTGTGGCCGGGCGTCGGCTCGAGCCATACTTCGTCGGTGACGCGAAAGTTCGAGTCGATCAGATCGGCCATCCCTATATCAACGATCGGACGCACCGAATCCTCGACCGGATCGCGCGCGTCCTTGCCGTCGAACTTCGACCAGAAATCCCACTCGGTACCGCCGATCAGGTAGCGCGCGTTGGCGAACGTCGGCACCCACTTGCCGTCCTTGAGCATCGTATTCCAGCCCACATGGTCCACGTGCAGATGCGTGCAGATGACGCGATCGATCTTGTCGCGCGTGTAACCCGCTTTTTCGAGATCGCTCAGAAACGGCAGCTTCAGATTGCTCCACGCCGGGTTCGAACGAACCTTGTCGTTGCCGACGCAGGTATCGACGATGATGCGCTTGCCCTGCGACTCGACCACCAACGCAGCGGTGGCCATGCGGAGCTTGCCCTTTTCGTCGGAGAAGGTGGGATAGAGCCAGTCGGCTTCTTTCAGGACATTCTCGCCGGTGGCGTCGGGCATGATCCAGGTGCCCGGCCATGGCGCCTCGATTTCGATGATCCGGGTTATCTTGACGTCGCCGACTTTGAACTGATTCATGGATCCTCCTGTCTCGCAGGCAACTTAGCCGGATTTTCGGAGCTTCGCCAACGTGGAGTGTTTCGGTAGGGGGGGGAGGGGGAGCGCGCGGGGTGCTTGACACATCGGGTTGCCAACGGCAGGCTCGATTGGAGATAGAATCCGGCCAATGGGCGGGTCGTAACTTCTGATGACCTCCAGGTTTCACAAAGGCGGCGGAGCGGCAGCGCGCGCGATCGCGATTTTCGGCGCGGCGCTGATACTCGTCTCGCAGGCCATTGGCGCAGCTCATTTTCATCAGGGCGCGGTTTCGCGCGACGGCGTTGCGCAGCTCAGCGCCGACGAGGGACTTTGCCCCGTTTGTCAACTCGCGCTCCATGCGCCGGGCTCGGTCGCATCGGCGGCCACCGCCGCGCGCGGACCGGCTATCGCCGAGACCATATTCCTGGCCGCGCCGCTCCGATCCGTGTCGCCGGTCTTCTCGGCCGCGCGCGTGCGCGCTCCGCCCGCACCGGTCTAAGCCCCCTTTTCGACAGATTCGATTCCTCTCGTGCGCGCGACCGTTTCGCGCGCCGCCACTCGCGTCTCGAAGGCGCGGGCGGAAACTTGAATATATGGGAGCTTGCGAATGCGAAGGAATTTATTCGCGTGGATCTCGGTTGCCGGGATCCTGATTCAACTGGCTATTTACACTTCGGCGGTGGCGGCAAATTTGAAGACCTCGACGGCCACGACATATCGAATCACGGGCGTGGTGAAGGACGCTCTGGGCAGACCGCTCAAGCAAGCTTCCCTGTCATTACAGGCATCAGACGGGCGGGTCGTCGCTCATTCTTCGAGCAACGACGCGGGTGAATTTTCGCTCAACGCGATCGCGCGCGGCACCTATGCGGTCGTGGCGACCAAGGAAGGATTCAAGACGGCGACTGCGATTGTGACGGTCTCGACGAAGGGCGCCGCACCATTGGTGCTCGCGATGGAAGCGGAGAAGGAAGTCAGCCTCAAGGTCGCCGCGACGCGGCTGAACAAGGCGCGCAACTCTTTGTCGCCGGACACGGGCGGCAGCAAATACACGTTCAGCGAGCAGGCGATCCAGGATTTGCCGCAGGGCGCGAATACGTCTTTGAACCAGGTGATATTGCAGGCGCCAGGCGTCGCGCAGGATTCGTACGGAGCGCTCCACGTACGCGGAGACCACGCCAATCTTCAGTACCGGATAAATGGCATCCAGCTTCCCGAGGGTATTACCGGTTTCGGACAGGTGCTGAGTCCGCGCTTCGCCCAATCGATCAGCCTGCTGACCGGAGTGCTGCCGGCAGAATACGGCCTGCGAACGGCAGGAGTCATCGATATCAAGACCAAGGACGGGCTGCTCAACCCGGTCGCCGACGTCGATTTTTACGGCGGGCAGCGCGGGACCACGCAGCCGAGCTTCGAGTACGGCGGATCGAAGGGCAACTTCAGCTACTTCGTGACGGGGCAATACCTGGGCACCGATCGCGGAGTCGAGCCGCCGACGCCCGGACCCACGGCGATTCACGACACCAGCAACCAGGGCGCGGGCTTCGGATACTTCTCGTACTTTCTAAATTCGACGACGCGTCTGAGCTTGATCACCGGAAGCGCGATCAATCACTTTCAGATTCCCGCGAACCCGAATCAGCCGCAGGCGTTCGTGCTGGCAGGCGTGCCGGTCTATCCGTCGGCGAAAGTCCGCGAGAACCAGTTCGAGCAGAACTACTTCAACGTGCTGGCGCTACAGGGAACAGTTGGATCGGATTTCGATTACCAGATCGCGCCGTTCAGCCGTTACTCGGAGGTCACTTTCAATCCGGACCGCACGGGCGACCTGATTTATAACGGCGCGTCGTCGAGGGTTTTCCGCAGCGACTGGGGTAACGGTTTTCAGCTCGACACCTCTTATCGCGCATTTACCGATCATACGTTTCGGCTGGGCGGCTATTTCGACGCCGAGCGCGCCGAGATCGACAATCATGAGTCGACGTTCCCGGCCGATCCTATAACCGGCAAACAATCGTCTCCTTTCCCGATTTCGTTCGTTGAGGACATCGCGCTGCAGACCTGGATTTACAGCGTCTACGTCCAGGACGAATGGAAGCTGACAGAGAAACTGACGTTTAATTATGGCGTCCGCTTCGACCTGTACGACGGGCTGGTGCGAGCAGACCAGGCCAGTCCCCGCGTTGCGCTGGTGTACACACCGTTCAAGGGCACCACGCTTCACGCCGGCTATGCGCGTGAGATGACGCCGCCGCCAACCGAACTCGTAACCTTGAGTACAATCACGAATTCCAAGAACACGACCGGCGCACCCGCATCCAGCGGCAACGGTACGCCGACGGTGGAGCGCGACCATTTGTTTGACGCGGGAGTAACGCAAGAGGTGATTCCCGGGCTGAATGTCGGCATCGATTCCTATTACAAGAAGGCGGCAGACCTGATCGACGAAGGACAGTTTGGACCGGCGCTTATCTACGAAACATTCAACTACGCAAAGGGGCGCGTTTGGGGAGTCGAGTTCACGGGTTCGTACACTCACGAAAAGTTTTACGCCTACAATAACTTCGCCTATAGCGTCGCGCAGGGTACCCAGGTGGAGTCGGGGCAATTCAACTTCGCGCCCGACGAGCTGAAGTACATCAGCAGTCATTATATCTTTCTGGATCACGACCAGACGTTCACCAACTCCGCCGGGGCCGTTTACAACTGGCATGGATTTACGTTCAGCATCGACGGGACCTACGAAAGCGGCCTTCGATCCGGCTTCGCGAATACCGGAAACCTGCCGTTCTATATCCAGGTCGACGGGGCAATCACCCGGCGCGTAACCCTGCCCGACAATCGAGGCGTTCTCGAATTTCGCACCGCCTTGGTGAATATGAACGATCGTACTTACGAGATTCGCAGCGGCACGGGCATCGGAATATTCGCGGCCCAGTACGGCCCGCGCCGAGCGTTATACGGCGGCATAAAATGGGAACTTCCATTCACAAAACCAGCCAGCACGCAGGCGCCATGAAACGCAACTCAAGCGTCAGGCGTCAGATCGTAAGGAGAACTGACCAATGCAGGAACTATTAGTAGCGTGGAACGCGATCAAGTTCGGCGGCGCGATGGTCTATCCGCTGCTCGCGCTGGGCGTTCTTGCGATCGCGATAATCATCGACCGGGCCGTGCTCTACGCGCGATGCCTGCGGATGCCGGCGGAACTTGCAGAACTGGTTGAGACGTTCGGATTTTCGTGGGTCGAACTCGAGAAGCGGTTGAACGAACTCGGCCCGCGCAACGCATACGGACGCTTCCTTCAAGTGATCGCCGACAATCGGATCAAGCCCGCGTGGTGGGTCGAATCGAGAGCCGGCGATGAAGCGGGCCGGATCGAAAAGACGCTCGCACGCGGACTCTGGGTGCTCGAGACGGTCGTGACCGCGGCGCCGCTGCTCGGTCTGCTCGGCACCATCACGGGCATGATGCAATCGTTCAACGTGATCGGAGCGTCAACCCTGGTCGCGCCGACGCAAGTAACCGCGGGAGTGGCGCAGGCGTTGATCGCCACGGCGCTCGGTCTGCTGATTGCGGTGCTCGCGCTATTCGCATTCAACCTGTTTTCGCGGATGCAATCGCAATCGCTCGACACGATGGAGCGGCTGGGCTCGCGGCTGGTCGATCACATACGGCTCGACGAGGAAAACGGCGGCGCGGCTGCGGTCGAACGGCCCAAGGCGGTGGCGCGATGAACGCGCGCAGCGCGGCGGAGATGGGATGAAACTGCGAAGGGCGCGCAATTTTCGTCACGGGCGAATCGAAATCATCCCGATGATCGACGTGATGTTCTTTCTGCTGGTGACGTTCATGCTGGCGTCGCTGTCGATGCAGACTCTCAACTCGATCGCGGTCAATCTGCCCAGGGGCGAGGCCGAAGCGATGCAGCATCGCGAGCCGATCACACTGACCGTCACACGCGACAGTCACATTTTCATCGACAAGACACCGGCCACGCTCGAGCAAATTGCGTTCGTGCTCAAACCGCTGCTCACGGCGAACGAGGCGAGCGTGGTGGTCAACGCAGACAGCGATGCGCCGGAAGGGACGGTGGTGGAGGCGATGATTCAGGCGCGGCGCGCGGGCGTCGAGAAATTTCTGATCGCCGTGAAGCATTAACCATGGCCGACGCAGCCCGCATTGTCTTCCGACCGCCGGAGTTGGACGAACCGGCGCGGCGCCTGCTGTGGATCATCCCGGCCGCGATCGCGATCTGGGCGATCATGCTAAGCGGATTTTCGCTGATCCTGATGCGCACGACGGTGACGCCGCAGGAGGAGTTGACGCCGATCGAGGCGCGGCTGGTTGAGATACCGCACGAAGTCGGCGGGCTGCAGGGCAACGGCGGAGCGATCCATCCGGCGGCGCCGGCCGTACCGATCGTCAAGCCTCACCCGGCGGCCCACGTGAAGAAGGTTGCGCCGATGGCGCCGGTGATTCGCTCGGAGTATGGCACCAAGAAACCGACCGAAGCGCCGGGAGTCGAAGAAGCTCCGGGTGCGGGCGCGGGAGCCGCGGGGGAGAGTGGGGCGAGCGGCGAAGGATCGGGCGGCGGAATCGGCAGCGATACGGTCGGTGCGCGGGCGATTTACGCACCGACGCCGGTGATACCCGACGATCTGCGCGAGGATGCGATCCAGACCGAGGCCGTCGCGCGCTTCAAAGTATCGTTCGACGGCGTCAGCGAGGTTACGCTTGAAAAGCCCACCTCGAGTCCGCGCCTCAACCAGGTGATACTCGACGCGCTCAAGCAGTGGAAGTTCTTCCCCGCGGTGCACAACGGCGTCGCGATCGAATCGTCGTTCGAAGTTCGAATACCGATATCAGTTCAGTAAATCACCCGGCGCAGCACAGGCGTTCAATCACTTTGTGAATCATCGCGGGGCCGCGTTCGAAGGCGCCGCGGCGGATGTGCTCGTTGGGCTGATGCGCCTGCTCAAGATCGCCGGGCCCACAGATGAGCGATGTGATTCCCGAGCCGGTGAACCATCCGCCATCGGTGGCGTAGAGCGCGCCGCCGCAGCTATTCGCCCCGGTGACGTCGAACAGCGCAGCTTCCAGAGCCGTCCCGCGCGGCGAGTCGAGGGGAGGCACGACGTTCAAGAGTCCGATTTCAATTTTCGCGCGATGCTCGCGGCCTGCATAGTCGTGGCCGTCGAGCGCGTTGAGCCGACGCCCGATCTCGCGGTAAACGTCGAGCGGGTCGGCGTTTGGCAGCGTGCGATAGCTGATGCGCAGCTTGCATTCCTCGGCGATCATGTTGAGTGCGATTCCGCCCTGCACCGTTCCAAAATTCAGCACGTCGCACGGCGCGTCGGGAAAAATCGCCGAATATTCAGCAGGCTGGCGTGTCGCGAGCTCTTGCTGAAAACGGCCGATCGTGTCGATTACGCGGGCCATAACGGCAATCGCGTTCACGCCCTTGGCCGGTGCGCCGCTATGGCCTCCGATGCCGCGGACGGTTACGCCGAATGAAACGATGCTCTTGTGCGCGTGACACACTGCGTACGAGGTCGGCTCGCCGATCCAGGCCAGGCGCGGGACAGGCGTGTCGCCTAAAATTTGTTTGAGCGCCGGCGCGACGCTATGAGCACCGAGACAGCCGACTTCCTCGCTGGCGGTGAACACGAATACCAGGGGGCGTTTGAGCCTGGCTGAATCGAGGGTGCGCGCCGCGTCGAGGCATTGCGCGATGAATCCTTTCATGTCGGTGGTGCCGCGGCCGTAAATTCGCTCGCCCGCGGGTTCGAGCTTGAGCGGCTCCCGCTCCCATCCCGGCTGTCCGTCGTAGGGGACGGTGTCCACGTGTCCTGAAATTATCAGGCCGTCGGCGCGCGACGGCCCGACCCATGCGACTAGGTTGGCCTGCGAGACCCCGAACAACTCGACTGGTTGAAGCGCGGTCTTGAATCCCCGCGGTCCGAGCTCTGCTGCGATGTATTCCATCGCGTCGAGATCGCTTTTTGCGCTGACCGTGTCGAACGCGACGAGCCGCCTTGCGACTTCATACAAATAATCATTCATGCTGCCACCGGGGCAAAACGTCACTCGGGAGAGATCTTATAACATCGCGGAAAATACTATTAGCCACTATTATAGGGCCGGGATAGGCAATTGGCCGCGCGGGCAGCTAGAATGCTTGGGGCAGGATGGGACCGGATGAACATATGGGTGGTCAGGCGGATAATCCCGGGATAGCTGCCGCGACGACCGTTGCGGATGCGCCGGCGCCTCAAAATGGAGGAGCGGGCAATCCGCCGGTAGTGGCCGCTATTGTTGACGGGCCGGTTTCGGCGGTCGAGAAGGCGCCCCCGCCGCCGCGAATCGACAAGGACCTTACCTCGCCGGACCTGTTCCTCAATCGCGAGCTCACCTGGCTCGCGTTCAATCGACGCGTTCTGCATGAGGCGGAAGACGAACGAAATCCGCTGCTTGAGCGGCTCAAGTTTCTCGCGATTACCGCATCCAACCTCGACGAGTTCTTCATGAAGCGCATCGGCGGCCTGAAGCAGCAGGTCGTCGCGGGGATGCATGAGCTGACCGTTGACGGGCGCACTCCGCAACAACAGATCGCGGAGTGTTACCAGGTGGTGCGCGAGCTCGAGCAGCGACAGCGCGAGCTTGGTCCGCAAATTCTCAGCCAGCTCGAGAACTACGGCATTCGCGTGCGTCCGTACGCCAGCCTCTCGGCCGACGAGCGCAAGTCGATTCGCGAGTATTACTACAAGAACATCTTCCCGCTGGTGACGCCGCAGGCGATGGATCCTGCGCATCCGTTCCCGTTCGTCTCGAATCTGTCACTCAACCTGCTGGTCACGGCGCGTTACCAGAACGACTCGGACACTCTGATGGCGCGGGTGAAAGTGCCAATCGGTTTCGGAATCCCGCGCTTTCTGCGGGTCGGCAATCAAAGTGATTTTGTCCGGCTCGAGGACGTCGTCGCGAACAATCTCGACCTGCTGTTTCCCTCGATGCTGATCGACTCGTACGAGCTTTTTCGGGTGACGCGCAACGCCAACACGGAGCGCGACGAGGACGAGGCCGACGACTTGCTGGCTCTGATCGAATCCGAGCTGCGCGACCGCCGTTTCGCGCCAATCGTGCGGCTCGAAGTGCTGGCCGGAATTAATCCGGTTCATCGCGGAATGCTGGCCGCTGAACTTGGACTGGACGAACGCGCCGACGTGTTCGAAGTGGATGGGATGCTTTCGATGCGCGACTTGGGAGAGCTTGCGGCGATCGACGCGCCCGCGCTGCACGATCCGCCGCATCATCCGGTGGATCATCCGCGCCTCACCATCGGGCGCAGCATCTTCCACGTCATTCGCGACGCCGGTTCGTTCCTGCTGCTGCATCCGTACGAGTCGTTCTCGACCTCGGTGGAGCGGTTTTTGCGCGAAGCTGCGGACGACCCGAAGGTCCGCGCGATCAAGATGACTCTGTATCGGACCTCGCCTGACTCGAAAATCATCGGCTATCTGTGCGACGCGGCGCGCAACGGCAAGCAGGTGGCGGTGGTGGTCGAGTTGAAGGCGCGCTTCGACGAAGCTGCGAACATCCAGTTTGCGACCAAGCTCGAAGAATTCGGAATTCACGTAACCTATGGCGTCCTGGGCCTGAAAACTCACAGCAAGGTAATCCTGGTTATTCGCCAGGACTACAACGGTCTGCGCCGTTACGCACACATCGGCACCGGCAACTATCATCCGGGGACGGCGAGATTTTATGCCGACTACGGACTACTAACTTGCGATGGTACTATTGGTGAAGACCTGACCGAGCTGTTCAACTACCTAACGACTGGCTATATGCCGGATCGTCCCTATCGCAAGATCCTGCCCGCTCCGACCGTGCTGAAGCGCGCGCTGTTGATGCGAATCGAGCGCGAAATCAAGGTCAATTCGGCCGCATCACCCGGGCTGATTCAGCTCAAGATGAACGCGCTCGATGACGTGGACATAACGCGGGCGCTTTATCGCGCCTCGCAGGCGGGCGTAAAGGTCGACCTGATAGTCCGCGACACCTGCAGGCTGCGCCCGGGAATCCAGGGGCTGTCGGAACACGTGCGCGTGGTGAGCATTGTTGGCCGGTTCCTCGAACACGGCCGCATCTTTTATTTTCGCAATGGCGGAGCGGAGGATTATCTCATCGGCTCCGCCGATTGCATGAAGCGCAATCTTGAAAGTCGTGTCGAAGTCGTCGCGCCAGTCGAGGACCCTCAACTGCGCAAGGAGTTGCGCATCGTGCTCGACCTCCAGCTGCGGCCCAATCGATGCCAGTGGGAAATGATGGCCGACGGCACCTACGTCAGGACCGCTGCCGCGGACGCAGCCCCGGCCTGCCAGCAGGCGATGATAGATTTCGCGGAGACTCGCCAGACGGAAGCGACCAAGGTCAAGAAGCGCCGCTCCAAAGGCTTCGCCCGCCGCGCGGTACGAGAAAGGAGCGGCGAGTGACAGGAAGGCCTGCCGCGGGATCGAAGCTCCGGTAGAACGGTGGCTCAAACCGTTTCGAAGCCCAGTCTTGCCAGGAATTCGAATCCATCGCCGCGCGCGGAGGACGGCGGCGGAGCTGCGGAAAGAGCGGCGTCATATCGCGACGAGCGAATCGCGTATTGGAACAGATACACTCGGCGCAGTTCGAGCAATTACTATCATCGCAGACTAGCCGAGGTATACCGGTTTCTGATTCCGCCGGGGCAACGCGTTCTCGAACTCGGGTGCGGCGAGGGAAACCTGATCGCGTCGCTGAAGCCATCGACCGGCATCGGAGTCGATTTTTCGCCGGAGATGATAGCTCGCGCTCGAAATAGACATCCCGAACTCGAGTTCTTACTACAAGACGTTCACGAATTGGATTTGCCCGGAACATTCGACTACATCATTATTTCCGATCTCGTCAATGAGTTGTGGGACGTCGAAGCGGTGTTCGAGCGGATGGCCAGGGTAAGCGGGCCGCAGACCCGGATCGTGCTCAATAGCTATAGCCGTCTGTGGGAACTTCCACTGGCGGCGGTACGACGGCTTGGTCTCGCCAATCCAACGATCGCACAGAACTGGCTGATGCCGCAGGACCTTGAGAACATGCTCTACCTGAGCGGGTTCGAGATGATTCGGCGCTGGCAGGAAATTCTGTTTCCGTTGCGGGTCCCCGGGATTGACGCGCTGTGCAACAAATGGCTGGTAAAGATTGCGCCGTTTCGAGCGGCAGCGCTCACGAATTTCCTGATCGCGCGTCCTTCATGGCAGCGCGAAATCGCGCGCGATCGAAAACCGCTGGTGAGCGTGGTGGTCCCTGCCCGCAACGAAGCCGGCAACGTCGAGAATATTTTCCGCCGCGTCCCCGAGATGGGCGCCGGCACGGAATTGATTTTCGTCGAAGGTCATTCTACCGACGACACTTACGGTGTCATCGAGCGGACGGCGGTGAATTATCCGGCCAGGCGCGTGAAGATCATTCGGCAGACCGGACGCGGGAAGGGTGACGCGGTTCGCGCAGGATTTGCGGCGGCCGAGGGCGAGGTGTTGATGATACTCGACGCCGACTTGACGGTGCCGCCCGAAGACCTGCCGCGTTTCTATGAAGTATTGCGCTCGGGCAAGGGCGAATTCGTCAACGGCGTGAGGTTGGTTTACCCGATGGAGGCGCAGGCGATGCGCTTCTTCAACCTGATTGGAAACAAGTTTTTCGCGGTCGCATTTTCGTGGCTGCTGGGGCAGACAATCAAGGACACGCTATGCGGCACCAAGGTGCTGAGCCGGCAGAACTACGACTTGATAGCACGGAATCGAGGCTACTTCGGGGAGTTCGATCCGTTTGGCGATTTCGATCTGATCTTCGGCGCTGCCAAGCTCAATTTGAAGATCGTTGACGTGCCGATTCGCTACGCGGAACGCACTTACGGCGAGACCAACATCGCGCGCTGGAGACATGGCTGGCTGTTGATCCGAATGGTGATGTTCGCCTGCACACGGATCAAGTTCGTCTGAACCGTTGGACTGATTTTGGCTTCCGCTTTTCCCAAGGCTACGAGCGAGAATCTCAATGGAATCATCGGCGCGCGACGAGGACGCACCAACGAGGACTTTGTCGCGCGGGCGGCGATAGCCGCGGTATTCATTTTTCTTACCGTGTACACTTGGGGTCGTTGGGGCGACCTCCAGATCGACTGCGGAAGAGAGGTATACGTACCGGTCGAAATCCTGAAGGGCCGGATGCTGTATCGCGATCTGTGGTATCCATACGGGCCGCTCGTGCCGTATATGCAGGCGATCCTTGTATGGTGCTTTGGTATCCACCTGAATACATTCTATTGCTTCGGCTTGTTCCTCAATCTGAGTATAGCCTACTTGGTATACGGTCTCGCGCGGCGTCTCCTGCCGCCGGTGGCGGCGGCAGTGGTCTCGATAGCATGTCTCTGCCAAGGCTTTAGTGAGTGTATTTTCAACTACATACTTCCTTATAGCTACGCAGCCGTAGTTGGACTGATATTCGCACTGGTCTGCATATACTTTCTTTTCCAATATGTAGATACCCGAGTCGATCGCAAGCTGGTTTTCGCGAGTCTAACAGCGGGACTCGCACTGCTCTGCAAGCAAGAGTTTGGAGCCGCGGCCCTGGTGGCGATTGGCTTCGTGATGGTTTGGGATTTCATCGGGAACCGATCGTTTGCGGGGCTGTTTCGCCAGGCCGTGATGATCGCCCCTGGCCTGCTGCTGGCCGCACTCGTCTATGGGTGGTTTTTCTGGCGACTTACGCCCGACTTCATGCTTAGGGAAAACTTCACGCTGAGTCCGAACTCGCCGTTCATGAAGACCTTAGGGCCGCAATGGATCGCGGAGCACGGGTTCCGATTCGTGCCGAGCGAGATGTATGCGACGTTCGCCACTGTCGTGTTTTCGCTCGGGGTCTGGTTTTTCGGCGCCCTGCTTTTCAGCGGCGCAGTGAGGAATCGCTGGATGCTTCCGGCGAGTGCGTGCGTTTTAATCCTCGTGCTTGTCGGCGGAGCTTCCCCTTTTCAGTGGGCGCAGATTTCTTACTACCTGGCATACTTGGCGACATTCCCGATCGGGATGTACTGGATCGCGCCGGTCATCTTGATCGCTGCGATTGCCGGTCTGCCACGCGGCCTGGATCGAGCGACGCACTGCATTATCGCGTTGCTGGCAGCGTTCGCGATGGCTCTGGCATTGCGCGTCATGTTCAGGGTCCTTCGCGCAGAGTACTCGATTTACTACGACCCACCGCTCTTCATACTTTTCATGATGGCGGTCACGGCAATGCTTTGGTTCGGAGCCAGCCGCCTGATTCGGACGGACAGGCTCCATCTTATCAATTGCTTCCTGGCGGTGGACGCGGTCTGGTTCTTGCTGGTTCCCTTTCCCGATCACTTGTATAAACCGGTACCTGTCGAGACGCCGATCGGAACCATTTTTACGCGCCCCGCAGAAGCTGTTCTGGCGCCGCAAATGATCTCATTTGTTCGCGCTCAAGCGGCGGCGGGCAAGCGCGTGCTGATTCTTCCCGAGTTTCCGATGCTCTACGTGATGGGTGGGACGGAATCGCCCTCGCGATGGTACGAACTGACCCCAGGAATGCTCGACAGCACCGACGAGAATCAACTCATATCGGATGCCGAGTCGCAACACGTCGAGTATGTAATAATCACGAATCGGGCGACGTCCGAGTATCATTATCCATACTTTGGCATCGATTGGGGTAAGGATATCTATCGTTGGATCAATAGCAACTTCGAACAGAGCGGCGAGTTCGGAAAGTTTGAGCGCAAGATTAACGCCCCATTTGGGGCGTTACTCTACAAGCGACGAACTATCCCCGCGCGGACTGACGGAAGCGGGAGAGTTGTGAATCGGTGACCTTAGCATGGACCGCAGCGTCGCTTCGGCGATGCAACTATAATAGCGTACTGGGACTGGTCTGACGCATTGCGGTACGGTTCCGCCGCTAAGGAACGAAATAATGGCTAAGAAGCCGGAAAATCGTCTGGCGGGAAAACGGGTGGCAGTCACAGGAGGCGCTGGATTCCTGGGCAGCCACGTGGTCGCGGAATTGCGGCGGGCGGGATGCGCCGAGGTATTCGTGCCGCGTTCGCGCGACTACGACCTGCGCCGCGCGGACGCCGTCGCGCGGATGTACGCCGACGCGCGGCCGGAAATCGTGATTCATCTGGCAGCGGTGGTAGGCGGCATCGGCGCCAATCGCGAGAATCCGGGACGATTCTTTTACGACAACCTGACTATGGGCGTCGAACTGATGGAGCAGGCGCGGCTGCAAGGTGTTTCGAAATTCGTCGCGGTCGGCACGGTCTGCGCCTATCCCAAATTTACCCCGGTACCGTTCAAGGAAGACGACCTGTGGAATGGCTATCCGGAAGAGACCAATGCTCCGTATGGATTGGCGAAGAAGATGCTGTTGGTTCAGGCGCAGGCGTACCGCGAACAATACGGCTTCAACGCAATCTATCTTCTGCCGGTGAATCTGTACGGCCCACGCGATTCATTCGATCCGTCGAGGTCGCATGTGATTCCAGCGCTGATCAAGAAGTGCCTCGACGCGGTCGCGACGCGGGCACCGCGCATTGAAGTATGGGGCACGGGCTCGGCCAGCCGCGAGTTCCTGTTCGTCGAGGACTGCGCGCGGGCAGTCGTTCTCGCGACTGCAAGATACGACCAACCCGAAGCGGTGAATCTGGGCGCGGGCAAGGAAATCAAGATTCGCGACCTCGTCGCGCTGATCGCGCGGCTGACCGGCTTCAAGGGCGAAATCGCGTGGGACGCAAGCAAGCCCGACGGACAACCGCGGCGATGCCTTGATGTATCCCGCGCCGAGCGCGAATTCGGCTTCAGCGCGTCCACGGAGTTCGAGACCGGGCTGCGGCGGACGATCGAATGGTACCGGCGCGAGTCCGGGACGATGGCCGGTCGAATCAGACTGCAGAGCGAGCGCGGCTATTCGCCGGGGCGCGGTGGAATCGCAACATAGTTTCCGGGATTCTCCGCCATCGCGTGGTTACGGAGCTGGCGCTCGAGCGCTCCTGGAGTAGTTCAGTTTCGGCGGTGCGGCGGCGCCGCCCGACATGACGAAGGTCATCGCTTCATTGATTGTCCAATCGAGCATGACAAGGCGGCTGGTGGGAACCAACTCCATGTAGCCCGAGGTAGGGTTCGGCGTGGTCGGGACGTAAACGGCGGCGATCTCCTCGCCGGTGTCGGCGTCGTCGAAGATCCTGGTCACAAGGCCGACGGTTTTCATTCCCGGCGAAGGGAATTCGATCAAAACGACGCGCTGGGAACCGCCGGGCTTGGTCTGAAAGCTGGTGACGAGTTGCCGCGCGGCGCCATAGATGGATTGTACGACCGGAATTCGCGCCATCAGGTAGTCAAACGCGGCGAGCAATCGTCGTCCCGCGACGGCGGTCGCAACTTCACCGAGAACGTACAGGGCCGCGAGGACGATCGCGATCGAGATCGTCGCTTGAAACCACGGCGCAGAAAATCCTTCGGCGAGCGTTGGCGAATAAATCCGCAGCCAGGATACCCACACCCTCACGAAGGGACTGCCCAGCGCAACCAGAAGCCCGACCAGGAAACCGATCACCCACACGGTGATCAGGATGGGAATGAAAGTCAGGATTCCCGCCACGACATTGCGACGGATCTTTGTGAGCATCGATCGACTCCTCCCGGCTTTGCGCTTCAACCTTCCATGGCTTGGCAAGGATGGCAATGTCTGAACAATTTACGTCACGACGGACGCGGTTTTGTGACGGACGATCCAAGTGTCAGGGCGGCGCTGGCGAGCCAACGCGGGCGCTGGCGGCGGCATGCGCGAGCGCCTCGCGCGTAAAGACCATCACGAGTTTACGCTGAAAGAGGTCGCCTGTCGGGTGAGACTGAGCGGGCGCGGATATGGAAAGTAAGTCTCGGCGGCTCCCGCGCCAAAACGCGCGACCAGTCGCTGAACGCATGCGTACGAGGCCCGCACGCCGACGCTGACGCGGCCTTTGTTCCACGCCGCCAGCCACAGACCTTCCGACGAATAGACGCCGTCGTCATTGCGCACCCACCCGGGCGGCAGCAGGCCCAGTTGTTGCGCCCGAAAGGGAGAAAGCGCCGCGGGGGGCTGGCCCTTGGCGAGATATCGATCCGTCGCATCGAGCAGCGCCGCGAATCGAGCGTCGTCGAGCCGGCATTCCATTTGGATGGCGCTTGCGCCGCGCAGCCGCTCGAGCGCGGCGGGGTCGGGACGCGCGAGCACCACGTCGTCGATCGCTTGCAGCTTCGCTCCGCTCGACTCGAGCATCGCGCGCCAGGCTGCCGCCGACGGATCCTGCTGCCGAAAGACGACTGCGGTCACGCCGTGCGTCGCCATGAAGGCGTTGAGCTGCGCGGGCGCATCGGGAATTTCGCCGCCGTCGAGAAACGCGTCGACGATCGGCCACGCAAGAAACGACCTCGGCGGCGGCCCGAAGTGTCCTTCAGCGATCCGGAAATACATCCTCGCCGCCGCCTGCCAGTACATCGAGCTGCCCATCTCGCCGAACGGCAGCGCGAGGATTGTCTCGCCTTGGGCAAGATAGTTGCGCTTGCTTTACCAGGACGGTAGTGCCACCGAGGGCCCACATTCCCGTGGCCCAGGAGCCTTCCACGTAGTCGAGTTCCCCCCTCATCGCGCGGCCCCATTCGCGGGTGCCAGGCGGAGCAACGCGAATCGCGGATTCCATCAGCACGGCCGCGGCGTGACGAACGCCCGTTTCCACCATTTTGTTCACTCAGTACAAAAAGCGGGTTGCCGCACCCAGTTGCGCGGACGTGCGTCCGCCAGACTGGTCCGCGCGAACTCGACTCCGTTCGGCGTCAACCGGTAGGTGTGGCGAGGAGGGACGCCATCCTCCGTCGTCACCCACTGCGCCTCCAGCAACGTGCACTTTTCCAGCCGCATCAGGATGGGATAGAGCGTTCCGGACTTCAGCCCCGTTTCCCGGCTCAGTTCGTAACCGTAGCGCCAGTCCGCAGCGCGCTCCATGAATCTTTCCAGTACCAGGAGAGTTTCGGGAGATAGGCGTGGAGTTTTCATGCACTTAAGTCTACATATATAGAGCCAGCGTGTCAAGCAGTTCCTGGAAGGTCTCCAACGTCCACATTTTCAACGTATTTCGCGATTTTGCATGGGATTTCACGCATCGACAGCATTCATCTTCGCTTTCCACTGGTTACGGCACATACAATCGATTATTCCAAACCGGAGCAGCGGGAGCGAAAGGCAGGGGTTCTAATCCTCGAATGGGCAGCCAGCTTCGATAGTAGTTTCCGTATGCGCCGGCGGTGGCGAAGTCGCACAGATTGATATCCTGCCCGTTCTAGCCTTTACTTTGATCAACAGCCAAGGCTGAATGTCGCGATTTGTCGTGACGATTTGTGGGTGAAGCAATTTGGCATCGAAGTCAGGAATCTCCCCGGGATCGATGGTGTTATACACAGGATCAAACGCCAGCAGGATCGGCCCGTGGTACACGGAGGTCAATCCCTGGCACTCGCGCTCGCCTACCCAATAGTGCGGCGACATGTCAAATTGCACCTTGATCGTGTCCCCCGGCTTCCACAACCGTTGCAGGCCGAGATAGGCGCCCGCGTGGGGCGACGGGAGCCTGATGCCGTTTAGCTGCACTCGGGTTCGAGCTGACCATCCGGGAATGCGTAATTTCAGTTCGAATGCTTCCGGCTTGGCGAGGGCAATTTGAATCGCATCGTCGCCCGCAACCGGATAATCCGTGAGTTGCTTGATGGTGACGTACTGGCCCGCAGGGGTCGTCGCGACGAATTTGGATGGGCCGTAATAATTGAGAGCCAAGCTGCTCCTGGACCGCATCACGGCCCACTCCGCCACTAGCCCCATGCCTCTTGGCCCGTTCACAGAGCAGCAATTCAGGTCCGGGCTGCCGGCTCGGCATTGAAAATTGATGGTG
>CAWDLC010000030.1:0-14743 GCA_963803045.1 Binataceae bacterium (SeqCode) | reverse complement strand
CGCGGCGAAGCGACCTACATGCTCGCTTCAATCCTGGAAGAAGATCCGGCCAAGGTCGATTACGCGCAGGTCGCGCCGCTCCTTGCCGGCTACGAATCGCAATACCCGAGCATGAGCGGGAAATTCCAGGATGTGGCCGAATGGCGCATCACGGCGCTCGATCATCTCGGCAGGTATGACGAGGTGAACACCGAGGTCGCCGCACTTGTCGAACGCAACAAGGGCAACACCGCCAAGGGCGATTTCATCAAGGGACTTGGAATCGACTTCTGGAAGATCGCGCAGGAAGTCAAGGCCAACGGCGATCAGAAGGCATATCTGGCCAACGCGAAGTTGACCGCGATCGCATACAACTTCTTCGCCGAAATGGTGTCGTCCGGCAAAATCCCGGTTAAAAATCTGACCGGCACGCTATCAATCCTGGCGCAGGCTCTGCAGGCTACCGGCCAGGAAGACAAGGCTGACGCAATCTTCCGGCAGGTCGTGAAGGCCGACCCGGCATCGCCCGATGCCAACGCGGGACTGGCCCGTATCGCGCAATCCAAGAAAAACTGGAAGGATGCGGTGACGCTGTGGACCACCGTCGAGAGCACGGCGGCCGAGTCCGACAACCTGTGGTACGACGCGAAGTACAACATCGCGGTGATCTACAACGAGCAAGGCAACACCCAGGGCGCATGCAGCAAGCTGGCGCAGACGCGCGCCGAACATCCCACGCTGGGCTCGCCCGAGATGAAGACGCAGTGGGACGCGCTGCAGCGCAAGCTATGTCTCGATCATAAGGCCGGCTAGCGCGGCGATGCTCAAGAAAATTCATCACGTCGGCGTCGTTGTGCCGAGTCTCGACGCGGGCTTGAAATTCTGGCGCGACACGCTTGGCCTGCATTTCACCACGAGCGCCACGATCGAAGAGCAGGGCGTCCGTGCGGCGTTGCTCAAAGCCGGTCGAGAGCGAGATCGAACTGCTCGAGCCGCTCGATCCTGACAACGCCGTGGGTAAGTTCCTCGCGCGGCGCGGCGGCGGCTTGCATCACGTATGTTTCGAGACCGACGACGTCGCACGCGAGCTCGAAGCGGCGCGCGGCAAGGGAATCCAGCTAATCGATCAGAAGCCGCGCCGCGGTCTCGCGGGCATGATCTGCTTTCTGCATCCCAAGGCCACCCGCGGCGTGCTGGTTGAATACGCCCAGCCACCCGGCGAGTAGAGAAAGGCATGCCAATCTACGAATACCAATGCACGAACTGTGAGCGCTCGTTCGAGGCGTTCGTGCGCCCCGGCGACGGCGGCGCGCAGTGCCCGCTCTGTCACGGCTCGAAGCTGAAGCGCGAGCTGTCAACCTTCGCAGCGCGCGGCAGTAATGGCGCTGGCGCGCTCGCGGATGCGATGGCTAATTCCGGCGCGGCGAACGGCGGCGGATGCGGCGGGGGCGGATGCGGCGGCTGCGGGGGTGGATGCGGCTGCCACTAGCGCCGCGTTCGCCCGATTCAGCTCTCCATCCTCGCTTCGAATTCTTTTTTTGCCGCCGCCAGAAATTCAGGCTGCGCGAGCAAATCGTACGCGGTCATCGCCATCGCCTTCGCCACCCGAATCATCGCATCGTAGCCGCGCTTTGAGTCGGCGTGCGCGACGAACGCATCTTCGTGGCAATTGCCCTCGCCGTGGCGCGAGATCGCGAACGACGGATGAATCGCCGGCACCACATGACTGACGTCGCCCATGTCGGTGCTGCCGGTGGCGGCGTCGGCCGGGGCTTCGACAGATTTTGCGCCGAGCGCCTCGCTATGCGCGGCGTAACGATGCGCGATGGTGAGATTGTTGATCAGATTCTTTATAGCCGCCTTCGACCACGTGCTCGACGCGCGTTCCGGTCGCCATCGCGGCGGCCTCGGCGCATCTGATCACCCGCGCGCCGATTTCATTCGCGTAGCGGCTGGTCTTGGCGCGCGCTAAAAACAGGCACTCGGTTTTCTCGGGGATGATATTAACCGCCTGGCCGCCGTCGGTGATGATGCCGTGGATGCGCGAGCCGTCGCGCAGGTGCAGCCGCATCGCATCAACGCTCTGGAAGGTCTGGATCACCGCGGCCAATGCGCTCGATCCGTCCCATGGCGCCAGCGCCGCGTGCGCGCCATGACCATGAAAAGTCAGCTTGAGATGCTGCGTGGCGAGCGCGGGCATCGTGCAAAATTCGGCGTCGGTTGGATGCGCCATCATGGCCGCATCGACGCCGCTGAGCGCCCCCTTGTCGATCAGGATTATCTTTCCGCCGCCGCCTTCCTCGGCCGGCGTGCCGAGAAAAACGACTCGCCCCGGTAGTTGGCTCGCGATGCTCTTCAACCCCGCGACGGCGCTGAGCGCGGCGCCGGCGATCAGGTTGTGGCCGCATGAATGACCATTGGGCAAGGCGTCGTATTCGGCGAGGATTGCGACCGCGGGACCGCTGGCGCCGAACTCGGCGCGAAACGCGGTCTTGAGTCCGCCGACTTCGCGCTTGACCTCGAGACCCAATTCGGTGGCGGCTTTGGTCAGCAGTCCAGCGGCGAAATGCTCCTGGAACTTCAGCTCGGGATGCTCGTGGATTGCGTGGCTGAGCGCGACCGCTTTCTCGCGGTAGTTATCGATCGCACGCGATATTTCGGCGTGAGCCTCCATCGGTATGCTCCTCTCGATGCTGAGTAGAGCCTGAGTAGCACCGAAGACTCGGACTATCCAACTGCGCGCGCCGCCAAGCTGCCCGCGGAGTCAGAACCGCCAGCAATACGGCTACGAATAGCAGCGCCGGGACGTCACCGAGCAGGTGCCCATGATTTTCGGGCGCAAGAGCTTGAATGGCCATGATCGCGGCGTGGACGAGGCTCGACCAGACTGTGAACCAGATGAGACTGAGATGTTCGAGCGGATTGCGCGACGCCATGATAAGGAACACGCCGAGGGTCGCGTAAATGCCGACAATCATGAGCGGGTAGTCCGAGTGACCCGTGTGCCACGTCCAGCCGGACGGCCAAATGATCATCAGCGGGTAAACTCCAGCCAGGAAAATGACCCCAACCAATATCAGCGCGATGCGCAAATACTTGAGACGACCGTCGTCAGCCATAACTTTCCTCTTTTGACGCTAGCAGGACATGAGCAAGCCCCTGAATCTCCTCTCGATGTTGAGTAGCACCGAGCGCGCAAATTATCCAAACTCCGCGATCGTGCGCCCGCGCCCGGGTTAGCAGCAGCCGCGTTCAGGAACCGCGCTCCAGCCGAGCGGTTCGCTGGTTGCCCCACGTGATGGAGCAACCGGCGATAACTACTGCACACGGCTCCTGCGGTTGGTGCCGGAACTACTTCACAGGGAAATCGTACGGACTCCTCCGCGCCGTGGTAAGGCTCCCGGTCGCGGTGAATGTTCCGGCCACCGGGTCGTAGATTTCCGCGCTATTGAGGTTCCCGCTGCCATTAGTTCCGCCAGCGATAAGCACCGTCCCGTTGTTAAGCCGGGAGACTCCGCAAGCCAATCGGGCGGCTTGCATCGTCCCGGTCGGTGAGAAGCTGTTTGCCGACGGATCGAAGACATCGGCAGTCTGATCGGTGCCAAAGACCAGCGCTTTGCCATTGTTGAGCAGGATCAGAGGCGGAATGATGCGCGCTTCTGTCATGCTGCCGACTTACGTGTAGAAATTAGGCGCCGCAGGAGTGAAAACTTCCGCCGTGGCGGTTGCGATCCCCGAGACGGATCCTGCGACAATCAAAACTCTGCCGTCCGGAAGCAGGACTGAGCTGGCGTCCAAGCGATTTGCGATTATCGGCTGTCCGTCTGTCTTCGTGAAGCTGTTCGCGATCGGGTCATAGAGCTGCGAAACTGCCGTGCCTCCTTCAATCAGGACCTTTCCGTTAGCAAGTAGTGTTTCCGTGTAGTCGCCGGCCTTTATGGAACCCGGAGGAGGGAACTGGCTCGCACCATAGTTGAAAGTCTTCGCCACTGGATCATATAACACCGTAGTCGCCCACTGTCCCGCGTCGTCTCGGCCGGTGATGAAAACCTTTCCAGTGAACAGCAGCGTTGACCATATATCTGTCTCGCGCGTAATTGGCATGGAAGCGCTCAAAGGGGTGAACGTCCCTAGCGCGGGACTATAGATTCCGGCCGTCTTGACCGCCTTCCCGCTGACCACTCCGCCGAAGACGAGGATAGTGCCGTCAGGAAGGGCGCTAGCACCATAGCTGGTTCGGCTATCGACGAACGTTCCACCCGATGAAAAGGTGCCAGCGGTGCGCGATGTCGGAGCGTAGATTTCCGCGCTGGTGATGGTTGTGTCGCCCCCCTTGATACCGCTAGCGACTAACCCTCTACTGAATGCAAACGCGTTCACGAATGTCGTGACGTCCGGCGTGCCCCATCCGGTCGCAAGATCATAGCCAAGCGTCGCGTTGAAGCCTGGTACTCCATTGAAACTGTTGTTTCCCGCGATGACGTCCCTCAATCCACCTGCCCATGCGAGCCCACCCAATGCGTAAAGCTCAGGATTCAGATTTCCTACTAGTGTTCCGGACCGTTGTTCGATCAAACGCGAGATTCCCGCCTACCGGCACTCCCGGTCCCTTTTGGTAGCTGGGCTGAGCGGCCAAAGCGCTTATTCCACCGCCACCCGCACCCTTAGACTGATTCCAGACCGCTTCAGGCACGAACCCGGAATCATTTGAACTTGAATCGTAGTTAGGCTTAAATTGGGTACCTCCGACAGCTGTAACGTTCAAATTCGCAGCGAACTCATTCACGATCTGGCCCGTACTATTCGTACCGAGATTGCACAACATTGTGGAGGTGTCCAGCACCTCATCAGCCGTACCCTCATCGCCGGCCCCAACATAAACACCCTGGGCCTGAGTCGCGGCCGTCGCGTAGGCGGTGTTGAATTGTTGAACGATAGCGGGCGGGTTATTTGGGTCCAATGGTCGCGATAGGCAAGGATCTGCAGTGATACTGATTGCGCCGCAGGAATTATCCGTAGTCGCGGCCTGTAGCGCATGAAGCTCCGCGACGCTTTGAGAACCAGCAACCGCCGGATCCCCGATATATGCCGAAATCGGAGCGCCAGGAGCAATTGCGTGCGCCCACTCGATATCCAGAAGGGTCTCCTCTTCTGTGTTGTTTATCCCGGGATTTTGTCCGCCGTCAGCAAAAATCACCTTAAATTTTGTTGTTCCACGAATCAGTGCGGGGAGAGCGAACGCACCCGTAAATTCTGAAATTGCGTCATCAAGGAAATCAGAAATGCCGATGAGCGCAACACAACGCGTACCAGTTCCATCGAATCCTGCCGCCGCCAACGGCTGAAGACTATAGAAACTTGCGATATCGGCGGGCGCGAAACCGATTGCGCCACTAGAACTCTTGAATTGTTGTCGTATCGCGTTCAGGTTGTCCAGTCCCACTACGCTTTCAATGAGCCCGGTAAATTCTCCAGGTATTGCAGGATCATCTGCATTCCAGAACGCTCCTGTCGGTAATTTTACGATCTTGATTTGAAATGCTGTCTCTGCTTGAGCGACCGTACCGATGCACCATATGTACATCTTCGGTTCTTCATCGGATGTTATTTCGAAACCCTCACTCTTTAGCCATTGAAGCACTGCGCGATATTCGGTTGGCGTGGGACCAAAGCGCTTTGCAAACTCGCCTTTCCTTAACGCCCGATGATACCAAAGCGAGGAAGGGTCGTATTGTTGTTCCAGAAAAGCGTCGAGATCGGCGCGATTCTTGATCGCAAAGCCGATGCTTAAGCTTAAGCGCATATCTGGAGGTGCTTCCAAAACGCCCGCCGCGGGCGGATTCGCCGGGTGATTGCCGACTAGGCGCACCATCTGCTGAGCGAGAGCCTCAGATCCAAACAGAACAATAGCTAGCAAAGAGATGAGCGGTACTATTCGTTTCATTTCCTTTCCCTCCGATCTTTCTTGTCTGTGCCTGATACGGCTCTGGCGAAACCCTACTGCACAAGTTCTCCAGGTCCGCCGGCGTATGCGCTTAGATTGTCAAGACCCGCGAAACCAGCGATGATGTCTTTGAATTTCACCGGAATCTGGGGATCGGACATGTTCCCGAACCACATTCCATTCGCGGACCGATAGATGACGATGTTCAGCGCGGCCTCGAACTCCGCGACTGTGCCTTCCACTCGAATAGTACGAATGAGCGCCGGGGGGTCTGCGCTCAAGACTTTGATCCGGTACGAACCCAGCCACCTCTCGATCTCTTCATATTCAGGCATTGGCCATTCAAATTTCTTGAGTTCCTCGGGCGTCAAATGATGGCCGAACGTCGGCGAATGCGGATCCTCCGTCGCGGCGAGAGTGCGATTGAACTCCTCTGGGTTCACCGGCGTGAGAAATACGTGCGCCCTCATTTGCATATCTGGCGGTGCTGGGTGTCCGCCGGCCAAGGCCGCCACGCGGATTTTTGGATCGAGCCGAGTTTTCACGAAAACCCTGCCCTCTGCCGGCTGCGGATGCTCCGGAGCGGATGATGAGGCCGAGCAGGCCGACAGCGCCAGAATCAGTGCGACAAACACAACTCCGCTTCGACGTGTTGTAGCCGCTCTCGATTTAAGTGCGCGATTCAATCTCGACGCATCCGCCGAGATCGTCAACGACGCTCGTGAATCGGGATACGAGATCATGCGGCAAAACACCTGCTGCACTGTCTCCCGACGCGAAAAGCTTTAAGCCTGTTGCCGAGGGGGGGGCGCGCTCGCGCGTCCGATGGATTCATCGATTCGCTAATCACCGGATTTACGCTTGCTCGCAATTAGTGTCAATGCGAAAACTGCCGTTATTCACAATTTGTTATGAATTGTAACGCAATGTGCTTACATCGCAGCGAAGCGAAAAGTGAGAATGGAGCGGCGATGAGAAACCCGCAGCCGCGCGTTAAACGATCGTTCAGGAAGGAAGCCCGCTGTAAATCAATCGACGCGGCGCGCCTAGGTCGCGAACCGGTAATTGTCACCGCGCTTCTCCGCCGTGATGCGAATCTCCACGTTGAATTCGCGGCCGTCGCGATCGATCGCGACAATCTTCAGCGTTCGGTCGAGCAGCGCGCCGGGGCCTCCGGCAAGAAAACGCTTGAGGCCGGCTTCGTGGGCGGCGCGATGGCGCTGGGGAATTATCCGCGCCGAGAGCTTCTGGCCAACTGCCTCTTCGCGCGGCCAGCCGAAGATCTCCTCGGCCTGCGGTGTCCATTCGACGACCATCCCGGCGCCATCCATAACGAGCACAGCCGGCGATGCAAGTTCAGGCGATGGCGGTTGGCCGGGTTTCAGGGGATCGCTCATAAAATTCGGGGCAACAGCGGGGCCAATGGCAGGCTTTGCGCGAGGCCAATCGTAAGCTTCGCCGATTGCTGACTCAATCAATGGCCATGAATTCGCCCGACAGGGCTTGGCACAGGCTGGATTGCGCCGTCCTGAAACTTTGACCGCGCGAATTCGTCCAAAATGTGAGAGCATCGGATATCACAGCCCGGAAAAACTGACCGGCTTGCCCAACGCAGGAGCAAATAGGATCATCATTACATACGAACGCGCGCCGCTTCGGCGGGGCGCCGGCATCGCGATGACAACGACAACAATTCCGCGTATAGGACGCAGCTTGATTTCCGCGCTCACGGCCGCGGTGATCGGACTCGCGATAGTGATTGGCGGATTCATGCCCGCCGCGGCGCAGCAGGGCTCGTCGAATGCTGCGCCGATCGTGATACCCGGCAGTCAGGGCAGGGAAACCTCGACCCTTGAGCTGCCGTCGATGCCGGCGAAACAGGGCGGCGACTCGCTCAACATCCCACCGCAGGTTCCGCAGGGCAGCCAGGAACTGGTGCTGCCGACGCGCGAGTTGCGCCAGCAGCCGGGTTACGAACAAGTCACGGTGACAGTGACCGAACCTAGCGGCACCTACGTCACCGGGCTGCAAAAGGACGATTTCAAACTCTACATGGACGGGCAGCACCGCCCGATAGAATTCTTTCGTCAGGACCTGAACACTCCCGTCTCGGTCGGCATCCTGGTGGACACTTCGGGGAGCATGACGCCAAAAATTCCGCAGGCGCGCGCCGCGATCGCGCAGTTCCTGCGCGATCTCAATGACAAGGACGACGTGTTTCTGTTCGCGTTTTCCAGCCATCCGTTCCTGCTGCAGCCGTTCACGATCAATCACGATCTCGTGATGCGCCGGCTCGCATTGCTGCACGCGTACGGACAGACCGCCTTGTTCGACGTGATCATCCAGGGACTGCAGATGGTGCAACGAGGCCGCTACGACAAGAAAGCGCTGCTCGTCGTCACCGACGGAATGGACAACACCAGCGCCTCGACGGTGAATGACGTGGTCGCCCAGGCGCGGCGAATGGGCGTGCTCGTGTACTCGATCGGAATCGGCGATCCCAACGGGTCCGGTTCCGGAATCGGCATCTCGATCGGACCATTCGTGCTGGGCGGCGACGATAGCGAACACGTTGACGCCGAGACCCTGCACACTCTTTCGACCGAAACCGGCGCCAAGACCTACATCATCCGCCAGGCCGGGGACGGAGAGGCTCTGCGCCGCGCGTGCGAGAACATCAGTCTCGAGTTGCGTGAGCAATACACAATAGGATTTCTCGCGCCCGATCCCACTGCGGGCGGATACCGTAGCCTGAGAGTGGACGTTCCCGGCAAATCAGGAGCGGACGTTCGCGTCCGCAAGGGAATCGAAGTCGGCGGGCGCTCGGCGCCGACCGAACTCGATCCGTCGGTCGCCGGCGGACCCTGATCAATCCGGGGTGCCGCTCAGGGCGACTCGCGTTTGTTCGATACAAATGGCGCGACAAATGCCCGATCAGGATCCGGCAGCAGGTTCAGGAATTTAACTTCGGCGAAGTCGCCGATCAGCTGGAAACCCGAGAACGCCGCGTTGTCCACGCGGATCCGCCGGAAGTGCGCGAGTTCGAGTCGCATGAAATGGCACAGGACCGTGCGGATGATGTCGCCGTGCGAGACGAACAGGATCCGCCGGCCGCTATTCTCTCCGATCGCGCGCCGCACTGCCTCGACGCCGCGCGATTGCACCTGCGCGATCGTCTCGCCACCGGGAGTCGGCGCGTCCAGCGGATGCTCGCGATAGTTTGCGTAATCGGCATCCTTGACCAAATCGCCGTACACCATCCCTTCCCATCGCCCGTACAGGACTTCCGACAGTTGTGGGTCCTCGGTCACTGGGATGCCGCCGAGGCCGCCCGCGATTATCTCCGCCGACTGCCGCGCACGCGCCAGCGGACTCGTGACGATCGACTCGGGCTTTATCAGGCGCGCGAACGGAATCGAGGCTTGCACCTGCGCGCGTCCGTCCTCATCGAGTTCGATTGAATTGCGGCCCATCACGCGGCCCTGGCGGTTCCATGCGGTCTCGCCATGGCGCATCAAGAACGCGATTCCTCTCATCCCGGTTGCACCCTTCAGTTTGTCCGCGACGTAAAACGGTCCCAGTGCCATCGAAGTCGCCTCTCGGTGATGAAATGCAGGCCCAAAAAAAGGCGGCGGAACCTCGCTCATGAGCGCCCGCCGCAGTCAATCAAACCAGATTTTCGACCGTGCCTGCCAGCGCGCGAGTGTTACCGCGCCGGCGCTGCCGCGCCCGTAGGCGCCGTTTGCTGCGCATGCGCGGGTCCGTTGGCAGGCGCGCCCAGACCGCAGAACGCCTCGTAATCGATAAGCCCGGTTTGGGTGGGATGCTCGCCGCAGACGGGGCACTTCGGATCTTTGCGGATCTTCAAAACTCGCACGTAGTCCTTGTCCGACAGCGTGTCGAAGTAAACCATCCTGCCGATTAGCGGAGTTCCCGCGCCAATTATCAACTTGATCGCCTCGAGCGCTTCGATCGATCCGATCAATCCCGGGAGCGCGCCGAGCACGCCGGCTTGCGCGCACGACGGCGCCATGTCCGGCGGCGCCGGCTCGGGATACAGGCATCGGTAGCACGGTCCGCCTTTGGCCGGGTAGAAAACCGTCGTGTTGCCTTCGAAGCGGAAAATCGCGCCGTCCACCAGCGGCTTCTTTGAGAATACGCACGCGTCGTTGATCAAATATCGAGTGGGGAAATTGTCGCCGCAGTTCACCACCACGTCGTAATCCTTGATGACGTCCATCGCATTCTCGGACGTAAGCCGCAGGTCGTGACGAATCACCCTGACGCCCGGATTCAGCGCGTTGATTTGCTTTTGCGCCGACTCGGTCTTGGGCATCCCGGCGCGATCGGTCGTGTGGATGATCTGCCGCTGAAGATTGGACAGATCGACCACGTCGAAATCCACCAGGCCTATCGTGCCCACTCCCGCCGCCGCGAGGTACAGCGCCGACGGCGAGCCGAGCGCGCCCGCGCCAAGCAGCAGCACTTTGGCGTCGAGCAGTTTTGCCTGTCCCTTCTCACCGACCTCGGGGATGACGAAATGGCGCGAATAGCGGGTCAGCTCCCCGGCTGTAAACGCGCGCTCCGCCACCCACGGCAAGCCGCGATCCTTCCACGCGCTGAAGCCGCCCGTCATGTTGTACACGTTTTCGTAACCGAGCTCGCGGATCGTTCGCGCCGCCAACAGCGAGCGTGTGCCCGACTCGCACTGCACAATGACCGGCGTCTTGCGATCGGGGACTTGCTCCTCGATTCTCAGTTCCAGGAAACCGCGCGGAATCGCGACCGCTTGCGCAATATGCCCCTGCCGCCACTCGTCGCTTTCGCGTACGTCAACCAGCACCGTGCCGGGCTTCTCGATCATCCGGCGCGCTTCGTCGATGTCGATCTGCTTAATCGTCGAGCGTGCTTCGTCGAGGATACTCTTCGAAGTTTTCGCCATAAATTCAGCCGGCGGCGTGCGATGCAACCTCGGCCAGCGAGCGCCGCTTCGTGAATTTAATCGCCGCATTATCGATGTTGATCGAGCACAGCGAGCCGCACATCGTGCAGACGTTGGAACCCGCCGCCTCGCTTTCTTCCTTGTAGCGGCGCGCCTTGTCCGGGTCCATCGCCATCGCGTACATCCCTTGCCAGTTGAGCGCCTTGCGGTATCGCGACATCTGATCGTTCCAGACTTTCGCCGCGCGCACTCCCTTGACCAGGTCGCCCGAGTGAGCCGCGATTCGCGTCGCGATCACTCCTTCGCGCACGTCGTCGATGTCGGGCAGCCGCAAATGCTCGGCGGGCGTCACGTAGCACAGGAAATCGGTCCCGGCCGCCGACGCGATCGCTCCGCCAATCGCACCGGTGATGTGATCGTAGCCCGGCGCAACGTCGCAGGTGAGCGGTCCGAGCACATAAAACGGCGCGCCCCCGCAAACTCGCTTCTCGAGTTTCACGTTGGCTTCGATTTGATCGAGCGGCACATGGCCGGGACCCTCGATCATCACCTGCACGCCCATCGCGCGGGCCCGCTCGGTCAATTCGCCCATCAACAGCAGCTCCGCGATTTGCCCGCGATCGGTCGCGTCACCCGTGGCGCCTGGCCGCAGGCCGTCGCCGATCGATATCGTCACGTCATGCTCGCGCAGCACGGCGCAGACTTCGTCGAAGTGCTCGTATAGCGGATTCTCGTTGCCGGTCCGATCGATCCATGCCGCCAGCATCGCTCCGCCGCGCGACACGATACCTTCGATTCGCTGATGCCCGCGCAGCCGCTTCACGCTCTCGCGCGTGACCCCGCAATGCAGCGTCATGTAATCGACGCCCTGGCGCGCCTGGCGCTCGATTACGTCCAGAAAGAACTTGGCCTCCATCTCCATGATCGAGCGCTCGGAGCCGAGCTGGTAGATGGGCACGGTGCCCAGGATCACCGTGCATCGCGACAGAATCTCCGCGCGTATTTCGTCGAGGTCGGTGCCCGTTGAAAGATCCATCACCGAGTCGGCGCCGTAGCGGATCGCGGTGTAAAGTTTTTCGACTTCCTCTTCGATCAGCTGATGGAAGTTCGACGCGCCGATGTTAGCGTTGACCTTGGTGCGCAGGCCTTTGCCGATTCCGATTGCTCTGAAATCGTGATGGATATTGTGCGGGATCACGACTTCGCCGGTCGCGACGAGCGCGCGAATATCGTCGGCGGCGAAACCTTCGTCCTCGGCAACTTCGGTCATCTGCCGGGTGATTATTTGCTTGCGGGCGGCTTCAATCTGCGTCATCGCGTCACCTCCGCGGCCGGCATGGCCCTCCGGCCTTCGATTTTTAAGTATAGCTCAATCCTCGGCGCACTCGATGCCGTTCTTCTCGCCAGTCGCCGCCGTGAATTACGCCCACGCCCTTCGCGCAGGCGATCAACAAAACGATCAGCCCCGCCAGGGTCAGGCCAACAGTCACTCGGGTCATCCGGCTACTTGCCGCTGCGCGCCGGATGCCGGTCGATCACCGTAAGGTCGTCAATATGGTCCGGCGCGTCCGTGTAATGCTTGGGCACGTCGCGATTGGTGTAGGTCTTCATCTCCGGACGCTGCGGATCGTAAACCGCGGCGTCCTGTTCGCGGTACCACGCCAACATCTCGTCCATATTGCCGTCGCGGCCTTTCTCGGCCAGCACGCGCGACCGATGCATCAGCAGTTCCTTGGGCTCGACGAAATCCTTGCGGTCGAAACCCCAGACGCGCGGATGAACGTAGGTGTCCATCCGAATCGCGTCGCACGGGCATGCCTCGACGCACAGCCCGCAGTAAATGCATCGGAGCGTGTCGATTTCGTAGCGCACCGGGAATTTTTCAACATGCGGATCGGGCGACTCGCCCGCTTCTATATATATGCATTGCGCCGGACACGCGGTCGCGCACAAAAAACACGCAGTACATCGCACCGAAGAATCTGGGCGCAGCGTCAGGCGATGGCTGCCGCGAAAGTTGTCGGCATAACGCTTGCGCTGCTCCGGATATTGAGTCGTCGAGGTCGCGTTAACGCCTTTCTTCATGCCGAACAGATGGGCGGTATGCAGCGCGAGGTTGCGGGCAAAGTGGTAGTTGGTGATCGCAAGACCTCTTAGGATTTCGGGGATATAAATCCGCTCCCAGAAGGTCATTTGTTCGCTTCTCTGCATCTCTAAACCAACACCAAATCCATTGTCTGAACGGGGTTTGCGTTGTTTACCGCAGTCTCGCCGGACTCCAAGACTAAACTATAGGGAGTCGCCGGAATTGCAGTCAAGTTATATGGATGATCGAACCGGATGGCTCTCCTTTCGCCGCCGCGCCAGTTCGGTTAAACATTGCACGCCATGGATTCTCCCGGTACCTCCGCTCAGCCCGTGCGCTCGATCACCTTCGCCGAGTCGGCGCACACCCTGCTCGCGAGCTTTCTTGGCTGGGCGCTCGACGCCTTCGATTTCTTCATCCTGATTTTCGTGATGCCCGCGGTCGCCAAAGAGTTCCATCGCCCCATCTCTCACATCGCGTTTACGATCACCGCGACACTTGCACTGCGTCCGCTCGGTGCGCTCGTGTTCGGCTGGATCGCCGACCGTTACGGGCGTCGTATCCCGTTGATGGCCGATGTCATCTTCTATTCCGTCGTCGAAGTGCTGAGCGGCCTTGCCCCGAGCTACGGATGGTTCCTGCTGATGCGCGCGCTGTACGGAATCGGGATGGGCGGCGAATGGGGCGTGGGCGCGTCGCTCGCGATGGAAGCGGTGTCTCCCCGATTGCGCGGACTTTTTTCCGGCCTGCTGCAGGAGGGTTACGCGGTCGGCTACCTGCTCGCGGCTGCCGCATTCTTCTTCGTCTTCCCGCACTATGGATGGCGCGCGATGTTCTTCCTTGGCGGCGCGCCCGCCCTGCTGACGATCTACATCCGCACCCAGGTTCCCGAGTCGGAGGCATGGCAACGCACGCGCCCCGACATGTCGCAGATTCGCGATGCGATTCGCGCCAACTGGAAGTTGTTCCTCTACCTATGCGTGCTGATGACGATGATGAATTTCGCGTCGCACGGCACCCAGGACATGTATCCGACTTTCCTCGAAAAGGATCGCGGGTTCGACACCCGCACGGTGGCGACGATCGCGCTCATCTATAATGTGGGTGCGCTGCTCGGCGGCCTGACCTTTGGCTACTTGTCCGATCGCATGGGGCGGCGGCGCACGATGGCGACCGCGGTGATATGCGCCGGTCTGGTCATACCTCTGTGGATCTATCCGGGCACGCTCGCGGTCCTGACGCTTGGCGCGTTTCTCATGCAGTTCATGGTGCAGGGCGCATGGGGCGTCATCCCGGCGCATCTGACCGAGCTCTCGCCGCCGGAAGTTCGCGGTCTGTTCTCGGGCCTCGCGTATCAAACCGGGGTGTTGTTCGCGTCGGTTGCCGCCGTCAGTCAAGCCTTGCTCGCCGAACGATTCGGCTACGCCGCGACGCTGGCGGGCGTCGCCGCAATCGTGATGGTCTGCGCGACCGTTGTCATCTTGCTCGGCCGCGAGCGCATGGGGCGCGATCTCCATTCCGGCGCTGCATGAAGCCGCCCGGCGCTGCCTGAAATTAGGCCGCCCCTTATCTCGAGCGGATGAATCACACGCTGCGGCGCCATTTTCCGCCTTGCTTTACACGGTTCTGGGGTCCGCATATGTTATTCTGTGGATCGAGATGCCTCGGACGCGGCCTTTCTCACGGATCCCGGCCAAAATCCCGGATGGTCGTCTGTATAGGAGCTTCCCGGCAAATTCAGAAGGAGGGGCTTTTATGCCCACTAAGTTGTATGTAGGCAACCTCGCCTACG
>CAWDLC010000029.1:0-14285 GCA_963803045.1 Binataceae bacterium (SeqCode) | reverse complement strand
CCCGATCCGGAGGGGTAACGTAGCTCACTGCTACCCGTCCGCCGGCGATACCCTGGTCGGAGACGGCAGAGACAGCGCGCAAAAGGAATCTGGGCGTCGGGAACCGCTCCGGGCTTCGATTCCGTGACTTCCCCGGTGTTGGCCGGGGACGCTTGGGCGGTCAGGGATGGCTTGGCCACTTGGGTGAGCAAGCTCCGGATTTCAGCAATCTGCTTCCGCTCACGTTGTGCAACAGCAGGGCAACCAGCACCACTGATACGCCGGCCGCAGACGCCAGCTTTATCTTGGCCCAGCGCCAGGCGCTGAGTGTCTCCTGTGCCAGTCGTCGAGCGTGACAGAGAGACCTGCGCCAGAAGTCTTAAGCACGCTTGCAGTCAAAGCCGCCGGCGCAGCCTGCACCTTTCTTTTCGACGAATAAACCGGCCAGCACTGCACCCCCCAAGGTCACACCGCGTCGGGTTAAGTAGGCCCTGAGCTTTTCCACTGTCCGGCTCACCCTCTTCTTGGCCGCTTTTTCACTTAATCCCGATGTTGCCCCACCTCGGAGAGCGACCTCTTTTGATAGAACCTCAGGAGGATCGCCCGAGCGGTCAGCCTCGGAAAGGGCGGCCACTGCATCATCCAGGTGAGGGGCGAGTCGTTCCCACAGGAGCTCGGTTTCATCGGGCTGGGCCGCGGTTACGCAGGAAGATCTGGCAGATTTGTTTGCGCAGGCGGGAAAGGTCGAGAGCGCGGTCGTCGTGACGGACAAATTCTCAGGCCAGTCGCGCGGGTTCGGTTTCGTCGAGATGGCTGATGCGGCCGAGGCGGCCAAGGCAATCCAGACGCTCAATGACACCGACCTGAAGGGGCGAAGGATTAAGATCGACGAGGCGCGCGCCAGCACCGGTGGTCCGCGCGGCCCCGGCGGCGGCGGAGATCGCCGGCGTGGCGGCGGCGGTGGTGGCGGCAGAGAGGGCGGTGGCGGCGGCGCAGGCCGCAACCGCTAGTAGAATCTCGCGTCGCGTATCGCGATTCGACTTGTAGCCAGTGGAAAGTGAAGAAGTGAAATAGTTGAATTGGCGGCGTGGTCGGAGCAAACAGCTCCTGCCGCGCCGCTCTGTTTTTTTTCCACTCACTCACGCATCAAGACTGACCGCGAGCCGCTTCCACACGGGCGCTCTTCTGCTATCGTTGTGCGCCGAAACGGAAGCCAGCCAACCCGCAATAGAACTCTGGATGAATCTGATCGGATGAGAAAAGCAATACTCTCGATTGCGGCGGCCGCCGTCGCGCTCGCGTCCATCCTCGCGGTCGGGCCGAGCGCGTTGTGCGCCGACACCGTCCCTTCCGGAACGCTGCGCAACGTCGCCGGCATCGTGACCCACAGCAGCGGCCGCGTCGTGCAGCTCGGCACCGCATTCTTCGTTGCCGTGCCGAGCGAAGTGTTCCCCGGCCGCTCGTTCGTTTACCTGGTGACCGCACACCACAATCTGCTGGACGACGGCGGCAATCCACGTGCCGGTCTCTTGCTCACGCTCGAGGACTCCAAGACCGGTGCGATGCGCGAGGAGCCGCTGCCACCTGAAAACCGCTGGGTGCTCGACCCGCAGGAAGAAAAGGCCGACGTCGCCGCGGTTCCGTTCACTCCCCAAAGCGCGAGCATCGCGCCCATCGCGCTTGGCTCGTTGCTCGGCAGCGACGATCCGCTCGCCCGCCCCGAAACCGGCGCGCAGGTGTACTACCTGACCGCCGCAACCGTGGGCGTCAACCAGCGTCGCTTCGAGGCGCTTGCTCGTTTCGGCCACGTCTCCGTTCCGGCGCCCGCCGACACCGAAGTCATCGGTGCGGGCTTGCAGCAACTCAGCTATCTTGACGGCGGCGGGGCGCCCGGATTTTCCAGCGGCGCCCCGGTCTTCGTCAGCGCCGGGCTTCGCTTTGCGCTATGGGGAATTCTCGAGGCCAGCACTTCTCTCAATACCGATCCGGTTTTTTCCGGTCTGGCCGGCGTTCTCCCGGCCAGGTACGTTGCCGATACGGTCAAGGCGATGGGTGCGGTACAGGACAAGGCGCTGCGCGGCACCAAGGTGCCCGAGTGACCCGGCGCGCAACCGGATTGATTCATACGGCCCGTCTCCAGCTATAATGTCGGGCGCTGTCAGTTGATTAGTTGAGTGCTTGATTTCGCATCGATACGCGGATATCGAAAGTAGTTCCGACTCGGTGCAAGACAGAACTCGGTAAAGTACTCCCCGGTAGCTCAGTCGGTAGAGCGGACGGCTGTTAACCGTCATGTCGCTGGTTCGAATCCGGCCCGGGGAGCCAACCTCATTCTTTTGCAAAAGCTGCGTTTCCTCGTCGCGCGCAACATTACGAAACCGTAAGGTTTTGCAACCAGACGGTCGCATCATTCGTATTCTATGGTGAATACATCGTCGAGGTTTGAAGATGAAGTCAAAACATGCGGCCACAGTGAGCGCCGGGAGAACCTTGCGAACCGCGATCATCACGCTTGCCGGCGCATTTGCTCTAACGACGATGACGGGTTGCTTTGCCAGTCCTCGCGCAAACGACACGCTTGCCGGCGCTGCAATCGGTGCCGGCGGCGGAGCTCTCGATTGGCGGCGCTGAAGGGTCACCGGCAACCGGTGCGCTTATTGGCGGTCTTGGCGGCGGCGCAGTCGGTTATATTGTCGGCACCGAGATGGAGCATCGTGGGTACTACGGCTCTTACCAGGGCCCTCGTTACTACAACCGCGGATACTACCCCGGCGGATTCTGATCGCCGCCTGGTGCCGACGAGCCGAAGTCCGTTAACCGTCTGATTGCGCCGCAGCGACAACTCGGTAAACAAGCTTATCTGACCCTTCATTTGACCGGCGCAGCCACTCCGTGCGATGGTCGCACGCTGGCCGAACGCGTCAGCACTCAAAATACGGGTATCAAAACATGACTACTTTGAGGATAAGGGCTGCGGCTATTGCTCTATCCGCTGCCTTCTCGTGCGCGTCATGCGCGACGATGCTCAAGGGAACGCACGAAGAGATCATGGTCAGTTCCGATCCAGCCGCCGCCGACGTTAGCATCAACGGCGAACAGAGTGGAAAAACCCCGTTTACGACGACCGTGCCTTCTTCGCGGAATCTCCAGATTCAGTTGACGAAAGCCGGGTACCAAGAACAGACCGTGACCGACGACGCGACCTTCCGATGGGGATACGAGATCTGGAGTTTCATTTGCTGGGTGATCCCGCTCGGAGTTGACATGGCGGACGGCGCGGCGTGGGGCCATCAGCAGACGATGATAGCTGCCCACCTCGAGCCGGTTGCGGTGCCCGTTGCGCAAGCGAACCAAGCACAGCCGCAGACCAATCCCAAGCCTGCTGCAGCTCCGAGTCCCGGGCCGACGCATTAACCAACGCCGCCGCCGAGTCCCTCTGCCATGCGCTGCGGATGACTTGCGCCGCGGTTTCAACTATTTTCCCGTGACTCCTGAATCCCGGTTTCAGGCCGCGCTTGGGGATGAACCATTCAGCCTGCCCCCGCCGGATGCGGCGTGCTACACATACGCAATGGTCAACCGCCAGGATGTCCCGTACCCGTCTGGCTCGCCCGAAATCCGGCGACACCTGCTCTTGGCCGAAATAATTTTTGACGGAACGAAGCTAGCCATAGAGCGGAGCCGTCCCAAAACCACAACTCATGGTATAAATTGCGATTTTCCGCTCTACTCAATAAGTCAGAATTGCGCCCAAGTCTTCAGGTTGGTGAACTGAACCATTGCCGAACCGCATCGTGAATGTCCCAGCCCCGATTCTACGATTCCTTGGGGCTGCCGGCACGGTCACCGGCAGTAAGTTTCTGCTGACGGTCGCAGCCCATCGTGTACTTGTCGATTGCGGCCTGTTCCAAGGGCTCAAGCAGCTCCGCTTGATGAACTGGCAGCCGTTGCCAGTCGATGTTCACGGCATCGACGCCGTCCTGCTGACGCACGCACACCTGGATCACAGCGGCTATATACCGGCGCTCGTGCGTGATGGTTTCCGTGGGAAGGTGATTTCGACACCTGGTACGCACTCCTTGTGCCGCGTCCTGCTTCCGGACAGCGGTCATCTTCAGGAAGAAGAGGCCAGGTATGCGAACGCAAAAGGATATTCCAAGCACTCACCTGCGCTCCCGCTCTACACCGAAAAAGACGCATGGAATTCGCTTGATTGCTTTTCGCCGGCGGAATTCGACACCACGGTGGAACTTGGTCAAATAACTGCGCGGTTTCTGCGTGCCGGCCATATTGTCGGATCATCCTTGATAAGTATCGAGATAAACTCTGCCCGCCGTAAAAGAATCCTCTTCACCGGCGACCTGGGACGTCCAACTCACCCAATCCTGCGCCCTCCCGCGCCGCCTCCCGCCGCCGACGTGATCGTGATCGAGTCCACCTACGGCGATCGGATTCATGACGATGCGGCGTCGCTTCAGCGTTTCGGAGATGCGATCTCAAAGACGCTCGAGCGCGGCGGTGTCGTCATTATTCCCTCTTTTGCCGTCGATCGAACCGAGGTCATCCTGTACTATCTGGCGCGCTTGCGCGACGCCGGCCGAATCCCGCGCACTCCAACGTTCGTGGACAGTCCGATGGCGCTTGCTGCGCTGAGGATTTACGAAGAATTTATCGCCCGTGGCAGCCCTGAAATCCGCGCCGATATCGCGCATGCAAAAGGCTTCTTCAATGACCAGGATCTGACCGAGATCAAAACCGTGGAAGAGTCGATACAGCTTAACTCGATGTCGGGGCCGATGATCATCATCTCCGCATCGGGAATGGCGTCGGGCGGCCGCGTCCTCCATCATCTCAAAAGACGGCTTCCCGACCGCCGCAACACGGTGATTCTTGTCGGGTATCAGGCCGACGGAACTCGTGGCAGGTCGCTGCTCGACGGCGCTCCGATGGTAAAGATGCTGGGAGACTACGTCCCGGTCGCCGCGGAAATTGTCGATGTCCCCGGCTTCTCTGTGCATGCTGATCAGAGGGAAATCCTGAACTGGCTGAAGCTTGCTACGGTTCGGCCGCAGATCGTCTATGTCGTTCACGGTGAGCCGCCCGCATCCGAAGCTCTTCGCGCGCGCATAGCGCATGAGCTGGGATGGAACGCCGTGGTACCGCGCAATCTTCGAGCAGGTGCGTATAGACTAACGACCCGTGACGCACTTTCGGCTTAGACATCTACCGCTCGATACGCTGCGCGAGCACGTGATCGTCATTCACGAGCACGCCGTCCGAAATGGAAACCTGGGATTGCACCCGCTCGACCGTGCACGCGTCTTCGGCATCGATGGCCAAACCGGGATACAGCGCGAAATCACCGGCGTCCTGAACGTTGGCAGCGATGGCTTGCTTGATGCCGACGAGATCGGACTCTCGGAGGAAGCATTTCACGATCTTGGCTTGCCGGATGGTGGCGCAGTAGGGGTAAGTTTCGCGGTCGCGCCGCGGAGCGTGGATTTGGTGAGGGCCAAGCTCGGCGGAAGACACCTTAAACGCGAGGATTTCGATGCGATCCTGAGCGACGTCGCGGCACGACGTTATTCGCGCGTCGAGCTTTCGATGTTCGTGCTGGGTTGTGCCTTTCAGAAGTTTGATTTGCCGGAACTGACTGACTACACGCTCGCGATGATCGCCACTGGCGAGCAGCTCACATTCGGCGACTCGATTGTCGCCGACAAGCACTGCGTCGGTGGTGTTCCCGGCAACCGAACCACCATGATCCTGGTTCCGATTCTCGCGGAACTCGGACTCAAAATTCCCAAGACTTCCTCGCGCGCTGTCACCAGTCCTGCCGGCACCGGCGACACGATGGCGGTACTCGCCGATGTCGCTCTCTCTCCGCAGCGACTGTATCGGGTTGTCGAGGAAGTCGGCGGATGCATCGCGTGGGGCGGCGCGCTCGAGCTGGCGCCCGTTGACGACATCCTTATCACCGTCGAGCGCCCGATGGAGATCGACACCGAGGCGCAAATGGTCGCCTCGATTCTCGCCAAGAAGAAGACCGCCGGCGCGACCCACGTTGTGATCGACATTCCCGTCGGCTCTTCGGCCAAGGTGAAAACTCCCGAACTTGCCGAGCGTCTCAGCGGGCTGTTCATGGCCGTGGGCGAGCGGATTGGTCTGCGGCTGGAGACCGTGACTACCCAGGCGCTCGGCCCGATCGGATATGGCATCGGACCGCGATTGGAGGCGCTCGATGTCCTTTCGGTCCTCCGATGCGAACCCGGTGCGCCTGCGGATCTGCGCGAAAAGTCGCTGATGCTCGCCGGACGCCTGCTGGAAATGACCGGAGTCGAGGCGTCCTCGCGCGGCTATGAGGCGGCGCGCCGGACACTCGATTCGGGCGCCGCTCTCAAAAGGTTCGACCGAATCGTGGACGCGCAGGGACGACGCGAGATGCCTCCCGAAGCGCCTTGGCGCCGAAACTTTGCAGCCGGACAAGCCGGGATGATTGCGCAGATCGATTGCTGGCAAATATCGCGAGTAGCAAAACGCGCCGGCGCGCCTTCAAATGCTTCCGCAGGCGTGAGGCTATACAAGAACGTCGGCGATACCGTGATGCGGGGCGAGCCGATTTTCGAGATTCACGCCGAAAGCGATTCTCAGCTCCAGGCCGCGCTCGAATACAGCAATTCCGTGCGCCGCCTGGTCCGCTACGACGAAGCTCCTTAATCGAGTATAGCTATTTGTTCCCACTTCCGACGACAAAGGAATTCGTGCAGTTGTATAAAATTACCGTTGTATGGCCGCTGTTCCTGGTCCTTGCCCTGACGCTGCTCGCAGGATGCGGTGGCTCAGCGCCGCCAACCCCTGCTCCGCTGAGCGTCGGCAACCTCAACCTGATCTTCGTGGTAAGCGAGGACTTGGCTTACCAAGCTTCCGGGGACGTCAATCCAAGTACCGCAAACCTCACCAATCGGGGCTTGCAGCGGTCGCTCCTCATGGCCACGTTCCTGCGACGGCACGTACTGGGGAGGAAGAATGTAACCGGCGTCTACGTGCTCGAACCGATGACCCATTTGCAAACCGCAGGCAATCACCCCGATATGGCGGCCCCTGAAACCATTCAGCAGTTCGCCCTTCTCAACCACATCACTCTGCCCACTGAGCCGCCGCCAATATATGCCGGATATACTGGCAACAGCTACCCGCTCAATGCATCGTATGCGTCAGCAGTGCCCCTGCCCACCGGAGTTGCTACGCCGACATCACTCTGCCCGAGTTGCCAGGGTCTCGATTTCAGCGACCAGGAAGGCGACAACGAAACCCTGGTAACGGGTATCATCGCGGCAAAGCCAAAGGTCCCGGGCTTTTATGTCTTCTCGGCGCCCTGGGAGACCACGAGCCGCCTGATGGCAAATATCAATAAGCTCGAAGGTTATGGCCTGACTCTTCCGGCGAGCTATAGGGGCCCCAACTATATCTATGCGATCTCGATCGCGCCGACGGGAAAGGCCCGCCTGGTTACCTTTAACAGCAGTCTGCACCCGCCTTCCACCTACCCTGCGCTGCCCGCGCCGACGCCGGTCAGCACTCCATGCGCGATGCAGACACCTTTCAGCATCGAAGTGCCCGACGCATACGCTTCCGCCGTAATTCCGGAGAACATCAATAAGAACGAAACCCTTTACATCATTCGGCACGCAGACGCACATCCGCGGCCTCTTTGGAGCGACGGCAACTATGTCTGTGCGGGGCAATGGCGCGCGCTGGATCTTCCCAACGCACTGCACGGCAAAATCAGCCCCCAGCAAGTCTATTCGAGCGACCCCGCTCAGATTAGCCCAGGCTTCGGGACCTCGTGGTCGGCTGTTGCGCCTTCATTGACCGCCGAACCATACGCAATCGCCAATAACTTGCCCTATGATCTGGCCGCGAGCTTCGATGTGACCGATTCGAATTCAGCCAGTAATTTTTTCTTCACCGACCTCACAGGTGGCAAATTCTCCAATCAGACCGTGCTGCTGGCCTGGTCGTACCAGTACATCGCACCGACAGTAAATGCGCTGATCTCGACCTATTTCCAACCCAACCCCAGCCCAACGGCGGCGCCCGATTGGCCGCCCGACGACTACGACACCATCTGGACGGTGACGCTTGACGCCGAGGGCAACTTGACGGTGAACAACGCGAAGTGCGAAGGCATCGAGTCCGCGAAGCTGCCCGCCAAGTGTCCTCACTTCTGAGCATTTCCAGCCCACGCGGAGGTGACGTCATCGGCCCGTCGAATGATTATGAACAAGATTGCTGTTGTGCGGCCGCTGTTCCTGGTCGTTGCCCTGACGCTGCTTGCGGGATGCGGCGGCTCAGCGCCGTCAACTCCCGCTCCGCTGAGCGCCGACAATATCAACCTAATCTTCGTGGTAAGCGAGGATCTGGCTTACCAGGCTGCGGGGGACGTCAATCCAGGCACGGCCAACCTCACCAATCGGGGTTTACAACGCTCGCTGCGGATAGCCACGTTCCTGAAACAGCACGTGCTGGGGAATAAAAATGTAACCGGTATTTACGTGCTGGAACCGATGACGCATTTGCAAACCACCAGCAATGATCCCGATATGGCGGCCCCTGAGACCATTCAGCAGTTCGCCCTTCTCAACCAGATTACGCTTTACAATCCCGACAACCTGGCCGAGAGCGCGATCGGCAACAGCTATCCGCTTAACGCCACGTATGCCACGGGAGCGCAACCAAGCGGAATGCCTACGCCAGATCCGTTGTGCCCAGAATGCCAAGGGCTCGATTTCCAAGATCAAGGCGGCGATAACGAAGCCCTGGTAAGCGGCATTATCACGGCAAAAGTCCCTGCAAAAGTCCCGCGCTTTTATGTCTTCTCGGCGCCCTGGGAGACCGTCAGCGCCCTGATGGCAAATATCAATAAGCTCGAAGGTTATAACCTGACTCTTCCGGCGAGCTATCAGGGTCCCAACTATATCTATGCGATCTCGATCGCGCCGTCAGGAAGGGCTCACCTGGTCACCTTCAACAGCAATCTGCACCCGCCCTCCACCTACCCTGCGTTGCCTTCGCCGACGCCGGTCAGCACTCCATGCGCGATGCAGACGCCTTTCAGCATCGAGGTGACCGGCGGCAGCGGCGGCGCCGTAATCCCGGATGGAATCAACATCAACGAGACCGTGTACCTGGTTCGCCATGCGGAAGCGCACCCGGAGCACTTCTTTGATGACGGCAATTACGTTTGTGCAGGACAATGGCGCGCGCTGGATATCCCGATCGTTTTAGAAGGCAAGATCAGACCCAATGCGGTCTATTCGGTCGACCCTGCGCAAACCCTCAGCGGCGGCACGAACTCCGCCGGCAACTCAAGTTGGTCGTACGTCAGGCCGGCGCTGACTGTCGAACCCTATGCAATCGCCAACAACCTGCCTTTTGGCCTGGTCGCTAATTCGCTGTACAACGCGTGCAGCATACTGCAGCCCGGCCAACCGTGTGAGTCCAGCGATTTCTTCTTTGGGAATAACGCGCTCGACAACCAGACGCTGCTGGTGGGATGGGAACACGATCACATTCCACCGATGGTCAACCACCTGATCGGCCGCTATTACCCGACGAGCAGGCCGCCTCAACTCGCGCCGCCTTGGCCGGACGACGACTACGATACCATCTGGACGGTGACGCTTGATGACGTTGGTAACTTGGCGGTGAACAACGCGATGTGCGAAGGCATCGAGTCCGCGGCGCTGCCAGCCACGTGTCCTCGATTCTGACCGTGTCTACGGCGGTGCGGTGCGCCAATCACGACCGCCGCCTGGTCCGTTGCGACGAAACTCCTTAACCTGCCATGTGCAGATTGATGCCGAACGAGATTCCAGAGCGCCAGATGCCCAGCCAAAAAGCAGCCCTTGGCGGCTCTATTCTCGACGTGAACCGCCTCACTGTCAGCTTCGACCACACGGTGATCCTCGCGGACCTCAGTTTTTCCGTCGCCCGCGGGGCTTCGCTTGCTGTAATTGGCCCGAACGGTTCCGGCAAAACGGTGCTGTTCCGCGCGCTCATCGGCGCGATACCGTTCGAAGGAACGATTCGCTGGGCGCCGGGAACACGGTTCGGCTACGTGCCGCAGAAACTCGATATCGAGCGCGATCTTCCGATAACCGGCAGAGACCTCCTGCGCGCCAAGTTGACGATCGCACGTACGCGAAAAGAAGATGCACTTCGCGCCCTGAAGCGCGTGGATTTGCGGGAAGAGGTGTTGGTTCAACCGATCGGAAGCATGTCGGGAGGCCAGTTTCAGCGCCTCCTAGTCGCGTTTGCGTTGATCGGCAGGCCCGACGTTCTCCTGCTCGACGAACCGGCAGCCGGCGTCGATGCTCCTGGCCAGGAAGCGCTGAATGCAGCACTTCGCCGGCTTCAGCAAGAAGAGGCGATTACGACCCTTCTCATCTCGCACGACCTGAGCGTCGTGTACCGATACGCCTCCACCGTTTTGTGCCTCGCACGGCAACACGCCTACCTGGGAGCGCCCCAAGCGCTTCTCACGCCCGAGCGGTTATCGGAAGTTTACGGTACGCCAATCAGCTTTCACCTCCACGATGACCATGGACGCTAGGGCGCTGATTGTGTGCGCCGCAATGGCAGTTGCGGCCGGGCTGGTGGGCTGCTTTGCCGTGATGCGAAGGATGACGTTGGCGGCTGACGCCTTCTCTCACGTCGCTTTGCCGGGAATCGGGCTGGCTCTCGTCTTGAGACTCAACCCGCTGATCGGCGCACTGGTCGCGCTGCTGGCGGGCGCCGTTTTGATTTGGGCGATTGAGGGCGGGACGGAACTATCGACCGAAGCGATCACGGGAGTCGTATTTTCAGTCGCGCTTGCGATCGGCAGCCTCACTGCTACCGGCGAAGAACTTATCGATGCCTTGTTCGGGACGCCGGGCGGGATGACGACCGCGGAAACACTGTTCGGTCTGGCCGCCGCCCTTGCGGTGGTCGCGTTTATTTTCAAGGCGCGAGATCGTCTGCTCGTATCGCTGGTCTCGACCGAGGTCGCGATCGCTTCGGGCATCGGCGTCAGGGGCCTGCAGCTGTCGTTTCTGGCCGCCTTCGCGGTGACCGTTGCGCTCGGAATGCGTTATCTCGGGGTGCTGCTGATGGGCTCACTCATCATCATCCCTGCGACGGTTGCGAAGCGTCTCGCCCGAAGCATCGACGGCATGTTCGCGATTGCGATCGGAGCTGCGCTCGCCTCTACGCTCCTGGGCAGTTGGATAGCTGCGTTGACGCACCGTCCTTCCGGCCCGGTCATCGTAGCCATGGCCGGCGGGCTGTTCTTCCTGAGCCTGCTCAAATCATGAGGGCTGGCCGTTCTCTACGGATGTGCTAAATGCCTCAAAATATGCTTTAGAATGAACGCCCGCTGGGTCTTCATGGCAAGAAGCAGTCCTCCGCTTGAAGGCCTACGCCGACAAGGAGACTCCTACCCATGACAACCAGTGCACAAATCAGTGTCTATCCGCTACGGCAAGAGCACCTCGGGCCCGCCGTGGAGTCCGTACGCAGTGCTCTTGAGGAACATGGATTGACTCCGCAAGTCGGGCCAATGAGCACCACCGTCACAGGGGAAAGTGACATCATGTTTGCCGCACTAGCCGCGGCGTTCGCCAAAGCTGCAAGTCGTGGCCAAGTAGTCGTGACCATTACGATTTCCAACGCCTGCCCGGTCCCAAGTTGATCCTTCAATGGCAGCAGACGTCTTGGCCAAAACGCGTACCTCGGGTAGAGCTGGCGAAGTTGGTCCCGACATCTATGCCGACTGGCGGGCGTCCACACTCGGCGCGATCACCGAGTCACTGGAACAGGAACTGGCTCTGAAGTTAGTAGGGCCTCTATCCGGCAAAGCCGTTCTGGATGTCGGTTGCGGGGACGGGACCCTCGCAACCGAATTCCGCAACAGGGGAGCATCAATCGTCATCGGCTGCGACCCTGACCCGCGCATGATCGCGAAGGCGACTGCGCGGACAATGGCCGAGCGGGATGCGATGAGCTATTTACCCGGCCGCGCCGAGCATCTTCCGTTCCGTGAGCAATGCTTTGATGTGGTGACTGCGGTAACGGTCCTTTGCTTCGTGGAACAGAGATCCCGCGCCGTGAAAGAAATGGCGCGTGTGCTCAAACCCGGCGGCCGCCTTGTCATAGGCGGGCTGGGTAGATGGAGCACGTGGGCGGCTTCCCGGCGAGTTCGCGCTTGGTTGGGCAACGAGTTCTGGAGACACGCGCGTTTCACGACCGCGCACGAACTGCGCACGGTCGCGATCGCCGCCGCCCTACAGGTAGATCGGGTCTGTGGTGCGGTCTATTACCCGCAGTGCGCTCTGGCCGCACGCGCAATGAAGCGAGTCGACCCACTCTTGGGCGGTGTTACGACCTTCGGTGCGGCGTTTATCGGGATGCAGGCCACTAAGAAAGCGATTCTCAGCTTCAGGCCGCGCTCGAATACGCCAATTCGGTGCGCCGCCTGGTCCGTTACGACGAAGGTCCTTAAAGGGACGCCAGGCGTTTGAGGCTGTCCGATTCGCCGATCACGACCAGCAAATCATCGGGTTCGATCCGCGTTTCGGAACCAGGAATCATCTCGAGCGGTTTGTCGTTGCGCTTCAACGCCACGATCCGAAGCCGCGGATTCTCCCGTTCCACCGCCGCGATGGTCAATCCGGCCGCCGGGCTTTTGCGCGAGATCCTGATCTCCTCCAGATCGACCTCGGACTCGCGGCCGGGCACGGAGAGTTGTAGAAAATCCACAACCGACGGACGCAGGATGCTCGCCGCGATTCTCATTCCGGCCCATTGATAGGCCGCGATGACCTGGTCTGCTCCCGCCAGCTTGAGCCGCCGCAGCCCCGCATCCGTGTCGCCGCGCGCGTAGATGAGAATCTTCGGATTCTTCTCGCGCGCTGAAAGCGTTATGTACAAATTGTCCGCATCCGATCCGGTTGCGACGATTATCGCGCTGGCCGAACCGATCCCGGCATCCTCGAGCACCGAATCTTCCAGTGCCGATCCCACGACGTGCATCACGCCGGCAATGTTCAGATCTGCTTGCCTCGCGGGGTCTGCCTCGATCACCACCATTGGTACCGCCTTGCGATTTAGCTCTTCGACCACCGCGTGGCCGAAACGCCCGAAGCCGCATACGATGACATGTCCCTGGAGACCATGAATTTTGCGATTCATTGCGCTCTTCCCAAGAAACTCTTTAAGGCGCCCCTCAACGACAAGTTCCCCAATCACTGAAAACATGTAAATCGCGCTGCCGACACCTGTGACTATCAGCCCAATGGTAAAAAGACGGCCGGCCGGGCTAAGCGGCTTTACCTCTCCAAGCCCGACTGTCGAGATGACAATGACGGACATGTAGAAGGAGTCGAGAATCGACATGTGCTCGATCATGAAGTAACCGAATGAGCCGATTACAGCCATCAACGTGACCAGCAAGACTGCGAGCGCGAATTTGCGAATTGGGGTCATCCTGCTGCGGCGTGCGGCGATCCTTCCCAACGAGCGATAAGCCGGGAAATCCCGCCAAGGATTACATGTCACACTCCAAATGGGAACGTTTCCGGGACTCCGCGCGTCGCGACTGCGGATAGCGGTGACACGGCCTTGGTTTCATCGAACCAGATGTACTCGTCGAATTGCCGCGGGATCGACGCCTGAAAATAGTGACTCATCAATTCCGATTGCGGCCGGTAGATGACCCCGATAGCTCGTTCAAGACGTGCCGGCGTGAGTTCATCGCGTACCGCCTGGCGCCGAGGCGCCCGCAGATGAACCGTGCACGCCGCGACGCCTGATTCGTGAAACAGCCGTTCGTAACTTCGTTCGTGCGAAGGCCGCACCCGCTTTATTTCCATCGGGCCGTCCCAATCCGATGCTGCCGCGACGGTCCCGTGATCCGTTCCAAATCCGAGCAGGTACGCTGCCCCGCCGAACCGATTTCGGGATAGCTGCCCCACATTATGTTCTCCGCGGGTACCCATCTCCGTAGCGGACGCATCACCCACATGAGAGTTGTGCGCCCATACAATTGCTTTGCTGCCGATGCCCTGAAATTCGAGCAGCCGCTCAGCGTGTCGAACATATGCTGGTCGCGCAGGTTCCACGATTCGACGGAGCCGTAGTACATCACGCGATAATACTGTTCCGCGGCGGCAATCAGGCGCGCATTCTGGACCGCGTCGAAGAATCGATCGCCGTCGCGCTCTGAATACTCGATTCGCCGCTTCAGCAGATCGCCCAGCATCTCA